>CAVQKF010000022.1:0-178002 GCA_963712955.1 uncultured Actinomycetota bacterium | reverse complement strand
CTAGCAAGACGCAACTGAGCCAGTAGAGGGCGGCGGAAGAAGATTACGTATTGCTGTGTGAGCATGAGCACCTGCCGCCGGCCAGGCTGACGCCGCGCGCGGCGAGGAAGCCGTCGACGTTGGCGCGGATGCTGGCGCCAGGATCGCCGAGATGATCGCGGGCCAGGAAGCGCTGCCCGGGGAAGCCCTTACCGTGGACGCCGCCGCGTTGCAGGTGGTCGAGGTCGGTGAGCCACAGTTGCATCGGGTAGGTGAAAGCGTTGCGAACCGGTTCGGCCCGCACGTGGGTGACCCGGCACTCGTAAAGTGTGGGCCCGGTCACCACGTGCCTCCCAGGGCACGTGCCGCGGCGACACCCGATTTGCAGCCGTCCTCGTGGAAGCCCCAGCCGTGGTAGGCGCCCGCATAGGCGATCCGCTCGTCGGTGAGCTCGGGCAGCCTGCGCTGCGCGGTCAGCGCCTGCGGGGTGTACAGCGGGTGCTCGTAGACCATGCGGGCGACCACGCGCCCTCGAGCAACGGCCTGAGCGCCGTTCAGCGTGACGACGTAATGTGTCGCTCCAGGCAGGCGCTGCAGCCGGTTCATGTCATAGCTCACACGGACGTGCCCGTCAGTGTTGGCACATGACGTCTGCAGATAGTTCCAGGACGCGCGGACTCTGGGGGAGCGGGGCAGGACGGAGGCGTCGGTGTGCAGCACCGTCTCGTTGCGCGAGTACCTGAAGGCCCCGAGCACATTCCGTTCGGTGGCAGTCGGCGCCGCAAGCAGCCGTAGCGCCTGATCCGCATGGGTGGCGATCACCGCCGCCCCGAAACGGTGGCTGGTGCGGGCGTCGCGGATCTGCACGCCGGATCGTGTCCGGCGGACGGAAATGACTGGTGTGGTGGTCCGGACGGCGGTCAGTTCCTTGGTGATCCGCTCGACATAGGCGCGGCTGCCGCCATCGACCGTCCTCCACTGCGGCGAGTCCCGCAGCGTGAGCATGCCGTGGTTGGCCAGGAATGCGAACATGTAGCGCGCCGGGTAGCGGCCCGCCTCGGCAGGGGCGCAGGACCAGACCGTCGCCACGAGCGGCGTCATGAAGTGGTCGGTGAAGTACCTCGAGTAGCCGCCGTCGGCGAGGAAACGCGAGAGCGTAATGCCGTCGTCACCGTCCGCGAGAATCCGGCGCGCGGCCCGGAAAAAACGCGGCACCTCGGTGAGCATCCGCAAGTAGCCGGCGCGGAGCGCCGTACGCGAGCCGCCGAGCAAGCCGAGCGCCCCGCGTCCGCCCGCATACTCCAGGCCGCATCCGGCGCACCGCACCGACATGCTCATCTCGCAGTCCCGCGTGGTTACCCCGAGTTCGGCAAACAGCCGGGTCAGCAGTGGATACGTCCGCGCGTTGTGCACGATGAAGCCGGAGTCCACGCAAAGGCCTCCGACATCATGGGTGTGCGCGTGCCCACCTGCCCGTTCGTCGGCCTCGAAGAGCGTCACGTCGCACGAACGCTGCAGCACGTAGGCTGCCGTCAGGCCCGCGACACCGCTTCCGACGACAGCGACCTGACGCCGCCCCATGCATGACTCCCTCCGCGTTGTCCCTTCAACGGGTATTCGGAGTGATCCGCCCGATCAGATGCGTGCTGCCCGAATCTGCGCCCGGTTGCGCAGATGGGCAGTTGGCAGAGGGAAGGCCCAGGCGATCAGGCGGCCCGGGATGTCACGGCGCTCGCCACGTCACAAGCCGCCGACGGCCGACGCAGCGGCAGCACAACCGGCTGCACGCAAGGAACGTTCGGCCCGGATGGAGAGCTTGTTCACATCGAGGATAAGATCCCCCCATGGTGGCGGATGGGAACGGCAAGGGGCGCGCTGAGGCTCTCCAGGACGTCATCGAGCTCCGCCGCCCGGTTGCGCAGGCTGCGGAGGCCTTGGCAGAATTCGGCCGGGCTGGCGAGGACGAGCTCGTCACCCTTACCAGAGCGGACGTGGCGCGGCTGCTTGAGGCCTTCTTGAACGGCCAGCTCACGGACACCGAGAGCTGCACATGGGCCGGCGCTCTTGACGGACGTGATGACGTGGGCCTGGAGGCCGGGCACGAGGACATACTGACGCGGTTCCTCTTCGAGACCTCGACACCGGAGATCTACGACCCATTCACGCCTGACCTGGCTCGCAGGTGGCTGCTGGCCATGAGGCCGGCTCCAGGCGCGTGAACCGCATCGGCGCCGGCCCGGTTCGCATCGGCGCCCGCCCGGTTCGCTGCGGCTAACTGGCCCAGCCTTTGGCGCGCTGCACGGCGGCGCGCCAGCGATCATGTCCGGTCTCGTCTCTTGGCCCCGGCTCGAACCTGCGGTCGAGCTGCCACGTCCCAGCGAGTTCCGTGGCCGACGACCACATGCCGGTGCCGAGGCCGCAAGGAAGCCCGCGCCGAGTGCCGTGGTCTCGGCCACCACGGGCCGTTCCACCGGGATCTGCACCTGATCGGCCTGCATCTGCATGAGGAGACTGTTGGCGCTCGCGCCGCCGTCCGCCTTCAGCACCGCCGGCGTGTGCCCGGTCACGGCGTTCATCAGATCGAACACGTCCCGCACCTCGTACGCGATCGCCTCCAGGGTGGCGCGGATCAGATGCGCGCGCGTGGTACCCCGGGTGATCCCGAGGATCGTCCCGCGCGCGTCGGGATCCCAGTCCGGCGCGCCGAGCCCGGTCAGCGCCGGGACGAACACCACACCGCCAGAATCGGGGACGGTCCCTGCGAGCGCCTCGGTCTGCGGCGCCGTGTCGATGATGCCGAGACCGTCGCGCAGCCACTGCACCGCCGCGCCCGTAACGAAGATCGCTCCTTCGAGCGCGTAGGTGAGCTCGCCACCAGGCTCCTGCCACGCGACGGTGCTGAGCACGCCCGACCGGGGTGTGACGATCGACTTCCCCGTGTTGACGAGCACGAAGGACCCGGTCCCGAAGGTGGCTTTGGTGTCGCCTGCCGTGAAACACGCCTGGCCGAAGAGCGCCGCCTGCTGGTCACCGGCGATTCCCGCGATAGGCACGTCGAGCCCGACGAACGCCTCGGGGTCGACGTAACCCGCCACCCCGTAGGACGGCAGCACCTCGGGCAGCGCGCTCATCGGCACACCGAACAGATCGCAAAGCTCCGCCGACCACTGCCCTGTCCTGATGTCGTACAGCAGTGTCCTCGACGCGTTGGAGGCGTCGGTCACGTGCGTGCGTCCTGCCGTAAGCCGAGCGATGAGATAGGAGTCGACGGTGCCGGCCACCGCGCTCCCCTCGCTGATGGCGGCCCAGGTGGGCTCGTCGTTCGCCGCGATCCAGGAAAGCTTCGTCGCGGTGAAGTACGGATCGAGCCGCAGCCCGGTCAGTTCGGTCACCCTCGGCTCGTGACCCGCCTCACGCAGGCGGGCACACAGCGCAACCGTTCTGCGATCCTGCCAGACGATGGCACGGCGGGGCGCAGCCAGCGTGCGGCGGTCCCACACCACCAGCGTCTCGCGTTGGTTCGTAATGCCGACCGCCTCTACGGTCGCGCCGCCCGCGAGCGCTTGCCTGGTCGCGGACAGCGTCGCCTGCCATATTCCCTCTGGCAAGTGCTCGACCCAGCCGGGCCGCGGATAGTGCTGACGGAACTCCGCATAACCGCGGCCCCTGATCTTGCCTTCAGGGGAGACGATGAGTGCGGTGACTCCCGTGGTGCCGGCGTCGATGGCGAGCACGTTCATGGGCACTAGTGTGGCCCGCGGGAACCGTCTCCGGCCATCCGGCGCGACGAGAGGAATCAAGATGCGAGTGGGAGTGCTCACCGGCGGCGGCGACTGCCCCGGCCTGAACGCTGTGATCCGTGCAGTTGTCCGTAAGGGCGTGTCGCAATACGGCTATGAATTCGTCGGCTTCCGCGACGGCTGGCGCGGTCCGCTCGAGGGTGGAACCGTTACCCTCGACGTGCCGGCTGTCCGCGGGATCCTGGCCCGCGGCGGCACGATTCTGGGCTCGTCGCGGACGAATCCGCTCAAGGCCGAGCGCGACGGGCGCTCAGGCGTCGAGCGGATCACCGACAACATGGCCGGCCTGGGCGTGGACGCGCTGATCGCAATCGGCGGCGAGGACACGCTCGGCGTTGCCGCCAAGCTGTTCGACCAGGGCGTCAAGGTGATCGGGGTGCCGAAGACCATCGATAACGATCTTGGCGCCACCGATTTCACGTTCGGTTTCGACACCGCGGTCAACATCGCGGTGGAGGCGATCGACCGGCTGCGTACTACCGCGGAGAGCCACCACCGGGCCATGGTCGTCGAGGTCATGGGCAGGCACGCGGGCTGGATCGCACTGCACGCCGGGCTTGCTGGCGGCGCCGACGTGATCCTCATCCCGGAGCGGCCGTTCGAGATCAAACAGGTCTGCGCCTACGTGGAGAGCAGGTTCAGGGTCGGGTACGCGCCGATCGTCGTGGTCGCCGAGGGCGCGCACCCGGCCGAAAGTGATCTCGAGCTTTCCGACCAGCAACTCGACTCGTTCGGCCACGTGCGGCTCGGCGGCATCGGGCAGCAGCTGGCCGACGAGATCGAAGAGCGCACAGGCAAGGAGGCGCGCTACGCGGTGCTCGGGCACATCCAGCGGGGCGGCACGCCGACCGCGTTCGACCGCGTGCTCGCCACCCGGTTTGGTCTGCACGCAATCGACGCGGTGAGCGAGGGCGACTTCGGGAAGATGGTCGCGCTGCACGGCACGGACATCGTGCGGGTCCCGCTGTCCGAGGCGATCAAGGAACTAAAGGTCGTGCCCGCCGAGCGGTACGCGGAGGCGGAGGTGTTCTTCGGATCATAGCCATAACGGCTGCCGCTCGCGCGTCACCATTGACCCGCGCGCAATGCCGCCGTCTTGACGCGGTTCTGGCACGAGGTGGAGCAGAACCTGCGGATGACGTGCGTGAGGGTCGACGCAGACCCGATCGCGTGTGGCGCTGGGCAAGCGCCCAGCCGGCCGGACAGGTCGCTGCCGCGCACGACCGCCAGCGCGCTCGCGCAGCCTGCTGGCCAGCCCTGGGCCGGTTTGGACCGGGCGGTGCTTGAACGCGAGGCGCGCTCTGGCAGCCCGGACGGAACCGGCTGCTTTGCGCGGGTCCTTGGCGGCTGAAGCAGCGCGGGGGGATCCCGTGCGGCGATCCCCCCGCCCACCGGATCCCCGCCCACCGGATCCCCGCCCACCGGATCCCCCCGCCCACCGGATCCCCCCGCCCACCGGATCCCCCCGCCCACCGGATCCCCCCGCCCACCGGATCCCCCCGCCCACCGGCTGGCGGGGGGGCCAAATGTCCCGCGCGGACCGGCAATGGTCAGGTACCTGGCACACTATGGTCGTGCCTGCCATCGACGTGCCCGAGCCGTGCGTCCTGCTCAAGCTCGGTGAGATCGTCCTGAAGGGGCGCAACCGCCAGCGCTTCGAACGGATGCTGTACGACAACATCCGTGCCGCCCTCCGCGAGGTCGATCTGAATGTCGACGTGTGGCGCCGCGAGGGTGTCATGGTGCTCCGCGTCAACACCGAGCAGGGCGGCCGGGGCGATCCCGGCGCGAAGGGCTTGCAGGACGTGGCCGCTGACGTGGTCGAGGACGGCCGCGTGGACCCAGTCGAGACGGTCGACGCTGTGGCCAGGCGGGTCTCCTCGGTGATGGGGATCGTCCGGGTTCACCGCGCGCTACGGGTGCGTAAGGACCCGGACGCCGCAGCCGCGGCGGCGGTGGAACTGACCGCCGGGGCGACGGGCACGTTCGGTGTGCGCGCGCGGCGCAGGGACAAGCGCTTCCCGATGCGATCAACCGAACTCGCGGCGCACATCGGCACCCGCATACAGCAGGCGCACGGCCTTGCCGTCAACCTGAGCCACCCGGACACCCGGGTGTTCGTAGAGGTCGACACCGAGGAAGTGTTCGTCTTCACCGGTGGCACGCCCGGGCAGGGCGGCCTGCCGGTTGGGATGAGCGGGCGGGCCCTCGTGCTGATGTCGGGCGGCATCGACTCGCCTGTGGCGGCCTACCGGATGATGCGCCGTGGTCTGCGCTGCGACTTCCTGCATTTTTCAGGCATGCCGCTGACGGGCCCGGAGTCGATATATAAGGCGTACGCCCTGATCAGGGAACTCGACCAGTTCCAGGGCCGGTCCCGGCTGTTCGTGGTGGCGTTCGGCAAGACCCAGCAGCGGCTCGCGGCCAGTGGCGCCGAGCGGCTGCAGATCATGGCGCAGCGCAGGCTCATGCTCATGACCGGCGAGGCGCTTGCTGGCAAGCTCAGCGCGGCCGCGCTGGTCACGGGCGATTCGCTTGGCCAGGTGAGCAGCCAGACCCTGGCCAACATCACTGCGCTCGACGACGCGGTCGCGCTGCCGATCCTGCGCCCGCTGATCGGCTGGGACAAGACCGAGATCATGGCCGAGGCGCGCCGCATCCGCACGCTCGCCATTTCTGAGCTACCCGACCAGGACTGCTGTACGCTGCTGACACCCCGCCGGGTCGAGACGCGGGCGAATGCCGCCGACCTGCGCGTGATCGAGCGCAGGCTCGGCGCGGATGAGCTCGTCGACGGGTTGGTCTCCTCGGCGCAGGAGTACCATCCAACGCCGGTGGGCCAGGCGGGCTAGCGGACCGTATCAGCCGGTCGGCACACGCTCGGGCGCGGGCGCGAGGGTGCGTCCCACGATCGGCGGCAGGTGCTGCGCGACGCTGGCAAGCTCGCGGATGTCGCCGCCGACGAGCGCTTGGGCGCCGTCACAGAGTGCCATCTCCGGGTAGGGGTGGACATCCACGATGATCCCGTCGGCGCCGACCGCGATCGCCGCCCTGGAGAGCGGGAGCACAAGTTCGCGTCGCCCGCCTGAGTGCGAAGGATCCACGATGACGGGCAGGTGCGACAGCCGCTGAGCGACAGGCACGGCGCTGATGTCCAGGGTGTTCCTCGTGGCCGTCTCGAAGGTGCGGATGCCCCGCTCGCACAGCACGATGTCGAGGTTGCCGCGCTGCGCGATGTACTCGGCGGCCATCAGCCATTCCTCGATGGTGGCGTTCATCCCCCGCTTCAGCATGACCGGCTTGCCTGCCCTCCCTGCCGCCCGGAGCAGCGCGAAGTTCTGCATGTTGCGGGTGCCGATCTGGAGCATGTCTGCGTAACCGGCAACCAGTTCGACATCGACCACGTCGACCACCTCGGTCACCACGGGAAGCCCAGTCTCCGCACGTACGTCGGCGAGGATCTTCAGGCCCTTCTCGCCGAGCCCCTGGAACGCGTAGGGCGACGTTCGCGGTTTGTACGCGCCGCCGCGGAGCAGTGAAGCGCCTGCGGCCTTCGCCATCTGCGCGGCGGCGAGCGCCTGCTGCGGGGTCTCGACTGCGCACGGGCCCGCGATGACGGTGAGGGTGTCCGGGCCGATCGGTACCCCGCCGACCCGGACAACCGACCGGTCCGGATGGTTCTCCCTGCTGATGAGCTTGTAAGGGACAGAGATCCGCACGACGTCGGTCACGCCCGGCAGGCTGCGCAGGTTCAGCGCTTGGAACTGGTCGATGTCGCCAACCAGCCCGACGATCGTGCGGGACACGCCGCTGCTGACGAACGCCTCGCCACCTGCGGTTCGCACGAGGTCGACGACCGCGTCGACGTCCTGCGCGGTTGCTTCCTGGGCCATCACGACGACCATGGTTTCTCTCCCTTGTCCGGTCCTCAGACGACGAAAGCCCCGGGCCGCTCCGGCCCGGGGCTTTCGTCAGGTCGCTCCGTCAGTGCAGCGTCTGGCGGGCGACCGTCCGGACTCCGGGCCGGTGGCCATACCAAAACCAAAACTGCTGACGCACGGCTCATAGCTTAGCGCATTCGGCGGGCCTCCGCGTGGCTGCGCCGCCCCGGGCGTGGCTGCCGTCTGTGATGTCACGGTGCGGTGCGGGCGCGCGCGCTCCGGCGGGCAGCCGGGCGTCCCCTGAGGGACTTGAGCGTGGCCACGTCGCGTGCCTGCGCCGCGGCGTGCCCTGGAGTCTCGACGATGAAAGGGACACCCGCGGTGAGCGGGTGGCGCAGCAGTTCGCGGAACGGCTCCGTGCCGATGTGCCCGGCGCCGATGTTCTCGTGCCGGTCGCGCCGCGACCCGCATGGATCTTTGGCGTCGTTGGCGTGCACCAGCTTCAGCCTGCCGGGCCCTGCGGCGGCGTGCAGCGCGTCGAGCGTCGCCGCGACGCCGCCTGGCGCGGCGAGATCGTGGCCGGCCGCGTACGCGTGGCAGGTGTCCAGGCAGACTCCCGCCCGCGGGTGCCGCTCGAGTGCGTCAAGGTAGGGGCCGAAGTCGGCGACAGCCGCGCAGAGCATTTGTCCCTGACCGGCCATCGATTCGAGCAGCACGTCGGGGCCCTGGTCCCCGATCTCGTCGAGCACGGGCAGCAGCAGCTCCCTGACCTGGCGGAGCGCCACAGCCCGATCGCCTCGCACGGCCGATCCCGTGTGCACGACCACCCCGCGCGCGCCGATCTGGGCACCACGGCGCAGTGCGTGCCGCAGCGATGCCACCGAGCGGCCGGCGGTCACCGTGTCCGGCGAGCCCAGGTTGACCAGATAGGAGGCGTGCACGAAAACAGGCAGCCCGGCGCGGCGTGCCAGCGCGGCGTCCTGCGCCTGATCGCCCGGCGTCAGTGCCCAGCCGCGCGGATTGGAGACGAACACCTGGATCGCCTCGGCGCCCACCGCGGCCGCGTACCGCAGGCCGGCGGTGGCGAGCCCGCCTGCGACGGGCACGTGGGCGCCGATCGGTCGCTGCGGCACGATCGCCAAGCTTAGAGGGTCACTCTCACCCAAGCGGAGCGCCCGTGGTTGGACGTGCACACGGATGAGCGGCGCCGAGCGGATAGAGCGTTAGATCATGGCATTGGTACGAGGGGGCGATTCCGGGGCGATCCGCTGGCCGGTCTAAGGCAGGGCGACCAGGGTGATGGTGGCGCCCTTGGCCGCCTGGCCGGTCGGCTGGTAGGCGAGTACCCTGCCGTGCCCGAACCCGACGACGTGGACCTGGAACCCGAGCGCCTCTAGCTGCTTGCGGGCGTCGCGCACCGGCAGGCCGGTCACGGCGGGAATCTGGACCACCGGCGGGCCGGTCGAAATGTAGAGGGTGACCACCTCGCCCTGTGTGATCGAGGTATTCGCGGCCGGGCTCTGCCTGATCACGTTGTCCTGCGGCTGGCTCGTACTGCTGGCCGCCTGCTCCTGTACCTGCAACTGGTGCTGCTGCAGCCACTGTTCGGCGGCCTGCTTCTGCTGGCCCGTGAAGTCAGGAAGCCCGATGCCGGAACTCACCGTGAGCTTGACCGGCTTCGTCTGGGGCCATGACGTCCCTGCGAGCGGATCGGTGCTGATCACCTCATTCTGCGGGACCGTTGGCGAGGTCTGCTGCTGCACAGCCCCAGTTGTCAGCCCGGCAGCCTCGAGTGCCTTCTGTGCGTCGGCGACCGCCTTCCCACTCACATTCGGTACCGAGATCATGCGCGGGCCAGCAGATGAGATCAAGGTGATGGTGGCGCCGTTCAGCACATGGCTACCGCTGCGCGGTACCGTGCGCGTCACGTCACCCCTGGGCACCTGGTTATCCGCCTGCGGCGCGCCCATCTTGGCCTTGAACCCCAAGTTGCCCAGTTCGGTGGCGGCGGTCGACGCGGCGAGACCCGACATGTCGGGTACCCGCGTGTACCGCCCAGACGCCTGCCACCAGGCGAGGAGGCCGACCACGAGCACCACGGCGAGACCGCCGGCCAGAAAGGCGGCCCGGCGGCTGAAAAGCCAGTCGGCCAGGCTGCGGCGGTGATGCTGCCCTTCACCTCCGTTCCCGCGCGAGACGATCAGCGTCTTGTTCTGTCCCTCGGGAGGCAAGTAGAATCCGGGGCGGTTGCCGCTCATCTGCTGGCCGCTCATCTGCTGGCCGCTCATCTGCTGGCCGCTCATCTGCTGGCCGCTCATCTGCTGGCCGCTCATCTGCTGGCCGCTCATCTGTGGGGCGTCGTCGAAGACGCTGGTACCACCGCTCTGCGAGCCCGTGGCGAATGCCGGCAGCGCGGCGACACCGGGAACGCCTGGAATACCGAAGATCATCGAGTGCTGCGGCTCGTCGCCGCCAGCCTGGGGCTGCCCAGATGGGGGAAGCCCGGGCGGGAGCGACTGGTCAGGAGGCATGCCGCCGTGCGTCGGCCAACCGGGCCCATAGGGCGCCCCGCCCGCCGGATGCTGCTCAGGCTGGCCGGGGTACGCCTGCTGCCCAGGCTGGCCGGGGTCCCTGCTGGCCAGGCTGGCCGGGGTACGCCTGCTGTCCAGGCTGGCCGGGATACGCCTGCTGCCCAGGCTGGCCGTCCGGTCCAGGCGACGGTATCCAGGCACCGGGTGCGAAAGCCGATCCGCCTGGCAGGCGGCGGCGGGTGCCGAAGACAGCGCGCAGCAGCTGGCCGGCGTCATCAGGCCGGCGCCCGGGGTCCCGGCTCGTAGCGGCCGCCACCAGGGCGTCAACTGCCTGCGGCAGTCCGGGGACAAGGCTGGACGGCGCTGGGACGGTCTCGTTGACGTGCTTGTACGCCACGGCGAGCGGCGTGTCAGCCGTATGCGGCTGACGGCCGGTCACGAGCTCGAACAACATGACGCCGGCCGCGTAGACGTCGCTGCGGGCATCCGCTGTAGCGCTTGAGACCTGCTCGGGTGCCAGGTAGGCGACCGTGCCGATCACCAAGCCCGTCTTCGTGTGGCGTGCCTCGGCGACCGCACGGGCAAGGCCGAAGTCCACCACCTTCACGCGCCCGTCGCGGGTGATCAGCACATTCTCGGGCTTGACGTCCCTGTGCACGAAGCCCGCCTGATGCGCGGCGCCCAGCCCGGCCAGGACGGGCATCATGAGGTCGAGCGCGTCCTCAGGCCCGAGCCGCCCGCGCTCGCCCAGCAGGTCGCGCAGGGTCCGGCCAGGCACATATTCCATGGCCAGGTACAGGTGCTCGCCGTCGCTGCCCTGGTCGAAGACGGCAACCACGTTCGGGTGGGAAAGGCGCGCTACCGATTTCGCCTCCCCGATGAACCGGCGGACGAAATCGGCGTCGCTTGCCAGTTCTCTGTGCATGATCTTCACCGCCACCGTCCGGTCAAGCCGGGTGTCAGTGGCGACGTAGACCGTGGCCATCCCGCCGCGAGCGATGCGGGACTCGACACGGTAGCGCCCGTCGAGCAGGTGCCCGAGCAGGGGATCCGCAAGCGTCGCGTCCATTTGCGATGCAGTCTACGGATAGTTGCCGCTTCTTTGCCGCGCCAAAGTGTAGAAGCGCGCCGTGCGGTGACTGCCCGCCGTCAAATGCTGACTCCGCGGCTTATCCGGGTCGAGGTCCGGCGGCGGCTCAATGCGACGGCGGCGGCGTCGAGGCCTGCCCGTAACGCCGCCGTGGCACCCGCCCGGCCAGAAAGGCGAGCCGGCCGGCGCTGACCGCGTCCCGCATGGCCGCCGCCATCAGATCCGGCCGCTCGGCCCGGGTCACAGCGGTGGCGAGCAGCACGGCGTCGCAGCCAAGCTCCATCGCGATGGCCGCGTCGCTCGCGGTGCCGATGCCCGCGTCGAGCACCACGGGGACCGCGGCTGCCTCCACAATGAGCTCGATGTTGTGCGGGTTGCGCATACCGAGCCCGGACCCGATCGGGGCGCCGAGGGGCATCACCGCCGCGCAGCCAGCCTGCTCGAGCCGCCGCGCCAGGATCGGATCATCGTTGGTGTACGGGAGCACCGTGAAACCGTCCGCGACGAGCAGGTCAGCCGCGTCGAGCAGTTCCACGGGGTCGGGAAGCAAGGTCCGCTCGTCGGCGATCACCTCGAGCTTCACCCAGTCAGTGCCGAGCGCCTCCTGTGCCATCTTGGCGGTGAGCACCGCCTCACCTGCGGTGTGGCAACCGGCGGTGTTGGGCAGCGGCCTGATACTGCGGGCCGCAGCAACTCGAACACCGAGCCGCGCGCCGCGGGGTCGACCCGGCGCATCGCCACCGTGGTGAGCTCGGTGCCTGACGCGTCGAGGGCCCGTCCGAGCACGTCCAGGCTCGGCGCGCCTCCCGTCCCCATGATGAGCCGCGAGCTGAACTTCTGCCCTGCGATGACGAGCGGGTCGTCCACGTCAGCCTCCCTGCACCGCGGTGAGAACCTCGACCCTGTCGCCCTCGGCCACCTGGGTGCCATCCCACGCGGCCCTGCTCACCACCTCGTCGTTCACCGCTGCCGCCACGCCGCTGGTGGCAGCGGTCACAGCCATAACGGCTTGCGCGACTGTCGCGCCCTGTGCAAGCTGGCACGGCCGGCCGTTGATGATCACATTCATACTGACGCACCCCCCGCGGCGCCCACCGCCGCGAATCGAGCCGGTGAGAAGCGGGTGGCCGCCTGCGGCAGCCGCTGCGTATCAAGAAGTTCCGCAATGAGATCCGCGGTGACAGGGGCAAGCAGGACACCGTTGCGGAAGTGGCCGGTCGCGAGCACGAGGCCGGGCAGCGCCGACGGGCCGAGCACCGGGGCGTTGTCCGGTGTGCCTGGCCGCAGCCCCGCAACGGCCTCGGTGAGCTCGAGCTCGGTGATACCAGGGACGATCTCATGGGCGTCACGCAGCAGTTCCCACACGCCGCCCGCGGTGACGCGCGTGTCCCCGAGTTCCTCCTGGGTCGCGCCCACGACAAGCTCGCCGTTCGTGCGCGGAACAAGGTACACAGACGATCCGCGCACCACGCCGCGGACGGAGCGGGACAGCAGGGGGCGGGTTCCGCGTAGCCGCAGGATCTGGCCCTTCACCGGCCGGACGGGTGGCAGGACGCCCTCGGGCACGCCGCCGATCCCGCCGGACTGCCAGCCGGCCGCGAGCACAACGGTCGCGGACGCAAGCCTGGTGCCGTCCACAAGGGACGCTCCGCAGGCACGCCCGCCGGTCACCGTGACCTCTGCCACCTGCTGGCGGTGCAGGCTCACCCCTGCCTGTGTCACCGCGCTGAGCAGCGCGCCTGTGAGCAGCCTCGGATCGACCGATCCGTCGCCCGGCACGTGCACCCCGCCCCGGACGGACGGCGCGAGCATCGGCTCGAGGCCTCGGGCCTGTCTGGCCGTGACCCGCCATGCCTCCACACCGCGCGACACCTGCAAATCGTGCAGCCGGTGCAGCACGGCGAGATCGTCGCGGTCGTAGGCGACCTGCAGGGTTCCGGTCTGCCTGAAGCCCGTCGGGGCGCCGGTCAGCTCGGTAAGCTCGGCCGCGAACGACGGGTAGCGCTCCCGCGCGGCCAGGCCGAGCGCGAGCAGTTCCCGCTCGGCGTAGGCCGTCTCGGAGACCGGGCCGAGCATGCCGGCGGCGGCATGGCTGGCACCGGCGCCTGGGTGCGGATCCGTGATCGCGGCGGTCAGCCCACGCTGCGCCGCGCGCCAGGCGATCGCGAGGCCGATCACCCCCGCGCCGATAATGACGGCGTCGTATCGTGCACCGGTCATCCGGTCAGCTCCCTTCGCCGGCATGATCCGGGTCAGGTTCGTACGGTCGGAGGCTCACCAGCCTCCCTCTCAGCCCGGTCCGCACCGGACTCCCGCGCGTCGAAGGCTCCGGCGTGCTGTCACCGAAGGCTCATGCTCTACCTTATGCCGAATGAGCATCTCGCGCGTCGTCGTGGCTGGAGGCGGGCTTGCGGGCCTGCGCACCATCGAGGCACTGCGCGCCCGGCTCTACGACGGCGCGGTGACACTGGTCGGTGCGGAACCACACGCGCCATATGACCGGCCACCGCTGTCGAAGCAACTGCTCGCCGGCGGCGTCGACGACACGAGGCTCGATGCCGATTTCGCCGCGCTCCGCGTCGATCTGCGGCTTGGCGAGACAGCCATGGGCCTGGCAGACGGCGTTGTGCTGACCGACTCTGCCACCCACCCGTTCGACAGGCTGGTGGTGGCGACGGGCGCGGTCCCTGTGGCGCTGCCAGGCGACGGGCCGCAGCGTTTCCTTCGCACCATCGATGACGCGCGCTCGCTTCGCGACCTGCTGCGGCCCGGGCTGCGGCTCGCCGTGGTCGGCGCAGGCTGGATCGGCGCTGAGCTTGCGACCGCCGCGGCCGCGCGCGGGTGCGTGGTGACCGTCGTCGAGGCAGCGCGGGCGCCACTTGCGGCCGCTATCGGTGCCGAGGTGGGCGCGCACACAAAGCGCTGGTATGCGCAGGCCGGCGTCGACCTGCGGCTCGGCACGGCCGTGGAGTCTGTGCAGCCGGGCGGGCTTGTCCTTGCGGGCGGCTCGTGGCTTGCGGCTGAGGAGGTCGTGACGGCCGTCGGCGTCCGGCCGGCCGTGGCGTGGCTCGCAGGGTACGGTATCGGGCTGCGGAACGGCGTCTGGGTGGACGAGGGGCTGCGGGCCTCGCTGCCCGGCATCTTCGCGGCCGGTGACTGCGCGGCGTTCTGGTCCCGCAGATACGGGCGCAGGCTGCGGGTCGAGCACTGGGACAACGCGCTGCGCGCACCCGAGGTGGCGGCGGCCAACGTGCTTGGCGGCAGCGAGATCTACGACCCGGTGCCCTACTTCTGGTCGGAGCAGTTCGGGCGGATGCTGCAGTACGTCGGCCATCATGACGGCGCGGACCGCCTGGTCTGGCGCGGCGACCCCGCGGGGGACAAGTGGACCGCGTGCTGGCTGACTGGAGACCGGCTTGCCGCGCTGCTCGCCGTGGACCTGCCGCGCGATCTCGTCCAGGGCCGCCGTGTCGTCGCGTCCGGCGCTGCCGTGGACCCGGTACGGCTCGCCGACCCTGATGTCCCGGTACGTGATGCGGTGATCACGCCATCATGAGCCGAGCAGGCCGGCCCAAGCGTGCGCCGCATTCGCCGTCCTCGCGACTTGAGAGGGGTGGTCTAGGCCTTGCTCACCGCTGAAGGTCTCGTGCCTGAACGGGCCAGGTTCTGTTGGTCAGCTGCGGTCCGGCGGGTTATGGCGAGAAGAGTCGAGTTTGACGGCGTGCATGAGGTGGGAAATTGGGATACGTGGAACAGATAGACCCTGAGACCGACGCTCGCGTCGGCAACTGGCTCACCCTTTCCGAGGTGGCCGGTCAACTCGCTGTCCCCGTCGCACGCGTCAAGCAGATGCTGCGGGACCACAGGCTGCTCGGCTTCAACCGGCCGGGCGGCGCCTTGGCGGTGCCCGCCGCCTTCCTTGACGGCAGCCAGGTCGTGAAGGGCCTGCAAGGTACCCTCATGCTGCTTTTCGACTGCGGGTTCGGCGACCACGAGGCGCTGCGCTGGCTGTTCACGGTCGACGAGTCGCTGCCGGGGACCCCGATCCAGGCAATCGCGGAGAACCGGCGCACCGAGGTGAACCGGCGCGCACAGGCGCTGGCGTTCTGAATCCGGTTTCCGGCTTCAGTCTCCAGGCAGATCGCGCTCGATCCCAGGCGGTTAGCGCGCGGGTACCGCCAGGGAGTTCAGGCCGCCGCCAATTCGCCAACTAGGCTGCGGCCATGCCCACCGACCTGCGCGAGCGGCTGAACGATGCCTGCCTCTACCTGTGCACTGACGCGCGCGAGCGTCAGGGTGACCTGGCCGTGTTCCTTGACGCCGTGCTCGGTGCCGCGGTGGACATCGTCCAGTTGCGCCAGAAAGGGCTTGAGGCCAGCGACGAGATCGCCTACCTCTCGGTCTTCCGTGAGGCGTGTGAGCGGCACGGTGCGCTGCTCGCCGTCAACGACCGCGCCGACATCGCCTACGCGGTGGGAGCCGACGTGCTGCACCTCGGCCAGGCTGACCTGCCAGTGCCGGTCGCGCGCCAGATCATCGGGCCCGGGCCACTCATCGGGCGATCGACGCACACGGAAGCGGAGGCTGTGACAGCGGCCGTTCAGGACGGCGTCGACTATTACTGTGCGGGGCCGGTGTGGCCGACGCCGACCAAGCCGGGCCGTCCCGCTCCGGGCCTGCGCCTGCTGACATATGCCGAACGGCTCCCCGCGGCGCGTCCATGGTTCGCCATCGGCGGTATCGACCTGGATAATCTCGACCAGGTCATTGCCTCGGGGGCGCGCCGGGTGGTCGTGGTGCGTGCGATCACGGAGGCGCCAGATCCCGGCGCCGCAGCCGCCGAGTTCGCGCGCCGCCTGGCTGCCACTGGCGCGCCTGATGATGGCGTGGGCGGCCATTAGGCGACGCCTCTTCGCCTTCCCTCTTCGCCTTCCCTTTCGCAGGTCGGCACCGCAGTGGCCGCTCGCTGGCAGGCTTCTGACTCCCGCGGATTACGGCAGGTTCAGCTTCTGGTGTTGACCGCATTGCTTCTTGCAGGTTGGTGGTGCTACCTTTGCGCTGAAGATCCAGTTCGTTGGCATCCGATGGGAAAGTCGTGGCCGAGGCGAGATGCGGCAAGTGTGGCTTTCCGCTGGTTCCTGGGGATTCTTTCTGCGGCGAGTGCGGGCAGCCGACAGTAGTCGTGCCGCCAGTCGCCCCGCCAGGCGCCGTGTGGCCGTCGGTCGGCGGTTCCGGCGCGGTGGTTGATGCTGCATTAGGGCAGGCCACACCGAATGCCGCTTACCTTGGCCAGCGGCTGCTCTATGACAAGGTGCCCGAGGCGACGTTCGATCCGCTGACCAATCCCAGGTATCTCGTGGAGCTGTTGCGCCATGCCATCCTTTTCTTCCTGATCCTCCTTCTTGGTGAGTTCATTGTCGGCCTCATCTTCCTTGTGTCGATCCCCGTCTTCGGGCTTGTCACCGCTTTCTATCTGTGGAACATCTTCGGCGGGCTGTTCGCGCTGTTGATCGGCTGCCTGTTCTGGTTGCTGCCGGTGCCCGCCCTGTTGTCTGAGTGGAAGTTCTTGGTCGACGGCAAGGCAAGGGCCGCCCCGATTACGTTCGAGCACATCGCGTGGGTGTTGTACCGGCGTCAGACGCCGCTCGACTCGCTTGGGGTGCGGCGGCTCCGGCTCCCAAGAAGTGAGGCCCGCGATTATCTGGAGCTGCGCCGGGGCCTTTTCGCCGGTTTCGTCTCCTGCTTCGGGCACGGCCAGGATTTGTACGTGGGCTGGACATTCTGGCTCTACCTCGCGCCGTTGCGCTGGCTGTGGATGTGGCTGACCAGGATCTGGTACAACGTTACGCGGCGCGGCACCCAGTTGTATGTGAGCCTCAGCTATGACCCCGCGAGCGCCATGCGGGAGGCGATGCACAGCGCCGCACGGGAGGGCATCGACGTGGCGGTCGGCCAACTCGCGCCGCAGGGCCGCGGCATCGTGGGGACCGACGTCAGGATCGCAGTGACGGATATCGGGTCGCCGTGACGGCGATCGGCTCGTAGCGGGGCGGTGGCATGGCCCTGCTTACCACGGTTGCCCCGGCGCCCAGCCTGCAGCTGGGGCACTCGGGCCCCGCCGTCCCCAACGCCTACTTCGCGGTCACCATCGACGCTGCGGTGAACCTGCTCGAGGCCCGCGAGTACCAAGGGCTGCCGCGAGCGGAGCGGCTAGCCAAAGCCCTCGACGAACAACGCGCCTTTCTCAACGGGTTCTTGGATCCCGCCCTCAACGCTGCACTTGACCTGCGGGTCATCGTCGAGCCCCGGGCACCGACACCGGTCTCGGTGGCGATTATCGGCCGCGTGTGGGGGGCGGACGCGGCTGAGGTCACGGCCCGGGCGGAGCGATTGTGCTCCCAGGTGCACGCCTCGTTGCCGCGCCACGTCACAGGCAAACCGGAGCTGGACGCGGCGGCCATCCGCGCGCTACTTGCGCCGTTCCCGCAGGGCGCCGCCGTGGATTCCGCGGTGATCACCCGCCACGAGCTGCTCGGGTTTCCATCCCGGCCGGACGCGCAGGTCGGTTATTACTTCTCGGCTGTCCCGTTCAACTGGGCGGACAATGACTGGTCGGGTGTGTACTCCGCGCTCGGGGCCGGCGCCGGGCCAATCGTCGTGTCAGCTGGCGTGCTGCCGGTGAGGTTGCCGCAGGCGTTCGGGCAAATGCTGCTAACCCATGCGACGTTCTACGGCCGGCTGGCTCGTGAGGACGAACGGAAGGGGGGCCTGTACTTCGACTCGCAGAAGATCGCCCCTGATGCGTTCGCGGTGGACGCCGAGCAGACCTTCCGCGACTTCGCCCGCCGCCTCAGCCAGAAAGCATTCGCGCTGCGCATCCAGGTGGCGGCGGCCGGGCAGCTGGCGCCGGGCGTCGTGGAAACGGTGGCGGCCGCGATCTCGCCGGCCGATCCGGCCCGCGGAACCCATCTGGAGCGCGAGCGGGCGGTCTCGGCATACGAGGTCCGGCGGCCGATGACCACCGGGGAGCGGCAGCTTTCGGAGTGGAACCTGCATACGGTGGACTTCGGGCTGCTGCCGGGCAGACCGCAGATCTGGGCGCGCCCCGACGCGCCGGACCCGCAGTTGCGGCTGCTCAGCGTGATCGGCGACGCCCGGGATGCCAGCTGCGCATTCCGGCTGCCCGTCGCGGTGGACGGGACGGTGCCGGGGTTCCGGGTGCGCCGCGGGCACTTCGGTCCCGCGGAGGCCTTCCACACGTCCCTGCCGTCCGTGCGGATCGGCCAGGTCGCTGGCCTGGGCAAGGCAATCACCTTCGCGGTGCGAAGCCTGACCAAGCACGCCCTCATCGCCGGCAGCACGGGAAGCGGCAAGACGACCACGGCGATGGAGATCTTGCGGCAGCTCTGGCTCGACCACCACATCCCGTTCCTGGTCATAGAACCGGTCAACTCCGATGCTGACGACTACCGCCGGCTGGCGGCCGAGCCTGGCTTCGATGCTCTTGAGGTCTACACGATCGGCGACGAGGGGCTACGGCCGCTTAGGTTCAACCCCTTCGAGGTCCCGGCGTGTGTCCTCGTCGGTGAGCACATGGCCAACCTGCTGGCGTGCTTCAAGGCGGCCTTCGGCCTGTGGGAGCCGCTGCCGTCCATCTACCAGGACGCGCTCAACCTGACCTACCTGCGGTCAGGCTTCCTCGCATCCGAACGGTGCGGCCCCGGCGGCGCCCCCCGGCGGTGGCCGACGGTCGTTGAGTTCATGCGCGCCATGCGTGAAGTCACCGCCGACCTGGGCTACGCGGGCGAGGTCCGGGCCAACATCGAGGCGGCATCCATCCGGCGCGCCGAGCAGCTCGTCAGGGGAGTCACCGCATCAGCCTTCCTCACCGACCGCCCGAACGACATTGCCGGCCTGCTTGACCATCCGGTGATCCTGGAGCTCAAGTCTCTCGGGTCCGGCGACGAGCAGGCGCTGATGATGGCGCTGCTGCTCAACGCGGTCACCGAGCACTACCAGGCGGTGCGGGGAGCGTCGGCCGAGCTGGTCCACTTGACGTTGGTCGAGGAGGCGCACCGCCTGCTTGCCCGGCCGCACGCGGCGAAGGCGGCCGAAGACGCGCAGGCGAAGGAGAAGGCGGCCGAGGCGTTCGCGAACACGCTCGCGGAGAACCGGAAGTACGGCGAGGGAGTGATCATCGCGGAGCAGCTCCCCACCAAGCTCGTGCAGGACGCGGTCAAGAACACCAACTTGAAGATTATGCACCGGCTGACCGCGGAGGACGACCGCCGCTACCTGGGCGAGACGATGGGCCTGGATGAGCCGCAGATGCGGTTCGCGACCCGGCTGCAAACCGGCGAAGCGCTCACCTACAGTGACGAGTTCGCCGAGGCGATGCACGTCACGGTGGTGCCGGAACTGGCCGCTACCTCGCCGGGCCCGGTAGAGGCGGTGCCGGTGCCACCGTTCACTGCCTGTGACCGGTGCCGGGATCGCTGCGCCTACCGGGGCGCAGGGCTCGCAATGGTGCGAGACCCGCTCGTGGTGAAGCGCATCAAGGACGCCGTGGCGGCTCTAGAGGTCAAGGGATTGTCCAGGAAGGAAACGGAGAGCAGGTGGACGGCACTGCTTGATCGGCTCTATGCCGACCTGGCAGCTTTCCCGTCGCTGCCGTCCGCGGAGCCCGGCCTGGGTGATGCCGCCTACTGCCTGTTCCTGCATGCACTGGCAGTCCGCACCTTGCGCTTCCCGCCTTCCTGGCCGCGGGCCGTGGCGGACAGGCTAGGCATCCCGCCTGCCTCTCTTGATGACGCCGTATCTTCCCCGCACGCGGCGTCTCACGCCGCATCTCCCGGCCACGCCGCATCTCCTCGCGACGCCGCATCTCCTGACCACGAAGCATCGGCGTGAGCGAGACGGGAAGCGACAGCGGTTACGCCCCCGGTGGCAGTGAGCCCGGCACTGGCGAGACCGGGGCTGAGTCCGGGACCGAGGCTCGCGGCGGTGAGGCTGGGGCTCAGACTCGCGGCGGTGAGGCTGGGGTTAAGGCCGGCGGCGAACCCGGTGAGATCGGTCCGGCGCCACCGGCTGAGGACGGTCAAGTCACAGCGGGCTCGAACGGTCAGTCGGAAGCCACGGGCGAGGGCGCGGGCACTGGTGGCGGGACCGGTGGCACGGAACAGAGTGCGATCGGTCGGGCGCCACCGGCTGGCGATGGTCAGGCTATAGCCAGCTCGGACGGTCAAGTTCCCGCAGATCCGGGTGGCGAGCCGAAAGGTGCGGGCACCGGCGAGCATGGGAACGAGCCGGCAGATCCGGCTGTGGGTGCGGCCCGTGACGCGGTTCCGGGCGAGAACGGTCCGGCCGAGCCGCTGGAAGACCGCCAGGCGAACCCAGCGGAGGACGCACCGGGGAATGCAGGCGAGAGCGATCCCTTAGCTGCGGAGCAGCAGAGAAACGAGGCAACCTCAAGCTCCGACGTTCATTCCCCTTACGCTGAACCGGGCGAAGCAGGTCCGGAGCTTGGCCGGAACGAAGGCGACGATGCGACAGAAGAGAGCACGAAGCCTGCCGTTGAAGGTGAGGCCGAGGATCGGGCGCTTGAGAAGCCAGTAGACAGCGAGCGCGATACCGACAACGAGCGCGATACGGACGCGGAAGACGTGGCCGCGGATGTGACCAAGCCTGCGGCTGAAGGTGACGCCGAGGATCAGGCGCTTGAAAAGCCAGCCGGCGACGAGCGCGATGCTGCGGACCCGGAACACGTGACCACCGATGTGACCAAGACGGGGGACGTCACCGGGGACGCAGGGGCGCAGGCTGCCGGGGACGCGGGTCGGCCGCCGATCCGCGATGGGGTGGAGAATCCGCGGGATGCGGCGGTGCCGCCGGAGGCGCGGCGCACCGAGGGCGACCCGGTTGACGTGGCCACGGGTGAGGTGGTGCTGTCCCAGACCGATGTGCGGCTTGACGGGTTGCTTCCATTGGTTCTGTCGCGCACGCACGTGTCGTCATACCGGGTCGGCAGATGGTTCGGAACTTCATGGGCATCCACGCTGGACCAGCGGCTCGAAGTGGACAGCGATCGGGTATGGTTCGCCGCCGCTGACGGGACGCTGCTGCGGTACCCGAGACCGGAGCCGGGCGGCGCGCCTGCAATGCCCGAGGAGGGGCCGCGGCTGCCGCTGAGCCTCGACGAGCACGGCTATGCGGTCACCGACCCGTGGCGTGGCCACACTCTGCGGTTCGCGCCGCGACCAGGGCATGAGCGCGGCGCGGACGGTGGCGGCGAGCTTCCCCTGATCACGATCAGTGATCGCAACGGTCACCGCATCGCCATCGACTACGGGCCGGACGGGGCGCCGGTCCAGGTCCGCCACTCCGGCGGCTACCGGATCCGGGTCGAGCGAACCGGCGGGCGGATCACCGCCTTGCGGCTGGCCAGCTATGGCGCCGATGGCGGGCTGGTGCTTGTGCGCTACCGCTACGACGAGGCCGGGCGGCTGGCCGGGGTGATCAATTCTTCCGGGCTGCCGCTGCGGTTCACCTATGACGGGGAGTCCGGGCGGCTGGCGGGCTGGCAGGACCGCAACGGCTCCTGGTACCGGTACGGCCACGATGCCAGCGGCCGGTGCGTGCACGCCACCGGGCCGGGTGGGCTCCTCGCGACGAACTTCGGCTACGACCTTCAAACCCGCGCGACCACGGTCACCGATTCGCTCGGGCACACCACCTTCTTCCGCTTCAACGAACTCCACCAGGTGGTGGAGGAGGTCAGCCCGCTGGGCCAGGCCACCACCTCGCGGTGGGACCGGTACGACCGGCTGCTGAGCCGGACCGACCCGCTGGGCCGGGCCATCCGGTATTCCTACGACCGTGACGGCAACATAGTCGCCATCACCCGCCCGGACGGCTCCACCATCAGCGCCTCGTACAACGAGCTACGACTGCCCCAGCGAGTCACCGGGCCAGACGGCGCGCAATGGCGCTACCGCTACGACGGCCGTGGCAACCTGACCGCCGTCACCGATCCGGCCGGGGCTGTCACCAGCTACGCCTACGGTGACCTGGGGCAGCTCAAGGCCGTCACGGACGCGCTCGGGAACACCAGCAGGGCGAAGACCGATGCGGCCGGGCTCACGGTGACCGTGACGGGCCCGGACGGCGCCACCACCCGCTACGCGCGTGACCCGTTCGGCCGGGTCGGCGCGGTCACCGACCCGGCCGGCGGTACCACGCGGCTGGGCTGGACAATCGAGGGCAAGCTGGCCTGGCGGGTGCTGCCTGACGGGGCCACCGAGCGCTTCAGCTACGACGGCGAGGGCAACCTCGTCGAGCACATCGACGCCATCGGGCAGGTCACCCGCGTCGAATACACGCACTTCGACCTGCCCGCCGCCCGCATCGGCCCGGACGGGACGAGGCTCACGCTCGGCTACGACACCGAGCTGCGGCTGGCCACCGTCACCAACTCCCAGGGCCTGACCTGGCGGTATGACTACGATCCCGGTGGCAACCTGGTGGCCGAGACCGACTTCAACAGCCACACCGTCCGCTACGGCCACGACGCCGCCGGACAGCTGACCGATCGGGTCAACGGCGCCGGGCAGGTCACCCGCTTCACCCGTGATGCGCTCGGCAACATCACCCGCAAACAGTCCGGTGATCAGGTCACCAGCTACGTACACGACCCCGCCGGGCGATTGGTCCGCGCGACCGGCCCTGACGCCGAGATCCACATCGGACGTGACGCCCTGGGCCGGGTTGTCGCCGAGACCTGCAACGGCGCCACCCTCACCAGCGAATACGACGTGCTGGGCCGGCGGGTGCGGCGCCGCACCCCGACCGGCGCCAGCAGCAGGTGGGAATACGGCCCGGCGGGCGGCCGGCCGCGCTGCACACGGCCGGCCACACGATCGCCTTCACCCACGACCCAGCCGGCCGCGAGGTCGGGCGCTGGATGCCCGGCGCAACGCTCACCCAGGAATGGGATCCGGCCCACCGGTTAGTCGCGCAAGCCGTGAGCGCAACCGCGGCGCCCGCCGGACCGGCGCTTCCGCCTGTGCCGCCTGCCAGGGCGCCCGCAGCGCCGCACCAGCCTGTGCCGTCCCCGGCGCATCAGGCCCGGCTGATCGCCCGCCGCGCCTACACCTGGCGCCTCGATGGGCAACTGACCGGCATCGACGACCAGATCTCGGGACCACGCCGATTCGGCCTGGACCCGGCCGGGCGGATCACGGCCGTCACCGGCCCCGGCTGGACCGAGAGCTACACCTACGACAGCGCCGGCAACATTACGAACGCGACCTGGCCCATGCCCCCGCGGGCCCCCGGCACCACCGCTGCCCCCAGCGCCCCCGGTGCCCCGGCCGCGTCCGACGCCCCGGCCGTCTACAACGCAGGCGCGGCCGGGCCACGCGAATACACCGGCACCCTGATCCGCCGGGCCTGCCGCATCCGCTACGAGCACGACGCCGCGGGCCGGGTGATCCTCCGCCAGCACACCACCCTGTCCGGCCAGCGCCGTACCTGGCGGTACACCTGGGACGCCGAGGACCGGCTCACCGCCGTCACCACTCCCGACGGGCAGCGGTGGGTCTATCGTTATGACCCGTTCGGCCGCCGTATCGCCAAGCAACGCCTCAACGCCGACGGAACCGTCGCCGAGCAGACCAGCTTCACCTGGGACGGCGCCACCCTCGCAGAGCAGGCCACCACCGGCCACGGGCCGGACAGCGCGGCAGCGCCAGGCCCCACCATGACATGGGACTACGAGCCCGGCACGTTCCGCCCCCTTACCCAAGCCGAACGGCGGCCGGTGCGTGACGCCCCCCAGGACCAGATCGACCAGGCCTTCTATGCCATCGTCACCGATCTCATCGGCACCCCGGCCGAACTGGTCACCCCCGATGGCGCCGTCGCCTGGCACCAGCAGGCCACCCTGTGGGGCGCCCGCACCGCGCCACCGCGAGCGGCGGGCCCGGACTGCCCGCTGCGGTTTCCCGGCCAATACCACGACCCCGAAACCGACCTACACTACAACTACCACCGCTATTACGACCCCGCCACCGCCCGCTACACCACCCCCGACCCCCTCGGCCTCACCCCAGCACCCAACCCCCACACCTACGTCCCCAACCCCGCCCTCCAAACCGACCCCCTCGGCCTCGCCCCCTACCCCATTTCGATGGACCAGGCTGTTGAACTCGGGTCGGCGCACGTCGGCGGCACAGGAGAAATGATTCAGTCGGGGAGCGGAGGGTATCAGTTCGTAAATCATTCGGTCGACAGCGCAGGGAATAGGATAACAAACATAGCTCGATTCGACATTAACCCCGCGTCGCCTCATGTTCAGGAGTACGGGCCTCATCTCAATCTGGAGACGCAGATCAACGGGCGAACTATTCGGTCTGGTCCATTAGCTGACCCACATCTTCCCATTGATCCCACTACTATTCGCCCAGGTGACATACCCTAAGGAGTCGTGGTGCTCAAGGCATTGGCTTCGCGCGATCCTGCTGAGGTGATGATCCGTGGATGCCGTAAGGATCTCGCGAGCCTGGCAGGACTCCTGAGATCGACAGGAGGGGTGGTCAGAACTGCGCCTCACCCTGATCCGGCCCCATACTCAGTGTGTCTTGTGATGGTTATTGTTAGGGTTGTGCAAGGTGGCGTAGTGGTTTCTATTGATTGGTCGGCAAGAGCGCTAGATATTCAAGGAGATGCAGATAACCTGGGTGTCTTCGCTGCCAACATCGATGATATCGCCCAAGAGAGTCTTGCAAAAACACATCATCACTTTGAGTACTTTCCGGGTCACTTCTACATGTCTCCCAATTCGGTTCCGCTGGTCGTTGAAGTAACGGACTAACGGTGTTGCCGATCGTGAGATGGCTTCTCATGCACGACCGGGCTGGACCTACCCGCGTGTAACGGATTTGGCCTCCTTCATTCCGTCCGTTCGGTCTGGAGCCGACGAACGTCACTCATCACGTACTGGGTCACCCGGCTGTGCGCACGTTGAGTCATGACATGGCTTGGTTCTGGGTATCCTGCCGTCGTCAAGGTTGCCGGATGTGGGCTGGCGGGCCTGCGTGGGAGTGGACGTGGGATTCTGCACGGCATGCGGACAGCCGAGACGGGATGAGGCGCGGTTCTGCACGGGTTGCGGCATTGCTTTCCACAACCGACGCGCAGAGCCAGGCTGCCCCTCCTCGGACGAAGTTCCGCCGCTCGAAGCCCCTCTCCGCTGATACCCCGTATGGCTTACCTTGGTACCGCAGCGCACCGTACAGCGAGGCGTCTCCGAGCGTGCCTTCCCAGGGAGTGGCACCGTCCGGCGAGACGCCGGCTGAGGGCCGACCGGGAACATTACGCGGCGCAGATCCCTACGGTGTCCCGCCATGGCCGGACACGTCGGCTGTCCTGCGGGTGAGCAGACGTCCCAACCGTGGCCGGCTGCCGCCGATCCCTCCGGAGACCTTTATCGCGAGCCCTCCGCAGAGCGCGACCCGCATGACAACGAGAAACGTTAAGCGCACCATTTGCTACGGCGCAGGGACGATAGGTCCGTATTTCCGCAGTATCTGCCGCCAGTAGCAGAAATCGCCGACGCTCCGAGGCACGAACGGATGGGAGGTCGGCCCCCGCCCGGTGGCGGCCGCAAGAAGACCATCGTCGCAGTGTTCGTCGTGATCGCTGTGCTTGCGGTCGCAGGCACATCGCTTGCCTGGGAGATCCATCGGCACAACGCGCCTGCGAGTGTCCGGCCGACTCAGGCTGGGCCCAGCCAGCCGACGCAGCAGGGCGCGACGCGATCCTCCCCGCAGGTGTCGCCGTCCGGAGGCCCGACGCTGGGCAACGCCGCCGTCGCCGTCGCGGCGGGAGTGGCGCAGAATCCGGATGCGTCGCCAGTCGTGAACGTGCTAACAAGCTATTTCACGGCCATTAACGCCCACGACTACCAGGCCTACGTGCAGGTGCACGACCAGCAGCTTGAGCAAGGGTACACGCCTGCGCGGTTCCAGTCCGATTACGGATCGACCAGTGACTCTGGCGTCATGCTCACCGGAATCTCCACGACGGCGGATGGGAGCGTCGCCGCGACAACGACGTTCACCAGCCACCAGAGCCCGGAAGATAGCGTGGACCACACCGCATGCACGCATTGGAAGATCACTCTGTTCCTGGAGCAGCAAAATGGCGGGTATGTGATCGGCCCGCCGCAGCCCGGTTATCACGCCGTCCATCAGGCGTGTTAGCGGCGGATTCGCCAAAAAACACAGAGCGGTGAAGGCTGCCCCGCGGCTGCCCCGAGGAACGGGGTAAGCGTTTTGCCACTTGCGGGATAGACTTTCGTGCGACTTTTGTCGGCCCGGTCGGCGATTCAGGACTTATAGTGCCAGTATCCTGCCGCGCCTCAGTGTAGGGAGCGAAGGTCGGAGCGCGGCGACAGGATTGGCTTGCCGGCGAGGTGGAACGGGGTATCCCATGAGCCACTGGAACCCTTCCAGCGGCTGGGAGCGCTCCCAGGGCAGGCACGCCGCGGACCGGGCTGAGCCCAGTCCCGGGCACGAGGCCGGTCCCGGGCACAAGGCCGGTTCCGGGCACAAGGCCGGTCCCGGGCACGAGGCGGGTTCCGGGCACAAGGCGGGTTCCGGCCCGGAGGCTCGGGAACAGCCATGGGGCGGGTCAGGGCCGCCCGGGCAGGGGCCTTCGCCGTCAGCCGGCCCGTACCTGGAGCCGCCGATGTCGCAGCCGCCGGTATGGGAGGTCCCGGCGCCTGGGGCCCTGTCTGCGCCGCCAATGTGGGAAGACGAGGAGCCCCCAAAGGCGTATCTGCGGCAGCAGCCCGAGCCTCCTGGCCCTCCTGGCCGCCGCACCAGGACCATCGTGATCACACTCCTCGTGATCTTGCTCGTCGCTGCAGGGGGATCCACGCTTGCACTGAAACTGCGCTCAAACCGCGGCCGGGTGGTTGCCCCGCCCAGCCGCGGCGCGCCCAGCCCCGGCACGCCCAGCCCCGGCGCGCCCAGCCCCGGGCGCCCGCCGGGCCCCAGCCGCGGCGGGCCCAGCCGCGGCGCGACGGCGAGCCATCCGCACGCATCGCCGTCCCAGCCGACACCACAAATCACCCAGACACCTGCGCGCACCACGCCGCAAACATCAGTGTCGTCCGGTCCGCCGCTGGGCCACGCCACCGTGGCGGTCACGTCGGCCGCGGCGCGCGACCCGGCGGCCGCGTCCGTGGCGAGCTTCCTCACCAGCTATTTCACCGCTATCAACGCGCACGACTATCAGCGTTTCCTGCATCTGCTCGCCCAGCAGTTGCGGCAGATCGAGACCGCGCAGCGGTTCGCCGCCGGATTCGGGTCCACGACCGACTCCGGCGCCATCCTCATCGGCCTCTCAGCGACGCAGGGCGGGCGCCTCGCCGCGATCGCCGGCTTCATCAGCCATCAGTCGCCTACCGACAGCCCGGACCACTCAGCCTGCACGCGCTGGACGATCACGCTTTACCTCGAGCCGGTCGCAGGCACTTACCTCATCGGTGTTCCTCCCGCGGGCTACCAGGCCTCACAACAGCCCTGCTGACAACCCGCCAGCCGCCGGTCGGCTGAACGGACCTCGGCTCCGACGTCATCGACCTCGGTCGCGCCAAGACGGCCAGCGGCGCCGCTTGTTGCGCGTGCGGGCGCGGCGGCGCTGACGCCAGCGGCGCGCCCCTAGATCGATCGTTGACCGGGAACCCCGGCCCGTGATCCGGGCCGTGCTTGGCGCTGACCGTGAACTGGTGGCGTGCGGGCAGGTTCCTGCGTCTTCCCCCGAAAACGTCGTTCCTGCGGGCGGAATGTCCGTTTTCCGTGACGTTTTCGGGGGGAAGTTGTGTTGCTGGCCTATAGGCGCCGGGCCGGTGGTGGAGCGGGTCTGCACGACGCTACGCACCCGCAAAACTCAGGACAACTTTCAAAGTCCCAGCAACCAAGCGTGGGCAACCAAGCCTGGCCAACCAAGCGTGGCTAGCCGGTCCTGGACGTCGCGGCCAGCGCCAGTTCGGCCAGCGCTTCCTTGGCCTCCGAGGTAACCGGAGCGTCGGTGAGGGCCGCCAGCGCCTCGGACAGGTAACGCTCGATCAGTTCCTCGCACTCGGGCAGCGCGCCCGTACCGCTGATGATCTCCTGGGCCTCGGTCACGCCCGCCCGATCGAGCCCTGGATCCCCGAGCCGCCTGGTGAGCGCCGCCGCCTGGGCCGCGCTGGCCCTGGCGAACGCGATTGCGACGAGTACGGTCCGCTTGCCCTCGCGCAGGTCGTCGCCAGCCGGCTTGCCGGTCTGCGCGGGGTCACCGAACACGCCGAGCACATCGTCGCGAAGCTGGAATGCGATGCCGAGTGGCAGCCCGTACCGCGTGTAGCCGCTCACCACGTCATCGCGGGCGCAAGCGAGCGCAGCGCCGAGGTGCAGCGGCCGCTCGACAGTGTATTTCGCGGACTTGTAGTTGGCGACTCGCAACGCGGACTCCACCGTGCCGGCGCCGCCGGCGCCGCCGACCTGCTCGAGCAGGTCGAGATACTGCCCCGCCATCACCTCGGTCCGCATCACTGAGAGCACGCGGTGCCCGCGCTCGATCGATTCGGCGGGCAGGCCGCTAGCGTGGAACATCTCGTCGGTCCAGGAAAGAAGCAGATCACCCATCAGTATGGCGGCGCCGACACCGAACGATTGCGCCGACCCGTGCCAGCCCGCGCCCACATGCCAGGCGGCGAAACGCCGGTGCAGCGAGGGCTGGCCGCGCCTGGTGTCGCTGCCGTCCATTACGTCGTCGTGCACAAGCGCGCTTGCGTGCAGGAGTTCGAGTGCGGCCGCGGCGGCCATGATCTCCGGGCAGTCGCTACCGCCCGCGCCGCGCCATCCCCAGTAACAGAACGCGGGCCGCAGCCGCTTACCCCCGGCGAGCAGCGCCGCGATCGCGGCAAGGCCGGGCGCAAGCTCCTCGCCGGCCGCGAGCAGCACCGGCCGCTGCCGCTGCATAAACCGCTCAAGCGCATGCTCCACCTCGGCCCTGATCCGCGGGAGGGCGGCCGGGGTGGGGGCCGCATGCTGGCCGGGTGGGTGGTCTGCGGGCGGGAACGCCATGATCGCGAGGCTAATGGTGCGACTGCCAGGCGGCCAGGTGGCCTGGCGGCGTTCGCGCTCCGGCGGGGAACACAGCTAGCCTTGCCGCATGGTGCTCGCACCGAATAAAAGCGCGGCCACGATACGTGAGCTGCTCGCCGGGGGCGGCGAGTCTTACTCGTTCGAGTTCATGCCGCCGAAGACCGAGGAATCTGAACGGCAGTTGTGGCTGGCTATCCGGCAGCTCGAGGCGCTCGCGCCGACGTTCGTTTCTGTGACCTACGGCGCTGGCGGCTCTACGAGGGACCGCACGGTCCGGGTAACGGGCCGGATCGCGGCCGAGACGACACTGACCCCGGTCGGGCACTTCACGGCGGTGAACCACTCTGTGGCCGAACTCCGCCATGTGATCGGCTCATACGCCGCCGAGGGCGTGCGCAATGTTCTCGCGCTGCGGGGCGACCCGCCAGGCGACCCCAACGCTGAGTGGGTGCCGCACCCGGAGGGCCTGCTGTACGCGGAGGAACTCGTTCGGTTGATCAGGGCCTCCGGTGATTTCTGCGTCGGCGTGGCCGCGTTTCCAGAGACGCACGCTCGATCACCCGACTTCGACACCGATGTCGCTTATTTCGTGCGCAAGTGCCGCGCGGGCGCCGACTTCGCGATCACCCAGATGTTCTTCTATGTCGTGGACTACCTGCGGCTGCGCGACCGGGTCGCCGCCCTCGGCTGTGACGTCCCGATCATCGCGGGCATCATGCCGATCACCAACGTCCGGATGATCGAGCGGGCCGCTGAGCTGTCCGGCGCCAAGTTCCCGCCCAATCTGGCCGAACGGCTTAGCAGGGTGGCGCACGATACGGCAGCCGTTCGGGAAATTGGGGTGGAGTACGCGGCAAGCATGTGCCAGAGGCTGCTTGACGAGGGTGCCCCCGGCCTGCACTTCTACACACTCAACCGGTCGACAGCCACGCGGGAGATCTACCAGGTTCTTGGCCTGCGGGACCGGGCGCTCGCGCGCGTGCGTCAGCGTGACGTCAGTGGAAGCGGCGCTCCCATAACCGCGTAGCGCTCCGGCCCGCCGGGAAAGCAGAACTGGGTGAGCAGGTCGGTGAAGCCGAGTGTGCGGTAGAGGTGCCGTGCCGGCGAGGCGGCGTCACGGGTGGAAAGCACGGCGGTGCGCTCGGCGCGGCCGCCGGTGAGCGTGTGCAGCATACGGCGGCCCACGCCCTGGCCCTGATAGTCCGGGTGCACGTGTACCTCGCCGATCTCGAAGGAGTCGGCGAGCCAGGCGTCGGCGAGCGCTGTTCCGAGGCTGGCCGCGACGGCGGAGCCGACGAGGTCATGCCACCACTGGCCAGTCTCGCCATGGAAGCCGTACGCGAACGCGATGATCGAATCGGGCTCCTCGCCATTCCTGGCGGCGACGCCGCGGAAGCGGGGATAGCCGAGGTGCCGGTCGATGATGGCCCGTCTTCCCGGCAGCTGGAAGACGGGCGTGTCCATCGCGGCTGCGTATACCGCTAGACACGCGTCAATCTCACCTGTGAAGGCAGCCGCGTCGAGTTCAAGCCACCCGATCTGTGGAGCCACACACGCCAGCCTACAGAGACGATCAGATGGCTTTTGGCCGTCCGCGCGTATCCGCATGAGTCACCCCGGGCACATCCGCCCTGGCCGCCCCGGGCAAATCCGCCTGGGCCCGCCCCCGGGCGCGTCCGCCTTGGCCGCCCCCGTGCACATCCGCCCTGGCCGCCCCGGGCACATCCGTCTGGGCCGCCTGCGGCGCGGAGATGTGGCGTCCGGCCAGTCGTGACACGGGGCTGCCGCTCTCGGGATGCGCAGGGAGCCGGGGCACGGCGCCCGCGTCTGCGGAATTGTCACACCCCCCGAGTAACTTCGAACACGTGTCCGGTACTGGCTGGACATCTCATCGAACCCGTGTTCGAATGAGAACCAGCGGAGCCGCACGGCAGCCTCAAGACCCCCTGGGGCGGCCGTGCGCGGCCAGGCGCGGCGAGGGGAAGCGCTTCGCCTGGCCATCCGCTCCGCACAAGTCCAGGGAGGTAGCAACGATGAACGCAATCACGGTAGCGGTGTGCGCGGAGCGGCCCCGGGTGGCACAGTCGATCATGACGCTGCTCGAATCGGCACGCCACGGTCTCGCGGCTGCGGCCGCAGAACCGGCGCCGGCCACTCGTTTTGTGGCCGCTCATCTCGCGGCCTTGCGCGCGGCGGCCGCTGTGGTATCCGCGCGCGCCGAGCCCAACGGCGGCCCGCGCCGCCGCGGGCCGCGCAGCGTCTGGGAGCTTCTGCCGCGCGTGGCACCCGCGCTAGCCGAATGGGCGGCCTTCTTCGCCGCTGGCGCGGCCAAGCGTGCCGCCGCGGAGGCAGGGCTGCCCCGGGCGGTCAGCGCCCGCGAGGCGGATGATCTGCTCCGGGATTCCGAGACCTTTCTTGGGCTCGTCGAGGAGGCTCTCGGGGTGCTCGCAGCGTGACTCGGGATCCCTCGAGAGTCAATCCCCAGAACGCAAGAGCCGCTGCCCGCGGGTCGCGGGTAAACGCAAGAGCCGCTGCCCGCGGGTCGCGGGTAAGCGCAAGAGCCGCTGCCCGCGGGTCGCGGGTAAGCGCAAGGGCCCTTGCCCGCGGATCACGGGTATCAGACCGCATGACAACCCTTCCGGCCCGGTGCGGCGACGGACCGGTTCCAGAATGCGGGGCCCAGAACTCAGAAGGCCTCGACGGCGCGGCGCGCCTCGGCGTCGAGCACACCCCAGCTGATCAGCTCTTCGGTCAGGTCGGTGGGGGACTTGTCATAGATGACCGCGAGGGAGCGCAGGTCCTCCTGGCGGATGGACAGGACCTTGCCGTTGTAGTCACCCCTCTGGCTCTGGATGGTGGCCACATAACGGGCGAGAGGACCTGCCTTGTCCTTCGGCAACTCGATCATGCGCTCGAGATCGATGACAAGTTTCGGCGTGGGCGCGAGCGGCGTCGGTGCCGCGTCGCCAGGCAGCAGCTCAGACACGGGAACGCCGTAGAACTCAGCGAGCTCGGCGAGCTTCTGGACCGTCACCGAGCGGTCGCCGCGTTCGTAGGAGCCGACCACCACGGCCTTCCATCGGCCGCGTGATTTCTCCTCGACCCCATGCAGGGACAGGCCTTGCTGGGTGCGGATGGCGCGCAGCCGCGCGCCCAGTGCCTTTGCGTACTCAGATGGCATGTTCTCGGCCCCCCTGGCCAGTCGTTACTTACGGTAATGGTTACGGACAGTGACAGTAAGCCGCGATCGGGCCCAGGTCAAGCCGAACGGCAAAAACTGGGTGAAGCTTCGCTCTTTGTGCATGCCGTCCCCGGGCCGTCCCGAGAGCGCCGCACATGCGTGAAGTCATTGTGCCGCAAGGGTTCTGGGCGCCTTGGTCCGGCTGTGGAGCACGCCCGATACGCGGGGTGTACGGCAAAAAATGTTGTGAACTTCGCATTCAGGCTGGTATCCGCGCTTCGGGCCCGGTTCGCGGTGCGTTGGCCCCACGACGCGAGTCGTGCTGGTACCGTGACGTGGACAGACATCCTTTAAGGCCCGTCCGGAGAGGCGGGAAAGGAGGTCCACAGTGATGCGTGCTTCTGGCATTCTTCGCGCGGGCGGCGTCGTCCCACCGCCGCGAGGGCGAGCGGGCCGCCAGCCGGACAGCGGTCCGGCTGACATTTCGGCTGACAGTTCGGCCGCCAGAACCGGCGATACGGCCATCGCCGTGAGTTCCGTAGGTGCCGGGTACTCGGAATCTCCTGGAACGTCATCAGGTGGTGCAACTTCCGCGGGTACCGGGGCCTCCGCGGGCGCAGGACCTTCCGCAGGTACCGGGAACTCGGGGGGCGCAGGTGGCCCTGCGGGCGCAGGCACGTCCACCGGTAATGGCGGTACGGCCTCCGCTGGCAACCCGGTCGGCGATGGTGCAGGCAAGCCGGTTCTCGAGCGAGCCGACATCGGCCGTGCCCTGACGAGGATCGCACACGAGATCATCGAACGAACCAAGGGCGCAGGCGACGTCGTCCTGCTTGGCATTCAGACCAGGGGCGTGCCGCTCGCCCACCGCCTCGCCGAGCGCATCGCCCAGGTCGTGGGGCACCCGGTGCCCTCGGGCTCACTCGACATCACCATGTACCGCGACGATCTGCGGTTGCGCCCGGCCCGGGCGCTCGGCCCCACCCAGCTGCCTGCCGAGGGCATCGACGGCCGGACCGTCGTCCTGGTGGACGACGTGCTCTACTCGGGCAGGACCGTCCGTGCCGCCCTCGACGCGCTGAATGACATCGGGCGCCCGCGCGCCGTCCAGCTCGCGGTGCTCGTCGATCGCGGTCACCGCGAGCTGCCGATCCGCGCGGACTACGTGGGCAAGAACCTGCCGACCTCACAGCACGAGGTGGTCCGGGTGCTGCTCGAAGAGTCGGATGGCAACGAGGTGGTGCTTCTCGGCCTGGGTACTGTCGGCGCCGATCCGCGAGGCGGCGCACGGGGTGCACGCGGCGAGACACCGGGTGATCCACGCGGCGGCCTGCGGGGCGATCCGCCCGGCGGCCTGCGGGCCGATCCGCCCGGTGGCATGGGCAGCTATCCGGGCGGCGATCGTCGCACTGATGGGTCCGCGCAGGTCACCGGGGGGCAGCCGTGAACCGCCATCTGATCTCAGCTGCCGATCTGTCCAGGGACGACGCCCTGCTCATCCTCGACACCGCGGAAGAACTCGCGCGGATGGCCGACCGCCCGATCAAGAAGCTGCCCACATTGCGCGGCCGGACGGTCGTCAACCTCTTCTTCGAAGACTCCACCAGGACCCGTATCTCCTTCGAGGCCGCGGCCAAGCGGCTGTCCGCCGATGTGATCAATTTTTCCGCGAAGGGATCAAGCGTCGCCAAGGGTGAGAGCCTCAAGGACACCGCGCAGACGCTCGAGGCGATGGGCGCGGACGGCGTCATCATCAGGCACCCTGCCTCAGGCGCGCCCCACAGGCTGGCCGGCTGGGTCAGGGGCAGCGTGGTCAACGCGGGAGACGGCACGCACGAGCACCCCACGCAGGCGCTGCTCGACGCGTTCACGATCCGCAGCCGCCTTGGCAGGCTGGAAGGACTGCGGGTCACGATCGTCGGCGACATCTTGCACAGCAGGGTGGCCAGGTCCAATGTGCTGCTGCTTCACACCCTCGGCGCCGAGGTCACCCTCGTCGGACCCCCAACCCTGCTGCCGGTCGCGGTGGATACCTGGCCCTGCGCTGTCAGCTACGACCTGGACGCGACGGTGCCGAAGAGCGACGTCATCATGATGCTGCGGGTGCAGCAGGAGCGGATGAACGACGCATTCTTCCCGAGCGTGCGCGAATACAGCCGCCGCTATGGGCTTGACGCATCCCGGATGGGGGTGCTGCCCGAGCACGCCATCGTGATGCATCCAGGGCCCATGAACCGGGGTGTGGAGATCGCGGCCGATGTCGCCGACGCGCCGAGATCCACCGTGGTCGAGCAGGTTGCCAACGGCGTAAGCGTCCGGATGGCCGTGCTCTACCTGCTGCTCGGCGGGATGGAGGTGCCTGCGTGATCCGGGCAGGCGCGCAGGGGACACCCGGGGCGAGCAGACAGGCAAGGACAGGCACTGAGCACGTGACCGAGCCCGGCGGGGCGACCTGGCTGATCAGGGGCGCCAGGTCGGCCGGCGGCGAGCCGGAGGATCTGCTGATCCGTGACGGCGTCATCGCCGAGACCGGCCGCGGCCTGAGCGCGGCGGGCGCCGGGGTGATCGACGCTGGCGGCCTCATCGCGCTCCCGGGCCTTGTCGACCTGCACACGCACCTGCGTGAGCCCGGCCGCGAGGATGCTGAGACCGTGCAGTCCGGCACCGCGGCTGCCGCGCTCGGCGGGTTTACCGCTGTGCACGCGATGGCCAACACCGAGCCGGCCGCCGATACCGCGGGTGTGGTGGAGCAGGTATGGCGGCTTGGCCGCCAGGCCGGCCACTGCGACGTCTACCCGGTCGGCGCGGTGACCCAGGGCCTGGGTGGCGTCCAGCTTGCCGAGCTCGGCGCCATGGCCGACTCAGCGGCCAGGGTCCGCGTCTTCTCCGACGACGGCCGCTGCGTCTCCGACGCGGTGCTGATGCGCCGCGCGCTCGAATACGTCAAGGCGTTCGACGGCGTCATCGCGCAGCACGCGCAGGAACCGAGGCTCACGGAAGACGCTCAGCTGAACGAGGGCGAAATGTCAGGCAAGCTCGGCCTGGCCGGCTGGCCCGCCGTGGCGGAAGAGGCGGTGATCGCCAGGGACTGCCTGCTCGCCGCGCACGTGGACTCACGGCTGCACGTCTGCCACGTCTCCACCGCGGGTTCCGTCGAGATCATCCGCTGGGCGAAGAGCAAGGGCTGGCGGGTCACCGCCGAGGTGACGCCGCACCATCTGCTGCTGACCGACGAACTCGCGGCGAGCTACGACCCGGTCTACAAGGTCAACCCACCGCTGCGGACCGCCGTGGACGTGGCCGCGCTGCGCGCCGCTCTCGCCGACGGCACGATCGACTGTGTGGCCACTGACCACGCTCCGCACCCGGCCGAGGACAAGGAGACGGAGTGGGCGGTCGCCGCCTTCGGGATGACCGGGCTGGAAACAGCCCTGCGCGTGGTCCAGGAAGCCATGGTGGAAACCGGCCTGCTCGACTGGGCCGGCGTCGCGGACCGGATGTCGGCTCGCCCGGCGCGGATAGGGCGCCTGACCGGGCATGGCCAGCCGCTGCGGGCCGGAGCGCCCGCCTGCCTGACGCTGTACGACCCTTCAGGGCGGGCGGAGGTGGATCCGTCCGCGTCCCCGTCGAAGAGCCGTAACACGCCGTTCGCTGGCATGATCCTGCCCGGCCGGGTGGTCGCCACCTTCTTGCGCGGCTCAGCGTCCGTTCTCGAAGGGAAGCTGGCATGACAGGCCCGGCCGCCATCCTGGTCCTCGAGGACGGCAGGGTGCTGCGCGGTACCGCGTTCGGGGCGGTGGATCCCACCGCCCCGTCGTTCGGCGAGATGGTCTTCAACACCGGCATGACCGGCTACCAGGAGACCCTGACCGACCCGTCGTACCACAGGCAGATCGTGGCGATGACCGCGCCGCACATCGGCAACACGGGAATCAACGACGAAGATCACGAGTCACGGCGGATCTGGGTGGCGGGTTACGTGGTCCGCGAGCCAGCGCGGATCGCCTCAAGCTGGCGGGCGAGCCGCGGCCTTGACGACGAACTGCGGGCACATGGTGTCACAGGCATAGCTGTCGTGGGCACCCGCGCGCTCACCAGGCACCTGCGTGACAAGGGCGCGATGCGCGCAGCGATCTCGGCGGCGCCCGCCGACGTCGCGCAGCCGGAGGGCCTGCTCGAAAGGGTGCGCGCAAGCCCGTCCATGGCCGGTGCCGACCTGGCCCGGCAGGTGTCCACGCCGGAGCCCTACGTGGTGGCGCCGCCGCGCGGTACCTCGACCAGATACCGGGTCGCCGCCGTGGACCTTGGCATCAAGGCGATGACACCGCGCAAGATGGCGCAGCGAGGCTGCGAGGTGCACGTGCTCCCTGCGACCTCCACGACCGCGGACATCCTGGACGTCCAGCCTGATGGGGTGTTCTTCAGCAACGGTCCCGGTGATCCGGCCGCGGCAGGCTACGCCCTCGACGCGATGGCCGGCGTGCTTGACGAGCGGATCCCGCTTTTCGGTATCTGCCTCGGCAGCCAGATTCTCGGCCGCGCGCTCGGTCTCGGCACCTACAAGCTGCTATTCGGGCACCGCGGCGTGAACCAGCCCGTGGCGGATCTGGCGACCAGCCGCGTGCAGATCACCAGTCACAATCACGGGTTCGCTGTGGCGCCGCCCGGCGGGCCCTGCCCCGGGCCGGCGCACGCAGGCTCCGCACGAGCAGGCGTGATGCCGCGCGCGCAGCCGTTCGGGACTATCTACGGTCGCGCCCAGGTAAGTCACGTGTGCCTGAACGACGGCGTGGTGGAGGGGCTGCGGTTGCTCGACCGCCCGGCCTTCAGCGTTCAGTATCACCCGGAGGCCGCGCCTGGGCCGCACGACGCGGCCGGGCTCTTCGACAGGTTCGCCGAGCTGATGGATGGAGGGCGCTGATGCCGCGCCGCGCCGACCTGCGCTCGGTCCTCGTCATCGGCTCCGGCCCGATCGTGATCGGCCAGGCCTGTGAGTTCGATTACTCGGGCACCCAGGCCTGCCGGGTCCTGCGGCAGGAGGGATCAGGGTCAGCCTGGTGAACTCCAACCCGGCGACGATCATGACAGACCCTGAGTTCGCCGACGCCACGTACGTCGAGCCCGTCACCCCCGACGTGGTGGCCACGGTGATCGAGCGCGAACGGCCCGACGCCGTGCTGCCCACGCTTGGCGGCCAGACGGCGCTGAACTGCGCCGTCGCGCTGCACGACTCTGGCGTGCTTCGCGAGTTTGGGGTCGAGCTGATCGGCGCGAGGATCGAGGCGATCAGGGCGGGAGAGGATCGCGCGCGGTTCAAGGAGATCGTCACCGGCCTCGGGGCGGAGGTCCCGCGCAGCCTGATCTGCCACACCATGGATGAGTGCCTGCGGGCCGAGGTGGACCTCGGCTATCCGGTCGTCGTACGGCCGTCCTATACGCTCGGGGGATCGGGCTCGGGGATCGCCGCGGGCGAGGAGGAACTGCGCTTGATTGCGGGCGCGGGTCTTGACGCGAGCCCGGTCACCGAGGTGCTGCTCGAGGAGTCGATCCTCGGCTGGAAGGAGTTCGAGCTCGAGCTGATGCGCGACCACCACGACAACGTGGTGGTGGTCTGCTCGATCGAGAACATCGACCCGATGGGAGTGCACACCGGTGACTCGGTGACGGTGGCACCCGCGATGACGCTCACCGACCGCGAGTACCAGCACATGCGCGACGTCGCGATCGCGGTGATCCGCGCGGTCGGGGTGGACACGGGCGGCTGCAACATCCAGTTCGCGGTGGAGCCGCTGACCGGCCGGATGGTCGTGATCGAGATGAACCCACGGGTGTCGCGCTCCTCGGCGCTCGCGTCCAAGGCCACCGGCTTTCCCATCGCCAAGATCGCAGCGAAGCTGGCCATCGGCTACACCCTGGACGAGATCCCCAACGACATCACGGGCGAGACCCCGGCCAGCTTCGAGCCCAGCCTGGACTACGTGGTGGTCAAGGTGCCGAGGTTCGCCTTCGAGAAGTTCCCAGGCGCCGATCCGGCTCTGACGACGCACATGAAGTCGGTCGGGGAGGCGATGGCGATCGGCCGGTCGTTCCCAGAAGCGCTGCAGAAGGCGCTGAGATCGCTTGAGCGGCCCGGGGCGTCCCTGTCCTGGGCGGATCCCCCAGGAGGCGCCGCTGAGCTGCTGGAGCGCTGCAGGACACCGCACGACGGCAGGCTAGCGGCCGTTCACCAGGCGCTGCGGGCCGGAGCGAGCGTGGCCGCGCTCCATGCGGCGACAGGAATCGACCCGTGGTTTCTTGATCAGATCGCTGAGATCGAAGGGGAAGCAGAACGGCTTACGCGGGCTGACGCGCTCACTGCAAGCGCCCTCAGGTCCGCCAAGCGCCTCGGCTTCTCCGACGCGCAGATCGGCGAGCTGCGCGGGATGCCCGAGGCGGTCGCGCGTGAGCTGCGCCATGCGCTCGGCATCAGGCCCGTCTACCACACGGTCGATACCTGCGCCGCCGAGTTCGCCGCGCGCACGCCGTACCTGTACTCGACATATGACGAAGAGACCGAGGTACCCGATGGCTGCGCGCCGAAGGTGATCATCCTCGGCAGCGGCCCGAACCGCATCGGGCAGGGCATCGAGTTTGACTACGCGTGCGTGCACGCCTCGTTCGCGCTTGCGGCGGCCGGCTACGAGACCGTGATGGTCAACTGCAACCCGGAGACGGTGTCCACGGACTACGACACCTCACACCGGCTGTACTTCGAGCCGCTCACACTGGAGGACGTGCTCGAGGTGGTGCACGCCGAGCAGTCGGTGGGTCCGGTCGCCGGGGTCATCGTGCAGCTCGGCGGGCAGACGCCGCTCGGCCTCGCGCGCGGGCTCGCCGAGGCAGGGGTGCCGATCGCGGGCACCAGCCCGGATGCCATCCACCTGGCGGAGGAACGCGGCGCGTTCGGGCGGCTGCTCACCGCGGCCGGCCTGCCAGCCCCCCGCCACGGCACCGCGTTCTCCTACGCGGAGGCCAAGGCGATCGCCGACAAGATCGGCTACCCGGTGCTCGTCCGGCCGTCGTACGTGCTCGGCGGCCACGGCATGGAGATCGTCTACGATGACGCAACCCTGGAGCGTTACATCAGCCGCGCCGCACGGCTCGCCGATGTGAGCGCGGAACATCCCGTGCTCGTGGACAAGTTCCTTGACGATGCCGTCGAGCTCGACGTGGACGCGCTGTTCGATGGTGGCGAACTCTTCCTCGGCGGGGTCATGGAGCACATCGAGGAAGCCGGGATCCATTCGGGTGACTCGGCCTGTGCGCTGCCGCCGATCACGCTCGGCCGTGAGGATATCGACCGTATCCGTGCCTCGACCGAGGCGATCGCAAGGAGCGTGGGCGTGCGCGGGCTGCTGAACGTGCAGTACGCGCTCGCCGCTGGCGTGATGTACGTGCTCGAGGCGAATCCGCGGGCGTCGCGTACGGTGCCGTTCGTATCTAAGGCCACTGCGGTGCCGCTCGCCAAGGCGGCGGCACGGATCATGCTCGGCGCCACCGTGGCGCAATTGCGGGCGGAGGGCATGCTGCCCGCGTCGGGGGACGGAGGGACGCTGCCGCTCGACGCGCCGATCGCGGTCAAGGAGGCCGTGCTGCCCTTCAACCGCTTCCGTGACGCGGCAGGCCACGGTGTGGACACGGTGCTCGGCCCCGAGATGCGGTCGACAGGCGAGGTGATGGGTATCGACGAGGCCTTCGGCACCGCTTACGCGAAATCGCAGGCGGCCGCCTACGGCTCGCTGCCGCTCAAGGGGCGCGCCTTCGTGTCGGTGGCGAACACAGACAAGCGGTCCATGGTGTTCCCGGTGAAGCGGCTCGCCGACCTGGGATTCGAGATATTGGCCACCGCGGGAACAGGCGAGGTGCTGCGCCGCAACGGGCTGCGTGCCACGATCGTGCGTAAGCACAGTGACGGACCAGGACCGGATGGCGAGCCGACCATCGTGACCCGCATCCTGGCCGGCGAGGTCGAGCTCATCGTGAACACGCCGTTCGGCGGCCCAGGCCACTCCAGCCCCCGCCTGGATGGCTACGAGATCAGGACCGCCGCCGTGCGGCGCGGCATTCCGTGCGTGACGACCGTGGCCGGCCTGGCCGCCGCCGTGCAGGGGATCGAGGCGATCATCAGGGGTGAGGTCGGCGTCAGGTCCCTGCAGGAGCATGCCCTCCGGATCCGGGGCCCGGCCGGTGCTGGTGGTGCTGGCGGTGGCGGTGCTGGTGCCGCCGCTGGCGGTGGCGGTGCTGGTGGTGCTGGCACTGGCGGTACAGGCGGTGGCGGTGCTGGCGGTGGCGGTGCTGGCGGTAGTGCTCATCCCCCACGCCCGGGGTGATGAGCCATGACAGCTGAGGACGGTGAGACAGGCGTGGCACCTGTCCAGGTAAGCGGAACGGTGCTGACGGTCCGCCGGGTCGATGCTTACTACGCGATAACCCTCGTCGCGCCGCAGATCGCCGAGCGCTTCAGGCCCGGCCAGTTTGTCGCGGTCGCGGTCGGCGGGCCGTACACCGCCATGCTGCTGCGCCGCGCGTTTTCCATTTACGACGTGCGACCTGATCACGGCGGCACGGTCGAGTTCGTGTTCGCCGCACTCGGCCGGGGCACGCAGTGGCTCGCGCGGCGGCGTGCGAGGGACACACTCGACATCGCAGGCCCGCTCGGCCGCCCGTTCCCGATGCCTCGCGACCGCGTGAACTGCCTGCTCATCGGTGGCGGCTACGGAAGCTCACCATTGTTCTCCCTGGCTGACCGCCTGCGCGCACGTGGCTGCCAGGTGGACTTCCTGCTCGGCGCCGCAAGCGCGGACCGGGTGTTCGGCGCGCTCACGGCCCGCCGCACCGGCCGGACGGCAATGATCACCACCGATGACGGGTCGCTCGGTACGCGCGGCATGGTCACCGACGTCCTCAGCCAGGTCATTCATGACGGGCGGACCGACGTGATCTATGCCTGCGGGCCCATGCCGATGCTGCGGGGGGTCACTACCGTGGCTGGCAAGTACGACATTCCGGTGCTCGCCTCTGTCGAGGAGTCCATGGCCTGCGGCATCGGGGTATGCATGACGTGCGTGCTGCCTGTGCGGGGCAACGACGGGATTACCCGCATGGTGCGGACATGCGTGGACGGGCCGGTGTACCGCGGCGACCAGGTCCGGTGGGACGACGTGGGCACGATCCCGTTTGACGCGCTCGGTGCGCCCGGCTGGAAGGCCAGGGCCTGCCAGGAGCCGCTGGAGGCCGGCAGTGCCGGTTGACCTGCGGACAAGGCTCTGTCACATCGAGTTGCCCAACCCGGTCCTTACCGCCTCCGGCTGTGCCGCATCTGGCCGCGAACTCGCGCAGTTCTTCGATGTTTCCAAGATCGGCGCCGTGGTGACCAAGTCGGTCATGCTTGCGCCACGTGCGGGCCGGCCGACGCCGCGAATGGTGGAGACCGACAGCGGCATGCTCAACTCGATCGGCCTGCAGGGACCGGGTATCGACGCCTTCCTGCAGCGTGACCTGCCCTGGCTGCTGTCGCGCGGCGCACGCGCGATGGTGTCCATTGCCGGCGGGAGCGTGGATGAGTACGCGGAACTTGCCGACCGGCTGTCGGAGGCGCCCGGGGTCAGCGCGATCGAGGTGAACATCTCCTGCCCGAACGTGGAGGACCGGGGGAAGGTGTTCGCGTGCGATCCGGATGCCGCCGCGGCCGTGATTGCGGCGGTCCGCGCCCGCGCCAGGTACGACATTCCGGTATTCGCGAAACTGTCACCGGACGTGACGGATATCGTGATTGTTGCTCGCTCATGCGTCGCCGCGGGCGCAGACGGCCTCTCGATGATCAATACGTTGCTTGGAATGGCGATCGACCCTGACACCATGCGGCCGGTCCTCGCCGGGATCACCGGAGGCCTGTCAGGTCCAGCGATCCGGCCAGTGGCTGTCCGGTGTATCTGGCAGGTCCGCGAGGCCCTGCCCGACATCCCGATCATCGGGATGGGAGGTGTGCGCACTGGCAGGGACGCGCTCGAGTTCATCCTCGCCGGCGCCGACCTGGTCAGCGTGGGAACAGAGATCTTCCATGACCCGTCTGCCTGCCCGCGCATCCTGCGCGAGCTCGAGGAGGAACTTGCCATGCGCGGTGTCGGGCGACTGCGGGACGTCGTCGGGCTCGCGCACGAGCCAGCAGGCGCCGTGTTGCTGCGCGGCGGCGCCTACCACAGGAAGCCATGACGGAGGCACGCCAAATGAGCATCACGCCCGGCCTCGCGCCGATCGCCGTGGCACTCGACGCACCGGACCTCGAAACGGCGGCGCGGTGGGCGAGCCTGGTCACCCCGCACGTGAGCACGGTCAAAATAGGGCTCGAGCTGTACTTGCGTTACGGGCCAAGCGTGGTGGCGTCGGTGCGGGGAGCGAGCGGGGTCCAGGTATTCCTCGACCTGAAGCTGCATGACATCCCAGCGACTGTGGCCGGCGCCGCCCGGGTGGTCGGGCGGCTGCGGCCCGCGCTGCTCACCGTGCACGCAACTGGTGGCCAGGCCATGATCCGGGCCGCGGTGGAGGCCGCGCCGGACACGCGGATCGCCGCGGTGACCGTTCTCACTTCGCTGAGTGAGGCTGACCTCGCGCAGACCGGCGTGGCCGGTTCCGTGTCTGACGTGGCGTGCAGGCTCGCGGCGCAGTCGGTGATCGCGGGCGCGCGGGCACTGGTCTGCTCACCGAAGGAGGTCGCTGCGGTGCGCGAGGAGGTTGGGCCGGACATCATGCTCATTACGCCTGGTGTGCGCCCCGCGGGGTCGGACGCCCAGGATCAGGCCCGGGTCGCGACCCCGCAGGAAGCGCTGAGCGCGGGCGCTGACCTGCTCGTGATCGGGCGCCCCATCACGAATGCGCCTGATCCGGGCGCGGCCGCGGCCGCTTTGGCGGCGTCGCTGCGCCGTGGTGCCACGAACCTGTCGTAGCCCGGTTCCGTTTCGGCCGGGTTCCGTCTCGGCCGGCCGGGTTCGGTCTCGGCCGGCCGGGTTCCGTTCGGCCGGCCCGGTTCCGTTCGGCCGGCCGGGTTCCGGGTTCCGTTCGGCCAGCCCGGTTCCGTTTCGGCCGGTTCCGTTTCGGCCGGTTCCGTTTCAGCCCGGTTCCGCAGCTCGTGTCAGCGACTGCCTGGCACCCATCTCGTGGCCACGAGCGCGAGGTTCCCGATCCGCCATACGTCGGGACGAACGGCGTCCGCGCGACTGTTCAACGCGGGTGAGACCGCGTGTCGGCAGCATTCCGGTCACGCGGCACGTAAGCTCATCCGTGGGAACCATGCACCATCGTGCCTGCGCCAAGCCAAGATGATCTAGGTTTCGGTAACGATGAGTATTCGGTCCTGTTCGGATAGTAATATCAGCCAATTTGTGACGTGACGAACACGGGTTTGCGTTGCCTGAAGGGGCACCGAGTCGCTAGGTTCCCCTCCCGACCGCAGTTTTTCTAACGAAACCCGAGGTGAACCGGCGTGGCTCTTCCTCCCCTCACACCCGAACAGCGCGCCGCGGCCCTGGAAAAGGCTGCCCAGGCCCGCAAGGAACGTGCCGAAGTCAAGAACAGACTCAAGCGAGGTGGCACAACCCTGGCCCAGATCCTCAAGGAGGGCCAGACCGACGACATCATCGGCAAGATGAAGGTGTCGTCGTTGCTTGAGTCGCTCCCCGGTGTCGGCAAAGTACGCGCCAAGCAGATCATGGACCGGCTCAACATCGCCGATTCGCGCCGCGTGCGCGGTCTCGGCACCAACCAGCGCGCCGCGCTGGAGAACGAGTTCGGCGGGGATGATCTCTGACGAGAATGAATTCTCAGGAGGCGGGCGAGGGGGCACGGCCGCTTCGCCCGGCGGTCGCGCCTGCGGCCAGCCAGGCACAGGCCAGGCGGGTCGCGAGGCGCGGTTGACCGTTTTGTCGGGGCCTTCCGGTGTCGGGAAAAGCACAGTCATCGCCCGGCTCCGGCAGGCCTACCCGCAGATCTGGCTTTCTGTATCGGTGACGACGCGCCGGCCGCGTCCAGGCGAGGAAGACGGCCGGGAATACAAATTCGTTGGTGAGCGTGAGTTCGATAGGCTCATCGCAGAGGGCGAATTGCTCGAGTGGGCCCGGTACTCCGGGCACAGGTACGGGACTCCGCGCGCACCTGTCGAGGAGAAGCTCGCCGCCGGTGTGCCTCCTCTGCTTGAGATCGACGTGCAAGGGGCCCGGCAAGTCCGTAGCCGGATGCCGGGAGCGCTACTGGTATTTCTCGCGCCGCCGTCATGGCCGGAGCTAGAGCGGCGTCTCAACGAGCGTGGTACGGAGCCGCCGGAGGCTGTCAGGCAGCGGCTCGTCACCGCGCATGCCGAGCTGGCGTCCGAGAAGGAATTCGACGTCACGCTCGTCAACACGTCGGTCGAAGAGGTATGCGAGCGGCTGGTAGTGTTGGTTGGCGCTCCAGTGAGTCAGTAACGGATTCCTGAGGCCGGTAGCGGTCGTCGCGCACGACGGCCGGGGATCGCAACCCGGAAGGCAGCAAGTGGCAGGGAGTCCCTCCGCAGAAGGCATTACTAACCCGCCGATCGACGAGCTGCTGTCCATCGTGGACAGCAAGTACAGCCTTGTCATCATGGCCGCGAAGCGGGCGCGGCAGATCAACGCCTACTACGCCCAGCTTGGCGAGGGCCTACTCGAGTACGTGGGCCCGCTCGTGGAGACCCACGTCCAGGAGAAGCCGCTCTCAGTGGCCCTGCGGGAGATCCGTGAGCAGTTGCTCACAGCAGAGACCATCGAGTCCTGACGAGCAGGTTCCTGACGGGACGTCGCGGGGGGTTCCGGGGGGTCGTCCCCCCGGGACGGCAGAGCCTGACGGGACGTCGCGGGGGGTTCCGGGGGGTCGCCACCCCGGGACGGCAGAGATGGCAGAGCCTGACGGGACGTCGCGGGGGGTTCCGGGGGGTCGTCCCCCCGGGACGGCAGAGCCTGACGGGACGTCGCGGGGGGTTCCGGGGGGTCGCCACCCCGGGACGGCAGAGATGGCAGAGCCTGACGGGACGTCGCGGGGCGTTCCGGGGGGTCGCCACCCCCGGACGGCAGAGCCTGCGCACATCATTCTCGGTGTCGGGGCTGGCATCGCCGCGTACAAGGCGTGTGAGCTGCTCCGGCGACTGACAGAGTCCGGTCATCGCGTGCGGGTCGTGCCGACAGCGGATTCGCTGCATTTTGTTGGGACCGCGACCTGGGCCGCGCTTTCGGGTCAGCCAGTGGCGACGGGCGTCTGGGCCGATGTACACGAGGTACCGCATGTTCAGCTGGGCGGCAGGCTGATCTGGTCATTGTCGCTCCCGCGACCGCCGACCTGCTAGCCAAGGCGGCGCACGGGCTCCGCAGGTGATCTCCTGACCACCACGCTGCTCACCGCCCGCTGCCCGATCATGTTCGCGCCCGCCATGCATACCGAGATGTGGGAGCACCCCGCCACGCAGGCCAGCGTCGCGCTGTTGCGCGAGCACGGGACGATCGTGGTCGAACCAGCCTCCGGACGGCTCACGGGAGCCGACAGCGGACCTGGTCGGCTGCCAGAGCCGGCCGAGCTTTTCGAGACAGCCATCAGGCTGCTTGCCCGCGGTGCGTCCGGCCTGCGCCCCGATCTGACAGGCCGCCACGTGGTGGTCTCCGCGGGAGGAACTCGTGAGGAGCTTGACCCTGTACGATTCCTCGGCAACTGGTCATCGGGTCGCCAAGGCTATGCCCTGGCCCGGACGGCCGTGGCTCGCGGAGCCGAGGTCATCCTGGTGGCCGCGAACGTGGCGTTGCCTGATCCGGCCGGTGCCAGCGTCGTCCGCGTCACGTCGGCCTGTCAGATGCGCGAGGCCGTCCTGGCGGCCGCGGATAGTGCCGATGCCGTGGTGATGGCCGCTGCGGTGGCCGATTTCCGCCCCGCCGCGCGCAGCGGAACGAAGATGAAAAAGAGCGGCAGTGTCCCCGAACCGATCGCGCTCACGGAGAATCCGGACATCTTGCGCGAACTCGTGAACAACAGGGCGCATGGGCGACGGCACGGCCAGGTGATCGTCGGCTTCGGCGCTGAAACGGGCGATGTGCTCGCCGCCGGGCGCGAGAAACTTGTGCGGAAGGGTTGCGACCTGCTCGTCGTCAACCAGGTGGGCGATGGGCTCGCCTTCGGGACGGGTGACAACGCGGCACTTGTGCTCGCGGCGGGCGAAGTGGTGACCGAGATCCCGCGTGTACCCAAGGAGGTGCTGGCCGACCGGGTGTGGGACCTGGTCGCGCAGCGGCTCCCGCCGGGAGCCACCTAGCCAGCAGTCACCCGTCTCACCTGGGGTCAAGGCCCGGTATGCTTCCCGCTTGGACCCGCGTAGGGTCAGCTTCTCAGTTAAACTTCGGCGAAATCACCATATGGCGGACTGGATTCCGCTTCCGGGCACTCGCGCCTTGAGCGTGTGACCGGGCGCGGCTGCCGCAGAAGAGGAAATATCGTGTCACGTCGCCTTTTCACTTCCGAGTCGGTCACAGAAGGCCACCCGGACAAGATGGCTGACCAGATCAGTGACGCCATTCTCGATTCGATGATCAAGGACGATCAGCGCAGCCGGGTTGCCGTGGAGACCTTGATCACGACAGGCCAGGTGCACGTCGCTGGTGAGGTCACGACCCAGACCTACGTCGATATCCCCGGGATCATCAGGGACAAGATCCTGGAGATCGGCTACGACTCGTCGGCCAAGGGCTACGACGGGGCTTCGTGCGGCGTGTCTGTCTCGATCGGGGCACAATCACCAGACATTGCCCAGGGTGTTGATGACGCCTATGAGCGGCGAGAGGGCGAGGGCACCGACGAGTTCGACCGGCAAGGTGCCGGCGACCAGGGCCTGATGTTCGGCTACGCCTGCAAGGAGACGCCCGAGCTCATGCCGCTGCCGATCATGCTCGCACACAGGCTGGCGAAACAGCTCACGGTGGTGCGGCGCAGCGGGCTCGTCCCTTACCTGCGCCCGGACGGCAAGACCCAGGTAACCATCGAGTATGAGGGTGCGAAGCCGGTCCGGCTCGACACCGTGGTGGTTTCTTCACAGCACGCACCAGACATCGACCTGCGTGAGCTGCTCGAACCAGACATCCGCGAGCACGTAGTCACGCCCGTGCTTGACGGGATCGACCTGGACACGGGCCATTACAGGCTCCTCGTCAACCCCACAGGCCGGTTCGAGATTGGTGGCCCCATGGGTGACGCCGGGCTGACCGGCCGGAAGATCATCATCGACACCTATGGCGGCATGGCCAGGCACGGGGGAGGGGCCTTCTCGGGTAAGGATCCGTCCAAGGTGGACCGCAGCGGGGCCTACGCGATGCGCTGGGTGGCCAAGAACCTCGTGGCCGCGGGGCTGGCAGACCGGTGTGAGGCGCAGGTCGCATATGCCATCGGCAAAGCGAAGCCGGTGGGACTGTTCGTCGAGTGCTTCGGCACGGAACACGTCACGGTGGACGAGATCCAGCGTGCCGTGCTCGAGGTCTTCGATCTTCGTCCGGCGGCCATCATCCGTGATCTTGATCTGCTGCGGCCTATCTACTCCCAGACTGCCGCTTACGGTCACTTCGGCCGCGAGGAACCGGACTTCTCCTGGGAGCGCACCGATCGCGTCGAGGCGCTCCGCGCGGCGGCCCACATCTAGCGGCGGCCCACATCTAGCGGCGGCCCACATAGGGCCACGGGCCGCTTGACGGCTGGTGGCACGGCCGCTGGGCTGTTGGTCGCGCGCCGCGGCCTTCAGCCACAGATCGCATACCTCTATCGGCAGTCATGGGTTCACCTCCGCGCATCTCAAGTGGTCCGACAACGCGCTATCTACGGTTGTATCGGTGGTGAATGTCGTGGGCGGCGTAGCCTGAGGGCAAGGGGACGGTGGAGAGAGGACCTGTGGACAGGACGACGGAGGCGGCCCAGCGTGCCCGGGTGCGCAGCCTGCAGATCGACGATCGGATCGACGAGTTGCGTAGGCGCAGTCAGTGGATGGCTGAGGCACCGACGGCCAAGGGATCGACGCCGGAGCAGGCCGCCCGCGCGGCTCATTACGTGCGTCTCGCCCAGGAGCGGGCAACGGAGGCGGCTGAGCGCAGTGTCTCGGCACACGAGCGCGCGGCCTTCGCTCACGATCGTGCCGCAGAAACGCTTGATGAGATGTCCGCCGCGGGCGCGGCCGATTGCGTTTCTTACCGCGATAGGGCCGGCAGGCACCGGGCCTGGGCCGCGGCGGAAAGGGCAGCTGCTCGTGCGCCCAGCGGGCATGAGGCAGCACGCGAGAACGCGGTCCCCGGTGCTGTGGGGACTGCGGCCCGGACGTGACCGAGCTGGCAGGGAGACCGCACGCCGGGAGCCGCCAGCGTGCCCCCCGGGTGAGCGATCCGGGGATCAGCGATGATTGAGACCTTGGACTGACAGCGCCGCAGAGGCGCATGGCTGGAGTTCGGGGCTGCTTGCCAGAGAGCGTGGGCCGGACATGGGATCTGGGCGAGGTCGCAGGATCGTCGTGATCGCTGCCTCTGCGGGTGGTGTAGAGGCACTCCAGGCATTGCTCTCACCGCTGCCGGCCGACTTTCCCGCGCCCCTGCTCGTGGTTCTGCATGTACCGGCGACAGGTGGCCGTGCGCTGCCCAGGATCATGGATCGAGCCGGCCCGCTGCGCGCCAAGGCGGCGGCCGACGGCGAGCAACTGCGGCCCGGCCGGATCTATGTTGCTCCGCCCGACCGGCACATGCTCGTGGTCGGCAACACGGTAAGGCTCTCCCAGGGGCCGCGGCAGAACGGGCACCGCCCGGCAGCGGATCCGCTCTTCCGCAGCGCCGCGCTCGCAGCGGGCCCTCGTGTCCTCGGCGTGGTGCTGAGCGGCACGCTCGACGACGGTGCAGCGGGCTGCGCTGCGGTAGAGCGGCGTGACGGCACGGTCGCGATCCAGGATCCCGAGGAGAGTTCCTACGAGGGTATGCCGAGGGCCGCGATCGCCGTGACGAAACGGGCCGTCGTCCTGAAGGTGCGGCAGATCGCCGAATTCCTTGACGAGCAGAGTCGCATCCTGGTCAGCGCGGCCAGGCAGCCCACGGACCATGAGCTTGAGAGGTACGTCAGGCTGCTGCTCCACCCGCCACCGGCCACAGGCACTGATGCCGCAATCACCTGCCCAGAATGCGGCGGTCCGCTGCGTAGCGAGCACGAAGGAACCCCATCCGTGCGCTATCAGTGCGGCCTTGGCCATTCATGGTCGCCGGCGAGCTTTGCCGAGGGGCACTCCGCCGCAGTCGAGCGTGCCCTGTGGTCCGCCACGTTCCGCCTGGAGGAACGCTCGCGTCTCAGCGAGGAACTGGCCGAATCCGCCGAGCGCCGCGGGCACCAGGCATCCGCGGCAATGCTCAGGAAGGCCGCCGGAGACGCCAGGGACGCGGCACAGGCGGTCAGGCGCCTGCAAGCTCAGGCGGGGCCGGCGGCCGAAGGGGCCGCCGCCGTCGATGCCGATGCCGATGCCGACGCCGACGCGGACATCGCCGCCGATGGGAACGGCGCTGCCGATGGGAACGCCGCCTCCGATGGGAACGCCGCCTCCGATGGGAACGGCGCTGCCGATGGGAACGGCGCTGCCGATGGGACCAACGCCGGCGGGACCGCCACGGACGGGACCGACGACGTCCAGGGCACCGGCGACGTCGGCCACGGCTGAGTGGCGCGATCCCGCTATCGTCAGTCCCGCCGCCTCGCGCGGCGGGTGCAGAGGTCCCGGCTAGGTGAGGCGAGTTAGTCGGCGTACGCTTACCGACTGTGCCAGGTGAGGCGGACCAGGAGTTCGACGAGCTCCTTTTCATGCTCAAGGACACCCGTGGATTCGACTTCACGGGTTACAAGAGATCAACCCTGATGCGGCGGATCGGCCGCAGGATGGACGCGCGCGGTCTGCAGACGATTGGCGAGTACCGGGACTACCTCGAACTGGAGCCGGAGGAATTCACCCGGCTGTTCGACAGCCTGCTCATCAACGTGACCGGCTTCTTCCGTGACCTTCCGGCGTGGGAGGCCCTCCACGACCAGGTCCTTCCCGGGCTACTCGCCGCCAAGGGAGCCACCAGGCCCATCCGGATCTGGAGCGCTGGCTGCGCCACCGGTGAGGAGGCGTACACGCTCGCGATCATGCTGGCCGAGGCGCTGGGCCCTGAGAGCTTCGGCAACCGGGTCAAGATCTATGCCACGGATCTGGACGAGGATGCCCTGCAGCAGGCACGTACCGGGATCTATGGCGAGCGGCAAGTCGCGGACGTGCCCGAGGAACTGCGGGCAAAGTACTTCGATCCGGCCGTTATGCGGTATTCCTTCAGCAGGGAACTGCGCAGGCAGGTGATATTCGGCCGCAATGATCTGACCAGGGATGCCCCGATCTCTCGCGTGGACCTGCTCGTCGCACGCAACACGCTCATGTACTTCACCGCGGAAACGCAGGCGAGCATCATCCGCAAGTTCCACTTCGCGCTCTCCAACCCAGGTTACCTGTTTCTCGGCAAGGCCGAAATGCTGCTGAACCATGGCGACCGCTTTGAGCCGGTCGACCTTCGCAAACGGCTATTCCGTAAGGTCCCCAACGTGGGTACGGGCGACGTTCACCGCCCTGCACCTGCCTTCGGCACCGAGGGACAGCGACCGGTCAGCCGGCTGGAGGGCGCCGCCCTTGGCGCCGGGCCGGTCGCGCAGTTCGCGCTCGATCAGGCGGGCAAGCTCTCCGTGGCCAACGTCCGCGCGGAGCGGATGTTCAACCTTCACCCGCGCGATGTGGGCAGGCTGTTCCAGGATCTTGAGGTTTCTTATCGCCCTGTCGAGCTTCGCTCGGTCATCGAACAGGTGAAGAAGGACAAGCGCTCGGTCGAGCTGACAGATATCACCTGGCACCGTGGTGTGGGGGCCGAGCCCATGGTGCTCGACATCGCGGTCGTCCCGCTCCTCAACGAGGCCGAGGAACTGGTCGGAGTCGGGATCAGCTTCGTCGATGTGACGCGCTACCGCAGGCTGCGCGACGAACTTGAGCACTCCAACCAGGACCTGGAGCGGGCCTACGAGGAACTGCAATCGCTCAACGAGGAACTGGAGACGACCAACGAGGAGCTGCAGTCCACCAACGAGGAACTGGAGACCACCAACGAGGAGCTGCAGTCCACCAACGAGGAACTCGAGACCATGAACGAGGAGCTGCAGTCCACCAACGACGAGCTTCAGGCGATCAACGATGTTCTTCGTGTGCGGACAGAGGAACTCGACGAGGCCAACGGGTTCCTCGGCTCCGTGCTGCGCAGCCTTGGCGGCGCCGTTATCGTGGTGAACGAGGAGCTGAGGGTGCGGGTGTGGAGCCCGGGCGCAGAAGAGCTCTGGGGGCTTCGTGCAGACGAGGCCGAGGGCAGGCACCTGCTCACGCTCGACATCGGCCTTCCCGTGCAGCAGGTCGTGCCGCTGCTTCAGGGCATGCTCACCGAGAAGGCGGACGCCAGTGAGGCGAAGGTCGACGCCGTGAACCGGCGTGGCCACCCGGTCCGCCTGCTGGTGGAGTGCAGCCTGCTGCGCGGCGACGACGGGACGATCCACGGCGTGATCATGATCATGGACCGTCTGGGCCACGAGCATGATCATGGACCGTCTGGGCCACGACCGGCATGATCATGCGACCGTGGCCACGAGCACTCGCATCATCGACCTCTCGGCCACGAGCATGATCATGGACCGTCTCGGCCACGAGCATGATCATGGACCGTCTGGGCCACGAGGAAGATCCTGACCCAGGCGTTTCCACGCAAGGGGGATGACCAGGCGCTGATTGCGGGCCGCGGCTGCCAGGATGCCCCCGCCACGGCAACCGCAACGGGCGAGGATCATGGGAGCCGTCTGGTAGGACGGAACCGTGCCTCAGGTTGTGCCAACCAGGCGGCGGCCCCGCCAGCCGTCCGTGCGAACACAAGCGGCGGAGCTGCCGGTTGCCCGGGTAGCCGTCGACGTCCCGCTTGCCCACCTTGACCGGCCATTCGACTATCTCGTTCCGCAGCAGTTCGCCGCCGCTGCCGTGCCCGGATGCCGGGTGCGTGTCAGGTTCGCGGGCAAGCTGTCAGACGGCTACCTGCTCGAGCGTGCGGACACTAGCGGTCACCCTGGGCGGCTCGCGTTCCTCGACCGGGTCGTTTCCACGGAGCCGGTGCTCACCTCCGAGATCGCGGGGCTCGCCCGTGCGGTCGCGGACCACTACGCTGGCACGCTCGCCGACGTGCTACGGCTCGCGATACCGCCGCGCCACGCCGCCACGGAGTCGCAGCCATCCGGCCAGGTCGTGGGGCCGTCCGGGGGCTACCGCGCACCGGATCCAGGCCCATGGGCGCAGTACCCCACGGGCGCCGCGTTCCTCGCCGCCATCGCAGCCGGCCGCTCGCCGCGCGCCGCATGGTCCGCGCTGCCAGGTCAGGGGTGGCCGCAGGCCATCGCCGTCGCGGTCGCCGCGGCCGCCTCGGCGGGCCGTGGCGCGGTCGTCGTCGTACCCGAGGCCGCCGACCTGGCGCGCGTCGACGCGGCTCTCACGTTGGAGCTCGGCCCTGACCGGCACGTCGCCCTGAGCGCGGACCTTGGTCCCGCGAAGCGCTACGAACGCTGGCTTGCCGTTGCGCGCGGCAGCGTCCGCGTGGTCGTGGGCACCAGGTCCGCGATGTTCGCACCTGTGCGTGATCTCGGGCTGGTCGTGCTCTGGGACGACGGCGACGATCTGCACGCGGAACGGCGCGCGCCCTACCCACACGCGAGGGAGGTGCTCGCGCTCCGCGCCCACCGGTCCGGTGCGGCGGCGCTGATCGGCGGTTTCTCCCGCACTGCGGAGATGACCCAGCTCGCCATGGCCGGCTGGGCGCGCACGCTCCGCGCGGAGCGGACGGAGGTCCGCCGCCACTTGCCCGAGATTCGCGCGGCCGGTGACGACAGCGAGCTGGCCAGGGACGAGGCCGCACGTGCTGCCCGGCTGCCGAGTATCGCCCTGCGGGCGGCAAGGGAGGCGCTGACGCGCGGCCCGGTGCTCGTGCAGGTGCCACGGCGCGGCTACCTCGCGGCGATCGGCTGCGCGCGCTGCCGTGAGCAGGCCCGCTGCGCCGGCTGCGGTGGACCGCTGACGCTCGAGTCGGCGCACGCGTCGGCGCGCTGCAGGTGGTGTGGCCGCCTCGCGGCAGACTGGCGGTGCCCGCGATGCCAGGCCGCCGAGATCCGTGCCCTGGCCACCGGCGTTCGGCGTACCGCGGAAGAGCTCGGCCGCGCGTTCCCGTCCGCCGTCGTCCGCATGTCGGGCGGCGACGGACGGCTCGGCTGCGTGCCGGCTGGGCCCGCGCTCGTGGTCGCGACCCCGGGAGCCGAGCCTGCCGCGGACGGCGGCTACGCCGCGGCGTTGCTGCTCGACGCGCAGGCCCTGCTTGGCCGTGCCGACCTGCGCGCCGGCGAGGAGGCGCTGCGCAGGTGGACGAACGCAGCCGCACTCGTGCGCCCGCGCTCGGACGGCGGCACGGTGGTGGTGCTCGCCGACGCGGCGCTGCCCGCCGTCCAGGCGCTCATCCGCTGGGACCCGGTCACGCACGCACAGCGGGAGCTTTCTGAACGGGCCGAGCTCGGTTTCCCGCCCGCGGTCCGGATGGCGTCGGTCACCGGCAGCGCCGAGGCCGTGCACAAGCTGCTGAGCGGCCTGCGACTCCCGGACGGCGGCGAGATCCTCGGGCCCGTGCCAGTTCCTTTTGGGCGGGGCGCCGCAGGGGGTCGTCCCTCCAGCCAGGCACAGCCCGTCAGCCGTGACCGGCGGACGGAAGGCGAGCCGTACCGTGCGCTCGTGCGGGTACCGCGGCAGGCGGGCATGCAGCTCGCGCGCGCCCTCGCTGACGCTCAAGCCGCACGGTCGGCCCACAAGGATCCCGAACGGCTCCGCGTGCAGGTCGACCCGCTTGAGCTGTTGTGACGCACTGGCCACGACCATGATCGCGGTGAATCCTCTGTCTGCACGAGGCTGTCGTTTAGCTCGCGCTCTGCAAGATCGCGGCCCCGGCTGCAGGCCAGCCTGAGATCAACGACGACTCCGGGTTCCACCCGACCTGTGGACAGGCCACAAGAGCGCTGAATTGCGCTTGAAAGCGAGTCAGATTCACGCTGATCATGACCATCCACAGAACAGCTGCGATCACGGAAAATCGCGGGCACGCGACCCGAGCCTGCCTCCTGAAGCGATACGCGGGCATCAGCGTGACTGGGTAACGCATTTGAACCCGGTTTCTGGCCATTCGCGTGCCGCGACGGCTGCGCGGCGCGACACGTAGCCCGTGCCGAGGCCATAGGGTGCTTGGGTGGGCCGAAGGGCGTCACTCACTCGCACAGCACGCATGCCGCCGGCTGGCGGCGCGGGCCCTGTGCTGCCCGCGGTGCGGATCGCGCCAGTGCACGAGCTCGCCGCCGCGGTTCTCGCGGCGCCGCTGCTGCGTGAGGCGGGGCGGCTGGCCCGCTGGATGGGTACCGACAGGCAGCTGACCGCACGTGGCCGGCTACGGCTGGCCGATGCCGTCGCAGTCATCGCCGATCTTGAGATAACCAGTGAAGGCCAGGCGGGCCTGCCGGGCGGTGACCGCATCCGCAGTGCCGGCGATGTGCGTGAGCTCGACCTGCTATGGCACGCGGCCGTCGGGGCCGGCCTCATCTCGATTTCAGGCAACCGGGCATCGGCGCGTCAAGGCGCGCTGCGTGGCCATGACGCCAACGGGCTGCTCGCCGCGTGGCGGGGAGCGCTTGACGCCGTCCTGTGCTGCGGCCCCACCGAGGTGAGCGAGGAACTGGAGGGCCTGGCGACCCTGCTGTACGCGGCGGGCACGCCGCTCCGGATGGATGCTCTCGCCGAGGCGTTCGCCGCCGCGACCGCCGCGACGCGCGTGCGCAGGGCCAGGCGGCGCGCCGCGCCGCCCGATTCGAGGGCGCGGATGTCGCAGGCCCTTGAGGTGCTCGCCGATCTGGGCGTCGCGGAGCTCGGCGTTGACGACGAGGACGACCAGCTCACCGTCGCGCTGACCGCCCTGGGCGCTGCTGGAATGCGGGACCGCCTGATCGCGGCTGGCTTCTCCGCGCCAGTCCTCGGCTGCGCCGCATCTTCTGGTGCGGTCGGCCTGCTGATGGGCCTTGCTGGCTACGACGCCGAGGACGGTGAAATCGAGATCGCCGTGTGGCTCGCGGGGCGCACGCCGCAGGAGGCAGCGATCGAGCTTCTCCACGCGGCGAGTACATCCTCGCCCGGCGCGCGCGGCGCCGCCTTCGCGATCATCGACCGCCTCGGCGAACAGGTGATACCGCTCGTGCGGTCGGCTCTTGACGACCCGGTGCTCCGGCCGCACGCGGCCATCTGGCTGCGCGAGCATGGTGTCCAGGCGGACCTGAGCCCAGCGGAGAAGGCCTGGCTACTCGTGGATCTCGGAGCCGGGCTGCTCGAGGAGGCCGCCCCTGGAGCGGTCGCGGCCGAGCTGCTGCCCGACCTTCCTGCGGCCGAGCAAGCCGAACTTGTGGGCGGGCTCTGGCAGGTAGCGCATCCGGACCTCATCGCGCTGCTCACCACGCTCACCGAGCACCACCCGCATCCGGGCGTCGCCAAGGCGGCACGAAAGGCCGCGTTCAAGGCACGATCACGGCATCTCGGCGCCGGCCGTGCGCGGTGACCGGCGCCACTGGCCGCGCCTCGTGACTGGCTGCGCGGCCGGGCAACACGCATTGCCCGGCTGGCCACCGCTGCCGCGGGCCAACCCGCGCTCTGTCCGGGCTGGCCACCGTGGCGCTGGGTGCCCGTAAACTTGACGCGGCGCATCGCGTGAGCCGTCGGGAGGATCTATCGTGGCCGTCAAGCCGATCCGTCTTTTCGGGGACCCGGTGCTGCGCACCCCGGCCGAGCCGGTCCGTGATTTCGACGCCGAGCTCCGCAGGCTGGTCAAGGATCTCACCGACACGATGCTCGACGCTCCGGGCACAGGGCTCGCCGCGCCCCAGATCGGCGTCGGCGTGCGGGTGTTCACCTACCACGTTGAGGATGATCTTGGCCATCTGATCAACCCCTCACTAGATCTGTCCGACGAGGATGAGACCGGGGAGGAGGGCTGCCTGTCGATCCCCGGACTCGCCTTCCCGACGAAACGGGCGCTTCGCGCCGTGGCCAAGGGATTCAACATGCACGGCGAACCGGTCACCCTGGAAGGCACGTCGCTGCTCGCCCGCTGCGCGCAGCACGAGACCGACCATCTGGACGGCGTGCTGTTCATCGACAGGCTCGACCCCGAGCAGCGCAAGCTCGCGATGAAAGCGATCAGGGAAGCCGAGTGGTTCGGCGAGCCGGTACCGGCCGTCAAAGCCTCGCCGCACCCGACACTCGGTAAGGCACTGTAGCGCTATGCGCCTGGTATTCGCGGGCACCCCAGACGCTGCGGTGCCGGCGCTCGATGCACTGCTTGGCTCGCGGCACGAGGTGGTGGCGGTTGTTACCCGGCCCGACGCCCCGGCAGGGCGGGGCAGTTCCGGGGCAGGCCGCTTGTGACACCGAGCCCTGTCGCGGTCCGCGCGCGCGAGGTCGGCCTCGAGGTGCTCACGCCGCAGAAGGCACGCGACCCTGCCTTCATTGACCGGCTGCGCCAGATCGGCCCGGACTGCTGCCCCGTTGTCGCGTACGGAGCACTGCTGCCCCGGGTCGTGCTGGACATCCCGGGCCACGGCTGGATCAACCTGCACTTCTCGCTGCTGCCCGCCTGGCGTGGTGCGGCGCCGGTACAGCACGCCATCCTGCACGGGGACGACATCACAGGTGCGACCGCGTTCCGGATCGTAGAGGAAGTCGATGCCGGCCCGGTGTTTGGCGTGCTGACCGAGCCGATCCGGCCCCAGGACACCGCGGGTGACCTGCTCATCCGCCTTGCCGTGGTCGGCTCCCATCTGCTCGTGATCACGCTGGACGGGATCGAGTCGGGGCAGCTGGTGGCGCGGCCACAGCCTGCCGACGGGGTCAGTCGCGCGCCCAAGATCACACCTCAGGACGCCCGGGTGGACTGGACACGCGGCGCGGTGGCGGTGGATAGGCTCATCCGGGCGTGTACTCCCCATCCGGGCGGGTGGACGGTGCTGCGAAGCACGCGGGTCAAGCTCGGCCCTGTCAGCCTTGTGCCCGCGCAGGACGGGGCCGCGCCAGGCGCTGGAGCCCGCGGTGAGCCAGGCGCGGACGGTCTGGAAGCGGGTGGTCCGGAAGCGGGTGGTCCGGAAGCGAGTGGCCCAGAAGCGGCTGGCCCGGGCGCGGCTGGCCCAGGCGCGGCTGGGCTGGATGTATGTGCGCTTGCGCCGGGCGAGCTGCGTGTCATCCGCGACCAGGTGCTCGTGGGCACCGGCACGTGGCCTGTCGCACTCGGCGGGGTGCAGCCCGAGGGAAAGCGCCTGATGGGGGCCATCGAATGGGCACGCGGGCTGCGGCTTTCCGGTGACGAACGGCTGGGCTGACGTGAGCCTACCGGAAACGAGGCGCCGGGCCGACCCTGCGCGGCGTACGGCGTACGACGTGCTGCGCGCGGTGGCGCAACGCGATGCCTACGCCAACCTGCTGCTTCCTGCGCTGCTTGCCGAGCGTGGGCTCACCGGGCGCGACGCCGCGCTCGCCACAGAACTGACCTACGGGACGCTGCGTGGCCAGGGTAGCTATGACGCGGTGATCGACGTGTGCTCGGACCGGCCGGTCAGCCGCATTGACCCTGCGCTGCGTGAGGTGCTGCGGCTGGGCGTGCATCAGCTGCTGGCAACCAGGATCCCCGCGCACGCCGCCGTGGCAGCCAGCGTGGACCTGGCTAAGGACGTGGCCGGGGCGCGGCCATCCGGGTTCGTGAACGCGATTTTGCGCAGGGTCGCGACACGTGACCGTGATGCCTGGCTTGCGATCGTCGCGCCCAGCCGTGGCGACGATCTTGTCGGGCACCTCGCGGTCACCCACAGTCACCCGCGCTGGGTCGTGGCTGCGATGTCCGCCGCGCTCGGCGAGGAGCCGGGTGGGGAGCTTGCCGAGACGGAGGCGCTGCTTGTCGCGGACAACAGCCGCCCAGGGGTCACGTTGCTTGCCAAGCCGGGCCAGGCCGTGCCAGGCGAATTCGCGACCGCTGGCGCCATCCAGGCGCGGTGGTCACCGTACGGCGCTTACCTGCAGGAAGGAAACCCTGCGGACATCCCCGCCGTGGCGGATGGCAGGGCCGCGGTACAGGATGAGGCTAGCCAGCTTGCGGCACTCGCGCTCGCGGGTGCCGTGCTTACCGGGCCGGACCGCCTGTGGCTTGATATGTGCGCGGGACCAGGCGGCAAGGCGAGCCTGCTCGCGGGAATGGCCGCCGGGCGCGGTGCCCGGCTGCTCGCGGCGGACGTTCAGCCGCACCGCGCGGCCCTCGCGCGGGCCGCGATGGCCGGCCGGGCTGCGGGCGGAGCGGGCCGGGTGGCCGGCGGCGCGGGCGGCGCTGGGCGGATTGTCGTAGGGGATGGCACGTCGCCGCCGTGGCGGCCTGGTGCCTTCGACCGTGTGCTCGCCGACGTTCCCTGCTCAGGGCTTGGCGCTCTGCGCCGGCGCCCCGAGGCGCGCTGGCGGCGCAGGCCACGGGACGTCGCCGGGCTCGGCGCGCTGCAGCGCCGGCTGCTCAGGGCCGCGCTCGCGTCAGTGCGGCCGGGTGGGGTGGTGGCGTACGTGACCTGTTCGCCGCATATCGAAGAGACCCGCCGCGTTGTCGAGGACGTGATGGCTGCCGTGGCCAGTTTCACGGTGCTCGACGCTCCGGCGGTGCTCTCCGCCGTGCCGGCCCACGGCGGCGCCAGGCACGGCGGCGCCAGGCACAGCGGGTCAGGGCTCGGCGCGGATGGGCTCAGCGCGGACGGGTTGCGCAGCCCGCGAAGGCCTGCTCGCCCGGCCGGTGCCGACCTGTCCGGCGCTGACCCGCCCGTTGCTGTCCCGGGCCGCTACGCACAGTTCTGGCCGCACCTGCACGGAACCGATGCCATCTTCCTTGCCCTTTTGCGCCGCGACGCGTGAGCACAGGCGGGCGGGTTGTGGCTGGTGGCGAGCGGGCCGGTCAGGGCACGTCTTTCGATCCAGCGCGCGACGGGGCCGCCGGGTGGGCCAGTTGGTATCCGGCGTATAGGCCGGCCACGCGGAGCGCCCTGCCGGGTGAGAGGCGCGGGCGGGCATTCACCCCGGCGGGTGAGGAGCGGCCCCCGCACCACCTCTAGAATCGAAGACGATGGCAGTTCAAATGTCGCCGAGTATCCTGTCCGCGGACTTCGCCCGGCTCGCCGAGGAAGCCCGCGCCGTGGCGGGCGCCGCCGACTGGCTGCACGTCGATGTCATGGACAACCACTTCGTGTCCAATCTCACGATCGGGCTGCCGGTGGTGGAGTCGCTGCTCAAGCACATAAGCCTGCCCATGGACTGCCATCTCATGATCACCGATCCCGATCGCTGGGCACCCGCCTACGCTGAGGCCGGAGCCCGCAATGTGACGATTCATGTGGAAGCGGCACAGTCGCCGATCAGGACGCTGCGGATGATCCGTGCCGCGGGCGCGCGTGCCGGGCTCGCCCTCAACCCGGCGACCCCGGTGGAGCCGTACGCTGATCTGCTGCCCGTCATGGACATGCTGCTCGTAATGACGGTCGAGCCGGGATTCGGTGGGCAGCCGTTCCTTGACGTCGTGCTGCCCAAGGTGCGCCGCGCACGTGAGCTCATGGCGGGCCGCGAGGAATCGGTGTGGCTGCAGGTCGACGGCGGCGTGAGCGGCGAGACGATCGAGCGCTGCGCGGACGCGGGAGCCGACGTGTTCGTGGCAGGCTCGGCCGTCTACTCGGCCGACGATCCGGCACGCGCGGTGCAGGCGCTGCGCGTCCAGGCGGAACAAGCTACCGCACACGCGGCTTGGGCGAGTTCTCGCCGCCCGATCTGAGCAGATCGCCCGCCGAAGTAGCTATTCGAACCCAGGCAATGGGTCATCGCTGGGTCCATAAGGCATGTTTCTCGCTGGGTACATGGCCCGGTATGTGGCTGACGAGATCACGGGTGGGGGCAGGGGTGGCAGGCATGACATCTGGGCGCCTGGGGCTGGCGGGGTGTGTCTCGCGCGTTGCCGACGCGCCCTACAGAGCCTGTAACGCGCGGCTGTTTTGGCGGCGGGGTGGGTGTCGGCTTTGGGCTGAGGGCGCGGCGGTATGCGAGTAGCGAGCGTCGGCGTCCGCGAACGGCGCCAGTTGCCCTCTTGCGCATGACAAACGTCACCGAGTCGATGTGCAGGGTTCAGTGCATCCGGTGACGCTGCGCACTCCCAGTCGATGCCCTCCGCAGGCAGACTAGGCACCGAGATGTGCATCACCTCGGATGTAGACCGGTTCTCCGGACTTCTCCGCCAGTGTCCAACCCAGCCTTGGGCTTGACCGCAGAGCGCAACTGAAATGGAGGCATCTTCCATGATCCACGTGGCACCGTCATCCCTCACCTTCCCGGATCGCAGACAGGGCGGGCGGTTCCCAGTGACGGACGCGACCGGCACCACGGTCGCTCGCATCTCTACGAGATGGACGGGAACGAGCTTCGTCGCCAGCGACGCGAATGACCGCGTTCTCTGCGAGGCGTCAACGGCCTGGTGGGGGCTGTCCCCCACGTGGCGGGCGACCGGGCCCGAGGCGCGAGCCATGCTCTGTCTGACGACGCGGCTGATGCGCACCAGTGCCTCAGTTCACCTAGAACGTGGTGGCGACTTCGTCGTGCATGGCAGTGCCTGGAGGCGTGATTTCATCGTCACAGATGTCGACGGAGCGCCGGTCCTGACCGCGGTTCCGCGAACTTCCGCCGTTTCGTTCCGCCAGCACGACTACGCCGTTGTGCTGGCACGGCCGGTGTTCCAACTCCCGGAGATCGTTGCTCTCGTGCAAATCTGGCGGATGGTTCGAAAGAACGACGCGGCGACCGCTGGCGGTGCGGCAGGCGCCGCAGCTGCTGGAGCGGTGAGCGCGTAACTGTCGCCGGTGAGGCGAAGGCGGACCGGTTTGTCGCCTCGTCAATGTCAAGGGGTCGAGACAGCCGGCAGGCCCTGTTCGATCGTCTGCGCGTGTCGACTATACCGGCAGCGGCGTACACCGCTTTCAGCAGAGTGTGCCCGTCGCGGCCGTAAGCCAGCGCCAGCTCAGGCTCATCGGCCAGCCAGGCGACGGGCGATACCGCCCATGGTCCAGGCGACCGTCAGCACGATGACGATGTCCAGCAGCAGGTCGAAGGGGGGCACCGGTCGTCTTTTCCTGTGAACGGCTACTTGGCCACGCCGGAGGTGGCCGCGTTCGGTTCATTCGCCCGGCGGATTCGGAGCTTGGGCTCTAGTTCGAGGTAGAGGCCGCCGACAGCCTTACGCGGATCGGTGGGCATCGAGTTCAGTGCCTCGTTGTGCCCAGCGGTGATCTTCTGCTGCCGGGCCAGTTGTTGCGACACCGACTCCAACGCCTCTTCACCGGCCGTTGTGTCGTCCAGGTCCTCGATTCCGGTCACGATTTGCAGGAACGACTCGTACAGGTGCAGCATGTCACGCTCGCGCCGGGTCAGCTTGTTGGCCTCGAAGAACTGGGACTGCCGGTTGTAGCTCTTGTAGAAGAAGGAGACGACGACCAGCAGCCGTTCGTAGGACTGGTGGTAGGCCCTCTCGTAGAAGGACATCGCCTCAGCTTCGGAAAGGTCCCCCTCCAGGATCGCGGAGATCGAGGCGGCGGCCAGCAGCGCGGCGAAGGTGGACAGGTGGACACCGGTGGACAGCAGCGGGTCCAGGAAGCAGGCGGCGTCGCCCACCATCACGAAGCCGGGGCCGCATTTGTTCTCCGAGACGTAGGAGTAATCCTGCTCGACCTTGAAGTCACTGACCTTGGTCGCGCCCTTGACCATGTCGGAGATCCGTGGGCACTGCGCGAGGGCGTCCTCGTACACGGCTTCGATACTCCCCAGCCGGTCGCGTTCCTCGTTGAAGATGCTCCGCTTGGCGACCAGCCCGACCGAGGTGGTGCCGTCATGGAGCGGGATCGCCCAGAACCAGCCGTACGGCACCGAACAGACGGCGATCGCGCCCTGCGGGCCGCGGTCCAGTGGCGTGACATCGCGGTAGTACGACCAGACTGCGATGTTCTTGAACGCCTCGTGGTAGTGCCGGTTCTTGAGGTACTTGGTCGCCATGACCCCGGCCCGGCCGGAGGCGTCCACCAAGTAGTCGAAGGCGATCTGGCCGCTATGCTCGCGGTCGGAGACCGACACCCAGCGCGCTCCCACTGGGCGGTCACCATCGAAGAGGATCTCGGTGACCTTCGTTCCTTCGTGCACGCTCACCCCCTGGCTCTTGGCATGCTCGAGCAGGAGGTGGTCGAACTCGGAGCGGATCACCTGATAGCTGTGGCGGTTGGCGCCGGTCAGGTGGTCGAAGTTGAGGTCCCAGTTCTCCGGTCCCCATTCGAAGTAGGCGCCGTCCTTGCGGACAAAGCCGTACTCCTCCACCTTCTCCCGCACTCCCATCAGGTCCAGGATCGGCAGCACTGACGGCAGGATGGATTCCCCTATGTGGTATCGAGGGAAGACGGCGCTCTCCAGGAGCGTCACCTCGATCCCCTGCCGCGCCAGCAGCGTGGCGGCCGTGGCGCCCCCGGGGCCGCCGCCGATCACAAGTACGGTCGTCTTGTCAGTAGTCATGGTTCAGCTCTTTCGTCAGGGGGTGCCGTTGCGGGTGGAGGGCGACGACGCTGCCGACGTAGCGCTCGCCGATCTGCATGGACCTGCGAAGCCAGTCAGACCGGTAGCCGTTCAGCGGATCGCACAGACCGCGTATGCCGCTGCCGCGCGCCTTTGCGTGAGCCTCTCTGGTGGTCCAGATCTGGTACCAGTGGTCCAGATAGGCCCGGTCCGAGATCCGTTCGAGCAGGCTGCGCTCGCGGTCGTCAAAGTAGCGCTGGGAGATCGCGACGGCGGAGTCGCGTTCGACGAGCCGTTCGATGTCGACCCCCACTCGCATTCCCCGCGCGACGACCAGGGCCACCCGGGTTCCAGAGTGGGAGAGGTTGAAGTCGTAGCCGGAGTGGCCGCGCAGGCAGGGGCGCCCCTTGATGTCCTCGGTCAGCGGCACCTGCCGCGGCGGCATCCCGAACCTGTGGCCCAGGATGTGCCGGACCAGCGCTCGGCCCACGGTGAACTGGGCCCGCTGGTCACGTCCGGAGATCATGCTGCATCGAGCCCGCTCGCCGTCCGACAGCCAGCGCGCCGTCGGCGCGGCATCGTCCCCAGCACCTGGCCATAAAGTGGTTACCCACACTTCGACGAGTCGCCCGAACATGCGCAGGCTGGTCCGGCGCACCGGCGCGCACGTCAGGCTCACCATTGAGCCGCGTCTCGAATTCGCTCGGGCAGATCTTCCCTGTCAGCACCGAACCGGTCGGCGAGCGCCGCCAGCCAGCGTTCGAGCCCGAACGCGACACAGGAGGTGAACGCCGGCTCGCCTCCGGGCAGCGAGATCCCACAGCGCTCGCCGAAGAAGTTGCGGTGGAAGTTGACAGAGGCGATGGCTAGGCCGTCGCCGTAGACGAACTCCTCCTTGACCGGGAAGAGCTGCTGCATCAGAGTGCGCGGCGCGTCCTGCTGAAAGAACGGGTCGGTTGCCGCCTGTACGGCCAGCGGCAGGTCGAGTCGCTCGGCAACGGTACGGACCCGCTGCTTGAACGAGGTCGCGTGCTCGAGTACCGACTCCCGGTCGCCGACGCAGACGATCTCCCGCATGGAAAAACCCAGCAGCCGCCGCAACCCGTCGTAGTAGTCCTCCCGCCGGAAGCAGGTGGCCACTGTAGTGATCTTCAGCGGGCCGTCCAGAGTCTGGCCGGCAAGGTGGAGGTAGACCGAGTAGCAGGCAGCCGAAGGAAGCGCGTACTGCGCAGGGGCGAGCAGGTCGGTGGAGATGGCCGAGGAGTCGGTGGTGGCGAGATCCGCCAACCGGTCGGCCTCGGCCCCGGCAGCCATCAGGGCGAGGTGCGGGAAATTGATCCAGTAGTCGAGCTTCTCCAGATCAGAGGTGCGTAGTAGCGGCGGAAAGGCCATCTTGTCCGCACCAGCGGCCACGCCCCAGCCTGCGAAGGTCTGGTCGAGGGCCTCGCGCAGCGCCACGGCGGCGGGGCCGAGCGTGGCGAGGCCCCCTTTGAGGAGCTCAATCTGTCGAGGCATCGAAGAACCTCTCTCGGATTCGCCGGAGGGTGCGGAAGTCCTCTGCTGAGACCTGGTCGAGGGTTATCTCCCGACCGGTCTGCTCCTCCAGCACGTACAGGAAGTTGACGAAGCCGAGCGAGTCCAGCACCCGGTTGTCGATCAGGTCGTAGTCGGGATCGATGGTGCCGAGATCGGGGCGGCGGGCGAGCAGGAAGTCGAGGGCCAGGTCGCCGGTGCCGGTCACCGGGGCGGCGGCCGGGTTGGTCGTCATGCTGGAATCCTTCCGTCCGAGAAGATTTGCTCACTGGTCATATGCGATATGGAGCGTTTGAGCACCCGAGCCACGAAGTCGTCGAAGGCCGGGTCGGCCAGCACTGCGCGGCGCACCGCGTAGGGCTGGGGAATCCCCGCGTCCCGGAAGGCCGCCGGGTTGCACAGCGACTCCACCGAGTGGCGCATGTACCGCTTCAGGTAGGTCTCCAGCGTCGTGAGCCGCTCGGAGTCGACGCGTTCGCGCAGGTCCCGGTGGAGCAGGGCCACGATCTGCCGACCGAATGCGATGTGCCGGGACTCGTCCTGGTGGTGCACCTTGTTGATCTTCTGGATGGTGGGATCGAGCCGCTCGTCCTCGCCCATCCGCTGGTTGAAGAAGTCAACCAGCTCCTCGAAGATCAGCAGGCGCGCGAAGATCAGGAAGGTGTCCGCCTCGGGTACTCCAGGAGCGCTGAACGACAGGGCACGATCGGGGTAGATCTTGCCCGCGTACTTGAGGCAGAACTTGGCGAAAAACCACATGTGCTCGTTCTCTTCGCCGATGATGTGGTGGAAATACTCCGAGGCGACCGTGAACGGCCGGGTGTGGATGCGGGCCACGATCTCGGTGAGCAGTTCCCTGATGCCGTGCACGTTGAGGCTGTAGAAGTTGATGCTCTCCCATTTGCTCAGCGTGCGGAGCTGGGCCTCATCCAGCGAGGCGCCTGCCCCGGTGCCGTGCACGGTCAACAACTCCGGAGACATCCAGTAGCCGTCTTCCTCTACCGAGTCTGGCCACTCGAACAGCCGGTACGGGTCGTAGTAGTCCCGCTCGGACATGGCGTTGAGCCGTTCCAAGATGGTGGTGAACCGCTCGTCTCCGCCGAGGATGTCTGGCAGCTCGGCGATGTAGGACGCGAGGGTTTCGGTCACTGAAGTGCCACCCTTCTCACGTGCACCCCTTCGGTGTGTGTCGTCATGCCGCTGCCCCCTCCGAGGCGCTCCTTCTGCGGATGACGGTCTTGCGGCGCGGGTCCATCTCTCGGGAGTCCCCGCACCGGTGCGTGGCCATCAGCTCGTTCGCCGCCATGGCGGCCGGGAGCAACCGGTTCATCCGAGAGCCGATAGAGGCCTCGGCCAGGTCCGCATGCGGCCGGTCCGCGTAGGCCGTCAGCCAGGTGAAGATCGGGTCGACCGGCTTGGTCACCCCGTCGTCGTCGATGACCTCCACCCAGGAGTGGGAGAGGTCGAGCATGCCGAGCAGCCAGCCCCTCCGGGTGAACGTCTCGTATCCGGCGTTGCGGAATTCCTTCTCGAGGAAGAGGCTGGACGAGATACAGGGCGCCACCCCCGCCCCCAGCAGCCGCTCGTACTCCCACTGGAGCGGCTCGGGAAGCCGTACCCAGCGGTAGCCGACAGCGAAAAAGTCCTCCACGATCCGGCGCAGGACGGGCGAGCGCAGCCCCATAAGCTCGCCGCTGGTAGAGACGTGTCCGGAGAAGTGCACCGGCCCCGGTCCCGCGTACCGCAGCCGATCCTCCACGATCCGCGCGTCTTCCGGCTCCACCTGCCAGGAGTAGATCTCCCCGCCAACGGCCTCCGGCAGCAGCCGGGCATGCGTCCAATAAGGGTCGTCGCTGCAGGCCTCGAGCGGGCACTCCATGGTCACCGAGAAGTTCCAGTCGAGCCGGGCCGTCCAGGTCTCCGGACCGTGGTTCATCCAGCGCAGCGCGTACGTGATGGCCTTCTCCGGCACCGACTCGGCTGACTTGGACGCCAACGCCAGGTTGAACAGGTCGAAGCGGTCGAACAGCTCGGCACCGGGTTCGCCGACGTAAGGCAGACCTGCTTTGACGAGCTGATCGAAAACGTCCTCGCCGCAGCGCAGTAGGTTCACCGCACCCGCCCGATCGAAGTACCCGACCCGGTGGTCGTCGGGAACCGTGAACAGGCCCTCCAGGGCGTTGAGCCACCCGTCGCCAGTCATGTGCTCAGCGTTCCTCTCAAGAAGTCCACGGTGCGGCTCCGGGCCAGCGATGCGCTGTCCGCCTGGTCGGTGCCCAGGTGGTTCTCCTCGCTGGCGAACGAGTGCCCCGCGGGGTAGATGTGCATCTCCACCGACGTCCCGGACTGGGTTGAAATTGCCAGGTAACCGAAGGCTTCGGCGCCGCCGCTGGGAAAGGTCACGGTCTGTCGGAAGTTGGCGGTCATATAGGAACTCCAGTTCTCGGAGAGGAAGGGTTAGGCCGACGATTCTGATACGGCCGCGTCAGCGCGGACCGGGACCTGCCGGAGCCCGAGGCCCAGCGCGACCCCCACACCGGCCGCCGCGATCGAGGCCACGGTGCAGAACCGGTAGACGGTCAGGAAGTGATGAAGCAGGGTGTCGCCACCGCCGGTCAGCAGCGCAGCCATGATCGCGATACCGAGGGCTCCGCCGAGCTGTCGGGCGGTCAGGGTGAGACCGGTCCCGGAGGAGAAACGCTGCGGCGGCACTGATGTCGAAGAGATCGTCGTGAGCCCGGTGAGCGCCAGTCCGATGGCCGCACCCCCGAAGACCCCTGCCGGCAGCCAGATCGCCAGGAAGCTGGGATGGTGGCCGAGGGCGAAGCCCATGAACGCGCACACGGCAGCGAACAACAAGCCGCCCACCAGGACCGCTGTGCCCTGCGCCTTCGCGGTGAAGCGCTTGCCGACCACGACGGAGGCCACTGCGGCGGTGAACGCCCCCGGGGTGATGGCCAGGCCCACCTTGAGGATCGAGTAGTGCCAGAACACGCTCAAGAACAGCGGGCTCACCAGCAGCCAGGTGTACAACGCGGCTCCAAAGAAGGTCGAGCCGAGACCGGCGAGCGCGAACCGGCGGTTCTGGTAGAGGTCGAGCTCCAGCGCCGGGGAACGCCGACCCTCCTGTCGTCCCCAGGAGCGTAGGATCGCCCAGGCGGTGAAGATCCCGCCGCCGACCAGCAAGGCTAGGACGGATGCGCTGGCCCAATGCCAGTTCGAGCCCTCCGACAGCCCGAGCACCACACCAGCGACGCCGACGGTGAAGGCTGCCGTGCCCACCGGGTCAGGCAGTGGGCGCCCGGTCGGCGCGTCGGCAGGGGCCGCCCGGTAGGTGCCCCAGATCATGAGCAGCCCGAACGGAACGTTGATCGCGAAGATCGCCCGCCAGTTGATGAGGTCGGTCAGCCAGGCGCTTAGCGCCGGTCCGAGCGCCGCGGCCAGCGAGCCGGAGGCGCCCCAGACACCGATGGCGGCTGTGCGATGCTCGGCCGGAGTGTTGAACAAGATCAGGCCGAGCGCCGCCGGGATCATCCCCGCGGCGGCGATCCCCTGGATGGCGCGGGCGGTCAGCAGCACCTCGAACGTCGGCGCCGCCATCGCCAGCAGGGACGCCGCCGTGAACACCGCGACCGACACGACGAACAGCCTCCTGCGGCCGGTGACGTCCGCCATCCGTCCGGCGAGCGCGAGTAGCGCTGCGAACAGCACCGCGTACGACGTCACCAACCACGTCATCGTGGCCAGCGAGACGGTGGGGAAGCTGGCGAGGATCTTGGAGAAGGCGACGTTGACGACCGTCGTGTCCAGGAACGCGACGAACGTCGCCCCCGAGGCGACCAGCAGGATCGTCTTGGGGTTGACCGGGTGAGCAGGAGCGGTGGTCATGGCCTCCCCTTGACTGCCACTGCCGCATAGCAGTTGACCGAGCCGACCTGCGAGGCGTACCGGCCGCTCAGCGGGGAGGGCTCTGGACGCCAGTCGGGCAGCTGTACGATCCCCGGCTCCACGAAGGTGAAGTCACCGAAGAGCTCGGTCAGATCCTGCTTGGTCCGCATGGTGGTGTGGCCGAACGCGTTGGCGTAGACCTTGGTGATCTCGCCGGAACGGTCCTCCTCGTCGGCGGTCCCATGGCTGATCGCCAGGACGCTGCCGGGCGCCAGCGCGTCCCGGTAAAGTGCCAGCGCCGGGGGGACCAGCTGCGGTTCGACGAAGTGCAAGACGTTGAGGAACATCAGGCCGATCGGCTGGGAGAAGTCCAGTAGCTCGCGAACCTCGGGCAGGTTGAGGATCTCCTGCGGCCTGGTCAGGTCGCCCTGCACCGAAGCGCAGTGCGGCAGGTGGGCCAACAGCTCGCTGCCGCGCGAGGCCGCCAGCGGATCGATGTCTACGTAGACGACCTTGATGTCCGGGTTGATATCGTGCGCCAGCGAATGGACGTTGCCGCGTGCCGGGATACCGGAGCCCACATCGAGGATCTGCGTGATGCCCTCGTTGGCGATGTAGCGAGCGACGCGCTTGAGGAACTTGCGGTTCTCCCAGATGGTCAGCTTGATGCCGGGGGTCACCGCGGAGGCGGCGCGCGCCACGGCCCGCTCCTTCTCGGTGTGCCGGGTGCCGCCGAGGAAATAGTCGTAGACCAAGGGGATACGGACTCGCTCCGTACCGCCTTCCCCGGACTCATCCGCTGACGACTCTGTGATCGCCTCATCGGGCAGCGTCCTGCCGGTCTGCAGGTGCCGGCCGAGCGCCTCGATCGCCCTGGTGGCGATGAGCGCGTGCCCGCGCGCCGACATGTGGAGCATGTCCGAGCTGTAGGCGTTCCGGTCGCCGCTTGCGGGGTGGTCCCACAGCTCCACCCAGATGGTCTGGTACTTGCGGGCCACATCGAGCGTCACCTCGTTGAGCTGCTCGAGCCGCGGGCGCAACCCGGCCAGCTCAGGCAGCCCGTTGGTGATGTTCATCAGGCTGTAGAGGAAGACGGTGGCGCCGGTCTCTGCGAACGCGCCGACCATCGCGTCGAGGTTCTCTCGGTACACGTTCTTGTCGAAGTTCGGCGTGAGGATGTCATTGCCGCCGCAGACTATGGTCACCAGATCCGGCTGGAAGTCCAGCGCCTGCTGCAACTGGGTCTCCCGGACCTTGCTGGAGACCCAGCCCGTCCGGCCGGTGTTCAGGTAGGCCAGGTCCGGGTTGGCGCGCAGCAGTGAGGCGTTGACCCGGTCGGCCCAGCAGGTCGGCTCGTATCCCTCCAACGGCTCCAGGATCCCCTCGACCATGGAGTCGCCCAGTGCCGCGTAGCGTGACCACTTCGCGCCTTTAAGCAGCGAATCCGCCTGCTCAGGACCCAGGATGTACGGGTCGTCCAGTTCGGCGTTCAGCGTCACTTGGTCACCAGCCGGGCGATCGTCGACTCGATGTCTTCCACCGTGACGAGGCTCATGGCCTCGTCCTCGGCGATGTCCTGTAGGTCGAACTCGACCTCGAGGGCCACCGCGAGCTCAACCATGGCGACCGAGTCATATCCAAGGTCCTCGACCAGCCGGTCGCTCGAAGCGGCTTCCCTGCCACCCGCCGGTACCAGGTCTCCCACTAGCTTGCGCACCCGGACCGCAACGTCGTTGCTCATCGTTGGTTCACGCTCCTATCGCGTTGGTGTTGGCGACCTTCGCCACGGGGTGCTCGGCACCCCAGATCTGCCTGTACTCCTCCATGGCCTGGACGCAAGCTCCCTCCCAGGCAGCGGCGACCTCGTCGTGCCGTTCGCCAAGGCTGATCAGGCGCAACTGCCGCAGCGCGCGGCCCTTGGTGATGCTCCACTGGTCACGGATCTGCCCGGCCCGCAAGGCAAGGGCCGTCGGCAGGACCGGGCAAACCGCCTTCTTGTGGGGGTTCACCAGTACCCGGGCGGCAAGCTGGGTAGCGGACAGGTAGATCTGGTAGACCTCCTCCGCATGGCCTGATTGGACGGCGCGACGCGTTGCCGCCAGGCCGAAGGTCAGGTGCCGCGACTCATCCCTGGCGACATTGCCCAGCCCTTCCTCGAGCGCGGCGAGTTGGAACCGGCGGGCCAACGCCCGCGTGCTGTGCAAGGCCGCTGCAGCGAGTACACCCTCGGTGACCAGGTGGTACTCGACAATCGCGGTATGCCAGGCGAGCACGTCGCCGTCCAGCTCGTACACCCGGTCGATACTGGCCCGCAGCCGCGGCTGGAAGATCCGGCCGTAGGAGGAGTCGTCGGCCTGCTCGGCCTCGGTCAGGGTCTGCGCCTCGCCGACGGCGAAGTGCAGGTAGTCCTGGAAGAACTGGACATGGCGCGCCTCATCGGCCACCTGGGTGCTGAGGTAGAGACGATCGGCGTCGGTGGGCGCGTGAGTGACCAGCCCGCTGAGCGTTCGGGAGACGAATACCTCGCCGACCTCCAGCTCGGCCAGCGCCTCGAAAAGCTGGTTGCGAGCGAAGGTCCGCATGGTCTCCCACTGCGGGCGGTCACGCCGCACATCAACGTCGGCGATGGCCCACTGCTGCTTCTCCCACCGGTCGTACAACGCGCGCGGCTCCGGCAGCCGCTTGCTTCGCACCGGCTCGGTCTCGAGAATGTCGACGATCTGGTCGGTCACTGGGGTCATGACGCATCTCCTGGACTGTGTTGGATGCCTACGGGACTGGGAGGCGCCCCGAACGCCGGGCTCCAGCCGACGGCTGTGCCGTCCAGCAGTGCTCGCCACAAGATCCGCCTGCGCGGCTTGCCACTTGAGGTACGTTCGATGGCCCCGCGCCGACCGAGCAGCACCGAAAGGCTGACCTGGTTGGCCGTCGAGGCGCGCAGTACGTTGAGCGCTCGGTCCAGCCAGCCATCGGCGGTCGTATCCTCAACCAACAGGACGGCATGGTCAACGCCGTCCACCGCGCCAAGCAGTACGACCAGGCGTCCGGCACTGAGGCCGGCCAGCCGGGCCAGCTCCGCCTCGAGATCCTCGGCGAAGAGAGTCGCTCCCCGCACCTTGAGGCTGTCGGCGACCCGGCCGACCACGTAGAGCTCTCCTGAGAGGCGGAAGCCTCCGTCGCCGGTGCGCAGCTGTGAGCCGAACAGCGAGATCCGTCCGTCGCCGTGCAGGTAGCCGTCGGCCAGCGAAGACCCGGTCACTGCGATCTGGCCGAAGTGGCCATCGGGCAGCGAAACACCGTCCTCGTCGAGGATCTGGACCTGCAGGTCGCCGATCGGTCGGCCGCAGCCGACCAGCCAGTTCCCCTCGGCGCGGTCATAGCCGAGCTTGCCCCGCCCGAGGGCTGAGACCTGCTCAGCGAAGTCGGCGTGGCCCGTCTGCATGCGCACCAGCGGGGATGCCTCACCGGGCCGTACACCGGTGACCGCAAGGGTCGCCTCTGCGAGGCCGTACGCCGCCATGAGCGTTCCCTCGTCGAAGCCGAACGGCCGCACCAGTGAAGTGAAGTCCGCGACCGCCACCGGGTCGATCCGCTCGGCGCCGAGGATGGCCACCCGCCAGGCGGAGAAGTCACTGCCTTCCAACTGCTCGGGGCGCACCCGCTTCGCGCAGTAGGCGTAACCGAAGCTCGGAGCCGTCGTCAGCGTCGCCCCGTGTCGACCGAAACACTCGAGCCATCGCTCCGGCGAGCGGATGAACTGCTCCGGTGTCATGATCCACAGATCGGTCCCGGTGGTAACCGGCATGATCATCGCGCCGACCAGGCCCATGTCGTGGAAGAGCGGCAGCCAGCTCGCGAAGGCGTCCTCGGTACGGGTGCCCAGCCACTCGGTGATGGCCACGATGTTGGAGGTCAGCGCTCCCCAGCTCACCCGGACGGCCTTGGGGTTCCCGCTCGATCCCGAGGTGAACTGCAACAGCGCCAGTTCCTCCCCTTGCCTGGACACAGACTCGGCGAGAGGCTCCTCCGGCAGCGGCGCCGACTCCTTGGCCGATGGGGCCGGCACGATCGTCGCCTTCCCGCCGACCTCGCGGAGTGTGGCCACGGCCGCCTCGTGCGTCTCCGCCTGGGTGACCACGATCGCCGGCTCGGCTACCTCGAAGATCCGCGTGAGATGGCCGAGGTAGCGGTCGGTGGTCCGGTAAGAGCGCGGCGGAGCGACCGGAGCGGGGGTGAGCCCCGCCGCCAGCGTCCCCATGAACGCCACTACGAAGCTCTTGACCTCAGTGGCCAGCAGGGCGACCACGGCGCCCGGCTCGGCGTCGGCGTCCCGCAAGACCCCTGCGAAGCGCAGCACCTCATCGGCCAGATCCGGATAGCTCGTGTACGACCAGCCACCGTTCGGCTCGGCCACGTGCAAACCGCTCGCCGAACGGGGCGATTCAAGCCAGCCAAGAAGCGAAAAAGACTCAGTGGAAACAAGGCCCATTGAACAGGATCCCATTCTTATACGCACTGTCCAAGACAGTGAAGAAACATCTTGATCTAGTCGAACGCCGCAATCGTATTGACCCGGTCGGCCAACACGTATTGCTCGCAGCGGCCGACCGTTTGGTTGTAGCGGCCAAACGGTCCAAACTGCTCCGAGATCAGGGAGTACGGCCGGCGCAAATCTGCCGTGACCGAAACTAAACTCATTCGGCTACGCACCGGTTACGGCTTGAAACGGATCCGGTGCGTGGCGAATCGGGACTGTAATCTCAACCGTGTAGCTCCCGAGTCAGAGGAGTCACCAGTGACTGATGTGACTGCCGACCTGAGCCCAGCCGAGTTCCTGGCCGCGGCTGATGAGGAGCTGCTCCGCGAGCTGACCGAGCGGGCGCGCGCGGGCGGGCTGCGGCTCACCGGCGAGGGCGGGCTGCTGGGCGGCCTGACGAAGAAGGTGGTGGAGGGCGCCCTGGAGGGCGAGCTGGACGACCATCTCGGCTACGGCAAGCACGACCCGGCGGGCCGCGACGGCGGGAATTCCCGCAACGGCCACCGGCCGAAGACCGTGCTTACCGAGGCCGGCCCGGTCGAGCTCTCGGTGCCGCGGGACCGGGAGTCCACTTTCGAGCCGAAAATAGTCGCCAAAAGGCAGCGGCGGCTGACCGGAGTGAATGACCTGGTCATTTCCCTGTCGGCGAAGGGGCTGACCCACGGGGAGATCAGCGCGCACCTGGCCGAGGTGTACGGCGCGGAGGTGTCCAAGCAGACGATCACGGCGATCACCGACCGGGTGATGGAGGGTTTGGCGGAATGGCAAAGCAGGCCATTGGATTCCGTTTACGCGGTGGTTTTCATCGACGCGATCAACGTGAAGATCCGCGAGGGCCAGGTCGCGAACCGGCCGATCTACCTGGCCCTGGGGGTCACCGTGGACGGGGAGCGCGACGTGCTGGGCCTGTGGGCCGGGGAGCACGGCGACGGGGAGGGGCGAAATACTGGCTGCGGGTCTTGTCGGAAATCAAGAACCGCGGTGTGCGGGATGTGTGCATGCTGGTCTGCGACGGGCTGAAGGGCCTGCCCGACGCGGTAAGCACCGTCTGGGAGAAGACAATCGTGCAAACCTGCACTGTCCATCTCCTGCGGAATTCATCAAGTACGCGTCGAAAAAGGACTGGGCGCAGATCGCGAAAGACCTGAAGCCGGTCGACACCGCCGCGTCCGAGACGGAGGCGCTCGACCGGTTCGCCGAGTTCTGCGGAAAATGGGAGAAACGCTACCCCGCCATTATACGGCTGTGGGAGAATGCGTGGGCGGAATTCGTGCCATTCCTGCGGTCCGGCCGGAAAATAAGAACCGTCATCTGCACCACTAACGCGATCGAATCGATCAACGCCCGGCTCCGCCGCGCCGTGAACGCCCGCGGCCACTTCCCCACCGAGCAGGCCGCCCTCAAGTGCCTCTACCTGGCGATCATGAGCCTGGACCCCACCGGGCAGGGCCGCAAGCGCTGGACCAACCGAGGGAAGGCCGCTTTCAACGCCTTCGACATCACCTTCGACGGACGCCTGTCCGGACGGAAGTAGAACCCACAAGATCAATTACACCGAAGACTTGACAAACCCGGCGAATCAAGCCGTCCGTAAATGATGGGTCGGACAGGGTGAGCATGTAGCTTCCTTTCGCCTCCGGGATATTGAAGATCGAGTCATGTTGTGGCGTGTGTGACGGCTGTTGTGCGGGACGGTCGCTGACGGTGAGGCCGGTGAGCTCGGAGACCCGCAGGCCTGCCTGGACGCCGACCAAGAGCAAGGCGTGATGGCGCGGGCGGCCGCGCAGGTCGCGGGGTCGGGGGCCGCCAGCAGCGCGCTGATCTCATCCCGGGTGAGGAAGCACACGGTGGGGTGATCGTGGCGCTTGCCGGGGATGGCCAGCACCCGGGAGATCAGTTCCGCGTGCTCGGGGACGTGCAGGGATGCGTAGCGGAACAGCGAGTGGATCGCGGTGAGCCGGGCGTTGCGGGTGGTGACGCCGTTCCGGCGGGTGGTCTGCAGGTGGGTGAGGAACGCGCCGACCGCCGGCGCGTCGAGGTCGGTCCAGCTTGCAGGGTTCCTTCTCGCGCTGCTGGCAGGTGAAGGTGAGCAGGAGCCGCATCGTGTCCCCTGTTGACCGAACTTGGGGTTGATCTTTCAGGCTTAGGCGATGTGAGGAGGGCGCACAACCCGATGGACCCCTTCAGGCCCGAGCGTGCCGGTATAGCAGCCGCTCCAGCCCCTCATCGTCCAGGTCCTCGGGCAGCGGCCAGCCCCACGCCGGCCAGCACCGCCCGCCCCACATAGTCAGAAACGGTGGTCAGCGGGACGCCGGACGACGCGCTGACCTGGCGCCGGCTCAGCCCTTCGCCGAAGGTCAGCCTGAGAACTTCACGGATATTTCGCATGGCGACGCGGGGTCGGGCATCGGCGCCGTCTCCTCGGATGTGGGAAATGTCCGAGGGAGCGTTCCGTGCCCCCAGACGCCCCATGCCGGCGCCACGCCGCAGCCCGCCCGCCAAGTGTTCGGAAACTCCCGGAACCGGCGTTCGGATTCGACCGGAATCAGTGTTCGGATTCGGTCGGAATCCTCATCACCGCGCTGGACAACGCGTTCGGCGCGGCCGAGGACACCGCGGCCGTGCAGGACATCTGCGACGACCTGACCGAGGAGAAGATCTACCGGTTTGCCGGCAAGTGGCTGGCCCGGCTGCCGCACCCGTTCACCGCTGAGGATGAGGAGGCCGGACTACCACTGGGAGCTGCCGGTCCAGCAGATCGAGTTCGCCACCACGCAGGTCCTGGACCGGCCGCTGTCCGGGCGGATCTTCTCCGGGCAGCTGATCCGCGACAACATCGACATCGGCCGGCCCGACAAGGCCGGCATCGTGTTCGACCGGCAGACCCGCCGGCGCGGCAAGGGCCGCACCCCCGGCAGCTTCCGCACGCAGGTCATCACCGACGGGGTCGCGCCGTATCTCTACCTGTACTCCAAGAAGACGCAGGTCAAGCAGTACAAGGAAGGACTGGCGCTACGGACCGAAACCACCATCAACCAGCCCCGCGATTTCGACATCGGCACAGAGCTGACGAACCTCCCCGCGCTGGCGGAGGTCGGCTTCACCGCCAACCGGCGTCTCCTGGACGTTGAATGCATCAGCCACGATCCCGCCGACGGAGCAGCCGCCCTCGCCGCGCTCATCGAACCCGTCATCACCCAGGCCGTCACCCGCATCCCCGGGATGCGCTTCACCGACCCCGGCGTCCGGGCCCTCCTGAGCATCTGCTGCGCTCTCCCGCTGCTGCCCGCCGGCTTCACCAACCGCGTCCTGCGCCACCACCTCGCCCCCCTGCCAGGGCTGTCAGCTGAGGTCATGACCAGCGGACAGATCAGCTACGACCTGCGCAGACTACGCGCCCACGGCATCATCGAACGCATCCCCCACAGCCACGGCTACCAGGTCACCCCCACCGGCCTGGCACACGCCCTGTTCCTTACCCACCTGGCCCAGCGCTTCCTCATCCCCGGCCTCGCCCAGATCACCGACCCCGACCCGCCCGCCGACACCCGCCTGCGCAAAGCCGCCCGCGCCTACCAGGCCGCCATCACCGACCTCGCCCAGCAGCCGCACCTCGCGGCCTGACCGCCACCCCCGGTAAAACCGGCGACACCGTCCCGCACAACAGCCGTCACACACGCCACAACATGACTCGATCTTCAATATCCCGGAGGCGAAAGGTAGCTACGGTGAGCATGGCCGGGAATCGGCCAGCCCCAGCACGAAAACGGTCACATCCGGACCGTTCTCCAAGAAGGGTCATCATTGACCGGGCGCCGTCACCCCAAAACACCAGCTACCTAGGCGACCTCTTCGGCACCCGTGACGAGAACACCGGCCGGTCCGCCCAGGACATACTCGCTGGGTGCCACGCCGTTCCATCGCCTGAACGCGTGACTGAAAGCAGCGGGTTCGGTGTAGCCGATGCGCCGCGCTACCTGGGAGGGCGCCATGCCACGCTGCAGCAGGTCCTCGGCGAGCGCCCGGCGGGACTGATCCATCACCTCCTTGAAGGAGGTGCCTTCCTCAGCGAGCCTACGGCGCAGGGTGCGCTCGCTCAGCCCCATCGCCTTGGCCGCCTGGATGATGTTCGGGAGGTCCGGCATGGTCTGGGCCAGGAACTCCCGCACGCTACCGGACACGCCTACCCTCTGCCGCCGATGGGCCAGCAGCCGAGCGCACTGTGCTCGTGCTGCCTTGAGCGCCAGTTCGTTGGCCATGGGCAGTGGCCGGTCTACGGCCTTGGCGTCCACCGCGACCTGCGTCAGCCCTTGACCGAAGAACACCGGCGTTTGCAGCAGTTCCCGGAAGCGTTGCGGATGCGCCGGTTCGGGCGTTGTGAAGGAGACCCAATGCAACCAGCCATCGCCGGGCAGCAGGTCGCGGAGCAGCCGGACGAGCGCCATGACGGAACGTTGCACAAAGAACTCACGTATATCCTCCGGAAGCTCTCGGCCATCCACGATGATGCGGTACTGGCCATCCTCTTCATAAGGGCTCATGGCGCAGCACGCGTAGGAGAGGTCTAGGAACTGATGGCCGAGGTTCAGCGCATCTCGTCCGGTGGGCGAGGACAGCATCCCCCAGCCGAGGCTCCCATAAAGGGAGACTCGATAATGAAGAGCGAACATCATACCCAACGCGGGAAGATCACCGAGGCGGCCCACGATGTTGCGGGCCAGCGTCAACTCCTCGTCCATCCGGATGGTCCGCGTGTGATCGTTCAATTCCTCCATAATTAGCCCGGTGTCGGCGAGAACCTCCGATGGAGGGAGACCGAGCTCACCCCCGACCTTGACCATCATGTGCGCGCTGGCCGTACCCATGATCGGCAATCGGGCCGGCGGCGGTATGGTAGTAAAATTGCTCACCGTCTTCACGGCGCCTCTCCTAACAGGACTAACCTTATTAAGTTGATAAGGTATATGACTGTGTACAATTGGGTCGCGCCCCCGGCGGTGGTCCGGCCCGCCCGTCTAACCCCGCCTAACCCCGTGAACAGGCCGGACCTCGGTTTCCATTTTCTAGCAATTGAGTTTCTAGCAATTGAGTTCCTAGTGGTCGAGCCGTTCGATCAGCGTGGCGTTGGCGAGGCCGCCGCCCTCGCACATGGTCTGCATGCCCGTAACGACTGCCGGTGCGCGAAGGCCTCGTTCATCTCGAAGACATCGATCTCGTCGACGGTCAGTCCGGCCCGTTCCAGTACGAGGCCGGTGGCGGGGATCGGCGCGGTCAGCATGCAGAGGGGGTCGTCTCCGACCATGGCGCGGGTTTACGCCGCGGCAGGAAGCCTTACGACGAACTGATCGACTAACTCGCCGATCAGCGGTAGCGATTCGATGCCCTTGCAGGTCGTCGCGGATGCCGTCGGCGACGAGTTCGGGCAGTAGTTCCGCGGTGCTGGCGCGGAACTTCGCCCATATTTCATCGAAAGACATCGGATTCTGCGGGGTGCCCTTGGCAAAGCGGACCCGGCGGGTTCGGCTCTCACCGGCGTGGGTGGTGACGGTGACCAATGCGAGGGCGAGGGTCAAGTGAGTACTGAACCGGCCGCCGACCTGGGCTCGGTGATGCGTGATGGATCCCACTTGGACTGATCCGTGTGCTGGCGTGTAGACGTCGATGTGTGCGATGTTGTCCGCTTTCCAACCGTTCGACCTCAAGATGCCCAGCGTGGCCTCTAGTGGCGCGTGGATGAAGTGGATGAAGTAGCGGCAGTTATAGATCTTAAGCCCGACTTGCGTGATGAGATATTCCTCGCCGAGCCCGGCCACCAACCGGCGTGAGCCGCCTGCGTTGGCGAAAAGCCCCTTCCCCCCGTCGAGAACGGTAACTGGACCGGTGACGCCGCGGCGGGCCAGGTTGGCCGCGCGCGCGTGCTCAGGATGGGTCCTGCGCCCGTGGTATACTACGGTCGCGCGGCCAGATACTACGGAAAGACTCGAGAAATAGTCCGCGACGGCTTCGCTCCGCGGCAAGGTCACGCACGCCAACTGCAATCCGAGATGATCAGCAAACAACGTGACCACGTGATCGCGACCGCGGCGCGGCAACTCGGCATTGAACATACCGTGGGCGAAGTGGGCGAACGATTCCGCCGCCGTCGCTACATCATTCGAGCCGCGTCTCGCGTACGAAGTCGCCGCAGCCACGGGTAGCTTAGCATGCTGATCCAAGGACATGGGCGCCCTCCCCCTCCTGTGACGGCGTCTAAATGTTCAGAGGCGGGTCGTCCCGGGTCTGATACATTCCGACCGGAAGGTCGGACCGGACTTCCGTCGGCTGGAAGGCATCTCCCAGGTTTGATCGCTAACATCGTTCCTGGCCTTGGGCGCCCGGAAACCAGGGACCGTGTCCGGGCCGGCATCCTCAACAGCGGTCTTCTCTGGCCGTCTGCACAGACGACCATCTCTCTCGTCCCTGCCGCCCTGCCCAGGCTGGGTCCCGCAGCCGATCTGGCCATCGCGGTCGCCATCCTTGCTGCCAACTGCCCCGGCAGCTACGCCGCCGCCCCCGATGACCCGGGCCGGCTGGTGCCCAGCCGGGCGAAGAAAGCCGCCGCCACCAAGGCCAGGAAAGCCGGGGCAGCCGCCGAGGCCGCCGAGCAGCACAGGGACGCGGCCCTGCTGCAGCTGCGCGCCCCTGCGCCCGGCACCACCGTCATCACCAACCAGGTCCTCAACGACCTGCAGGCCCCCGTGGATGCCGCCCGGGCCAAAGCGGACGCGGCCCGCGCCGCGGCCGCCGCACGCCCGCGCGGACCCGGCTCGGTGACATCGCGCCCGGCACCGTCGTGCTGGACACCGAGGTCAAGCAGATCACCCGCGCCATCCGGATGGCCGCCTGCAACGCCGAGACTGCCCTCACCCGGATGCTGCACGGCCACTACGCCCGCGCCGACGACGAGGCCTACGCCCTGATCCGCGAGGCCCTCACCGTATCCGGTGACATTCGGCCCTGTGGCCGGATCCTGCACGTGCGGCTCGACCCGCTCACCGCGCCCCGCCGCACCTGCCCTCGCCGCGCTCTGCGACCAGCTGCATGCACCGCAGCGTCACGTAGATCGAACAGCCATGGTATTGCTGGCATCGCTCGTCGTTGGGATCGGGTTTGCGCTCCGGCGCCCTGCACCCGCACATCATTCCTTGGCCCCTGCAGGAAGCGTGTCCGACGGGACTGACCCTGAAGTGAGCCAGGCCATTGTCAGCGCCCGCTAAGCCAGCCGGTTGCGGCGAGGAACAGTATCGCTGCCACGACGAGGCACAGCAGCACGATGCGCACGGTTCTGCGCCCACGTCGTACGGGAACCGCTCGGCCCGTCTGGTCCGGTGTGGTCATCGGGGTTACGCCTCCTGCTGGGTTTCGGAGTTCGGGCTGATCGGGCCGGGAACTGTCGGTGTGGGTGTGCGGCGGAGCAGGCGGCCGGCCGCGGCGGCGCCGCCCCATCCGACGGTGGCGACGACCAGGGTGGTGAAGACCAGGAAGACCAGGTTGTTGCCGAGCCGGTCGCTGATGGTGCCCCGGAGGGTCCCGCCGCCGTCCTCGTCGAACGGTCCGCCGCCTCCGATCGCGGCGACCGCGACGGTTTCGTACACGTAGAGGCCGAGGCCGGCGGTGATGGCCGCGAGCCGGGCGATACGTCGCCCGACGACCGGGTCGCGGCCCCACACGGTACCGGCGGCCCCCACGACGAACGGCACCACGATCACCTCCACCCACCGGTGCCAGTGCACGATGTCCGGCAAGATCTGGTCGTAGAAGGTGAACCCGGACAAGGTCAGCCAGGCCAGGGCGACGATCAGGCCGCCGAGCAGGCCGGGAATCGCGACACCGGGGCGTCGTACCAGAGCGCTCGCGCCGAGGAGGACACCGGTCACGAAGACGGTCAGGATCCCGGCCGCCACCCAGGCACCGGCGGCGAGCCGGTAGTGGATGGCCACAGAGGTGTACAGGCCGACGCTGGCGACCGCGAGCGTGATCATCGCCCAGACTCCGGCGGCGGCACGTCCCCAGGGTGGGAGCACGAGTGCGGCACCGACGCAGCCCAGCGCGAAGCGCATCCGCCGGATGCGGCCGTCGAGGTGGTCCAACTCGCCGAGCATGGCCTGGCCCCACTCGTGGCGCTGCGGGGACAACAGGCCGACCGCCCATCGCGTCAGCCGCAGCGGCGCGTCCTCGGTGGGTCCGTCCAGGAACCTCCGCGGGTTACGCCGGTACAGGGCGATCATGATGCCCAGCAGGCCCAACATGGGAACAAATAGCAGGGGCATTTACGCCTCACTCCAACGGTTGTGCGGGTTCAGGGTCGTCCGGTCGACGCGGGCGGCGGTCAGCGCCGCCACAAACTCCCGGCCGGTCAGGGTCAGTCGGTACAGATGCCGGGGCGGCCGGCTGCCCAGGCCCGGCTCCCAGGAGGTTTCCAGCAGGCCACGGTCGGCGAGCCGGACCAGGATCGGATACAACGAACCCGACTTAAGGTGCACCTCGGTGGCCAGGTCATAGCCGTAGCGCCACCGAGCCGGATCGGCGGCCAGCGCCCGCAAGACGTTGATCGTCTGTGGCGACGGGGGACGGTTACGCTGCATGAACGGTAACTCTACTCATATAGCTGTAGCGGTCAATAAGCCCGCACCGGGCCGGCGCCCACGCTGGCGCACCCGGCCCTCGCTACATCGGGCCCTGGCCCGGCGCCGACAGCGGCACGCCGCGCCGCGCCGCGCCACCGCCGGCCCAGCCGGCAGGCGAAGATCATCCGATGGCCGCCCGTCCGCATCCTGTTGGGTGCGCAGTCCGCTGACCAGGCAGACGGCGGCGACCATCAGGTCGGCCGTTGCCCCGGCGACGGCGTAGGCGAACGGGTGTCCCGGTGCGGAGGTGCACAGGCCGGACCAGCCATTGGCGCACATCAGCGTCGCGGTCGCGGTGGCGGCAAGCGCGGCCCTGGCGTCGCGTCGGTGAGCCAGCCAGCTGGTCAGGGCGAGCCCGATCGCGATCGCGACGTCCTCGCCGGCCCAGGCGGTGTTCCAGTGGTGTTCGACGGCCAGGTGTGGAAGTTGTGTGGCGATGCCGACAGTCCAGGGTATGAGCACGATCGCGGTGATCGCCGGGAGCGCGTGCAACGGCTTACCGAGCGTCCGCACGCGACCCACCGTCCCGCTCGGCCCGCTCTGCCTGGATCCGCCGGGCGGCATCAGATACCGGTGACAGCCGGTTGCTGGCTTTGTCGCGGGTCGGGCCGTGGCCAGCCGGGCCAGGATCGGATACGCCGAGCCCGACGTCAGGTGCACCTGGGTGGACAGGTCATAGGTGTAGCGCCACTGAGCCGCATCGGCGGCCAGGGCACGCGGGACACTGATCGTCTGCGCGGATGGGGGGCGGGTGCGCGACACAAGCGCTCACTCTACTCATGTAGCCGTAAGGGCCAATAGGGCCCGAGCGCCTGATCGTCCGCCAGCGCCTGCAGCGGCAGAACTCGCACCGATCGAATACGCAGTCCTGCCGGTCCACGATCACCGACTTTTGGATCCGATGGCAGAGCGACACCAGCGTAAGAGGGCATGTGTCAAGCGGTACTGCGGGATTTCATTGTTGATATTGCTTCGGTGGCGCTGGCCTGGGCGGGTGTTGCTAAGACTGGCGCCTGTGGCCCCTGGGCCCGGGGATGTTGCGGGTGGCTGGGCCGTTCGCGGGCATGCTGGCGCCCACCCGGGCGGGAATGCTCGTGCCTGGGTGGTGCGGTAGCGCGGGTGCCTTGTGGCCTGGGGCTTCTCGCTCTACGTAGTGCAAGCGGGCCCGGCCGTGAAGGCCTGCCCCGACAGCGTTCAACCGAGCTGGTGAGAAGCTCCGGGCGACCAGGGGAGAGCTGCCCAGGGTGTCGCACGAGGTGGTCCCCGGCGCCGGGGCGGGCTCGCTCTCCCCTCATCTGGAGGGGAAGCTTGGTCTAGGGCACTGGTGATGTGGTGCGGTATGCGCTGGTCAGGCTGCCTTCAGGTAGCGGGGGGCAGCCTGGTGTTCTTTGCGGCCGGCGGCCGGCGGCGACATCAGGGTCCCAGCTGGTGCCGTGGACCACGATGCAGTAGATCCTGCCCCGGTGACGGTCAGGCCGGGGATGTCGCCCAGCCGGGCCAGGCCAAGGTCAGCGAGGGCGGCGGCTCGCGGCGAGCAACCGCTGCGCGCTGCCGGAGCCTGGCACGGCGCTCAGCGCCATAACCCGAACATTGCCGTATCGACCGGCCCGGATGAGCAGGACGCGTCGACAGCGACTGGATCGGTCACACGGTCGCGGCCGGGACCAGGTCCGTCTGTGGGTCACCGGCCGCTGCCCTCGTTGCGTCATAGCCACACTGCGGAAGGATGGCCAAGTACGGACCCTGGATCCGTACAGCACGTAAGTACAGCAACCCCACCGGCCACGGCCGACCGCCGCCGGGCAACGAATCCATCCTGACCTGCGCAAATGGCCACCACCGGCCCCCGTGCTGCTAGTTCGCATCGAGGGGGCAGACGGGCAGGCTGCCGGGACAGGACAACGGGGCACAATCATTCCGCTGGGTCACAGCATCACTTAAGAGTCGAGCGTACCCGCGGCGTGCCCGCTCGAGCGCAAACTGGGGAGAGACTAAGACGTTCTTTCCGGTCTAGCATGACCTCCTGACCTTCTTGCCGCGCCAACGGTGCCGATCATCCGTGACGAAAAGGATTCATGGCATCACTAAGCAAAGTGATCAGCAGGAAGGCATGAAGAGGAGAGGCGATGGACACAGGGATGCCAGGCCAGCGAGCAGACGCGTTACGGCTCGAAGAACTGCCGATGGCCAGCGACCGGACGGCCGCCTACAAGATCATCCGCGATGCGGGGCCGGTCGCGCCTGTCGATCACGGAGGATTCGCGGCGGCATCGCAGGAAACCGTCGAGTACGTGTTCAGGCATCCCGAGCTCTTCTCGTCGAAGCGAGCCTTCGATTCTCTCGGCAGTCCGGTGCCGATGGTGCCGATCGCCTTTGACCCGCCCGAGCACACCCGCTTCCGGCGGATCCTGCAACCGTTTTTCAGCCCACGGGCCGTGAAGCTAATGCTGCCGTCGGTGCGGACTCTGGCCGGCCAGCTGATCGACAACTTCATCGACCGCGGCGAATGCGATCTGACCACAGATTTCGCCGTGCCACTCCCGGCCGAGGTCTTTCTCACACTCTTCGGCCTGCCGTTGGCTGACCTCGACCGCCTCCTCGAGTGGAAAGACGCCGTGATTAACCTCGTCGACCTTCAGGGCTCCGTGGCACCGTCGGAGGAAATCCTCAAGTCGGCCACCGAGATGTATGAGTACCTCATGCGACATATCGAAGAGCGGCGCCGCCATAACAAGGGTGGGGATCTGCTGAGCCAGCTTCTCGCCGACACGAGCGAGGAACGCCTGACCACAGACGAGCTACTCGGCATGTCGTTCCTGTTCGTCCTGGCCGGACTTGACACGGTTACGTCCTCGCTCAGCACCCAGTTCGCGCACCTGGCGGGCAGCGCCGAGTTGCGGCTGCAGATCATCAGGGACGCGGCACTGATTCCTGACGCGATCGAGGAGCTTTTGCGGGTCGAGCCGGCTGCACCGATCATGCCGCGGGTCGCCACCCAGGACACCGAACTGGGCGGTCGCACCATCCCGGCCGGCGCACCAATCCAGGTCGCGATCGGGGCCGCCAACCGGGACCCAGCCGAGCACCCGGATCCCGATTCGATCGATTTCCGGCGCCAGCAGCGCCACCTGAGTTTCGGCGCGGGCCCTCATCGCTGCCTCGGCTCGCATCTGGCCCGGATGGAGCTACGGGTCGCGCACCAGGAGTGGCACCGCCGAATTCCCGAGTACGAGCTCGCCCCCGGAACCCAGCCTGAGGTGACGTGGCCGGCGGGAATCGTCGGGATCGACCACCTCCCGCTCGTCTTCCCACCGGGAGGTGCGGCACGGTGAAGGTCTGGATCGACAGGGAATGCTGTTTCGGCCACGGCCGCTGCTACGAGACGGCACCCGACCTGTTCGAGGACGACGAAGACGGCCGCGGCGTCGTCAAGGGGGACGGGTCTGTCTCCCCAGCAACGATCGACATGGCCAGGCTGGCGGTACGGCAGTGCCCGGAGCACGCGGTCAAGCTCACCGACTGAAGGCTTCCAAATAGCTGTCCCAATAGTCAGTCTGCTTGCTCCAGGTAGGGTCGAGGGCCGGGCCGACGGGCAGAGATACCTCGGTGTGGCGGTGAAGCGCGAGCCAGGCGTTCGGCGATCCTGCCCATTTGCTCGTTGATGGCGGAGCCGCGATATCCCTAAAGGCCCTGGGCCTTCAGCCAGTTCAGCGAGGTCTCTGCGATCTCGCGCCAGCCGCTGTCGATGGTCAGCGAGTGCCCGCGGTCGAACTGCTTGAGCTCGGTCACCGCAGTCGAGTGCCCGTACAGCTTGAACGCCGCGCGGGTGACCACGTCAGGAACCGTGTGGTCCTGCCTTCCCGATATCAGCAGCAGCGGTCCGCGGTGCGAGTTCCTCGTGTCGATCTTCGCCGGGGAGTTGGGCGCGAAGTTCGCTATCGCGGCCTCGAACAGCGGGCGAGCCGGCGATGGGATCGTCCACAGGTCGTGCAGTTCGTCGGACTCGCGCTCGGAGATCGCGTTGCCGAAGCCGTAGCGGAACTGCTTCTTGTCCGGCGCCACCGATCGCTTGTAGTTGAGCGGATTGCCCAGGCCAGGCAGCGCGGCCCGCAGTTGCGCCGGCGGCAGCGGAAGGACGCCCTTGATCTGCGCTGGGTCAATCGCGATCGCAGCGGCAGCGAGATCCTGGCCGAGCAGGCTCTGCGCGATCAAGCCGCCGAACGAGTGCCCGATGACGATCGGCTTGATACCCAGCGATCCAGCGATGTCCGCGTGGTGACCGATGATCTCGGCGAGTCCCTTCCCTGCCTGGGACTCGGGATGCGCCCGGGCTTCCCTGATGGTGGCAGGGACGCCAGGCCACTCGGGCGTCACGACGTCGTAGCCAGCCTGGCTGAACAACTCTGCCCAGTCCCGCCAGCTCGTTGAGTGCAGCCACAGCCCGTGGATGAACATGATCGGCATGCCAGGCGTGCTCATGGATGATCATGCTAGCTCCACCCGCCCCGTTTGTCGATCGACCGACCAGCGGGTGTGACACCTTTCGGCTCACGTGACACCGTGCGCTTCACATGTGCCGTTAAGGCTTGCGCCTGTGGCCGTCTTCGTGATCCCAATCTGTGTTAACCTTCCGGCGCTATCCGCAGGAGACGTAACACGATTACGGATCGATGGAGCCGGCTGTGCTGGCCCGGGGGCGGCCCCCCGGAACCCCCGCCCAGCACCCCGCCTGCGCAGTCGTTGAGACTGTGCTGGCCCGGGGGGCGGCCCCCGGAATTCCCCGCCCAGCACCCCGCCTGCGCAGTCCGTTAGGTAAAAGCCGTGGCGCACCGTCCCACGGCGGCGGCGGACGGGTACAGACTGATTACAGCGGGTCCATTTGCGTGGGCCGCGTTGACCGTCACGACTTCGCCGCCAGATGGGACGTGGAAATGTTCGAGAAGTTCACCGACGGCGCGCGGCGGGTTGTTGTCCTGGCTCAGGAAGAGGCCAGGATGCTCAACCACAACTACATCGGGACCGAGCACATCCTGCTCGGCCTGATCCAGGACGGCGACGGGGTAGGCACGCAGGCGCTCGAGTCTTTGGGGATCAGCCTGGAGGCGGCGCGCCAGCAGGTCGAGGAGATAGTCGGCAGGGGCGAGAAGGCCCCGACCGGGCATATCCCGTTCACGCCGCGGGCCAAGAAGGTGCTCGAACTGTCGCTGCGTGAAGCGCAGCAGCTTGGCCACAACTACATCGGCAGCGAGCACATCCTGCTCGGCCTTGTACGCGAGGGCGGGGGGGCGGCTACGGAGGTGCTTGTGAGGAGCGGCGCTGACCTGGACCGGGTCCGGCAGGCGGTGGTCCAGCTCGTCGCGGCTCGCGAACGCGAAGAGTCCGGCCAACTGCCCCCCGTGCGCCGCGGCCGCGGCGGCGCGGCCGGACTGGATGAGATTGTGAATCGGCTCGATTTGATCGCTGGGCGGCTCGCCGTCATTGAGCGGCGGCTCCGCATCGGGCCCGAGGCAGTGCCACACGAGGACCTGCGCGAATTCGACGAGCGTATTGCCGGGGTGCGCAGGGAAAAAGAGTCCGCGCTCGACGATCACGACTTTGAGAAGGCCGCGGCCCTTCACGACAAGGAAAAAGAGTCCCTGAGGAAGAGGGCGGAAAAGGAGAAAGAGCTCAGGAGCGCCGCGGGGGAGGGCGCGTCGGCCGGCCCGGGCACCGGAACCTAGCACCTAGTGTAGGCAGAACTGTTGACCTTTACGGCTGCACAGAGCATCGCCGCAGGCCAGCCAGGTAGAAGATCGAAATGATCTGTAAAGTGAAACAGATCTTGCGACACTAGCACGCGGTCGGCCGGAAAGGCGATAAGGAGCGCCAATAAGCCAAGGGAAATCATCGCCCAGGAAGATCAGAGCGCGCGCCCATGGACGGCGGGCGGCACGGGGAAGATCCCCTGTCCCGGGGTGAGAATCCCGCGCGGGTCGTAGCGGTGCCTGGCGCCCGCGAGCAGCGGCCAGGCTTGGCCGAAGTGGGCGCGCCAGTCGTCCGGGGTCGTGGGGATGGAGCCGATAGGGTACTGGTAGCCGCCGAGACCGCGCACCCGGTCGTAGAGGGCGCGGTTGGCGGCGATCATCGCATCGGCGCTGATCGCGCCGGCGTCCGGGGCCGCGGTCCTCAGCAGCGAGAAAAGGAAAATCAGGTCCTCGCCGGGAACGCGGAGCAGCGGCGCCGTCAAGGCCTTTCGGAGCAGCGGGTACAGCAAGATTACGCCGCTCGCGCCGATGTCGGCAGGCGTGAGCTCGGTTAGCACGTCCGACACGAACGCGTCCGTGGCGCTGTCGGGCAGGAAGACGTTCCACCATGGGTGGGGGTCGAACCACTCACCGGTCGACTTGAGGAACGCGACGGCGGAGGCAAGCCTGTCGAGGAAGTCGAAGTAGGTGAGATCGGAGATCTGCTCGGTTCCCCGTTCGTAGGAGAGGTCACCGATCAGGGCCGCATCGTCGGGCGGTGCCCCGTCGTAGTACACGGCGGCCTCCAGATAGTACTGCCACCCAGCGGAGCCGTTAGGCATCGGCTGCGCCTCGCCCTCCACGAAGGAGAACCGGCCATCGGCGACAACGCGCCGCTGGTCGGCGGTGAGCGCCCGGACTGACGGATAGAACAGGAGGTAGTGCCTGACGGAGGCGCGGCTGGGCTGCACCCGCAGTGTGGCGCGGACAAGGATGGCGCATTGGCCAAGGCCGGCCACCGCCGCGCGGAACAGCCCTGGCCTGCGTGTGGGAGAGCAGGCCAGGCGCTGTCCCGTTCCCGTGACGACCTCGAGTTCGACGACGTTGTCGACCTGCGCGCCGAAATGGTGGGACGCACCTCCGACGCCGCCAACCGACAGTGTGCCAGCGACTGATAACTCCAGGTAGTCGGTGAGCACTGGAGGTGTCAGCCCGCGGCGCAGCGTCGCGTTCAGCAGTGCGCTCCACCGGGCACCCGCCTCCACCGTGACCCGGTCCGCCGACACCTCGATGGCGTCCAGCGTGCTCATGTCGATGACAAGCCCGCCTGCCACCTGGGCCTGTCCGTACGTCGCGTGACCCTGACCGCGGGCGGCTGCCGTGATCAGGTGGTCGTGGCAGAACCGCAGCATCACGGCGACGTCCTCGATCGAGCCGGGTTGCAGCACGGCGAGCGGCCTGCGGTGGACGATGTGGCCGAAGTCGTCCGCCGCGTCCGTAACGCCGGTGTCGTCAAAGATCAAGCGGCCTTTTAGCTGCGGCACATGGCGGGCCGATCCGTGCCCATGGATACCGGAGATCCAGTTGCGGCTCAGCGGATCGAATCCGGTGATCAAGGCCCCTGCGGTGATCCCGCGTACGAAGCTGCGCCGGGTCGGTTCTTGCAGCATACGGCACCTCGTCTCAGGATGTTGCGAATGCGACGGACAGTATCGTAGGCCGCTAGCTGGCATAGAATGACGCAATAACGATTGATGATCAACGACCGGATCATATGCCGTACATGTTTCAGAGCATGAAAATATTGGGTAAACAGGGTGCCAGGGCGGCCCCGGGCGACCTTAGGGTTGTGCGCAGTCGCGGGATCAGCGTCGGCCGTTGCGCGTCGGCGTGTCCCGGTCCGGGCCGTCGGCCGAGGTCTCACTGTGGGCTCGTCCGAGGTCGATGACGAAAGGAAGCAGTTGCGCATGACCGGCGAGGCGTTCGGCCAGGCGGATGCAGGCGAGCCGGTCGGATGGCCTGGTCGCGAAGCCGGGCAGGCAGCGGCGTATGACCGCATCGGCGACCGCTACGACGAGGCGTTCCCGCACAAGGATGGGCAGCTGGCCTGCGGAAAATGGCTGCTGGCACGGCTAGGGCCGATGGCGCGGGTGCTGGATGTCGGATGCGGCACCGGGTTGCCGACGGTCCAGCAGCTCGCTGACGGGGGCTGCGTGGTCACCGGCATCGACATCTCGCCCGGCATGCTGGCGCGCGGGCGGAGCAACGTTCCAGAGGCGCGGTTCCTTGAGCTGGATGTAATGGATCTGGGGCAACGGCCAGATGCCTACGATGCGGTAGCCGCGTTCTTCTCACTGCTCCATCTGCCGCGGGCAGTCATTCCGCGTGCTTTGGGCCTGATCCATCAGGTGCTGGTGCCGGGTGGCCTGTTTTCGCTGGCCATGGTCGAGGCCGACGTGGACGACGTGCCTATCCACTTCCTCGGATCGAGGATCCTCGTCACCGGATATCTGCGGGATGAGCTGCGGTCCCTCCTGAGCGAGGCGGGCTTTTCGATCGAGGAAGAGGAAGTGATCTCCTACGCGCCCGCAAGCACTGAGGCCAGGCCCGAGATCCAGCTCTTCCTGAACTGCCGTCGGCTCAAATGACCAGGCGAAAGCGAAACACTGATTCCCGCGGTGCCTGGACACTCGCTGACCATGGCGCAGAGAAGATCGTAGCGTTGCCAGTGAGGCCACCAATGGAGCTGCTCGGCGGAGGGACCGGCGACGCACCGAGGTTACCCACCAGCAGCGGGGCGTCCCGGTCGCAGGACGCGGATGCCCATGCGCTGCGTGCGCGGCTCCAGTTCCTCAACGATGCGACCCTCAAGATCGGGGACGGCCTGGATCTGGAGGAAACGGTCCGTGGTCTGGGTCACGCGGTCGTGCCGTTCCTCGCGGACGTCGTCGCGATTCACCTGCTCGACGGGCTGCTGACCGCGGAAGTGCCCGGCATCGGGGAGCCCGGGCAGGACGCCGCGTCCGCGGCGGTGCGCCGCGTGGCCGTGGTTCACGACGAGGAGCCCGGGCTCTGGCGCGACACCGTGCCCGAGGGCGAGGTGCAGGTCATGAAGCCCGGCAGCCCAGGCAGGCAGGCGATGACGTCCGGGCAGCCTGTCGTGCTGCCGCGAATTGGCACGGCCGAGGCCAGCGAGCTGGCCAACGGCCACCGGACGGGTGATCTCGAGGCGCTTGTGCGTGATCGTTCCCTGCTGGCTGTGCCGCTCAGCGTCAGCGGGCGGTCCGTTGGCTGCGCGATCATGCTGCGCGGGCCCGGCCGGTCTTCCTTCGATGACATCGACGTCCTCACGGCGGCACAGCTCGCGGCGCAGACCAGCCACGGCGTCAGCGGCGCGTGCAGGTACCGTGGCGAGGCGGCGACCGCCGACGCGCTACAGCACAGCATGCTCCCAGCCGAGCCGCCCCGCCTTGCTGGCGTGGAGGTCGCCCATCGCTATCTCCCAGGCAGCAAGAACGCCCAGGTCGGGGGTGACTGGTTCGACGCCATCCCGCTGCCGGGGAGCCGCGTCGCGCTGGTCGTCGGCGATGTCATGGGCCACGGCATCCGCTCGGCAGCGATCATGGGTCACCTTCGGACCGCCGTCCAGACTCTCGCGGCTCTCGACCTGCCGCCCGAGCAGGTGCTGCGTCACCTTGACGATCTCGCCCAGCGGCTCGACGACGATCATCTCGCCACGTGCATCTACGCGGTCTACGACCCGGTCGCGCGGACCTGTGTGATCGCCAACGCCGGCCACATACCGCCCGTTCTTGTTCACGTGGACGGTCAGGCGGAACTGCTTAGCCATCTTCCGACCGGCGCGCCGATCGGCGTCGGCGGTGTCGCCTTCGAACCCGTGGAGGTGCCGGCCGCTGACGGTGAACTGCTGGTGCTGTGCACCGACGGGCTGGTGGAGATGCGCGGCAGGGACATCGGATCGGGCCTGGCCGCGCTCTGCGAAAACCTCGCAGCGCCGGGCGTCACGCCGGACGGCCTGTGCGAGATCTTGCTGCGCGCGCTGCATACCCACGACAGAGAGGACGACGTGGCGCTGCTCATCGCGCGCCTGCGCGGGATTCCAAGCGTCGACGTAGCCGAATGGCTGCTCAATCCAGGTCCCGCCACCCCCCGTGCGGTCCGCCAGCTGGTGCGGCGCACCCTGGCGGGCTGGGGCCTGTCCGCGTGCTGCGACGTGACCGAGCTGCTCGCCAGCGAACTGGCCACGAACGCCGCGCGGTACGCCTCGCGGCCGATCGGGCTACGGCTGATGCGCACCGACGCCCTGCTGTGCGAGGTCAGCGACGACGACCACCACCTCCCGGCGCTGCGCCATGTCACGCAGACCGATGAGGCCGGCCGCGGGCTGCACCTGGTCAGCCCGCTGGCCCGGCGCTGGGGAGCCAACCGGACGTCCGACGGGAAGGTGGTCTGGTTCGAGCAGGCGCTCCCCACGGCAGAGATTGACGTGTCGACGCCCGGCTGACCCCAGCAACGGGCCATCGCTGGGGTCAGGGCACCAGCAACGGGCCATCGCTGGGGCGAGCGGGGCCCCCGGGTTCGGGAAGAATGGCACAGGTGAGCACTGACGCGATGACACGGCTCAGGGACATCTGCCTGTCGCTGCCCGAGGCGGCGGAGAGGGCCTTCGGCGGTCACACGGCGCCCTCGTTCAGAATCCGCGACAAGCTCTTCGTCATGACAAGTGAGGACGGGCTGTCCATGACGTTCAAGGCAGGCCCGGGAGTGCAGGAGGCACTCGTGGCGGCAGCCCCTGATCGTTTCTTCGTCCCTGCCTATGTGGGCCCCAAGGGATGGGTGGGCGCACGCCTCGACGTGGACCAGGACTGGCAGGAGATCGCCGAGCTTGTCGAGGATAGTTACCGGATGATCGCGCCAAAACGGCTTGCGGCGCTGCTCGATGGGCCGCGGCCCGGCCCGGTGGACGGGTAGCGGCTGGTCGTGCTACCGCTGGAACAAGGGGTGAGTCCCCGCCAGCCGGGACAGTGGGCCGCGGGAAGCTCCCGACCGATGGTGCGAGACCATTCATTCAGGCATGGCAGGAGCTGATGGCGGGATCGACGCTGCGCGTGTGGCGCTCGCCCGGCAGGCTGCCAGCCTGCCTGCCTGACCGTCCGCGCGACTGACCGTCCGCCCGACTGATCGGAGATACCCGCCATGTCCGTAACCCCGCTTCTGGAGCGTCCTGCCTACAAGGCGCTGGAGCGGCATTATGCCGGGATCGCGGGTCGTCATCTGCGGGATGTGTTTGCCGAGGATCCTGAGCGTGGTGAGCGGCTGGTGGCCGAGGCCGCTGGTCTTTACCTCGACTACTCCAAGAACCGGGTCACCGACGAGACGATGCGGCTGCTCGTCGATCTCGCGGAGGAATCCGGCGTGCCCGAGCGGCGGGAGGCGATGTTCCGCGGTGAGCACATCAACGTGTCAGAAGACCGGCCGGTGCTGCATGTCGCGCTGCGGATGCCGCAGGGCTCCTCGCTCGTGGTTGATGGTGTGGATGTGGTGGGGGAGGTCCACGCGGTTTTGGACCGGATGAGCAGTTTTGCTGATGCGGTGCGGTCGGGGGAGTGGAGGGGCCACACGGGCAAACAGATCAGGAACGTCGTCAACATCGGAATCGGCGGTTCCGATCTTGGGCCGGTGATGGCGTACGAAGCGCTCCGTGCATATTCACGCCGCGACCTGACCTTCCGGTTTGTCTCCAACGTTGATTCGACTGACTTCGTCGAGGCGGTCAGGGATCTGTCAGCGGAGGAGACGTTGTTCATCGTGTCGTCGAAGACGTTCGGCACGCTGGAGACCGTCACCAACGCCACATCCGCGCGCGAGTGGCTGGTGGGTGAGCTCGGTGATGAGAAGTCGGTCGCCAGGCATTTCGTGGCCGTGTCGACCAACGCGGAGCGTGTCGCGGAGTTCGGTATCGACACGGCGAACATGTTCGGTTTCTGGGACTGGGTCGGCGGTCGCTACTCGATGGATTCGGCGATCGGCCTGTCCACGATGGTCGCCATCGGGCCGGCGAACTTCCGCGAGATGCTGGCAGGGTTCCACGACATGGACGAGCACTTCCTTACGGCTCCGCTGGCCAGGAACCTGCCTGTCCTCATGGGCCTGCTCGCGGTCTGGTACGGGGATTTCTTCGGCGCCCAGACCACCGGCGTGTTGCCCTACGAGCAGTACCTGAAGCGGTTCCCTGCCTACCTGCAGCAGCTGACCATGGAATCCAACGGCAAACACGTCACGCTGGACGGCCGCATGGTCGGCTGCGAGACGGGCGCGGTGTACTGGGGTGAGCCGGGCACCAACGGCCAGCACAGCTTCTACCAGCTCATCCACCAGGGCACCAAGCTCATTCCTGTCGATCTCATCGGGTTCGCCAAGACCCTCAACCCGCTGCGTGACCACCACGACATCCTGTCCTCGAACGTCTTCGCCCAGGCGCAGGCACTGGCCTTCGGCAAGACCGCGGAGGAGGTACGGGCCGACGGAACCCCAGACAGCGTGGTGCCGCACCGGGTCATGGAGGGAAACCGGCCGACCAACGTGCTGCTGGCGGAAAAGCTCACCCCCCGCGTGCTCGGCTCGCTCGTCGCCCTCTACGAGCACGCCGTCTTCACCCAGGGCGCCATCTGGGACATCGACTCTTTCGACCAATGGGGCGTCGAGCTCGGCAAAGTCCTTGCCAAACAGATCATCCCCGAACTCGAAAGCGACACAGAACCCGACCTCACCCACGACTCGTCGACCAACGCCCTCATCCGGCGCTACCGCGCACTGAAGAAATAGACGCGCACTGAAGAGACAGAGGGCTCCCCGCAGGCTCCCCGCCCTTGCCGGGTCAGTGCCCGGCCCGGCTGACGGAGATGGCATCCACCGATTGACCGCGTCCCACCAGTACGGTGGTCACCATCTGGGGCGGGAAGAGCCCGTGGTCGACGACGCCAGGAGTTGCTGACAGGAGGGCCGCAAGCGCCGCCGGATCACTGAAGTCACCGGTGAAGTCGGCGATGACCCCGCCGTCCGGGCTCCTTGCGACGTCGCGCAGCTTGACGCTGCCGAGGCGGCGGAGGGTGGAGGCGAGCCCGAACTCGATGAGCTCGAGCGGCACGGGACTGTGCAGGGCCTCAACCGTTTTCGTCGAGTCGGCGATTATCACGAAACGGTCCGCGGAGACGGCGACGATCTTCTCGCGGGTATGCGCGGCGCCGCCGCCCTTGACCAGCCAGCCGTCGGGTGCGACCTGGTCAGCGCCGTCGATCGTGATGTCGAAGCGCTCGATCGAGGAAAACGGCTCCACGCGCAATCCGAGCCGCCGTGCCACTTGCTCAGTCCGCGGCGAGGTGGATACGCAGCGCACCGAGAGCGCGCGCCTGGCCAGTGCGGGAAGCAGATAAGCGACGGTCGAACCGGTGCCAAGGCCCACCGTCATCCCGTCCTCGACGAGCTCCGCCGAGGCTTCGGCGGCGGCCTTCTTCTCGGTTTCAGCATCAATAGTCATCGCGCCCTCCCGCGTGTCGAATGTAGCGCGGCTGTCCATCTTCGGGCCAGGACCCGGGCAAGCTGCCCTGGTGGACGGCAGGCAAGCGATGACCACCACTCCGTCACGGCAGCCCCGTGGGCGCCGTGGGAACCGTGGGACCCACGGCGCCCACGGGCCCTGTGGGACCCAATGGACCCAATGGACCCGTGGACCCCGTTTACCTGTAGACCCGTGTACGTGGACCCGTCCGCGTGGTCACCCGGATGGGTGGACCACCCCAGCGGAACCACCGCCGGTGCGCACAGGTTCCGCGGCCGCGAGGATCCGGCCGCCGCCGAGGAACTCCAGGCCAGCGGCCGCGCCGATATCGGGGCTGATCTTTATGGTTGGATCGAGCGGCGAGGTGTCGACGATGGCGAAAGACTGCCCAAGTTTCTCCAGGCCAGGCGTGGTCGACGCGGCGATGAACGCCGGCTCTGCCTGCGTTACCGCGCTGTTGCGCTGCGACGCGCGGGGTGCCGCGATCGCCTGTGGCAGGGTCATTCCGAAGTCGATGCGGTTCATCAGGATCTGCACCACGGTCGTGATGATCGACGCGCCGCCAGGCGAGCCGACCGCGAGCCACGGCTTGCCCGACTTGAGCACGATCGTCGGTGACATGCTCGACCGGGGCCGCTTGCCAGCCGCGGGCAGATTCGGATCGGGCACGCCCGCCTGCGCTGGTGTGAAGTCGAAGTCGGTCAGTTCGTTGTTCAGCAGGAATCCACGGCCAGGCACGACCATGCCGCTGCCACCGAGTTGCTCGATCGTGTTGGTGTAGGAAACGACGTCGCCGAAGCGGTCGGTCACCACGAAATGGTTGGTGTTGGTGCCCTCACTGGGCTGGCGCGCCGTGGTCGGCTGGCGCCGGCGTGCACCCGCCGGAACCCGCGAACGGGTCACCGGGCGCGACCGGGCTGATCAGCGCCCTTTCCGGGTTGATCAGGCAGGCCCGCTGGCGGCCGAAAGATTTCGAAAGCAGTTGCCGCACCGGCACCTGAACGAATGCCGGGTCACCGATGTAGCGGTTGCGGTCGGCAAAGGCGAGCCTGGTCGCTTCCAGATAGTGGTGCAGCGCCTGCACGCGGCTCATTGTCGACAGGTCAAAGTTGGAAAGGATGTTCAGCGCCTCTCCCGTGGTCGTGCCACCGCTGGAGGACGGCGCCTTTCCGTAAACGTCGTAGCCGCGGTAGTTCACGTGGGTCGGGGCTTGCAGAAGCGCGGCGTAGTCACGCAGGTCGCCGATCCGCATCAGGCCGGGCAGCGGGGTGAGCGTGGCGCCCGGTGCGAGCGGCAGGTGCTCCACGGTGTTCACGATGTCGCTGCCGATCGGGCCGCCGTAGAAATCGGCCACGCCCCGGCGGCCAATCTCCGCGTAGGTGCCCGCAAGCTGTGGGTTGCGGAAAATTGAGCCGACCACGGGAAGCTGCCCACCGGGCAGGAACAACTGGCTGGTCGGGGAGAACTGGGCGAACCTCGCGGCGTTCTCGCGGACCAATTCGCGGAATTTCGCGTCGACGGGGAATCCCTGGCTGGCCACGCGTTCCGCCGGGCGCAGCACCTGCGCGAGGCTCTGGGTGCCCCACGTGTCGAGCGCCTTCTGCCAGGTCATCAAGGTCCCGGGCACGCCGACAGACAGGCCGCTTGTCACCGCGACGGGGAATGCGAGCGGTTTGCCCGTGGCCGGATCGATGAACAGGTTGCTTGTGGCGAGCCGCGGCGCCGTCTCCCTGCCGTCGATGGTCGAGACGCGATGCGTGCGCGCGTTGTAGTAGACGAGATAACCGCCGCCGCCGATCCCCGCGACGAACGGGTCGGCAACACCGAGCGTCGCGGCGACGGCCACGGCGGCGTCGATCGCGTTGCCTCCGTGGCGCAGCACCTCGAGCCCGGCGGACGTGGCTTCGACGTCATCGGAGGCCACGGCTCCGCCCGTCCCGACCGCGACAGCCTGCTTGGCAATCAGCTGATCCGCGCCCGGGGCCTGCCCGGCCGCCGCGGGCGCGATCGCTGCGCCCGAGCTGAGCAGGATGGCTACGGCCACCGAGGCGGCGCGGGGTAAGTTTCGCCGAAATGTCATGAGCATTCCTCCGTATGGGCTAAGGGGACATGTGATCCGCGTGTCACCGTATCACCTCATGCGTAATTTAAAGGCAAACGGCCGCGTGTCACCGTGCGGGCGCGTGTCACACAGCGCAGCCGTTCGGGATCATGCTTTTTCGCTGTTACGGCCGGCTCGCCGACGGCGCGGGCGGCTTATGTCGGGAATGCCGTGATGAAGTGCCTGGCGAAAAGGCGCATCTGCGGCCCCGCATTTCCGCCGCGTTATTGGCCACGAACAATGTGGCGCGCAGAAATGGTCCAGCCGGGGAAGTGCCAGGTCGCGGGAATCTGGGTACGCCAATTGGCGCATATGGCGCATGCCGGCGGATTCACCGGGCGTCCGGCGGCTCTTCCGCCTCGCGGGGGGACTGAGTGCTTGTGTGGATCTCGCGGGTCTGGGCGGCGCCGCCTTCGACCAGGCCAGGCGTGCGGGCGGCGGCCGCGGAGTACCAGCGGGCGTACCTGCCGGCCAAGGGCACCGCGGTGATGCCGTGCGCGAGCACGCTGAGGCCCACGGTGACCATGATGACATTGGCGACCGTCTCACCGCCCGGGATGTGCTCCTCGAGCACGAGCAGGCCGAGCACGATGGAGGCGAGCCCGCGCGGGCCGAACCATCCGACGTAGCCGACGGTCGCGAACCGCAGCCCGCTGCCGAGCAATGCGAGCCCGACAGGCACCATGCGGATGACCGTGAGGCTGACCACCGCGTAGGCGAGGTCGTGCCAGGCAAAGTGCCGCAGCGCGGGGCCGAGCAGCGCGGCGCCGAAAACGAAGAAGCTCACCGAGCTGAGCAGTTCGGCCAGTTGCTCGGTGAGCCTGCCGCTGTCCCGCACGTCGGCTTGCTGTGCCGCGGGCTCGCGGCGCAGACTCCCGCCGAAGGCAAGTCCCGCTACCCACGCGCCGATGAAGCCGCTGCCGTCCACCACAAGGCAGATGCAGTAGGCCGCCACGACCACGGCGACGCTGAAGATCTGCTGCCAGTCGCGGCGTGACCAGCCCGCACGGCGTGACCTGGCCAGCAGACGCCCGCCGCCCCAGCCGATAGCCGCGCCGATCGCGACGCTCGCGATCAGCGCGCGGCCGAACACGCCGACTTCCGAGTGGGCAGTCTCGTGTCCTGCCGCCGCCGCAAGAAAGATGACGAAGAACGGCAGGACCATGCCGTCGTTCAGGCCGCTCTCCACGTTGAGCCCCTCGCGCACGAGCGCGGGCACCCCGCGGTTTGCGATCGCCGCCTGCCCGAGCGCGGCGTCGGTCGGCGCGAGGATGACGCCGATAAGCGCAAGCTCCCAGCCGGAAACGCCGGGGACCAGCGGCCACGCGAGCAGCCAGCCAAGGGCGATCGTCAGCGGCAGCCCGACGCCGAGTAGCCGGATGGGGAGGAACTCGTCGCGGCGCAGCGCCTTTGCCTGGATGGCGAGCGCGTCGGTGAACAGCAGCAGCGCAAGCGCAGCCTCAAGCAGTTCGCGAATTGCACTGGGCTCCTCACCCAGGGAGATCATGTCGAGGCCGAGCGGCCCGAGCGCAAGGCCCACAGCGACGAACACAATGGGCCCGGACACGACGGTACGTGCGAGGCGGCGGGACGCGAGCGCGTACCCGCCCCCGGTCGTGGCGATCACCAAGCCTGTCCAGCCGCTCAACCCGGTTCATCCACCTCCCACGTGCGCACCTGCCAGCCCCGCCCTGCCGCCGGCTGGCCGCCCGCTGGCCGGCTGGCCGCCCGGTGCCCGGCCTTGATGCTATGGCTATGGGACCCTCACCCCTGCGTCTTCACCCTGCCAGGGTGAGCCGCTTCACCCTGCCAGGGTGAGCCGCTCCGCCCCCTGGATCGGTTTCACTTTCGAGTAAGAGCGCGCGGTCGCTCGAGGTGATGCCATCGGGGAGGCCGGGAGGAGGTCACGTATGGCGCGCAAGGCCGACGACGTGGGCGCACAGGGTGAGAGCCTGCCGCACGGAACGGGTGGCGCGCGTGGCGCAGGGGGACGGCACAGCGCGGGTGGCACCAACCGAACGCATGGCGCGGGTGGTAAGCACGGACCGCACGGCGCGGGGGAACCGCCGGCCCACGCTACCCGCCGTCAGCGCTGGCTGGCCAGGCTCGCGTTCGCGGCGGCCATCGCCGCGGTGGTGGAGCTCCTGCTTGCCGGTGGCCTGAAGAGCATTACCGCGCTGCTCCTTGGCTTCTTGGGCCTGGCGGTCGCCTGCGCCGCGGCATGGTGGTTCCTTGCCAACCGCGGCATCCTGCGCTGGCTCGCGTTCGCCCTGATGATCGCCGCACCGGTGTTCGTGATCGTCGTTTACGTCTGGGCCGTGCTGTTCTGGGAGCTCGCGCTCGGTATCGTGCTCGCCGCGGTCGCCGTCGCCGCCGGGCGCGCGGCGCTTACCAGGGACCACACGTCCGCCGGGCCGCCCGAACGTGCGGCGGCCCCGCCGCGGCGGCCGTTCATGATCATGAATCCAAGGTCAGGCGGTGGCAAGGTCGGGAAGTTCGGGCTCAAGGACAAGGCGACCGCGCTCGGTGCCGAGGTGGCCATGCTCGAAGGCCCAGGCATCGTCGACGTGGCGGCGCTGGCGCGGCAGGCCGTAGACAACGGCGCCGACCTGCTCGGCGTGGCAGGCGGCGACGGGACGCAGGCCCTCGTCGCCGGTATCGCGTCGGGGCGGGACATCCCGATAATGGTCATCTCGGCGGGTACGCGTAACCATTTCGCCCTCGATCTCGGGCTTGACCGTGACGACCCCTCCACCTGTCTCGAAGCTCTCACCGACGGCGTCGAACTCCGCATCGACCTGGGCCTCATTGGAGATCGCACGTTCGTCAACAACGCATCGTTCGGTGCCTACGCCGAGGTCGTTCAGAGCCCTGCCTACCGCGACGACAAGGTCGGCACCTCGCTGGAGATGCTCCCGGACCTGCTTGGCGGCCAGCAGGGAGCCCACCTTGTGGTCCGGGTCGACGACCAGGTGATAATCGACGGGCCGCAGGCGGTGCTTGTCAGCAACAACCCGTACGTGACCGGCGACATCGCAGGACTGGGCCGGCGCATGCGGCTTGACGAGGGGGTGCTCGGAGTCGTCGGCGTGAAGGTCGATAGCGCCGCCCAGGCGGCCGGTCTGCTGCGCCGGGCACAACGAGCGCGCGGCCTCACCGTGCTTACCGCGCACGACGTCATCATCGAAGCGGACGCACCGCGGATCCCTGTCGGGATCGACGGTGAATCGGTGCTGATGCCCACGCCGGTGCGCTGCGCGATCCGTCCACTGGCGCTGCGGGTGCTGGTGCCGCGCAACCGGCCCGGCGTACCGGACCTGCGGCCGCCGATGGACTGGAAGCAGCTGAGCCGCCAGGCGCTCACCATGTCGCGGCAGGCGGACGGCTGACAGTAAGCCCTGCCCTGACGCCGCGTTCGAACGCGAGCAGGCGCTCTTTGCGCTCCACGCCGCCGCCGTATCCGGTGAGGCTGCCATCTGAGCCGACGACGCGGTGGCAGGGCACTATGATGCCGACCGGGTTCCGCCCGTTTGCCAGGCCGACAGCCCTGGCAGCGGTCGGCCTGCCGATCCGCTGCGCCAGCTCGCCATAGGAGACTGTCTCGCCGTAGGGGATCTCTTGCAGGGCGGCCCAGACGCGCCGCTGGAACGGGGTACCCACGAGGGTAAGGGGCATGTCGAACTCGGTTCGCTGTCCGGCGAAGTAGTCGCGCAACTGGCGGGAGGGTTCGGCAAAGAACTCGCCGGTGTCCTCCACACCATCCCCGAAGATCTCGGCTGGCGGCATGTGCCGCTGGCTGTCCATGTAGAGGCCGGTGAGGACCCCGTCAGCCGCTACCAGGGTGAGCGGGCCGACGGGGCTGTCCACTACGGTGTGCGTCCTGCGGGCCAGTGTGCTCGCGGTCATGGAAGATCCCTTCGTGGTGTTGCCTGCTGGTGAGGTTCAGCCACCGGTGGTGCGGGGGCTGGCATGCGGTTGATCGCGTGGTCTCCTGTGGCCCACAGATACTGGACGGCGTAGGCGCGCCAGGGTCGCCAGGCGGCGGAGTGGCTGCTCAGCGCCGCCGGTGTGCCGGGAAGGCCCAGCGTGCGCGCGGCGAGGCGGACGCCAAGGTCGGTCGCGATGAACGCATCCGGGTCGCCGAGTGCGCGCATCGCGATCGTCTCCACGGTCCACGGACCGACACCGGGCAGCGCGGTGAGCCGAGCGCGGGCCCGCTCCCAGTCGCTGCCCACGCCGAGGTCGATCTCGCCGTCGGCCAGTGCCGCGGTGAGCGCGGCCAATGTGCGCCGGCGCGCCTGCGGCAGGGCGAGCGCGGCACGGTCCTGCGGGAAAAGGTCCCGGGTGGCAGGCTTCTGTGAGGAAAGGTCAAGCGCCGCCAGGGTGGCCGGATCGGGGAACAGGTGGGTCAGCCCCCCGGCGGGGTCGGCGACCTGCTCGCCGCAGGCCGCCACAAGCCGGCCGGCGTGCGTCCGGGCCGCCGAGGTGGAGACCTGCTGCCCGAGCACCGCGCGCACCGCGAACTCGGCGGCATCGACGGTGCGCGGAACCCTGCGGCCGGGGGCCTTGTCGACGAGTGGCGCGAGCAGCGGGTCACCGCGAAGCAGATCGCCGACGGCCACCGGATCGGCGTCGAGGTCGAGCATGCGCCTGCAGCGGCTGATCGCGATCGCCAGATCCCGTAGATCGGTGAGGGCGAGCTGGCAGGAGATGTGGCCGGGCAGCGGCCGCAGCGTCGCGGTGCCGTGACCATTCGGCAGCCGCAGGGTGCGACGGTAGGCCCCGTCGCGCCATTCCTCCACCCCGGGAACGGCAGTCGCCGCCAGATGGCCGAACAGGTTGTCGGGGCAAAGCGGCGCGCGCAGCGGCAGCCGCAGCGAGAGGGACGGAGGGGCGGGTGCGGGGCTCCCGCGCGCGGCACGCCGCCGGAGCTCGGTGGGCGAGAGGGCGAAAACCTCACTCACGGTGTCGTTGAACGCTCTGATGCTCGCGAATCCCGCGGCAAGAGCGACGTCGCCCATCGGCAGAGACGTGGTCTCGATCAGCAGCCGGGCGGTCTGGGCCCGCTGCGCACGCGCGAGCGCGAGTGGCCCCGCCCCAAGCTCGGCAAGCAACTGCCGTTCGATCTGCCTGGTGCTATAGCCGAGCCGCGACGCAAGGCCGGGGACCCCGTCGCGGTCGACCACCCCATCTGCGATCAGGCGCATCGCGCGGGCCACCAGATCAGCGCGCTGGTTCCATTCCGGTGATCCGGGGCTGGCGTCGGGGCGGCATCGCTTGCACGCGCGAAAGCCAGCCTGCTGGGCGGCCGCCGCGCTTGGGTAGAAACGCATGTTCTTGACCTTGGGCGGCACCACCGGGCAGCTCGGCCTGCAGTAGATCTTCGTGGTGACCACCGCGATGAAGAACCACCCGTCGAAGCGGGCGTCCTTGGACTGCACGGCCCGCACGCACCGATCCACGTCGTTGTACATAACCCAAGCATCGCCGCTGCCCGGGTATGAGTCTAGCGAAAATACGACATCACAAGCGGCGCAGAGGATGGTGTCGCAAAACCGCTATCGGGTCAGCGGCGCGCGGCTCGGGAGGCTGAAGCCTCCGTGGCCTTCAGGTGCAACGCAAGGTCAGAGCGCGAAGACCATTGGTTGGATAGGAAGCCCGTCTTACCGGCTCGTGAGCGGCGAGCGCGATGCCACTGGTACGCGCCAGCAACTCTTCCATCACGATCCTCATCTCAAGGCGGGCAAGCGGAGCGCCGAGGCACTTATGGATATCCGCACCGAACACAAGGCCACGGTTCGGATCGCGGTCAAAGCGCACGGTGTCAGGATGATCGAATGCTTGATGATCGCGGTTCGCGGCGATCCACATGAGAGAGAGGTGCTCGCCGGCAGGGATGGTCCGGCCTTGTATCTCCACGTCGTGTGTTGTCGTGCGATGGTTCGCCACCAGCGGGTCATCGACGCGCAGGATCTCCTCGATCGCGACCGGCAGTAGGGATGGCTCACCACGGAGGCGCTCCTGGATATCCGGGTGCTCGGCGAGATGCAGGATCAAGATCCCGAGTGCAGCCGCGATGGTGCCATGGCCTGCCGTCCAAGTGCGCAGGATGCTGACGATGTCATCGTCGCTGAGCTGCTCGCGATTCACTTCTGTTGCGAGGAGGCCGGTGGTGGTGTCTTCACTTTCGTCAACCACGTTGGCCCGGCGGGCCTCAAGGGTGGCCTTTACGTGCTCTGAGAATTCGCGGGCCAGAGTGGCCCCGGCCTCCGCGTCCCGGGAGAACGCAGCGTGCTCGTTGCCGTGCGTCCAGCCACCGATACGTTCCCAGAGTTCGGGTGGCCAGCCGAGGAATGCGCACAGCGTCTTCATAGAGAAGGGCTCGGCTAATTCGGTGATGAATTCCGCCTCATCTCGCTCGAGCAGCGGCTGCAGCTGGTCCGCGGCGATCTGTCGGCACCGTGGCTCAAACGCATCCATGCGATCGGAGCCGAAGTGCAGCTCCAATGCGCGCCGGTAGAGGCCGTGTTCTGGGGGGTCCAAGCCGTTGGGGACGGCGCGCCACTCGGTAGCGCTGCTGTAGCTCGATGGGTCGGCCAAGACGCGGACCACGTCTTCGTATCTGAAAAGCGACCAGCCGAGGAACTCGCTGAAAGCCACAGGGCATCGCTCGCGCATCTCATCGTATGCCTGCCGCTGATCCTGAAGCACCGACGCGCCCCGTGGATCCCAGTCGGAAGTTGGCGGATCGTTCATGGTCGCTCCTCGCATGGTATGGGGATCTCTGGGAGATTACGAAGCCACGACAGGTCTGCGACCGTTACCCCTTTCTCGATGTCCAGCGCTGCGACGACCGTGGCGTCCTTCTGCCGTGGCGTCCTTCTGCCGTCGCGTCGGCCCAGCGCACAGTGCCCTCACCGTGACGAGCCGGTCAGTGACGCCACTTCGCCAGGCTACCGAGGGTGCGGCGCCCTACCGTGAGCTACGGTCGTAGAGGTCTGTCGAGGAGGGCGCCATGCGGAGGGTCGCCGCTGTGGGGGGAGGGCGGCCGTGGACAGAGCAACCAGCCGGTCCGGCTCGCGCCCGGTGACGACGGACCTGTTGTGCGATCGGTGATCCGGGACCTGAATCCCGGCTACTTCGCCGTCGTGATGGCGACGGGAATAGTGTCCCGTGCTATGCGGCCCTCCGGGTGGACGTACCTGTCCGGGCTGCTGCTCGCGCTCACCGTGGTTTCGTATGTCACGCTGGTGGTGGCCTACGGGTGGCGGTTCGCAGCCTACCGGCGCGAATTCCTCGCCGACGCCAGCGATCCGCGCAAAACCTTCGGGTTCTTCACCTTCGTCGCCGGATCGAATGTGCTCGGCGCAGGGCTCGCCGCGCACGGCCACGCCTGGGCGACAGTTGTCCTCCTGGTCGTGGCCGGTGCCGCCTGGCTGCTGCTTAGTTACGGCGTCCCGCTTGTTCTGGTGACCCGGCACGCCTCCCGGCCAGCGCTGGCGGGCGCGAACGGCACGTGGTTCCTCTGGGTTGTCGGCACCCAGTCGATCGCGGTGGCGGCGACGTCCTTGCCGCCGCCAGTGCCGGATCCCCTGGCCGCGCTGTCGGTGGCGTGCTGGTCGGTCGGCGTCGTGCTCTACCTGGTCGTCGCCGCCATGGTGCTGATAAGCCTGCTCCAGTACCCGGTGGAGCCCGCCCAGCTCACGCCGCCTTACTGGGTGTTCATGGGCGCGACCGCGATCAGCGTGCTTGCTGGCGCGCAAATCTTGCGGCTGGCCGTTGATCCGCTGGTGGCGGCGATGCGGCCGGCGGTCGCCGGGACGTCGGTGGTGCTGTGGGCGTTTGGCACCTGGCTCATCCCGCTGCTCATCGGGCTGGGCGTGTGGCGGCACCTGATACGCCGGGTCCGGCTGGCCTACGAGCCCGGGCTGTGGAGCATCGTCTTCCCGGTCGGCATGTACGGCGTGGCCAGCCACGAACTTGGCGCGGCGCTCCATGTGCCGTGGCTAGTGACAGTGGGCACCGACGACGCGTGGGTGGCCCTCGCCGTCTGGGCCGCGGTGCTGCTTGCCATGCTCGGCGCGGCGCTGAACCGGCAGCGTCGAGCTCTGGCCAGCCGATCCCCCACCCAGCCCAGCTAGCGCCGACTATCCGCTTGCCGGATCGGATGAGCGGCTGAATCTGTTCGCTGAAGAGGTTCATCCCGGCCAGCACTCGGCCGCGGGGACGTTCAGAACGCGATGAAATCGCGCTTACACGTATCGCCGCACGTGATAGTTTTTATATGTGAGATAGTGAAAAATGACGCAGGCATCCAGTTCGGACGCCTCCGGGCCAATTGGGATGGGTGGCCCGCTGAGCCCGCGCTATGATCATCGAGTTTCTACCAGAAGCGCTCAGGTAAACTATTGAAATGGACGTGCGAGCCTTGCTCGCGCCTGATCCCGGTTCCTCGCTGGGCGAGAGCCGGACGCGGGTGCTTGACCTGCTGCGTGCCGCCGGTTCGCCGCTCGGCGCACAGGAAATCGCTGACCGCACCGGTCTGCATACCAACACGGCCCGCTTCCACCTCGACGGCCTGGTGGACGCGGGCCTGGCCGAGCGGACGCCCGAAATGCGGACCCAGCCGGGCCGTCCTCGCACCCTGTACCGAGCGCTTGAGACCGGCGAAACCATCGGACGGCGCAGCTACCACCTGCTCGCCGAGATCCTCACCGGCCTCGTCGCGAATGCGACGGCCGAACCGGGCGACGCCGCGACCGGGGCCGGCCGGGTCTGGGGCCGGTACCTGACGAAACGTCCCGCGCCGTTCCAGCATCTTGACGCCGACCAGGCGATCGAACGCCTGACAGGAACGCTGCAGCTGATCGGGTTCGCTCCCGAGGCCACCGGTGACGGGCGGCAGCGCCGGATCCTGCTCCGGCACTGCCCGTTCCGCGAGGTCGCCCAGCACCACCCCGGCGTTGTGTGCCCGCTTCACCTTGGCCTCATGCAGGGCGCCCTCGCCGAGATGCGAGCGCCGGTCACCGTCGGCCGGCTCGAACCGTTCGTCGAACCGAACCTGTGCCTGGCGCACCTCACCGCCGACGGCACCACCCCGACGTTCCCCGTGACGACCTGACGCTGCCCACGCGGTGGAGCACGCCCTGCCGCAGGGCCCGGGTTCGCCAGCGGATAACAGGAAGGAGGCCCGGATGGATACGCGTATACGGCTGCGTCGCGTCTACGACGAGCCGGCACCTGAGGACGGGACGAGAGTGCTCGTCGACCGGATATGGCCGCGTGGGCTCACCAAGGACGCGGCCCACCTGGACGAGTGGGCCAAGGATGTAGCGCCGTCGAGCGAGTTGCGCAGATGGTACGGCCACGATCCGGACAGGTTCGACGAGTTCCGCCGCCGCTACCACGCCGAACTAGCCGAACCCGGGCCCTCGGGCGCCCTCGACAGGCTGCGGGCCCTGGCCCGGGGCGGCATCATCACCCTGCTCACCGCCACCAAGGACATCGACCGGAGCCAGGCGGCCGTGCTCGCCGAGGAACTGAGCCAGCCGGGATGATCGTAACGGGGCTGGCGGAGCCGGGCTCGCCTGGCGGCGCGTCCGGTGGCCTGGCCCGCTGTGCCGATGTGATCTGTGCCGATGTGATCTGTGCCGATGTGATCTGTGCCGATGTGATGTGCCTGGCGCATGCGAGCGTGGCTTCCGCGTTCAGGCCCGCGAGACGCCGCCCGCGCGGCCGTTAGGCCCTTGGCGCCCACACCTTGTAATTTGCTTCCCCCGGGTAGTAAAAACGAACCAGGCTATTGGATCGGCGGGCCACGTTCACCCACCGTGTGGCGCGGCATCAGGCTGCGCAACCAGCTCGTCCCGGGTGTGGAAGGCGGCTTCACCCGGCATCTGCCCAGCGGTGAGCAGCTGAGCATCTATGGCGCGGCGCAGGTCTACCATCAGCGTCATCACGACCCCCATGGACGGCCGGGTGATCGTGAAAGCGGCAGCGTCGGGCAGGCGCGCACGCCGAACTGGGGCACCGCAGGAATCGAGGTGGTCGCATGACAGAGCCGGCCTCCCGGCCCGCCAGCGGCGGGCGCGGGGATGATCGCGGCCGCCACGCCGGCGCTGCGGATGCCGGGGGGCACCGCCGTGGCCTGCTCGCGCCGCTGCTGCCCGGTGGCGAGCCGGTCGAGCGGCTGCTGCGGCGGGCGCAGTTCTTCGTGCCTGGCACACCGTCCGGCGACTACCGGGAGGTGCACAGGCAGGGCGGGCGCGGCGCGGACGACTTCTACCGCGAACGCTGGCGGCACGACAAGGTCGTGCGGTCCACGCACGGGGTGAACTGCACCGGGTCGTGCTCGTGGAAGGTCTACGTCAAGGACGGGATCATCACCTGGGAGACCCAGCAGACCGACTATCCGTCGGTGGGCCCGGACTCGCCCGAATACGAGCCACGCGGGTGCCCGCGAGGCGCGTCGTTCTCGTGGTACACCTACTCCCCGTCGCGAGTCCGTTTCCCGTATGTGCGGGGCCCGCTGCTGGAGGTCTGGCGGGAGGCGCGGGACCGGCTGGGCGATCCGGTGGCGGCGTGGGCGGAGATCACCAGCGATCCGGAGCGCGCCAAACGCTACAAGGGCGCGCGCGGCAAGGGCGGGTTCGTACGGTCATCCTGGCCGGAGGTCAGCGAACTGATCGCGGCCGCCCATGTGCACACGATCAAGAGGTATGGCCCGGACCGGGTGGTGGGATTCTCCCCGATTCCGGCGATGTCGCAGGTCTCCTACGCCGCGGGCACCCGGTTCCTTTCGATGATCGGCGGCACGATCCTGTCGTTCTATGACTGGTATGCGGACATGCCGATCGCCTCACCGCAGGTGTTCGGCGACCAGACCGACGTGCCGGAGTCCGGCGACTGGTGGAACTCCTCTTACCTGGTGATCTGGGGCACCAACCTGCCGATCACCCGCACGCCCGACGCGCACTTCATGACCGAGGCCCGCTACCGCGGCCAGAAGGTCGTCGTGGTCAGCCCCGACTACTCCGACCACACCAAGTTCGCCGACGACTGGCTGGCGGCCGCGCCGGGCACCGACGGCGCGCTGGCGATGGCGATGGGGCATGTCATTCTCAGCGAATTCTTCCGCGACCGGCAGGTGCCCTACTTCACCGACTACGTCAAGACATACACCGATCTGCCGTTCCTGGTGACCCTGCGCGAACGCGACGGCGCCTACGTCCCCGACCGGTTCCTGACCGCAGCGGACCTGGGCGACACCGGGGAGGGCGCCGCGCACAGGACCGTCATGCTCGACGCGGCCGCTGGGCTGCCGCACGCGCCGAACGGGTCGCTCGGGTACCGTTTCTCCCGGGCCGGGCTGGGCCGGTGGAACCTCGATCTGGCCGGGATAGACCCGGTGCTTACCCTCTACGGCCGGCCGGCGGATGCGGCTGGGGCGGGTGCGGTGCCGGTGGACCTGCCGCGGTTCGATGCCGGCGCGACCGAGGGCGGGACGGTCGTCCGCCGCGGTGTCCCGGTGACGCGCATCGGGGGGCGCCTGGTCACGACGGTCTTCGATCTGCTCATGGCCCAGTACGCCGTGCGCCGCGAGGGCCTGCCCGGCGAATGGCCGGACGGCTACCACGACCCGCGGCCCTACACCCCCGCCTGGCAGGAGAAGATCACCTCGGTGCCAGCCGCCGCGGCGGCCCGGGTGGCACGCGAGTTCGCCCGCAACGCGGAACTGTCGCGGGGCCGCTCGATGATCTGCATGGGGGCGGGCACCAACCACTGGTACCACTCCGACCAGATCTACCGGACCTTCTTCACGCTGACCATGCTGTGCGGGTGCCAGGGGGTGAACGGCGGCGGCTGGGCGCACTACGTCGGGCAGGAGAAGGTGCGGCCGTTCACCGGCTGGTCGACGCTGGCGTTCGCGCTTGACTGGCAGCGGCCGGCCCGGCACATGACCGGCACATCGTTCTTCTACCTGCACACCGACCAGTGGCGCTACGAGCACTTCGGCGCGGCCGAACTAGCCAGCCCGCTCGGCCGCGGCCTGTTCGCCGGGCGCAGTTTCGCCGACTGCCTGGCGGTGGCCGGGCGGCTGGGCTGGACGCCGTCGCACCCGGCCTTCGACCGCAACCCGCTTGATCTCGCCGATGAGGCTAGCCGTGCCGGTAAGCCGGTCGGCGCCTATGTGGTCGATGAGCTGACGGCGGGCCGGCTGGGTTTCGCCGGCGAGGATCCGGACGACCCGCGTAACTTCCCGCGCGTGCTGACCGTATGGCGGGCCAACCTGCTCGGCTCGTCGGGCAAGGGCATGGAGTACTTCATGCGGCACCTGCTCGGCGTCGAAGACACCGTCCGCGCCGCGGAGTCGCCGCCGGGGTCGCGCCCGGCCGAAGTCGCCTGGCACGAGCAGGCGCCCCGCGGCAAACTCGACCTGCTGACCACGATCGATTTCCGTATGACCAGCACCTGCACGTACGCCGACATCGTGCTTCCTGCCGCCACCTGGTACGAAAAGCACGACATCTCGACCACAGACATGCACCCGTTCGTGCACTCGTTCAACCCGGCGATCGCGCCGCCGTGGCAGACCCGCACCGACTTCGGCACCTTCGCCCTGATCGCCCGCGACTTCTCCAGGCTCGCCGCGCGGCACCTGGGCACGCGGACCGATGTGATCGCCGCGCCACTCATGCACGACACACCCGACGAACTGGCCCAGCCGGGCGGGCGGGCACTGGACTGGCGGGCCGGCGAGTGCGAGCCGCTGCCCGGGGTGAGCATGCCGCGGCTGGTCGCGGTCGAGCGAGACTACGGCGCGGTCGCGGACAAGATGGCCGCGCTCGGCCCGCTGGTCGACACGCTCGGCACCACCACCAAGGGCGTCACCTGGGTGCCCGCCGGCGCCGTCGACTACCTGCGCCGCGCCAACGGGGTGGTGCGCGGGGGCGTCGCGGACGGCCGGCCGTCATTGGCCCGCGACGTGCAACTCGCAGAGGCCATCCTGGCGCTTTCCGGCACCACCAACGGCCAGGTTGCGCTGCAGGCCTGGCAGCAGCTGGAACAGCGGACCGGGATGCCGCTCGCCGATCTCGCGGCCGAACGCGCGGGTGAGCGGATTACCTTCGCCGACACTCAGGTGCAGCCGCGTGCGGTGATCACCTCGCCGGAGTGGTCCGGGAGCGAGACCGGCGGCCGGCGGTACTCCCCATTCGTGGTGAACGTCGAGCGGAAGAAGCCGTGGCACACGCTGACCGGGCGGATGCATTTCTTCCTCGATCATGACTGGATCCTGGAGTACGGCGAGGGCCTGCCAACCTACCGGCCGCCGCTGGACTACGCCAGGCACTACGGCGCGCAGGGCCTCGGCGGGGCCAGCCGGCCGGAGATCACCGTCCGGTACCTCACCCCGCACTCGAAATGGTCGATCCACTCCGAATACCAGGACAACCTGCACATGCTGCGGCTCTTCCGCGGCGGCCCGGTGATCTGGATGAGCCCTGGCGACGCGGCGAAGATCGGGGTGGCCGACAACGACTGGATCGAGGCATACAACCGCAACGGGGTGGTGGTCTGCCGCGCCGTCGTCACCCACCGGATGCCGCAGGGCACGGTGTTCATGTACCACGCCAAGGACCGGCATCTGATGACGCCACGTTCGGAGATCTCCGGCTGGCACGGCGGATCGGACAACTCACTCACCCGGCTGGTCATCAAGCCGACCCACATGATCGGCGGCTACGGCCAGCTCTCGTTCGCTTTCAACTACTACGGGCCCACCGGAAATCAGCGTGACGAGATCGCCGTTATCCGCCGCCGAAGCCAGGAGGTGCAGTTCTGATGAGGGTCATGGCTCACGTCGCCATGGTGATGAACCTTGACAAGTGCATCGGCTGCCACACCTGCTCGGTGACCTGCAAGCAGGTGTGGACCAACCGGCCGGGCACCGAATACGTGTACTTCAACAATGTCGAGACCAAGCCCGGCGTCGGCTACCCCCGCCGCTACGAGGACCAGGAGGCATGGAAGGGCGGGTGGGCCCTCGACCGCAAGGGGCGCCTGCAGCTCAAGTCCGGCAGCCGGCTGCGGCGCCTGCTGTCGATCTTCTACAACCCCGACCTGCCGGCGATTGACGACTACGGCGACCCGTGGACTTACGACTACCAGACGCTGATCAGCGCCCCGCTGGGCACGACCAACCCAAGCGCGCATTCGATCTCCGCGCTCACCGGCCGGGACATGGAGCCGAAGTGGGGCAGCAACTGGGATGACGACCTGGCCGGCGCTCCCGCGCATGCGGCGGCCGACCCGGACCTCGCCGGTCTGCAGGACCGGGTCAAGATGGAGTTCGAGCAGGTGTTCATGTTCTACCTGCCGCGCATCTGCGAGCACTGCCTGAACCCCTCGTGCGTGGCGTCCTGCCCGTCCGGCGCGATGTACAAGCGGGAAGAGGACGGGATCGTGCTTGTGGACCAGGACCGCTGCCGCGGCTGGCGGTTCTGCGTGTCCGGCTGCCCGTACAAGAAGGTCTACTTTAACCACCGCACCGGCAAGGCCGAGAAGTGCACGTTCTGCTACCCGCGCGTCGAGGCCGGCCAGCCCACCATCTGCTCGGAAACCTGCGTCGGCCGCCTGCGCTACCTCGGCCTGTTCCTCTACGACGCCGACGCGGTACTCGCAGCGGCCGCGACCCCCGAGCCGCAGGACCTGTACGAAGCGCAGCTGTCGGTGTTCCTCGACCCCGCAGACCCCGCTGTACAAGACGAGGCAGCGCGCCAGGGCATCGCGGCGGACTGGATTGACGCCGCCAGACGTTCGCCGGTGTACGCGCTAGCCGTTCAGCATAAAGTTGCCCTTCCCTTGCATCCGGAGTACCGCACACTGCCGATGGTCTGGTACATCCCGCCGCTATCGCCGGTCGCCGATGTGGTCCACGCGGCCGGCTATGACGACGCCGACCCCGACCGTGTCTTCGCCACCATCGACGCGCTGCGCATCCCCGTCGAGTACCTGGCCAACCTGTTCACCGCCGGCAACGCGGACACGGTCCGGCAGGTGCTCCGCAAGCTCGCCGCGGTCCGTGCCTACATGCGGGCCACCGAACTCGGCCTGGGCACCGGCCCGGCGCTGCCATCCGCGGGCAGCGCCGGCGCGGCTGACATCGAGGACCTGTACCGGCTGCTTGCCATCGCCAAGTACGAGGACCGCTACGTCATTCCGCCCGCGCACGCCGAGGACGCGGGCAGGCTGGCCGCGCAGCACGAGCAGTTGTTCTGCAGCCTCGACAGCGAGGGCGGACCGGGCATGGGCGGCAGCGGTCCCCACGGTCCGCCAACCGTGGAGACCTTCCACCCCGGTACCGGCACGGGCGAGAAGGGGACCTTCAGAACCGGCGACGGGCAGGTGCACTTCAACCTCCTCGGCTGGGACGGCCGGGGCAGCTCACCGCACCTGTTCCCGGACCGGGAGACGCCATGAGCACGGACCGGATCAGCCCGTACAAGCTGGCATCGGTGCTGCTCCAGTACCCGACGCCAGAGCTGCTTGCCGGGCTCGGCCATCTCGACGACGCCGCCGCCGGCACCTCGCCGCGGGCGACCAGGGAAGCATTCGAACAGTTCCTCGGCTGGCTGCGCGCCACCCCGCCGGCCGAGGTGGCACAGCACTATGTCGCTACCTTCGACCTGCGCCGCCGCTGCGCGCTGTACCTCACCTATTACCGGTACGGCGACACCCGCAAGCGCGGCTTGGCCATGCTGGCGTTCAAGGCCTCCTACCGGTCGGCCGGCTTCGAGCCGGCCGACGGCGAACTGCCCGACTACCTGCCAATGGTGCTGGACTTCGCCGCGCTGGCACCGCGGGGTGAGGCTCTGTTGCGCAGCCACCGCGCCGACCTCGAGTTGCTGCGCCGCGCGTTGCGGGAGGCCGGCACGCCCTACGCCGACCTGGTCGAGGCGGTGTGCGCCCGGCTGCCCAAGCTGGGCCGACGGGACCTCGAACTGATACGCAGGGCATGGGAGGGCGGCCCCCCGAGCGAGGAGGTCGGCCTGGAGCCGTTCGCGCCGCCCGAGTACCTGACCGGGCCGCGGGCGCGGCGGTGAGCGCCACGAGCACCGCGCAGGTGTTCTGGTGGGTGATCCTGCCCTACATCGCGCTCGGCGTGTTCGTCGTCGGCCACGTCTGGCGCTGGCGCTACGACCAGTTCGGCTGGACCAGCCGCTCCACCCAGCTACAGGAACGCCGCCTGCTCAAATGGGGCTCCCCGGTCTTCCACTACGGCACCTTCGCCGCGATCGGCGGCCACGTCATCGGCATCCTGATCCCCGAGGCCTGGACGAAAGCGATCGGCATTCCCGAGAGCACCTACCGATGGTTTTCCGCGGCCGCGGGCACCCTCGCCGCCGTCCTGGTCATCGGCGGCGTCGTCGTGCTGGCCTGCTGCTGCCTGCTCGTCCCGCGGGTCCGGGCGACCACCAGCGCCGTTGACTACGTCGCGCTGATCCTGCTGCTGATCGTCATCCTCACCGGCATCGTGCCAACGGTCGGGGTCAACATGCTCGGCCACGGGTACGACTACCGGACGACCGTGGCACCCTGGTTCCGCGGCCTGTTCAGCGGTCAGCCTGACGTGACGGCCATCGCCGGGGCACCGGTCATCTACCAGGTTCACGCCACCGCCGCATGGGTCATCTGGGCCGTCTGGCCGTTCAGCCGCCTCGTGCACGCCTGGAGCTACCCGCTGTGGTATCTCTGGCGGCCCTACATCGTCTACCGCGGCCGCCGGGCCGTCCATCCCAGCGAGCCCGGCACCAGCGGCCGCAGGTGGCGGAAGATCGGCGCACCCTACTGACACACCGCACTCTGGCTGTACCCGCCCTGCGCCAGGCGGGAATCGCCGGTATGCCCCCAGCTGGGGGCGCGTGCCAGCCGAGAGCGCTTCAGCCGGCCAGCATGATGCCGATGAACAGGGCAGCGAGCGCGCTGATTCCGGTAAGGGCGCCGAAGACAGCGAGTCCCGCCGTGCTGCGGGCGCGGGCGTGCAGGGCGGCCGCCACTCCGGATATGGCCACCACGACCAGCTTGACCACAAGCGTCGTGCGATAACGCCCGGTGATCTTTCCCTGCTCGGCGATGATGTTCCAGATACCCGTGGCCACCAGGAGGATGAAGGCGGGCCAGGCGATCTGGTTGAAGCGGCGGGCCGCGGCGCCGGGGACTCCAGCCCCGAGACCGCGCAGCGCCGGCACCAGTGCCGCGAGCGTGAGCTGGCCGCCGACCCAGATCGTCGCGCCCAGCACGTGGAGGAAGAGCCGGACCGTGCCCCAGCTGACGGTGAGCATGGCCCCGAGCATTCCTTATCGCCGTCATCGGTGATGCGGCAGGCGATCCGGGCACAGGCTTGTTTCTGCAAAGTGTTCGGGCGTCGGAGTCGTCAGCCGCTGCCGATATCGCCGCCGGACTCGCCGCGCACGCTGGCGTGGGCCGCCGGAATGCTGCCGAGCCGGCCGGCCTGGTAGTCGTCGAACGCCTGCGCGAGTTCGGCTCGCGTGTTCATGACGAACGGGCCATAGGCGGCGACAGGTTCGCGGATCGGGCGCCCGCCAAGAAGCAGCACGTCAAGCCCGGGGGTGCGGCTGTCCTGGTTCGTGTCCGCCGCCACAGTGATCGCGTCGCCTGGACCGAAAACAGCAAGCTGACCGCTTTCCACCGGGCGCCGCTCGGCGCCGACCGTGCCGCGGCCAGACAGGACGTAGGTGAGGGCGTTGAACTCAGGCTGCCAGGGCAGCGTGACCGAGGCGCCCGGGCTCACGGTGGCGTGCACGAGCGTGATCGGTGTATGGGTGACGCCAGGGCCCGCGTGGCCCGCCAGCTCGCCGGCGATGACCCTGATCAGGGCACCCCCGTCAGGCGAGGAGACCAGCGCCACGCTGCCGCTGCGGATGTCCTGGTAGCGCGGCGGCGCGAACTTCAGCGCCCGTGGAAGGTTCACCCAGAGCTGGAATCCGTGGAACAGCCCGCCGCTGGCCACCAGATGCTCCGGCGGCCTTTCGATGTGCAGGATCCCGGCGCCCGCGGTCATCCACTGGGTGTCGCCGTTTGTGATCAGCCCGCCGCCGCCGTTGGAGTCCGAGTGCGCGAATTCACCGTCGATGATGTAGGTGACGGTCTCGAAGCCGCGGTGCGGATGCCACGAGGTGCCCTTCGGCTCGCCCGGGCCGTACTCCACCTCGCCCATCTGATCCATGTGGATGAACGGATCAAGTGTGGCCAGGTCCACTCCGGCGAAGGCGCGGCGCACAGGGAAACCTTCACCCTCGAAACCTCGTGGCGCCGTGGTGACCGAGGTGACCCGTCGCGGGTGCCCGGTAGCCGCATCCGAGACAGGCACACGTGGCAGTACAAGGATGTCGTCCACAGTGACGGCGGGCATCGCCCCTCCTGGATAATTCGCAGGTTTCCAAGAGCGTCACACGCCGAGGAGATATTCCTCGCGGCAGGGACTCCGCTGGCGGTGGCCGGTCAGTCGCGCGGCTGATCTGAGGCACCGCCCGCGTCAGGGGAGGCCACGTCCACGCCCGGGCCGGCGGTGGCGGGGGTTCGCTCGAAGATGTAGTAGACGTCGACCAGGCCGATGATCGCCAGCGCCGCGGGTGGGCTGACGAACGCCACGCCGATGGCGATCAGGTAAGGGAGCTGGCCGACGTAGAACCGCAAGCGCGCGGGCCACCGCGCCGACTGGGGCACCCGACGGAGCGTCCGCCCCTCCCCGCGCAGCGTCCACTCGAAGATCGCCAAGAAGCCGAGTGACATCCCTTCCAAGACAGCCGCGTACAGCGCCATCGCCACGCGTGCGTCCTGGCCGCCAGCCGCGAGGTAGTCGGCCATCGTGGCCGTGCCGAACGGGATGGCCACGACGAACGCGAGCAGCATCAGGTTCAGGAAGAGCAGCGTCCTGTCGACGACGGCGATGTTACCCACGAGCGCGTGGTGATTGACCCAGATGATGCCGATCGTGAAGAAACTGATCACGTAGGCGACAAACGCCGGCCAGTGATTACCAAGCTGCTGCACCAGCGCCCCGTGCCCCGGTCCCGGCAAGGCAAGGTTGAGAGCAAGCAGCGTGATCGCGACGGCGAACACGCCGTCGCTGAATGCCTCGAGCCGGGACCGGTCCACCCGCTACCTCCACCCGCTGCCTGCCACCCCTTGGGCTATTCCGCGGCCCTCCCGGGAGTCACTCCCGAACCGTTCGGGTGCCGTCGACGCCGCTCCGACCTTTATGCGCCTCAGCATAAGTTGATCATTCTGGCGGGCCAAGGGCGACCGGCCAGAGGCGAACGCAAGGGGAGAGCGGGACGGGACTGCTGGGTGCGGAAACATCGGCGAGGCCCCACGGACGACGTCCGTGGGGCCTCACCGATCTGCGGCCAGCGTGTGCTGTTACTTGTTGGCCGTCGCCTTGTTCGCCCCGGGCTTGCGGGCGTTCTTGGTGGAATTGCCGGTCACGCTGTGCTCGGCTTCCTCGACCTTCTCCTCGGCGTGCTGGAGGGCCTTCTCGGTCCGCGTGAACACGAGGCGGGTCTGGGGCCGCGTACGCAGATCCTGGATGACCTTCTCGCCGCGCTTGGCGAGGTCCTCATAGGTCTCAAGGACCTGCTTGCGCACGTCTCCACGTTCCTTGCGCAGCTTCTTGGCCTGCTTCTGCAGCTTCTCGACCTGCGCCCGGTTCCGGGTCTCCAGGTCCTTCAGTTCGGTGCGCATCCGCTCGTAGGCGAGCTCAGTGGCACCAACCCATGCATGCATGATCTTGCGCATCTCTTCGAGCGAAGACTTGCTCTGGTCACGCATGGTCTCGCCATACTTACGGACATCGACGGTAGGCATGATGCCTTCCTTTCATAGCGCGCCGTCAGGCGAGGGGAATTCGGCGATGGACAAGTCCTGCCGTGCGGTCCCGCTCGAGCCGGCGTACGTTCAGTTGTCGTTCTCAGGGATGCGGCCCGGCCGTCCTGGGGAAGAAACTCGTGCTTGGCCGTGTTCGCGCCAGGGAAGCGGTCCCCTGGCTCGTTCTCCTTCCGCCTCTGCTTCCATACTAAGAGCTGCTGCTTGCAATTGCAAGCACAGTAGCAAGCACTCCTGTGTGACCTTCGCCACGTGTCAGCCAGGCAGTGAGTCATCGCGCCAGCGGCGCAGATAAGGGAGCCTTGAGCGTGACCCGATGCCCTTCCCATGGGGCGGGGCCCAGACGCCAGGGTATGAGGTGCCCCAATGCCAGCGGTCATCCGCCGACGTACACCCCCGCGGCGCACCCGGGCTGCGCACCCGGCCTGCGCACCGCGGCGCACCCACCTGCCGCTGGCCGCACAGGGTGTACGGCGAGAGACTGGGCAGGTGGACCGCAATATCCGGACGCTCGTCCGCGTGGAAGGCGTCGTGCAGGGAGTGGGCTTTCGCCCGTTCGTGTACGCGCTTGCCACGAGGCTGGGCCTCGCAGGCCACGTCGGCAACGACTCACGCGGCGTCTTCGTCGAGATCGAGGGACCCGAACCGCGGGTCGGCGATTTCCTGACGTCGCTTGAGCATGACCCGCCTCCGCTCGCCCACATCGATCGGGTGAGCACCAGGGCGATCAAGCCGAACGGTACGGCAGGATTCTCGATCGCGCCAAGCCATCGCAGCGGGCAACGCCGCGCCCTGGTCGCGGCCGACAGTGCGACGTGCCAGGACTGCCTGCGGGAACTGGCCGATCCCGCCGACCGCAGGTTCGGCTACGCGTTCATCAACTGCACGAACTGCGGGCCCAGATTCACCATCGTGCGCGACGTCCCCTACGACCGCCCGCTGACGACGATGGCGGGTTTTCCCATGTGCGCCGCGTGCGCCGCGGAGTACCACGATCCCGCGGACCGCCGGTTTCATGCGCAGCCGGTTTGCTGCCCCGGCTGTGGCCCGAGGCTGCGCCTGCTTGACGCGAGGGGACGCGAGCTACCGGGTGAGCCGGTGGAGGAGGCCGCCAGATTGCTTGCCGGGCGTCATGTGCTTGCCGTCAAGGGCCTCGGTGGTTATCACCTGGCCGTGGACGCGGGCAGCGAACCCGCGGCGGCGACCCTGCGTGCGCGCAAGCATCGTGAGGACAAGCCATTCGCCATCATGGTCCCGGACATGGGGAGCGCGCGCGGGCTGTGCGTCGTGGATGCCGCCGCCGAGTCGCTGCTGACCAGCGCCCGGCGGCCGATCGTGTTGCTGCCGCGGCGCCCGGGCGCCCGGGTCGCGCGGGCCGTGGCGCCTGGCAGCCACCATCTCGGCCTGATGCTGCCCTACACGCCGCTGCATCACCTGCTGCTGCGCCGACTGGGCCGCCCGATCGTGCTGACAAGCGGCAACTCCTCGGACGAGCCCATCGCCTATCAGGACGACGACGCCGCGCGGCGGCTGGCAGGGATCGCCGATGAGTTCCTCACGCATGACCGCCCGATTCACATCCGTACCGATGACTCGGTGGTGCGCCCGCTGCGCGGGCGCGAGATGGTGGTCCGCCGTTCCCGTGGCTACGTGCCCGAGCCGATCAGGATCCGCCCGCGGCTGCGCCGGCCGGTGCTGGCCTGCGGAGCAGAGCTCAAGAACACGTTCTGCCTGGGCAAGGATGACCGCGCGTACGTCTCGCACCACATCGGGGACCTGGAGAACTTCGAGACGTTCCGCTCGTTCACCGAGGGCATCTCGCATTTCAGGCGGCTGTTCGACGTGACCCCGCAGGTCGTGGCGCATGACCTGCATCCGGAGTATCTGTCAACCAAGTACGCGCTCGAGTGCGACGGCGTGGAGCTTAGCGGCGTGCAGCACCACCACGCCCACATCGCGTCCTGCCTGGCCGACAACGGCGAGGAGGGCCCGGTCATCGGGGTGGCCTTCGACGGTCTGGGTTACGGGACCGACGCGACGATCTGGGGCGGCGAGTTCCTGCTCGCCGACCTGGCCGGGTTCGAGCGGGCAGGACATCTGGCCGTGGTGCCGATGCCGGGCGGGGCGGCAGCGATCAAGCAGCCGTGGCGGATGGCGGCGGCGTACCTGGACGCGGCCTACCCCGGCGGGGTGCCGGAGGGGCTTGACGTCGAGCGCCGCAACGCCGGGCGCTGGCGCGATGTGCTCACGATGTCACGGCGCGGCATCAACGCACCCGTCACATCGAGCGCCGGCCGGCTGTTCGACGCGGTCGCGGCGATTCTCGGCGTGCGGGATGTGATCAACTACGAGGGTCAGGCGGCCGTCGAGCTTGAGCAGCGCGCCAAAGGCGCCAAAGCCGTTGAAGCCGCCGACTGCGCCGCGTACGCCGCCGGGATCGACGAGGACGGAATATTGCGGATCTCCGGCTGCGACCTGGTGCGCGCGGTCGCCGACGACCTGCTTTCCGGAGTCGGTCGCGGTGTCATCGCCGGCCGTTTCCACAACGGCGTCGCGGCGGCGATCGTCACCACCTGCCTGCTGCTGCGCGAGCGCTGCGGCCTCGGCGTTGTGGCGCTGTCCGGCGGGGTCTTCCAGAATCTGCTGCTGCTCGAAAAGACCACCGCGCAACTCGAGTGCGAAGGCTTCCGCGTCCTCGTGCATTCACAGGTCCCGCCGAACGACGGCGGGATCAGCCTCGGCCAGGCTGCCGTGGCTGCCGCACGCGACCGCCGGGCGTCCCATTGATCCCAAACGGCTCCGCGGGCCGGCCTGCGCGTCGCATAGTGCCCATACAACGTTCCCTTCCATAACGTCAGCTACCGTGTATCCGTCCCACCGTTTACTGACCGCTTCCACGAGCATCAGCCCGCGCCCCCTTCCACATCTGAGGCCGGATCCATGCGCACACGAGGGCCGGGCTGGCGTCCCAGACCAGAATTAGAGACGACCCGGCGCCAGAACTTGACTCGATCATGGCGACTTCCCCCGCTTAAGCTTCCCACGCCCCGTCCGGGACTTCGCTCATTAGGAGTGGCCCCTCCGGGGCAGCCGGGCGCGCGCGTAGCCGGCTCGCGCGTTCCGGCGCACGCTCACGCGCACCCGCGCGGGCCGATCAGGTCCGACGTTCGCGGACCCGAGGGGTCGCCTATGGTCTCCATCGGAGACGAGGTGTCTGCGTCCCTTTTGGTTGGGTCTGCGGCGGTCGGCGGTGTTCAAATGTGCCGGTAGACCGGCTGTGTCCCTCGGCCACGGAGGGCTCTATCCCGAGAGTGCCACGCGGCACCCGCCATAGACAACATTTTGTCGATCCGGATCCGCCAAGCTCCGCAGCTAACGCATTGACCGGAGATCGAGCCTGTCGCCAAGAACTGTCGTTGCGGTATGCGGTAATCCAGTACACATCGCGGGACGTCACATCTGTGGGACGTCACATCTGGTGATAGCCCCGGAAGCGAATGGAAGTCCGTGGACTGCATAGTCATTCGGACGGCTTTAGTGGTCGTGCGCGGCCACGAAGGCCGCTCTTAGGATTGGTGGCGAGTTCTTTGACCGGACCCAGGCCGTGGGGGAAAACGTGGCTGGCTGCATGCCTGGTTGCAGTCTTAGGTGTAGGCCTGGTGGCGGCTGCTGGGGGGGCCACTGCGTTAGCCTCTACGCCACCGCAGTTAAATCTTAAGGTCCTCCTGATCGGGGAGGGGTCCGCCGACGTAACGACACTGGCCTGGGAGGCCGCGCTGAAGAGCGAGGGCGTGCCCTACGACCTGGCCATAGCGTCGCCGACGGGCACGGGCCCTCCGTACTCGGTGACGCTGCCCGCGCTTACCAGCGGCACCACCGGCAACTACAACGGCGTCGTTATCGCCAATTCGCCTACGGACTACGGCGCCGGGCAGCTGACTGCCCTGGACAGCTACGAATCCACCTTCGGTGTGCGCCAGGTGGACGGCTACATGTTCCCGTCTCCGGCCTTGGGCGTGACCTGGGACTCGACGAGCGGAGCCCTGGACGGCACCACGGGCACGTTGACCGCCGCCGCACTGGCGGCCTTCCCCGAGCTCAAGGGTCCCGTTCCGTTCGACGTCGGCACCTTTGGCTACGCGGCCACGGTGAACACCGGGGCGCCCTACACGCCGTTCATTACCAACGCCGTCGGCCACGTCATGGCAGGCGTGTACCAGCACCCGAGCACCGACCCCCAGGCCGGCGTGTCGGAACTGGCGCTCAACTTCGACTACAACGCCAACCAGCTCCAGTGGCTGCTGCTGGCGCCCGGGCTGATCAACTGGGTGACCCAGAATACGCATCTGGGCCTGTACCGCAACTACTTCGGCCAGGACATCGACGACGTCATGATCGCCGACAACGAGTGGAGCTCGCAGTTCCAGTGCACCCCCGGTGCCACCAACCCGCCCGACGTCACCTGCCCGCCTGGGGTGGCCAACAACCCGGCCGACACCCCGCCTGACGTGCAGATGAGCGCAGCCGACGTGGCCTACGTGACCAACTGGGAGCAGCAGAGCGGAATCAAACTGAACCTCCTCTTCAACGGCGTCGGCGCCTGCACCGCGCCGAGCACCGCGGCGGAGTCGAACGCCAACTGCACCGGTAGCGTCACCGAGAACGGGGCCACCTACACCGATCCCGGCCAGAACACCACGGACACCACCGCCCCCAACGACGCCGCATTTGTCAACGCCCTGCTCGCTGCCCAGGGCAGCTTCAACTGGGAGAACCACACCTGGTCGCACCTATTCCTCGGCTGCACCGTCGCGGATCCCCAGGTCCTCACCTCGGCGACGGCCTACGGCTCGGGCGGCACCTTCAGCGTCGGCTCATACAGCTACGAAATCACTGCGGCCACCGCCTACGGCGAGTCTGAGCCCTCCGTGCCACAGCCGGTCACAGTCGCCGCCAACGGGTCGGTCACCCTGACCTGGCCGGAGGCCACCAACGGCGGCGGACCCTCCCTGGCTCAGGAGGAAGCCAGCCACACCGGCGGCGACGGTTTCTGGGGCTACAACGTGTACCGTGCGGCCGCGGGCTCTACCACCTATGGGCTGGTGGGCCAGGTGGCCGAGAACCCGTCTGCGACCTCCTCCACCACCTACAGCTTCACCGACACCGGGGGATCCGCCGGCGCGGGACCGAGTTCGACTTCCACGTTCCCCACGGCCACCAATCCCGGCATCGACTGCGGAACCTGGCTGCCGGCGACAAGCACCACGGCTGACTCCTCCATCGAGCAGGAGATCGGCCTGAACCAGGCCTTCGCGGCCGCCAACGGGCTCACGAACTTCACGCCAGCGGCGGTCGTGACCGGCGAGCACTCCGGGATCGAGAACCCGAACATGCCTGCTTCCCTCGCCGGGACCGGCGTCACCACGTTCGCCCAGGACGCCTCCCGCCAGCCGCAGCAGAACTCCCTGGGGGCCGCCCTTGGCGCGCCTCGCTACCCGAGCAACATCTACTACAACGCTTCCAATTGGCCGGACGAGCTGAACGAGTACAACACCTTGTACGCGGCCCCGAGTGTCTCCCTCGGCAACGGCGAGACCGGCCACTGCCAGAACACCTCGTCCACCACCTGCATCACCACGCCGGCGACCGAGGCCACCGTTCTCGCGTCTGAGTCACACATCATGTTGAGCCACGTGCTCAACAACGACCCCAGGGTCGGCTACGCGCACCAGTCCAACCTGATCGGCCCGGCCGCAACCGGCTACACCATCCTGAGTCTCATCGACAACATGCAGAGCCAGTACAACACCTGGTACAACACCACCGCCCCCCTCGCCCAGATGACCGATGTCACCTCGGCCCAGACCCTGGCCGAGCAGAACGGCTGGGCCACGGCCCAGACCGGTGGCCAGGTCAGCGCGAGCATTCAGAACGGCGTGGTCACGGTCACCAACGCCGGCTCTGCGACCAAGATCCCGGTGACCGTGCCGACCGGCACCACCGTCAACGGCGCGGCCTTCGGCCAGTCCTACGCCGGCACCCAGTCCGACTGGGTGAGCCTCGGCACCAACGCCACAGAGACCCTGAACGAGAACGTCGGGCCTGCCATCATCAGCGCCGCTTCGGCCACCTCGATCGTCGGTGCCGGGTTCAGCTTCACAGTGGCCACCACCGGCGCTCCGACGCCGAAGATCACCGAGACGGGCAACCTGCCGACCGGCATCACCTTCACCGACAACGGCAACGGCACCGCCACCATCGCGGGCACCGCCGGGGCCGGTACCGGTGGCAGCTACCCGATCACGATCACGGCGGCGAACGGGGTCGGCACCAGCGCGACCCAGAGTTTCACGCTGACCAACGCCGAGGCGCCGAGCATCACCAGCCCCAGCACGGCAAGCTTCAGCACCGGAGTGGCGGGAACCTACACGGTCACCACCACAGGCTACCCCGGCTCCCGGCATCACCGAGACGGGTGCGCTGCCCAGCGGGCTGGCGTTCAAGGACAACGGCAACGGCACCGCCACCATCTCCGGCACCCCGGCCAGCGGAACGGCGGGCACCTACCCGGTCACCCTGTCGGCCACCAACGCCTCGGGCAGCACCGCCACGCTCGCGCTCACCATCACCGTGACCACGGCCGCCGCCCCGACCATCACCAGCACGTCCACCGCCAACTTCACTTGAGCCAGGCGGGGGCCGTTGCGATCACCACGACGGGATCGCCCACTCCGAAGATCACCGAGACGGGGACGCTGCCCGCCGGGCTGACGTTCATGGACAACGGCAACGGCACCGCCCTCCTGCAGGGCACGCCCACTGCCACCGGCACGACCACCCTCACGATCACGGCGAGCAACGGGATCACCCCCGACGCGACCCAGACCTACACGGTCGTGGTCGGTCAGGCGCCGGCCTTCACCAGCGCCAACACCGCCATGGCCAGTGTCGGAACGGCGTTCAGCTTTACCGTCACGGTCGGCGGCTACCCGGCACCGAGCTGGGGCGAGTCCAACCTGCCTCCAGGTGTCACCTTCACCGACAACAAGGACGGCACGGCCACCCTGGCCGGTACGCCGACCACAGCCGGGACGTACACCGTGCCCCTCGTGGCCACAAACGCGTATGGTTCGGTGCAGCAGACGCTGACGATCACCGTCCAGCAGGCCCCGGCCATCACCAGTGGCGGCTCGGCGACCTTTACCGTGGGCACGGCAGGGTCATTCTCGGTGACGACCACCGGCAGCCCGACAGCGAAGATCACCGAGTCCGGGTCGCTGCCGTCCGGCGTCACCTTGACCGACAACGGCAACGGGACGGCCACCCTGGCCGGCACCGCGGCGGCTGGAACGAACGCGACCTACCCGATCACCATTACGGCGGCGAACGGGTTCGGCTCTAACGCCACCCAGAGCTTCACCCTCACCGTCAACGCGGCCCCCACGGCCCCGGCCATCACTAGCGCCAACTCGACCACCTTCACCGTGGGCGCGCAAGGATCGTTCTCGGTGATGACCACCGGCAGCCCCGACGGCGGCGATCACCGAATCCGGCGCCCTGCCCTCCGGCGTCACCTTCATCGACAACGGCAACGGGACGGCCACCCTGGCCGGGACTCCGGCGGCGGGGACGAACGGCAGCTACCCGATCACGATCACGGCGGCGAACGGGGTCAGTCCCAACGCGACCCAGAGCTTCACCCTCACCGTCAACCCCGCCATCGTTCCCCCGGCCATCACCAGTGCCAACGCGACGACCTTCGCCGCCGGGATCGCGGGGACGTTCACGGTGACGACTACCGGCAACCCGACGGCGACCCTCTCGGCCACGAGCAGCCCGGCCCTGCCGTCCGGGGTCACCTTCAAGGACAACGGCAACGGGACGGCCACCCTGGCCGGCACGCCGCCGGCCGGCAGCCAGGGCACCTACATGCTGACCGTCACCGCCAGCAATTCGGCGGGGACGGCCACCCAGACCTTCACGCTGACCGTGAACAGCGGCCTGGCCATCACGAGCGCAAACTCGGCGACGGCGACCGGGGGCAAGGCGTTCAGCTTCACGGTCACCACCGCTGGCTCACCGACACCGACGCTGAGGTATGCGGGGACCCTGCCCGCGGGTGTCACGTTCACCGACAACGGCAACGGGACGGCCACCCTGGCCGGTACTCCGGCGGCGACGGCAAAGGGGCCTTACCCGCTCACCTTCACCGCCAGGAACTCGACGGGTACGGCGAGTCAGGCCTTCACGCTGACAGTCAACAACGTGCCGAGCTTCAGCAGTACGGCGGCAGTCACGGAGACGGCCGGTACGGCCTTCGCCTTTACGGTCAGTACCACGGGTTACCCAACGCCCTCTCTCAAGCTCGGGAGCGGCGGCAGCCTGCCCGCCGGAGTCAGCTTCTCCGACAACGGCAATGGGACAGGGAACCTATCCGGCACGAACGCGGTCACGGCTGGTTCCTACACCGTGCCTGTCACGGCGACCAACGCGGGCGGCACCGCCACCCAAACGATCACGCTGACGGTCAAGGCGGCTGTGGCAGGCGTGCCGGTGCCGACCTTCACTAGCGCGGCCGCTTATACGGCGACGGCGGGGAAGGCGTTCACCTTCACAGTCACCACGGCGGGCAGTCCAACCAGGACCTATACCACCAATGTGACTCGTAGCGGAACCCTCCCTGCCGGTGTCAGCACCAGCAACAACGGCGATGGGACCAACAGTCTGACCGGCACGCCGACCGCGGCCAGCGGCGGCACCTACGTCATCACGTTCACGGCGTCGAACACGGCCGGGACCACGACCCAGTCGTTCGTCCTGACCGTCAGCGCGGCGCCAGCGATCACGACGGCGGCCAGCGTCACGGCGACGGTCGGCTCCGCCTTCAACTTCATCGTCAAGGCCACCGGGGCGCCGGCACCGGCGATGACCGAGACCGGTGCCCTGCCGCAGGGCCTGAGCTGGACCGACAACGGCAACGGCACGGCCATCCTGGCCGGCACGCCCGGGGTCAACCAGGGCGGCGTCTACAAACTGACGTTCACGGCGGCGAACACCTTCGGCTCGACGACGCAGTCGTTCACGCTGACGGTGGACCAGGCCCCGGCGATCACCAGCGCCTCCACCGCGACGGCGACCCACGGGACGGCCTTCTCCTTCAAGTTCACCAGCACCGGCTACCCGGTGGCGAACGTCACCCTTACCGGCACCGTGCCGGGATTGACCTACACCAACAACGGCAACGGGACGGCGACCTTGGCCGGGACCCCGACCACCGCCGGAAAGTACACCCTTACGATCACCGCCAAGAACTCCGTCGGCACGGCCACACAGACCTTCACCCTTACGGTGAGCTGAGCCGCCCGGAGCAAGTGTCCACAAGCGGGGGCCCCGGCGAGATGGCCGGGGCCCCTTCCCCGTAGGGGAGCAGACAAGAGAAGGAAGGGCAATGACACAACCAGGGGACGGGCCTGTCAATGGCCCGCCATCACCACGATCACCACGATCACCACGCAGATCGTGGGGACGGAGGCACAAGTTCCTGACCGCGCTGCTATCGGCGTTGGTCGTCGTCTTGGCGGTCGTCATCACCGTCACCGTCAGCAGCGGCGGCGGCTCCACCAGCGCCAGCCCGGTCGGCAGCAGGGCGGCCTCGGCCGCGGAGGCAGCTGCCGTCACGAAAGGGGCCAAGTGGCTAACTGGCCCCGCGGGCAAGGTGCTGCTCAAGGCTGTGCTTGCTGACCTCGGCAGGCTCAGTACCGCCGAAAGAGCGGGCAGGCAGGGCGCAGCTAAGATCGCTGGCACGCAGCTTGCCACCGATGCAAAGGCCGCGCTCAATGGGCCGATGCCCCCGGAGGATGCCAAGGTCTACCAGTCCGCGCTGAAAGACTTCGAAACAGCCGGTACTTACGCTGCCAGCGGGGACTTCAGCAAGGCCGCTCCCTTCCTGAATGCGGGCGAGGGCGACATCACGAAAGTCACTGCCGCAGTGAACCGCCCGGCTGCGGTGAACATCAAGGAGCCGGACGGGCAGTGACCACGCAGGGGAAGAGCCGCCTGGGAAGACATGATCACCTGGGCGGGGTAACGGTGATCTCGGGTGCGGGCTGCTGAGTGGTTGCTGTGCTCAATGCCTCGTTCCCTTGCGCCGATTTCGAGCCAGTCGGATTGGGCGACGGCGAGGGTGAGTGCGACGGCGAGGGTGAGTGCGACGGCGAGGGTGAGTGCGAGGGCGACGGGGACGGCGATAGTGAGGGCGACGGCGGCCCTCCCGCCCCCTGCGGGTGGCCCTCACGTTGCCGCTCGCTGCCCTCGGTACCCGGGAGGTCTCGATGAGATCCGGTGCACACAGTCGGCGCTTCGGGAGAAAGCGATCGGCGGGGCAGTCGGCCGGCGGGCCGACGCCCATTCCGAAGCGGCACTGGCGGCGCAATCTCGGGCTGATTGCGGGTGTGGCGGTCCTGCTGTTGGCAAGCGCGTTGGTGGTTGCCTCTGCCTCCTCCCGCGGACCCCTCAGGACGGTCACCACAAGCCCGACGGCAGCGACTCCGCGAGCGGCTGCCCCGGCGACAGCGACTCCGCGGGCGGCGACCCCGACGACGACGCTGGCTCCGCGGGCGGCTGCCCCGACACTGGCTCCGCGGGCGGCTGCCCCGACGCTGGCTCCGTCCGCGGCCCCAACCGGACGGTGGATTCCGCCGCTTGGCAATCTGCCCTGGCAGTGGGAGATCGACCATCCGCTCGACGTCACCAGTGCGAGCGACATGGGCACCGGGACGACCGCGTACGTCGGCGCCGCCGCTGCCCACCCTGTGGTGTACGACATCGACGGTTTCGACAACCCTGCGGCCACGGTCGCCGCCCTGCACGCTCGCGGCTTCCACGTGATCTGCTACATCGAGGTCGGCGCGGCCGAGAACTACCGTCCCGACTACTCGCAGATGCCCGCATCGGCACTCGGCAATGTGATGCAAGGGTATCCAGACGAGCGCTACGTCGACATTCGCAGCAGTGCGGTGGTCCGAGTGATCGAGAACCGGATCGCCATATGCCGGCGGAAGGGCTTCGACGCGATCGAGCCGGACATCGACGACTCGTACACCGAGAACACGGGCTTCCCGCTCACGATGGCCGACGACGTGGCGTTCAACCGCACGCTGGCGGACTACGCACACGGTCTCGGGCTCTCGTACGGGCTGAAGAATGGTGACGATCCCGCCTACGCCGCGCAGATGGTGTCCATCGTCGACTTCGCGCTCGATGAACAGTGCTTCGAGTACTCCACCTGCGGTGCGTTCTTCCCCACTTTCCGGGACGCTGGGAAAGCGGTGTTCGAGGTGGAGTACAACATCGGCACCCCGAGCTTCTGCCCGCGGGCCGTGTCTTACGGCTTCAACGCGGTCCGCCAGAACGTCAACCTCAACGATGGGCGGCAGCCCTGCCGCTGATCTGGGCGTCCATACACAGGTCACTTCGACTGCACCGACTAGGCACCGGCGCATTTTGCCGCAATGATCGCATTCTCGCTTGACCAATAGCTGGGCAACGAGCTGTAGGGGTTCCACCCCGCACTATCGGTCACGTAGATGTAACCGGCATGCTGCCGCGCAGACAATCTGATGGCGTTCGCTAGCTGCGATCTTGGGGTGCCATAAATTGTGTTCGCAAACTTGGCGGCTGGATAATGGTCAACCCAGCTGGGTGCCTGGAGATTGACGTAGTTGGCATAAGTATCCTCATATACCATTACGACGTCACCGACCGACATGTACTGCTTGTCAGGGTAAGTGCCGGGGTTCAGCATCACCATCGAGCCCGGATTCACGCCGTGTATGTAGTCGGCCAGGTGCCGGTAGTAAGCAATTCTGTTGCTGCTGCTTGAGACCCCGTCCAGGAAGATATTGGTCACGCCGTACCAGGACTTGTAGTTCTCGACATCGGTCTCAACCGCAGTAGCCGGACGGTGGGTATAGTTCGTGTCGGAATAGCCCAGGATCCTGATTCCCGCGGCCTGCGCCCGCTTAATGGCCGTCTGGTAGTTCCGATCCGGTGAACTGCCCGCACCGGAGCTCGTGATATCCATGATCATGATGCTTGGTACGGGCCTGGTAGTAGCCGCCCGAGCCCAGTCGGCTCCCGGGTAGAAGTAGGCCGGAACAGCCACTTCTTGGCAAGGTGGACTGGCACGCAAGATTAGTATGGCCGCGACGCCAACGGCTGCGATCAGCGGGATACCGGCCAGCACCAAAAACCTACGCGGCCCCTTGGCCTGGACAAGCAGCCGCCACTGAACATGTTTGCCGCCTTTCGTCTGCGTCGTCATAAGGACCGTCTCGGGATGCGGGCGCTGAGTGATTCGATGACCAGTGTGCCAGGGTGCGGCGATCATCTGGCGGGAAAGTCCGGGATTGGCGGCGAATGCGAACGCCGCCGACATGCACGGGTGGCACGTCGAGCAGCTGGTGCGGGAACGCGTTACGCTCCGGTCGGAAGTCCGCCGCGGAGCCGACATTGACGTAGCCGAGCACCCGGCGGACCGTCGCGTGTGGCGCCCGAACAACGTCCGGGCCGTTTCCGCACCGTCGAGCAAGAAGGCCACGGAGAACGCCCGAAAGGGGGAACGGGGTCCACCGGCGGGTCATAGCGTCTGCGGGTCAAACTGGCCAGTCGGCAGGCGCTCCCAAGGATTGACCCCGCCATGATCTGTGACGTACGCGCAGCCGGCCTTGCGCCGGGTGGCAAGCGAGAACGCGTCGCCGAAGGACTCGGGTGGCACCGAGTGCACGAGGTGGAAGAACTGCCCGGCCGACCGTGACCTCGCCCAGCGCGCCGTGGCCACGTCGAGGTAGGCGCGCCAGGGGCCCTCAAACGTGCCAAGCAGATCGGCGTGCTCCGCATAAGCCTCGATCGGGTGCGCCCCGTGGTTGAACGCCACCACGTGCACACCCATTTCCCGTGCACGGCGGGTCAGGTCGGCGTAATAGCCGACGTGCTCCGCAGCGACCGCCGCGCGATCGAAGAACACACCGGCGACCTCGTACCAGTCCAGGTGCCGACCGAGGTCGGCTAGGGCATCGCGGGTGGAGCGCTGGCCATAGTTGGTGTCCACATACCCGGCCACCACCACCCCGCCCGAACGCAGCCGGTCCAGCACAGGAACGAAAGCCGCGTCGGGCTGGGTGCCCGGCCCATTGGCCAGGTTGAGCACGATCAGCCGGACCTGCCCCGCGCGCTCGGCCAGCCACGCCCACTCATCGGGGTGGGTAGCCGGATGGAAGTACGCCGGCACGACCAGCTGCGGCATGACCAACCCCGCGCCGTCGGCAGCGCGCGGGATCAGGGCTTGTCTCCCACACATCGGCTGGGGTCACGGGCTTGCCTCCCACAAATCGGCTAGCGAGATCACGAGGTCGCGGCGCGGCTTCCAGCCCAGATCCTCGATGGCGCAGGTAATGTCGGCCTGCTGCCATGGTACGTCTGCCGAGCGTACCGGGCCCGGCGCGTCCTCATGCACCGTGCCGGTGCACCCGCTGATCGCGAGGAACTCCTTGACCAGCGCGCGCACCGGCACCCCTCGTCCGCTGCCGATATTGAGCACCGGGTGCGGTAGCACCGGCGCGGCCGCGGCAGCGAGCACGGCATCGGCGACGTCGCGCGCGTCGACGAAATCCCGCACGGCGTCCAGCGACCCGAGCCGCACATCGGTGCCGTGCGTGAGTGCCCGGCGCACCTCGCCGGCCAGCCGGCCAGGCAGGCTGCTCTCCGGCGCGCCCGGGCCGACCGGATTGAACACGCGCAGCACTGCGGCGTCGAGTCCGGCCGTTCCGGCGAGCTCCACCAGCCGGGTGCCGGCCAGCTTGGTCGCCCCGTACACCCCGGCAGGCCGGGGCAGAAGCCGCTCGGTCACCGGAACACCCGGCTCGGCGCGCCCGTACTCGGCGGCGGACCCGAGGTGCACGAGCCGTGCCGGTATCCGTGCCACGAGCATCGCCTTCACCAGCGCGTACGTGCCGTTGACATTGACTGCGGCCAGCACATCCGGGCCGCCGCCGGTGGCTCCGGCGCAGTTCACCACCGCATCCGGAGCCACATCCGCGAGCATCGCGGCGATCCTGGCCGGGTCATCCCCGGCCAGGTCGACTGGCCGGTGGCCGGGTGAATCAGCCAGCCCGGACCGGCCCGCCGTGACCACCTCCATCCCGGCGGCGGAGGCCCGCTGCCGCACGTGTGCGCCGAGGAACCCGCGCGCGCCGATGACCATGAGGCGCATTAGGCCCCTTTCAATAAGCTTCCCCGAATCAGGCCAAACTCGGCATTGGCGCGGTCGTAGTCGTCAGGCCGCCCAATATCAAACCAGTACCCCTTGAATGCATAATCCCGGGGCGGAATGCCACGCGCCAGCATGTCGAGCACGAGCTCGTCGAACCCGAATGGTATGCCCGGGGTATAGCGGGCAAGCGTACGCTTGCTGCACGCGTACACGCCCATGCTGACCCGGTAATCGATCGTCGGTTTCTCGGTGAACTCCACCACGTGACAGTCTCTTGTGGTCAGCACCCCGAAGTCGATCCGCACGTCGCGTTGACAGGTAGCCACGGTGAGCGGCGCGCCCGATTCCCGGTGCTGGCACATCAGGTCCGCGTAGTCGAGATCGGTGAGCACGTCGCCGTTCATGACCAGGAAGTGCTCAGGTAGCCGGTCGAGGACCCGCAGCACCGGGCCCACCGTGCCCAGCGGCACCTCCTCCGGCATCGTGTAGTCGATGTCCAGGCCCCACCGGCTGCCGTCGCCGATGTAGGAGCGGATCAGCTGGCCGAGGTGGCCGATGGCTAACGTGACGCGGTCGAAGCCGCACTGGGCGAGCTGGCTCACCACGATGTCCAGGATCGAGTGGTCTTCACCGATCGGCACGAGGGGCTTGGGCAGCCGCGTCGTGTAGGGGCGGAGCCTGACGCCCTTCCCCCCGGCAAGGATGATCGCGTGCATGGTTCCTCCGTATCACTGATAGTACCTATTAAGTCACTGGCTGTACTCGTTTGGGTTGTAGCGCGCCAGGTTCGCCGGTTCCAGGAACCACTCGATGGTCCGGCGCAGGCCCTCGTCCCGGCTGTGGCGCGGCCGCCAGCCGGTGCGATCGCGCAGCTTCGACGCGTCGCAGACAAGCCGCATCACCTCCGAGTCCTTGGGGCGGAGTCGCTGGGGGTCCTCGATGACGTCAGCAGGCACGCCCATGAGCCTGGCGATGTCCTCGGCGAGCTGACCGATCGCTACGTCCTCGCCGGGGCCGACGTTGAACAGCTCGCCAAGTACCGCCGAAGCCGGGGCCTCACCAAGGTCCACGAACGCCTGGGCGGTGTCGGTGACATAACAGAAGTCGCGAGTCGGGTCGAGTGCGCCCAGTTTGAGCTGACGGGAACCCGCCGCGAGCTGGATGATGATCGCCGGGATGACGGCGCGGGCCGACTGGCGCGGGCCGAACGTGTTGAACGGCCGAAGCGTCACCGCAGGTATCCCGAAACTCAGGTAATAGGACTCGACCAGCTTGTCGGCAGCGACCTTGGAGGCCGCGTACGGCGACTGTGCCTGCAGCGGGTGCGTCTCGCTGATCGGGACCGTGCGCGCGGTGCCATAGGTCTCGCTGGTTGAGGTATGCACCAGGCGGGGGGTGCGGCAGGCGTGTACGGCCTCGAGGACGTGCAGGGTGCCGATCGCGTTGGTGTCCACAAAAGATCGTGGAGCACGAGTAGGAATAGGGGACCGATACGAGTGCGGCGAGGTGGTACACGACCGCCGCGCCCTCGACCAGCTGGCGCACTGACGCCGGATCGCGGACGTCGCCGAACACCACGTCAACCTGGTCCAGGATGTCGGCCTCCAGCACGTCCAGCCAGCCGCGCGAGCTGAACATGTTGTAGAGCACCATTGCGCGTACCCTGTGCCCGCGGCGCACCAGCGCCTCCACCAGGTGAGAACCGATGAAACCCTCGGCTCCAGTAACCGCGACAACGTCTGTCATGGACGCTTCCTTCCTCCTGAAACATTCGCTTCCGATTTCGCCCGGTGGTGCCCCGGGGGCTAGCAGGTATGTCGCACCGCCCTCCCGAGCACGAGGGCCGCGTGCCCGGCGAGCACGATTAGGAGTTCCGTGCACGCCACGAGCTGCCCGAACACCCCGAGACCGCGGTACACGAGTTCGAAGGCCAGCGCTACAGCGCAGGCGATCAGCGGGAAGGCGGCACCGCCGAAGGCCTGCAGCAACAGGGCGAGGAACATCGCCCCGCCCAACGCCATATACGCCACCAGCTGTGGCAGAGCTGTCCAATGCGGATGAGCGAGCCGGGTCGCGGCAGCGACCGTGACAACGGCGGTGGTCAGCAGTACGGCGGCGGTCAGGTACTGCAGCAGCGCCGCGAACAGCACCAGCCGGGCCCGGGTGGCGAACCCCCGCAGGTCCCGGGTGGCGCGCAGCAGTCGCTGCGTGCGCCGCCGGTACCAGATGAGGCTCGACTCCGCCGCGCCCATGCTCAGCGCCAGCGGCAGCGAAGCGAGCAGCGCGCCAGTATTGATTCCCCCATGGCCGTGCACGCCTGCCGCGACCGGGAAGATCAGCAGCCCGGCGGCGACCAGCCCGAACCCGGCACTCGGCAGCGCGCCGCGCAGCTCGGCCGCCACGAACAACTTGTCGGCCGCGTTGCCAGCTCCGGCTGGTGCGCGCCACGGCCAGCCCGAGCGCAAGCAGCGGCGTGGCGGCCAGCGCGCCCCATACCGCGTGCTCCAGCTGCGGTGGCCGGCCAAGCAACAGGAACGCGCTGCTGCCAAGCACCCCGGGTGCAAGGACGACCACGAGCAGTCGCTCTTCGCCGAGCACTAGGAGCACGGTGGCGCCCAGCATGTACGCGCCGAGACCCGCCCCGAAGATGAGCGCCGTGATGGGTGCGGGCAGCATCAGGCCCGCGCCCGCGACGACGAGGACGACTCCCGCCATCCCGGCGGCCATGCCGCCGAAGCAACCGCTTTGCCTGGGCCAGATCCGTCCGGCCGAGCCGAAAGTAGCCGAGGTAGGCAAGCCCCTGGCTCGTCGTCCACGAGGCGAGTAATGCCACGATCAGCACGCTGAACACGCCGGGGCCGGCCAGCAGCTCAGCGGCAGCCGGGAAGCAGACCGTCGGTAACCCGTAGAGCAGGCCATGCAGCGCGGGCCGGAACTTGCTGCCCCGCCACGGATCCAGGGGAAGCTCCGGTTCCCACGGCTGGCGCGGCACCAGCCGGTACAGCTCCTCGGCAAGCACGAACACATCGGAAAAGCCGTAGCGTTCCCGCGCGGCCTGGTCACTCAGGCCTTCGAACTCCAGAGCGCTGGCGATCTCCAGTGGGTCCACCGCGGATTCGCACACCAAGACGAACTGCTCGCACAGCTGCTCGAGTTGCCTCGGCATGGGCGCCTCGGGATGGGCGGCCGTCGTGAGCCGCTGCCCGACGCCACCCTCCATGGGATCCTGGGACGGCCGCAGGTCCCGCAGGATTCTCGCGCTCAACCCGCGGCCTCCCACGGCAGCATGTCGTCTGCTTGGCCATCGGCGCCCGGCTCGGGTGGCGCACTCGGCAGCGGCTGGCCGGAGCCGAGGAAGCTGTAGATCTCGTCGAATGTGCTGACAGCCCTGTCGACGGTGAAGAGCTCGAGTGCCCGGGCACGGGCCGCGGCACCGAGGCCCTGCCGCAGAGCGTCGTCCCGCAGCAGGGTGAGGCAGGCTCGCGCCATGGGTTCCGGGCTGCGTGGCGGCACCACCAAGCCGGTGTCGCCGAGGGCCTCGGTGACTCCGCCGACATCGGTGGCAACACAGGCCCGGCCGCAGGTCATCGCCTCTATCAGGCTGTACGGGAAGCCCTCGGAGACGCTGGAGAGCACCACGACGTGGCCGCGATCGTAGGCGTCGCGGATGTTCTCGACTCTGCCCTCGAACGTCGCCACCTCGCTGATGCCGAGCTTGGCCGCCAGCGCCCGGCAGCGTTCCAGGTAAGCTTCCCTGCCCTTGGGTGACGAGCCGAACAGCCGCAGCCTTGCCTCGGGCATGTCCTGGTACACGAGGGAGAACGCGGTCAGCAGCGTCTCCAGGTCCTTGATCGGGTCGATGCGCCCGACCCACGAAATCGTCGGCACCTCGGGCTCACCGGCGAGGACGGGAAAGTCGGCCGGATCCACGCCGTTGTACACGGTGCGGATCCGCGACGGGTCCGCGCCGAGTCGTTCCTCCCAGCGCCGGTTGTAGATATTGCCAGGGGTGATGGTCTCCGCCTCGTGGTAGCCGAGTGCGCAAAGGCGACGCTGGAACGCCAGGTATAGCGCCTTCACCGGCCACCGGTATGGCCCCCGGCGGCCAGACAGGTACTGCTCACGCAGGTAGATGCCATGCTCGGTGACGATCACCGGCGTTCCGTGCCGCCACTTCGCAGCCAGCGCCGGCAGCACGCCCAGCCCGTTGGTCACCGCGTGTGCGACCTCCGCCTGGGCCGGTGCGTGCGACAGCGGGCGAAGCGAGTGCTCGAGCAGCTGTAGCGCCGTCAGCGCGTCCTGCAGCGTCGGCGCGCCCGGCTCGGCGTCCGGCCATCGTTCGTGCCACGCGTCGCAGAGCACTCCCACCGCATCGTCGCTGGCGAAGCTGGCGGTGAGATTCGCGTGCTGCGCGTACTCGAACATTTCGCGCAGCACGTTGCCAAAACGGTGCTGGGCCTCCGCGGAGGAGTCGAGCAGGGCAGCGACGAGTTGGCGCAGCAGCGGGCGGAACGGGGGTCCGCCCCGCCGGCCGTGCTGGCCCGGCCGGCGGGGGTCCCCACAGCGGCACTGTGACTATCGAGGTGACGTTGGCAGGTAGTGACCACGTCACCTGTTCGGCCCCGGTCGCTACCAGGGCGACCAGATGGAAGTGGTAACCAGGCATCCCACGGATGAGCTGGTCGCACCATACGCTCACCCCGCCGAACTGGTGCGGGTAGGTGCCCTCCGTGATCAGTGCCACATCCATCTCGGTTAATTGCCACCTGGTGTTCGCGCTGGTGAAGGCTGGCGAATTAGGTAATTGCCGATTCACCGGCGTCGGCTGCTCGTGGTGTGGGTGTCGGGCCAGGAGCCGCTCGTACAGGTCGTCAATCTGGGTGGCGACGGACCCGATGCCGTAGCGGTCGATCACCTCTCGGAGCGGATTGCACGACTTTGAGCCGGTCAAGGCTTCTTTGCTGATCTTCTCGCTCATGCGCCCCCTTTTCCCCGAATATGCGATTAGGGCGCTAGTGCGGAGGGCTCGCGCCAGCTACTCGGCTGCCTGTAGGACGCCTGCTTCGCCCCGGCGGACGACCGTTACGTGGCTCTGTTACAGGTTTGTTACATCTCCTTCATCTTTTTAACGGGTCACGTAGTAAGCAATGCGTTGCCCAGCGATGTCCTTCCCGGCAAAGGATGCGACTACGCAGCCTGGGTGGCAGTGCCTGCATATCTGCTCGGCAAGCTGCACCTGGAGCGAGCCACTGACGCAGGCGCGAACCCGCGCGGGAGCCGTTAACCCTGACTTTTCACCGCAGGGTGGCGCGTGACGGCATGTTGACCATGGAAAGTGCTCCTGACCTGGAACGATAGGCGTGCCAAAACGTCCTTATCGGACCAGATCAAGGAGCACTCAGGAAGTGAATGTCACCGGGTGGTCGAAAGGGCCTGGGAGTCACCGGCGGCGGCGAGGGCATCGTGTCGCATGCGGGGGCCGCGCTGCTGCGGCATCTGGCGGACAAGACCTGGCTGACGGCTGGCCTGTCGAAGGCGCTGGCGTCCGCCCGGCTGCTGGTTCATGACCGCGGCCGGGTGGCCGCCGACCTGGCCTGCGCGATCGCCGACGGCGCGGAGGTGATCAGCGACTTCCGTGTGATGACCGATCAGCAGCAGCTGTTCGGCCCGGCCGCCTCGGCGCCCACCTGCTGGCGCACGCTGGATGAGATCGCCGCCGGGGGCCAGCGCACGGCATCACGGGTGATCAAGGCTGTCAACGCGGCCCGGCGGCGGGCGTGGGCGCAGGCCCGGCATGGCGCGATCCCGGGCATCCGGATCGCGACAAGACGCTGGGCCAGGTGACCGGCATCCGGCTCGATGCGTCCGTGGTGACGGCGCATTCGGACAAGGAAGGGGCAGAGCCAAATTTCAAGGGGTGTGGATCTTTCAGGGGTACCAGATACCGGGTCTTCGAGCATATTGGGAGTGTCTGGGATAAGCCGGGATTAATGGGATCTGGGAGCTTGCGTTGGCTGAGGTCACGGCGTTGCCTGGGCCGGCGTGGCTGCTGGCCTGGTAGCGGCGGATGGCAGGTGCGCGTGAAAGGGGCCTTCGTTTCACGCTTGGTTGCTGTGCCGCTGGTGATGTCCCACGACGGCAAAGGCGTCGTGATGCGCCCCAAAGCGCTGCGTGAGGCCACCGCCAAAGCGGCGGCGGCCACCCAGCGCAAGCTGGCCACCCGGCTGTCCCCAACACCATCGCTTTTAGGTGTTAGACGCTCTTTGAGTTGTATCGTCCCTGGTATGCTTGTGTGTGATTGCATGGGTGTTTCGCTGTGACGGCGGGCATAACAACAGCCCGGCGATTGCCCGGGGCTAGCGCCGGTTCCACGGGCCGGGCGCGGCTTTCCTCCTTCCGTATCTTTTGTGCAGGCCGGGCGGTTAGGAAGTGTCTCCGGCGGCCGGGCGGTCACCTGGACATGCCGCGGGCCGGTGTGTGCCAGGTGTGTGCCCGTCGGCGTAAGTGATCTGCCCGGCCGGGTAGATGGTGACTGTTGCCTTGCCGGTGCTGGCGCGTACCCGCCCGGTGGCCGGTGACGACGGGAACTGCTGGGGGCATTTAGTGCGCCGTTCCCGGTGACGGGGCGGCCGGACGGGCAGCAGGCAGGCGAGGATCCGCCGGCTGGCCAGTTCGGCGGCCGCGGCGAGGACGGCGGCGGAGACGTTCGCGGGCACCAGGGTCTGGGTCATCGCGCGGACGGCCTCGCGGCGGCGGTGAACCGTCCGGCAGCGCCGCGGCCGGTCGCCTCATTTGAACGATGCCTGACGCAGCAGCGGTGTCACTTGCCCGTCCAGGAGCTGGACCACGGTCGCGCGAAGCTGACCGCCACCGAGGCGGTTGTCGAGCTGGCGATAGGTGCGGTTGATCTCACGGAGCGCCTCCACGTCGCTCGGGCCGATACGGCGCTTGCCCAGCCCCGTGGAAGCGGCGACGGGGGGAACGTCAGCCAGCGCACTCCCGCGCTGGCATAGGCGGCCACCGCAAACCCGGCCTCGGAAAGAAACTGCCTGCGCTCCACGTCAGCCCTCCACAGAGCGGTCACGGCGGCAACGCCTTCGGGCCAGGCCAAAGGAAGATCAAGTCCAAATCCGGCCTGTGCGGCGGGGCGGGCATGCCCAGCTCGGCAGGTGTGACCACCCGTGCGAGGCGAGCCGAAAGCACTTCGGCGATCAGTTCTGGGCCAGGGTGATGCGGCTGCTCACCGTTTAGCCACCGCAGTACGGACGTGTGATCGTATTTGAGCCCGCGTATGCCCTTGGCTTGCGCGCCAAGTTCGTTCAACGAACGCGCAAGCCGGCTGTGTGAACAGCCGGCTTCGTCCATCGCCGCGCCGACGCGGTGCTGGAAAAGCGCCACGGCTTCCGCGACACGGCCCGGGTCTTCTGGCGCGCTGAGGCGGCGGTATCCCCGATCAGGACGTCCGTGCCGCGCGGTGCCGGGGCCAAGCGGCGGCATATGCAGCGGCGGCCGAGCACATTGACGAGGCGGTCGCGGTGGCGACGGGCCGCTGGGATTGTGCCTCCAGCAATGGGCCATTGCTGGGTACGGCGCTCCGATGGCGATCGCCCAAGGGGTGTAGAGGACCTTGACGCAGGCCCCCGATGGTGCATATTGACAGTCGTGCGACAGGAGCAGCAACAGGCCCCCGCTGTCATGAAAGGATCATGGTCATACGGGCAGGCGGCTGCGGAGCCACTCGTACCAGGCGTGCAGGCCGTCGCCGGTCCGGGCCGACAGCGGCAGCAGGTCGGCGCGGGGGCTGACCTTGGCCAGGTCCGCGGCATGGCGAGCGGCGTCGAACTCGACATACGGCAGCAGGTCGGTCTTGTTCAGCACGACCAGGTCCGCCACCCCGAACATCTGCGGGTACTTGATCGGCTTGTCCGCTCCCTCCGTCACCGAGGTGATGACTACCTTGCTGTGCTCGCCGAGGTCGAAAAGGGCGGGGCAGACAAGGTTGCCGACGTTTTCGATGATGACCACCGAACCTGCCGGCGGGTCGAGCGCCCGCAGTCCCGCGGCCGTCATCTTGGCGTCGAGGTGGCAACCGGCGCCGGTGTTGATCTGCACGACCTTGCATCCCGCCGCCTCTATGCGGCCTGCGTCAAGGGACGTCTCCTGGTCACCCTCGATCACCGAGATCGTGAGTTGCCCGCGAAGTTCCCCGACAGTGCGCTCGAGCAGGGTCGTCTTGCCTGCGCCCGGCGAGCTCATCAGGTTGACCGCGAGGATGCCGCGGTCGCGCATCCACTGGCGGTTGCGCTCGGCGAGCCTGTCGTTCTTCGCCAGTACGTTCTGCCGCAGCATGACGGTGCGCCCGTGGTCGGTACTGTCCGGGTGCGCGCCACTGTCCGGCTGCGCGCTGCCCAAGTCCTCGTTGTCCCTCTGGTCCCCACCGTGACTGTGTTCCATGCCGTGACTATGGCCCGTCTCGTGGCTGTGATCTAGCCGGTCGATCCCGTCCCCGTAACTCCTGCCGTCACCGCCGAAGACCCGTATCCTCGCGCTCTCGGCGCACCCACACGTGGCGCACATGCTCAGGCCACCTCCACGGACGCGATCTGCAACTGCTGGCCGGCGATCACCGTCACGTCGGCGCTGCCGCACGGGCAGAGCGCGATCAAATCATCCGGCTCGAATTCCTCGCCGCATGTGTGGCACGTGCACCGCCCGGCCTGCTGTGTTATCTCCAGGCGCGCGCCCTCCAGGTTCGTGCCCTCGGTCACCAGATCGAAGCAGAACCGCACAGAATCAGGGACGACGCCCGACAGTGCCCCGATGTCCAGGCGGACGCAGGTGATCGCCGCGTCGGGGATCCGCTCCATCACCGCCTCCACGACGCTCTGGGTGATCGCAAGCTCGTGCACTCGTATCCAGCGGGGCTCAGCAGATGCGCGGCAGCGGGTCACCGACAAGCAGGTCGACGATCCGTGTGCCACCGAACGTGGTCTTGAGCAGGACGATGCCTGGTGGATCCGCCGCGACGGCGCCGATGATCGCGGCCTGTCGGCCGAGCGGGTGAGCACGCATCGCGGCGAGCGCACGCTCCGCTTCGCCGCCGTCCACGATCGCGACGAGCCGCCCTTCGCATGCGACATAGAGGGGATCGATGCCGAGCAGTTCGGACGCGCCGCGGACCTCGGTGCGCACCGGGATGGCATCCTCGTTGACGACCACGCTGACACCGGCCGCGGTTGCGACCTCGTTGAGGATGGTAGCGACGCCGCCGCGGGTCGCGTCGCGCAGCGCACGCACGCCGGATGTGGCGGCGAGCAGGTCCGCGACGAGCCCGTTGAGCGGAGCGGTGTCCGAGGACAGGTCGGCCTCGATGTCCAGTTCGCCGCGGGCGAGCATGATCGTGACGCCGTGGTCGCCGATCGGGCCGGACACGATTACCGCGTCGCCTGGGCGGGCATTGACCACACCCAGGTTCACGGCCCGGCCGACGACCCCGACCCCGGCCGTGTTGATGTAGCAGCCGTCCGCCTTGCCCTTCTGCACGACCTTGGTATCGCCCGTGACGATCTGGACGCCGGCCCCGTTGGCCGCTGCGGTCATGGACGCCACGATCCGGCTGAGGTCGGCGACAGGGAATCCTTCCTCGAGGATGAAGCCGGCCGACAGGTACAGGGGAGTGGCACCGGCCACGGCGAGGTCGTTGACCGTTCCGTTGACCGCGAGGTCGCCGATGTCGCCGCCGGGGAAGAACAGCGGCGAGACCACGTAGGAATCGGTGGTGAGCGCGATCCTGGCACCGTCCATGGTCAGCTGGGCGGCATCCTCGAGCGGTTCGAGCAGGGGGTTGCGGAACGCGTCGAGGAAGATCGCCTCGATCAGTGTGCGGGTCGCCTTGCCGCCCGACCCGTGCGACATCGTGATCCGCTCTTCCTTGACCCTCGGACGGCGGCGGCGCGCGCGATCGATACGGTCAAGCACCTGCTGTTCGCGGTCGGGTGGGGTGCCAGATGGCGCGGCCGACCTGGGAAGGGCGGACCCGCCGTGCTCGTGGTGGTCCCGCAGCGCCTCTTCGGCCCAGCCCGCTGCGCGTGGCTCGGTGGCCTCAGCGCCGGGTTTGGCGGACGCGCCGGGAGTGGCTGGTGCGCCGGGCTCGGCGGTCGCACCCGGTTTGGCGGTCGCACCCGGTTTGGCGGACGTGCCGGGCGTCTCAGCGGTGCCAGGAATCTGAGAGGTCCCCGAACCGGGCGCTCCACCCTGGCCGATCACGATATGGTCACCTCCTGCACACGCTGACGGCGCAGCCGGCCGAAGTTGTAGTACGCGGCGCAGGCGCCCTCGGGGGAGACCATGCAGGTGCCGATGGGCGTCTCGGGCGTGCACGCCGTACCGAACACCTTGCATTCCCATGGCTTGAGCACGCCCTTGAGCACCTCGCCGCACTGGCATGCCTTCGGATCGGCGACCCGAACGCCTGGGACCTGGAAGAGGTCCTCCGCGTCGAACGTGGCGTAGTCATCGCGCATCCGCATGGCGGAATGGGAGATGAAGCCAAGCCCGCGCCACTCGAAGTACGGCCGAAGCTCCATGACCGAGCCGATCGCCTTCAGCGCCGTCTGGTTTCCATCCCAAGGCACCACCCTGGCGTACTGGTTCTCCACCATCGAGCGGCCCTCGGCTAGCTGCAGCATCAGCATGTAGATCGACTGCAGGATGTCCAGTGGCTCGAAGCCCGCCACCACCACCGGCCTGCCGTAGTCCCTCGCGATGAACTCGTACGGCCGGCAGCCGATGACCGTGGACACGTGGCCAGGGCCGATGAAGCCGTCGAGCCGGAGGTCGGGGGAGTCAAGGATCGCCTTGATGGCGGGGATGATCGTGACGTGGTTGCAGAAGACGGAGAAGTTCTCCAGCCCTTCCGCGGCGGCCCGGAGCACGGTCATCGCCGTGGACGGTGCCGTGGTCTCGAAACCGATCGCCATGAACACGACGCGCTTGTCTGGATTCTTGCGGGCGATCTTCAATGAATCGAGCGGCGAGTACACCATCCGGATGTCAGTGCCCTGCGCTTTGGCGTCGAAGAAGGAGCCGCTGCTGCCGGGCACACGCATCATGTCGCCGAACGAGGTCATGATGACGTCGTCCTGCGCGGCCAGGTGCATGGCGTCATCGATACGCCCCATGGGGATGACGCAGACCGGGCACCCGGGGCCGTGCACGAGGGTGACGGACTCGGGCAGATAGTCCTCAAGCCCGTGTTTGTAGATCGTGTGGGTGTGCCCGCCGCACACCTCCATCAGCTTGTACTGGCGCCCCGGCTCGCACAGGCCCGCGATCTTCGCGGCCAGCGCATGGGCCTTCTCGGCGTCACGGAACTCGTCGACGAACCGCATGCCTGTCAGCTCCTATTCGATCCGTGATTCCTGCAGCGCAGCGAGCTCATCCGCGTACGCCTGCCCGATCGATTCGAGGAATTCGAGCGCGGACTTCGCCTCGTCCTCGTCAATCTTCGAAAGGGCGAAGCCGACATGGATGAGCACCCAATCGCCCGGTTCCGGCGGCTCGTCGCAGAGCAGGCCGATGTTGATCACGCGCCGCACCCCGCTGACGTCTACCCTGGCCAGGTCCGGCTGACCGGGGAGGAACTCGATCACCTCACCTGGTATGCCGAGGCACATGCGACCACCTCTCCGTAGCTCTACCTGACACTCTCGTCGGCTGGACGCTGGCCCGTGTCATTGCGGACGGCACGGTGCCCGTCGGCCGCAGCCCCGGCGGCAGGATGGGCCGCGGGTCCGGCGGCGGTACCGGCAGCAGCGTCGCCAGCGCCAGTCCCAGTTCCAGCGCCAGTCCCAGTTCCATGATCCTTAACGGCTGCCGCGGTGCGTGCCGGCCCTTCAAGGTGACACCCATCCTGGGTGCCGGCGCCGAAGCTTCGCGCACCAGGCCGGACACGATACGCACCGCCTGGTCCACCGCCGCGGCGACCGGCTCGCTCAGCCCGATCCCGTGATCGATGCTGGCCAGGCTCGCAGCCGACCACGAGCACCCGGCCAGTCTCGGCGCCGAGCATCTCAACCAGCCCCAGCACGATGTCGGGCTGCATACCGTGCGCATCGAAGAAACGGCCGCTCGTCAGGGGTGCGCGGCCCCGGACTCGCCCGCCGTGCCGCTGGCTGCCGTGGCGGCATCGCTCACCTCCGGCTCGATCACGTAGACGGTCCCCGGCTCGCCGCCACGCGCCGTGGCGTCCACGAGGACCGTGGTGTCGTACCCGTCTGCCATGTCATAGGCCAGGTGCATGCCGCTGATTCCGTAGTCGGCGACGCGCACCCAGTCCGGCAGCGCCAGGCACTGCCCAGGCGCCTGGCCACCTCCGCACCGAAGCCGTCGTCCCCGAGGAAGATGTTGCCGACACCCGCGATCAGCATGCGGTGGGTCATCTCGTCACCCGCCGTCATGAGCGCTGGCATCGGGCGCGCCGTCGTCAGCTGCGCCGCCGTCACGAGCGGTGCCGTCACGAGCGGTGCCGTCACGAGCGGTGCCGTCAAGAGCGGTGCCGTCAAGAGCGGTGCCGTCAAGAGCGGTGCCGTCAAGAGCGGCGATCGTGAGCTCCCACAGGACCTGATAGATCGTGGTCTGCGCCTCCTGGATCCGGTGGACTGACGCGGACGGAACGACGAACAGGTAGTCCAGGCTGCCCTGTTCCGCCATCTTGCCGCCGTCATCAGCCGGCGATGCCTATGGTCAGCAGGCTGCGCCGGCTCGCCTCGTCGAACGCGCGGAGCAGATTCTCCGAATTGCCGCTGGTGGAAAGGCCGACCGCGATGTCGTCCCTCCGGCCGAACGCGGCGATCTGCCGTGCGAAGACGACTTCGGGGCCGATGTCATTGCACAGCGCGGTCACTACCGCGGTGTCGTTGGCAAGCCCGAACGCGGGGAGCGGTCGCGCGTTACCGCCCGGGCTGAGGAACAGCGTGGCGACCTGCCCGGCATCGGTGGCGCTGCCGCCGTTGCCGAACGCGAACAGCCGCCCGCCCGCGGCGAACCGGCCCGCCAGGTCCTGCGCGCAGGACAGCAGCCGGTCAGCGTCGCGTGCGCAGACGGTGGCGCGCAGCTCGATGATCTCCCGCGTTTTGGCCACCGTCGACCGGCGTACCTCCTCGAGAACGCCATCGATGTCGCCGCTGCCTGAGTAGAGGAACGGGTAGAGCGACTCGATCCCGCCGGCACCTGCCGCGGCGTCGTGCCTGGTCGTGGTCGTCACCTCCCCACGGACTGCTATCTGCTTCCCCGGCGTGCACGAGGATCGTGTCGCCGACGGCGGCGGACACGAGAGCGACGCTGACCTCCTCCTCGCTCGAGCCGGTGTCCACCACCGCGAGCTTGTCGTCAAGCAGTCGCGTGATCGTCACGGCGACGGCAGTGTCGGAGCAGGTCACACACACGTCGTCGTGGCATTCGGGCACGGTCGACGAGCGTCTGTCGCGCGTTCCGCGGTCACGCGACCACCCCCGGGGCGAGGACACCAGGCTGTTCGAAGAACACGTGAACCAGTTCCCAGAGGACATGGTAGGTGGTCACGTGCACCTCCTTCACGACGCGGGGATCCGCTGACCTGGCGGCAAGCAGGTGATCGACGGGGGCGCTTGTCCCGATCGTGCCGCCGTCGCCGCCGACGAGCGCGACCGTCAGCATGCCGCGCTCGTGACCGGCGGTCAGGCCACGCAGCACGCTCTCGCCATTCCCATCCGCCGATATGCCGAGCGCGATGTCGGCGGGTTCGGCCAGGAAGCGAATTTGATGGGCAAAGATCTCGGCCATGCCTTCGCGGTCGCCGATCCCCGTGACGGTCGCAATATCTGCGGTCAATGAGATGGCGGGAAGGGCGCGTTTGCCGACGATGACTGGGTGGACGAATTCCACTGCGACGTGCTGCGCGTCGGTGCTGGCGGCGCCGACACCGAACACGACCAGCCTGCCTCCCCGATGGAACCGCACGGCCATGGCGTGGCATGCCGCGCAACCGCACCGGCCTGCTCTGCGAGGTCCGCCACCGGGGCGATCCGTCGCTCGAACAATCTGGCGGCCTGGTCGTCGCCTATGGATGACCGCACCATTTCGGTCACTTCCTCAGTGGAATCTCATTCCCCGGTCTTTGCGGCCGCTGACATGTCGACTTCGACCTCGACATCGATCGCGTCACGCACCTTGAGCGTGCCGAGAAAGGCCGAATAGGGCCGGATTCCGTATGCCGATTGCACCACCGTGGTGGTGGCACGGTACCGGTCTGGCCCTGTCTCGGTCACCTCCAGCCTCAGATGCTGCGAGGTGCCGACCAATGTGAACGTCCCCTCGATCACGCCCCCGCTGTCGCCGGGCTTGAACTGGGCCGCGGTGTACACCGCATCCGGATGCCGGTCGCTCCCCAGGATCCGCCGGGCGGTATTGGCGATCTCGCGGCGGTCCTTGTCGGTCAGCGCCCTGATCCCGCCTGTTCCCTGGCGCACTGAGAGTGAATCGGTGCGGATCTGGACCTCGAGCGCGGTCGGGATGCCCTGATCGCCCATCGTCAGCTCACCGTTCCAGCCGGTAACCTCGATGGTCAGGTCGTGCCCGGCCTGCGCGACGAGCCCGTCGCGGCCTGTGCGCAGCACGATCCGGCCGGATTCGGGGCCGAGACCGTAACGACCTGGTGGTACGACCATGGGGAGCACGTTAGGACACTTGTGGGAGGACGTCCAGTGAGCAGGAGACGGCAACTTCGGTGACGAGCGACTCAGCCGGTGGTACCGCGACAGTGCCGGTGGTGTGCGGGGGGCCAATGGGTGCCACGACGTGCCGGTGGGGTGCGGGTTCGCGGGCCGTCACGGGAACGGCAGCTCACCGAACAACTCCTGAATGCGGCGCAGATCCCGCATCCGCGGCTCCGTCTCACCCCCGACCCAGCGGCCCACCGTTTTGACCGACACCCCAAGCTGCCGCGCCGCGGCCTCATGGGTGAGGCCTTCCCTGCGCAGCGTGCTCGACATCCACTCGGCGAACGTGGCCGCCCTTTCTGCCGTGGCGGGCTGGCCCCACGGGGGCCGGCCGGCCGCGGGAACCGGGCGGGTGACCGGCCCTGGCTCGCGGTGGAGTCTCAGGTCGGAGTGGAGCACGTCAACCTCGACGTTTTCTGGGTAGATGCGGAACGAGACCTGTATCGAGCCGGTCGGGCCCGCCGCGTCGAGCAACGCACGGAAGACGGTCGCGCCCACCTCGCGGTTACCCTCCTCCGTGAGGGGGGACTCGGCGAGGCACTTTCGGACGAAATCCCTGATGTCAGGGATCGAGGAGGGCCTGGCCGGAAAGGTCTGAGACAGCACCACGACGGGGAGGATCTCGATCGGACCCTGTTCCGGCCCATTGAGGAGTTCAGGCATTCGGAGTTTCCCTCGGCCTTCCCGGCCGCCACGCCGACCGGGATTCAGCTAGGGTACGCGGGCTGGCGAGGCATGTCGTTCGGCCGGCCCGGGCAAAAATGTCGGACATATGTGTCTGGTAACGCGACGGTACCGTCTTGACACCCCGTGAGGCCGGGCGTTACGTTTCCCCTTGTCTGCGCGGGGAGCGCAGACCCTGGCTCGCCATGAAGATACCTTCGGGCGCACTGGCGCCATCTATGGCTTGGGCCGCCGGACGACCAGGGTCGGCCCGGCGGCACGTGACCGCGCTTGTGTGACCACGCAGCCAATCCTGTAGCGAGGAGGTGGCCGGGTAATGGCCACACCCACACCGACCAACGAGACGTCATCCGCGTCGGCAATCCAGGAGCCAGTAGTCCACATCCTCTGGATGAACGGAGGACTGGGCTGCGACGGGGACTCCGTGGCGCTCACCGCGGCCACCCAGCCGAGCATCGAGGAGATCGTGCTCGGCGCCCTGCCCGGCCTGCCCAAGGTCGCCGTGCACTGGCCGCTCATCGACTTCGAATGCGGCCCGGAGCAGGGTGCGGACAACTTTATCGAGTGGTGGCACAAGGCCGATCGCGGCGAACTCGACCCATTTGTCCTCGTGGTCGAGGGTTCCATTCCCAATGAGGCGATCAAGTCAGAAGGCTATTGGTGCGGCTTCGGCAACAACCCGGCGACCGGCCAGCCGATGACCACGAGTGAATGGCTGGACCGGCTTACCCCCAAGGCCACGTGTGTCCTCGCGGTGGGCACGTGCGCGACCTACGGGGGCATCCACGCGATGGCCGGCAACCCGACAGGCGCCATGGGAGTGCCGGACTACCTCGGATGGGACTGGCGGTCCAAGGCTGGCATCCCGATCGTGTGCGTCCCCGGCTGCCCCACGCACGGGGACAACCTTTCCGAGACCATCCTTTACCTGCTCTATCAGGTGGCGGGTCAGGCGCCGATGATCCCGCTGGACGAGGCCCTGCGCCCGACATGGCTGTTCGGCGCCACCGTCCACGAGGGGTGTGACCGGGCGGGGTACTACGAGCAGGGCGAGTTCGCTCTCGAGTACGGCTCGCCGAAGTGCCTGGTCAAGCTCGGCTGCTGGGGCCCGGTCGTCAAGTGCAACGTGCCGAAGCGCGGCTGGATCAACGGCGTCGGCGGATGCCCGAACGTGGGCGGCATCTGCATCGCATGCACGATGCCGGGCTTCCCTGACAAGTTCATGCCGTTCATGGACGAGCCACCAGGTTCCAAGGTCTCTGCGACCGCGTCGACCCTGTACGGGACGGTGATCCGTACGCTGCGCGGCTTCACCCAGAAGACGGCCGACGAGGAGCCCAAGTGGCGCAAGAAGGGCGACGACCTGCTGACGGGCTATCAGAAGACCTGGTGACATCGACCGGCGTCGGCCCAGCGCAGGCCAATACTGTGCAGGCAGCCACGCCCCGCAGAGGGAGGGAGTTCAGCCATGACGACGGCTGAGGACAGTGGCGTTGTGGAGATGGCCTGGGATCCGATCACCAGGATCGTGGGCAGCCTAGGAATTTACACGAAGATTGACTTCAAGCAGAAAAAGGTCGTCGAGTGTCACAGCACATCGTCGATCTTCCGCGGGTACAGCATCTTCATGAAGGGCAAGGACCCGCGTGACGCGCATTTCATTACCAGCCGCATCTGCGGGATCTGCGGCGACAATCACGCGACCTGCTCCGTGTACAACCAGAACATGGCCTACGGGGTGCGCCCGCCACATCTGGGTGAATGGATCATCAACCTGGGCGAGGCCGCGGAGTACATGTTCGACCACAACATCTTCCAGGAGAACCTGGTCGGGGTGGACTTCTGCGAGAAGATGGTCGCAGAGACCAATCCTGGAGTCCTCGAGCGGGCCAACGCCGCAGAGGCGCCGCACGCCGGCGACCATGGCTACCGGACCATCGGCGACATCATGCGCTCGCTCAACCCGCTCGAAGGCGAGTTCTACCGCGAGGCACTCCAGGTCAGCCGGTCCACCCGGGAGATGTTCTGTCTCATGGAGGGCCGCCACGTGCACCCGTCGACGCTGTACCCCGGCGGGGTCGGCACGTCCGCGACGGTGCAGCTGTTCACCGACTACCTGACCAGGCTCATGCGTTACGTGGAGTTCATGAAGCGGGTCGTGCCCATGCATGACGACCTGTTCGACTTCTTCTACGAGGCGCTGCCCGGTTACGAGCAGGTCGGTCAGCGGCGCGTCCAGCTCGTCTGCTGGGGCAGCCTGAACGACCCGCAGCACTGCGACTTCAAGTACGAGAACATGAGCAACTGGGGCCGCAAGATGTTCGTCAGCCCCGGTGTCGTCGTCGACGGCAAGCTCATCACCAACGACCTGGTGGATATCAACCTGGGTATCCGCATCCTCCTCGGCAGCTCGTTCTACGAGGACTGGGAGGACCAGGAGATGTTCGTCACCCGGGACCCCCTGGGCAACCCGGTCGACCGTCGCCATCCCTGGAACCAGCACACGATCCCGCGGCCGGCCAAGCGGGACTTCGACAACAAGTACAGCTGGGTGATGTCGCCAAGGTGGTTCGACGGCAAGGATCACCTCGCCTGCGACACCGGCGGGGGCCCGATCGCCCGCCTGTGGGCCACCGCGCTCGGCGGGCTTGTCGACATGGGCTACGTCAAGTCCACCGGCCACAGCGTGCTGATCAACCTGCCCCGCACAGCCACCAAGCCTGAGGTCACCTTCGAGTGGAAGATCCCGAAGTGGAGCAACGCAATCGAGCGTGACCGAGCGCGCACCTACTTCCAGGCGTATTCCGCGGCCGCCGCCGTCTACTTCATCGAGCAGGCTCTCGCCGAGGTGCGGGCCGGCCGCACGAAGACCTGGGAACCGTTCAGCGTGCCCGACGAGGCCTTCAGCTGCGGGTTCACCGAGGCGGTGCGCGGCGTTCTGTCCCATCACATGGTGATCAGGGGCGGGAGGATCGCGAATTATCACCCGTACCCGCCGACGCCGTGGAACGCCAGCGTGCGCGATACCTTCGGGACCCCGGGCCCCTACGAGGACGCGGTGATGAACACGCCGATCTTCGAGGAGAACCCGCCGGATCGGTTCAAGGGCATCGACATCATGCGTGCGGTGCGGAGCTTCGACCCATGCCTGCCGTGCGGCGTGCACATGTACCTCGGCGGCGGCAAGGTCCTCGAGAAGGTGCACTCACCGACCATGGTCACGCTGGCCACCTGACCGGATCGGCGGCCACCTGACCCCAGCAGGAGAAAGCGCCAGGCAATCAGGAGAAAGCGCCAGGCAATGGGCGCCGTAAGGCGGCGGTCGGACCAGCGCGGCCGCTGGCGCGCACGAGAGGCGGGGCCATGAGTGGTGTGCGAGACGTCGGCACACGGATCGAGGAACTACTCGCCTTCCTGCGGGCGAGTGGCGGGCCTGGCGTCGCCTCGGCCGCTGAGGACCTGGTGACCTTGCTCGTCGGCTTGTACGGCGACGGTCTCGCGCACATCATGACCGCGCTCGGTGAGCAAGGCGAGGCTGGCGCCGCGGTAGCCGACCGGCTGGTCGCGGATCCGCTGGTGGAGAGCCTGCTGCTGTTGCACGGGCTGCATCCGCTCGATGTCGACACGCGCATCCAGCGTGCCCTCGACAACGTGAGGCCCTATCTCGGCTCGCATGCGGGCGGGGTCGAATACCTGGGTGTCACCGAAGATGGCACCGCGCGGCTTCGGCTGGAGGGAAGCTGCCACGGCTGCCCATCATCCACGGTCACCGTGCAACTGGCCATTCAGGGCGCCGTTGAGGGGGCGGCGCCAGAGGTCAACCGCGTGGTCGTGGAGGGCGTGAGCGAACCTCCTGCGGCACCGCTGCTTACCATCGGGCTCCGGCCGCCGGACGGGCAAACCGATGTGACCGCGCCGGACGTGCGCGGTGGCGAGGCCGGCTGGGTGAAGCTGCCCGGCACCGGACCGCCGACCGGGCGCCCGGTCGTGATCATGGTCGATGGAGCCGATGGAGCCCACGGAGCCAACGCAGTGGCCGTGCTCGTCTGCTCCGTCCGCGGCACGCTCTACGCCTACCGTGACTCGTGCGCGGCATGTGGTTCCTCGCTCGCCGACAGCGTGCTCGACGGCGAGCGGCTGGCGTGCCCCGGCTGCGGGACACGCTACGACGTGCGGTCGGCGGGCAAGGGCCTCGACGACCCCACCTGTCATCTCGACCCGCTGCCGTTGCTTTCGGACAGCCAGGGTGTGCGGGTCGCGCTGCCCCACGCGGTGCCGTCATGACGGGGAACGCCGGTCTTGGCCGGTTCGTCGGGCGCCGTGCCGGGCAGGGGACTCCACCCGGCGCTCCCGGCGGCCAGTCTCCGCTAAGGGCCAGTCTCCGCAAGGGGGCCAGTCTCCAAGGGAAGGCCGGGGTCGTGCGGCCGGCCAGCCGGGCGAGCACTGCGGCCTGTGCGCCAAGCCGATCGCGGCCGAGCACGGGCACATCGCGGACCTGGAGCAGTCCACCCTGGTGTGCGCGTGCCGCCCCTGCTACCTGCTGTTCACCCACGACAGGGCCAGCGGCAGGTACCGCGCGGTACCGGACCGTTACCTGCGGGATCCGTCGCGCGCGATCTCCGCTGCGGAGTGGGATGAGCTTGATATCCCGGTCGGGATGGCGTTCTTCCTGCGCAGCACTCAGCGCGAGGACGTCTGCGGATTCTACCCGAGCCCGGCCGGTGTCACCGAGTGCGTCCTCGACCTGCATGCGTGGCGGCGCATTGCCCGCACGCATCCGCTGTTCGGCGCCGCGGAGCCCGATGTCGAGGCCATCCTGATCTGCCGCACCGGCTCAGGTATCGAGTACTTCCTCGTGCCGATCGACGCGTGCTACGAGCTCGCGGGACGGATGCGGCTGCACTGGCGGGGCTTCGATGGTGGCGCCGAGGCGCGGGCCAGCATCGACGAGTTCCTTGCTGATGTGCGCGAGCACGCCAAGGTGTTCTCAGGGGAGTCGTCAGATGGCTGAACTTTCCTTCGACTGCATGGGCGGCCGCGCGGAGCGCTACTCCGCGGTGCCGACCGTTGTGCTGACTCTGCGAATCAGCGAGACGAGCGGGCAGCGTGTCGACGCCATCGCGCTGCGGTGCCAGATCAGGATTGAGCCGAACCGGCGGCGCTACAGCGACGTCGAGGCGAGCCGGCTCGAGGACCTGTTCGGGCAGACCAGCCGGTGGGCGGACACCCTCAAGCCGCTGCAGTTTACGAACGTGTCCTTGATGGTGCCGGGGTTCTCAGGCAGCACTGAGATCGACATTCCCATCATGTGCGGCTACGACCTGGAGATCGCCTCGACGAAGTATTTCAACGCCCTGGACAGCGGCGAGACGCCGCTGCTGTTGCTGTTCAGCGGCACCGTGTTCGCCACCGTCGAGCACAGGCTCAGCATTCAGCAGGTGCCCTGGAGCAAGGAGGCGTCCTACAGGCTCAAGGCGAGCGTGTGGCGTGAGGCCGTCGACGTGCACTTCCCGAACAGCGCGTACATCAGGATGAGCAGGCAGACGCTGGACGCGCTGCAGCGATTCAAGAGCCGCCGGGCCCTGCCGACGTGGGACTCGGTCGTGTCGGCCCTGCTCGAGGAATCGGCGGAGCGGCAGCCATGAACAGCGCTCCGCGGGAGCCGTCACGCACGCCGGGGGAGCCACCGATCGTGACCGGCGCTGGAGCCGGAACCAGAGCCGGAGCTGGCGCTGGAACCGGAACTGGAGCCGGAATCGGAACCGGGAGCGGAACCAGAGCCGGAACCGGAACCGGAACCAGCGCCGGAACCGGAGCCATCAATGTCGATCCCGCACACCTGAGCCACGCTCGGCGTGTGGCGGACGCGATCCTTTACGAGGGTTACCTTCTGTACCCCTACCGTGGCGACGCGCAGAAGAACCAGGCGCGCTTCCAGTTCGGTGTGCTCATGCCGCCGGCGTACCGCTGCGTCGATGAAAATGAGATGTCCGCCACCCAGACCGAATGCCTGCTCGAATGCCCGGACGACGCTCAGGTCCACGTGGCGGTCCGGTTCCTGCAGTTGCAGCGGCGAACGGTCGAGACGATCTCGGCGGGCATCGGCCCACCGGCCGGGGCGCCCGCGCCCCGCGCGTCCCACGGCCCGGGGTCGGTGCCCGCGCCGTGGGACGAGGCGATCGAACGCGAGGAGGAGGTGACCGCGTCCGTGGCGGCGCTGCTCGCCGCGCGCCGCGAGATCGCGTTCCACATCGGCGGCGGCCAGGTGACCGAGGCACTCACCGACGCGAGCGGGAAAGTAACCGGGTGGACGCAAGGCCAGTGGTCGGCGCTCAGAGGGACGATCGCGCTGGAGGCGCAGCGGGTCGCGGGCCCGTATCGCGCGCTGCGGTTGCGGGTCCGGGTGGAGAACCACAGCCAGGCTGACGGCCGGATGCGCAGCCGTCAGGACGGCCTGCGGCGGGCCCTGATCGCGGCGCATGTCCTCATCGCGGTGCCTGGTGCCACGTTTCTTTCGATGGTGGACCCGCCGGAGTGGGCCGCCGCGGAGGTGGCCGCGTGCGTCAACACCGGTACCTGGCCGGTGCTCGCCGGCCCGGAGGAGTGCAGGGATCTCATGTTCTCCTCCCCGGTCATCCTGTACGACCACCCGGAGATCGCCGCCGAGAGCGCGGGGGATCTCTATGACGCCACCGAGATCGACGAGATCCTCACCCTGCGCACGATGGCGCTGACCGACGAGGAGAAGCGCCAGGCGCGCGTCACCGATCCGCGCGCGGCCGCGCTGATCGACCGGGTCGGCGAGATGCCGGCGGAAATGCTCGAGCGCATGCACGGAGCCATCCGCTACCTGAGGGCGGTGCCAGGCGCGGCGGCGGTGCCGGGCGCGGCGGCGGTGCCGGGCGCGGCGGCGGTGCCGGGCTCGCTGGCTCCCGGCGTATCAGGGCCCGGCGCCACGGGCCCTGATACGCCGGGCCCGGATGTGCCCGGCGAGCATGTGCCTGGCCTGGATGTGCCTGGCCCGGATGTGCCGGGCTCGCCGATGGCAGCCATGGCCGGCGACGCGCAGGTCCCCTGGTGGGATCCGGGCGCCGACACGTCGGTGTCACCTGAAACCGACCACATCATCGTCGATGGCGTGCGGATCGCGCGCGGCAGCAGGGTCCGGATGCGCCCGGGCAGCCGGCGAACGGACGCCCAGGATCTGTTCCTTGTGGGCAGGGAGGCCCTCGTCGAGGCCGTGCTGCACGACGTCGACGGGCACTGCCACCTCGCCCTCATCCGTGCCGACGACCCGGCCGCGGATCTGAACCGCCAGCAGGGCAGGTTCCTGTATTTCGCCCCGGACGAGGTGGAGCCGATCGGGACGGTCCCGCCAGAAATCGTGGACCGTTCACAGCCAGAGGAGGAAGCACAATGATCATGAAGCTGATCAAGGCCGCGCTCGTTGCCCTTGTGCTCGCCGCGGTGATCCAGTCGCTGCCCGATGTCAAGCGGTACCTCGAACTCCGCGAGATGTAGGCAGGCCACCTGTCAGCGACGCCCGTCACCCGGACGGCCTGGAAAAACGCACGAGGAAGGTGGGAAGCAAGATGGAAACAATCATCGGCTTCGTGGTCGGCTTCATTGTCGGCACGCGCGAGGGCCGGGCGGGCGTCGAACGGCTGCGGACGTCGTTGAACTCGATCCGAAACTCGCCGGAGGTGCGCCGCCTGGCACGCGAGGCCACCATGGTTGCCGGATCGGTCGCCAAGCAGACCGCCAAGGGCGGACTCAGCGAGACGATCGGCGGCGTGGCCGAGATGCTCCTGCGCAGGGCTGCCGGGCCGGAAGGTAAACACCAGACGAGCCGAGCGGCCTGATCACTGGCGTGTCACCCCGGAGTCGTTAAGGCTGTGGTTAAGGCTGTGCGGGCGCGGGCGAACGTGGCGGCCTGCCTCAGGGCTGCTTCAGGGTTGTGATCTTCTCGGTGGCCCGGTACAGATCTTTGGCGCCGGCAACGGCCGCCGACATTGCCCGGTCGAGCATCGGCGTATTCTCATGCGCCACGACGTCTTCGACTCCTTCCGCCTGGGAAGAAATGGCCGACTGGCAGTCCGCCGCGGCCCCCGCTATCTCGGTGAGCGCCTTGTTGTACAAGCTCTGCATGGCGGCATCTGGGATCGGCCCCTTTGCCGCGCGCCGCCGTCACCGCGGTGGCGAGCTTCGCGCATGCTTGTTTCATCAGGAGCAATTCGCGGGCGTCGTGCATCATCAATACATTGCCGAACTGTCCAGTTAAGGCGGCGAGCGCGGTGCCCCCGTGTCCGGCCTTCCACGCGGCAACCTGGGCCGGGTGTTTCGGCGTCAAGGGCCCAGTCGTGGCATGCGTGACGGCCTGGACAGGGCCCGCGGGCGCTGCTGCAGAAGCTTGGCTCGCGTGCCCCGCGCCAGTGCCGAACGCAAGCGGCTTGCTCGAAGCGGCCGGGCCAGGGCTGGCGACACCAGTGAAGTACACGACGGCTGACACGCCGAACCACGCCACGACCGCGTAAATCACGATCCGGCGCCCACGATGCTCTCGCGGCCAGAGGGCCTGGCGTGACCCGCAGTGCCCTTCCGCAGCTGCTTGTAATTGAGACGCGGGGCCCGGCTCGCGGGTTGACTTGCCAGGGGCACCATGCGAGGACAGTCGGCGCACATGCCCGCGCTGCACCACCGGCGTCGTGAGATCCGTTCTTATCCATAACGGCTGCGCGTGCGTTTCGCGCGCAGAGGCGCACCGTGGGCAACATCATCGCCCGGGTGTCCGCCGAGAAGCTGGCGCGGCCGCACCGACTGCTGCCGGTTTGTTGTCGCGTAGCAGATGTCGTAGCTGCCGGGGACATATCCTATCTAAAGGCATGAATCGGGCATCCCGTCCTGAGATCTGGTGGTACGTCAGGTATTCATCCGATTCGCCCGATTCAGTTACAGTTAATGGAGACTTAGGTCATATTTATCTGCCGGTACCGGATATATGTGGGCCGCCTTCATCTGCGGAAAGATCAGCGTGGCGTTCGCGAGAGATCGTTCGCGAGACATGGTTCGCGAGAGATGGAGGGTGGGATCAATGTCTGTTGACGCAGGTAGCGAGGCCGCGCAGGAGCAGCCGCAGCAGAGCCTGAGCACGGCCGCCGCGAGTAACCTGGCGACCACCACCAAGACCGTTCCCCAGATGCAGGGGATCAGCTCCCGGTGGCTGCTGCGGATGCTGCCCTGGGTCCAGGTCTCTGGCGGGACGTACCGGGTGAACCGCCGGCTGACCTATGTGGTGGGCGGTGGCAGGGTGGCCGTGGCGCAGACCGCGGACCAGGCCGCCGTGGTGCCGCCGAGCCTGCGCGAGATCCCGCTGCTGGCCGGGTTAGCCGACGAGGCGGTGCTCGGCTCGCTGGCGGCGGCTTTCGTCCAGCGGCAGGCGGCGGCGGGCTCGGTGATCGCCGGACGCGGCCAGCCTGCCGACACGTTTTACGTGGTGGCGCACGGCAAGGTGAACCGGGCCGGCGAGGGGGCGTACGGCGCGGACACGGAGCTGGGCGTGGTGGCCGACGGGGGGTACTTCGGCGAGCCGGGGCTGGTGGCCGAGGCCAGCTGGGACCAAACCGCGGTGGCGGTGACGGACACGACGCTGCTGGCGCTGCCGCGGGCGCAGTTCCAGGCGATCCTCGGCCAGTCGCCGGCGCTGCAGGCGCAGGTCAGCCAGTTCCAGGAGGCCGCCGGCCAGCCGCAGAACAAGCGCGGTGAGGCCGAGATCGCGATCGCCTCGGGGCATAGCGGCGAGCCGGGCCTGCCGGGGACCTTCGCCGACTACGAGCTTGCCCCGCGCGAGTATGAGCTGAGCGTGGCCCAGACCGTGCTGCGGGTGCATTCCCGGGTGGCCGACCTGTACAACGACCCGATGAACCAGGTGCAGCAGCAGCTGCGGCTGACCATCGAGGCGCTGCGTGAGCGGCAGGAATACGAGATGGTCAACAACCCGGAGTTCGGGCTGCTGCACAACGCCGACTACTCCCAGCAGCTCCAGACGCATTCCGGGCCGCCCACCCCCGACGACCTCGACGAGCTGCTGTCCCGGCGGCGCAGCACCAAGCTGATGTTCGCGCACCCGCGGGCGATCGCGGCGTTCGGCCGGGAATGCAGCAAGCGCGGCGTCTACCCGAACAGCACGCAGGTGCCGGGGGGCGAGGTTTTTGCCTGGCGCGGCGTGCCGATCTTCTCGTGCAACAAGATCCCGGTCACCGGCGAGCGGACCTCGTCCATCATCGCGATGCGGACCGGCGAAGAGGATCAGGGCGTCGTCGGGCTGCACCAGACGGGCATCCCGGACGAGCAGGAGCCGGGCCTGAACGTCCGCTTCATGGGCGTCAGCGACCAGGCCATCATCTCCTACCTGGTCAGCGCCTACTACTCGGTGGCGGTGCTGGTGCCCGACGCGCTCGGCGTGCTGCAGAACGTCGAGGTCTCCCGCCCGTTCAGCTGACGCGCTGACCGGCCCCTGCCCGCTGGCCAGCGCGGGGCGCCCGGGCCTGTCCCAAGCCAAGCACCCTCGCGGTCCGGGTGGCGAAGAGGACCAGGGCGTGATCGGCCTCACCAGACCGGCATCCCCGATGAGTAACAGCAGAGCCTGTCGGTTCGCTTCCTGGGCGTCAGCGACCAGGCCCTCATCTCCTACCTGGACAGCGCCTGCTACTCCGCCGCCGCGCCGGTCCCCGACGCCCTCGGCATGCTGGAGAGCGTCGAACACGGTCACTGAGCGAAAGGCACGCCCATGCCGACAGCGTCCCCGATCGTCCCCGCCTGCCCGACCGGACTCGGCACATCAGCCGCACGACTCGTCCCACCTGCCCTCAGCACGCCACCGCCACGCCCGCCGCAGTTCCCTGCCGGGATCGCGCTGCACGGGCGGGGATTCGAGAACAGGTCCGGCGAGATCGAGGTGAAACGGGTCTGGACCGCGGTGCCGGCCTGCGAGGAGGAGGTGGCCGTTCTCGCGAACTGGGCCCACCGCCACGGGTGGCGCCTCCGGCCGCTGGGGATGGGGCGCAACTGGTCGCCTCTGGTCATCCCGCCCGACGAATCGGCCGACGTGCTGCTCGTGAACACCACCACGCACCTGACCTCGATCACCGTCCACCCTGGTGTTCCCGCTTCGGTGACGGCGCAGACCGGCGTGACCCTGGAGCGGCTGCTGACCGAGCTGGAGGCCGCCGGTGACGGGGTCACCTCGGCGCCGACGGCGGGAGGCCTCAGCCTGGGCGGGGTGCTGGCGGTCGACGGCCATGGCGCGGCGGCCCCGACGGCGCAGGACGAACGCCCCGCCCCCGGGCACACCTTTGGGACGCTCAGCAACCTCGTCCTCCAGCTGAAGGTCGTGGCCTGGGACGCCGTCACCGAACAGTACGCGATCAGGACCGTCACCCGTGCCGACCCTGAGATCAGTGCGCTGCTGGTGAACCTCGGCCGGTCCTTCGTGACCGAGGTGACCCTGCGGGTCGGCGCCAACCAGCGGCTGCGCTGCCGCAGCTTCGACGCCATCCCCGCGAGCGCCCTGTTCGCCCCGCCCGCCACCGCGGGACCCGATGGCTTCGCGGCCTGGGTGGAGCGCACCGGGCGGGTCGAGGTGGCCTGGCTGCCGTACACCACCGCACCGCTGCTGAAGGCCTGGAGTGTGGCGCCGACCAAGCCCGACCAGTCCCGGCACGTCGAGAGCCCCTACAACTATCCCTTCGCCGACGCCCTGGCCCTGGAAGCAGCCAAGATGCGAGCTCAGGATCCCGTTCTCACCCCCGCCCGGCAGGAACGGCGGGCGACCCACGTCAGCGACCAGCTGACCTCGACGATGACGAGGGACCTGTGGGGCTGGTCGAAGGACCTCCTGCTGTACACCGGGTCCGATGCGCCGCCTTCGCACACCAACGGCTATGCCGTGCTCACCGACCGGGCCGGCGTCCAACGGGTCGTCAGCGATTTCTACTTCCATCTGACCACCGCGCTGGCGGAGCGTGCGGCGGCCGGTTGCTATCCGCTCAACGGCCCGGTGAACATCGTCGTCACCGGCCTCGACGACCCCCGCGACGTCCAGGTTCCCGGAGCCCTGCCGCCCAGTCTGTCCGCCGCACGCCCCCGCCTGGACCGCCCTGCCTGGGACGTCGTCGTCTGGCTGAACGCCGGGACCGCCCCGGGCACACCCGGGGCACAGGAGTTCTACCGCGACCTCGAAGAATGGATCTTGCTGAACTATACGGGGGAACACGCGATGGTCCGGCCCGAATGGTCCAAGGGCTGGGGGTACACGGGCTCATCGGCCTGGAGCGGTTCCTACTTCCGCGACCAGGCCGTCCCCGGCGCCTACCGCTCCGACCTCTTCCATACGGCCAACTGGGACACCGCCGTCATCACCCTGAACTCGCTGGACCCGCACCGGGTCTTCACCAACTCCTTCCTCGACGCCCTGTTCGCCTGGTGAAAGAGAGAAACGGCCGATGAGAGCCGCCGCCCTGGACGTCGACGGCACCCTGATTCCCGGGACCCTGGCGGGATCGCTGCCCGAACGGCTGGTCGACGCCGGCCGGCGCCCCCGGGACCGGCGGGCCCGCCTGCACGCCTACGCCATGAGCGTGCCGGGCCACCGGCTGGAGACCCAGCCCGTCGCCGACCGCATGACGGAGCTGTTCGCCGCCCTGCTCACCGACACCCCGTGCCGGAGGGTGAGCCAGATCATCGCCCAGGTGTGGGCCGAACAGCGCGGACGGGTCTTCGACTTCGCAGGGCCGATGGTCGCGGCCCTGCGCCGGGCGGGACTCGAGCCGATGCTCATCTCCGGCGGCCCCCATGAGCTGGTGGCACTCCTGGCCGGTGACCTGGGCGTGGAACGGTTCCGCGGTGCCCGGTTCGCCAGTGAGGACGGCCTGTACACCGGAGGGGTCACCGCGGCGGTGACAACAACCAAACGGCAGGTGGCGACGGAACTGGCCGGCGGCGAGACCATCGACTGGGCCGGGTCGCTGGCCATGGGGAACTCGCTGGCCGACCGCGACCTCCTCCAGTCCGCCGGGCATCCCATCGTGTTCGAAGGGTCGCCAGCGCTGCTCGCGCTCGCCCGCGACAACGCCTGGCCGATCGCCGACCGTCACAACCTCCCATCCGTGCTGCGCGACCACGCGCACCTCAGCTACCGTGCGACCGGGAACCCCCGACGATCACCGATCTCCATCTCACCGCCGCCCGCACACGAGCTGCGGGACGCCGCACACCGGCTGACCATGCGGCTCCTCAGCGAGATCCACCCCTCAGGGGCGATCATCGGTCATGCCGAGAGCCGGGTCACCGAATCCGCCCTCATGCTGACACTGCTGCGCCGCGAAAGCATCCGCCCCGCCCAGCAGAGCGCCCTGAGGAACTACCTCGCCGGCCGGAAGACCTCCGCCGACCCGTTCGACGCCGCCGTCATCGACTCGGTCCTGCACGGTATTCCCGTCACCGACCGGGAACGTCTCATCGACAAGACCTTCGAAGGGGCCGCCCAGCACTCCTCGGCCCGCAAGAAGCTCGCGCTGGCCGCGATCCTTGCCGTGGTCGGCCCCGAGCCGTTCCACGTGGACGCGCCCTCGGACGCCTTCGACCGCCGGGACCAAGCCACCTGGACACGGCTGCGCCTGGCCGCGATCCACCACCTCAACACCCCGGCGCCGGTACCGCCCGAGCTCACCATCCGGCTCCTGCGCATGACCGAGCAGGGGCAGCGGCGCGGAGTCGTGGAACGGCAGACCTTCTCCCATCTGTTCGCCCTGCTCGCACTCAACCGCGTCCTTCCCGGCCACCGTCTGATCCGGGAGGGCATCGACTCCCTGACCGCCGGCCAGAACCTCGACGGGGGCATGCCGTTCATCGTCAGCGAGGAGATCTTCGCCACCGCCACGGCAGGCCTGTCCCTCGCCAGAGCCGGAGCGCCCCGCGCCACCCTCCTGGCGATGGGCGACTACCTCGCCGCCCAGCAAAGCTGCGACGGCGGCTGGGCCTACGCCGAGGACGTCCTCCAGACCGACGTCGACACCACGACCCACGTCCTGGCCTTCCTGCACACCCTCGCCCCGCCCGCTACCAGCCGCACATCACCCGCGGACGGGACTTCCTGTGCGAGCGCGTCAGGCCCGACGGCGGAGTCCCCACCTACCTGCCCGGTACCGTCCCCGAACCCACCATGACCGCCGACACCATCATGGCGCTGTCCCCCCACCGATGGATCCACCAGTCACTGCTGGACCGCGCGACCGGCTTCCTCCTCGACGCCCAGCAGCCAGACGGAACCTTCGAGCGCAGCTGGAGCCTCAGCGAATCCAACGCCATGTTCCGCGCCCTGTACGCCCTGCGCTCGGAGTACGACCACAACCCGGCGAGGCACCAAAGACGTCTCCTTCCCGCGATCAGCGCGATGCAGCGCCGACTGCTCGTCACGGCCAACGACGACGGCGGCTGGGGCCAGACACCAGACGCTCCCAGCGACCCGATGAGCACCTCCTACACCCTCATGGCCCTCGTCCACGATCACCGCCATTCCACCGCGGTCCGCAACGGCACCCGATATCTGCTGGCCCGGCAGAATCCCGACGGCGGCTTCACCTCGGTCTCCGACCAGGCCGCGCCCCGGCCGCTGCGCTACAGCGTTCCCGTCCTCGCCAACATCTTCGTCCTGCTCGCGATGACCTATCTCGACCCGGACTTCCGGATCGGCGGGGCTAGACCCTCCGAAAGATCACTGACTTCGACAGGGAAGGGGTGACGGCGAGTTGCCCGGAGAAATTCCTGTAGCTATTCATCCCTGGGTGGTGCCGGCTCGGTGGCTCCTGGCGTGTGGCGGCCGGGCCCAGCTAGGAGCCTGCTGAACAAGGCCCAAATTCGACCGATTGCGTTTATAAGTTCGCAGGTCAAAGCCCTGTGGAGTGACCGCAAAAGGTGTTATTCAGCGTCTCCTAGTAGGCGCCCGATCCGCGGGCCACCGCTGACCAGGTCCTCCAAAGGATCTGCAGGTCGAGTGCGAACGACCAATTCTCCACATAGCGCAGATCAAGCCGTACTGATTCCTCCCAGGACAGATCGGATCTGCCATTCACCTGCCACAGCCCGGTGAGGCCGGGCTTGACGGCGAGCCGCCGCCGCACGTAGTCGCCGTATCTGGCGGCCTCATCCGGCAGTGGCGGGCGGGGCCCGACCAGCGACATTTCGCCAAGCAGCACATTGAACAGCTGCGGCAGCTCATCGAGTGAATAGCGGCGCAGCCAGGCACCGGTCCGGGTGATACGGGGATCGCCGCGGATCTTGAAAAGCAGCCCGTCGAAGTCGTTGTGCCCGGTGAGCTGCTTCTTGCGTTCCTCGGCGTCGATCACCATGGTACGGAACTTGAAGACGGTGAACGTGCGGCCGTTCTTGCCCACCCTGGTCTGCCGGAACAGCGCAGGCCCCCCCTCACGGACCCGGATGGCGACCACGATCAGCGCGAGCAGCGGGGCGAGCGCGAGCAGGCCCGCGGCCGCCGCCGCCTTGTCGAACAGCGCCTTGACCACCCGCCGGGCACCGGCAAGCTCCGGGTGATCCACATGCAGCAGCGGCAGCCCCGCCACCGGCCTGATCGTGGTGCGCGGGCCCGCCACATCCAGCAGCGCGGGCGCGACACACAGATCCGTGGCCGTCTTCTCCAGTTCCCAGGCAAGCCGGCGCAGCCGCAGCCCGTCCATCTCCGGGCAGCCGAGCACCGCCACCGTGTCCGCGCCGTACTGGCGGACCGCCGCCGTGATGTCGTTGAGATTGCCATGCACGGCGATGCCCTCGACCTCCTGCGAGGTCAGCCGCCCATCGGGCAGGCACACCGCCACGACGCCCAGGCCGTGGTAGTGCTCACGGCGGAGCTCGGTAATCAGGCTGCTCACGGCCTCCCGGTGGCCGACGGCCACCACCCGGCGCATGCACAGCCCCACGCTGCGCCGCCGGTGCAGCCGCTTGCGCAGCCACCAGCGCGCGGCCAGGTCCACCACCGCCGCGGCCGGCAGCGCGATCACCACATAACCGCGGGCCACCTGGGTTTTCGTCGCATAGGCGATGATCGCCACCGCGGCGGTCAGGCTCACCGCCGCGTTCAGCACCCGGCGGAACTCCTCCGGCCCGACCCCGATGAACCGCGCGTCGTAGGCACCGGCCAGCGCCGCCGCCGCCAGCCACAGGACCGGCAGCACCAAGGTGAACGCCAGATAATCCGCCGGCAGCCGCGGCTCGCCGTCGAAGCGCACCAGCAGCGCGAAAACGCCGGCCGCGAACGCGCAAAGAACGTCCACGGCCACCACGCCGCGCAGATACCTGCCCATCCAGGCGGCCGGACCGGCCGCCTTGACGACAGGAACCAAACTGGCCCGCGGCCGCGCCAGCTCCAACCGGCCGCGCTCCGCCACCCCTGAACGACCCCTCATACCCGACCGCCCCCCTCTGCCTGAGCGGACCCACCCATACCGCGGCACGGCGGCCAGACCCGGCTGTTGCCGGCGGCCCCGGCTGTTGCCGGCGGCGCCTGCCGCGACATGCTGCCCGTCATGAAGACGCGCGCCGCAATCAACCGGTTGACGTCATTTGTACGATTCTCGGGAGCGAGGCCCCGGTACCGCCGCTAACGCGGATTCCCGTCCGAGCATGGACCGCGCGATTCCACGTCGAGGTCTAACGGAGGGCCAGAACAATGCTGCGCCGCTCACGGGCAACCATGCAGGGGTCTCGGGCGTCTACTAGCCGAAGCTTCACAGGCCATGCGCCACATTCGCGTAGCCGTTCAGGTGACGTATTGGGGACGGGGGCGCGGCGGTGTCTCCCAGCTCGATCGCCGCGTCCCTAAGCCGCAGCGGAAGGGTGCTCGAGCACATGCCGAACCGGTCAACGGGAACAGCAGGCCAAAGGCGACCAGGCGCACATCAGCAGCCGCGAGGGCCTGTCGGTCGTGGTCGTCACCCACCGCAACCGCGCCGATATCACGCGGTGCCTGAAAGCGCTGGAAAAGGCGGCGCCGGCCATCGGGATGGAAGTGATCGTGGTCGACAACGCGTCGGGTGATGGCACCGCCGAGGCGGCCCAATTGGCGGCCCAATTGGCGGCCCAGTCGGCGGCACTGCGCGCGCGGGTCATCGAGCGGACGGTCAACGGCGGTTTCGCGGACGGCTGCCGGCTCGGTGCCGCAGGCGCGCACGGCCGCTGGCTGCTGTTCCTCAATCCAGACACCGCTATCGCCAAGGACGCGATCGGCGCGCTGCTCGGGTGCGCCCAAAACCATCCGTCCGCAGGCATCGTTGGGGGCCGTTTTGTCCACGCGGGATGGGACCGTGACCCTCGTTCGTGGTGGCGGAGGCCGACACCATGGTCGGCACTGTGCTTCGCCCTCGGCCTTTGCAGCCTGCTGCCAGGCAGCCCGATGTTTGACCCTGAATCGGCCCGGCCATGGACATCCGACCCAGGGCAGGAACGAGTCGCGCCCGTGGTCAGCGGGGCTTTCATGCCAGTAAAGCGGGAACTGTGGGAAGAACTCGATGGCTTCGATTCGGCCTTCTTCATGTACGCCGAGGACGCCGACTTCTGCCTGCGTGCCGCCGCGCGCGGATACCGCCCCATGGTGACCGCCCGCGCGGTCTGCCAGCACGAAGGCGGCAAATCTCGTCGAGCACGCGCAAGCTGGTTCTGCTCTATACCGGCAAGGTCCCCCTTCCCGGCGGCATGTCGCGCCCGGGTCCGCGGCCCGGCGTCGGCCTGCTGCTCACCGGCGTTTTCCTGCGCGCCGCCACAAGCAGGGTTAAGGGCTCGGCCTCACCGGCGCGTCAGCGACGGCCGACCACTCAGGGAGCCGACTGGCGGGCGCTCTGGGCCGCGCGCGTGCGGTTGGCGGCGGGGACGGGTCGCGCCGGCTCCGAGTGGATGACGCCGGCGTCCCTATCCCGAACGGTGCGCCCGGTGTCACGCGCGGCATCGTGAAACCTGTTGCTTCCGAATGCTGCGCAGGCATGGACCCGGTGCCTCAGGTGCCGCTTAGCTGCGGCTGCTCTCGTCGCGCAGCCACGTCGAATAATCGCCCCGCGCCACCGCACGGCGGGCCCTGTGTCCGTGCGACCACGGCCACGGCCAGGAACACCGCCACTCGCGGCGCCATCGCGGGACCTTTACGGGCGATCGTGAGCAGGTCAGCCGGGCGCGTCCGTGCTGTGGTGTCAGGTGCGCCCCCAGCTCCTTCGGCATGCGCCCGTTGGATCTGCGTCACTCCCACCGTGGCGCGAACCCGTCGGCGGAGCAAGTCGGAGACGGTCCTTGGCGGGTGGACGACGACCCGTGCGCCTGCCGCGATGGTGCGCTCCCGCGGCGCGAACCAGAGCGACGCGGCAAGGTCGTCGGCGAGGATGGGCGGCAGGCTGGCGATGCGTACGTGGCCCGCTTCGCTTACGCCTACGACGCCCCGCCCGAACAGCCCGCGCCGGACCTCCGGAAGCCGTGTCCACACGTCGTAGTACCAGCGGATCAGCCAGGGGCGGCCAGCCAGCGCGAGCTCGCGTTCGGGCGCCGCGGCGAGCACCCCTGGACGCCGCAGCGCCGCATCGAGCGCCCGCATATCCGCGGTTCCGATTTCGACGTCGGCGTCGACGTAGATGCGCGGGAAGCCGCAGGCGGCCTGGTCGCCGGCCACGAGGGCCTCGCGCTTGGAGGCGACAGGAATGGAAAGCACCCGGACCGGCGGGCCGAACGACGCCGCCACGCTGGCCGTATCATCGGTGCAGCCGTTGGCCACGACGATCACGTCAAGCTCATCCGGCGCGGCGTTGGACACAAGCTGGCCGAGCAGGCGCCCGATCACACGGGCCTCGTTGTGCGCGGGGACGATGACACTCACCACACCGGGCAAGTATTGCCGGCCATGACCAGGGCCGGCTGCGCGGCGGTCACATTGCCAGTCGCCCAGGAGACAGACGAAGGGGTACAGCGTGGACGGTTCGCGGGTCCAGCCGACCGCCGATGTGGATGACAGCGCCGTGCTCGGAACGGGCACCACCGTCTGGCACCTGGCGCAGATACGGGAGAACGCCCGGCTTGGCCGTGACTGCATCGTGGGCCGCGGCGCCTACGTGGGCCCGGGAGTGATCATCGGCGACAACGTGAAGCTGCAGAACTACGCGCTCGTCTACGAGCCGGCCCGGCTGGAGGATGACGTGTTCATCGGCCCGGCCGTCGTGCTCACGAACGATGTGTTCCCCCGTTCAGTGGACGTGAAGGAAAGCTCAAGCGGCCCGCGGACTGGGATGCGCGCGGCGTGGTCGTGCGGCAGGGTGCGTCGCTCGGCGCACGTGCCGTCGTGGTGGCGGGCTGCTCGGTCGGCCGCTGGGCGCTCGTCGCCGCTGGCGCCGTGGTGACCCGGGATGTGCCCGATTTCGCGCTCGTCGCCGGGACGCCCGCGCGGCGGATCGGGTGGGTGGGCCGCGCCGGAGTCCGGCTGGCCGCATGCGCAGGCAACGGCATATGGCGATGCCCGCAGACCGGTGAGCTGTACAGCGAGGAGGGCGGCGTCCTGTTGTGACGCTGAGTGAAACGTGACCGGCCAGACGGCTGCTCCTGCTGACCGTTCAGGCCAGGCAGTCCGCGGTCACGTTCTTGACAAACTCCGAACTATTGTCATCGCGGCATGTGAGGCGGCGTCTTGTTCATAGTGATGACCGCGGATGACGGGCCCTCGCTGGGGGCGACATGGCTTCGCACGGGTGGTGCCCGCAGAGCGGATCCCAAGGGTGGGGGAACATGAACAAGCACGAACGTGCTCGTGCCGGACGCGCACCGCTGCCGCGTAAGCACGGCGCTGCTTGTCTCGCCGCGTGCTGACCGGCCGTTCCCAGGCGGTGGCGGGTCATCGTCCCGCTGGCTGTCGCAGCCCTGGCAGCGACCTTCGTGGTCGACATACCCGCAGCGCACGCGTCCTGCGCCAACCCGGTCGCGTGCGAGAACGCGCTGCCTGGCACGCCCTCCACGTCGTGGGACGTGGGCGCCTGGCGAGGGGACGACCATCCAGGGCTTCGCCGACCCGTTCAGCGTCAACGTCGGGCAGTCGATCAATTTCAAGATCGAGTCGCCGGCCACCGCCTATGCGATCGATATCTACCGGATGGGCTACTACGGCGGGGACGGCGCGCGCCTGGAGGCGAGCATCACGCCGAACATCTCGGTGTCGCAGACCAGCCGGCCTGCAACACCAACACCGCGACGGGCTTGTCGACTGCGGCAACTGGGGAGTGTCCGCAACCTGGAACGTTCCGACGACCGCCGTCTCCGGTGTCTACTTCGCGCACATCTACCGGACCGACGGCAGCAGCGACGAGAACCAGATCCCGTTCGTGGTGACCAACAACGCAAGCCACTCGGACGTCGTCTTCATGACCTCCGACGAGACCTGGCAGGCCTACAACGACTGGGGCGGCTACAGCCTGTACGCGGGGAATGCGACGGACACGGCGAACAGCCCGCTCGACCCGGGCCGCGCCGAGCAGGTCAGCTACAACCGGCCGTTCGCGACCCGCTTTGACACGCCGGACGGGCAGGACTACTTCTTCTACGCCGAGTACCCGATGATCCGGTTCCTGGAGAAGAACGGCTACGACGTCAGCTACGTGAGCCAGGAAGACGTGCCGCGGCTACCGGCGCCTCGATGCTCGAGCAGCACAAGGTCTTCATGAACGTCGGGCATCGGAGTACTGGTCGGGAGCTGAGCGGGCCAACGTCACGGCGGCCAGGGACGCCGGCGTCAACCTCGCGTTCTTCGCCGGCAACCTGATGTGGTGGAAGACCCGGTGGGCGGCGAGCCAGTACGGCAACGAGGCCTACCGCACGCTGATCACCTACAAGGAGAGCCTGGACAGCGCCCAGACCGACCCGGCTGACCCGCCGACCTGGACCGGGGCGTGGCGAGATCCCCGCTTCAGCCCGCCGGCGCGACGGCGGGCAGCCGGAGAACGCGCTGACCGGCCAGCTGTGGATGGTCAACTGCTGCTCGTACGCCCTCCAGGTGCCGTCCGCGTACTCGCAGCTGCGATTCTGGCGAAATACCAGCGTGGCCAGCCTGCAGTCCGGCCAGACCGCCACGATGCCCGGCGAGACGCTCGGCTACGAGTGGGACGAGGACGTCGACAACGGGTTCCGGCCCGCCGGGGAGATCGACATGTCCGACCACGACCGAGAATGTCTCGCAGCTCCTGCTGACCACCAAGCAGACTCGGACCGGGCAACGCGACCAACAGCCTGACGCTGTACCGGGCCGCCAGCGGCGCGCTGGTCTTCGACGCGGGCACCGTTCAGTGGGCGTGGGGGCTGGACTCGACCCACGACGGTGACTCCAACAATCCGCCAAGCCCGGCCATGCAGCAGGCGACCGTCAACCTGCTCGCCGACATGGGCGCCCAGCCCGCGACGCTAAGTCCGGCCTGGCCCAGGCGACGGCATCGACCGACACGACGCCGCCGACTTCGACGATCACCTCGCCGCCGCCAACGCGCAGCTCGCGAACGGCAGCACGGTCACGGTCAGCGGCACGGCCACCGACTGCGGCGGCGGCGTGGTGGCGGGCGTCGAGGTGTCCACCGACGGCGGCACGACCTGGCATCCGGTGACCACGATGTCCGCGGCCGCACACGAGCGTGACCTGGAGCTACACCTGGTCGGTCGACCGGCACCGGCCCGGTGACGATCAAGTCGCGCGCGACCGACGACAGCGGCAACATCGAGACACCCGGCCCGGGCGTGACGGTCAACGTCAACTGCCCGTGCGGCCTGTTCGGCCAGAATTACACGCCCGTCGGTCACCTCCGCGAACGACTCCACGCCATACGAGATCGGCGTGAAGTTCCAGTCGAGCGTCGCGCGGCTGGGTGGCCGGCGTCCGCTTCTACAAAGGCGCCGGGAACACGGGCACCCATACCGGCAGCCTCTGGACGGCCACCGGCACCCAGCTCGCCACCGGCACGTTCACGAACGAGACCTCCAGCGGCTGGCAGACGCTGCTGTTCGCCAACCCAGTGCAGATCAGCGCGAACACCACCTACGTCGCCTCCTACTACACGCCGATCGGGCACTACGCGGCCGATCAGGACCTGTTCGATCTCCAGGGCGCTGAACACCCCGCCGCTGACCGCGCTGCAAGACGGTGTACACGGACGGCGGCAACGGTGTCTACAACGCGGGCGGTCCTGGCTTCCCGACGACTCACCTACCAGGGCGCCAGCTACGGAGTCGACGTCATCTTCGACACCACGCAGCCCCCCGGTGCGCCGCCCGCAGTGACCGAGTGCCACGCCATACCCTGGCTCCTCGAGCAACCCGGTGACTACGCGATCCGACCGTCACGTTCAGCAAGCCGGTCGTTCCGAGCACGGCCAGCTTCACGCTCCAGGACTCGAACGGGAACTCCGTCGCCGGCACCACGACGTTCAACAGCACCGACACGGTCGCCACTTTCACGCCCACGAATCAGCTGACTGCCGGCGCCACGTACACCGCGACGATGAGCGGGGCGCAGGATAATTTCGGCCAGCCTCTGGCCTCGCCATACACGTTCTCGTTCACAACTGCCAAGGCGCCGCCGCCTAACGGCAACTGCCCTTGCAGCATCTGGACGGACTCCACCCTGCCGGCCGTCTCGGATTCGGGCGACACGAACGCAAGTCGAGCTTGGCGTGAAGTTCAAGGCCAACGCGGATGGCCAGATCCTCGGCATCCGGTTCTACAAGAACCGCAACAACACCGGGACCCACACCGGCACCCTCTGGACTGCCAGCGGGACCCTGCTAGCCACGGGAACGTTCACCAACGAGTCCACCGAGGGCTGGCAGGAGCTGGACTTCTCCACCCCGGTGTCCATCACCGCCGGGACGGTGTACGTCGCCTCTTACCACACGAGCGCGGGTCACTATTCGGACACATCCTCCGGTCTGGCGTCCAACGTCACGAACGGACCGTTGACGGCGCTGGCCAGCAGCGGGAATGGCGGGGACGGTGTCTACGCGTACGGCGCCAGCACATTCCCGACCAGCTCCTACGGTGCGTCCAACTACTGGGTCGACGTCGTCTACCAGCCCAATCCGGACTCGAACCCCCCCGCGGTGGCTTCGACCAGCCCCTCGGTCGGCGGAACCAGCGAGCAGGTCAGTGCCAAGGTCGCGGCGACCTTCAACAAGCAGATCCAGGCGGGGTCAGCGACCTTCACGCTGACCAACCCGCAGGGTGCGGCCGTCTCCGGGACCACCTCGCTCGACAGCAGCCGCACCGTGCTGACGTTCACGCCGTCGAGCCCGCTGAGTGCCGCAACGACCTACACGGCGACTGTCGCGGGTGCGACCAATACCTCAGGGGTCCCGATGACGACTCCGTACACGTGGTCGTTCACCACGTCCGGCGTGGCGGCATGCCCATGCACCCTGTTCCCAAGCGACGCGACGCCGAGCAACCCCGCCGCCAGCGACGCATCGTCGATCGAGGTCGGCGTGCGGTTCACCCCGGATACGAACGGCTGGATCTCGGGCATCCGTTTCTACAAGGGCAACGGCAACACCGGGACCCATACCGGGAGGCTGTGGAGCAGCACCGGCACGCTGCTCGCCTCTGGCACGTTCACCAACGAGACAGCGACTGGCTGGCAGACACTAACCTTCACCGGCGCGGTCCCGGTCAGCGCCAACCAGACGTATGTCGTGTCATACCACGCGCCGAGCGGTCATTATGCGGCCGACGCCAGTTTCTTCTCCAGCTCCGCATACGACAACTCGCCACTCCACGCACCGCAAACTGGCGTGTCGGGAAACAATGGTTTGTATGTATACGGCAGCAACCCGCAGTTCCCGACGAATTCGATCAACGGGACAAACTACTGGGTAGATCCGATATTCTGGGCCACCCCGCCCCCGAACGCGACTGCGCCCACAGTGGCGACAACGAACCCGGTCAGCGGCCAGACAAGCGTGCCGCCGACCGGCGCGATAAGCTTCACCTTCAGCAAGGCGGTCCAGCCAAGCACAATACAGTTCAGCTTGACCGACCCTAACAACAACACCATTTCAGGCAACCTGTCGTACAATTCGTCGTCCAACACCGCGACGTTCACGCCGTCCAGCGCGCTCGCGTACCAGACTGCCTACACAGCAACAGTGTCCGGCGCCCAGGACACCACTGGGGTGGCCATGACGAGTCCCTACACCTGGACGTTCACGACTGCGGCAGCGCCGCCACCGCCCGGCCAGTGCCCGTGCTCGATATGGCCGGACGCCGCCCTTCCATCAAACGTGAATTGGAATGATTCACACGCGACCGAGGTCGGCGTCAAGTTCAGGTCCGATGTGGCTGGATGGATCACCGGGGTCCGCTTCTACAAGGGAGTGGCCAACACGGGAACCCACGTCGGCAGCCTGTGGACGTCGGGCGGTGCGCTGCTCGCGCGGGCGACCTTCACGAACGAGTCCGTGGCTGGCTGGCAGCAAGTCAACTTCACGACCCCAGTAGCTGTGAGTGCGAACACCACATACGTGGCCTCGTACTTCGCGCCAAACGGCAAGTACGCTGCGGATAGCGGGGCGTTCGGAAGCGCGGGCGTCGACAACCCGCCACTCCACGCGCTTAAGTCGGGTGTGAGCGGCCCGGACGGCATCTACCTCTACAGTTCGATCGGTGGTTTCCCAACGACCGGGAGCACGTCGAACTTCTGGGTCGACGTCGTGTTCACAACAACCGCGCCATGAGCAGAACATGCAGAACATGAGGTCCCATGGCACGCGCCCTCGATGGAGGTACTAGTTGATCAGCAATCCGACGATCGCCGGCCGCCGCTGTCTTGTCACCGGCGGGGCCGGCACCATCGGTTCGACAATTGTCGACCAGCTCGTGCGGGCCGGTGCGGCCAGATCTTGGTGCTCGATAACCTCGTTCGCGGGCGCGTGCGGAACTTAAGCTGGGCGTTTGAACAGGGCCCGGTCCGGCTGGTCGAGGGGGACATTCGTGACCGGGACCTGGTCCGCAAGGTCACAGCCGGGATGGACATTGTGTTTCATCAGGCTGCCATCCGCATCACGCAATGTGCGGCTGAGCCACGGCTCGCGCTTGAGGTACTGGTCGACGGCACGTATGAAGTCGTTGAAGCAGCGGCCGAGGCGGGCGTCCGCAAGGTTGTCGCCGCGTCATCGGCGTCGGTGTATGGGCTGGCCGAGCAGTTCCCGACAGCGGAGTCCCACCACCCGTACGCCAACGACACTCTTTACGGCGCCGCGAAGACATTCAACGAGGGCCTGCTGCGCAGCTTCCATGCGATGCGCGGGCTCGACTATGTGGCGCTCAGGTACTTCAACGTGTATGGCCCGCGGATGGACATCCATGGTCTCTACACAGAGGTCCTGATCAGGTGGATGGAACGGATCGAGGCTGGCCAGCCGCCGCTTATCCTCGGTGACGGCAGGCAGACCATGGACTTTGTCTTCACCGAGGACATCGCCCGCGCGAATCTGCTTGCGGCGGCGGGCGATGTGACGGACGAGGTCGTCAATATCGGCAGCGGCACAGAGACAAGCCTGATAGAGCTGGCGCAGGCGCTGCTCGGGGTGATGGGCAGTAACATGCGGCTGGAGTTCGGGCCGCCCCGCGGTGTCAATGCGGTGACCCGCCGCCTTGCCGAGCGTCTCTCGTGCCGCGGAGCGCCTCGGCTGGAAGACGGAGGTAAGTCTGGAGGAGGGACTGCGGCGGCTGGTGACATGGTGGCGAGCGGAGCGAAATGCCAGTGAGAGCGGACAATGGCAAGAGACCACGGTGGCCGCGCGGTCAACGATGATCCCGGTGATGCGGCCCTGGCTGGGCGAGGAGGAGGCCGCTGCCGCCGCTGCGGCGGTCTCGTCCGGCTGGGTGGCGCAGGGTCCGCGCGTCGCGGAGTTCGAGGAGGCGTTCGCGGCTGCGATAGGAGCCGACCACGCTGTCGCGCTCTCCTCGTGCACCACGGCCCTGCACTTGGCCCTGATCGTGGCCGGGATCGGCGCCGGTGACGAGGTCGTCGTCCCGTCGCTGTCTTTCATCGCGACCGCGAACGCCGCCAGTTACGTCGGGGCCGTTCCCGTGTTCGCCGACGTCGACGAGGCGACGCAGAACCTGACCCCGCCCACCGTGGAACCCTGCCTGAACGACCGCACCCGCGCCGTGGTCCTTGTCGACCAGGCAGGTGTCCCCGCCGACCTGGACGGTATGCGGGCGTTGTGCGAGCCGCGCGGGATTACGCTCGTCGAGGACGCCGCCTGCGCGGTCGGCTCGGTCTACCGAGGCCGGCCGGTCGGCGCGGGCGCCGATCTCGCCGCCTTCTCCTTCCACCCGCGCAAGCTCCTCACGACCGGCGAAGGCGGCATGCTGGTTACGCCGGATGCGGATGTCGCCGCCCGGCTGCGTCGACTGCGGGAGCATGGCATGGACGTCAGCGCGGCGCGACGCCATGCCACCCGCCAGCCGGTGATCGAGCACTACACGAGGTGGGCTTCAATTACCGGATGACCGACGTGCAGGCCGCGATCGGCCTCGTCCAGCTCGGTAAACTCGACCGCCTCGTGGCCCGGCGGCGCAGGATCGCGCAGCGTTATCAACAACTGCTCGCGGCCATCCCCGGCCTCCGGACGATCGAGGACCCGGAGTACGGCACCACGAACTACCAGTCGTTCTGGGTGCTGCTCCCGGACAGACTTCCCCGTCGCCCGTGACGAACTGCTGCGCGCTCAGCGAGGCCGGCGTCTCGGCCAGGCGGGGTATCATGGCCGCCCATCTTGAGCCCGCCTATGCGGACCATCCGCACGCTCCCCTCCCGGTAACCGGCAAGCTGGCGGCCCGGTCGCTGATCCTGCCGCTCTTCCACGATCTGACCGAGGCAGACCAGGAGCTCATCGTGTCGGTAGTCCGCGCCGCCGCCCGGAGCGCCGGGTCCACCGCACGTTCCCCCGCACAGGTCCCGTGACGGCGTCGTCTGGTGGGGACCTCGTCCTCGTTGGTGCTGGCGGATTTGGCCGGGAGACGGCGGAGGCTGTCCGCGCGCTGAACGGCTCCGGCGCCTCGTGGCGGCTGCTCGGGTACCTTGAAGGATCCTGCGGTGGCCGGAACACTTCTCGATGGCGTGCCGGTGCTTGGCGGCATTGAGACGCTGCGAGCCCTCCCGGACGCATTCGTGGTGGTCTGCACGGGACGGCCGGCAACTACGTCAGCCGCCCGCGGATCGTGGCGCGACTGGACCTCCCGGCCGAACGGTTCGCCACGATAGTCCACCCTGCCGCCGTCATGTCGGCGTCGTCGCAGATCGGAACCTGGCTCGGTGCTGCTCGCCCAAGTGGTGCTGACCGCCGCCGTGAGCGTTGGCTGCCACGTCGCGATCATGCCTCACGTGACCCTGACCCACGACGACGTGATCGAGGACTTTGCGACAATCGCCGCCGGCGCCCGCCTGGCGGCGTCCACATCGGCCGGTCTGCCTACGTCGGTTCCGGGGCTCTCGTGCGCGAGGGATGCGACAGAGGTTGGGGCGTGCGCGCTGGTGGGAATGGGGGCGGTGGTGACACGCGATGTCCCGGCGTGCGAGGTGTGGGCCGGAGTCCCGGCGCGACGCCTTCGTGCGTCCGACGCTCCAGGCGCACGCGCCTGAGCGCGGGAGGGCTGCCGCGGCCCTGGGGCGGCGGCTTGAGCACAAAGTCAAACGCGGCGGTAATCGCCTTTGCCCAGCCGCGCGTCTTGTCCATGAGCGATGACCGCCGTTCATGGCAAGCAGGTCAACCACCGGGCGCGCATCGTCTTCGTGATCACTGCACCGTAAGCCGAGGAGGATACTGTTCATGCCGCCGATCGGGCTCGCGGTGATCGGCGCCGGCTACTGGGGGCCAAACCTCGTCCGCGACTGCGATCGCGACCCCGGCGCTCCGGCTGGAGTGGCTGTGCGACCTCGATGAGCGAGCGGGCCGGAGCGGTCCTCGGCCGCTATATGACGTCAAGGCCACCGCATCCTATGAGCGGTCCTGGCCGACCCGGCGGTCACCGCTGTGGCGATCGCGACACCCGCGGGGACGCACTTCGATCTCGTGCGGGCTGCCCTCGAGGCGGGCAAGCACGTCCTGGTCGAGAAGCCGCTCACCCCATCGGTCTCTGACGCCGGGAAACTGGCCGACGTTGGCGGAGCGGTCCGGCCTGGTGCTCATGTGCGATCACACCTACTGCTACACCCCAGCGGTGCAGCGGATCCGGGAGCTCATCCGCGGCGGGGAGATCGGCGAAGTCCAGTTCGTTGACTCGGTCCGGATCAACCTCGGACTTGTGCAGCCCGACGTCGATGTTCTCTGGGACCTCGCCCCGCACGACCTCTCCATCCTGGACTTCGTCCTGCCCGAGGACGTCAAGCCGGTCGCCGTGGCTGCCCACGCCGGCGACCCGATCGGTAACGGGCGTGCCTGCCTGGCTACCTGTCGGTCTGGCTGTCAACGGGTGCCCTCGCGCACGTGCACGTCAACTGGCTCAGCCCGACCAAGATCCGCACGACGATCTTCGGTGGTTCTCGGCGCACCATCGTCTGGGACGACATGAACCCGGAAGCCCGGCTATGTCCACGACCGGGGGGTGGATCGAAGCCCGGAGATGCGCATCGTCCCGAGGAGCGCAGACAGGCTCTCATCTCCTACCGGATCGGCGACATCCTCCTGCCAGCTCTCCCCGAGCGTGAGGCGCTTCTTGTCCGTCATGGCGGAGTTCGCCGCGCGATTACGAGGAGCGCCGGCGGCCGCTCACCGACGCGGGCGCGGGTCTTCGCGTGCTCTCGTTGCTCGAAGCTGCCTCGCTCAGCGCCGAACAGGGAGGTGCGCGGGTTCCGTTAGCGACAGGGGGGAGCGTTTGCCATGAGGCTGGTCGTCTATCCGCACACGATGGTGCTCAGCGGCGTCCTGAACGCGATCGAGACCTCGGCGGCTGTCCGCGACCGCGGCCACGAAGTAATAGTGCTGAGCCTGCCGGGGCCGCTTGTCGAAACCGTGCGGCGGCTCGGGCTGGAGCACATTCCGCTGGACCCTCGTGCCCGGCGGATGCCTTTCCCGCACGCCGCGGCTCAGCTGACGCGACTGGCGAGGTATCGGGGATCGACGTCGTGCACGCCTTGGAGTGGCCGTCAGCCGCCGAGGCGTTCGCTGGCCCCCGGCTGAGGCTCGGGCTGCCGGTGGTGTGCACGGTCATGTCCATGAGCGTGGCTCCATTCCTGCCTCGTGACGCTTCCTCTCATCGTGGGCACAGAGGAGATAGCGCAGCGCGCGGTGGATGCGGGGCACGTGTCGGTGACACTCCTTGAGCCGCCGGTAGACGTGCGGTCCAACGCGCCTGGTCACGACCCGGGATCGTTCCGTGCCGAGCTTGGGCTCGATGATGGCGCGCCGCTGCTGGTTGTCGTCTGCCGACTCGCCCACGAGCTGAAGCTTGAGGGCATGCTGGCTGCCTGTGACGCGGTGGGCTGGCTCGCCCATGCGGGGGTGAAAGTTCAATTGGCCGTGGTCGGCGATGGTCCGGCCCGCCGTGAGGTCGAGGAGGCGGCCGCGGCCGCGAACGCGCCGCGGGCCGCAGGGTTGTGGTTCTCACCGGCGAGCTGGTTGACCCGCGGCCGTGCCTGCCTCGGCTGATGTGATCCTTGGTATGGGTGGTTCGGCGCTGCGCGGGATGGCGTTCGGCAAGCCGCTCGTCGTGCAGGGGGAGCGCGGATTTTGGGAGCTGCTCACTCCTGAGTCCGCACCCACGTTCCTGCGTCAGGGCTGGTACGGCGTAGGCGGGGATGTCGACGGTCGCGCGGCGGGCGCGGCACGGCTGAGCGGGATCCTGCGGGGGCTGCTTGACGATACCGGCGCCCGGGTCCGGCTCGGGGAATACGGCCGCGCGCTGGTGGTCGAGCGGTTCAGCCTGGACCGCGCGGGAGCCGTCCAGGAACAGGTGTACGCCGAAGCCGTGGAAGCACCGATCCGGCCATCAGCCATGCAGCTGACCGCAGACGCCGTACGCACTGGGATGGGCGTGCTCCGCCACAAGGGGGGCGGAAATGGCGCCGATGGCGCGGGAAGTCCGTTGCCAGTGACGATTTCAACGCGGTGGCAGGGGACCGGTCATCAAGAGGTGCGACGTGATTCGCGCAGTACCCGGAATCACCGCCGTAGTTCCGACGGTCTGTCACCAGAGGCCGTTAAGCCTGGGAGGGGCAACGATCATGTCCGAACGTATCCGGTCCATGTATTTGGAGCGCTCCGACGCAACCTTACAAGGTATGGCGTCGACGAGATGGTCCCGGTGCGATCATCGCGGCATCCGGTTCTTCGGCCCGCTCTTTCATGCTCTGTCCAAACGGAACATGGCCGTCGTCCATACCTGCACTTTTGATGAGCGGAAGCGGGATCTTGGCCTCGATCGGCCTGTAAACGCCGAGACGATGATTGGAATGCGAAGACTCACGAGTCTTCAGCGCTGCGTCGAGCGTGCTCGCTGACGATATTCCAGGCGATCTAGTCGAGTGCGGGGTCTGGCGCGGCGGAGCCTGCATTCTCATGCGGGCGGTTCTGGCTGCTTACGGAGACGAGAAGCGTTCCGTGTGGCTGGCGGATCATTCGCCGGATCCCGCCCCTACGTTGCGAACTACCCGGCCGATGGGGGGATCCGGCTGGACCTGAACGCAGACGTATGGCGGGTATCCCGAAGCCGACAGTGAGGACAAATTTTGAGCGCTACGGCCTGCTGGACGACCGCGTCCGGTTCCTCGCTGGCTGGTTCAAGGACACGCTTCCAGGGGCCCCGATTGATCGCATTGCAGTGCTGCGGCTCGATGGTGATCTCTACGAGTCCACTATC
>CAVQKF010000021.1:0-244854 GCA_963712955.1 uncultured Actinomycetota bacterium | reverse complement strand
CGGGTCCGGTGACGGTGCTGCGCCGGCAGCTCGATGCTCAGTTCCTTCAGCTCGCAGTCGCGCATGCCTGTGATCATCGCTGTGATGATCAGGCAGGCGGTGTGCAGAAAGCCGACAAGGTAGCGCGCCTCCTTGCCGTCCAGCGGGACGGTCCACGGGATCACGGCCGTGCCGTCGGCGACAGCGGCGTCGGTGGCGTCGCGTGCCCACGGCTTGGCGAGGCCGACCTGGCGGAGTGCGTCGAGGATGGCGGGCCCGCCCTCGGCCAGGATGCCCGGGCCGAGCTGCTTGGCGCCGGCGGTGTTCGCCAGGGCCGCGAGCTGACGTGCAGCAGCGGGTCGTCGGGGGCCCATCCCTTGGCCAGGCGGGCCTGGATGTGCGCGTTGCCCATGGCCGGCAAGGGCTCGCCGGCATCGATGTGCCCGCCGAGGACGCTGTGCAGCTCATCGAGGGTGGCCCAGGTGGAGCGGAGTCTTTCGCTTGCCAGGCGATCCTGGTGGAGGGTCTGCCGCAGGGCCAGCACGTGGGGTCCCAGCGTCCCGGTCATGTAGAACGCCGCGGTGAGCAGCGGCTGTACGAGCCGCTGGTCTAGCGGCGGCGTCTTGTTCTCACCTCCGGAGCGCGTCCCGACGACCTGGGCGGAGGTCCGGCCCCGCCAGGGGGTGAACCCTTCGGCGTAACGGTCGGCGGTGAACAGCTCGCGGTAGCCGGCCAGCTCGATGACCACTGCGGCGGGCACGCGCAGCGAGGCGTCCTCCAGGGTGCCGATCACAGCACCGGAGGCGTCCTTGCGGCGGCCGCGTTCGATCAGGTAGCGGTCGCAGTGGTCCTGGGTGACCTGCCCAAGGGATGCGACCCGCTGCCCGGTCAGCCAGTTCAGCCAGTTGGCCGCCTCGAGCAGCCGATGCGCGCAGGACTGCAGGGTCAGCGGGACCCGGTAGGCGCCGGGCAGCACCGCGACGACAGGGTCGGCGGGCGCCAGGCGGGCGTAGATGTATTCCTTGGCCACCAGGCGCCACCGCGGTTCGGTGATGATGGTGAAGTCGAGCCGGACGCTGGTGCGGGGCAGGTAGGCGGGCAGCCCGGCGACGTCGTCGAAGTGCCACGCCTCCTGGTCGAACATGACGGCGCGTCCGCCGGGGACGATCCGCAGGCCGGCGGCGGCGCATACATCCGATCCGGTGAACGGACAGCGGTATCCGCCTGCGCCGTCGTGGCGGGCTGCGGGATCGGGCCGGGTCATGAGGTGCTCTCCTCGGGCCGGAGCGGCAGGGCGTGATCGTCGTTGCCGCAGCCGGCCGCGGCGGCGGCCAGCACCGGCGCGGGGTAGTGCTGCAGGACCTCATCGACGCGGGTCGCATACGGCCCGAAGGTGGCCATGAACTGCCCGGTGGGCAGCTGCGCCCACTGCCGGGAAAACCACCCCTTCAACCGGAGCAGGTTGCCGGCATGCCGCGGCGCGAAGATCGCAAGCGGGCAGAGCAGGCACACCCACGGCCGTGCCGGGCACGGCTTTCCGGCCGGGCCGTGCAGGCCCGAGGCCGGGTCGGTGCAGGCGGCCGTGAACACGTCCTGACCACCGGAGACGATCTCGGCGGCGGTGGACTCGTCCAGGCCCAGCGCGGCGATCGCCTCCGGCAGGGCGTCGGCCAGCTCGGCCAGCTGCCCGGCGGTAACCACCCGCGGCGGCTGGGCGCGGCGGACCATGTCGCCCTGCCCCTGCTCGACGATGGCCTCCACCGCGTCCCGCTGGGCCGGCGTGGCCGCGGTCAGGTAATGATCGGCCTCCACGCGGGCACTGTGGTTGGGGTCGATCAGCGACCGGGGCGAGCCGTGCCAGGCCTGGCGGTCCCGCACCGACTCGAAGGTGGTGCGGATCCGCCGCCGGTCCACCTCGACGCCGTGCCTTTTGACCCACGAGGTTTGGGTTGACGGCCTCACCATGATCCGCCAGCGGGCCGTGCTGCGACGGCTGCAGTGCAGCCACAGCACACCGGCCAGCTCGGCGGGCGCGTGGCGGCGGGCCAGCGCCGAATGCTCAAGCCACTGCTCGAGCAGCCGCACAGCCCGGCGCGGCAACGTCACCGACTCGGCCGCGGTGCGCCCTTTGACATAGTCGAGCAGGATCGTGGCATCCCCGGCCCAGTCGACGTCGCCGATGTCCAGATCCGCGATCCCGTCCGGGACGACACCGCAGTAGCACCCGAACAGCACCCGATAGGCGATCACGACTGCGACGTCGGGGAACAGTTCGGTGAAGGCGGTACCGACGCCGCCGTGCCGGCCACGTGGAGGACATGCCAAGGTGCGCGGCGACCTGCGCGGTGCTCAACGGGCCGTGCCGCACCAGCAGCCAGCGCAGGTTGCCGCCATTCCACCCGGCCTGCCCCGGGTCGCGGCCACACTCCGCGGCCGCGAGCGCTCGCCGGTGGACGGCGAAGGCGTCATCGACGATCCGCCGGCAGGTGTCCTGCAGGTGCTCCCACTGCCGCTGGTCGTACGGCATCAGCGGATCACTCGAAGGCCTTGGGGAGAAATGCCGTCCGTCCACCAGGGCGCGAACGCCCGCATCCAAGGCGCCGGTGGCGTCGTCGTAGCCGGCCAGCATGGTCCGGGTGGTCGACTCCCGCATCCCCCCGGCCTGCATCCAGTACTCCGCCAGCACCGCCCGCGTCAAGGCACCGGCACCGCCGCGGACCCCACGGGCGGCCATGAACACGGCGATGTCCCGCAACCCGATCAGATACGACTCGACGGTGCCCGGGGCGTTCACCTTCCCATGCGGGTGGACCTTCCCGGCCAGCCCGGCCAGCAGATCGGCGACCAGCGCCGGATCACCGACCCCGCCGGACAGCCACCGCCCGCTGCGGCCGTCGCCGAACTCGCACGCGATCCCCAGCGGATCGCTCAGCAGCTCTGCCGGCATCACACACCCCCGCCGTCGGTGTCGGTGCCGTCGGTGTCAAACTCGGTGCCGGCCTCCCGGGCCGCCGCCGCCCGCGCACCCGCCGGCGCGCCGATCGCGGCCTGCTCGTATGCCTCGGCGTAGATCCGCGTCATGTCCAGCCGACGCAGATACGCCTCCGTCGTCAAAGCTGAGGAGTGCCCCAGCAGGTCCCGCAGCACCATCAGCGGATCGGCCTTGGCCAGATACAGCGCCAGCGCCGCATCCGGGCCCGCACCGGTGCCGGTGCCACTGCCGGTGGCCGCGGTCAGCTGCGCGGCCTGGGCGTAGAAGCCGCCCACCAGGCGTTCCAACGTCGCCATCGCCATCGAATGCCGCAGCCGATGCGGATGAACAAGCGGGAACCGCGGCTCGAAACGTGCCCTGATCCGCTTGGAGGCGCGGGTGAACACGCTCTCCCACGCGGTGAACGGGCCCCCGTCGGCGCGCACCGCCAGCAGGCAGCTGCCGCCGCCGGGCGCGACCAGCCGCAACCGCTCACCAGCGCTCAGCGACGCCCACTTCACTTTCGACCCGTTCACCCGCCCCCCATCGGGACCGGGATCGGTCACCAGCAGCGGCTCACCCGACCGCACCGGCGGCGACCACCCCGAGCAGGCGACACTCGCCGCCCGGTCCAAGGCGATGTAGCTGTGCACCGCGTGCAACGTGGCCGCGTCGATCCAGGTGGTCCGGTACTTCCCGCCCTTGGCCAGTACCGCAGGAACGCCGAACAGCACCGGCAGACCCGATGGATGCCTGGCCGGCGGCGCGGAGGGCACCTCGAACACCAGCAGGAACGTGAACTCCCGGCGGCGCAGCCCGGTGGCCAGCACCAACCCCGCCATCGCGGCGTTGCGGGCCAGCTCCCGGCCCCGGTACCGCGCATCCGGCGTCCCCTCCGGGGTCAGCCCCGCCAGCGCGTTGAGGAACAGCGCCGCGAAGTCCGTCTCCAGATACTTGATCGTCACATGCGGCTTCGGGGCCCGCCGCCGCGCCAGGTTCGCCTGCACCAGGCGGACCTGGTCGCCGTAACGGGACAGCGCCTGGGCGTAGGTGAACGGCACCGCGCTCGCGTGCCCCCCGGCAACCGCCCACTGGTAGAACACCGACAACACGCAGATGTTCTGGTTCCACGTCGATGCGGCCCATCTGGCCTCAACTGGGCCGCCGGCCCGGTGCGCTGCATAAGCGCCCAGCGCGCGCCTCAACTGGTCGCGGGTGTCGAATAAGGCGATGCCCAGCGGCAGCAGGAAGGCCATCCAGTCCCGCAGCGCCCGCGCGTACTTCGCCCAGGTGCCCGGGGCCGCCGCGCCGCTGACCGGCAGCTCCCGCAGCCACCGGTTCACCGCCACGCTGGGCCGCAGCGCGCCCGCGTCCTCGAAGATCAGGTCGTCGTCGACCAGCTGCGGCATGCGGTCCGCGATGGCGGGCTCGGCCGCCACATCCCAGTCCTGCCAGCCGGTCCGCGTAAAGAAGGTCAGTTGCATGAGCGGCGACCCTACGGACGCGACACGCGGCCCTGCAAGCGGCAAACGTCCAGCTCATGGCACTACCGGGGCGTCACTGAGACACGGTAGCTAAGCAGAGTGAACGACATGAATCAGGTCAATCAGGATCGGCACGCTCACCTGGTACCGGGCCGCGTGGGCGCGGATCGCGTCGATCTGGGCGTTATTGCCGTCCACGACGGCGAACCAGGGCCGCAGGTGGCCGGGGTCGCGGCGGTGAGCCTCGGCGAAGGCCTCGCCCACGACGGCCGGGATCGGTTTGCGGGCCGAGGCGAGCACCGTCTTGCCCTCGGCCTTCGGGCCGTGACGGGCGGACGGGGCATCGCCGTCATTGCTGCGGCGGCCGGTGTTCCGGGGCGTCCCGAACAGGGCGGTGAGGATGTCGCTTGCAGTGCGGGGGGCGGGCGGGATGTCGGCGACGCACACCAGCTCGGCTGAGCGTTTCTTGCTTTTGCGCTGGTCGGCTGGGTCATCGGGCCAGCCGCTGGCTGCGGCCGCGCGCTGCCGGGCCCGGGCGGCTTTGGCGGTCGCGGGCCGCAGCGCCCCGGGCCGCACGCTGAACGCGGACCCGTCCGCGCTGATCAGCAGCCCGGTGCCAGCCGGGCATGGCTGTGGCCGCCGCGCGGCGTAGAACGCCTCGAAGTCAACCGCGGCCCCGATGGCCAGCTGCTCTGCCTGGCGCTTGCCGACCGTTATCGCGCCCGCCTCGCTGACTTGGGCCGCGGCCTGCGCGAACGGCACCACCCCGGACGCCTTCGCCACCCGCCGTTCCACCCCGGCGGAATACGAATGCGCGCTCGCCCAGTTCAGGTCCGCGTCCTGGGGATACAGGTTCGGCCTGCGGTGCCGCTTGTAAGCGATCCGCGAGGTGCGGACCGGCCCGTATACCATCATCCGCGTGTGCTCCTGGCCGTCCTCGGTGCTCACGCGCAGGTCCCCGGCGGCGTCGGCGACGTCGGCGCGCCGCTCTTCCCGCGCCGTCCGCAGCCCCAGGTGGGCTTCGGTGAAGATCCGCATCACCTCGAACCCCTCGGTGAGCGTCCGCGACTCGAACTGGTCATGCTCTAAGGCGAGCGCCTCGTCGCTCTTCGCCCAGCTGATCATCGATTCCAGCTGCTGGCGCAGCCCGCCGAACAGCGCGTCCTCCAGGTCCGCCGCCGGAACCTGCCCGGCTATCCCGTCCCCGGACTGCACTTGTGCCATGCTGGCGTCCACGGCCACCGTCTCCGTTCTTTGTGTGAATCTGACGCCACAAAGAATCGGGCGGTGGCCTTTCCATTGCACGCACCCCGGCAGCCAGATCACGCCGCCACGAGCACCGCGATCTTCGGGAGGTCGGCTGCCTGCGCAGATGACGCACCGCTACCAGCGATACGTCGTGTATATCCGGGCGCTCCCAAAATGCCAGTCTGAATCATATTTCAGCCAGAACCAATTATCTCACTGAGAGCCGCACCCCTGGGGGACAGCTACGACAAGAGCCTGGGCAAGCTGTCCAATATTCTGCAGAATATCGGTCCGGAGAGGCTGACGGAGGAACACAAGAAGCTTGCCCTTGAGTTTCACTTCATGGACAGCTTTATCATAAGCGGGCATAGTCCCCTCACCGCCTTCGTCAGCGCGGTCCCCGTCCAGTCGAGCGTGATACTGGAGCGCGTGGCGGGCTATCTGGCCACTTACAAAGTGGTCGCATATACGCCAAACTCTGAAGAAGCACTGGAGTGGCTCGGCGACCACCCCGAGGTCGTGGAGAAGGGACTCCGGGAGGGCGTGGAGCTATTCCACAACAACCGGCCCCAGCCCGCCACAAGCGAAAAGCTCCCGGTCGCTGATCCAGGCCGGCCGCAGCTTGCCGAGCAGGTCGTCCTCTAATTCGCGCGTCAGCACGCTCCGTGGATCGAAGTCCGGGTTCGCCAGGGCGAGCCGCCTGGCGAGCGCCTGGACGGCAACCGGGTGGCCGCCGCCGACGGTGTACACGAAGTCGACGTCACGCCATGCCTTACCCAGGACGCGACTGTCGACCATGGACGTTACGTTGCCGACGCTGAGGTCGGTAAGCGGTACCGGGTACCAGGGGGACGGCTGGTCCTCTTGCTCGCGCGCCGCCGCGAGGCAGGTGGCGTAGCTCAGGTCTTCGCCCGTCGACATGATCGGCGGCCCGGCCGCGGGCTGGAGCTCAGGGCGGGTGCGCTGCGCCGCTACGACCAGCAGTGGATCGGTTTCTCCGGTAACCTTCCGCCGACAGTCGGCCAGCGTCTCCAGGAACTCCGTGCCGGCGGTGCTGTCCACATTGTCGAGCAACAGCAGGCAGTTCGTGGTCCGGCGTCCATGCTTCCAGCTGAACTGGTTGAAGTCAGCTCGCAGGTCGGCGAGCAGCGCCACGCACAACGCCTGCCAGACGTCGCGGCGGGCGTCCGCGTCGTCGTGGATCAGCGCATCGCGCCACCATTCATAGAGCCGCAGCAGCGGGCCGAGTCTCGTGCCGTTGCCGCGGCCGACGGTGCCCGCGTACCAGTCCAGGTACTCGCCGACCCGCCGTCGGCTGATCCCGTCGATAATCCAGCCGAGAACGGTAGCGGCCTCTGCGACAAACGGCTGCTCGTGCGACGGTAGGAGGGTGCCCGCCTGCTTGGCCAGCTCCCCCAGCACCCGGCCGGACAGCCGGACCCGGGCGCTGAGCCGCTGGTCGAGTTGCTCGGCGGGCGAGGCCTCGCTTTCCGGGTCCAGGCTGACGGCGATGAGGCCGATTCCCAGCAACGGGAACTTCACTTTGCCGACGCGCGCCACGCGGGGACTCAGCAGGGACCCGATGTCCAGCATGACTGCCGCGGGATTCGCGTCGGGATTGCGCCCGAAGTCGAGCCGTGCGGTCGGTGAACCCGTGCGGTGGCGGGCCTCGATCCGGTCGAGCAGCATTGTCTTGCCGGAGCCCCGGGACCCGAGCAGCAGCACGACCGGCGGCGTGTCCCGGTCGCGCGACCGGTCCAGACCATCGGCGACGAACCTGAGTACCTTGCCGCGACCGTACGACTCGGCAGACCGGTCGGTCACATCTCACCTGCCACCCCGGCGAATGTGACGTACATCACTGACATCATAGGCTGTTAGCTGTACATGGCCGCATGGATTCGGTTACGTTTGTATAACGGTGAGTGAGTTTCTGCCCATCGCACCTGTGACCGTATGCACACCTTAAGGCGCAAGCGATAACTCCACAGGTCACCCACACGGCTCTGTACACGGGACTAGTTTGTCGCGGCGCCCTATAATTTTGCAATGCGGCGTGAGCGCCGACTGTCAGGGGCTGTCCGGGGGCTTGTCAAGCCGGTGCTGGTGCTGCTGGAGTGCCCGCAGCATGGGCAATTGCAGACGGTCCTTGTCGCGGCCAGCGGCCTCTTTCGACCGGATAATGTCATCCAGAGACGCAACGCGCACGGGAACGCCCAGCACCGTGACCGAGGCCGATCCAGCTTCCCCTGGGAGTAATCTCCTAATCCCCCTTCTGGGTTGGGCTGATCGGCGCCCTCGCGATGCTGCACTGGATCCGCACACGCTTTGATTTTGTCCAGCGTCAGCGAGCTAACCGTTCGTGCGGGACGGGCGGCCTGGTGACTGGAATGACGCGGATGAGGGTGTCCAGGCCGGTGAAGGATGAGGGTGTCCAGGCCGGTGAAGTCGGCGGGGTTGGTGGTGTACAGCGGCAGGCCCTCGGCGATCGCGGTGGCTGCGATCATCAGGTCGACGGCCCCGCCCCGGGGCTTACGGCCCGCAGCGATGACTGCCGCCGTCACGCGGCCGAAGATGCGGGCCGCCTCGGCGTCGAACGGCACCGGGTCGAACTCGTTCTCGGCCCGTTGCAGGATCTCCAGCCGCCGGGCCCGCTCGGCATGCTCGTCGTAGGCGTCCTGCTCGTCATTGCTGCGGACTTCGTGCGGGCCTGCGGACAGTTCCGCCAGGCTAATAGCGCTGATCGCCATCTCATCGGGCAACTCGGCAGCGTCGATCCATTTCCGCAAGATCAGGATCTTCGTGTCGAGCATGCCCTGCCGGGGCTGCTCATCGCTCATACGCGCTGCCAGCCTCATGATCCAATGCAGCGTCTTGATCAGCCCGGAATGCCTCCAGGTCAACGGCAGGAGCATTGCGCGACATGGCCCCGAACTCCTGCCTGGGAACGAACCTGCGGCGCTGCCGCAGCGGGATCAGCTCTGCGATCCGGTGGCCGTCTCGGGTGACGGTGAAGGACTGTCCGTGTTCGACGGCATCCATGATCTCCCGTGATCTTGTCCGCAAGTCGCGCTGGGTAATCTCCGGGTGAGCGTGCATGAGACAAGGGTGGCACCAGGTGCTATCCGGTGCTACAGGCACCCGCCAGGCCGCTTGCTTCGGCAGCAGCCTGGCCAGTCCCAAGCTGCCCCGAGGCCGACCCCGACGGTCAGCGCCTCCCCAGACCAGAACCGCTTCCTCAAGGACGTCGCATCACTCGTGGCAGAAGTCGCAGAGTAACTCGACGTGATCCTTGAATAAAATGCCTCGGCTACGCACTACCACGACGGAACGCTTGTGCGGCGCGGCAATATGGGCTGGTCATGGGCGTAGCCGAATCCCGAGTGACAAAGCCCCGAGCCTAAGACAGTAACCAAAGGCTGTTTCCGCAGTTCAAGGGACCTATCTGCACATACAGCCACAGTCCAACCGGCAAACGATAACTACTCATTTCGCGGCGGCTCTGCGGCAACGCCAGGTGTCTCCTGCCTGCGCTCGTGAAACTGCGAGGCACGCCCCTGCAGGTGCTGGCAGATGCGGGCTTGTCCCGAGTTTAACGGCAGGGCGTTTCCCGGCCAGGGTGTCAGGCGGCAAGAAGCGGATGGGCCTTCGCCTGCTCGTACAGCGGCTCGGGCGCTAGGTCGATGCCGCCAGGCCAGACGATAGTCCCGGCCTCATGATCGACCGTAACCTCAGCGAAGTAGGCGGGGTCGTTCAGCGGCGAGAGGACGCCCGTCCACCGTTCACCGGAAAAGTCGACATCCCCCGCAGTGCCGTCGCTGAACAGCAGGCGGAGCACGCGGTCACCCACCACGGCGACACCCACGACGACCGGCAGGTAGTTCTCGTCCACGCTCTTCATGCTACGCCAGCGGGTCGATGCCGCGCAGGGGCTCATTCCGCCGTGCCCGTTCCCAGTTCGCCAGGATCTCATCATGCCGGAGCGCGGCCCATTCCCGGACGAACTGCAGCGCCCTGGACTCGAGACTGCCGGCCAGCACATCCCCGTCTGCCGAGACTGAGGCGCGGCGGCCCGCATGGTAGGCGTGGAAGTGGGCAACCGGGTGATCACGCTCGTTCCAGTACATGTAGATCACCACCCCGTAAAACGCGCTGACACGCGGCATGCCCCGACACTAGTGCAGCCCCGCATTAGTTCTTGAGGGGTTCGGGCTGTCATGATGTGTGGCCGCCGGTGTCGGCGAGGTAGAGGGTGCAGGCGGTGTCGAGGGCTGGCTGGGGTGACCGGTGAAGCTGCCGTCCAGCAGGATTGCGTCGGTGTAGGTGTCGGTGCTGGCCCGCCAGATCGCAAATGCCCATTCGTTGTCGTCGCCGAGGTATTGGATCCGGCAGAGCTTGATCTGGTCGTCGTCATCGTCGCTGAGATAGCCGGTGAGGTAGCCGTAGGAGCCGCGCCAGCTGATGGTGACCTCTTCCAGCGCAGGCCAGCGCACCGAGGCGTGGTGGTCGACGGTGCCTTCGATCAGTTCTTTGAGGCGCTTGGGCGGCACGGGCATGGTTTATTGTCGCCGTACCCGGCGCGCCGCCACCAGTTCCGATCCTGTTCCGGGCATTGTCGGGCGATCAGCGTAGATCGTCTGGAGGTGGGTCATGGCGCGTGCAGTCAGCCGGGACGTGGTGTTCTTGGGGTCGCGGCGCAAGGCGAAATTGGAGGCGATCGTGCGGCGGGCGTCGGCGCCGCAGGCGCTGGTGCTGCGCGCCAGGATCGTGCTGCTGGCCCACGCGAACTGGGCGAACGCGCGGATCGCGGCCCGGCTGGGCTGCGCGGTGGCCACGGTGCGGACCTGGCGGCGCCGGTTCGTCCGCGGCGGCATACCCGCGCTGGCTGACCGGCCCCGCGGCGGCCGGCCCGAGGTGTACGGGCCCGATGTCAGGTTGCGGATCGTGGCGGCTGCGACGTCGGCCCCGCCGGAGGGCACCTCGGTGTGGACCCATGGCCTGATCGCCGGGCAGCTGGCCGGTACCGGCATCTCGGCCTCCCAGGCCGGGCGGATCCTGGCGGACCTGGAACTGCGGCCGCACCGGGTCCGGGGCTGGCTGAACCGTGTCGATGACGAGCAGTTCTGGGAACAGGCCGCCGCGTGTGCGACCGGTACCTGCGCCCGCCGCGCGGGCACCGTCGTGATCTGCATCGATGAGAAGACCGGGATCCAGGCCAGGTACCGCAAATATCCCGGGCAGCCGGCCCGGCCGGGCCGGCTGGCCCGGCCGGAGTTCGAATACGTCCGCAACGGCACCGCCTCCATCATCGCCGCACTGGAGGTCGCCACCGGGCAAGTGATCGTCGAGCCGATCGGCCGGAACAACTCGGTCACCTTCACTGGCTTCCTGCACCGCCTGGATCAGTGCACCGACCCGCACCTGAACATCCACCTGATCATGGACAACGGGCCGTCGCACACCTCCAGGGCCACCCGGGCCTGGATCGCCGCGCACCCCCGGATCACGGTCACCTACACCCGCCCGGGGTCCTGGTATGGACCACCCCCGCCGGCCGCAGATACACCACCGGCCAGCACCGACCGGGTACGCGGGACTGAAGCACCCTGACGGTCCTCCTTGACGTGCCCGCACGGCCCGGTGACCAGCAGAGCCAGCGTCCGGCGGCCAAACTTGCCGGATGACACAAGTGCACGGCGCACCCGAAGAGGACCCGTACCTGTGGCTGGAGGACGTGACCGGGCCAGCGGCGCTGGACTGGGTCCGGGACCGCAACGCGGAGACCGTCGGGAAGCTGTCAGGCAGCATCCGGTTCCAGGACCTGCGCACCGAGATCCGCCAGGTGCTCGACGCCGACGACCGCATCCCGTTCGTCAAGCGACGCGGCGGCTACCTGTACAACTTCTGGCAGGACGCGGCCCACCCCCGGGGCCTGTGGCGGCGCACGACGCTGGAGGAATACCGCCGCGCCCGGCCTGACTGGGAAGTCCTGCTGGACGTCGACGCGCTCGCCGGGCAGGAGGGCGAGAGCTGGGTCTGGCAGGGCGCGGCCACGCTGCGGCCAGGCGGCTACCGCCTGGCGCTGGTGCATCTGTCCCGCGGCGGCGCCGACGCGACCGTGGTCCGCGAGTTCGACGTACGAGGAGCGCCGCTTCGTCACCGGCGGGTTCCATGTACCAGAAGCCAAGACCGATGTCGGCTGGATCGACGCCGACCGGATATACGTGGGCACCGACTTCGGTCCAGGATCGCTGACCTCGTCGGGCTACCCGCGGGTGGTGAAGCAGTGGCGGCGCGGCACCGCCGCTGTCCGCCGCGGCGACGGTCGTCTACGAGGGCAAGCCCGAGGACGTGGCTCGTACGCGCGTTCCACGATCTGACCGAGGGATTCGAACGCGACTTCGTGATGCGCAACGATCGATTTCTACCGCAGCGAGTGGTATCTGCGCGACCGAGAGCGGCGACCTGGTCCGGATCGATGTGCCCGAGGACGCCAGCATCGACATCCAGCGTGAGTGGCTGCTGTGTGCGCACCGATCGCCCTGGACCGCCGCTGGGACCTATCCGGCCGGAGCGTTGCTTGCCGCCAGGTTCGAGGCGTTCCTGGCCGGCGATGCGGGAGCTCACCGTGCTGTTCCAGCCGGATGCGCACACCTCGCTGAGCTATCACGCCTGGACCCGCAATCACTTGATCCTCAATCATGCTGCGCGATGTACGCAGCCAGCTGGCGGTGCTCACGTCCGCCGACGGCCAGTGGCAGCGCGCGGCACCCTGGCCGGCCTGCCGGACTTCGGCCACACCGACATCGCGGCCACCAACCCGCGGACAGTGACGAGTACATGCTGATCTCCAGCGGCTTCACCGAGCCGGGCAACGCTGCGGTACGGGCACATCGGCGGCGATGTGCAAACACTCAAGCAGGCGCCGGCCTTCTTCGACGCCGACGGCTCGCCGTGCGGCAGTTCTTCGCCACCTCGGTGGACGGCACCTCGGTGCCCTACTTCGTCGTCGGCTCACGCCGTCGCGGGCCCGGGCCCACCCTGCTCACCGGGTACGGCGGCTTCGAGATCTCGCTCACCCCGTCCTACAGCGGCACCATCGGCCGCGGCTGGCTGGCCGCGGCGGCAACCGTACGTGGTGGCCAATTCCGCGGTGGCGGCGAGTACGGACCGCAATGGCACCAGTCGGCGACCAAGCAGCACCGGCACCGGGTCTATGAGGATTTCGCCGCCGTGGCCGCCGATCTGGTGGCCGGGGCATCACCACGCCAGGCCAGGCTGGGCATCGAGGGCGGCAGCAACGGCGGGCTGCTGATGGGCGTGATGCTGACCCGCTATCCGCGGCTCTTCGGCGCGATCGCGGGCCAGGTACCGCTGCTTGACATGCGCCGCTACCACGAGTTGCTGGCAGGGGCGTCCTGGATGGCCGAGTACGGCGACCCGCGCGAGCCAGGCAGGGTGGAGCTATCTACGGCCGTTCTCCCCGTACCACAACGTATCCGCCGGCCAGCCGTATCCGCCCGTCCTGTTCATCACGTCCACGAGGGACGACCGGGTGCACCCTGGGCACGCCCGCAAGATGGTGGCTCACCTGCGGGAGCACGACTACGACGTCAGCTACTACGAGAACATCGAGGGCGGGCACGGCGCCGCGGCCGACAACGAGCAGCGGGCCTTCAAATGGGCACTGGTGCTTGAGTTCCTTTGGGAGGAGCTGAGCCGCTGAGGGGGGAGGAGCCGGGGGGGGGAGGAGCCGGTGAGGGGAAGGAGCCGGTGCGCTCCGGGCTCGGGTCCTGCGGAACGCGCCCGGCGTGGGGCGGCTAGCTGACCAGCTGCCCGGGAAAGCGCATGGTCTGCGGCTGGCCGTCGCGCCACGTGATGACGCCGTTGACGATCACCAGCGATACTCCTGTGGCCTTGCGCAGTGGAGAGTCGTAGGTCGCTCGGGCGGTGATGCCGTCCGGGCCGATCACGGCGATGTCGGCGGCCATGCCGGGTGCGATGCGCCCGCGCGTGTGCAGGCCGTAGCTGTCGGCGGCGTTGGTGGACAGGTGGCGGGCGAGCCGCTGGTATCCGGTCTCCGGTCCGTCTGCCAGGTAGTGCCCGGCGAGGCGGGCGAACGCGCCGTATCCGCGGGGGTGGGGATGCTGGCCCTGGTAGATGGCGTCGGAGCCGGCGCAGTGCCGGTGGTCGGTCGCGAGCCAGGCCAGGTCGTCGCCGGTGAGCGTGGGCCGGTCCAGGTGGGCGCCGACGTTGAGGTCGGCGCTGACGAGCAGGTCGAGGATCCACTCGCCTGCTGGCCGTGAGCTCCGTGCGGCGGCCTGGGCGATGGTTTGCCCGGCGAACTGGGCCGCGCCGGCGGGCAGGCAGCCCAGCGTGAGGTTCTGCAGGTAGCCGGCGGTGAGCTTCTCGTCGGCGAGGAGGGCTGACCGCTGGCGTGGGTTGGTGAGCGCGGCGAGCGTGTGCTCGTGTCCGCCAGCCTGCAGGCCGGCGGGGAGCAGGAGCATCGCGAGGATCGTGCTGGACTTGCGGTACGGGTACATGTCATAGGTGACGGCGACGCCGGCCGCCTCGGCCCGCCCGAACGCGGTCTGGATATCGGCAGGCGCGCCCCACAGGTGGCTCGCGTGCACGCGGATCCCGGCCGCGCTCCCGACCGCCGCCAGTTCGTCGAGGCCGGCTTGGACGTCCGCCCCGTAGCCACGCAGGTGCGAGACGTAGGGGCGCCCTGCCGCGGCAAGGGGGCGGGCGAGGTCGGCCAGTTCCTCAATGCCGCCGAAGCGGCTCGGCAGGTAGTCGAAGCCGCTGGACAGGCCGACCGCCCCGTCCGCGAGCGCGTTTTCCACCTCGCGCCGCGCCGCGGCCCGCTGGCGGTGGCCGAGCGGCCCTTGGGTCATGCCGGCGATGTTGTGGCGGATCGTGCCCTGGGAAGCAAGGACGGCGACGTTCTGGCTCAGCCTCCCCGCCACCGCGTCGCGGTATCCAGCGAGGCTCAGGTCCCGCGCTGGCTCCAGTGCACCGTTGACTGCAGCGAAGTACCGGTTCAGGTATCGCGTGGTGTCGGCGGTAGCGCCGATCCACGATTCACCATCTTGGCCGACGACCAGAGTGGTGACGCCCTGGGCGAGCGCGCCATCGACCCGCCCGCCTGCCAGGAGAGGTCCTTCTGCGTGGGCGTGCGCATCGATGAAGCCCGGGCAGATGACGCTGCCAGCGGCCAGGTCGATCACTTCGGAGCCTGGCGGGGCTTCACCGGTGGCACCGACCGAGGCGATCGCCGGTCCGTCGATCAGCACGTCGGCGCGTTGCGTCGTGGCGCCGATTCCGTCGGCGACGAGGCCGCCGCGAAGCAGCATCCGTGTGGTCACAGGCTGATTCCCATCCTTCGCTGTCCGCAGGGCCCTGCTCCGCCTGCAACCCAGAAATCTACCCGCGGGTTGCTCCAGTCGGCGCCAATGCGCAGAACACGAATGAGAGGGTCTGCGGGCTCCGGTCATCGGGCGGGTGCGGGGGCGCGGCGAATCGAGACCCATCGCCGCACCGCAGGAGGGCCGCAACGACGGCAGCCTGCAGTTCGCGGGATCAGCGCGTGACCCGCATGATCATAAGCCGCCTCGAAGGGGCCATGCTCGTCACGCGTCCGCGCGGCGACATCGCCCGCTTCCCAGCCGCCGCGGCAGACCTGCTTGCAAGCCTGGCCCCAGCGGCAGCCGTTCGGGATCATTTTTCTTAACGACTGCGCAGGTGTCAGGTGAGCTGAAAGGTGTCACCAGTTGGGCGGGCTTGCCTGCGCTCTGCTTGGATGCGAGCTTGGCGAACACCACGATGCGCGATGTTCCTGGCTGCGTTCACGTCCGCGTGCAGGCGAAGCCGCACGACGTGCAACAGAAATGGCATAACGGCGCACACAGGGTCATCGAGCCACTGACCTGCAACGTTGGCTGAAATGTTCAGAATTTTGCCGCGCACCTTTTGGTGCAGGTGAGCTCGTCCAACCCTGCAGGTCACGACGTTCCCGATGCAGAGTCATGAAAAATCGAGGCGGGGGCACGCCTACGTTCTGCGCGAGCGCCAGATGTAGTGAGCCACTACACTAATTGATTGGGTAGGCATTAGCTACTATAATGCCTACCAGTTGTAGGCTAAAAGGCATATCATCGCGTATGTCATTAAGGCCTACATTGAGTATGACACGCACGTTGTTTCTCGGTTGCCCACCAGGACCTATTCCCGGAAATCCGCCTCCGGTTGAGTCGAATCTAAGGACATCATTTACCAACTCAGGAACGACTGCCTGTATAACCTGCCTTACATATCCGGCTATAACCTGCTGGGTAACTCCTCCAAAAGTCGAAGCGTTTCCTTGCGGCTGTGGGGTATTATGATTTTCAGCATTTATGTGGGGCATCAATTGCGACCAGTCTAAGTGAGTGATGTTAGCCCTGATTGCAGTGAGCAACGAGTCCCGCACGTTATCCCTATGGGCAATCACAGGGTAATCTTGCTCTCTTAAACGCTGGATCATTCCGTTATTGTCCGGCTTCAAAAGCATCTGTGCCTTCTCTTGTGTCTTATCCGTTGGCTGCACAGTCCCACCATTCTGCTGTACCACATGGGTCAACTCATGCGATAGTCGCATCACACGGGCGGCGTTTGCCTCGGCGGCCTTCTCGTCGCGGTCGGACGGGTCGGAGACCTTCAGCCCGTTGCCGTGGTCGGTGCCCGCGACGGGGCCCTGTCGTTGCTGGATGACGTGGGTCAGTTCGTGGGCGAGGGTGTGCTTGTCCGCGCCCCCGTCGCCGATGACCACATGGCTGCCGGAGGTGTAAGCGCGGGCGCCAACCTCGGCTGCGGAGGCACGGGCCGCGGCGTCGGTGTGCACGCGGACCTGCGAGAAGTCCGCGCCGAACCGGGCCGCCATCTCTTCCTGGAGCGGGGGGGCCAGGGGCTGGCCGGGGCCGCGCAGCACGTCGGGGACGGCCGAGCGCTGCACCGGGGCTGGTGCGTCCGCGAGCATCCGCTGGATGGCAGCGCGTGTGCCGATGGCGGCGGGTGGAGGGGGCAGGGGGTGTGCTGTGTGCTGTGGGGAGGGGCCGCTGAGGGCGGGTCGCGCGCTGGTTTCAGCCTCGGGGCGGCCGGCGGGGTTGCTGATTGTCAGCCCGCTGCCGGTGCCGGCGGCAGGACCCTGGTGTTGCTGCATGACAGGGGTGAGCTCGTTCCCGAGGGTGTGCTGGTCCGCGGTGCCGGGGCCGATGACGACATGGGGGCCGAAGGCGCGGGCGCGGGCGCCGGCCTCGGTGGCGCAGGCGCGTGCGGCGCTGTCGGTGTGGACGGGCACCCTGCAGAAATCCGTGCCGCGGCGGGCCTGCATTTCTTCTGTGAGCGGGGCGGCCGACGGCTGGGCGGGGCTGTCAGGCACGCCGTCGTCGGCGTAGCGGTAGACCGATGCGGCCAGCCGCGGGGCGGGCGCGGCGGTGCGGTCCGCGGTGCGGCGGGGCTGGCCGGTGTCGGGTGTCTTGCCGGAGTCGCGCGTGCGCATGGTGCGGACCTTTCTGGAGGCTCGGCCGGGCGTGTCCTCATGGATACCCGGTGAGGGGCGCGGTGGGGAAGATCCGGAAGGGCCAGTGTTCGGTGCCGGCGGACACGGGGCAGGCGGCGGAGATCCCTGCCCGGGCGCCCTCCGATGGCGGACACAGCACGGGCGGAGCCGTCGGCCCGGGCATCACCGCGCCCGCGGCCGCGCCGCGCGCACCCGATCACGACAGCGTCTCCGCGCCTGCGCGGAGAGCGGAAGCTGAGGTCACCGACGAGGACGCCGGACTGACGCCGCTGGCCGTGCAAACCGCGTGCAGTGCCGACCGCAACCGGCGGTCGCCCCCGAAGATCACCAGCACGATCATCGGTGAGGGCCGGTACGAGGCGGAAGGGCGCACGGTGAGCCATGTCAACCAGCCGTGGACACCACCAGCCCGGCACGGCCACAGGATGATGCGCGCGAACCCGGCGGAATTCCAGGCACCACAGCTGCTGACGCCGTGAGTTCCCCGCGACGAACCTTCAGTCTCCCTGAACTCACGGTGGACTTTCAGCGAACGCGCGTGTCACCAGCGCCAGCGAACGATCCGAGATCACAGACTTGCCGGCTTCCCACCTGTAGATCAGGCGCGTGACCGATAAAGGGTCACGGGGCGGCACCGATCCCATCTCGTCAGCAGCGTGCGAGATCGCCTGAGCGAAGGCCATCACCGACCAGCCACGCGCGAGACGTTCCGTGCGTATCCACTCCCGCAGGGGAACGTCGTCAGACATGGGACATCACGGCTTCAAGCGTCGCCATCTGCGTGCAGATCTGGCCGGCGAGGAATCCGTCAACTGTGGTCCCCTGCCCGCTCACGAGCACCGCCGTGGCGTAGATCCTTCCGCTGGAGCTGGTCCAGATGTGCCACTGCGGGAAGTGATCTTTTACGGCGTCAAGATCGCCCGTCGTATCGACCACCCTGATACCCCGGGTCGCCAGCGACTCGGCGACCCCCGGCCAGTGCAGCTCGCAGTAGTCAGCAGGGTGCGCGTTGCGATGCGCCAGCAGCCGGACCACGGCAATGCTGCGGCAGTACTCCGAGGTACATGTGGCGCCGTCCGGCGGGATGGACGCTTGACAAGGAACAATGTGAGACTCGGACATAGGATCTTGACCGTTCGCTGTGATTTCTGGTTGCGTACGATCCTTGCCGACGTAGCGAAGCGTGCGCAGCATGTACAGCAGGACAAACGACATGTACGATACGGCTCATGCTCGTATTGTGCCGATGCGCTGTGTGGTGATCATGAAAGATGACAGCGAACTGACGACACCGCTGGACACGTTTGGGGAAGAACTGCGGGCATACCGCACGAGAGCCGGACTCCAGCAAGCACAAGTAGCATCCAAGCTGTTTATCAGCACAAGCCTTGAAGGCGCTATCGAGAACGGCAGGCGACTGCCGAAACGGCAGACAGCCAAGCTGTGCGATGAACTGTTCAATACGCCAGGGACATTTCTCAGGCTATGGAAGCTTCTCATGCAGCGCGCCTATCCGCTGCGGTTCGGTCTATACAAAGAACTGGAAGCGGACGCGACACGCATACACGTCTGGGAGATGCGATACGTTCCGGGATTACTACAGACTCCCGATTATGCACGCGCCATTATTAGCCTAGACGTATCACGCGGAACCGACGACGCGGTAGACGCAGACGTAACCACGCGAATAGCCAGACAGGACATCTTTACCAAGGACGACGCGCCGCTCGCATGGTTCGTAATTTGCGAGAGCGTTCTTTATCGCGCGTACGGCGGTCCGGACGTGATGCGTGAGCAAATCCAAAAACTAATCACTATGGCCACGTATCCAAAGATCGTAATCCAGATTATGCCATACACTGTGACGGATCATCCCGGACCCTATGGGCCGCTAATCATCTTCGAGCTTAACGATTCGCAACCAGTCGCTTACGCAGAGGGTAGAGGGTCAGGGAGACTCATAGAAACCTCCGCCAATGTCGCGCATGCCATAGCGTGCTATGATCTCATCCGAGCGGCAGCCCTACCCCGCAGCGCTACGCTCGAATTACTGAAAGCGAGGCTCACAAGTGAGTGAAAACCTGATCTGGATTAAGTCCACATATTCAGGGTCCGAAGGCGGTGAATGCGTAGAGACAGCGATCACACCCAACGGGCGCGCCGTCCGCGACAGCAAAGACGTTACCGGCCCAATCCTGCGGTTCGATAACGCCGCATGGCGCGCGTTCATCGCGGACGTGAAAGCCGGAAAATTCGAAATCTGACAACGCAAATAGAAAGCCTCAGGCCGCGCGTAACGGCACGCAATCGTGAGGCTTCTCTATTGTGGGGTCCGGTATGAGCCGTTACCGGTCCTATTTAGCTCTGTCAGGTCAAAGAGCCGGCACAATGAGGCCAGTACCAGGCCGGTACCGCTGACGACACCGATTGCCTTCTGCTGGCGGCCAGACGCTTCTCCACCCGCGGCCGCACCGGCGCGGCGCTACCCCGCACCCAGCGCACAGCATCACAACGACCACGGCCACAGCGATCACAGGCAGGCGGAAAAACCTGCAGGTCATCGCACCCTCCCTACGGCCCCGGTCATCGGCCCCCATCCTGTGGCACAGAAGGATACTGGTTCACGGCCGGGTCGGGCTGTACGACCCGAATGTCACATTGACGGTCGCAATACCGGAATCCGGCCAGCAGAACGTCGCGCCCTGGAAGCTGGCACCTGCACGGCGACGCGACCGGGGTGCCATAGGTCATGCCACGACAGGACAAATGACCCTTTGTGGCGCCGCGACGTGCCGGAACGGTGGCAGATACAAGGTCGATGAGGTGACTGTCATGACAGATATCGCCCGGCTCGAACTGGGCAAGCGCCAGCCCAGCACAGCAAGCACGACACCGATCCCACCGGATCAGGTCAAGTACCTCGTAGCCACCGCTGCCCGGGCCCCTTCGGTGCACAATACCCAGCCGTGGCGGTTCCTGGCGGACGGCAGCGCGGTGGAGTTGTACGCCGACCCCAGCCGCAGCCTTCCCCACGCGGATCCGGCCGGACGGGAGATGGTGATCAGCTGCGGTGCCGCTCTGTTCGGGCTGCGGCTTGGAGTGCGGCGGCTCGGCCATCTGCCTGTGACTGAGACGCTGCCGTACGCGGCCAATCCCGACCTGCTCGCCCGCGTCCGGCTGGGCGCGCCGATGCCGATCAACTCCCGCGAGCAGGCGATGCTCGCGGCGGTCACACACCGGCACACGCACCGCGGCCCATTCACAGCCGACCCGATACCGCCCGGTCTGCTGGCCGGGCTGCAGCACGACGCACTGGCCCAGGGCGCCACGCTGGTGCTGCTCGGCGAGTCCGGATATACGCAGCTCGCGGACCTGGTTGCAGTGGGCGACCGGCTGCAGCGCGAGCACCCTATCCTGCGGGCGGAGCTGCGGCGCTGGACCCGCCCGGCCGGCAGCCGGGCCCGCGACGGTGTTCCTGTGCGTGCCTACCCGGCATCGCGGCAGCGCCAGCGCGGAGCGCTCACGATGCGCGACTTCGACCTTGGCCGTGGGTGGGGCCAGCTCGAAAGCGACGGCTGTGCGCCCGCCGTGACCGCGATACTCATCACCGTCGGCGACGTCCGGGCCGACTGGCTGTGCGCCGGTCAGGCGCTGAACCGGCTGCTGGTGCATGCCGCAAGCAGGTGGGTGTTCGCGAGAATGCATACCCAGCCGCTCGAGTCCGCACCACTGCGTGCCGAGATCCGCGAACGGCTCGCGCTGCCTGGTGTGCCACAAATGGTGTTGCAGTTCGGCCGGGCCGATATCGCAGCGGCAACTGCCCGCCGCCCGGCCAGTGAACTGCTGATCCAGTCGGGCTAAACGGCCGCTCAGCCGGATGCCCCCGCCAGGATGGCGGGGCCGGGGGGAGCCTGCTCGGCCCTGGCCGCGATGTTGCGGAGCATCCCGCCGAACACGACCCCGTGGAACGGCCGCAGCGACCACCAGTAGGCCTGTCCGGGGAGCCCGCGCGGGTGGAATATCGCCCGCTGTCCGTACACGGTCCGCCCGGCACGGTCTTGTCTCACCGACAGTTCGAGCCAGGCCAGGCCGGGCAGCTTCATCTCCGCGCGCAGCCGGAGCAGCGATCCAGGCTCGATCGCCTCGACTCGCCAGAAGTCCAGCGCGTCGCCGACAAGCAACCGGTTGGGGTCACGCCGGCCGCGGCGCAGGCCGACGCCGCCCACGAGCCGGTCGAGCAGCCCGCGCGCCGCCCACGCAGCGGGGGAGGAGTACCACCCGTTCTCGCCGCCGATGCCCTCGATGAACCGCCAGAGCGTCTCCGGTGAGGCGTCGACGATCTTGGCACGTTGGTCGACGCAGAGCGAACCGCCGGTCCACGGCGGGTCGCTCGGCAGCGGGTCGCTCGGGGCGCCGGGCGTGGCCGCCGATGACCAGCGAGTGGCGACCGCCCCGTCGCGGATGTGCCGCAGCGCGAGGCCGATGGCCCGGTCGAGCGGCGCGAGCCCGCCGGGCGGGTCGGGGACGTGCGCGGCGATGTCGTGTTCCGCGCAGACCACCTCGTTCCTGAGCGACTCAACGAGCGGCCTGGCAAGGGCGGCTGGCACCGGCGTCACCAGGCCGACCCACAGTGACGAGAGCCACGGCGTCAGCAGGGGCACGGGAATGATGACCCGCGGCCGCAGGCCACCTCGGCGTAACGGCGCATCATGGCGGCGTAGCTGAGGACGTCAGGTCCGCCGATGTCAAACCGGCGGTTGACAGCGGGAGGCAGCGTCGCGGAGCCGGCAAGGTAACGCAGAACGTCGTGGACGGCGACGGGCTGGATGCGGGTGCGCACCCATTTCGGCGTGACCATCACCGGCAGCCGCTCGGTCAGGTAACGCAGCATCTCGAACGACGCCGATCCGCTGCCGATGATCACAGCAGCCTGGAGCACGGCCGTCGGCACGCCACTGCCCAGGAGGACGTCGCCGACCTCGCCGCGCGAGCGCAGGTGAGGTGACAGATCGCGGGAAGGGCCGGAGACGATGCCACCCAGATAGACGATGCGCCGCACTCCGCCGGAGCGCGCGGCGTCCGCAAAGACCCGCGCCGCGACCCGGTCACGCCGCTCGAATGACCCGCCCGAGCCCAGCGAGTGGATGAGGAAGTAGGCGACATCCACGCCCTCGAGCGCGCGTCGTACCGCGATCGGGTCCAGCGCATCGGCCTGAACGATCTCGACGGCGTCAGACCAGGGCCGGTCGAGGAGCTTGCCTGGATCGCGCGCCATGCACCGGACCGCGTGACCCGCGCCGAGCAGCTTGGGGACGAGCCGCCCGCCGATGTACCCGGATGCTCCGGTTACCAGGCAGTTAAGTCGCGACGACACAGCGTCAAGTCTCGCACATGCTCCCCCGGCCGCGGGGGAATGCCGGCCACCTCGGCCATCGTTGATACCCCTAGGGGCATGATGAGCGGTTGGAGATTGGGAGCTTTTATGGCAACGGTCGAGCTGACCTCAGAGAACTTCGGTACCATCACCGGCGGTGAAGGGCTGATGCTTGTGGACTTCTGGGCCGCGTGGTGCGGGCCCTGCCGCATGTTCGGCCCCGTTTTCGAGCGGGCGTCGGCCCAGCACACGGATGCGGTGTTCGGCAAGGTCGATACCGAGAACCAGCCGGATCTGGCTGCCGCATTCGGCATTTCCTCGATCCCGACGCTGATGGTCATCCGTGACGGCATCGTCGTCTACGCCCAGCCCGGCGCGCTGCCGGAGCCCGCGCTCGAAGACCTGATCGCGAGGGCCCGCGAGATCGACATGGACGCGGTCCGGGCGAGCGTCGCCGAGCACAGCGAGCCGTCCGCACAGACCGGGCGCGCGTGAAGGCCCAGGGAACGTGTGAGGCACGGATTCGCCGCCATTACCGTTGCCGTTGCCGGACCTGGCCAGGCTACGCAACCCGTTCCACAGCCCGCCGGCCCCGCCGGCGGGCTGTGGCAACGGCCGCTTTCGCGGTCACTCCGCGAGCCTGTCCCGGCGGTTGGGGTACCGTCTCGGCATGACCACCTTGGTGTCGTTCCACGCCCATCCGGACGATGAGTGCATCGCGTGCGGCGGGGTGATGCGCAAGGCGTCCGAGGAGGGCCACCGGGTTGTGCTGGTGGTGGCCACCCGTGGTGAGCGCGGCGAGGTGCCCGCGGGATTCCTGCTCGACGGGGAGGCACTGTGGCAGCGCCGGGTGGCCGAGACGCGGGCGTCGGCGGAGATCCTCGGCGCGCAGCGGATCGAGTTCCTCGGCTACGTGGACTCCGGGATGATGGGGACGGCGGCCAACGATGCGCCAGGCTCGTTCTGGACTGCACCGGTCGACGAGGCGGCGCAGAAGCTGGCCGCGCTGCTGGAAGAGGAGCGCGCCGACGTGCTGACCTGCTACGACGACAACGGCGGCTACGGCCACCCCGACCACATCCAGGTCCACCGGGTGGGGATGCGCGCGGCTGAGCTAGCAGGGACCCCGCGCGTCTACCAGAGCACCATGAACCGCGATCACTTGCTGCGAGGCATGCGCGCGCTCGCCGAGGAGGCCGTCGGAGCCGGTTTCGAGCTGCCCGACGTGGGAGACGGCCATGAGTTCGGGAAGCCCGAGTCACTGATCACCGCCGCGGTTGACGTCTCGGCATACATCGAAGACAAACGTCGCGCCATGCGTGCGCACGCCAGCCAGATCAGCGAGGAGTCGTTCTTTCTGGCGATGCCCGAGGAGGGCTTCAGGCTCGCGTTCGGTACCGAGTGGTTCATCCGCGAGGGTCAGGGGCCAGGCATCACCGAGACCGATCTTCTCGCGGGACTGTGAGCTCCGCCCTGCCTGGCCGCGTGGAGGGACGCTGATGGCCACCACAAGGCGCAGCCAGTCATGGTTCGCGGAGCCGACCGCAACGCGTTCATCCACAGGGCCTGGATGCGGTGTGGTCTTCCTGGCCACGCGTTCGACGGCCGCCCGCAGATCGCGGTCGCCACGACCGCCTCGGACCTGGCCCCGTGCAACAGCCACCTTGGTAGCGCCATAGCGCTAACATAGCGCTATGGCGACGATTCAAGTACGTGAGGTTCCTGAGGATCTCTACGAGGTGCTCCGCCGCCGAGCCCGGCGGGCGGGGCAGTCGATGCAGGCCTACATGCGCGACCAGTTGGTGTCGTTGGCCGAGCGGCCCACGAAAGAGGAAGCGATCGAGGAGATCGAAGCAGTCCTGAGCCGTGTCAGCAGTGAGGAACCCGCGGCGGCCTCGATCGTTGAGGACCTCGCGGCCGAGCGGCGCTGACTGGGCGTATTCGTGGCTGTCGTCATCGACGCCTCGGGAATGGTCATCGCTCTCCTTGGACGATCTTCTGAGGCAGCGGCCTTGCGCCGTCGGCTGGGCGCCGAAGTGTGCCACGCCCCGCATCTGATCGACGCTGAGGTAGGGAACGTGCTGCGTCGGCACGTACTGCGAGGTGATCTCGCGGCGGCCGACGCTGAGATACTGCTGCACTTCAGCGGGCCGCTTGTCGATCATCGTCACCAGATGACCGGCGCGCTGGCAAGGGCAGCCTGGGCGCTGCGCCAGAATGTGAGCTTCTACGACGGGCTCTATGTCGCCCTCGCGGCCGCGCTGGCCGTTCCTCTCCTGACAGCCGACAGGCGGCTGTCACGGGCGCCGAGCCTTGGCTGCGTGGTGGAGCAAGTCGGATCGGCATGAGGCGCCACGGCGCCCGCGACGAGGGTGACGGGGGCTGGGGGGGCCAGATGGAGCGTCAACCGTGCGGCAATACGCCGCAGTGCCTGATGCGGGTGTGACGTATTCCCGCAGTTCATGGGCTGTGCTGCACCGCGCCGCACTGCTCTGCTCTGCTCTGCTCTGCTCTGCACGGTTGCACCCTAGGCCGTTAAGGATGTGTATGAGCCGCTAACGATCCGGCGTTGGCGCCCACCGCGGCGGGCACGTTGACGCTGTCGTCCCGCAGCATGCGCAGGACGTCCGCGTACATGACCACCTTGATCCCCCCCAGGGCCCGTGATGCGTTGCAGGCGAGCGGTTGGGCCGCCGCGACGGCGCCGTCGAGCACCTTTCCCTCGTCGGCGATCTGATCGACGATGCCCGCCTGGAGCGCCTCGTACCCGCCGTAGCGGTGCCCGGTGGTCATAGCCGCGTGCGCCGTCTGGACGGGCAGCCGGGCCTTGATCAGCGCGCTCATTCCCGGGGTGAAGACCATCTGGATGTCGATCTCGGGGAGGCAGAAGTAGCCGCGGTCGGAGCGCATGACCCTGAGGTCATGGGCGAGCGCGATCATGGCGCCCGCGGCGAAGCAGTGACCCTGGATGGCAGCGACGGCCGGCACAGGCAGGGCAACGACCCGGGCAAGCAGGTGGTGCACAGAGACCACGTAGGCGCTGAACTCACCGCTATTGGCTCTTGCCCACTCCAGATCCAGGCCGATGGACCAGCATTTCCCCGTGGCGGTGGTGACAAGCGCCTTGTGGCCTTCCGCGGCTTCGACCCGGTCAAGCGCTTGGTTGAACCCGGCGATCCAATCCGGATGGAACCGATTCTCGCCGTCGCCGAGGTTGAGGACGAACACGTCACCGTCGCGTGTCAGTTCGGGTATTTCCGGCATCACAGCCCCTTCCCGGGGAGTCTCTGGCCATAAGTTACCAAAAGGTAACCCCAGGTGCGACGCCCATCACAGCGCTCCCCGCCGGTCCAGGTAGTTGAACGCGATCCAGCCGACCGGCACCGGCAGCCAGAAGGTCAGCAACCGGAACAGCAGCACAGCGGCGAGCGCCGTGGCACCGGGCAGCCCGGCGGCGGTGAGTCCCGCCGACAGTGCGACCTCGATCGCGCCGAGCCCGCCGGGCGTGGGCGCGGCGGCGGCGATGGCGCTACCGGTCAGGTAGACGACGGCGACGCCCACGATGGGCACGGAGCCGCCGAGCGCGCGGACGCAGGCGGCGAGGCAGGCGGCGTAGAGCACGGTGACAAGCAGCGCGCCGCCGAAGCCCTCCGCCAGCTTGCGGGGGTTCTGGGCCAGGTCGAGGAGCCGGGGGAGCACCTGGCCGAGCACGGGTGTGAGGCGGGCGCGCAGCAGGCGGCGTCCGGGTGGAATGGCGATGGTGATGAGCACAAGGATGAGGAGCGCGGCGAGCACGGGGTAGGCCCACGTGGGCGGCTGCAGCGAATGGATGTGCACGGCGCCGGTGAGGGCGGCGAAGACCACGAGCAGCAGCATGTGCATCAGGAAGGCGACGATCTGCGCCGCGCCGACGCTCGCCGTCGCCAGGGCGGGAGATACCCCGCTGCGCTGCAGGTAGCGGATGTTCAGTGCGGCGCCGCCGACCGCCGTGGGCGTGACCAGCGTGACGAATGACGCGGCCACCTGGGCGAGCAGCGTGCGCACGAACCGCAACCGCTCGAGCACGAACCCGGAAAGTGAAATCGCGGCGGCAGCGTAGGTCAGCGCGGAAAGGACGAGCGCGACGAGGGTCCAGCTCCAGTCGGCGTGCCGCACGATCGTGACGAGATTGACCTTGGTGAGCTGGCCGGCCAGCACATACAGCGCGACAACGCCGCCGACGAGGCTGACGACGGTGCGCAGGCGTACCCGCTCGAGCTGCACGCGGGGGAGCTGGCCGCCGCTTGGCATGGCGGCCAGCAGCCGCTTTCGCAGGGCGGGCAGCACATCCGTGCGGCGCCGCAGGGCAGCTCTGGTCGAGCGGTACAGGACGAGGGGCTGAAGGAGCGGCACGATGCCACCGAGCCGTGCCACGCCCACCTCGTCGAGCGCCACGTCCGCCGCGCGGTCCGGCCCGACCAGGAGCGCGAACTCGGCGAGCAGCTGCGCGAGATCGAGGCGTAGCTGGAGCTCGCTCGCCGCCACATCACCGTTGCCCGGGTCGAGCAGCGCCACGTCGCCATCGCCCGTGATCAGTATGCGGTCGGCGGTGAGCGCCCGGTGCGTCACGCGATGACCGTGCAGCCGGAGCACCGTCGCCCAGACCCGGCGCAGCTGCGCGTCCGTCGGCTCGTTGTGCTGTGCCGCCAGCGTCACCCCGTCCTCGTGCGTGTAGGCGAGCACGACCGTGTCGGGGCCGACCCGCACCATTGCGCGCACCCGTGGCGTCCGCACACCAGCGTCGGCGGCCACGTAGGAAAGCAGCGCCCGGCGTTCGAGCGCACGCTCGAATGACAGCGGCACCCCGCGGGAAATCTGACGCCGCAGCCGCAGGCCGCGGTAGAACCGGTACAGGGCGTCCGCGGCCTCCTGGTCACGGTCGAAGACGGCGACGTCGATGCGGCTGCCGTCCCGGGTCGCCGCCGCGTAAAAACGGGTCACGGGGTGCGTCTCTGGCATCCGCCTCATCTCGGCCACGGGGACGCCGACGGGGATGAGGGCCGCCGCGATCTCGGCTGCGGACGGCCGCTTGGACGGCAGCCCAGCCGCGTACCGCACGCCGACGCCGATCGTGCGGCCGAGCACCAGCGTGATGAGCAGTGACAGCACGGTTGTGTGCCCGGCCACCAGGTTCGCGATGCAATAGACGAGGAGCGAGACGAGCACTGCCGCCCGCCAGCGCGGCCGGCCGCTGAGGCCGATGACCGTGGTGTACGCGGCCAGCGCGGCGAGGTAACTGTCAAGCGGGACGGTCGTGGCCAGACCGCCGCGTGTCACGGTGAGGGCGTCATACAGGTGCGAGGCGGCGGGCAGCCGCAGGAGCGCATTGGCGGCCACGACCACAGCGAGGGCGATGGCGCTTGTGAACACTGCCTCGCCGAGCCGCTGCGGCTCGCGCCTGGCAACTTGCCTGACGGCCAGGGCCACGGGCAGCACAAGCAAGGCCAGGGCCGCCGCGAGGCCGAGCAGGGCGAGCATCGCGCCCGGCAGCCGGTGCCCGGCCGCCGCGATGTCGGTTTCCGCGCCCTTGACCGTCGCGTGCGCCACCAGGCCCGCCCCAGCGAGCAGGGCGACCGCGGCGCAGCCGGAGACCAGGCGCAGCAGATCGATGGGCCTTCTGATCCTGCGTTCGAGGTGATCCTCGGTTATGACGGTCGGCTCGGTCCCGCCGCTGCCCGCCGCCGCTGCCCGCCGCCCCGCTGCCCGCCGCCCCGCTGCCCGGTGGCCCGTCGCCGGCCGCCCCGCTGCCCGCCGCCCCGCTGCCCGCCGCCCCGCTGCCCGGTGGCCCGTCGCCGTGCCGCCCCGCTGCCCGCCGCCGATCCGGGCCAGGCCGGGCCAGACGATGCGCGGTCACCTGAGGCGGCCGTGCCGCCGGGCGGGACCGGGCTGGCGCTGCCCTCGGGTGGCGGGAGTCGTCGAGGCGGCGTCACATGCCGATCGTTTCACCGGGTGAGCCGAGTCGTACAGGCGCCCTTGATCGCCGCGGCCGGCTCGGTGTGCGAATTACCATTTCGCCCTAACTCGATCATTCATCCACAGGGCGCGGCGGTCAGCGGCAGCGGGCCGGTTGGGGCTTATGTCTGGGATGCCCAGTTCTTGATGTTGCGCGGGTACGCTGAACGCCCGGCTGGCGGGCCGGGTGGCCGGGGGCTCCACGGGCCCCGGGTTATCCTTCCTTGCTCGCAGGGACGGTTTCGTGCTGGTCAGGGTGCTTGCGGGAGGGCGTCGATGCGCTGCCACGCGGCGGTGATCGCATCGGCCCAGGGCCAGGTGGCCTGGATTTTCGTCGCCGGCGCCAGCCGCCGCGCACCAGCCGGGCCGCGGCGTGCAGCACCCGGTACCGCAGCGTCTTCGGCTCGGCTTTGGCCAGGTCGCCGTCCAGGGCCAGCAGTTTCAGCCAGGCCAGCAGGATGCAGGCGGTCATCGAGGCGGTCAGCCAGGCGGCGTTGATCTTGAAGTCGTGGGAGGGGAAGTGGCCCAGGCCGGTGTCCTTCCCGGTCCGGATGGCGTCCTCGACCCGGGCCTGGACCCGGTGCGCGGCGTCGATATAGGCGTTCTGCCCCAGCCAGCCCTTGGTGGCGGCGGGCCGGTTCGTCACCCACAGCGAGTACCGCCAGCCGTCCCCGGCTTCGAACAAGGTCAGCTGGGCGCCGGGATGCGGCCGCTCGCGGCGCGCGAACACGCGCATCGTGGCGGGCCAGGCCTTGAGCTTGTCCCCGTCCGGTCCCGCGCGCAGCAGCCCGGTCAGCTCGGTGACGTGGGCTTCCTCGATCCAGCAGCCCCGTGCGCGCAGGAGATGTCCGCGCAGGCGTCATCGGCGCGGCGCTCGCGGACCTCCCCGCGGCTGTCGATGGCGAGCTGCCAGGCCGCCTCGGGCACCAGCCGCAGCGCCGCCTTCTCCCGCTCCCCCAAAGCCCACCCGACCGAGTAGATGAGCTGGCGGCCCGGCCGGGCGGCGAGCTTGTCCAGGTGCCTGACCAGGTCGTGACTGGCCCCGGCCCCATCGCATGTGATCATCAGCCGCCGCCGAACGCCGGCGGCAGCGCGGCGACCGCGGCGTCCACCAGGGCGGTATGGTCCACGGCAGTGTTGCTGCCCGCTGATCCTTTCCGCAGCATCCACGCCAGCGGTTCCCCGCCGGTGTTATCGCATACCGCCAGCAGCGGGTGATGGCCGAAGCCCTTGAAGTTCGCCTCCGCCAGCTCCTTGTCCGAGTGCGCGAACGTCACGGTGGCATCCAGCCGGATGCAGGTCACGCCGTCCAGGGTCTTGTCCGCCAGCCGGATCCCGGGCAGCGCCCCGTGCCGGGCCACCGCCTGCGCCCAGGCGTGCCGCCGCGCCGCGGTCAGCGCCGCAGTGATCCGCTTGCCTGTCCGCGTCCCGTCCGCGGCGATCTCACCCAGCGTCCGCCACGCCGTCGGCACCGACGCCACCAGGCCGAACAGCTCCCGCTGATCGCCCATCACCCGGAAATCGCTGATCACCCGGGCGCCGTCGGCGATCGCGCACGCCAGGTCCGCCAGCACCCGGCCCCGGTCATGCACCAGCAGCCGCCTGCTCGCCAGCGCCCGTGACAGCCCGCCCGTCAGGCCCGTCTTATCGGTCAGGTGCCGCAGCAGCGCCAGCCCGGCATGCGACACGACCCCCTCGCCGCCCCCGGATACTTCCAGGCCCCTCGACCAGCCGGTAACGTTCACGTAGAAAGTGCTCCTCGAACTCGGCACAGCAAGGACGTTGAATACCCTTACTGTCCCAGCTCAGGAGCACTTTTTACGCTAGGCGCGCTGCTCCAGCCCGCAGACCCCGGTGAAAAGACAGGGCTAACGGCTCCGCAGGTGCCACGTCACAGGCGCGACGGTTCAGTGCTGTGTCAGATGGATGAGGCCGAGGTCGGCCAGGCCGCTGAGCGCCAGCTGAACGGCCAGCGCGGCGAGCAGGAAGCCGAACACCTTCTCGGTCAGCAGCATGCGGCTGTGGTCCAGGTGCTCGCTCACCCGGTTGGCCCCCGGAACACGGCAACGTCGAGTGCGATCACGAGTGCGAGAATCCCGACGACGACGGCGAAAACGCCGAACGACGCGGCCTCGGCTGATGCGGTGACAAGGACGACGATGCCCACCGGGTTGACGAGGTAAGGGACCGCAAGCGGGAAGACCGCCAGTTGCATCGGATCCCTGTCCGTAACCGGGGTGTTCTCACCGTTCTGGTCAGGCCGGCTGAGAACCATCGACACGGCCAGGATCAGCAGGATGATCCCGCTCGAGACGCCGAGCGCCCCTGGCGAGAAGTGCAGCAGCCTCGTCAGGAGCCCGCCAAGGACGAGGAGGATGACCGCCACCACCGTCGCGGTGGTGAGCATCTTCCGTACCACGCGGGCCTTCGTCGCGTCGGGCAGCTCCGCTGTCGCCTCGATGAAAGGCACGAGCGCGATCTTGGGGCCAACTCCGATCAGCAGCAGCAGGAAGATGTCGATGACCGCGGCGGCGTTGACCGTCTCGAACTCCATCGTCATGGCCTCCGACCTCCGACCTCCGACCCTCGACCTGCGGCCGCCCTCACCGGGGGCCGCGTTAACGAGCCTTCGCGTCCGCCGGCGCCGTATCGCAGGAACGCCGTGAGCGCGGCGATGACAAGTGCGACAGCGATGCCGAGGTAGAGGATGTCGTGGCCGCCGTGGAAATCAACGACGACATCGACGAAGCTCACCGCGGCAACCAGGACGAGCATCGACACGACGCGCGCCTTCAGGTCGTTCAGGTCACTCATCACCAGCCAGCCGGGCAGATGGGAACGCTGCCCGCCCGGGTCGACGCGGCTGATGAACAGCTCGTAGAGTCCGATCGCGGCGATGAGCAGCGTCGCTCCCACCAGGAACAGATCTACAACGAGCAGGAAGATCCCGATCCTGTTTCCGACCGGGAACGCATTTGGGAACGTGTGGATGGCCGACCAGATGAACAGGGCCGCGCCGTAGACGAACGCGCCGGCCGCGGCAATGACGAGGGTAACCACGGGGATCAGCACGAGCCCGCGGGACAGCGCAAGGCCCCACTCGAAGCCCGACTCGAGCCACCCCGTCTCGCTCAGATCCTGCCCGGCTCCTGGCGGAGCGGTCGCGGTCCCTCGTGACGCAGCCACAGGCGGGGGTGTGACAGGCGGGGGTGTGACAGGCGGGGGTGTGACGGGCGGTGGTGTGACGGGCGGCGGTGTGAGAGGCGGCGTGGGTCCAGGGGGCGGTGCGTGCTCCCCCTCATCGGGGGACCCACTCACCGCAACCCGCCCGGCTGCAGGCACCCCGGCTCGTGGAACCGGCTCAACGGACGGCGCCCCCTTGTTGCCGGTGGGTCTGTTCCTGCCACCGTATATCTCCGGTGACGTGTGCTGCTCCCCCCAGGGTGGGCCCGCGCGGCTGCGGCGTGCCGCGCTTACGCCGGCTCTCTTGTCAACGACCTAGGTCCCGGCGCCTGCGGGCCAGCAGCACAACTTCCCCCCCGAAAACGTCACGGGAAACGGACATTCCGCCCGCTGGGACGACGTTTTCGGGGGGGAAGTCGCAGGAACCAGCCTGCACGCCACCGGTTCACGGTCGGAGGCAGTGCGCTCGGATCACCGGCCGGGATTCCGGCCAGGCGTGGCTAGCAGGCCCGCTGGATGACCAGTGCCTTGAATGTCGCCGCCCACTCGTAGGCGATCGCCCGGGGCCAGTCGTGGGTGGGCAGGGCAGTGGTGCTGACGTACACCCGGCCCTGGAAACAGCGCCGCATCCTGATGCGGGCCCTCGTAACCTGGTCCGGAGTCGTGACCAACGCGACCGAGCGCCAGTGGTACTGCCTGGCGACGCGGCCGGCGAACTCGGCCTCGCCGCGGGTGGTGGCCGGGCTGGGGTCGAAGCAGATCACCTTGACTGCTGGTATCCGCGCGGCGCATGCGCTGCCGTGGCCCCAGTAAGGTGTGCCACGGGAGACCACGAGCATCTGCGTGCGGTGCGCCCAGGCAAGCTCCTCAGCAGCCTGCAGGCGGTGGCCTGGCCCGTTCATCATGACGATGGCGTCGACGTGGGTGGGCATGCCCTGCCGTGGCCAGACGAACAGGCGTGCCGTGGCGAGGCCGAGCGCCGCGACCACGATGGCCGCGGCCATGGCGAGGACCCACCGGAGCCTGGGCCTGCGCCCTCGCGGCGTGCTTTGAATCTCGTCATGCGTCGCGGCCACCCTAGCTAGACGCCCGAACGTACGGAGGCGGTGACACGGACGGCGATCCACCTCGCCGGGCTGGACGCGGCGCTCGGCCGGGCGGCACTGGGTCAGGCGGCACGGGGTCAGGCGCCATTGGGCCGGGCGGCACTGGGTCAGGCGGCACTGGGTCAGGCGGCACTGGGTCAGGCGGCACCGGGGTCAGGCGGCGTGGGTGCGCCCCGACGGCGGGGCGGCCCCCGCAGGTCCGCCCAGCGCGGCGGCGGAGGTGCGCAAGGAGGTCTCAAGCACGCCGACGCGTCGGCGCGGATCCATCAGGTTAGCGCCGATCGCTGCCAGGTCCTCCGGCCCTGGAGTCAGAACCGTGACCGCGGTCCCCGCCGACCGCAGTCGCTCCACATCACGTCGCAGCCCCAGCGTGATCAGCCGCCGCACCCGCCGCTCCAGCCGCTCGTGCGGCAGCCATGGCCGGTCAAACTCCAGGCTCGCCATCGGCGCGAGCACATACACTTCATCAAGTCCCGCCCCCGCTAGCAGCCCTGCCGACGTGGCCGACCGCATGCCCCCATCCACATAACGCCGCCCGCCGATCACAGTCGGCCGGTACCAGCCCGGGATCGAACACGAGGCCACCACCGCGTCAGGCAACGCCGCCACCGGCGCTCCCTCGCGCCCGAACACCACCCGCTGCCCCGAGTCATAATCCACCGCCACGATCCACGTTCGCCCATCGCGCGCCCATTCCACCCCCGCGTCATCCGCACCTGCAGCGGCCACACCGCCCGCCGCACCCGGATCCCCGGCAGCTGCGCCGGTCGGTACACCGCCCGCAGCACCCGCACCCCCGGCATCCACGGCGGCAGCAGGGACACCCACTGGTCGGGACCGGGTCCCACCGAACGGGTTCCCATGCAGCCCACCGTGCGGCTGCGCCAGATGCGGCCACGCGTGCGACACCATCGAGTGCACCATCGCATGCAATGTCACATGCCGGGCCCGGCCCTGTGGCACAAACGCGCTCGCCACCACCCCTGGATGCACCCGATGCGGCGCCCGCAATGCCGCCAGCATCAACCGCGGCGAACCCACCCGAAGCAACGGCGGCGGAGGCAACGCACGCCCCCCCAGATCAGGGGGCCCCAGATCCATGACGGTCCCGGCCAGCCCACCACGCTGGTGCGTCACCATCTCCTCGGGCCTCAACCCACACCGCAACGCGGCCGCAAGCACGCTGCCCGCGCTGGTCCCCATCACCAGCTCAGCCTCACCTACTGCGAACCCCAGCCGCGCCTGCACCGCGACCAGCGCCCCAACCATCCACGCCGCGCCGAGAACACCGCCTGACCCCAGCACCACACCGACCCGGGGACCACGTACACCACCCGGGCTTCCAGGCACATCAGCAGCCATGACCACCTCCGCGGATCCACCCCCGTAGCGATGCCGTCTCCCGTCATCGCAGCGAGTAGACCTGTAGCCCCTTGAGGTCGCATCTTAGTGACACATACCCGTTAAAACCATGTAAAAAGCAGCACAAGAAGGACACAGCCGCTGGGTAGCCCGGCCGGGATGCTTGCCATAGCGTGGTCGGCAGGGGCGCGTTGCCGATTCAGGCACGGCTGGCACACGTGCAAGCGCTAACGCGACGGTGCGATGCGGGACGGTGCGATGCGGGACGGTGAGCCATGGAGCGGATGAGCACGCTCGACGCCGGGTTTTTCTTCGTCGAGCACGACAACGTTCCCATGCATATGGGCTCACTCGCGGTGTTCGAGGGTCCTGCCCCGCCCTACAACGACCTCATCCGGCTGCTGGCCGCAAAGCTGCCGCTTGTGCCACGCTACCGCCAGGTCGTGCGGGCGATGCCGCTCCAGATCTTCCGCCCCGTGTGGCTGGACGACGAGCACTTCGAGATCACCTACCACGTGCGGCATGCCGCGGTCCCCGTACCCGGAGGGCAGGAGCAGTTGCGTACCCTGGCTGCCAAGATCTTCGCCCAGCGCCTTGACCGCGCGAGGCCCCTGTGGGAGGCGTGGCTCCTCGAGGGTCTGAAGGGTGGCGAATGGGCTCTCATCTCGAAGGTGCACCACTGCATGGTGGACGGCGTCGGTGGCACGGATCTGATGACGGTCGTGTTCGATCTCGGACCCAATGAGAAGCCGGTCACGCCCGTGCCATGGGAGCCGGAGCGCGGGCCGTCCCTCGTTTCCCTGGTGGCAGGCGGGCTGCGCGACACTATCACCCGCCCGCTCGGTGAACTGGCGAGCGTTCCGGCCGTCCTTCTTCAGCGGCTGCGCACGCCACGGCAGCTGCTTGGGTTCGGCCTCGGGCTGACCTCGAGCGTGCGACGGCTCACCTCCCGCACGGTGAGTTCGCTGAACGGCCCGATCGGCCCGCATCGGCGGTGGGCCTGGACGACGGCAAGCCTGACCGAGGTGAAGGAGATCCGCCGCGCCATGGGCGCCACCGTCAATGATGTGGTGCTCGCCGCGATCACCCGCGGGTTCCGCGATCTCCTTGACGTTCGCGGCGAACTAAAGGATGGGCTGGTGGTGCGTTCCCTGGTGCCCGTTTCGGTGCGCGCGGACAGCGAGCATGGCGTGACCACCAACCGCGTGTCCGCGGTGCTGGTCAACCTGCCGGTCGGCGAGCCTGATCCGGTCAGGCGGCTCGAGCTGCTGCGCGGGCAGATGAACGACCTCAAGCGGACGCACCAGGCCGTTGGTGCCGAGCTGCTCACCGAGATGCTCGGATTCGCCGCCCCGACGCTGCTCGCGCTGGGTACCCGGGCAGGGTTCCGGCTACCGCAGCCCCTGGTCCAGACGGTGGCGACGAACGTCCCGGGGCCGCGGTTCCCGCTGTTCATCCTGGGGCGCCAGATGGTGGCTGCTTACCCCTACGTGCCGATCGGCGACAACGTGCGGATCTCGATCGCGATCTTCTCCTACCTGGACCGCTTCTCCTTCGGCGTCACCGCCGACTTCGACGCCGCGCCCGATCTCGATGTGCTCACCGAGGGCATCAGCCGCGGCGTGGCCGAACTAAGGGAGCGCTCCGCGGGCGCACGGCCGGCCGCAGCCTCGTAATGCGCCGCTTCGGGACCTAGGACTCTGACGCAGGGAAGCTCGACCGGCTCGGCGGCAAGTAAGCGGCAAGGAAGGCGCCAGACAAGGTTGCGCCGACGACGAAGGTGTACGTTGCGTTCCCTTTCGGGTAGATCAAGGTGCAGGAGCCCGCTGACCAGCTCGCATCGCTCGCATCGCTCGCATTGCTCGCATTGCTCGCATCGCTGGCAGCCGAGCTCGCTGGACTCATCGCCGAGGGGGTGCCGGGGCCGAATGCTGACGTGCTTAAGTTTCTTGGCTATGAGCTAGCGGGCAGGCTGTCCTTTTTCCCATGGAGTGCGGCCTGCGATGTGACAAGGGAGCCGGGGGGCCCGATGAGCGCAAACCGCCAGATCGCGCGCATTCCATGTGGGCGCAGGACCAAGTGGCTCGTCGTTGCCTTCTGGGTGGTCGTGGTCGCTGTGGCCGGGCCGCTGGCGGGCAAGCTGAACGGCGTGGAGAAGAACGAGGCGAAGTCCTGGCTTCCCGCTAACGCGGAATCGACCAAGGTGCTGGACCTGCAGGCCCGCTTCCAGTCGAGCAACGTATTCCCCGCGGTCGTGGTTTATGAGCGGCCATCAGGCGTTACCGCCGCCGACAAAGCGAAGGCAGCCGCCGGCGCCAGGAAGTTCGCCGGGGTGCCGGGCGTGGTGGCCGCGCAGATCGTGGGGCCGATCCCGTCAAAGGACGGTAAGGCGATCGAGACCGTCGTCCCTGTCAACCTGGGCAAAAATGGCTGGAACGGTGCGGGGAAGGTCGCCGATTCGCTCCGCGCGATCGCGCTGTCGGATGCCAACGGCCTGAACGTCCACATCACCGGACCGCTCGGGGGCGCCGCGGATTCTGCCAAGGCGTTCAAGGGCATCGACAGCACGCTGCTCTATGCCACGCTCACGGTCGTCATCGTGCTCTTGCTCATCACCTACCGCAGCCCGGTGCTGTGGCTGCTGCCGGTGATCTCGGCGGGCGTCGCGCTGATCACCGCCCAGGCGGTGATCTACCTGCTCGCCGCGCATGCCGGGCTGACGGTCAACGCGCAGAGCGCGGGCATCTTGTATGTGCTGGTGTTCGGTGCGGGCACCGACTACGCGTTGTTGCTGATCGCACGCTATCGGGAGGAGTTGCGCAGGCACGAGGACCGGCACGAGGCCATGGCCGAGGCGTTGCGCCGGGCGGGCCCGGCGCTTATCGCGAGCGCCTCCACCGTCGTCCTGGGCATGCTGACGCTGCTCGTGGCTGAACTTAACTCCACCAAGGGTCTCGGGCCCGTGCTCGCGATCGGTGTCGCCGTCGCGCTGCTTTCCATGATCACATTGCTGCCCGCGCTGCTTGTGATCTGCGGGCGCTGGGTGTTCTGGCCGCTGCGGAGCAGATACGGCTCGGCCGAACCGACCACGCTCGGCTTTTGGGCCAAGGTCGGCCAGCGGATCGCGGCACGGCCCCGGGTGGTCTGGGTGACCACAGCGGTCATCCTCGGCGCGCTCGCGCTCGGCGCGATCGGCCTGAAGGCCAGCGGGCTGTCCAACGCGGACTCGTTCCGTAGTCGCCCCGATTCTGTCGTCGGGGAAACGGTGCTCGCACAGCACTTCCCCGCGGGTGCGGGCCAGCCTGTCGTGGTGATCGGCCGCGCGGCGCAGGCCGCACAGCTACGGTCGACGCTCGCCGCGACTCCGGGGATCGCCGCCGTGACCCCACCGGTGATCAAGAACGGCTACGTGTATCTCGAGGCGACGCTCATCGCCCCGCCGGACAGCGACGCGGCGTACCAAGTGATCGACCGGGTGCGGTCCGCCGTGCACGCGGTCCCAGGCGCGGATGCCAAGGTTGGCGGCACTTCCGCGGTCAACCTGGATGTGGCGCGTGCTTCCGCGCACGACCGCGACCTGATCATCCCGCTGATTCTGATCGTTGTGTTCGTCATTCTCGTACTGCTCCTGTGGGCAGTCGTCGCCCCGCTGATCCTGATCGCCACCGTGGTGCTCTCGTTCGCCGCCACCCTGGGGGTCAGCGCGCTCGCCTTCAACCATGTGTTCAAGTTCGGTGGCGCCGATACCTCGTTCCCGCTGTTCGTGTTCGTGTTCCTGGTGGCGCTCGGCATCGACTACAACATCTTCCTGATGACCCGGGTGCGTGAGGAGGCGAAGCGCCGCGGCGCACGTCGCGGGGCCCTCGTCGGGCTCGCCGCTACCGGTGGGGTGATCACCTCGGCCGGGGCCATCCTCGCCGGGACGTTCGCCGTGCTCGGCACGCTATCCATCACCTTCCTGACCGAGCTGGGATTCGCGGTGGCGTTCGGCGTGCTGCTCGACACGATCGTGGTGCGGTCGGTACTGGTCACCGCGCTCAACCTGGACGTGGGCCGGTGGATGTGGTGGCCGAGCGGACTCGCGCGCACACCCGATCCGGCACCCGGTGAACTCGGCCACGAGCGGGCACTCATCCGATGAGCATGAGTCCGATGAGCGTGAGTCCGATGAGCATGAGCCAGCGGCAACCGACGAAACGGCTGCGCGGGGTTCTCGCCCCAGGGCCAGTGCCGGTTGACGAAGGGTTCCCGGGGGTAGCGCCCCCGGGCAAAGTGTCAAAACGGCGCCGGGTGTGCCGCGACCGCGGCGAGGGGAGCCTCGTTGTGCGGGGCCGGGTTCCTGCGCGGCTCACCCGGGCCGCTGACCGTTATCTGCGGGATACGCGCCGAGCGGTGCGCCGCCCTGTGCGCCGTGCAACTCTGCGGGTTCCGATCATCTCATGCCTCCAGTTTGCTGCGATTGCGTGCCGTCATGACGTGCCGGCCGCGGCCGATGTCTCCCTGGCGTGATGTTCCTTCGCTTCCTCGGCCGACATCAGCCCGATCGCGACGAGGTCAAGCGGGCTGATGAAACCGTCGCCGAGGCGGAAGCCGCCAGCACGGAATATCGCGTCCCGCAGCGGCACCGCCCAGTGGTGCTCGAGCAGGATAAGCGCCGCCGCGGAGTCGTTCGGGATATCTTCCAGAATATCCCACTCCTCAGCCCCGCCGAGCAGGTCGACGCCCTCGGCCGCGGCCTCCTCCGCTCCCTCGGCCGCGCCGGCCTCCATGCCCTCTTCGCCCTCGATTCCCAGGCCGATGAGCGCGCCGATCTTGGTGCCGAGCTCGATGGCCTCCTGCTCGGACAGGTTGCTCAGGTGCTCAACCTCCAGTCCGCCGTCCGCGTCCTTGTAGACGGCCAGCGAGTCGATCACGCGCACCGTGTCGCTCTCGCGGAGCCGCTCGAGTTCTGCGATCACCTCACCGTGGAAGTTGGGGTGGTTGAACCCCAGCACGATGAGCTGCACCGGTCCTATGGCCATCTCTCGCCTCTTTCTTTGATTGGCTGGCCGGTTCCAGGGACCACAGGTGGCACATGGCACATGGCCCCCGAACCCGGGTGTCTACGTGACAGCGTCTCGTCACACCCCCGGCGGGCACACCACCCTGCCGGGGTGATGGGCACTTTCGGGTGACCAACGGCCCTGCCGCTGAGGGACGTCGCCGCGCACGATATGTGGCAATTGGAAGGATGAGCGTGAATGAGTTCTCAACCGGGTAAACCGTCGCCGCGTGGTCAAGGACCGGGTGGTCAGGCACCAGATGATCAAGCACCGGGTGGTTCAGCTAAGCGCAGCGCTACCAAGGCGAGCCGGACGCGGCGGAACCTGGCTAGCGGTCTCACGGTCGCGGTGACGGGGCCCACGGGCGCCATCGGCAGAGCGGTCATCCGCGCGCTCGAAAGCGATGACGGGGTGGATCGCATCCTCGGCATGGCACGCAGGCCGTTCGATCCCGCCGCCTTCGGCTGGGGCAAGACAGAGTACCGCCAGGGCGACGTCCTTGACCGCGGCGCGGTTTCGGCGTTCGTGGCCGACGCCGACGTGGTCGTCCATCTCGCGTATGCCATCGTCGGCGGGCGCGAGCAGAGCCGCAAGATCAACCTGGCGGGCAGCCGCAATGTCTTCGAGGCGACCGTCGCCGCCGACCGCCCGCACCGGCTTGTCTACACGTCCTCAATCGCGGTGTACGGATACTACGCCGCAAATCCGGTGCCGCTGACCGAGGACGTTCCGGCCCGCGGATCCCCCGAGCACTACTACTCCGGGCAGAAGGCGGAGTGCGAGGCGCTGCTTGCCGAGGTGACGGCCGGCGGCGGCGTCGAGGTGTATGTGCTGCGGCCGTGCATCGTGGTCGGGCCTGACTCCACCCTGCTCATCAGCGAACTGCGGTTCGAACCCGCGGCGGAGATGCTCCCGGGGCTCGTTCGCGGCCTGCTCGCGCGGGTGCCCGGCCTGCGGCCCGTCCTGCCCGACCCTGGCATGCCGATCCAGCTCATCCATGAGGACGATGTCGGCGCGGGCGTGGTAGCGGCCGCCCTGGGCGCCGGGCCGCCCGGTGCCTACAACCTGGCGGGGGAGGGCCAGGTCACTGTCGCCGACATGGCGAGCTCCGTAGGCGTCTATTCCGTCCCGGTCCCGCACGCGCTCGTCGGCGTCACGAGCCGGCTGGTGGCCGCGCTCCCATGGCTGCCGCAGGGAGTGGAGTGGGTCCACGCGGCAAGGACCCCGATGCTGATGGACACCACCCGGGCCCGCCGCGAGCTCGACTGGAAGCCGCAGTACACCGCGCGTGAGGCGCTTGACACGATGGCGCGTGCCGCGGCCCGCTGAACGCCACATGCGAGAACATGGCAGGCCGATCGGAGGACCATGGAATATCGCCTGCTCGGTGCCAGCGGATGCGCGGTGTCGGTGCTCGCCCTCGGGGCACTGACCTTCGGCAACGAGGCCAGCGCGGCGGACTCTCACGCCCAGCTTGATCGTTTCGCGGAGGCAGGCGGCACGCTCGTGGATACCGCCGATGTCTATGCCGACACCCGGTCAGAGGAGATCATCGGCCACTGGCTGGCCAGCAGGCCGGGCGCACGCGAGACGGTTGTGCTCGCGACCAAGGGCCGATTTCCCACCGACGAAACGCCGAACGGGCACGGGCTGTCCCGCCGCCACCTGGCCTCGGCGCTCGACGCGTCACTGCGCCGCCTGAATGTGGAGGCTATCGACCTTTACCAGTTGCACTCGTGGGACCCGCTGACCCCCATAGCCGAGACCCTGCGCTTTCTCGACGACGCGGTGCGGGCGGGGAAGATTCTCTACGTCGGCCTGTCGAACTTCACCGGCTGGCAGTTGCAGAAGGCAGTCGACGTGGCCGACGCGCATGATCTCTGCCGCCCCGTCACCGTGCAGCCACAGTACAACCTGCTCGCACGCGCCATCGAATGGGAGATCGTCCCCGCCTGCCAGTCCGAAGGCCTCGGGCTCCTGTCCTGGTCACCGTTGGCCAGCGGCTGGCTCACCGGCAAGTACCAGCGTGACCAGCCGCCGTCCGGCGGCACCCGGGCCGCGGAGAACGCCGATCTCGGAATGAAGATCTGGAACCAGCGCGGCCATCTCGAGCAGACCTGGCAGGTGCTCGACGCGGTGCGGAAGGTCGCGGACGGGCGGGGCGTGACCATGTCACAGGTGGCGATCGCATGGCTTCTCGGCCGCCCCGCGGTCACATCTGTGATCTTGGGCGCGCGGACCCTGCGGCAACTCGAGGAGAACATGGCGGCCGCCGAGGTGCGGCTGAGCGCGGAAGAGATTCGGCTGCTCGATGAGGTGAGCGAGCCTCTCGCGCCCGACTACCCCTACGGCGGGCCCGGCCAGATCCAGCGCAGCCGCCGCATCCAGGGCGGCCGGTTCTGACCCCCGCGCGATCGTCGTGACCGCCGTGACCGCCGTGACCGCACTGCCGCGTCTCGGGCTCGGGCTGGCCGCGCTCGGGCGGCCGGCCTACATCAATCTGGGCCGCGAGGCCGAACTGCCAGCGCGCCGCACGGTCGCCGCGATGCGCTCGGCGACCTGGCGGGTTCTGGATGAGGGCTACGCCGGGGGAATCCGCTGGATCGACGCGGCACGCTCCTACGGTCACGCGGAGGAGTTCCTGGCGGACTGGCTGGGCGCGCGCGGTCATCGCGACATCACCGTGTCAAGCAAGTGGGGCTACGCGTACGTCGGAGGGTGGCGCACCGATGCCACCGTCCACGAAATCAAGGAACACACCCTGAGCCAGTACCTGGCCCAGCTTGGCGAGACCCGCGGCCTCCTCGGTGACCGGCTCTGCCTCTATCAGGTGCACTCTCTGACCGGCGACAGCCCGCTGCTGCGCGACGTGGCACTGCAGGAGGCGCTCGCGCAGACCGCCGCGGCCGGGCTCCGCATCGGATTCTCCACGTCAGGCGCGAACCAGGCCGGCACGATACGGCGTGCTCTGGATCTGGAGAGCCGCGGCAAGCGGCTCTTCACCGCTGTCCAGGCAACCTGGAACCTACTCGAGCCTTCGGCCGGTTCCGCGCTGCGCCAGGCACACGACGAAGGCGCGCACGTGCTGCTCAAGGAGACGCTGGCCAACGGCAGGCTTGCCGTGCGGCCGCCACAGGTCCTTGCCGACATGGCGGCGCGGCACGGCGCGGGGCCTGACGCGGTCGCGCTCGCCGCCGCGCTCAGCCAGCCCTGGGCGGACACGGTCCTCATCGGCGCGGCAAGTGCCGCCCAACTGCGCGCCAACCTCGCCGCGGCCACGCTCCGGCTCGGCGAGCGCGACCTGGCCGGGCTCGCCGGCCTGGCCATCGATCCCGGACGCTACTGGGCCGAGCGCGCGACCCTGCCATGGACCTGAACCATCACGGCCTGGCCGATTGCGCACCCGCCGGTCACGGGCCCGCCGATCATGCCCCCGCCGGTCACGGGTCCTGGGTGAAGACCCTGCTGCGCCTGATGTCGTCGGCCTCGATCAGGATCAGATCGTCCTTGCCAATCGTGGCGCCCGCCGACACCAGGCGATTGGCCTGGCGCAGCCGGATCCGGTCGATGGCGTTGCGGACGCTGCGCGCGTTCGCGAACCTCGGCTGGCGCATCCGCAGCTCGATGTATTCGCGGAACGCCTGGTGTGCCTCCGGGGACAGCCGGTAGCGCTCCTGCTCCACCATGATCTCGGCGATCTGCATGAGCTGGTCGGCGGTGAAGTCGGGGAAGTCGATGTGGTGGGCGATGCGCGAGGCCATCCCCGGGTTGGACCGGAAGAACGAGTCCATCCGATCGCGGTAACCGGCCAGGATGACGACCAGATCGTCGCGCTGGGCCTCCATCACCTGGAGCAGGATTTCGATGGCCTCCTGGCCGTAGTCCCGCTCGTTCTCCGCCCGGTACAGATAGTAGGCCTCGTCGATGAGCAGTACCCCGCCCAGTGCCCGCTTGAGGACGGCTTTTGTCTTCGGAGCCGTGTGCCCCACGTACTCGCCGACCAGGTCGTCACGGGTCACGCTGACCAGATGTCCCCTGCGCAGGTAACCGAGCCCTTTGAGCAGCTCCGCCATGCGCATCGCGACCGTCGTCTTGCCCGTTCCCGGGCTCCCTGTGAAGCACATGTGCAGGGTCGGACGCGATGAGCTGAGGCCGTAGCGTTTGCGCAGCCTGTCGACGAGCAGCAGTGCGGCGATCTCGCGCACACGCGTCTTGACGGGGACGAGGCCGACAAGCTCGTGGTCCAGCCTGCCGAGCACCCCGGAGATGGCGAGCTGCCGCTGCTCCTCGCCGATCTCGATCAGGGCGTCATCAGGAAGCAGCTCCTCAGCCCTATCCCGCGGCGGGCCGGGTCCGCCGCCCTGGCCCGGCGCCCCCTGCCCGCCGTTGACCTCTGCGGCAGACGCGCCCCCTGGTGATGGCATCGCGAAACCTCGGGGCGCCTCCGGCCCGCCTGGCCTGGCGGGGTCGGCCGGCCCGCCTGGCCTGGCGGGGTCGGCGGCCCGCCTGGCCTGGCGGGGTCGGCCGGCCCGCCAGGCCCGCCTGGCCCTGTCATCCCCGCGTGCCGTAACGCTCGCCGTGTGGCCTGCTGGCCGCGTAGGGCTGCAGCGTGTAAGCGATGCTGCGGTCGGCGCCCTCCTGCCGCTGCAGCCGGAACCCCGGCTCCTCCGGCGGCCGGCCAACGATGAAGCTGAGTGCGGTGGTCTGCCGCCCGTAGGTCGCGTCGAAGGCCGACACCCGGACGTAATGGTTCGGATAGGCCTGCCTGCACGCCCGGACCTCCTGGAGAGCTCCCGCCGCGTCGGCGAGGTCGAACATCGGCAGGCCCCACATCTCCCACAGGTTGTTGCGCGGGTGCGGGTCGTCGGTGAACTCGACCCCGACGGTCCAGGCCTGGTCGATGGCGTACTGGATCTGTGCCGCGATCTCCTCGTCGGTGAAATCGGGCAGGAAGGAAAATGTTCCCTGGGTGATTCGCATGGACCGGCTCCTCGTACCTCTCAGGACAGTGCCAGCTGGCGTGTACGGGCTAGCTGACCGGCGTGGAAACCACGTCGGGGGTGTCCGTCGATTCATAGTTGAACGAGATGTCGCCCCAGGTATCCAGAGCGGCCTCGAGGGGCTTGCAGTGCTTCGCGGCGTCGCGCAGGATGTCGTCACCCTCGGCGAAATAGTCCCGCCCCTCGTTGCGTGCCTTGATCATCGCCTCGACAGCGACCCGGTTCGCCGTGGCGCCCGCGCTGACGCCCATCGGGTGGCCGATGGTGCCGCCGCCGAACTGCAGCACCACGTCCTCGCCCAGGTAGTGCAGAAGCTGGTGCATCTGGCCCGCGTGGATGCCGCCCGACGCCACAGGCATGACCCCGGGCATGGACCCCCAGTCCTGATCGAAGAAGATCCCGTGTGCCGGGTTCGTCGTTACCTGCGACATCCGCAAGGTGTCGTAGTAGCCACGGGTGGTGCCCGGATCCCCTTCCAGCTTGCCGACCACGGTGCCCGCGTGAATGTGGTCCACGCCGAGCAGCCGGCACCACTTGGCGATGACGCGGAAGCTCACGCCGTGCGTCTTCTGCCGGGTGTAGGTGCCGTGGCCCGCCCGGTGCAGGTGCAGGATGAGCCCGTTGGCCCGCGCCCATCTGGACATCGAGTGCATCGCGGTGTACCCGATGGTGAGATCGATCATGACGATGACGCTGCCGAGTTCCTTGGCGAACTCGGCCCGCTCGTACATGTCCTCCATCGTGGCGGCGGTCACGTTGAGGTAGTGGCCCTTGATCTCGCCGGTCTGCTCGACGGCCCGGTTCACCGCCTCCATGACGAACAGGTATCTGTCCCGCCAGCGCATGAAGGGCTGGGAGTTGATGTTCTCATCGTCCTTGGTGAAGTCAAGACCGCCACGCAGCGCCTCGTAGACCACCCGGCCGTAGTTCTTCGCAGAGAGCCCGAGCTTCGGCTTGGTCGTGGCGCCGAGCAGGGGCCGCCCGTACTTGTCGAGGTACTCGCGCTCCATGACGATGCCGTGCGGCGGGCCGGTAAAGGTCTTCACATAGTGCAGCGGGATCCGCATGTCCTCGAGGCGCAGCGCGCGCAGCGCCTTGAAGCCGAACACGTTGCCGATGATCGACGACGTCAGGTTGGGGATGGATCCCTCCTCGAAGAGGTCGATGTCATAGGCGATATAAGCGATGTACTCGTTCTCCCGGCCAGGCACCGGGTCGACCCGGTAGCACTTGGCCTGGTAGTGGTCGTACGCGGTGAGCCGGTCCGTCCATACGACGGTCCAGGTGGCGGTCGAGGACTCGCCGGCTACGGCGGCGCCCGCCTCATCCGGTGGGACCCCCGGCTGTGGCGTCACACGGAAGGCGGCGAGCACGTCGGTGTCCTTCGGCTCGTAGTCCGGCTTCCAGTAGCCCATCTCGGCGTACGGGATCACCCCAGCGTTCCACCGGTCGCCCGCCATAATTCCTCCCACGCGGGCTGATCGGTTTTGTTCACCCGCCTTCCAAGCATGACCCCGCGACGTGATAGTTGTCTATTGAGAATGTGCGAGCTTTCATCAAGTAAACACTTAAGACTTATCCTTAACGGCCGCGCGGGGTGTCACCCGAGCTGAAGGCGTCAGGGCCGCTGGGCGGGTGGCCTGCGCTGCACGCGGCGTCCATCGCCGTCGGCCTGCCCAGATCCCGGGAAGCGCGAAGCCGCGCCGGGCAGATCGACCCGGGTCCATTCCCAGCCGGGAGCGCCGCGTCAGGCTCGGTGGTGAGATCGCCCGCGCGCGCTTACCACCAGAACCTCTACGAGGCGCTGGCCGCGAAGCGAAGGCGCAGCACGGTGCCATGTCCCGGGCGGCTCTGCAGTTCGAGCATCCCGCCGAGCAGTTCGGTGCGTTCGCGCATGCCCGGCAGGCCGTAGCCGCCAGGCCCGGGGTTGCCGACGAGTTCGGCAGGGGTGAATCCCTTGCCGTCGTCCTCGACCTCGAGGATGATCGTGTCGCCACGCGTCATGAGCCGTACCTGAATGCACCTGGCTTTCGCGTGCTTGGCAACGTTCTGCAGCGCCTCTTGCGCGATGCGGTAGACGGCGGTTTCCATGTGTGCCGGCAAACGGCATGGCTGGACGTCGGTTTCGACATCCAGATGGGGGAAGGACCTGGCGAGGCTCTCCAGGCTCGCTGCGAGCCCGAGGTCATCGAGCACGGGCGGGTGCAGCCCGGCGATCGCGAAACGCGTCTCGTCGAGTGCCGCCTCTGCCAGCACCTGTGCCTTCGTGATCTGCCTCGCGGCCACGTCCGGAGCCGCCGCCACCGCATCCGCGGCGGCCGACAGGTGGAACGACAGGCTCACCACGCGCTGGCTGATGCCGTCATGGATCTCGCCAGCCAGCCGGCGCCTTTCGGCTTCCTGCGCACGTACGATCCGCTCGGTGAACCGTTCCATGGCCTCCTCACGCCGGGCAAGCCTGCGGTGCAGCCGCGCGTTCTCGATGGCTCCTGACATCAGGCCCGCAACCGAGCGCAGCAACTCCACGTCAGCGTCGGTGAACTCGCGGCGCTTGCGTGTGTGCACGTTGAGCACGCCCACCAGGTGGCGGGGCTTGCTCAGGATCGGCACCGAGGCCATCGATGTGAACTCCTCTCCTCTCAGCGCGGGGATGTATTTGTACCTGTCGTCGGCGAGCTTGTCCGTGACGATTACGGCCGGCTGGCGCTGCGCCGCGACCCAGCCAGACACTCCTTCGCCGATCTTGAGTTCGACCTTCCCTGCGAGTCTGTCGAACGGCGGGGTGGCGCCGCGAAGCACCAGCCGCCGGCCATCCTCATCGAGCAGGTGCACGAAGCACACGTCCGTGTCGGTGGTCTCGGTGATGAGCGACGCGACCCCCTGCATGATCTCGTCCAGGTCAAGCCCGGCCGAGATCGTTTCGATGATCCGGACGAGCAGCCGGGCTTCCCGCACGGGATCGGCGAGGCCGAGGCGGCTCATTGGAAGATCCCTTCGCGCAGGGCCGCGGCGACCGCGCCGGCCCGGTCGCTCACGCCGAGCTTGCGGTAGATCCCGCGGACATGGGTCTTGACGGTCTCCTCGCTCACCACCAGCCTGGCGGCGATGGCGCGGTTCGAGAGCCCGGACACCATCAGCGCGAGCACCTCGCTTTCGCGCTGGGTCAGGCCCAGGTGTGCCCCCGGCCAGAACTCACCGCTCTGCAGGCGCGCCGCCGACTGCGCGACCCGCGCGGCGAGGGCGGGATCGATGAGCGTCTCGCCCTGGTGAATGCGGGTGAGGTAGCCGACAAGTTCCGCGCCGCGTACGCGCTTCAGCAAGAACCCGGAGGCGCCGAGGCGCATCGCCTGGTACAGGTACTGCTCATCGTCGTACACGGTCAAGAACACGACCTTGCATTCCGGCCGCCTACGGCGGATGTCCGCGCACAGGTCAAGGCCGCTCGCACCGCGCAGACGTATGTCGAGGAGCACGACATCGGGCTTCTCCGCTTCGAGGAGCGCGATCGCCTCCTCAGGCTCACCGGCTTCACCCACGATCTCCACCTGGTCCCTGTAGGCGCCGAGCATCGCGCGCAGGCCGTCGAGCACCATCTGATGGTCGTCGACGACGAGCAGCCGGGGTGGCGACCGGTTCATATTTACCAAGAGTACGGACGGGATCATTACGCATGGATCCCCCTGGTTCCTCCCCCTCGGGGGGGAAGCGCACGAAAGTGACCGATGAGTAGCTTCACGGTATGGAGCCTCAGGCCGCCGCATCAGGGCGCGCGTGTCGTTCAACGCGCGCGGGCCGCTCCGGGCGGACACGTTGGAGTGAACGTACGTGCCCGACAAGCTGATGCGGATTCACCGCGCCCTCGGCCGCCGCCCGACGATGCTTGCCATCGCGGGGGATAGCGCAGCGGGGAAGACGACGCTCACCCGTGGCCTGGTGCAGGCGCTTGGCGCGCAGCGAAGCACGTCCCTGTGCGTGGACGACTACCACCGCTACGACCGCGCCGAGCGCAAGGGACTGCCCTTCACGCCGCTGCACCCCGACTGCAACTACATGCAGATTATGGAGCAGCACCTGCAGCTTCTCGCGATGGGTGAGCCGATACTCAAGCCTGTGTACGATCATTCAACCGGGCTGCTCACCAGGCCGCAGCTTGTTGAGCCGCGCGACGTCGTGATCGCGGAAGGGCTGCTGCCGTTGCACACCAGCCTCGCCAGGGCCTGTTTCGACGTGACCGTGTACGTCGACCCGGGTGAGCACATCAGGCGGGAGTGGAAGGTGCGGCGCGACACAGGGGATCGCGGTTACACCCGCGAGCAGGTTCTCTCCGAACTCGGGCGCCGCGAGCCTGAATCCGCCGCGTTCATCCGCCCGCAGCGGCGCGAGGCCGACATCGCGGTGAGCTTCGGGCCGATCGATGAGCGGCACGATCCGCCGGGCACCCCACTGTCGGCGACCTTGCTGCTGCGCCCGACGATCCGCCACCCGAACTTCGCGAAGCTGATCGCCGAGGTACCGCCCAGCGTCGCGCACCTCAAGCTCATGCGGGACGTGGACGGAAGCCCGGCGGACGCGCTGCACATCCACGGGCACGCGCCAGAGGGCGAGGCCGAGGTGCTCGCCAAGGCGATCTGGGATGGTCTTGGCGTGGAGCAGTCGCTGCCCGACTGCCTCGGCATGATCGACGAAACCACGCGGAGCGAGCCGCTCAGGCTGGCTCAGTTGCTGCTCCTCTACCACCTCATGCGGGACATGGCGTGACCAGGTGACCAGGTGACCAGGGCCGGCGCCGGCGCGGCTCAGGTGAGGCCAGCCGTGCCCACGCCCGGGTGGCGGGCGGCATACGGTACCTGATCATGACCCTGACACAGCTGCGCACCTTCCTCGCGGTGGCCGAGACCGGCTCGATCAGGGCGGCCGCGGAGCGCCTCGTCGTCACCCAGTCGGCTGTGTCGTCGTGCCTGGCGGCCTTGCAGAAGGATCTCGCGCTGACGCTGGTGAGCAGGGACGGGCGCGGGCTCAGGCTCACCGGTGCGGGCGAGGTCTACGCCAGTTACGTGCGGGGTGTGCTCGGCCTCCTCGATGAGGCCCATACCGCGGCGGTGGGTGAGGAGGAAGGGGGGCGGTTGCGTATCGCGGCCGTCACCACCGCGGGCGAGCAGTTGCTGCCACGCCTGCTTGCCGCCTTCAGGCGCAGCTACCCAGGGATTGGCCTCCTGCTCGACGTGGGCAATCGGGAGCGGGTGTGGAGCCTGGTGGCCGACCACGAGGTTGACCTCGTGCTCGGCGGCAGGCCCCCGCAGGGGCCAGGGCGCCCGGGCATGGTCGCGCACGCGGTACGGCCCAACCCGCTCATTGTGGTGTGCCCCGCGGGAGCCATTGAGTCTGTGTTTCCCCGGGGGGTCACGGAGTTTCCCCGGGGGGTCACGGAGCCATCTGGGGATACCCCAGACCCCGGTGGCCCGGGATCCCCCCGCGGGCCTGATGACCCCACCGAGGAAGCGCCGCAGGTCCTGCCGTGGCTTGCGCGGCAGACATGGCTGCTTCGCGAGCACGGCTCGGGTACGCGCGCGACCACGGAGAGCTTCCTTGATGAGCTGGAGCTGACGCCAAGCACCCTGACCGTCGGCTCGAACGTGGCGGTTTGCGAATCGGTCGCGGCCGGCCTCGGCGTCACCCTGATCTCGCGCGACGCCGTCGCGCGCGAACTCGGCAGCGGTGGGCTCGTGGAACTCCCTACGCCCGCGACGCCGCTGCGGCGCGACTGGCGCCTCGTCTCACGTGAGGGACGGCTGCCCGAACCGGCCCGGCTGTTCGTCCAGTATGTTCTGCGCAACGGGGAGTTCTATTCCCCGCGGTATGCACCGGTGACCGATTCAGCGCGCCTCAGACTCGGTCCTGAATGTGGTGATTGGCACCGCGATGCCCACAGTGCGCGGCAGAAAGATGCGCGCTAACTACGGGGAGTTGGAACAGGCGGCCGCGCGATGGTGTTAGATGGTCTCGGTTGCAGTCGAAGTTCGTGCACGTGTGACAGCGCCTGCGAAATTCTGACAGCGGGCGTCCTGATGTCCCAGAGCCCCGCCTTGGAAGGACTCACGGGTCGCAGCAACCCGGGGCACACGCCCGTGGACCCCGAAGATGGTCCCAACAGGAGAAAACATGGCTCAGGGCACCGTGAAGTGGTTCAACGCCGACAAGGGTTATGGCTTCATCGCGCCCGACGACGGCACCGCCGACGTCTTCGTTCACCACTCCGCCATAGAGGTGGAGGGCTTCCGCAGTCTCCAGGAGAATCAGCGGGTCGAGTTCACCGCCGGCCAGGGCGCCAAAGGCCCGCAGGCCGAGCAGGTCCGCCCGCTCTGAGCGGACCTGGCCGCGCGGCAGGCGCCGAGCCGGCCGCGCGGCCAGACCGCTTGGGCATCGTCCAGTATCCCCTGCCATCCCTGACAGCCCGTTCCCGCTCCTTGCCTGGCCGCCACACGCGGCGGAGGCCGCCCTGGCGGCAGACGACGCGTGGGCGGTCGGGAAGACCCTGCTGCTAACGGCGTAGCGCCAAGCGCCCCGGGCCCGGGGTTATCCGGCCCGTCCTTGCCCGTTCGTCATGACCGAGCGCGAAACACGGATAGGACGGGAAGAAGGTCCACAGCGCGTATCCCGCCCCGGTCAGGGCGGGCGCGATCGTCAGCAACCACCTGCGGGAGAACACATCGGCCCACTTCTCCGCACCGGATTTCGCGGCTAGCCGGAGCTCGCGGCAGCCGTCAACTCGCCGGCAGCGAGAATACCGCGGCGGCCGCGACCGGCCGATTGGGGTAGCTCGCGGGCCACATAGACCTGCCACTGATGGGTAGGACCTGGCCAGGCATAGTGGCGACGTGTTGGGGGCGCGGATGAGCGTGTACAGAGTGATCGACATCATCGGTACGAGCAGAGTCTCGTGGGAGGAAGCCGCCGCGGAGGCAGTGCGGACAGCGAGCGCGTCGATCCGCGACCTGCGGATCGGTGAGGTGGTCAAGCAGGACATCCAACTTGACGAGGGCGGTGCGATCAAGTACCGCATCAAGCTTCAGGTCTCGTTCAAGTACGAATCAGGCGGGTAGGCCGGGTCGCGCCTGAGTCAGCCATGCCGCGATGTCAGCGCGGCCGGTAGGTCAGCAGCGCGAATGATCCGGTCACGTGGACAGGCTCGCCGAGAGCCGCGGCCCGCTGCCTCACCTCGTCCGGCCGCAGGTGGCGCCCGCTCGGCCCCATCCGCGCCAGCATCTCGACCTGCGTGCCCGATAGCTGGAACTGGAACGTGTGCTCCTCGCGCCGGCTCAGCGTGAAGTGCGGGGACAGCGAGCGCGCCAACCGCGCGTCCTTGTCCGTGTCGACGGTCAGCAGCCCAAGCGCGGGCACGAGCGTGTCGAGATGCCGGCTGGTGGCGGTGACCACAAGCAGCGCGCCGTCGCGCCGCAGGACCCGGTGGAACTGCGCGCCGTTGCGCGGCGCGAACACGTTCAGCACGAGCGCGGCCGTGTGCGGCCGGATGGGCAGGGGCCGCCAGATGTCCCATGCGATCGCGCCCGCGCGCGGGTGGGCCCGGGCCGCCCGGCGGAGCGCGAACTTGGAGACATCCACGGCAAGCCCGACTGCGTCAGGCAGACGGTCGAGCACCGCCCGCAGGTAGTAGCCGGTGCCGGCGCCAGCGTCCACGACAAGCCCGCCTGCGCAGAGCCGGTGTGCGCGGGCGGCGAGCGACGCGGCAAGCGGTGCGTAGTGGCCGGCGCGCAAGAACTCCTCGCGCGCCCGGACCATGTCCGCCGTGTCGGCTGTGCCCAAGTTAGCGTCACCCGGCAGCAGGTTCACGTAGCCCTGGCGGGCCCGGTCGAAGGTATGGCGCAGTCCACACCGCAGGGAGCGGTTCGCGGTTCGCAGTTCGCCGCCGCAGACGGGGCAGATTAGCAGCCCTGCGATGGCACGGAGGGCGTCCGGGGTTCGAATTCCCGTAGCTCCACCTACTTTCCGCAGGTCGGCGGGTATGCGGGTCATGAGCTGTCAGCTCCCTTCGGCGGTCTGGTTACCACTTGGTTACCGTAGGCCCCGAATTCGCCTCCGGTCATGTCGATGATCTCCTGGCCGTGGATGTAGACCTTCTCCCTTGTGCGGGCTCCTTCGTGGCCGAGGATCGATGCGACTCGCCGTGCCGGGGCTGCCAGGCAGCGCGCTGCATGGATTCCATCGGCCGAGCGTCCCTGAGCGCCTGCGGCGGCAGGTTGCCTTCATGCCGGATCGTCCGTGGCGGGTGATGACGGCCGCGCGCTTGCGGGCGATCCTCGTCCTGTCATGGATGTGTTCGCTTTCAGGTCCTGGCTGCTCATGGTGGCGTGCCTGCAGGCTGACCGCGGCGCCGGTGGGTGCACACCCCGAACTACTCGCGGATGGCTGAGGGGGGGTTGCGCTACAACCGGTTCCATGTCACCGCGCTGTGCTCGCCGACCCGGGCGGCGCTGCTGACCGGGCGGAACAACCATGCGGTCGGTTTCGGCTCGGTGGGTGAGTTCTCGAGCGGCTTCCCGGGTTACACGGCGATGGTTCCGGGTGATTGCACGCCGTGGCCGAGGGTGCTGGCGGACAACGGGTACAGCACCGCGGCGTTCGGCAAGTGGCATCTGACCCCCGATGGCCAGCAGGGCCCGGCCGGGCCGTTCGGGCGGTGGCCGAACGGGTGGGGCTTTGACTACTTCTACGGCTTCCTGGGCGGTGACGCGGGCCAGTGGGACCCCTGCCTGGCCGAGAACCAGAAGATCATCGGCACCCCGGACGGCTTCTATGACAAACAGAACCCGTACTACCTGCCCGATGCCATGGCCGATAAGACCATCAAGTGGCTGCACGGGGTCCGGGCCCGAGACGCCCGCAAGCCGTTCTTCGTCTACTTCTCCACCGGGTGCAGCCATGCCCCGCACCATGTGGCCCCGGAATGGGCGGATAAGTACCAGGGCAAGTTCGACCAGGGCTGGGACCGGCTGCGCGAGGAGGTCTTCGCCCGGCAGAAGGAACTGGGGGTGATCCCGCCGGACGCGGAGCTGACGGCGCGGGACGAGGCCTTCCCCGCCTGGGACGAGGTCCCGGGCAAGCTGAAGGCCTACTACGCCCGCCAGATGGAGGTCTACGCCGGGTACTCGGAGAACGCCGACTACAACGTCGGCCGGGTCATCGACGCGATCGCCGAGCTGGGCGAGCTGGACAACACGCTGATCATCTGGATCTGGGGCCGCAAGACCGCCAGCAAACTGGAGGAGCAGGCCGGGGCCACCATCCCGGTCGGCGGCGCCGGCCTGATCGTCGCCTACCCGCACTCGGCGGCCGCCAAAGTCGAACCCGCCGTGACCCGCGCCATCAAAAAGTCGTCTGCGAGGCAGAGGGCCACCACGTGCAGGCCCTGAAGGACGCGATCGCCGACGCACAGCAGAAGATGGCCGAAAGCGGCGCCTGACGCTGGATCGGGGGGCTGGCCCTGGCCGGGCTGATCCTCGGCTAATTCGCGGCAGCGGCGGGCGTGTTCCTCTGGGCCGCTCTCGGCATCGGGTGCTATGGACCAACGAGGGAAACTGCTGACACCTGGGCCACAGCCACGGCACACTGGAAACGCTGGCGCCCGCGCTGAAATCATGAATGGCGTTTCCGGCCTAAAGCGCAGATTGGAGTAAGGGCCAAGCCATTCTCAACGCCCTGTCAACATGCATGTGCGGAAAACGTGCCGTGATCAAGGGAACGCTGGAACTCGTGCTGCCTGCTGGGCAGTGGCGCCGCCGCCGTACCTGGCTGCCGAACCGGACTGCGCATGTGCGCATGTGGCCGGCGCGCCCTCGCGTAGTGGAGAATGGAGATCATGAACGATCTGTCCCGCGGTGCTGTCACCCGCACGGCGAAACTGGCCACGCTGCCGGCCGGGCTCGCTGGCCGGACCGCGCTGGGAACCGGCAAGCGCCTGGGCGGCCGGCCAGCTGAGCTTGTGGCCCAGGAAATTCAGCAGCGGACAGCAGAGCAGATCTTCAGGGTCCTTGGCGAGCTCAAGGGCGGCGCGATGAAGCTCGGGCAGGCATTATCCATATTCGAGGCCGCGCTGCCCCCGGAGATCGCCGGCCCGTACCGGACTACCCTGGCCAGGCTGCAGGAGTCCGCGCAGCCGTTGCCTGCCCGGACTATTCACAAGGTGCTCGCGGGCGACATGGGCGAGGAGTGGCGGGCCAGCTTCGCGGAGTTCGACGACCGGCCGACGGCCGCGGCCTCTATCGGCCAGGTGCACCGGGGCGTCTGGCACGACGGGCGCCAGGTCGCGGTCAAGATCCAGTACCCGGGCGTGGGAAGGGCGCTGATCAGCGATTTTAACCAGCTGAGCCGCGTTGCCCGGCTTTTCAGCGTGCTCATGCCTGGCCTGGACGCCAAGCCGCTGCTTGCCGAGCTGCGGGCCAGGGTGGCCGAGGAACTCGATTACCGGCTGGAAGCTACCTCCCAGGAAGCCTTCGCCGTCGCCTATGCGGGCGACCCAGACGTTTCCGTACCGCATGTGGTCGCCGTCACCGACCATGTGCTCGTCAGCGAATGGATGGACGGCACCCCGCTCGCCAGGATCATCGCCGACGGCACGACCGCTGAGCGGGACCGGGCCGGCGTCATGATTGTCCGTTTCCTATTCTCGGGTCCTGCGCGGGCTAGCCTGTTGCACGCGGACCCGCACCCAGGCAATTTCCGCCTGCTCGCCGATGGGCGGCTTGGCGTGCTCGACTTCGGCGCTGTCGACCGGCTGCCGGACGGCTTTCCGTCCTTTTTCGGCAAGCTGCTGCGGCTCATGCACGAAGACGGTGACCTCGAAGAGGTCGAGGACGAGCTCCGGTCGCACGGCTTTCTCCGGGAAGGCGTCAGCATTGACCTGGCGGCGCTGCGCGCCTTCCTGGCACCGCTCGCCGAGCCGTCCAAGGTGGAGTCGTTCAAGTTCAGCCGCGAATGGCTGCGCGCTGAGGCGATGCGGGTATTGGACAGGCGTTCATCCAGCGTTGTGCGGCGGCTCAACCTGCCGCCTTCTTACGTACTTATCCACCGGGTATCGACGGCTGGCGTGGGCGTGCTCTGCCAGCTCGAATGCGAAGGGCCGTTCCGGGCCGAAGTGCTCAAATGGATGCCGGGATATACGGACCCGCCCAAGCCTGCGCTACCGCCCCAGCCAGCTTCTGCCCAGTCGGCCCGGACAACCGAATCCTCGCAGCCGGTCAGGCCGACGGTCAGGCCGACGTGGCCGGCAAACGCTGCACAGCCAGCAGAATCGGGGCCGGAGGCAAAATCGGCACGGCCGACACGCTCTGCGCGGCCAGCCAGACCAGATCGGATAACGTGGCAACATCTGAAGTGGGAGGACATTATGGCAAAGCGCGCGCACCCAGGCACGCGCAGTGTTCCAGGCCATGTTCCCGGACCTGGCCGATTGGCTAGAGTCGCCGTGGAAGGCCCCGCCGCCGTTTACGGCGGCCCAGACGTTCCGGGTCGAGGAAGTGGTCCAGGACAACCGCTACGTGATCCGGGCCGAGCTTCCCGGCCTGGACCCGGAGAAGGACATTGAGGTCACCGTCGACGGCAGGACCCTGACGATCTATGCCGAGCGTCGCCAGGAAGACAAGGAACCCTATCGCTCAGAGTTCCGTTACGGCTCGCTCACCCGGCTGGTCAGGCTCCCCGCCAAGGTGGATGCAACGGACGTCACCGCCCGCTATGAGAAGGGAGTCCTCGAGGTCAGTGTCCCGGTGCGCGAGGTAAAGCCGGAAGGCAGCCGGGTCGCGATCGAGAAAGCAGACTGAGCCCGGGCAGAAACCCGGGACGGCCGGAACCGGCCGGACGCGCTGCTGGCTGCCCGGGGGCGACCGGCCTCCGTGATCCCGGGGCAAGCGCCCCGCGCCGCCCGGTACCCGAACCGATCACCGGACCAGGCCAGATCACGCGCATGCAGATCCGTCGGCAAGATCGGCTAGGCGGGACTCCCCACGAGTACCGGCATGCCGCCTGACCAGGCCGGATGAAGAACGGCACCCGCAGGACGCTGCTGCAGGATCAGCCCCGGGACAGGAACCGCAGCCGCGCCGCCCGCGCGTCCCACGAATAGATGACCGCCGTCCCGGCGATGACGTCGTGCAGTGCCCGGCGCCGGTCGCCCAGGAGGATGCCGACGAACCCCAGCCCCAGAAGCAGGAAGCTCAACGGAAGTGCCAGCGTGCGCACGACCGCCCGGCGCCCGCTTGCGTCGGTGCCATCGTCTCGCACGACCCGCACGCCGAACAGCGCCATGCCGGCGGTCCTGCCGCTCGCGGCCCAGGAATAGGCGAAGTAGATGAACCCCCAGACCGCATATGCGATGACCACCCAGACGTCGCCCCTGTTCCAGGCGATGTCCTTGCCGGTCAGCACCCTCGCCGCGAACGAGATGGCGGCAAGGGCGAGCATGAACACGCCGAGACTGAACCCCACGTCTACGGCGAAGGCGGCAAAACGCGACGCGAAACCCGCGTACCTCCCTTGCAGGCTCTCCCGGATGATGACCGGGGGCCCGGAGGGCGTGGCATCACCCGCGCGCGCCGTCATGACCCTGCTCCGGCCCGCAGCCCGTCAGGCGGGCCGGGCGGGCCGGTGTAGGGGCGGCGGCGAAGCCGCCCTATCCAGCGGGCGATGAACTCGTCGAGCCCGACGACCTGGCTGCGGACCACGTCCAGCGCATCGCTCGCGATCCCGCTGGAGGATCTGGCGATGATGGCGCCGAGGTCGGTCTGCTCGACCAGCGCGTCGACGTCGATGCGCTCGACGATGCCATTCAGGTCGATCCGGTCCAGCACCCGGTCGAAGTCGACCTGGTCCAGCACGGCGTTCAGATCGACCCCGTCCAGCAACGCATTCACATCCAGCGCGGAAACCACAAGCTCGACCGCACGCTCCGCGACGGACTGGGCCAACGCCTCCACGCTAAGGCCCGCCGGCCGTCCACCGGGCGCCTTCGCGCATACGGGTCCACTATGACAAGTATCGCTGCGCTGCGGGCCTGGACCACCCTCTTGAGCCGATGTTACCTCGGCCGGGTGTCTACGCCGAGGTGCTGGCCGGAGCCGGCTGGGCCTGGATGTGCCACTCCGCGCCGCCGTCCGGGATCGTGTTGATCTTTTGGGGCGGGCACGTGTCAGTGGCTCGGGCGCTGGGTGGCCGCTGCGCAGATGCAGTGCCTGCGGTCAGCGACTGGCGGCCCGTGTCTGGTAACCATCTTGGCTGGCATAACGTCTATATGAAAGACAAGCAGAGCGGGACCGGCCCACGCGGCGGGGAAGCGGGAGCGGACCCATGAACACGACCAAGATCAGAGCGGCCATCGCCATCGGCTTCACCGCTGCCTTCATCAGCGCGGGAGCCGGCGGCATGGGTGCCGTTTCCGCGGCTAGCGCGACATCGGCGCCGGTCATGTACGGCAGTGACGGCGGCGGCCCGCCCGGCTGGAGTCACGGGAAGGTCAGGCCGGGCGCCATCTACTTCGGTGCTGGCGGCGACCTATTCGTGAGGCCGCTGAAGTGGGCGAAGTGGGGAAGCTACGCGCGGGCACGTGGCACCAGGCGCCAGAACAGCTGCGTCCCTACCTGCTCGCGGGGCACCTTCATAAACTCGCAGGCGAGCGTCACGCTGTGGCGGGTGCGCACGCACAAGGGACACCTCTACTACTCCCGGATGACCCTGAGCTGGACCCACAACGGGTCACATAAGGTCAGCTACAGCTACAGCACACCGCCCGGGGCAACCAGCCCATTCTGGCACTGACCCCGGGCCGGCAAGACCTGGGACGGACGTCCCGGCACCAGCGGGTGTGACGCCCCTATCGCGGTCCCCGTTACCGGGGCAGCCTGTGAGGTAGGGCGGCGATGCACGGCCGTGAGGCCCGCGCCAGCCGACGGTTCGGCGATCATTAGGGAGCAAGGACGTGGCCACCGTCTTCCGTGAGACCGAGCGGAAATACGACGCCGCTGGAGGGGCGGCGGCAGCCCTGGAAGCCGCGCGGAGCATGACGGATGTGGCCGGTGTGGCGACCGTGTCGCAGCAGGATGAGCAGACCCTCGACGCCATCTACTACGACACCGAGGACCTTCGCCTGATCCGCAACGGCATCACGCTGCGGCAGCGCACCGGAGGTGAGGACGCGGGCTGGCACTTGAAACTGCCCGCGGGCGCCGACACCCGCGACGAGATACGCCTGCCGCTCGGTAAGCCGGCCGGCAGGTCCGCGGGCAAGCCCAGCGGTGAGTCTGCCGGCAGGTCTGCAGGCACGTCAGGCGGCGCGGTACCGGAGGAGCTTGCGGCCCTGGTCCGGGCCCGAACGCGCGACGCGGCGCTGGTGCCGGTCGTGCATATGCGGACCACGCGCGGCGTACTGTGGCTGCTCGGCGACGCCGGGCGGAGGCTCGCCGAGATCGCGACCGACCATGTGTCGGCTGAGCTGATGGATGAATTCCCCGCCACCGCGTGGGACGAGATCGAGGTCGAGCTCGCGGCCGGTGACCGCGAGCTGCTGAAGGCGGTCGACGCGCGGCTGCGCGCGGCCGGCGCGCGGCCCGCCCCCACGGCGACCAAGCTGGAGCGGGCGCTCGGGGACCGGCTGCAGGCCGCCAGGCAGGCGGCGGGCGATGGGGCCAGCGCCGTTGCCGATGACGAATCCTCGCGGCTGACGCGGCGTTCGCGGCCGGCGACGTGGTGCTCGCGTACGTGCGGCGGCAGGCGGACGCCATCAGCCACTACGACCCGCTCGTGCGGCGCGATGAGCCGGACGCCGTTCACCAGATGCGCGTCGCGACCCGCCGGGCCAGGAGCGCGCTGCAGGCGTTCGGTGAGATCATCGAGCGGGGCCGGACCCGGGAGCTCTGCGACGAGCTGAAATGGCTGGGGACCGTGCTGGGGCAGGCTCGCGACACCGAGGTGCTGCTTTCGCGGTTCACCGGCGAGCTCGCCCGCATTCCGCCTGACCTGATCGTAGGTCCGGTCAAGACCCGCATCACCGGGCACTTCAGCGGTGAGGGTGTGCAGGCGCGCCAGGCCGCGATGGACGGGCTTGACGGGCAGCGTTATCTCACCCTCCTCGATGGCCTGGACGCGCTCATCGCCGATCCGCCGCTCACACCGCTCGCGGCGCGCAAAGCCGGAAAGGTGCTTGCCAAGCCGGTGCGGCGGGCGTCGCGGCGGCTGAGGCGTGCGCTCGCGGCTGTTCCTGCCGCCGAGGACAAGGACGCGGCGATCCACGAGGCGCGCAAGGCCGCCAAGCGTGCGCGCTACGCCGCGGAAGCGGCCATGCCCGCGCTGGGTGGCAAGGCCAGGCGCCAGGCCAGCAGGACCAAAAGACTCCAGGGACTGCTCGGCGACCACCATGACAGCGTTGTCGCGCGGGCGGTGCTTGGCGCCATCGCCGGCCAGGCGCGCGCGGAGGGGGAGGACACCTTCACCTACGGCCTGATGTACGAACACCAGGCCTGCCAGGCGAGCGAGATCGAGGGTGCGCTGCCCGCAGATGCGGCGCCAGACAACAAGTGACGCCCGGAGGTCCTGAAGCGGCTGAGGCCGGCGCTGTCACCGCTGATCGGGCATGGCGTGGCAATACCGCTCCCGCTAGCTCCCGATCGGCAAGGTGTGACCGGCACCAGGGAGGTTAGCCCTCCGATCGCAGACCGTCAGTGAACGCCCGCCACTGCGCCGACGTGAACCGCACCACGGGCCCGCCGGGGTCCTTGGAGTCCCGCACCGCACGGCTGCCATCAGGCAGCGTGGCGACCTCGACGCAGTTATCGCCCTGGGCACCAGAATACGAGGACTTCACCCAGGTCAAGCTATCCATACGTCTCACTCCTCAGCGAGGCGACCATCTTCAGCGACTCGCTCCGGGACAACGCCGCAGCTCGAATCAGATCATAGTGGGTCATGGCCGCCGCCACCTCTGCACGCGACTCGATGACCCGGCCTGACGATCTTCCTTCGGTGTACCCGATCGGTGGAGTGTCCGCGAACTCAAGGACCCGCAACGGTCCTTCCGCTCCGGGGTGGTCGGCCACACAGGAGGGCAAGATCTGGATGATCACATTGGTGAACTCTGCCGTTTTTTCGAGGTGCTCAAGCTGTTTCCCCATCACATACGGTCCGCCGAACGGCCTGTGAAGAACAGACTCATCTATCACGAACCATGCCATCGGAGCTGTGTCGCAGGACAGAATCCGTTGCCGGTCAGTCCGGGCGTTAACGTCCCTTTCGATACTCTCGTCGTCGTCAGTAGGCCGCCCCGCACGCATCATGGCCCGAGCATAATCTGACGTCTGGAGCAGCCCAGGTATGTACCGAAGCTCCCATTCATGAATCTTCGTAGCCTGCACTTCGAGCTCCGCTATCTTCGTGAACCACGACGGATGTGCACCTGTCGTCGTTATTGGCCATACCCGGAGGAGGACGCCGCCCGTATCGAGGACCTGATCACACCGCTCGACCAGATCACGCTTCGCGAATCGCGTACCTCTCTCGATCGCACTGATGAGGGACGCTGAGCAATACGCCTTTGCAGCTAGGTCCCTCTGAGTGAGCCCCGTATTTTCTCGTTGCGCGCGAAGCTCGTTACCGAACACAAGAATCGGGTTCGTCTCCACAGCGTCCCTCCCGGTCTCCACACGCTGGCTGTGCAGGTCTACATGCAATACTGTGACGAGCATGTTCTCACTGTCGTCCATGTGCACCTGTCCAAGGTAACGCCGTTTCTGGCAGCGTGGAAGGCACGCTCCGCTTACAACGAAACGGTTCAGACGATCATGTCCCGCCATCCTGCTTTGACTTATCAGGTGACCACGCCGCCGGCGTATAGCACGTGCCAGGGCGATCTGTGCGGCTCTGTCGCTGCTGTCCGTTTGACGATCCCGCGTCCGCGCTTCACGGCGGATGGTTTGCACGACGATGATGGTGCATTGGTCACGTGGGATACGTGCGATCTGCATTGGCCATCATTGAGGGATACGTGCGTTCGCAGCGGTCATCAGATCGTCGATCAGACAGGCGATCTGCGGCGCCTATCGGCCGAGTTCACGGTCTGGAATATCTGGCGCAGTGACCAGGGACGGCTGTACGCGTCGGCCCGCTTGAATGGCTCGGTACAGGGCACGACCGTGCACGCCTACCTCGTCGGCCACCTCCGCGCCCAGATGGAGAGCATGCAACGGGCCGAAGCGCGCCATGTCTGAGTGTCCTGGGCAGGCAATGTCCGCGGTCAGCCGGGCGGCCTCCGGTGTCAGCCGGGCAGGACGCTTTCGATCGCGGACACGACCTCGGGTGACTCAGGTTCGGTGCGCGGCCGGAACCGGCCAGTGACCTCGCCGGCCGGCGAGATCACGAACTTCTCGAAGTTCCACTGGATGTCGCCTGCGTCACCTGAGGCATCCGGTGTCCTGGTCAGCGCCGCGTAGAGCGGGTGCCTTGCCTCGCCGTTGACGTCGATCTTCTCGAAGAGCGGGAAGGTCACGCCGTAGGCCGTGGAGCAAAATTCCTCGATCTCCTCCGCCGTTCCTGGCTCCTGGCCCATGAACTGGTTGCAGGGAAAGCCGAGCACGGTGAAGCCTCGATCGCCGTAACGCTCCTGCAGTCGCTCCAGGCCCGTGTACTGCGGTGTCAGGCCGCACCGTGAGGCCACGTTCACCACGAGCATCACCTGCCCTTGATAGCCGGCGAGGGACGTGGGCTCGCCGGACAAGGTACGCAGCGCGATGCGGTACAGGCTCACCGTCAGTGCCTCCTGGTTGGGTACCGGGCCCGAAACTACCACCTGTCCGACGATTCCGGTCGGTGCGGCCCGGAGTGTGACAAACAGGCGAATATCTCATTCTTGCAACGTTTGCCTCACGGACAGGTCTACCGTGATCAGCCGGGAGCGGCCGTCACCAACCAGTAGCAGCGGTACAGGAAGGTCGGTTGAATGTCGAGGAAGCATTGGTCCGCCGATCACCATGGAGTCAGACAGTGGTTCGGCGATGGCCAGAGCGTGAGCGCCTCCCGCAAGGTGCGGATGACGTTCGCGATCGTAGTTCCCATTCTGCTTGCGGTCGGCGTCGTGGCCGTGGCGGTATCGGCGGGCAGCAGCACGGGAAAGCAGAAGCTCACCGCGGTGACGAGCCTCCGTCATCGCCCCGTGCCCCTGCCCATGCCGACCACACCCCCCGCGGCGGACGGCACTGACTGCGGCATCGTGGTGCCGCGGAACCCGCTGACCGCGCAGGGCCTTGCCACCCCGTACCAGCTGACGGGGGCGGGCTGCAGCATGGCCAACGTGGGCACACAGGCGTTCGTACAGGCCACGATCATCGATCCGGCCACCGGCCAGCTGTCCGTGTACGAGCCGCTTGTCATCACCAAGGGGACCACGGCCGCCGTCGCGCCCGTCGTGCCCACACTGCCTGCTGGTGCGGTGGTCACCATCGACTTTGGCTTCAACGGCGACAACCTCACCCAGGTCGCCGCGACCGGCGGCCGCCGCCTCGGCCGTGGCGACTCCCTGCGCCAGGGCGCGTGTGTCAACGGCACGGCGGGCTCGATCTTCGGGCAGGTCTCCTACTGCAACGGTCCGGCCTTCTTCAGGGCGGCGAACGCGGCGATCGCGGCGGGCACGCTGAAGATCCCGGCGGTTGGTACCGCCAACGACGGGCATGCATGCCCGACCACGCGCAGCTTCACCATGATCGACCAGGACCAGAGCGACAACGTGACCTCCAAGTACCTGCTGACGGCGAGCAAGCAGACCGCGCAGGACAACGCCGCCAACGTCGCGGCGCTCACAGGCGCCACGCCCCAAGTCAACGGGAGCGACAACGCTCTGCTCAACTTCTTCTTGGACCCGGCGCTTGGCTGCACCCCGTTCACCGCGCCTGACCTCTCGAACGCGGGCACGAACGGCACCTCGCAGGCGCTCGACGAACTGCAAGCGGCCGCCCACCAGCAGGCGCCGATCGCGTTCGTCCCTGTCAACGACCCGATGACAGAGGTCAATGGTAACTTCAGCGTCGCGAAGACCAACCTTTACCGGGCTGGATTCGGCCAGCCAATGCTGGCTCAGGGCACGAATACGACCATGAACGCGACGACGTACTGCACGGACATGATGAGATCCCAGATCGCCAGCCTCCAGCGGGATCAGACGGTTCTCACCGCCGCGCCCCCGGCGGACCCAATGGTGGGCAGCACCCTGTTCACGTTCCTGGCGGCCCGGCTGAGCGGCTCGTTCACCAATCTCGGCTGCGGCAACCTGGGCGTGGCGAACCCGATCAACCTGACGCTCGACGCTAGTGGAGTCGCCACCGCGGCCACGTTCAACGGGACGGCGTCGCCGACCGCGTCGCCAACCGCGTCGCCAACCGGGTCGCCGACCGCGTCGCCGACCGGGTCGCCGACCGCGTCGTCAACCGGGTCGCCGGCAGCAGCGGCTGACTCACCGACGCCGGCCCCCGCAGGCAGCGTGCCTGCCATGGCTCCGGCGGCGACGTCTACCGCTTCTCCATCACCCGCGGCCCAGTCGGCCACACCCTAGCGGCCGCTGCGGCCAGGCCCGTGACACCGGCACGTCAGCGGTGCCCGGGCCTGGCCGTTGCGGTTGTCCCCGGCCCGGTCAGCCGTCCGCGGCGAGCAGCGCGTCGATCTCTCCCGCGCCTGGCATGCCCTCCCTGGCGCCCGCATGGGTGACGGCGAGTGCGGCGGCCGCAACCGCCCGGCGCACAGCCGTCCGCAGGTCGCTGCCGGCTGCAAGGCCCGCGGTGAGCACGCCCGTGAGCGTGTCGCCGGCGCCTGTGGTGTCGCGCACCGTCACCAGGTGCCCGGGGAAGTACTCCACCCTCGTGCCGTCGGCGAGCAGCGCACCGTCCTTGCCGAGCGTGGCGATCACCCGCCCCCCGGTACGTCTCGCAAGCACCGAGGCGGCAGGCCCCATGCCACCCGCACCGCCACCTGCAGGGCCAGCCGCACCGCCACCCGCAGGGCCAGCCGCACCGCCACCCGCACGGCCAGCCGCACCGCCACCCGCACCGCCGTCTGTGCCCCCGGGGCTGGCTCCGGCGTGGGGTTGCGGGGGGTCGCCCCCCCGTGCAGTACTGAGCGCCGCGAGCTCGTGCCGGTTTGGCGTGAGGACGGCGTCTCGCAGCAGCCCTGGATCGGCCTCCCGTGCCTGCGCCGGGTTGACCACCAGTGTGGCGCCCGCCTGGCGGGCCGCAGTCGCGGCGACGAGCAGCGGCGCGTCCATGAGCTCGAAGGACAGCACGATCACGTCCTGCCGGGTGATCGCAAGCGCGCCGAGACAGCGCCGAACATGACCGGCCGTGACGGCGGCATTGGCTCCGGGCGCCACCGCGATCTGGTTCTCACCCGAGCCGTCCACGATGACGGCCGCATGCCCGGTGTGCTGGCCGTGAAGCGTGGCGACGCCGGAGACGTCCACACCCTCGGCGGCAAGCGCGTCGAGCGAGTCCTGCCCGTCGTCTTCGCCGACGGCCCCGACCAGGTGGACGTCGGCGCCGGCCCGTGCCGCGGCGACGGCCTGGTTCGCGCCCTTGCCGCCGTGATGGCGGGCGAAGGTGCCACCGGTGACCGTCTCGCCCGCGCGCGGCAGCCGCGGCATGCGCAGCACAAGATCGAGGTTGATCGAGCCGACGACGATGGCCCGCCGCCGCGGTCGGCGGTGCCCGCTTCCGGCCTCCATGACCAGTCACTATAGGTTGGACGACCAGGAAAGGCGGGTGCCGTATAGGTTGGACGACCAGGAAAGGCGGGTGCCGTATAGGTTGGACGACCAGGAAAGGCGGGTGCCGTGCCGCAGAAGATCATCTTGGACTGTGATCCAGGTATCGACGATGCGCTCGCGATCGCTTTCGCCTGGGGCCACCCTGACCTGGAGATACGCGGCATTACCACCGTCGCGGGCAACGTCAGCCTTGACAAGACGACGGCGAACGCGCTGCGGGTCTGCGAGTTCCTCGGCGCGGTGGAGATTCCCGTGGTGGCCGGCAGCCCGCGCCCGCTGCTTCGCCAGCCGCTGACCAGCCGCGGGCCGCACGGCGAGTCCGGGCTGGCAGGGGCGCGGCTACCGCCGCCGGTGATGGCGCCGCGCGGCGGCCACGCGGTCGATTTCCTCATCGAGACGATCGGCGCGGCGCCAGGTGAGATCACCCTGGTCGCCATCGGGCCGCTGACCAATGTCGCACTCGCGGTGCGCCGCCAGCCGGACATTGTCACCCAGGTCAGGGATTTCGTGATCATGGGTGGCTCGGCTGGCCGCGGAAATGTGACTCCGGCCGCGGAGTTCAACATCGCGGCAGATCCCGAGGCCGCGTCGATCGTCTTCGGCGCCGCGTGGACAGTGACCATGATCGGCCTGGATGTGACGCTCCAGGCGCGGGCGGGCCCGGCCATCAGGCGGCGGCTTGGCGCGCTCGGCCGGCTCGCCGACGGCCTGCTGCTGCCGTGCCTCACCGAGTACACAACGACGCCAGGCCCCGAAGGCCCGGCGGTTCACGATGTCTGCGCGGTGGCATACGTGGTGTCGCCCGGGCTTGTGAGGTGCGTCCCGGCCCGGGTGGAGGTCGAGACAGTCGGCCGGTGGACGGCCGGCATGACGGTCACCGACTTCCGTGGGCCGCGGCAGGATTGGAATGCGCAGGTTGCGGTGGAGTTCGACGCACCAGCTTTCTGGGACGTGGTGGTCGAGGCGTACTCGCGGGCGGCCGCTGCGATGGATCAAGATCCCTAACGGCTCACGCGGACCGCGCCAATCAGACACGGAGACTGCGGCATGGGGTCGGCATGGGTGGCCGCCCGGATCCGACGGATTGCCCGGTTTGCCCCGATTCTTCGGCGAGGTCAGCCGGTGATCGCGCGGCCGGCTGTGCCCCATTCCATGGTAAGAAGGCCACGCATCTGCCGATTTATCAAACAGCCAGTAGGCTCAGGGCCTGACTGCAGGAATGCTTTCCGCACGGCGCTGCCGTGGCCGACCGCGAAGGGGGTTCGATGGAAGGACCGCGCACCTGGATCGCCGCGCTGCGCAGCTCGTACGGTCGCCTCGAGTCGCTGATCAGCCCCCTGAGCGCGGCCGAGCTTGCTGGGCCGTCCTATTGCGACGAATGGACCATCGCGCAGGTCCTTTCGCATCTCGGCAGCGGCGCCGAGATCTTCGCCCTGTTCCTTGACGCCGGGCTGGCCGGCGGCGAGTCACCTGGGCGGGAAAGCCACCTCGCACCCATCTGGGAGGCATGGAATGCCCGCTCGCCGGAGCAGCAGGCGGCCGGCTGGCGGAGCAGCGACGCGGCGCTCGTGGAACGTTTCGAGTCACTCGACGACGAGCAGCTTGCCCGCGTCCATCTTGAGCTGTTCGGCATGGAGCTTGACGCGGTCGGCCTGGCCCGCATGCGCCTGTCCGAGCACACCATGCACACCTGGGATGTCGCCGTCGCACTGGATCCGGCCGCACGGCTCGGATCCGACGGCGTGGATCTGCTCGCCGGGACCCTCGGCCAGCTTGCGGGGCGGCTCGGCAAGCCACAGGGCGAGCAATTCCGGGTGGCCGTCCACACTACGAGCCCGCGACGGGATTTCCTGCTCACCGTCGGCGTCGGCGCCGGCGACGGCGCCGCGCTGACCGACGCCGCCACCGAACCTGTCGCCGCTGGCCATCGAACGGACGGTGAGCTGCGGCTTCCGTGTGAGGCCTTCATGCGTCTGTTATTCGGGCGGCTGGATCCGCGACACACACCCGCGGAGGTTGAAGCGGACGGAGTAAGCCTCGACACGGTGCGGGCCGCGTTCCCTGGCTTCTGAGCGCCGGCGGTGCGGGCAGCCAGGCACCGATCGTGCAGAAACCGTTGGTGCCCTCACCGAATGGGTTCGCGCCTGGACCGCCGAATTCCACGCTGACCGGCAGCCGCCGGCAAGCCGGCTAACCCGCGGCTAACCCACGGGGCCTTATCCCGCAGCTCCATCCCCGCGGGACGGGTAATGCCACCGCATCCGCGGAGCCGTTCTGGAGCAGGGAACGAATGCTGGCGCGCGGCCGCCACGCCACGGGCACACCGCCCCTCGTGTTGACCTTCGCGATCAAACCGTATTTGATCTGCATTCAGATCAACATGCTAAGTGGGGGAGCAGGCGATGCCGCAACGGCCGCTGACCATCCTGTTCATGCCGGAGAGCGCGTACGGGCCGACCAACAACTGCATCGGGATCGGCGATGTGCTGCGCCGCCGCGGCCACAGGGTCGTTTTCGCCGCCGAGGCGTCATGGCGGGGGCGGCTGGAGCCGCTCGGCTTCGCGGAGGATCTCGTCGACCTCGCGCCACCGTCAGAAGAGGGCGCGGACGGCGCCGACGAGCACGACGCGGGGCAGTTCTGGAAGGACTTCATCCGCGACACCGCGCCGGAGTTCCGCAAGCCGACCATCCAGCAGCTTGAGACCTGGATCAAGCCGGCCTGGGAGGAACTGATCACTGGCGCGCGCTACTGCCAGAAGCAGCTCACGGGGATCGTCGAGCGCGCCAGGCCTGACGTGATCGTCGAGGACAATGTGATCTGCTTTCCCGCGCTTGTGACAGCCGGAGCGCCGTTCGTGCGGATCGTGTCCTGCAACCCGCTCGAGATAAAAGGCCCTGGCGTGCCGCCCGCATTCTCCGGCTTGCCCGCCGCAGACCCTGCCGGCTGGCGGGAGTTCCGCGACGAGTACGCGCGTGTGCACGGTGGGCTGTGGGAGGACTTCAACGAGTGGGTGACGCAGCAGGGCGCGCCGCCGCTGCCCAGCCTGGAGTTCGTCCACGAGGGCACGGTCAATCTCTACGTCTATCCAGAACTGGCCGACTACTCGGGCGCCCGCCCGCTCGGGCCATCCTGGCACCGCCTCGACTCCTCGGTACGGGAGACGGAGCGGAGGTTCACGGTGCCCGATCCGCTCGCCGGCGGCCGCGGAGCGCTGATCTATTTCTCGCTTGGCTCGCTCGGCTCCGCCGACGCGGATCTGATGCGGCGGGTGATCGGGTGCCTGGCCGACACCCCGCACCGCTACATCGTGTCCAAGGGCCCGCTCGCGGACGAGATTCAGCTTCCCCCGAACATGTGGGGAGAGGAGTTCCTGCCGCAAACCTCGGTCATCCCGCTGTGCGACCTGGTGATCACTCACGGCGGGAATAACACCACCACCGAGTGCCTGCACTTCGGCAAGCCGATGATCGTGCTGCCGCTTTTCTGGGACCAGTACGACAACGCGCAGCGGATGGACGAGCTTGGCCTTGGCGTCCGCCTCGATACCTACGCGTTCTCCGACACCGAGATGCACGCGGCGCTCAAGCGATTGCTCGGCGACACCGCGCTCCGCGCCCGGCTTGCCCGCGAGGCGAGCGCGATCCAGCGGCGCGACGGCGTCCGCACGGCGGCCGACCTCATCGAGGCGGCGGCCCACCGGTGATGCCCGGAGGGCCGGGCGGTGCCTCAGGTGCGCGCGGCCTCCTTGAGGAGTTCGTCGAACCCGGTACGGATGCCGTCGGTGAGGACCTCGAGATCGGGCATCGAATCGAAGTCGCCCGTCAGCCCGAAGAACAGCTTCCCAAGATAGGAGTAGTTGCCTACGGAGACGCGGAACCCTGTCGCGATCGGGACGTAGGGGTACATCTCGATGAGCTTGCTGCCCATGACGTAGAGCGGGAAAGTCGGGCCAGGTACGTTCGTCGTGACCGTGTGGATCACCGGCTGGCGCAACTTGAGCGCGGTGTGCAGGGTGGCGGCGAGCAACGCGGGTGCCATGCCGAGGGCGCTGAGGAGCGCATCCGGCCCGATCGCCTGGTGGCTGCCCTTGAGGAAGGCCATCTGCTCGTGCACCAGGTGCAGGCGGCGCAGCAGATCCGGTTCGCCGCACGGCAGATTGACGAGGACCGCGGAAACCCGGTTGGTCAACTGGCCGTGCTCATCTGGCGAACGGAGTGAGACCGGAACCATGGTCCGCACCACTGACTCGGCGGAAAGGACACCGCGCGAGCGGAGCAACTCGCGGAAGCCGGTGCTGACCGCGGCCAGGATCATGTCGTTCACCGTCCCGCCGAGCGCGCGGCGGTCTCCCTTGACCTCCTCGAGATCGACTTGTAGCCACGACCACCGGCGATGTGGGGAGGTAGGACCGTTGAGTTCCGGGGGGCCTGGCTGGGTGAGGTGCCCGACGTACCTCGGCAGGTTGCCCGCGAAGCCGGTAATCTCCCTGCTGCCGAGATGGCGTGCGAAGCCCGGGATACTCGCCACCCGGCGCAGTGTGTCGCTCAACGTGGCGACGGTGCCCTCAAGCAGCAGCGACAGCGTTGATGGCTCAGGCTCGGGTGTCCAGGGCGGCGGCTCGGCCGCTGTGTCGCCTGCGGCGTGGTCGAAGAGATGCGTCATCAGGTCAGCACTGCCGACCCCGTCCACCATGCAGTGATGCATCTTGAGGACAAGAGCCCAGCGGCCATCTTCGAGCCCTTCGATCAGCCACGCCTCCCACAGCGGCCTGCTGAGGTCGAGGCGCTGCGCGAGGATCCGCCCGGCCAGATTGCGCAACTCCTCGGGGCCGCCGGGGCTCGGCACCGCCGTGCGCCGGACGTGATAGAGCACCTGGAAGTGCGAATCATCGGTCCACACCGGTCGGGCGATGTTGAAGGGGACCGTCCGTATCACCTGCCGGTACCTCGGCATCTGCGGGAGTTTGGACAAGATCAACCGGACGAGGTCGCCGTAGGAAGGTGGCTCGCCCTCGAATATGTTCAACGAGGCGACCTGGAGCGGCGTCCTGTCGTTCTCTGCGAAGAAGAACCCGGCGTCAAGGCTGGTCATCCTCTGCACGATTCCGCCACCCATCCGCCATCGGCCCACGTGACGCGCAACGCCGACATGCTCTCACTTTCGGCCAGTGCCTCCATCGAGGCCCAGCGTGGCGCGTGACACCAGGGCCATTCGGCCCTTTGATGGCCAGCCACGGGCAGGCTCGGCCGCTCATCGGTTGTGTGAGAGGCTCAGCCCTGGAGGTGTTCGCGTGAAGATCGGACTGCAGATCCCTGACTTCACCTGGCCGGGCGGCCCGGCCAGTCTCGGCAAAGACCTGGCCACGGTCGCACGCACCGCGGACGACGCGGGTTTCGCGTTCATCAGCGTGATGGACCACGTCTTCCAGATCTCTGCCATCGGACCGGCGGACAGGGAGATGCTCGAGGCGTACACCACACTCGGGTACCTCGCCGCGTGCACGTCACGGGCAAAGTTGGTCACGCTCGTCACCGGCGTCGTCTACAGGAACCCGGGGATCCTGGCGAAAATCGTGACGACCCTTGACGTGCTTTCAGGCGGCCGGGCCTGGCTGGGCATCGGCGCCGCATGGAACGAGGAGGAGTCACGCGGGCTCGGCATTCCGTTCCCGCCGGTCGCCGAGCGGTTTGAGCGGCTTGAGGAAACGCTCCAGATTTGCCTGAAGATGTGGAGCGGGGACGACAGCCCGTACCAGGGCAAGCATTACCAGCTCGAACGGCCGCTCAATTCGCCGCAGCCCCTGTCAAGGCCGCATCCGCCCATCCTGATCGGCGGCTCGGGTGAGCGAAAGACGCTACGGTTCGTGGCCCGCTACGGCCAGGCATGCAACCTGTTTCCCGGACCCGACCTGGCGCGCAAACTCGACGTGCTGCGCGCGCACTGCGACACGGAGGGCCGCGACTACGACGAGATCGAGAAGACCTGTTACTTCATCTTCGATGTGGGCGAGAAGGGCGAGAAGGCGGGCGAGGTCGTCGACCAGCTTGGCCAGCTAGCGCAGATGGGATTTCATGGCGCGATTGGCGCGGTTGCCGGCGTCTGGCGGGTGACACCGCTCGAGACCATCGGCAGCGAGGTGATCCCCGCAGTCGCAGGCCTGTGACCGGCTCGCGCTACACACCCATCTTCATGAGCGGGCCATGCACCACGGTCATGAAATCGGCTGCTGGTCACGAGCCTGGCGAGGCGGCCCAGCCGGTCCAGCGCTCGACCAGGATCGAGATCACCGGGCCAGCGGCGGACCCTCGCGATACTGCGGATAACGCCGGGCAAGCAACCGCAGCGGTGCGGCCATCTCGCGCGGATCGTCAAGGATCACCGCGCGGCCGTCTGCGCGTACCCACCACAGCGCTGCCCAGTCCGGCGCGTAGTGGTCGGCAAGAACGGCGACCCATGGGCTGGCCCGGATGTTGCGCAGCCGCTGAAGCTGGCGGGTCGTCTTCGGCTTGGCATCCACCGCGCTGAGGATCCGGTCGCCGTCCACGGCGAACGTCATGGGCACGATGTGCGGCCTGCCCGTGGGGTGCACCGCGCTCACGGTGGCGAGCCGCACGACGGGTGCGGCGCCGAGCCGCGACCGGGCCTCGTCCAAGGTCAGGTTCAGCGGTGCCTCACATGCCAGCCCCGGCGGCAACTCCATGGCTCGTCCACGCCAGACAGCGTACGGCCGGTCGTTGGGGCTCCGCAGGGCGCGGAGCCGTGAAGGATAAATGTCGGTCCGCTTGGCCGGTGGCACCGCAGGGGAGCAGGCGCTGCCTGTTATCCATAACGGTGGCCGTGCTGGCTCTCGATGGGCTGGCGTAGCGTTGGAACATGCGCGCATGGGTTGTCCACGAGCCCGGGTCGATCACGGCCGGGCCTTTGCGGCTGGTCGAGCGGGCAACGCCGCAGCCCGGTCCCAGCCAGTTGCTGCTGAAGCTCCTCGCGTGCGGGGTGTGCCGCACCGACCTGCACCTGGCCGAGGGTGATCTGCCGCCACATGGGACCGATGTCACCCCAGGTCACGAGATCGTCGGTGAGGTGGTGGCGGCCGGCCCAGATGCCACCAGGTTCGGCGTGGGTGACCGGGTAGGCGGCGCCTGGCTGGCGGGCACCGACGGTTCGTGTACCTACTGCCGCAGGGGCCGCGAGAACCTCTGCCCCGCCTCGGTCTACACCGGCTGGGACATTAACGGCGGCTACGCGCAGTACGTGGTGACAGCGGACGCGTTCGTGCACCCGCTGCCAGGCGGGTTCAGCGACATAGAGCTCGCACCGCTGCTGTGCGCGGGGATCATCGGTTATCGCGCGCTGCGCCGTGCGGAACTGCCGCCGGGCGGCCAGGCTCGGCATCTGGGGCTTTGGCGGCTCGGCGCACCTGGCCGCGCAGATCGCCCTCGCGGAGGGCGCCGCGGTGCATGTGTTCACCCGCGCCAAGGCCGCCCGCGAATTGGCGCTTGGGCTCGGCGCCACGTCGGCGCAGGATTCGTCCGATCCGGCGCCGGAGCCGCTGGACTCGGCGATCCTGTTCGCCCCCGTGGGTGACCTGGTGCCCGTCGCGCTCGCGGCGCTTGACCGAGGCGGGACACTTGCCACCGCCGGGATCTACCTGACCGACATCCCGCCGCTCAGCTACGACGCCCACCTGTTCCAGGAACGTCAGCTGCGCAGCGTCACGGCTAACACGCGCGGCGACGCCGAGGAGTTCCTGCGGCTGGCCGAGCGGTTGCGGATCAGGGTTGCCGTCACCCCCTATGCCTTCGAGGAGGCCGACCGGGCGCTCGCAGACCTCGCCGCCGACAGGGTGAACGGCGCCGCGGTGCTCACGTTCTAGCCGCGGCGCCCACCAGGGCTACGCGCGCGGGGGGCGAGGTTACCGCTCAGCCGCCGGGTTCGCCCGGATGAGCTGGGCGGTGAGGCGGGGCAGCACCTCGCCGATCGGCTCGCGGATCACCGCGGTCGCGATGTCGTCATAGGAGGTCGGGTCGCGGTTGACGATGACGACAGCGGCCCCCACGTCAATGGCGATGCCGCACAGCGACGCGGCCGGTTCCACCACGAGGGTGCTTCCGACCGCGAGGAAGAGATCGCAGCCGCCTGCGACCGACACGGCGCGCTTGAAGACCTCGGGGTCGAGCGTCTCGCCGAACATGATCGTGGCAGACTTCATGATCCCGCCGCACTTCTCGCACGGCGGGTCGTCCTCCCCGGCCTCGACCCTCCCAAGCACGTCGGCCATGGCCTTCCGGTCTCCGCAGCCGACGCACATGGCGCCGAACATCGTCCCGTGCAGTTCAAGCACCCGGTCCGGGGGCATGCCGCACTTCTGGTGCAGGCCGTCGATGTTCTGGGTGATCACCCACGTCTCGATACCTGACCTGCTGAGCTCGGCTAGCGCGTGGTGGGCCGCGTTGGGCTCGGCGCGCCAGGCCGGATGGGCGCGCCTGGCCTGCCAGGCCCGGCGGCGCAGGCCAGGGTCGGCGACGTAGTCCTGGTAGCTGGACAGCCGCTCGGCGGCCGGGTTCCTGGTCCACACTCCCTGCGGGCCACGGAAGTCGGGGATGCCGGAATCGGTGGAGATGCCCGCCCCGGTGAGAACGGTGACGGTGCGTACACCCCGCGCCCACTCAGGCGCAGCGGTGAGGAATGTCCGGTCATCGGGCGTCATGACACGATCCTCGCGCCGCGACCGTAATGCCGCAACGTTCGCCTGGTGGCGCAACGAAGCCCGGCCCAGGTCTTGTGCCTGGCGCGGCATGGCCCCTATGTTTTCGGTCACAGCGAGGGAGGGCGATGGCTGAACGCATGGGTCCGGGTACCTTGCGGCGGCGGACCGGGCTGGTGCTTGCGTGGCTCGGCGCCTTCATTCTCGCCACCGGGATCATGCTGCGAGTGTATGTGTATCACCAGGTTGCGGTGCTCCCGCTCGACGCGTACGTGGTCACCACGCTGCATGCGACCGGCGTCACCTTCTTCGACCCGGCGGTGGGGGCGACAAGGACCGGGCTGAACGTCAGCGCGACGAGCACGCTGCGCGGCGACGTGCGCGCAGCCAGGGGGGATGCCGCCGTATATGACACGTTCCTCGCCGTCACGGCCACCGGCGGGACCCCGATCGAGTTCGTGCAGGCCCGGTTAGCGGTCGACAGGCACACCGGCCTGCTCGTGAACTGCTGTGGCGCCAACGTCGGCGGCGACTCCCACCTGCGCGAGTCCGGTCTTGGCTTCAAGTTCCCCTTCTTCGCCCGCAAGACCACCTATGAGGTCTTCGATCCGGACGTGCGCCGGCCGGTGCCAGCCATGTACACGGGCCAGACATCCATCGACGGAATGCCGGTCTACCGGTACGTCCAGGTGCTTCCCGCGTCGCAGATCGGCAGGCGGCGGGTGCCGCAGTCAATCATGGGACTGCCGCAGCGGCCGGGGCGGATCACGGTCCGCAGGCTGGAGGCGACCACGACGACGTTCTGGGTCGACCCGGTCACCGGTGCGCCAGTCAAGGTCGAGGAGAACACCCGCCAGTCCCTGCGGACCCGAAACGACACGCACTCGAGGCTCGTCTTCGCCGCCGACTTCACGCAGAACCCCGCCGATGTGGCTGCCGCCGTGCGCCGCTACCGGAGCCAGTCGAGCGAACTCGCCCTCCTCCGTGGCGCGCTGCCAGGCCGGCGGGGTCATCGCCGGTGCTGTGCTCATCGCCATCGGCACCTTCCTCGTGTACGGCCGCCGGCGTAGCGTCACCGTCCTCCGGCCAAGCGACATCCGGACGCCGGCGAGCCGTACGCTCTGAACCCGTCCTCGCGCTCGCCGGCTTGTCGCTACGGCACTGACGTTCAGCCCCAAGTCCGGTCCTGCATCGCGTTACCTCCAATCATGTGTGCCTCGAAGCCGGTGCACGGGCCGAAGCTCCGCCCCCGTGCCCGGGCATCGCCTGATGCTCGAAATATTCTGTTTGAGATGCTGTGTCACGAGAGATCGGGATCACTGGCTTGACAAGCGACCTGTCGCATCTGTGACACTATGTCCCCAAAAGAATCACTTTCTGTACCTTTACCCTTCTGGGCGGAGCCACTTTGTTGGGGGGTGACGATGCACGCTCGCAGGCTGCGCCGTCATGCTCACGTGGTGTTTGCCATGCGGGATTGGGCGGTCTGGGAGCTTCCCAGGTGGCTGTCGGCGTACGTCGTGGCGGTGACAGCCGTATACGTGACCGCCGTCTGCTTGGCTTGCTCGCTGACGGCCTTCCAGGCTGCAGACGCGAGGCTGTTCGCGCTGCTGTTGATCTTCGGCGCGCTGACGGTGGAACTGACCCGGCGGGCCAGCGAACCGGCTGGCATGGTCAGCGACCTCTTCACGGTCTGGTATCTGCCGATAGCGATACTCCTGCCCCCTATCTACGGCCTGCTCGCACCCATTCCGATCTTGGCAATGATGCAGGGCCGGGTCCGCCATACGTTGATCTACCGGCGCGTGTTCAGCGCTGCCGCGGTCGGGCTGTCCTATGCGGCAGCCTCCTTGATGTTCCATTCGCTTTTCCACACGACGACAGGCGTGCCTGGATCGGGAACCGGAGCCGTCTCCTGGGTCCTCATAGTTACGGCCTGTGCCGCACTGCGATGGATCATCAACAGCAGCCTCGTGGTGACAGCCGTGAAGGGCTCGCAGCCGGATACGCCGCTGCGCGAGTTGTGGTGGGACCGTGAGCTGCTGTACAACGACCTCACCGAACTGTGCATCGGGCTGCTGGTAACGTACGCTGTCGCGAACGCGGCGTTCTTCATTGTGATCGCTGTCCCGCTCGTCACGCTCCTGCAGCGCTCAGTACGCTACACGCAGTTGGTGAATGAATCCCGGATCGACGGCAAGACTGGGCTCCTGAATGCCGCTACCTGGCGGCGCGAGGCCCGTCTGGAGATCACGCGTGCGATGCGCACCCTGACCCCTGTTGCCGTTGGGATCGCGGACATCGATCACTTCAAGGCCGTCAACGACACCTACGGTCACCTGACCGGGGACGCCGTCCTAGCGGGCATCGCCAGAGCGATGACCGTGCTCCTGCGCGGCTACGACATTGCCGGGCGGTTCGGCGGTGAGGAGTTCGTCATCCTGCTGCCCCAAACCAGCGCCGATGAGGCCAGGCACATCGCCGAGCGGCTCAGAGAGAAGCTCGCCAAGATCATCATTCCCGTCAACGCGGGCAGCGGTGTGCAGGCCCCGCTGCAGGTCACCGTCTCGATCGGCATCGCCACGCTGGATGGCTCAAGGCGCGACCTCGACGACATGCTCGCTGCCGCGGACGCTGCCCTGTACGAGGCGAAAAACGCGGGCCGCAACAGGGTCTGCGTCCTCGCCGACAGCTCGGGGACATGACGTGGCGGCTGTCATACTGGGCACTCACGTTCAGAGCCGATACCCTGCGACTCATGGGTGGCGCACAATGAGCCGACCACTGCTGAGCCGCAGGCTCGCCGGCATGGGCACGACGATCTTCGCGGAGATGTCCGCTCTCGCTGTGACGACCCGGTCGATCAACCTGGGCCAGGGTTTTCCTGACACCGACGGGCCGCGCCAGATCGCCGAGGCTGCCGCGGACGCGGTCCTGGCGGGCCGTGGTAACCAGTATCCGCCCGGGCCGGGTATCCCGGAACTGCGGTCGGCCATTTCAGATCACCAGCGGCGGTTCTACGGGCTTGAGTTCAGTCCCGACACTGAGGTGCTCGTCACCGCGGGCGCCACCGAGGCGATCGCGGCCGCGCTGCTCGCCCTTGTCGAGCCAGGCGACGAGGTCATCGCGTGCGAGCCTTACTACGACTCCTACGCGGCGGCCGTCGCGATGGCCGGCGGCGTCCGCGTGCCCGTCACCCTGCGGCCCCCGGCGTTCAGGCCCGACCTGGACGCACTGCGCGCCGCCGTCACCCGGCGCACGCGGCTCATCCTGCTCAACTCGCCGCACAATCCGACCGGCTGCGTCTTCACCCGCGCGGAGCTGACTACCATCGCCGCCCTCGCGTGCGAGCACGACCTGCTCGTGGTGAGCGACGAGGTTTACGAGCACGTGGCATTCGACGGCGAGCACGTGCCCATCGTCAGCATGCCGGGTATGCGCGAGCGTACGGTCTCGATCAGTTCGGCCGGCAAGACCTTCTCGTTCACCGGCTGGAAGATCGGCTGGGTGACGGCGGCGCCAGAGCTCGTGACGGCGGTCCGCACGGCCAAGCAGTTCCTCACCTATGTCAGCGGCGGCCCGTTCCAGTACGCGATCGCCGAGGCGCTCCGTCTGCCAGACAGCTACTACACCGGGCTGCGGGACGGCCTGCGTCGCAAGCGCGATCTGCTCTGCGCGGGCCTGCGAACGGCCGGATTCGACGTGTACGAGCCGGCAGGTACGTACTTCATCACGACGGATGCACAGCCGCTCGGGGAGAAGGACGGCGTGGAGTTCTGCCGCGCGCTTCCCGGCCGCTGCGGCGTGGTCGCGATCCCGAACGCGGTCTTCTACGACGATCCCAAGGCCGGCCGCAGCCAGGTCAGGTTCGCGTTCTGCAAGCGTGACGAGGTTCTCGAGGAAGCGGCCGCCCGGCTCGCCCGCCTGGGACGCGGGTAGCGTCGCAAACCCCTGCCCACAGGCCCGGCCGCGCCGAGCAGCTGCCCCGGTCCTGCTAGGCCTGCCGGTCCCCGCCGAGCGTCGGGGGCGCGCCGTAGGGCCATAGCACCTCGGGGACCGCCACCTTGCCGCCCTCGTCCTGGAAGTTCTCCATGATCGACAGCAGTGTGCGCGCCGTCACCCCGGTGCCGTTCAGCGTGTGCGCGTACTCGAGCTTGCCGCCTTGACGGAACCGGATGTTGAGCCTGCGGGCCTGGTAGTCGGTCGTGTTGGAGCACGATGTGAGCTCGCGGTAGCGCTCCTGCGTGGGAAACCAGCCCTCGATGTCGTACTTCTTGGCGGCAGGCGCGCCCAGGTCGCCGACGGAGATGTTCATCACCCGGTAAGGCAGCCCCAGGCTCTGGATGATCTCCTCCTCGTAGCCGAGCAGCTGCTCATGGAGTGCTGTGGACTCCTCAGGTGCGCAGTAGACGAACATCTCCACCTTGTCGAACTGGTGCACGCGGAACATGCCCCGGGTGTCCTTGCCCGCAGCGCCCGCCTCGCGCCGGAAACAGGTGGACATCGCCACGTATCGCGCGGGAAGCTCGCCGGGCTCCAGGCGCTCGTCGGCGTGGATGCCCGCCATCGCGACCTCGGATGTGCCTGTCAGGTACAGGTCGTCGCGCTCAAGGTGGTAGAGGTTCACCTCGTCGGTCGGCAGGAAGCCCGTCCCGTACATGGCCCGCCGGCCGGCGAGCACGGGCGGCAGGACAGGAAGAAAACCCCGGTCGGCGAGGTAATCGAGTACGTACCTGTAGAGCGCCAGCTCGGTAAGCGCGACCGTGCCGAACCGGTAGGCGAACCGCGACCCGGCCAGGCGCGCCCCGCGCGCCATGTCCACCCAGCCGGACGGTGTGCCGAGTTCAAGGTGGTCGCGCGGGGTGAAGTCGAACCTGGGCGGTTTCCCCCAGGTGCGTACCACGACGGCGTCCTCTTCGGCCATGCCGTCGGCCGCCGTGGGATCGGGCAGGTTCGGAATGCGGTCGAGCAGGGCCTGCCGCTCATGCTCGGCGCATGCGAGCTCGGACTCCGCGAGGGCGAGCTCCTCCTTGAGCCTGCGAAGCTCGACGAGCTCGTCCGGGCTCGGGGCACCCTTCGAAGACCGTTTCTGCAGGGCCCGAAGCCGCTGCGTCTGTTCGGTGAACTCACGCCAGCGGCTGTCGGCCGTGAGCAGCGCGTCGAAATCTGCCGCGGCACCCCTTCGCGCGAGCGCGGCACGGAATCGGCGCGGTTCCTTCCTGGCGGCCTTGAGGTCGATCACGTGGCGAGTCTAGAGGTTCCGGCGCCCGGCCTGTCCGCGGTCGTGAAGGTGCCACCGCCACCCTCACGACGCGGGGTGCCCGGGGGGCCGCCCCCCCGGGCAAACGCAGTCCTGACGGCTCGCGCGCGGCGCGCCATCCGGTTGCCTGGCGCGCTACCGATCAGCTCGCTGCCCGGACGTGGCGCTGACCCTGACCCACGTAGATCTGACGTGGCCTCGCGATGCGCTGCTCCTGATCGAGGATGCACTCCTCCCATTGGGCCAGCCAGCCGGGCATACGGCCGATCGCGAAGAGCACGGGGAACATTTCCACCGGAAAGCCCATCGCCTGGTAGATGATGCCCGAGTAGAAGTCGACGTTCGGGTAGAGCCGGTGGCTCACGAAGTAGTCGTCGGCCAGCGCGATGTTCTCGAGCTCCAGGGCGATGTCGAGCAGGCGGTTGCGGCCTGTGACCTTGAATACCTGGTCGGCGATGGTCTTGATGAGGGTGGCGCGTGGGTCGAAGTTCTTGTACACGCGGTGGCCGAATCCCATCAGCCTCAGCTCGCCGCCCTTCACCCTTTCGATATAGGCGGGAATGTTGTCCACCGAACCGATCTCGGTGAGCATCTTCAGCACCTGCTCGTTGGCACCGCCGTGCAGCGGGCCGTAGAGCGCCGCGGCGGCCGCGGCGGCCGACGAATAGGGGTCGGAGTGCGCGCTGCCGACCGTCCGCATCGTGGTGGTCGAGCAGTTCTGCTCGTGATCGGCGTGCAGGATGAACAGCGTGTCGATGGCGTGTTCGAGCACCGGATCCGGGTCGTAGCTCCGTTCTGTGGTCCTCCACATCATGTTCAGGAAGTTGCCCGCGTACGACAGTACGTTGTCCGGGTACGCGTAGGGTAGGCCTACCGCGTGACGGTGGGCGAACGCCGCCATCGTGGGCATCTTCGCGATTAGCCGGACGATCTGCTTTTGCCGGTTACCCTCGTCGAAGATCGCCTTCGCCTCTGGGTAGAACGTGGACAGGCCAGCAATAGTGCTTACCAGCATCCCCATCGGGTGCGCGTCGTGGTGGAATCCGTCGATGAACTGCTTGACGTTCTCGTGTACGAACGTGTGGTGCATAATATCGTCGGCCCACGCCTCCGCCTCGGCGGAGTTTGGCAGGTCGCCGTGCAGCAGCAGGTACGCGACCTGCAGGAACGAGCAGTGTTCTGCGAGTTCCTCGATCGGGTAACCGCGATAACGCAAGATTCCCTTCTCACCGTCGATGAACGTTACGGCGCTGCGGCAGTTGGCGGTATTCACGAAGGCCGGATCGTAGGCGAGGAGTCCGTAGTCGTCATCGCCGGTCTTGATCTGACGCAGGTCGCTGGCGCGGACGGCGCCATCGGCGACCGGCAGCTCGTAACTCCGGCCGGTCCGTGAGTCGGTGATCTGAAGCATGCCCTCGCTGGGTTGTGTCATGGTGGCTTAGCTCTCTTCCTGAATCGACGCCTTGCATGGCTGCTCCGTACGTCGCACTATTGCCGGGCATACCGCAAGGCAGGGCTGGTCAAATGCGCCGACGTGTCCGCCTATATCGCCACGGTACGTTGTCGGGCGCCCCAGAGCACTGCGGCCGGTGCCCACGTCGGCACCGGTCGCTCCGCAGGGCGCTTGAACAGGGCTGTAGTCAGGTACCCAGGTCGCGGCATCCACTGCGGCTTCGAGCCAGTCGTCACTCATCGTCTGGGCGACACCGCTGGCCTGGCCTGCCGCGGCACGCGATAGCGGCACCGCGGGAATTCGACCGAGGTTCCGCGATGCAGGATTCCGACGTTCCGCGATGCGGGATGCCGGGGTCCCGCGATGCGGGATACCGGGATACCATGCCCCCTCGCTGATCCGCTGTGCAGTGACCCGGTCAGCGAGAGTGGCTGCCGCTACGAGGAACATCCTGTCGGTTGCCGCGCCGAATATCCACACGGTGGCAGGAACGGCGACGGCCGCGCCGTTGCCTGACGGCGCCTGGGTGCCACCGTCACCGGCCGACGCGGCGGCCTGCCCGTCGCCGGATAGGCTCGTAGTCGCGCTTTGGTCCGAGTCCATCGCCGCCTCCTGGGACCGATGCCATGAACATAGGCTTTACAGCCGCGAGGGAACCGGGGCCATTCGTCCCCGCGCTCTGGGACTTCGGCCCCTTTGGGGGACATTGTCTTCCGGTAGGCCAGAATCGGACCGAGGTGAGCCGATGCAGATGACCGATCTTGGTGCGCTGGCCGCGGGCGAGATACACGTCTGGCACGGACGGGTCACCGGCGAGCGGGCCAGCGACGATGTCGCGGTGCTCTCCGACGCGGAACGGGCAAGGTCGGAGCGCCTTCTACGGCCGGGGGACCGCGCCAGGTTCGTTGCCTCGCATGCGGCGCAACGCCGGCTGCTCGCCCGCTACCTCGGTACCGATCCGGCGGCGATCCGGTTCGGCAGGTCCGTGTGCTGCGGATGCGGCAGCAGCGAGCACGGCAGGCCGAGCATCGAGTGGCCGTCGGCCGGGCTGAGCCACAATCTGTCCCATTCCGGCGAGCACTGGCTGCTTGCCGTCGCGGTCGGTGGACCCGTCGGGGTGGACATCGAATGCCACCGCGATATCGAGATTGACCGGATGGCCGAGGCGTGCCTCACCGAGTCCGAGCGGGTGTACCTGAATGACCAACCGGATGAATTGCGGAAGCAGGCGTTCTTCCGGTGCTGGACGCGGAAGGAAGCGGTGCTGAAGGCATGCGGCGTCGGCCTGGCGACCAGCCTGGCGAGCCTGGAAGTGCACCCCGAGCGGTCGGGGGCCGTCGAGGTGCGTCACATCTCGGGCACGTGCCCGGGCAGATGGCTGGCCCAGGACCTTCCGCACGACATGACCAAGGACCTGGCGCACCACGTGGCACGGGACCTGCGGCACGAGGAGGCGCACGGCCTGGCGCAGGACCTGCCGCAAGAGGCGGCGCAGGACCGGATGCGGGACCTGCCGCAAGAGGAGACGCAGGACCGGATGCGGGACCTGCCGCAAGAGGAGACGCAGGACCGGATGCGGGACCTGCCGCAAGACAAGCCGCAGGACCGGATGCGGGACCTGATGCAGAATCCGCCCGGAGCGATGGACTGGTCCGCGGCTGTCGCGCAGCCCGCCGCGCAGCCTGCCGCGGTCCGCCTCATGACGTTTCCCCCATCATGAACATGATCGCGGTGAAATCTCCCTATTATCAAGCTGGGCTCACGTCCCGGAGGAGAACTGACCGGGGATGCGGCCCGGGCCGGGGGGGCCTCCGTAGGCCTGGGCGATGTCAAGCCAGCGATTCGCGTCGGGACCCGTGGCGGTGAGCGCGAGGTCGTCACGATGGCGGCGCCTCGTGACCAGGAGGCAGAAGTCCACGGCTGGCCCGCTGACCCACTGCCCGGCGTCCTGGGGCCCGAACTGCCACAGCGCCCCGGATGGCGCGGTCAGCTCGACCCTGAATTCGTCGGCTGGCGGGGCGAGGCCGTGCGCGAGGAATGAGAAATCCCTCGTCCTTACCCCGAACCGCGCCACATGGCGGATCCGGTCGGTCGGCTCCCGAGTCGCACCGAGCGCGTCCGCGATGTCCTGGCCGTGAGCGAGCACCTCCATGAGCCGGGTCGTCGCCAGGCTCGCCGCCGACATCGGCATGACCATCCATGGCACGTTCTGGCCTACGGGGACCGCGGCGAGCGCGTCCCGCGCGGCGGCCCGCTGTGTCCGCCAGCGGGCGAGCAGCTCATCGGGAGAACCTGACAGTTCCTCTGCGAGGCTTGCCTCGATGACGGCGTCGAAGTCGTCGTCGACCCGCGGCAGGCGCCGCTCGAACTCGGCGGGGTCCGACGCCGCGAGCGCGACCATCCCGTCCGTGGATGCCAGATGGGCGATCTGATGCGCGATCGTCCAGCCGGGTGCGGGCGTCGGCAGCGCCCACTGCGACGAGGTGAGAGCGGCCACCGCCTGTTCGAGGTCGTCCCCCTCAGCGGTCAGGTCCGTGAGCACCTCGTCCACAACAGCCATCGCAAACCTCGCAAGCAGCAGGTCGGGCCATCATCTGGCACGCCGCCGGGTCTCGTCCACCCAAGCGGTGCGGCCAAGCCTGTCGAGCATCTCGAGCAGCGGCACCGCCACCCGGCGGGTCGTCCCGAGGGCCTGCCGCGCCTGGCTCAGCGTGAACGGCTGCGGCAGGCCAGCGAGGATCCGGGCGGCGTCGTTGTCCGCGCCGGGCAGCAGGTAAACGTCCTGCGACACGCGAAGCAGGTATCCGGCCCTAACGGCTGCGGCGAGCTGGCGCCGATCGAGCCCGAGATCGCGCAGTCTGTCCGCATCCGGAGCGAGGAAGGGATCGCGGCGCAGGCCGGTGCGGATGACCTCGACCGTTTCAAGGACCTGCGGCGGAAGGCCAGGCGCGGCGCGCGATCCATAGATCTTGCCGCCCTCGTACTCAAGTGGCGGCTGCACGAGCGCCTCGACCAGCCTGCGGTCGGGCAGGCCAAGCCGCTGCCTGGCAATCTCGGCCGGAAGCCCCGGGTCGAGCGGGTGGCTCGCGGCATGCGCCTCCACCAGGCTCGCGAGCCGGCCGCCAAGCTCGCGCCACCAGCCGGGATCGGCCAGCCAGTCGCCGGCTACCGGCGGTGCCTGCGGAGCGGCGCCCATGGCGGCGAGGTCGCGCGCCCGGACGAGCTTGCGCCGTCGCAGTTCGCTGGCGGTGTCGGCGCGGTCAGGCAGGCGGTCAAGCTCGGCAGCTCGTTCCCGCGCTGCGCCCCGCCCGCGCAGCGACGGCGGCCGCACGTCAAGGAGGGTGACACCGGCCACGATGAGCTGCCTGCCCGGGTCACGGAGCGCGGCGGTGTCACCGATTCGCAGCGGCAGGGGCGCGCTGAGGCCTAGCCGCACCGTATCGCCGCCGAGTTTGCGGACCCGGACGTCAATCGCAGCGGTGCCGATGTGCAGCATCGCCATGGAGGGGAGCGCGGTGGCGCTACTGCTGTCGAGCCGGGCGAGCCGCACGTCCGCTTGCCGTGTGCCGAGCCACCTGCCCGGGGTGACAAGTGTGCTGCCGCGGCGCACCTCACCGGGGTCGGCGCCGCGCAGGTTGACCGCGACCCGCGCGTAAGCGGTCACCTCCGTGCGCTGAGTCCCCAGTGCCTGCAGCCCGCGGACGCGCAGCAGGCGCTGGCCGGGCATCGTGAGCAGCTCGTCACCGACCCGGATGGTGCCCGCCGTGAGCGTTCCGGTGACCACGGTGCCATGGCCGGTGATGGTGAAGGACCTGTCGATCCAGAGCCGCACGTCTGCAGCGGGATCAGGTGGTGCGAGCCTCCTGATCAGACGGCCGATGGCGGCCCGGAGTTCGTTGAGGCCCGCACCGGTGACCGAGCTGACCGCGATGGCTTCGACCTGCCCCAGTGAGGTCCGAGCGATCCGCGCGCTTGCCGCCTCGATCGCCGGGGCGGGATCGGCGAGGTCGGACCGGGTAACGGCGAGCAGGCCGTGGCGCACGCCGAGGGCGTCGATAGCGGCGAGATGCTCCTCGGACTGCGCGCGCCAGCCCTCGTCGGCCGCGACGACGAAAAGGATGGCGGGCGCCGGGCCGACACCGGCCAGCATGTTCGCGACGTAACGCTCGTGCCCAGGAACATCGACGAAGGCCACGTCGACCTGAGCCACCTTGACCTCAGCCACGTTGAGGTCAGCCACGCCGGGCTGGGCCACGCCGGGCTGGGCCACGCCGGGCTGGGCCACGCCGGGCTGGGCCACCTGCCTCACCCATGCTCCGCCCCGAAGCCGTGCTCGCCTGGCCAGTTATGGCGGCGTCGCGTGCCCCACCGGGCATCCGTGCCCCGTGAGCCTTGCTGGACCCGTTTGTCTCCACTGTGCCACTGGCCTCATCAGCTCCACCGGCTCCACCGGTCGCGCTACGGAGGGAAGTCCAGCAGAACCCGAGGTCGATGGTCATCCCGCGGCGAAGCTCCTCCGCCCAGCGGTCGGGCTCCATTCCTGTGAGCGCCCGCACGAGCGCCGACTTCCCATGATCGACATGTCCGGCGGTGGCAATCACGTGCATGATTCCCCTTATCGTAGGCAGGTCCGTGGCAGCGAGGTTTCGTGGGCACCACGAGCAGCACGGCGCAGGGGCGCACGGGCCGGCACCGGCAGCACCGGTAGTACGGTCAGCACCGGCGGTACGGTCAGCACCGGCAGCACCGGCGGGACGCCGACGAGGTGTTGTGGTCAGCGCGGCTGGGAGGCCTAGTGGGTACGGTAGAGATCAAGAACGTGCGGATGACTCAGTACGCGGCTGGCGGCGGCTGTGCTTGCAAGATACCGCCTGGGGAACTTGAGGAGATGGTGGCGGCGCTGGCTGGCCGCCCCGCCGCCGGAATCCGTGGCGAGCTGATTGTGGGCCTGGACGACGGAGATGACGCCGCGGTTGTGGTCCTGGGTTCCGTAGGCCCCGTCGGCAGTGTGGAGGACGGAGCCGGAGGCACCGGTACGCGTGGCGGTGCCGGGACCGCGCGTGCCCTCGTCCTCACCACGGATTTCTTCACCCCTGTGGTCGACGACCCTTACGACTGGGGCCGGATCGCGGCCGCGAACGCGCTGTCTGACGTGTACGCGGTCGGCGGCGAACCCGTGGTCGCGGTGAACCTGCTTGGCTGGCCCCGTGATCGCGTTCCGTTCGAGCTTGCCGCCGAGGTGCTGCGAGGCGGCCTTGATGTGGCGCGCTCCGCGGGCTGCCACGTGGCTGGCGGGCACAGCATTGATGACCCGGAGCCGAAGTACGGCATGGCCGTGACCGGGATCGCCGATCCCGCGCGGTTGCTCCGCCTCGGCGCAGGCCTGCCCGGCCTGCCGCTTTCGCTCAGTAAGCCGCTAGGAAGCGGCGTGCTCAACAACAGGCACAAGACCACCGGTGAGGTCTTCCCACAGGCCATCGACACGATGACCAAGCTCAACGCGGACGCTTCGCGAAGTGCGCTCAGCGCGGGCGTGCGCTGCGGCACCGACGTGACCGGCTTCGGGCTGCTCGGCCACCTCTACAAGCTGGCGCGGGCTAGCAGGGTCAGCGCGGTCATCGACACAGCGGCCGTCCCGTACCTGGAGGGGGCACGCGCGGCGGTACGGGCAGGATTCGTGAGCGGCGGTACGCGGCGCAACCTCTCCTGGGTGTCGCCGCACCTGGACCGCGGCACCGCGAGCGAGGAGGAATGCCTGCTCCTCGCGGATGCTCAGACGTCCGGTGGGCTGCTGCTCGCAGGGGAGGTGCCAGGTGCGCCCGTGATTGGCCGGCTCGTTCCGCGGGGCGACCACGCGATCCGGCTGGCCTGACGGCCCGCACGGGCCGCCGGTAATCGGTTAGCCCTTCGGGTTCGTATCGCGCCCGGGGCTCGGGTCCGAACCGTCAGCAAGATCACGCCTGGCCAGCGGCTGCTGCGCCTGGCCGCTGCCGTAGATCCGGGTGCCGCGCAAACCGTCAGCGAACGTCCCCCTGAGCGAGTCAGGTGCGGTGACCTCGTCCGGCGATGGCAGGCCTGTCCGTGCATCGACGGCGGGAAGCTGTGGCGGCAGGAAGACCCACTTCTTGTACGACCAGTACCTGAACAGCGTTCCAATCCCGATGCCGACGATCAGCGCCACGTTGTAGGAGAAGTGGTCGTCCAGCTTGAGCGTGTAGTGAGTGAACCCGATGCACAGCAACTGGATGAGCAGGCCCACGCCGTTGAGCACGAAGAAAAGGAAATATTCACGTCCGAGCCCGGTCGCCGCCCGGTTACGGAAGGTCCAGTAGCGGTTACCCGCGAACGCGAGGGTCGCCGCCACCACCGTGGCGATGGTGTTCGAGGTCAGCGGGCCCATCTGCAACCCGAAGTGCAGCAGGTTCGTCCCGCCCCAGGTGGCGGCAAACGCCGCGACCCCGATGATGCCGAATTTGGCGAGTTCGTGGATCAAGTTCCTGAATCGATCGTAGAGCGCGATCGCAATTCTCACGGGAACGATCATCCTCCCCGGATTCTCCCGGTCGGTTCCCACATCTGCCCTTTATGAATGTGGACGACACTACCCGCATGAAGGTTGCCTTCACGCCGCGACGCGCCATCTTCTGCGGCGAAACTCATTCTGCGCGTGTCAGACCCCCAGGGTAGTGTCCGCATAGTGGCCGACTCGCATACCGCAGGCCTGGGAGGACACGGTGCAGCCTGGGAGGACACGGTGCAGCCTGGGAGGACACGGTGCAGCCTGCTCGCCGACCTCGGCTACCTGGCGGCGTTGGCCTTGGCGCGCTGGTCGGCAAGGTGCCCGGGCCGGGGGGGCCGGTCCGCCCGATCGGATACGTGGACTTCGTTTGCGCCCGCGATGCTGGCGTCGGCATCGATGAACGGGGCGATCTTTTCCGATCTGGTGCGCAGAGACGGCATGCGGTTCCCGCACGCGACCTGCGATGTTCCCGACGCCGGCCCGGCCGAACCGGATGGGTTTTCGCCCAGCTCACCGCCGATCGCGCGGGGTGTCCTCGTGGTCGAGCATGGCCTCGAACGACGGATACTCGGTCACCCGCTTCACCATGGTCGGGACCCGCCGGTCACCCGACGCCGGGCTCAGGGCATGACCGGGCCTGTTCAGAACGGGTAGAAGTAGCCAGGCTTCGAGCATACGAGGTGCCGCCTGTGCCCTTTGAGGATCGGGCCCGTCACGATGCGGTGGCAGTGATGGGCATAGGCGTGCCAGTCAGGGAGCACGTGGAGCAGGTGAGACAACAGCATCGGGTTTTCCCTCCGGTCAGGTTCGGGCCACGCTTAGCTAGATGGCGGTGTCGTGCGCAGGGCGCTGTCGCAGCGGCGTCTGTTCGTCTGGGGACGTGGAAGAGGGCGGCGCTGCCGTTATGCGCCTGGCGTTGGGCTGGCGCGCAGGGGCAGGAGGGGGGCCTGTTCCCAGCCGAGGAACAGCAACTGCGGCTTCAGCGGGTGGGTAAGCGACGCCGGGCGGGGACTGCTTCGCCGCTCCAGCAAGCTCACGCCGCTGCCTGCTGCTGATCTTCTTGACCGCGCAGGCAATGGAAGGTCTGCCGGACGGCGCGGATACGCGACCGCGCCGCAGTGGAGCGGGCGGGGTATGGGGCGGACGAGCCGTAACCTAACTCTCCACCTGAGGCTGAATTCACGTCGGCAGGCAACCACACGGCCTTTGCATTGAGCAATCTACGGGCGTGTCCAGGCGAAATGGTCTCGTCTCCGTGCAAGCCGGTGCGGGCAAGGAGACCGGGTCATGACCGCGACTGGCTCCCTAGGTAGGCTCCCGCACGGTGCTGTCACGCTATGGCCTGCGGTCCCTTGCGGAACAGGTGGTGCCAGAACGGCATCGCCACGAAGTACCCGCCGGCGGTGCCGATCATGCTCACGCCGGTGTCGATCGACCAGCGGCCCTGCCGCTGCCAGTAGACGTCGCGCAGTTCGAGCAGAAGCGCGAGCTCATCGACGACGAGCGCGAGGCCCACCCCGTAGGCCGCACCGACCACCGGGTGGCAGCGCAGATTGCTGTCGCCGTAGACCGCCACGCCGCCGACGCTGGAGATCAGCCCGATGCCCCAGATGTAGTGGTGCAGATGTGTGCGGCCCAGCTCGACATCGTGAAACGGCGGGATGTCGTGCCTGATCGCGTAGGTGATCCCGCGCACCGCCGTGAACGTGAGCGTGAACGACGCCCAGCTCGCGAACGCGGACTGCTGGCGGGGACTTAGCGCATGCCGGTATGCGTGCGCGACCCGGGCATGCGGGCGCCGCCAGGTTGGCTCCGGCGGCACCTCGTCTCCGCGTTGCCCGGCGGGCCGATGCCCGTTAACGGCGGGGTCCCCCCTGGTCACTTCCGTTCTCCATATCACGGTCATCCCCTCCAAGCCCACGTTCCAGCATGCCAGCGCGGCGCAGCAGTTTCCATGATCTCCGAAGACATCGGCGTACCGGCGGGTAGATAGTGTTGACCGTGTTGCCCACGACATTCCCGTCCGGAAGGCGCTCCGGCGCGACGTCCCGGGCAGGCATTACGCGAGAGGCGGCCACGCATGGACTTCGCATTCGACCCCCGTACCGAGGAGTTGCGTGAGCAGTTGCTTGCCTTCATGGACGACCACATCTACCCGGCTGAGGCGGTGTTCGCGGGACAGGTGGCTGCGGCAGCGGGGTCCTGGACGCGCCCGCCTGTGATCGAGGAGCTGAAGACGGATGCACGCAAGCGCGGCTTGTGGAATCTGTTCCTGCCACACCATCCGCTCGGCGCCGGGCTGACCAACCTGCAGTACGCGCCGCTGGCCGAGATCACCGGGCACAGCCCGGCGCTGGCGCCGGAGGCACTGAATTGCGCGGCGCCTGACACCGGCAACATGGAACTGCTCGCCGCGTTCGGTACGGCGGAGCAGCAGAAGCGATGGCTGGAGCCGCTGCTTGACGGCCAGATCAGGTCCGCGTTCTGCATGACCGAGCCGGATGTCGCGTCGTCGGACGCGACCAACATCGCGACCAGGATCGAACGCGATGGTGATCGTTATGTCATCAACGGCCGCAAGTGGTGGTCGTCTGGTGCGATGAACCCGGGTTGCGAGATCTTGATCGTGATGGGGAAGACGAATCCATCCGCGGAGCGGCACAGGCAGCAGTCGATGATCCTGGTCCCGCGGGACACGCCCGGGGTGGATGTGCAGCGAGGGACGAGCCTGTATGGGTACACCGACGGTCCGCACGGAGGGCACGCAGAGATCGAGTTCAGCGGCGTGCGCGTGCCCGCGGCCAACCTGCTCGGGGGCGAGGGGGACGGGTTCGTGATCGCGCAGGCGAGGCTGGGCCCCGGCCGTATCCATCACTGCATGCGCCTGATCGGCATGGCGGAACGGGCGTTGGAACTGATGTGCCGCCGTGTCACGCAGCGGGTCGCCTTCGGCAGGCCGATCGCCGACCAGGGCGTCGTACAGGACTGGATAGCCGAGTCCAGGGTGCGGATCGAGGCTACCAGGCTGCTCGTGCTTAAAACCGCGTGGCTGATGGACACGGTAGGTAACAAGGGCGCCCACACGGAGATCCAGGCCATCAAGATCACCACTCCCCGGATGGCCGAGTGGGTGATCGACCATGCCATCCAGGCGCACGGTGCTGCCGGGGTCGCACAGGACTTCCCGCTGGCACAGCTGTGGGCGGGTGCGCGGACGCTCCGGTTTGCTGACGGGCCGGATGAGGTCCATAAGCGCTCGCTCGCGCACCGTGAGTTGCGGCGCTACCGGCTTAACGCCAGCCAGTAAGCACAGAGCGTTCCGCCGCACAGAGCACTCCGGTACGCACAAGACACTCCGGTACGGCCAAAAGACACTCCGGTACGAACAAGACACTCCGGTACGCACAGAGCACTCCGGTAAAGCAGGGCACCGCAGCAAGGACACAGCACTCAAGGACACAGCAGTCAAGGACACAGCACTAAGGAGAACGAAGATGACAGAGTCAGCGCAGCGGGTCGCGATCGTCACAGGCGCCGCCCGCGGCATCGGTGCCGCCACGGCCCAGCGGCTCGCCGCGGACGGCATGGCGGTCGCCGTGCTCGATCTGGAGGAATCCGCGTCCAAGGCCACCTCGGACGCGATCACCGCGGCCGGCGGCCGCGGCATCGCGGTCGGCGCGGATGTGAGCCAGGCAGGCCAGGTCACGGAGGCTGTAGACCGTGTGGCCGCCGAACTTGGCCCGCCCACGGTCCTGGTGAACAATGCCGGCGTGCTCCGCGACAATCTGTTGTTCAAGATGACAGAGGATGACTGGGACCTGGTGCTGAGTGTCCATCTGCGCGGCGCGTTCCTGATGAGCCGGGCGGCGCAGAAGCATATGGTTGCGGAGCGCTTCGGGCGGATTGTCAACCTGTCGAGCAGTTCCGCCCTCGGCAACCGGGGGCAGGCCAACTACTCGGCGGCGAAGGCGGGCATGCAGGGGTTCACAAAGACTCTCGCGCTCGAGCTTGGCCAGTTCGGAATCACGGCGAATGCCGTCGCGCCCGGGTTCATCGTCACCGACATGACCAAGGCGACCGCGGACAGGATCAGCATGGATTTCACCGAGTTCCAGAAGGCCGCGGCGTCGCAGATCCCGGTCAGGCGGGTCGGTCAGACCGAGGACATCGCGCACGTCGTCTCCTTTCTCGCCAGCGAGGGCGCGGGATTCGTTTCCGGCCAGGTCATCTACGTCGCGGGCGGGCCTCTTTGCTAGGACGCGCACCGCGGCATGACAGTCGTCACCACGGGCCGGTCCGGTGCTAGCGGCGCAACTGCCCGGCGCCGGCGTCGTCGTGACGGGCGCGGGCAGCGGCATCGGCGCAGCCCTTGCCCGGCGTTTCGCGGCCGAGGGAGCCCGCGTCATGGTCAACGACATCGACGGCGCCGCGGCCACGGCCGTTGCCGCGCAAACGGGCGGGATCGCGGCGGCTGGGGACGCGGCGACCGAGCAGGGTGTCGCCGAACTGGTGTCCCGTGCGCGCGCTGAATTCGGCGAGATCAACCTGTACTGCGCGAACGCCGGAGTGGGCCGCGGCGGTGACGAGCAGGCTTCCGAGGAGGAGTGGGAACAGTCCTGGCAGGTGAATGTCATGGCGCACGTACGGGCCGCGCGCCTGCTTATCGGGCCGTGGCTGGACCGGGGCAGCGGTCACCTGATCACCACTGTGTCCGCCGCGGGACTGCTCACCATGCTCGGCGCGGCTCCGTATTCGGTGAGCAAGCACGCCGCGCTTGCGTTCGCGGAGTGGATGTCCGCCACCTACAGGCATCGCGGCATCACTGTGCAGGCGCTCTGCCCACAGGGCGTGCGGACGCCGATGCTTGAGACGACAGGCGGGATCGGCAACATGATTCTCGGCGAATCCGCGATCGAGCCCGAGCAGGTGGCAGACACCGTTGTCGAAGCGCTGGGGGAGGCCCGGTTCCTGATCCTGCCCCACCCGGAGGTCGCTCAGATGTACGCACGCCGCGCGGGCGATGCCGACCGGTGGCTGCGCGGCATGAACAAGATCCAGCGCCGCGCCGACGCGATCACCTGATCGTCACGACGCACCGGGCGGCGGGGACGCCCTGGGGGTCGGGAGATGCCGGGTAGCATCCGGGGCCCCCGCCGCGGTCGGAAGCCTGGGCGCTTCACATAACAGATTGTCGTTAATAAATTACAATCAGTACCCAGTTGGCGCTGCTGCCGAAACCCTCGCGGCCTTGGTTTTTGGCTCCGTTGACGTTCCCTGGCCCGTGTTCCGGCTGTCCATGGCACCTCTGCGGCCACCGCCGAAACCTGGACGAAATGTCTCCCGGCCTGCAGCGGTGCACGTTCCCACTCGCGTAACAGACGGGAAACCTGTCCGAAACTCGCTCGTGGGAGACATGTACCAACTGATCGGCGGGAAGCGGCCCTGCTTGGGGGGTGGGCGCTCCGTGGGAAGCCTGGAGGAGTGGAGCAGTGGTTCCTTATCCAAGTTGGCTGAATGCCGGAGACAACTCCTGGCAGCTTACGGCCGCGACGCTCGTCGGCCTGATGAGCATACCGGCGCTCGCCGTCCTCTACGGCGGGCTGGTACAGCGCAAGTGGGCCGTTAACACGATGCTGATGACGTTCAGCGCGTTCTGCCTCGTCCTCATCGTCTGGGTCCTGTGGGTCTTCAAGATGGGGTTCGGCGAACCGTGGATCGGCAAGTTCGTCGGCCATCCCGGCCCGGTGATCGGTAGCGGCGCTGAGCAGAACCAGGCGCACATCCCGCTCGTCAGCGGTAACGGGGGGATGCCGCATTTCCGGTTCCCGCAGTCGTCCCTGGTTTATTTCCAGTTCGTGTTCGCCGCGATCACACCCATCCTGCTCCTCGGCAGCGTGATCGGCCGGATCAAGTTCAAAGTCTGGCTGATCTTCGTGCCACTCTGGTCGACGTTCGCCTACGGGGTGAACGCGTTCATGCTCTGGGGCGGCGGCTACTGGGCGCATAAGGGCGCCCTGGACTTCAGTGGTGGCTACGTGATCCACCTCGCGGCCGGGACCTCCGGCTTCGTCGCCGCGGCGGTGATTGGGCCGAGGCTCGCCCGTGACCGTGCCCACGGGGTGCCGAACAACCTGCCGCTCGTCGCGGTCGGGGCGGGCATCCTGTGGCTCGGCTGGAACGGCTTCAACGGCGGCGACCCCTACTTCGCGGGGGTGGATGCAGGCGCTGCCGTGCTGAACACCAACCTCGCCACGGCCGTTGCGATGATGACCTGGATCGTCATGGACATGGCATGGGGCAAGGAGCGCGGCCCACCTTCCTCGGCGGGGTCAACGGCATGATCGTCGGACTGGTCGGAATCACGCCTGCCGCGGGTTACGTGAACGGCCTCGGCGCGATCATGATCGGCCTGATCGACTGTGTCATCGTCTGGCTGGCCTGGAACTTCCTGAGCCGCGTGCGGCCATTCAGCAAGGTCGACGACGCGCTCGGAGTCGTCTACACCCACGGCATCGCCGGCCTGTTCGGCGGCCTGCTCGTCGGCCTGTTCGCCGACCCGAAGATGATCGAGTACCTGGGGGTGGGGAAGGCCCCGGGATTCGCAGGCGTGGGCCTGTTCTACGGGCACCCGGGGCAGGTGCTGATCCAGGCCGGGGCGGCGATCACGATCATTGTCTGGGACGCCCTGGTCACATTCCTCATCCTCAGGGGAATCGGCTTGTTCACGAGCCTGCGCATGTCCGATGAACTGCTTGAGACCGGTGACGTGGCGGTGCACGGCGAGGAGGCCTATCCCGTGGAGGAGGGGCTCACCCGCGTTGACGCGAGCGGGCTTGTCGGAGTGGCGTCCGGGTCGGGACCGAAGGACGGGCCGGCTACGCCGCGGGCGAAGATCACAAGCGACGAGAACTAGTCAAAGTTCTGTGACGAAGATGCCCGGGCCGGTGCTCACCGGCCCGGGCATCGGCGCGAACGCCGGCTTCCGGCCAGGGCGCCCCGCTCGGCCGGGCCGTCATGGGTCGTGCCGCGAAGCGCTCAGTAGCCGCGGAAGGCCTCCTCGAGCCACCCCGAACCATGCTCCGCTGTGATCTTGGCATCGATCGCGATCGGCCGGTCCCGTGGGCCTTCACGCCATCGCGCAAGCCCAGCGAGATCGCCGACCTCGCGGGACGGCACCACCTGCGCGTTCTTGCCCACGGGATTGCACGGTTCGGCATGAGTTTCCACGGAGGTCCGCTGAGGTTCCATGGGGTCCGCTGACGACTGCAGAAGTCCGCAGAGATCCGTATAAGTCCGCGTGCCCAGGCATTATCTGGCCATTGCCATGGGTGAGCGCCCAGCCGGGTGCGGCGCCGGTGCGGCGCGGGTGCGGCACTGCCACGCACGGAGTTTCTCCACCGTATTCCGCTCCTTCTTGATTAATCTGTCTCGGAGCAACGGGGGTGGTGAGACGGTGCTCTTCCCGACTGTCCAGTTCGCCGCGTTTTTCGCCGTCGTTTTCGCGGTGTCCTGGCGTCTCATGCCGCGCCAGCGCGCCTGGCGCCGCTTCATTCTCGCTACGTCGTATTTCTTCTATGGCTGCGCCGACTGGCGGTTCGTCATCCTCCTGATCGCGTCCACGGTGGTCAACCAGGTCGCCGCCACCGTCGCCGCGCGCGCACCCGCTGCACAGGTGCGAAAGGCGGCAGTCACCGCGGGGATCGTCTTCGACGTCGGGATTCTCGCCATATTCAAGTACTTCGATTTCTTCATCGGCTCGGTCAACCAGATGCTTGGTGTGATCGATCTTGGTGCGCCGCTGCAGTTGCTGCATATCGCATTGCCCGTCGGCGTGTCCTTCTACACCTTTCAGGCGATCTCGTATGTAGCCGATGTCCACCGTGGCCGCTGCCCGCTCGCCAGGCCCATGGATTACGCGATTTATGCCTCTTTCTTCCCGCACCTGGTGGCGGGGCCCATCGTCCGTCCCGGCGAATTCATCCCGCAACTGGCCGGGCCGCGCGATGCGGCCGGCATCCCCGCGGCGCGCGCGCTCGCTCATCGCGGGCGGCCTGTTCAAGAAGGTCGTGCTCGCCGATCTGCTCGCGACCCGGATCGTCGACCCGGTCTTCGGCGCCCCGCGCCGCGCACAGCGGCACAGAGGTGGCAGCGGCCATCTACGGCTACGCGGTGCAGATCTACTGCGACTTCTCCGGCTACACCGACATGGCGATCGGGCTCGCGCTGCTGCTCGGCTTCCGCTTCCCCGACAACTTCGACCTGCCTTACGCAGCCAGCAGTCGCTGCAGGATTTCTGGCGGCGCTGGCACATCACCCTTTCCAGTGGCTGCGCGACTATCTCTACATCCCGCTCGGCGGCAACCGCGCGGGCACGCGCGCGGACCTACGTCAACCTGATGCTCACCATGCTGCTCGGCGGCCTGTGGCACGGCGCCGCCTGGACGTTCGTGATCTGGGGCGGGATCCACGGTGGCGGCCTGGCGGTCCAGCGCTGGTGGTCCGACCGGCGGGCGGTGCCTCCGGCGTACGGCGCACGGGGCGAGCGTGCACCGGGAGAGGGTGCACCGGGCGACGGGGCGCCGGGCGAGGGTGCGCCGGGCGACGGGGCGCCGGGCGAGGGGGCGCCGGGCGAGGCGGTACCGGGCGAGCGGACACCAGGGCAGCCCGTACACGGAAAGTGGACAGCGGGCGAGCGGACACTGGTGCCGAGGGAGCAGGCCGGTTCCGCGCTTCGCCGGGCCGCGTGCTGGCTGCTCACATTTCAGGTGGTCTGCCTGGCGTGGGTGTTCTTCCGCGCACCAGATCTCGGAACCGCGTTCACGCTGCTGGGCAGGCTGGCCGCTCCTGGTCCCTCGCCCCTGGTCACACCCGGCGTGATCATCATGATCGTCGCCGGGCTGGCCACCCAGGTGCCACGGCCAGGCACATGGCGGGAGGTCAGGGATCGGTTCGTGCTGCTGCCGCCGGCGGTCCAGGGCGTGACACTCGGCGTCTTCCTGGTCGTGATCAGTGCGATCGCGGACCAGCAGGGCGTGGCCCCGTTCATCTACTTCAGGTTCTGAGGCGACGAGAACCGGTTCCGATTATGGAGGGGGCGGAGGTCACGACCACCGGCACCGAAGATCCTACGCCGCACGACGCGACCGCCGTCGCACCCGGTGCCGCACCCGGTGCCGCACCCGGTGCCGCGCCCGGCTCAGGTACGGCCGCGCGGACGGGCGCGGCGGGCACCAGTACCGCGCGGCAGGTCCGTACGGTCCTCCTGGTGGCGCTGCTGACCGCGCTACTGCTCAACTCTGCCGGTTTCGTGCGGACCGGACAGGGCATGTCGCCCGGCCTCACCCGCACACTCATCGTGGCCGTGGGGACACCTGTGGACGCTTTCGCCAGGGCGCTGCATCTCGGTGGCCCCAAACGCTTGCTAGATGCGGCGCTCGGTCACCCAGACGTGACGGCCGGAGGCGGCGGCATGGAAAGCGGGGCCGCGCTGCCGGAACAGGGCCCGGGCGGTGCTGCGGCCCCCGGATGGCGGCAGCGCCTGGGCCAGCATGGCGCACGGAGCGGCCGAAGCGGCAGGCAAGACGCCGCGGCCTGGCGCCCTCGGCGCATGCGACCGCGGCTACGTCACCCGACCAGGAGTGATCCGCTGCGCGTGCTCGTCACGGGTGACTCGCTCTCCGACTACATCGGCCAGCAGCTGTCCGCGATCACGGCCCGGTCTCGCCTGGTCGATGTGACGACGGTAGCGAGGGATGGCACCGGGCTGACCAACCCGGACCTGTTCAACTGGGAGATCGGCGCACGGCAGGAGGTCGCGGGCCAGCGCTACGACGCGGTGGTCATGGTGATCGGGGCCAATGATGGCTGGCCCATGCGGGTCAACGGCCGGGAGATCACGGCCGTCGCATCGAGGCCATGGGTGCGCGAGTACGCGCGCAGGATCGTGACCGTGGAACAGGCCTTCGCGGCAGGTAACCCGGGCGCCCAGGTGCTCTGGGTCGGGCCGCCGGTCGCCCGCGGCGCGGCCTGGGCGCACATCTTCGCGCGGTTGAACAGCGCTGCCCGGTTCGGCGCGCCGCTCGTACCCGGCGGGCAGTACGTGAACATCGCGGGCCCGACAAGTGTTTACGGCCGTTACACCGACTACCTGAGCAGCCCCGGCGGCAGGCCGGTGCTCGCGAGGCAGCCAGATGGTGTTCACTTCACCTACGACGGATCGCTCTTCCCCGCCCGGATCATCCTGGGCGTACTCCAGCGAGATTTCGGCCGTCTCAGCTAGCTCTCCCGTTCCAGATGGCGCACCCCATGGCTTCAGCACGCGCCTTGACCCCAGACAATGGCGGAGTGACCCCACCGATCCCGACGGTGCGAACCCTGCCGACCGATGACGGGGTCCCGATCGACGCGGTCTACCTGCCACCACGGACCGGCGACCCGGAATCCCTGGACCTCGCCGTGCTGGTCGCGCACGGATTCACCGGATCCTGGCAGCGCCCCTCGGTCTGGCGGATCTCAAACCGGCTGACCAGGTTCGGTGGTGTCGTCTGCTTCGACTTCCGTGGGCATGGACGTTCAGGTGGCAGGTCAACGCTCGGTGACCGGGAGATCAGGGACTTGGCGGTCGCGGCGGCCTGGGCCCGCGAACTCGGCTTCGAACGCGTCGCGGCGGTCGGGTTTTCCATGGGCGCCTCGATCGTGCTCCGCTACGCGGGGCTGAAGGAAAACGCGGGCGGGCTGGCCGCAGTGGTGTCGGTGAGCGGGCCTGGTCGCTGGTATTACCGGGGGACGAAGCCGATGCGGCGGGTCCACTGGGCGGTGGAATATCGCATCGGCAGGCTGGTGACAAGGACCATGCTCGACACCCGCGTGAATTCAGCCCGCTGGAATCCGGTGCCCGTGCCACCTGCCGAGGCGGCCGCCAAAATCGCTCCGGTGCCGCTCCTTGTCGTGCACGGTGACCGGGATCCGTTTTTCCCTGTGGACCACGCGCACCAGATCTACGAAGCGGCGGGTGAGCCGAAGGAACTGTGGATCGAGCACGGTTACGGGCACGCCGAGTCTGCGACGTCCAACGGGCTGATCGACCGCATCGGCAGCTGGGTGGCGAAGGTCACCGATCCGGGCGTCACCCCCGCCGACGCCGATGGTTCCCGCCACGCCGTGGGGGGTTCGGGGGGTCGCGTCCCGGGCCGGCACGGCCCTGACGGCTAAACGCGGCGTGCGCGCCGGTAGGTGAAAGGCGTCACACGTCAGCTGCGAGCGGCAGCCTTTCGGCCCGACGGTTGCCTTCCTTTATGCGGTGGGCGCGGCGCCGCCCCTGCGGCTACCAGCTTGTGGCCTGCGGCATGCCCTCGGAGTACGCCGGCCGCGCTCTGCACCCCGACGACCGCGCGCTCGTGCAGTTCGTCCAGGTTGCGGGCGCCTGCGTAGGTGCAGGCGCTGCGGAGCCCGGCGGTGATCGCGTCAAGCTGGTCCTCGACGCTGGGCCGCTGCGGGTCCAGGTACATCCGGGCGCTCGAGATGCCCTCCTCGAACAGCTGCTTGCGTGCCCGCTCGAACGGCGAGTCGTCGGCCGTACGCAACCTGACCGCGCGGGCGGACGCCATGCCGTAGCTCTCCTTGTACAGCCGCCCGTCCGGGTCACGGAAGATATCGCCAGGCGACTCGTAGGTGCCAGCGAACCACGATCCGATCATCACGTTCGAGGCGCGGCCGCGAGGGCAAGCGCAACGTCGCGCGGATGGCGCACCCCGCCGTCCGCCCAGACGTGCCCCCCGAGCCGCTTGGCCTCGGCGGCGCATTCGAGCACCGCGCTGAACTGCGGTCGGCCGACGCCCGTCATCATCCGGGTCGTGCACATGGCACCGGGCCCGACGCCGACCTTGACGATGTCCGCCCCCGCGTCGATGAGGTCACGGACCCCTTCGGCGGTCACCACATTCCCCGCCGCAATCGGCACGCCCCGGCCGGTGGCGCGGATCGCCGTCAGCGCCGCGATCATCTTGTCCTGATGGCCGTGCGCGGTATCGACCACGATCAGGTCGACACCGGCCTCGGCGAGCGCGGCCGTCTTGCTCACAACGTCGCCGTTCACGCCCGCGGCGGCCGCGATCCGCAATCGGCGTGCGGCGTCGATGGCGGGCTCGTAGAGCGTGGCCCGCAGCGCGCCGGTGCGGGTGAGCATGCCGGTGAGCCTGCCCGCACTGTCCACCACAGGCGCCAGGCGGTGCCGGCCCTCGTGCAGCCGGGCGAACGCCTTCTCCGGCTCGATGTCGGCGTGCAGGGTCAGCAGGTCCGCCGACATGACCTGGCGAAGCTGGGTGAAGCGGTCCACGTGCTGGCAGTCCGCCTCCGTCACCACGCCGACAGGCCGGCCGTCCTCCACGACGACCACGGCCCCGTGCGCACGCTTGGGCAGCAGGTTCAGCGCCTCGCCCGTGGTGTCGCCCGGTCCGAGTGTGATCGGGGTGTCATGCACCAGGTGCCGTCCTTTCACCCACGAGACGACGTCGGCGACCACGTCGACCGGGATGTCCTGCGGCAGGACGGCGATGCCGCCGCGGCGGGCGATGGTCTCGGCCATTCGCCGCCCTGAAACCGCGGTCATGTTGGCGACCACAACCGGGATCGTGGTGCCGCTGCCGTCGCGCGTGGTCAGATCGACGTCGAGCCGGGACGCGACAGCGCCGCGGCTCGGCACCATGAAGACGTCGCTGTAGGTCAGGTCCTGCGGCGGCGGCCTGTTACCCAGGAATTGCACGTTTGCTCACCCCGGCCAGAGGTTACCCGTATCCCCGGGCGGCCAGCGCCCTGCTGACCAGGATTCTTCCCGGCTGCCGCGATCTTTCCGAGATTGTCCCGAACGGCTGCGCGGCGTGTCACGTGGCCTGGAGAGGTGTCACGCCCGCCGGGCGGGCGGTCCGGGGCGCGTCCCACAGGCGAGGGCGTCTCCGTGGGGAATCCCGGTAACCAGATCCTCGGCTACACGGTCTCGATGTGCGCAGGGGTCGCAGGAATGCAATCCTCTCCATAGGAGGCCGGGGCCCTGCGGCGTTCGCCACACGGCGCTGGGCCGGGCCGTCGAACCGGAAGCCGGAGCTGGAGGGTGGTCTTCGCGGCGTGCGGGCACGGGGAACGGGCGCCCGGGCCAGTTGGTCCATGTATGCGGTGCTGGGCGGGCCGCGGCGGAGCCGTCCGGGGTCGGGCGCTGCGGGGTCGGGCCGTTCGGGGTCGGGCGCTGCGGGGTCGGGCCGTTCGGGGTCGTGTGGTCCGGGTCGTGCGGGCCGGGGTCGTGCGGGCCGACGTGAGCGCGGGCACCCAGGGCGTGCTGCGGCTTGGCGGCAGGGAGTTCCCACCGGAGTCGTTCGGGATAATGGCTGTCGTCAACCGGACGCCCGACTCGTTTTTCGACCGGGGCGCGACCTATGCGTTCGGGGCCGCGCTCGACGCGGCCGACCGCGCGGTGGCCGAGGGCGCCGACATCGTGGACATCGGCGGCGTGAAAGCCGGCCCTGGCGAGGATGTGGACGCGGCCGAGGAGATCCGGCGGGTCGCCAGCCTGGTCAGCGCGGTCCGTGAGCGTTACCCCGGCATCGTGATCAGCGTGGATACCTGGCGCTCAGAGGTCGGCGAGGTGGCAGCGGGCGCGGGTGCTGATCTCCTTAACGACACGTGGGGCGGCGTCGACCCTGGGCTGGTGGATGTCGCGGCCAGCCGCGGGATCGGGCTGGTGTGTGCGCACGCGGGCGGGCTCAGGCCGCGAACGCGACCGCATCGCGTCGCGTACGCTGATGTCACCGCGGCCGTGATCGGCCACGTCACCGGGCTAGCCGAGCGTGCGGTCGCCGCAGGTGTCCGGCGCGACGGAATCATGGTCGATCCGGCCCATGACTTCGGCAAGAACACCTGGCACTCGCTCGAACTGACCAGGCGGCTCGGGGAGCTTGTGGCGACCAGATGGCCCGTGCTCGTCGCGGTGTCCAACAAGGATTTCATCGGGGAGACGCTTGGCCAGCCCGTCCAGGCGCGCGGGGAGGGGACGATCGCCACGCTCGCCGTGTCCGCCTGGCAGGGGGCGCGGGTGCTCCGGGTGCACGAGGTGCCAGGCACGCGCCACGCGCTCGCCGCGGTCGCTGCGTTGCGCGACGCGAGGTGAAACTGCCCGTTCAGCGCAGGCGAACCCCGCACCGGTGAATCAGGTGTGGTTGCCACCGGGCGCAGGAGCGCGTGATCGTCAACCCGGGTCACCCAGGGGCCAAACCCATCGCGGACGCGTGTCAGCGAGCGGCCAGCACATCCGCGATCTTCGCCGCCGCCGCGTCCGGCTCGTCGGTGTTGTGCAGCAGATCACCCCATGACCAGCGGTAGAACCAGCTGAGGCGCCCGTCGTCCCCGGCCATCGGGATGCAGTCGATGGTCTCCGCGAGCATGGCGGCACCAGGGATGAAGATGTGCAACGCCGGCGGGTACGTCGTCTTCACCGCAGCATGGAAGCCATGGTCGTCCAACGCTGTAGCCAACTTGTGCAGGTGATACGTGCGTGCGTGATCGCGAGCGGCTGCCTGCATCGCCTCCACCTTGTCCGGTCGCCACATTCTCGGCGCGTTCACTGCCTGCCTGTCAAGCCCTTGGGCACGGGCGGCGTGATTCTCGCCATGCACCTCAGTGACGTGACCCGCCGCCGTCATCACCGTATCCGCCGTACGAGCCCTGATCGTCGTACGCGCTCGCGCTCCTGTGCCGCGCCTGTCTGCGCGGTTCCGGGCCTTTTGCGCTGTTGTCGGCCGCGCGGGGCGGACCTGTCACGTAGCTACCATACGGGTTGGCCGAGCTAGGGCTGGTAAGCGGTTCCGGCTGCAACCTGCTATGCCGGGCGGACAGGGCCGAACTCGACAGGTACCCACTGGCGGCGAAGCCGCCTGCGGATGGCGGGCTGGCGTAGCCATTCGTGGAGTTGCCGCCCTGGGCGTACGGGATACCGCCCGCCGGGGTGTCAGCCGGACTGGCGGGAAGCGCTCCCGCGTAGCCGTTGGGGAGCAGTGTGGTGTAACCGTTCATTGGCGCGGCGCTACCTGGTCCGCCGATGCCAACCTGCCCGCTGTGCTGCCAGCTTCCCTCGGCCGGGCGCCCGTTGGAAGCGTCAGGTGGTCCCCAGCCAGCGTCGCGGGCGGCCTGGCTCCCCACAGCGGCGCCGTAGGCGTCCGGGTACGAGCCCGCGCCGTATGAGGTCGTGTTATCGGATCCCGTGGCTTGGGGCACGGGAGCTTGGGGCACGGGAGCTTGGGGCACGGGAGCTTGGGGCACGGGAGCTTGGGGCACGGGAGCTTGGGGCGCGGTGGCATGCGGCGCAGTGAGGTGGAGTGCGGTGGGGTGCGGCGCGGTGGCGTGCGGTGCGGCGGGGTGGGGCGCGGTGGCGGGGGGCGCGGTGGCGTGCGGTGCGGCGGGGTGGGGCGCGGTGGCGTGCGGCGCGGTGGCGTGCGGCGGCGTGGCATGGAGCGCGGTGGCGTGCGGCGCGGTGGGGTGGAGCGCGGTGGGGTGGAGCGCGGTGGGGGGCGCGGTGGGGTGCGGCGGGGTGGCGTGCGGCGGGGTGGGGTGCGGCGGGGTGGGGTGCGGCGGGGTGGAATGAGGCACTGTGCCGTAGGACGATGTGTCATAAGAGCTGCCATACGAGCCGGCCGCATGCGGACCGCTGTGAGCGCTCCCCGACGAATCGGTCTCAGGCCCGGCGTTGCCGCCCATACGTGGCAGCCGTCTGATCCAGCCCCGCGCCGTACGCGCCGCGCCCCGCGCCGTACGCGCCGCCATACGTGGCAGCCGTCTGATCCAGCCCCGCGCCGTACGCGCCGCCGTACGCAGCGGCGTCGTACGCAGCGGCGTCGTGTGAAGCGGTATCGTATGAAGCGGCATTGTATGAAGCGGCATTGTATGAAGCGGCATTGTATGAAGCGGCAGGGAGCCCGGCTGGTGCTGGTGTGATGGGCCCGGTGTCGTAGGAGTTCCTTGCCGCATAGCCAGTGGTCGCGGGAATGCCGTAACCGGGCGTGCTGGTGGCGTAGCCGCCGGACTGCTGCTGCGTGCCGCGGGAGGGGCTGCCATATGTCCCGGATGTGCTTGGTGGCGCGGAGTAATAGCCAGCCGGGTTACCCGCGGCGACCGCATACTCCTGCCCGCGGTGTGACCAGTCGCCCTGGCTGGGTCCGCCTGCGGCCCATCCACCCGGGGGAGTGGCCGGTGACACCCCAGGCGCCGATCTCCTGCCGCCACCCGCGGCATGCGTGGGCTGCCCCTCGACCGCCGGCTCACCGAGGCTCGCGAGCAGGGCGAGATTCGGGTCGGTGTAATCCGCCGCGGCGTGCCCAGCGGGCCTGCTCGCGGCGGGCACCTCGCGCCCAGCGTCCGGAGTGCTGCCCGAGCGCCGCACAGGAAGTGCCGGGACCTTGAGCTCTGCCCGGTCCGGGCCGCCTGGCAGTCCGCTGGCGCTGAATTCGGGCATGGCCATCGCGGCGGTCTGCGGTTCGGGCTGCATCAGGTTCGGGTCGGTGCGCGCATCGCGCGCCTCCTTCGGCTCGGGGTCCGGGGACCTCAGATCGGCTGCGGACTGAGCGGTCCTGGATGCAAGCGGCTTGTCGGAAGAAAGCTCCGCCCAGTAGTCCTCGTCCGAGACTCTGTCCCAGTTGGTGTCGTTCCAGCCCTCAGGACCCCTCGGCAGCCTGGCGCGCTGCTTTGGCTGTTCCTTCATGCGCCGCCTGCCAGCTTGGGCAGGGACACGTGGATCTCCCGCGTCGCCGGCCATCTTGCCGCCAGGCGCTGCCGCAGGGACTGGCCGGCGCGCGTACCCGTCGCCGTAACCTTTCTCGGCGCCGCGCCCGGTGCGCGCGACCCGGCCATTGGCACGTTGGTACTCAGTGCCGATACCAGGATCGGTGTCGTACGAGGGATCGCTCTCCCTTGGTCTGGCTGCGCGGCTGCCCCGCCCGCTGTAGCCACGCCGTCCGTCGTGGCCATCGGGCTGCGTACGGCCGGACGCCCGCCTGGTACCTTGCCGCCTGCGACGTTGGGGTTCGCCGGGCTCGTCGGGATGGCCAAACTCAGTGTCCGTTTTCTGGGGTCCCCAGGCGTCGTCTCCTGCCCGCTCTTGGGCCCGCATGGAACGGACACCGAGCGCCACGGCAACGAGAACCCCGATAAAAACGACCAAGAGGCTGAGTACCACGAACAGCGTCATCGCACCACCAAACAGGCATGGCCGCATGGATAGGCGCCAGCCAGGCCACGTGGCCATCGACGCAGGCCCTGCCCCCGTAATGCTAGCGCCCTGGATCCGTCCAAGGCTGTTCGCCCGAACACCGATTCTGGCCGAGCACTATGACCGCTGTCACACGATTGGAGAACTTTTACGAATCAGAACGTACGTAGGGTATCCAGACGTTTACCCGGCCGAGTCGCGGCGACTTCCAAGCCGCGCGGTCAGCCAGGTTTCGCTACCACAATTCCGGTGATCCTGCCACGTGCCACGGCACGTGCCGCGATCGCAGACCAGGCCGCCTTCGTCGGGGCCCCGTTCGGGAGCGGCACGGACGCGTCCATCGCGTACAGCGTGAAACGGTAGGAGTGGCTGCCCGAACGCGGGCAGGGGGGATGGTAGCGAGCCATGTTATCGCTACCTTGTGCCTCGCGGGCGTTCGGCGGGAGAGCGCCTGCTTGCAGTTCGGCCGTTCGCGGGCTGATGTCAAAGACCAGCCAGTATATATAGGGTGTTACCGGCGCGTCCGAGTCATCAACGACGAGTGCGAGGGCCTTGGTTCCTGTCGGCACGCCCGACCAGTGAATGGGCGGGCTCACGCCCTTGCCGAAGCACGTGTAAGGATGTGGGATCACTCCCTGGTCACGGAACGCCAGGCTGGTGACCGTAATGACCTGGGGTACATCGAAGGAGCCGGTGTTCGTGCCACCGATCAGGCCGCAGCCGGCGGTTGTGGCGCACACCGCACACATCACACACATGGAGACAACGGCTGCGCCGCGTGCGGCGCCGGTGGCCACGCCGTGCGAAGCATGAAACCGGCGTCCAGTCACTCGCCTGATCGTACGCGGTAGCCCGGCCTTGTCCCTGCAGGATCCCCGATCACAAGCGATCAAGCGCGGCCGCCGGTCAGGCCGTTGGACGCCAATGTCAACGAGGTATTCGAACGCCAAGCGGAGGCTCGTCGCGGCCTGGGCGAGGTGCGGCTGGGCCTCATGTCGCCGGTGCGGCCGGGCACGCCGCCCTCGTAGATGTCGAAGGTCCGGCCGCAGCCGCACCGGGTGTGCGGCACCTTTAGCAGCCGGCGCGCGCGAGCTTGGCGAGCGTGCTCTCACCGAGCCTGGTGCGATTCCGGCCCGGTGCCGCCGGTGCCGGGCGATCGTTCTGGCCAGCGTCACGGCGGCCGCGATCCACCAGCGCGATGCGGACGGTGCGCGCGGGCTGCCGCACAGCGCTTGGCCAGGGCGTCTACTCGACGGCTACGAACGCGGCCGTACCCTGCCGCGGGGTTGCCGCGCTCGCCCTAGCTCAGGACCTCGGCTGAATCTCGCACGCAAAGCCGGTAATTGCCCTCGGCTTTCGTCGGTAATGCCCAGGGTGATTTGTCCCGCATTCCTGAGACTCGCACGGCGATCTGGTATTTGCCGCGCGTCCCTGCCTCACCCGAGCCTCACCCGAGCCTCACCCGAGCCCGACCTCAACGGAGCAAGAAAGACGCCGCAGATGTCGCCGAAGTGCCCCCTGCGCAGCACGAATTCCGTCATCCTCAATCCATCGTGAGTTATATGTTCGCTGCCAGTTCGGTACTCGGTATCGGCTTGATGCTCCTTTTGCTTGCGCAATGGCGAGGTTGGCAACCTTCGCTGCCCACGGCGCTCGCGGTCGGAGCAGTGCTGCGCGGCGCCGTGTGGGCCGTGGCGGCCGCTGAGTCGTGGCAGCCCAAGGACTTCCGGCTCGACTTTCCGGCCGCGGCCGCCGCCGTCCTGCACCATCACGATCCCCTGCTCAGCGGGCGGCCGCGGGGCTGGCCCTTCCTGCCGACCATGGCGTTCGTGCTCGCCGGTGAGCTCAAGCTCGGCCAGGTGACGCACCTGCCGTGGCGGGTCGTCGGCAGGCTGGCCCCCGTCGTGGCCGACCTGATCCTGATCCCGCTCATCGGGAAACTCGCGACAGAGCGTGGCCCGCTGCGCAGGTTCCAGTACGCCTGCAATCCGCTCGTCATCCTCATCTGTTCCATGCACGGCCAATTGGAGCCGGAAGTGCTTGTGCTGGGTGTCGCGGCCTTCGTCGTGGCCCGGTCACACCGGAGCGCGGCCGCCGGGATCCTGCTCGGCCTTTCTGTTGCGATCGGCGTCTGGTCGGTGCTGCTCGCGCCAGGGGTGCTCCTGATGCTGGCGGACTGGCGTAAACGGCTGCGCACCGCATGCTGGGCGGCGAGCGTGCCGATCGTCTTCCTGGTCACCTCACCGCTCACCGTCGGGACACCGGTACGGCGGCTTCCCACCATCGTGCACCGGATCATCGGCCTTCGCGCTGTCATCGGGGGATGGGGCTGGACCGTCGCCCTGACACGGGGCAGATTGGAGTTCCTGACCGGGGTGGGCAGGCTCGGCGTGGTGGCCCTGGTGATAGCGCTGTTTGTGGTCGCGTATCTGTGGCGGCGCGCCGATCCCGTCGACCTGACCGCCGCGCTGCTGATCACATTCCTTGTGGTGAGCCCGCGCGTCAGTGTCCAGTACCTCGTCTGGCCGATGCCGTTCCTCGCGGCCCGGACAACCCGGTTCGCCAGCCCAGCGATCGTGGCGGCGTCGGTCTGGGCCGGGTTCAGTTACCTGGCCCTGGGTCCCCGCCGGGCGCCGGCGACGTGGCATGCGTACACGCTGGCGTACTGGTCCTGGACCGTGATCCCGCTGCTCGTTGCCGCCATGCCATGGGAACGGCGCGGTGCACGCCGTCTCATCCAGGTGACTGCTCCCGCGCCAGCGGACGCAAGCGAGCCCGCGGTTTAAGTCGCCGCCGCTCCTTCACGGTGCCGGCCGGGTGACGGGAGGGCGGCGCAAGATCGATGGCCCGTAGGGCGGCGCTGTATCTGGCAAGGCCCGGCCACTACATTTGAGGGCGGGCGGCAACAGGTGGAGGAGGGCGACCGTGGCCGACGACCATCTGGGCAGGCAGGGCGCCGCACGCACGGCCGTGGTGTGGGCAGCACTGCGCCGCGCCGCGGCGGCCCGGGCGGAGCAGACGGGACGCGAGCACCTCGACATCGTGGATGCGGGCGGGGGTACCGGGGGATTTGCCGTGCCGCTCGCGTGCCTGGGTCACCGCGTGACCGTGGTGGACCCGAGCCCAGATTCCCTCGCCGCGGCGCAGCGCCGTGCCTCCGAGCAGGGCGTACCGCTTGTGGCGGTCCAGGGGGATGTGGCCGACCTGCAGGGGATCGCAGGCGAGGCGGGCGCCGACCTGATCCTGTGCCACAGCGTGCTGGAGTACGTCGATGACCCGGCGGCCGCCCTCGTGACCGTCGCCCGTGTGCTGCGCCAGGGCGCCGCGGTGAGCGTGCTCGCGGCTGGCGCGATCGCCGCCACCATCCACCGGGCGCTCACCGGCCACTTCGACGAGGCCAGGCGGCTGCTAAGCGACGCGGGAGCCGGTGGCGCGCATGACGCGGGCACGCCGCGCCGGTTCACGCTGCCCGGGCTCACCGGGCTCATCGAGAAGGCCGGCCTTCGGCCTGGTGCCGCGCACGGGATCCGTGTCTTCACCGACCTGGTGCCGAGCGCGCTTGTGGACTTTGATCCGGGCGCTGGTGAGGCGCTGCTCGCGCTCGAGCAGGCCGCGGCGGAGCACCCCGCGCTGCGCGACATCGCCACGCAGTTGCACGTCTTCGGCTATCGATGACCGGCGACGCGGGCTGCCACATCCTGCACGCGGACATGGATGCCTTCTTCGCGAGCGTGGAAGTCCGCGACCAGCCAGAACTTCGCGGCAAGCCGGTGATCGTCGCAGGTGGTGGCCGCGGCGTCGTGCTGTCCGCCACGTACGAGGCCCGCGCGTACGGCGTGCGGTCGGCGATGCCGACGGCGCGGGCCCTTCGGCTCTGCCCGCGTGCCGTCCTCGTGCCGCCAAGCCGCGGCGGGTACATGGCCGCCTCACGCGAGATCATGGGAGTCTTCCGCGCGGTCACTCCGCTGGTAGAGCCACTCTCGCTCGATGAGGCATTTCTTGACGTATCAGGTGCGCAGCGAAGGCTCGGGCCGCCTGCCGGATCGCCGCCCTGATCCGCGCGCAGATCCACGAACAGCACGGGATAACCTGCTCCGTCGGTGTCGCGCCAAGCAAGTTCATCGCCAAGCTCGCATCCGCGCGCTGCAAGCCGGATGGCCTGCTTGTCGTGCCCGCCGCCGATGTGCTGGCCTTCCTGCACCCGCTGCCTGTGGAAGCCCTGTGGGGAGTGGGGGACCGGGCCGCCCAGACACTTGCCCGGCTCGGCCTGCGGACCGTCGGCGACCTCGCGCAGACACCTGCGGCGACATTGAGGCGCGAGTTCGGCGAGGCCGTGGGCACCCACCTGGCCGGCCTCGCGTGGGCACGTGACAGCCGGCCTGTGGTGCCGCATACGCCGGAGAAGAGTATCGGCGCCGAGGAGACGTTCCCCGAGGATGTGGCCGACCCCGGGGTGATCCGCCGCGAACTGCTCCGCCTGTCCGAGCGCACCGCGCGCGGCCTGCGCTCCTCTGGGTACGCCGCGCGGACCATCGTGGTGAAGCTCAGGCTCGCCAATTTCAGCACGATCACCCGGTCCCGCACGCTGGCCGAGCCGACCGACGTCGCCCGCCAGATCTACGCGACGGCGTGCGCACTCTACGAGGCCGCGGGGCTCGATGCGCGGGCATCCCTGCGGCTGGTCGGGGTGCGGGCCTCGAACCTGCTCGAAAACGCCGCCGCCACAGGTACCCAGCTTGCCCTCGGCGACCGCGCTTCCGGCTGGTCGGAGGCGGAAAGGGCGATGGACAGGATCGCGGCGCGGTTCGGCCAGGGAGCAGTCGGCCCTGCTGCGCTCGTGAAGGCCGATGCCACCGAGGTTAGTGGTGCCCGGGACGGAGGTGACGGCAGTTACCGGCGCGGTCGCGGTAACTGATCAGATACGGCGCGGGCGCGTCCGATGATGCCGAACAGCGGCGCTCCCTTCCAACCAGCATGGTGAGACTCGTATTCTGGACATGTACCGCGTGGTCAAGTCCCGACTCCGCGCGCGGAAGGTTCCATGGGAGGCGCCCGTGCCGCTCTCTGAGCATGAGGAGCGTCTGCTCGACCAGATCGAGCGGGCGTTGGAGGCTGAGGACCCCAAGTTCGCGCACGCAGTGCGTACCAGCGACCCACGGGTGCATTACAAGCGCCGGGTGGTCAAGGCAGGGCTGGGGTTCTTGATTGGTGTTGCCCTGCTGCTTGCCGGGGTCGTATCCAAGTACATCTGGATCGGTGTGGCGGGCTTCCTCGTCATGCTCGCGACCGCGATGTGGGCTCTGACAAGCTGGCGGCGCATCAGCGGATCGGCTGCCGCCAGCCGGGCACCGTCCGCACGCTCGGCACGCGCCCGCCGCAAAGGCCGCAGCCGCGCCACCGGTCACGGCTTCATGGAGCGGCTGGAGGAGCGCTGGCGCCGGCGCCGGGAAGGGGACATGTAGGTCCCCTTCTGCCCGCGCCCTTGCCTTTAGCGGATTGGCTGCGCTCCGGCGGCGGCTCCTACGGCGTGCCCGTGCTGTCTTGGTGCGTGCGCCTGCCCGGTCGTACGTGTGCCGACAGCCACGACGTCGCCACCTCGATCCACCCGAACACATCCAGAGCGTGCAGGGACGACTGCCGGAGCGCCGACAGCTTCGATGCGGGGAAGATGCGGGCCCGCCACCGTGTGTGCAGGTCAACTGACGCGGCGACGGCCCTGCGTACCGCGGACACGTCAGCGTGGAGCGCCGGCAGGTCGGCAAGGCTCGCCGCGTAGCTGGCGCGCTCCTCGGCGAGCGCGACGCGGCCAAGCGCGTCGAGGGGTGCTTGCGCAAGCCGTAGCTCCGCGGTGACACGGTGCAAGAGCGCGCGTGGCGACTCGTTCGCTGGGCAGCCGACGCCGAAGTCTACCAGGTCATCGTGTATTTCGAGCCAGGCTGCATGGATGCGCGCCCGCGCGGCATCGGCCGTCGCGGTTCCTGCCCGCTCTGCGTCCGCGGGCGTGCGCCCGAGGTGGGCACGGAGGGCTCGCGAACGGCGTGGTGCAGCGGCCCGGGTGATGATCAGCATCCGCCACAGGCGCGTGAGCAGCCGGCTGCCAAGCGGCAGCAGCAAGATGATCAGCAAGATCGCCGCCGGGATCAGCAGCCACCAGAGCCATTGCCTGTGGTGCTGACGCGCGAGCCTGAGGCCGCCCGCGCCCTGGTCGGACAGGAATTTCCTTATCTGCGAGGCGCCCGCACTGCGCGACTGGCCCTGCTGCGTTCCCGTGCCGCCTGGATGGGTTTTCCCAGGTGCACCGACAGAGCCTGTCGGCCCGCCGGCCGAAGTCGTGTAGGACGGCGGCTTCGCCGTCCCCTGGCCGACACCGGTGCCCGAAGGCGTCGGCTCCCACGGCAGCCATCCGGCGCCCTGGAAGTAGAGCTCGGGCCAGGCGTGTGCGTCGCTCGTGGTGACCCGCCAGTTTCCCCTGCCGAGGTTCGTGCCCGCCGTGTAGCCGACCGCGACGCGGGCGGGAATGCCGAGCAGCCGGGCGAGCACCGCGAACGCGGACGCGAACTGCTGGCAGAAGCCACGCTTGGTGTGCAGCAGGAAGTCCTCCAGCCCGGCGGGGGTGTTCGGTTCGCTCGCGTCAAGGCTGTAGGTGAAGTTGCCCGGTCCTGTGAACCATTGCTGCAGCTCGACGGCCTTGTCGTACGAGGTGACCGCGCCGCTGGTGATCCGGCGGGCGAGCCCGATGAGCGCTTTGAGGGACGTCGGCACGAAGAGCTCCTGTGCCGAGATGCCGTGGTTTGGCTGCGGCGAGGCACGGAGCGCCTGCGCGGCCGGCTCCACGTCCTTGCTTGTAACGGTGTACGTGAGGTTGCTTATGGAATTCGCCGACCACACCATGAGCGTGCCCGGGTCCACCGCCCAGCCGCTGCCGGTCCCGTCCACGTTGACGGCTGGATAAGGAAGCGGGAGGAAGTCTTCCGTATGCGTTCCGCTGAACACTGTCCCGCTTACTCCCCGCGCGACCGTCACGCGCGTATGGGTGAGACGGGCATAGGCGGTCTGCAGCCCCGGAGCGGCCGGCATCTGGCCGCCGCCCAGGCCGGCGACCTGCTGCAGCAACAGGCCCCAGCTGACGGCCGTCTGTGTCAGGTCCAGTGCGTATATCCGCAGGTACGGCGGGTCCTTGTTATCGCTGTGGTAGGTCAGGATGGTCCGTGCGCGTGTGCGGTGCAACTGCTGGTCCAGTTGGACCACCGGGTTGGGCAGTGAAACGAGCGGCCCCTCGCCCTGCCCCCCCGCGCCAGGCCCGCTGCCGAAAAGATCCCGTACATGCAGGCCAGGGATCAGCAACGGTATGACAAGCGCTGCCGCCATGGCGGCAATGCCGACGCGGCGCCCGGACGCGGCGAGCGCATGGGTGTCAGGCACAGGCACTTCCCGGCCCTGGGCCCGGCCCCGGGCCGTTCCCTGGCGTGGTGCCTGGCCCGTTCCCTGGCGTGGTGCCTGGCCCGTTCCCTGGCGTGGTGCCTGGCCCGTTCCCTGGCGTGGTGCCTGGCCCGTTCCCTGGCCTGGTCGCTGCTCTGCTTGCCGTGCGGGTCCCGGTCCTGGCACGGACCTGGACCAGCCTCCTTGGCGCGCCGAGACCAATTCGCCCCACAGCTGGATACGCTCCCGCCCATCCGCGACGAGCAGGGCCAGATAGCCCGCCACCCCGGCACAGAAGATCGCCGCCTCGTAGATGGGGGGGGCCGAGGCCTTGCTCGCCACCGTGGCGCTGAACAGGGCGAGCAGCGGCAGGCCGGCCGCGGCGGCCTTACGCAGCCGCACAGCGAGCAGGTCGGTGAAAAGCGCGGCGAGCCCGATGCCCGCGACCGCGAGGAAGGTGACGCCGCGCAGCCCGGGCACGGGCGGCGCGAACCTGGCCGCCTCCGACCATCCGGTGGTGTTGAGCCCGAGCAATGCGGCGAGGGAGGCCTGCGTGGGCACCACGCCGCCAAGCGAGCGATACCCGGAGAAGACCAGGTTGAGGTAGAGCAGCAGGCCGAGCGCGGTGGCGACCAGGCAGACGGCGACGGGCAGCGCGCGGAGCCTGGTCAGCGAGGCCACACCGGCCACCACGATGACGGCCCCGGCTCCCTCCCAGAACCACGTCGAGGAGGCGATGAGCGGGTGCAGGGCAATCGACGCCGCGATGGTTGCGATCGCGGCGATCAGCGTGAGCCGGAGGTTCATCTGCCTGCCCGTTTCGTCGCTCTTGACGCACTATCAGGGGGCAAGTAACGGGCAAGTAGTGGGCCAGCACCGCCTGAATGGCCGTTCATTGTGCTGCAATCCGGGTGGCAGCCGGTGATGCCGCCTGTCGCAGCCGTCCCCACGCCTCGGCAAGCGGTGTGCCGGCGGTCACCGTCAGGACCTGCCACCCGGCCCCCGCGAGGATTGCCGCCGCCTCACCCGAGCCCGCCAACGCCGCGTCACTGGAGCGGCCTTCCCAGGTCGGGACGGACAAAAGGACCGCTATAGCCGACTTCGCCCTGTGGCAGCTGCGCGCGAGCTCGCTCGCCTGCCTCGCGTCGAGCCGCCCGGCCACCGCGACGACCAGGCCGCCCGGGTTGGCGGCCAGTGCGGTCAGTCCCCTCGCGAGCGCCGCGCCGCGTGACGGCCGGGCGGCAGCGAGCACGTCAAGCATCCCTGCTTCGAACATCCCGCCGACAGCGACCGCCCCGGCATCGGTGACCATCTGCATCTCGAACTGCTGGTGGGCCAGGTGCACGCCGATCGAGGCCGCGGCGCTGACCGCGTATTCGAAGGACGAGCCGATCCCCGAGCCCGCGTGCGCGATCGATCTGGTGTCGAGGAACAGGGACGCCCTGCTGTGCCACGGCTGCTCCTCGCGGCGGACCATGAGCTCGCCGTGCCGCGCGGTGGAGCGCCAGTGCACACGGCGCAGATCGTCGCCGTCACGGTACGGTCGCGGGGCGACATCATCCTCTCCAGCGGTCGCGGCTATCCGCATCCTGCGGTCACCCACGCCGAGCCAGTCGGCCGCGGTGTCCGTGGGTGGCAGCGTTACCACGCGCGGTGTCACGACCAGCTTGCTGTGCTCGGTGAACGACCGGGAGATCTCGACCATGCCGAACGCGTCCGCGACCCGCACCGTGAGCGGCCCGAGCCTGAACAGGCCGCGCACGTCGGAGCGGATCCGGTAGCTCAGCTCACGGATCCCCCCGCCCTCAACCCCCTCGAGGGTGAACCGCGGATGGCCACCGAGGGGGTGAGGCAACTCGTCCTCCGCGAGCAGCAGACCGGTGCGCAGCCTGGTCACATTGGCCAGGCGGAGGGTGACGATCGTTGACTGGCCGACAGGCACCCGCGCGGGATCAAGCTGCCGCACGCACGTGAGCTGGTAGCGCGTCCGGCTGGTGGCGAGACCGGACAGCAGCGGCAGCGCGATCAGGAGCACGCCGATCTGCAGCAGACCGCGCTCACCAAGGGTGAGTCCGCACACCGCGGCGGCGAAACCCGCGGCAAGGAACGATCTGCCCCGCGTGGTGAGCCCGGTAATCACGTCCCGCATGCGGGCACTCCTTCCACGGCGGCCTCGCTCAGCGTCGCTGTGGCAGGGGGAGCCGCTCGACCAGTTCGGCCACGACCTGCTGCGGCATCCGGTGCTGGGCGGCGGCTTCTGCGGCGGGGAGCAGCCGGTGGGCGAGTACGGGGCTCGCGAGTGTCTGTACGTCGTCGGGGATCACGTAGTCGCGCCCGTCAAGGGCGGCGTATGCGCGGCAGGCGCGGACCAGGTGCAGGGTTGCCCGAGGCGAGGCGCCGAGCCGCAGGTCGGCGTGGTTCCTGGTGGCGGTCACCAGATTGATGATGTAGTGCCGGACGGGCACGGACATGTGCACCTGCCGTACCGCGCCGATCAGGCCGCGCACGTCGGACGCCTCCGCGACAGGGATCAACTGGTCCAGCGGCGATGACGCGGAGTGCACGTCCAGCATCTCCAGCTCCGCGGCGGCCGCCGGGTACCCCATGGAGATGCGCGCCGTGAACCGGTCACGCTGCGCTTCTGGCAACGGGTACGTGCCCTCCATCTCGATCGGGTTCTGGGTCGCGATGACCATGAACGGCTGCTCGAGTGTGTAGGTCGTCCTGTCCACTGTGACCTGCCGCTCCTCCATGCATTCGAGCAATGCGGACTGGGTCTTGGGTGAGGCGCGGTTGATCTCGTCGCCGACGACGATGTTCGCGAACACGGGCCCGGGCTTGAACTCGAAGTCGCGGCTTTCCTGGTTGTAGGCACTCACCCCGGTGATGTCGCTCGGCAGGAGGTCAGGGGTGAACTGGATCCGCCTGACAGAGCAGTCGATGGAGCGCGCGAGCGCCTTGGCCAGCATCGTCTTGCCGACGCCAGGGACGTCCTCGATCAGTACATGGCCCTCGGCGAGCAGCACGGTGAGGGTCAGCCTGACCGCGTCGTACTTTCCCTCGATCACTGACTGAATGGCCTGGATGATCTTGCCGGCCACGCCGACCAGATCGTCGAGCGCGTACTCCGGTCCCGCTCCGGTGCTCAGTACCACCTAGCCTCCTCCGGGAGCGTGCCCGTAGCGCCCCGCTCCGCCCACACCACCGTGACGCCGGTTACGGGTAAAATACCCGCCGCGCGTACGACGCCGTGCCTTCAGACAGTACGTCGTTGGCTGGTCCGCGTGCGATGGCTTGGCTGCCAGCCTCGTGACCATTTATGTGACGTCACATAAATGGTCATTGCCTGACACCTCAGGCCCAAGCGAGCCCCGGCTCGGCTCGGCTCGCCCCGGTCGATCGCCTGGTCACTTCCGCGGAGACGGTGTGCGGGCCGGGTGACCGGATGGCGGCGCCGCCCCTGCTTGCCGCTCCACTTCACTCCACACGTCGTGAGCTGGGCATTTCCTCGGCCCATACGGCTGAAAGGACGGTTGACGTAATTGACGGTGGAGAAATGTGGAGTACAGTGGGGCGGTGTGGAGCGGCCGTGCTTCACACCACGCTGAAATGGGGGGCAGGGGAGGTGGGTGCCGGTGTTCCTCGGCACTCACACACCACGCCTCGACGAGAAGGGGCGGTTGTTCCTTCCTGCCAAGTACCGCGAGGAGCTCTCCGGAGGTCTGGTGATCACGAAGGGCCAGGAGCGATGCCTCTATGTCTTCCCCGAGGCAGAGTTCGGCCGGATCACCGAAGCGCTCCGTAACGCTCCAGTGACGTCCAAGGGTGTCCGTGACTACAGCCGGGTCTTCTTCGCGAGCGCGTCCGATGAGGTACCCGACAAGCAGGGCCGGATCACGGTCCCGCCAAGCCTGCGTGAGTACGCGGGCCTCAGCCGCGATTGCGTCGTGATCGGCGCGAACACGCGCTTGGAAATCTGGGACGCGCAGGCGTGGGACACCTACCTCACCGACCAGGAGGAGGCGTTCTCAGCCGCATCCGAGGAGGTGCTGCCAGGAGTGCTGTGAGGCGCGCCCACGCGCCGCGCTGTCGGCGAGCGGGCGCGGAGGTGTTCGGCGAGGTCTTCACCCGCACCGGCCTGCTACGGCTGACGTCCCTTCCCCGGCGCCAGGCGGAGCCTGCAACGCAGCGGCGGCGGATGGAGACCTGGCCGGACGCCGTGTTGTTCGAGTGGGTGTCTGGCGTCTAACTCTGCTTGCCAGTCCGCTCGCCAGCTAGCAAGCAAGCACGGCCAGCCGGTACCAGTCATTGCCGGTGGCTGCCTGCTCACGAGCGATAGGGGGTCTGGTGAACGCAGCGGCTGATGAGCACGTTCCTGTCATGCTCGACCGCGTCCTCGCGCTGCTCGCTCCGGCGCTCGGCTCTCCTGGTGCCGTACTGGTTGACGCGACACTCGGCCGCGCCGGCCACACGCGGGCGCTGCTCGACGCGCACTCCGAACTCGTGGTCGTCGGGGTGGACAGGGACGTCGACGCGATCGAGAGGTCGCGGCGGGCGCTCGCATCCCATGCTGGCCGGGTGACGCTCGTGCACCGCAGATACGACGAGATACCCGAGATCCTCGACGGGCTCGGCTACCGCCACGTCCAGGGAGTCCTGTTCGACCTCGGCGTGTCATCACCCCAGCTCGACCAGCCGGAGCGCGGTTTCAGTTACGCGGCAGACGCGCCGCTCGACATGAGAATGGACCGCGGGCAGGAGCTGAGCGCCGCGGACGTGGTGAACACATATACCGCTGGACGGCTCGCACGCGTGCTGCGCGAGTACGGGGAAGAGCGTTTCGCACACCGCATCGCGGACGCTGTCGTGCGTGAGCGCGCACGGTCCGTCATCACTTCGACAAGCCGGCTGAGCGACATCGTCCGTGAATCGATCCCTGCAGCCGCACGCCGCACGGGCGGCCATCCCGCCAAGCGCACGTTCCAGGCGCTGCGCATCGAAGTGAACGGTGAGCTCGCCGTGCTCGAGCGGGCGCTGCCCGGCGCACTCGACGCGCTCTGGGTGGACGGCCGGATCGTGGTTCTGGCCTACCACTCGCTTGAGGACCGGATTGTCAAGCGTGCACTTGCCGACCGGGTAACCGACAGCACGCCGCCTGGACTGCCGCTTCCGCTCGCGGCAAGCAGGCCGAAGTTCCGGCTGCTCACCCGCGGAGCGGAGCGGCCATCCGAGGAAGAGACGGCACGCAACCCGCGCGCCGCGTCGGCTCGGCTGCGTGCAGCGGAGCGGGTGGCAGCATGATGAATGCCAAGGGGACGGCATGACGACATCGACACGGCGGCAAGGAGAGGCAGCGCAGGTCACGGCGCTCCCACGGGTCCGCGATCGCGCGGCGCCCACGGGCGACAGGCGGCAGGCGCCGCGGCAGGGGGTAAGGCAGGGCGCAGACCCGATCCGCCGGCCGGGGCAGCAACCCCCGCAGGCGGCGCCTCCACACCCCGCAGGCTCCGCACGCCCCGCGCACCCGGTGCGCCCTACTGGTCCTGCGCGCCCTGCGCGCCCCGCGCGCCCCCGACGCGCATATCCGCAGACCCCCCCGGCGAGCGCGCCAGGTCCGCACCCGGCCGCATCGGGCATTCGTGGGGAGCGCAGACACCATGGAGAACGCCTAGAGCAGACAAAGCGCACAGCGGGCAGCCTCGGCACGGCGCCGCGGCCGCCGTTCGTCTTCCTCGTGGTGGGCCTGCTCAGCGGAGGACTTATCTGCCTGCTGTTGCTGAACACCGTTCTCGCCGCAGGCACATTCCAGATGGCGTCATTGCAGCAGGCCAACGCCACGCTCGCGCGCAAACAGCAGGAACTGCAGCAGCAGATCGCGTATGCGCAATCGCCAAGCGCGATCGCCCAGGGCGCGAAAAAACTCGGCATGGTCCCTGTCAGCCAGCCGCGGTTCGTGAACCTGAACTCGGGCCGCATCTATGGCCAGGCACCCGGGCCCGCCCGCCGGACAGGCAATTGACGGGCGGAGAAGGGCGTGCGGGCCGCCGCGAACGGCCGGGCGACCGGCCCGGCCGCGGCCCAGGCGGCGGGTCATCATTCGCCGGCCCGCCCGCTGGCCCAAGGCCCGCGCGCCCGAAGCCAGGGGGCAGGAGCCACGGTGCCCCGTATCAGCGCGGCGCCGCGGATGAGGGCGGTGCTCCGGATCAGCGCGGTGCCCCGGATCAGCGCGGTGCCCCGGATCAGGGCGGTGCCCCGGATCAGCGCGGTGCCCCGGATCAGGGCGGTGCCCCGGATCAGCGCCGCCCTGGTCAGCGCCGTGGCCCCGGTCAGCGCCGTAACCCTGGTCAGCGCGGTGCCCCCAATCGCGACAGTGGCGACGGCCGCATGCGAGGTGCTGGGCAGCCGCGCCCGCGGGGGGTGGCCGCCCAGCGCGGTCAGCCACCGGTCCGTAAGGCGACGTTCCGCCGCGGTGACCCGATGCGGCGACTGCGCGTCGGAGTACTCGGGATCGCTTTCGTGCTCTCTCTTTTTCGCTGGCCGGCTGGTGCAGCTTCAGGGCATGGAGTACGGCAAGTACCGCGCGATCGCGCAACGCGAGCGCCTGCATGACCTGCCGATCCCGGCGGTCCGTGGCGCGATAGAAGGGGCGGACGGGCGCCCGCTCGCCATGACAGTCGATTCCGACCTGGTGTACGCGGATCCGACGCAGATGGCCGGCGGGACTGCGGCGCAGGCCGCGGCGGAGCGAAGCCAGTACGCGAGCGTGCTTGCCGTGCCGCTCGGGATGCGCGCCAGCGACATCCTGGCCAAGCTGAACCACCCCACGTCCCGCGAGTACGTGGTGCTGAAGGATATGGTGACACCGCAGGCCGCCGACCAGATCAACGCGCTACGGATCAACGGGCAGCCGATTCCTGGCATTGCGATGACCCAGGAATACAACAGGGTCTACCCCGACGGCTCGCTCGCTTCCAGCCTGCTCGGCTTCACCACCACGGACACATCGGGCGTGCTGCACGGTGCGGCCGGGCTCGAATACTCATATGACTCGCTGCTCGCAGGGCGCAACGGTAACCAGGTCGTCCAGCTGGGCGCGGGCGGCCAGCCGATCCCGGCCGCGGGTGGGAGGATTACCCCGGCCGTGCCCGGGCGCACCCTGCGCCTCACCCTCCTTCCGGACCTGCAGTGGGAGGCGGAGCGGGCCTGCGCGGCGCAAGTGAAGCAGGTGAAGGCCGATAGTTGCATGGCGGTGGTGATGCAGCCGCGGACGGGGCAGGTGCTCGCGTTGGCCGCGGAGTCGTCGCAGCGCCGGGGCGCACCCGCGGTCGCACCCGGCGCCCCCGACCCCGCGGTCGCGGACGTGTTCGAGCCCGGCAGCACCGCCAAGGTGATCACGGCGGCTGCGGCGCTCGAACGAGGCGGCCAGACCCCGGACAGCGCCTACACGGTGCCCTTTCAGATAGTCGTGGATGGTTTCCAGTTCCATGACGCCGACCCGCACCCCACCGAGCGCCTCACGCTGGCCGGGATTCTCGTTCACTCGAGTAACGTCGGCATGGTCCAAGCCGTCCAGCATGTCAGCCCGGGGGTGCAGTACCAGTACTTCAGGAACTTCGGCATCGGCCAGCCGACTGGGCTTGGCCTGCCAGGCGAGAGCCCAGGCATCCTCGCGCCGCCGAGCAAATGGTGGTCCGACCAGCGCTACACGCTGGCCTTCGGGCAGGGCGTAGCGATCAACGCGGTCCAGCTCGCCAGCGTGTACGCGACCATCGCGAACGGCGGCGTGCGGGTGACGCCCACGATTGTGGAGGGCACCACCGACGGTCACGGCGGGTTCGTCCCCGCGAAGCCGCCGCAGTGGCGGCGCGTGCTGCAGCCGCAGACATCGGCGCAGTTGCTCCGGATCCTTCAGTGGGTGCCGAAACTCGACATCGGGCCCTGGGGGCTCATCCCCGGTTACGCGGTCGCGGCTAAGACCGGGACCGCCCAGCGGTCCGACCCGGCGTGCGGGTGCCTGCGCGGGTACAACGCGAGCTACGTCGGTGTCGCGCCCGCGGGTAACCCGCAGCTGGTTGTCTCCGTGATCGTGGAGAACCCGCGCAGCGCCGACTACTACGGCAACGCGGTCGCGGGACCCGTGTTCAATGAGATCATGAAGTTTGCGCTCCAGACGATGAAGGTTCCGCCGACCGGGGGCAAGGCACCGTACGTCCCGCTCACGGCTCCGTGATCCCAGGTAGCCTCTCCGCGTGCCCGTGCCCATGCGTCCCCGTCACGCCAACCCCCGGCCCCTTGGTGAGCTTGCGTCACTGCTCGGTGCGACGATCACCGCGCCGAGCACTGCGGCGGCAGGCGAAGCGGCCGGGCCGCGAACGCCCGGTGAGCTGCGGCTCACCGGCGTTACCCACGACTCACGCCGTGTTCTTCCTGGTGACCTCTACGTGGCGCTGCCAGGCAGCCGCCACCACGGCGCCGAGTTCAGCAATGATGCCGCGGCCGCCGGGGGCGTCGCGGTGCTTACCGACGCCACAGGCAGCCGCGACGCCGCCGCGGCGGGACTTCCCGTGCTTGCCGTGGCCGACCCGCGGGCCCGCCTCGGCGAGGTCGCGTCCTGGATGTACGGGCATCCCTCCGCCCGCATGCTGCTCATCGGCGTCACAGGGACAAGCGGCAAGACCACGACGACCTACTTCCTCGAGGCGGCGCTGAAGATGGCTGGCCACAGGACCGGGCTCATCGGCGGCGTGCAGACCAGGGTCTCTGGCGAGGCGACGGCAAGCACCCTGACCACCCCCGAGGCCCCGGATCTGCAGGCGATGCTCGCGGTGATGGCGGAACGCGGCGTGACGGCGGCGGCGATGGAGGTCTCGAGCCACGCGCTCGCGCTCGGCCGGGTGGCAGGGACCTGCTACGACGTGGCGATCTTCACCAACCTGTCGCAGGACCACCTGGACTTCCACGCGGACATGAACGACTATTTCGCCGCCAAGGCGCGGCTGTTCACGCCGGAGTACTCGCGGATCGGGGTCGTCAACGTCGACGACCGCTACGGCAGGCTGCTGGCTGGATCCGCGCACGTTCCCGTGACCACGTTCTCGGCCGAGGGCAACCCGGGCGCCGACTGGCGGGCCGTGGACGTGCGCCTCGGTACGGACGGTAGCTCGATGCGGGTGGTGGGCCCCGGGGGAGTTGAGGCCGACGGCGTCGTCGCGCTGCCTGGGCCGTTCAACGTCGCGAACGCCCTCGGCGCCGTGGTCGCGCTTGTAGAGGCGGGCATCGGGCTGCAGACGGCAGTGGCGGGGGTGGGGGCCTGCCCGGGTGTGCCTGGCCGCCTCGAGCAGGTCGACGCAGGGCAGGACTTCACCGTGCTTGTCGATTACTCGCACAAGCCCGCGGCGGTGGAGGCGGTGCTTCGTGCCCTGCGCCCGGTCACCCAGGGGACGCTCGCCATCGTGCTTGGCTGCGGCGGCGACAGGGACGCCGCGAAGCGCCCGATGATGGGGGCCATCGCCGCCCGACTGGCCGATGTGGCCATCTTCACCAGCGACAACCCGCGCTCGGAGGACCCGCTGGCCATCCTGACGGCGATGCTCGACGGGGCGATCGACGTGCCGCAGGCGCAGCGCGCGCATGTGATCGTCGAACCGGACCGTGCCGCCGCGATCACGCTCGCGGTGCAGGCCGCGGGCCGCGGCGATGTGGTGGTGGTGGCGGGCAAAGGCCACGAGACCGGGCAGTATGTGGCCGACTGCGTGATTCCCTTCGACGATCGGCAGGTAGCCGCTGAGGCACTTGGCCGCCAGCGCGCCCGCCTGGCCCGCCGGCCAACTACCCTGGCTGCGTCTGATTCGGAGGACGTGTGATCCCGCTATCGCTCGCGCAGATCGCCACCATCACCGGCGCCGCCCTGGACCAGGTCGCCGATCCCGGCGTGGTCGCACGCGGACCGGTCGTCATCGACTCGCGCCGCGCCGCGCCCGGCGGCCTGTTCGCCGCGCTGCCAGGTGAACGCGCTGACGGTCACGACTTCGCTCACGCAGCGCTGCGGGCGGGCGCCGTCGCGATCCTGGCCACGCGGCCGACCGGGGTGCCCGCGCTGATCGTGCCCGACGTGCCCGCCGCGCTTGCCATGCTGGCGCATGAGAATGCCAAACGGCTGCGCGGGCTCAGTGGGCTTACCATCGCTGCGATAACGGGCTCGGCGGGTAAGACGACCACCAAGGACCTGACGGCGCAGCTTGCCGAGCAGCTCGGCCCGACTGTCGCCCCCGAGGGGTCCTTCAACAACGAACTCGGCCATCCGCTGACGGTGCTGCTCGCCGACGAGGGGACCAGGTACCTGATTCTCGAACTGTCCGCCCGCGGCCCCGGTCACATCTCCAAGCTGTGCGAGATCGCCCCGCCGCGGCTCGGTGCGGTACTGAATGTGGGCCGCGCGCACATCGGGGAGTTCGGCAGCCTGGATGCGGTCGCCAGGGCCAAGGGTGAGCTGCCGGAGGTGCTGCCCAGCGGCGGCGTCGCGGTGCTGAACGCCGACGACCCCAGGGTGGCGGCGATGGCGGCCCGCACGGCGGCACGGGTGGTGACGTTCGGGCGATCAGACGGTGCCATCGTCCGTGCCGTGGATGTGGCCGTCGACGGTGAAGGCCGCCCGGCCTTCAGGCTGGTTACCCCCGAGGGCGCCGCACCCGTGCGGCTGAACCTGCGCGGCGCGCACAATGTGCTCAACGCGCTCGCCTCGGCCGCGCTCGCACGCGAGCTTGGCATGCCGACCGGCGCCGTCGCTGACGGCCTGTCGGCCGCGGTGGCGCGGAGCAGGTGGCGGATGGAGGCGACGGAGCGGCCAGACGGGGTCACGGTGATCAACGACGCCTACAACGCCAGCCCCGAGGCGATGGCAGCCGCACTCATGTCACTGCGGGTCATGATTGGTGGGCAGCGGGGACAGCAGGGACAGCAGGGCACGATGAGACGGCGGGGATTCGCGGTGCTCGGGCACATGGCCGAGCTTGGCGAGGCGTCTGCGGCCGCCCACGAGGAGGTGGGCGCGCTCGCCGCCAGGGCCGGTGTCACGGCACTCGTCGTCGTCGGTGACGAGGCCGCGCCGATCATCGCGGGGGCGAAGGGGGAGCCTGGATGGCAGGGTGACCTGCTGCATGTGCCGGACGCGCGGGCCGCTGTCCGCGCCATCTCCGGGCTGCTCGCACCCGGCGATGTCGTGCTGGTCAAGGCGTCACGCGCGGCCGGGCTAGAACAGGCGGCCCTGGCGTTGACCGGGGAGTCGCCGCGGCATGACGAGCACCGCACCGGCGAGGTGGCGCCGTGAAGACGATCCTCGTGGCGGCCGCTGTGTCCCTCGTGCTTGCGCTCCTCGGCACACCGCTCGCGATCCGTGTCTTCCGACGGCACGGCTACGGCCAGGCGATCAGGGAGGAAGGACCGGCCGCGCACGCCACCAAGCGCGGCACGCCCACCATGGGCGGCACAGTGATCATCATCGCCTCGCTGGTCGGTTACCTCGTCGGGCACGTGGCCACGCTGTCACCGATAACGGTCTCCGGCCTGCTCGTGCTCGTCCTGATGACCGGCCTCGGTTTCGTCGGCTTCGTCGACGACTTCATCAAGATCTACAAGCAGCGCAGTCTCGGCCTGCGCAGCGGGGCGAAGTTCGGTGGCCAGATCGTCGTCGGCGTGGTGTTCGCACTGCTCGTGCAGCATTTCCCCGACGGCTACGACATCACGCCCGCGGATACGCACATCTCGTTCCTTCGCGACGTCGGCGGCTCGATCGGGCCCTTCTTTGTGCTGTGGGTGGTTGTGATGATCGCCGCGTCGGCCAACGCGGTGAACCTGACCGATGGTCTGGACGGCCTGGCCACCGGTGCCGCCGGGCTGGTTCTCGCCGCCTACGTGCTGATCGGGATATGGCAGGAGCGCAACGACTGCACGAACTTCCTCGCCTCGCAGTGTTACAGCGTGCGCGACCCTCTCGACCTCGCGGTCGTGGCAGCGGCTGTGCTCGGTGCCTGCTTCGGGTTCCTGTGGTGGAACGCGCCGCCGGCCAAGATCTTCATGGGTGACACCGGATCTCTCGCGCTCGGCGGCGTGCTTGCAGGGCTCGCCGTCTGCACCCGCACCCAGTTGCTGCTCGCGATTCTCGGCGGCCTGTTCGTGATCATTACGCTGTCGGTCGTCATCCAGGTGGGCTCGTTCAAGCTGACCGGCAGGCGAGTGTTCCGTATGGCGCCGCTCCAGCACCATTTCGAGCTGCTCGGCTGGGCGGAGACCACCGTCGTCGTCAGATTCTGGCTGATCTGCGGGCTGTTCATCGCGCTCGGGCTCGGCATGTTCTACGTCGAATGGATGCCCAAGTGACTGTACGTGTTCGGGGGGTTTCCGGGGGGCCGTCCCCCGGGCTGGCACAGCATCGCGCTCGGGCCCGGCATGTTCTACGTCGAGTGGATGCCCAGGTGACTGACCCCCAGCAATGGGCCATCGCTGGGGCTGCCGTCACGCTCGCCCCGTCCTCCAGCGCGCGGTCGTCTTGACACGACCCCCCACCCGCCCTTGGGGGCTTTGCCCTACTGGTGATTCTGACAGGCTGTCAAGGGGGGCGGGATGGGTGAGCGGGATTCTGTGGATAACTCCGTGACCGCCTGTGAGGGGCCATGAGGCTGGAAGGCCGGGCAGTGTGTGTTGCCGGGCTCGGCGTTTCCGGGCCGCCGGCCGCGCGGGCCCTTGCCGCCCGCGGCGCGCGGGTCACGGTGCTTGAAAAGTGCGACGACGACCTGCGGCGGGCGCAGGCGGCTGAGCTTGAATCGGCCGGAATCACCGTCGTGCTCGGTGCGGTGCCCGACGCCGCACCCGCGGGCACGGATCTCGTCGTCACGACGCCGGGCTGGCGCCCGGACACCCCGCTGCTTGCCGCGGCGCTCGCGGCGGGTGTCCCTGTGATCGGCGATGTCGAGCTTGCCTGGCGGCTGCGGCCCGTGCTTGCCTGCGGTCGCAGGCAGGAGTGGCTCGCGGTCACGGGGACGAACGGCAAGACCACCACGGTGAAGATGCTCGCCGCCATGCTGGCCGCCGCCGGGCACCGGGCGATCGCGGCGGGCAACGTCGGCATCCCGCTCACCGCCGTGGTGACGCAGCCTGAACCGTACCCGGTGCTTGCCGTGGAGCTGTCGAGCTTCCAGCTCCACTGGAGTGCCAGCCTGCGCCCGATTGCCGCCGTCGTGCTCAATGTGGCCCCCGATCACCTCGACTGGCATGGCGGCATGGACGCCTACGCCGAGGCGAAGGGGCGGATCTACGCGCCGGGCGCCATCGCCATCTGCAACGCCGACGACGCCTGGTCCGCGCGGCTTGCCGCGCTGGCCGGGGACGCGGGCAGCCGGGTGGTCGGGTTCACGCTCGAGGCGCCCGCGCCTGGGCAACTCGGGGTCACCGGCGGCGTTCTCACCGACCGCGCGTTCTGCGCGCCCGGCGACGCGGTCACGCTCGCGCAGGTGAACGTTGTGCGGCCGGAAGCGCCGCACAACGTGGCGAACGCGCTCGCCGCGGCGGCCCTCGCCCGCGCTTATGGCGCCCCGCCCGCCGCCGTCAGGGCCGGATTGCGGGCGTTCGAGCCCGAGCCGCACCGGATCAGCCTGGTCGGCCGTGTCGCAGGGGTCGATTACGTGGACGACTCCAAGGCCACTAACCCGCATGCGGCGGCCGCCGCGCTTGCCGCCTATCCCGCGGTGGTGTGGATCGCGGGCGGGCTGCTCAAGGGCGCGGACGTGGACGATCTCGTCAGTGCCGCCGCGGGCAGACTGCGGGCGGCGGTGCTGCTCGGCGCGGATCGCGCCAAGATCCGCCAGGCTCTCGCGCGACACGCGCCCAATGTCCCAGTCACAGAGGTGGACGGCACCGACACTGGAGTGATGGACCACGTGGTGACCGAGGCTGCGGCGCTCGCACGGCCGGGCGATACGGTGCTGCTCGCGCCCGCCGCCGCATCGCTCGACATGTTCGCGAACTACGGCGCCCGCGGCGATGCCTTCGCCGCGGCCGTGCACAGGCTCGCCGCGCCATGACCAGTGCGGCAGGCGGCGGGTCAGCCGGCCCGGCCGTGGCGCCGCCGGCCCCAGCGGCGGGCACGGGAGCTTCGCAGGAAATGCCGCAGGCCGCTTCATCGGCCGCGCTTGGCCACGCGCCGGTGGCGGCGCCGTCCGAGGTGCTTGCGGGGGTGCGCGGGCTGCTCGCCCGCCCGCTCGCCTCCTACTACCTCGTCGTCGGCATCAGCTCGCTGTTGCTCGCGCTCGGGCTCGTCATGGTCCTTTCCGCTTCATCGGTCCAGATGCTGTCGCTGGGCGACTCGCCGTTCCTCCAGTTCCAGAAGCAGGTGTTCGGTGTCGTGCTCGGACTGCCGCTCATGTGGGGCGCGTCCAGGCTCCAGCCGGCCGCGTTCCGGGTCTTCGGCTATCCGCTGATGGCTATCTCGGTGGTGGGCCTGCTACTTGCCGCGATCCCCGGGATTGGTGTCGAAAGCAACGGTGCCGCACGGTGGATCGCGATCGGGGGCTTCCAGCTTCAGCCGTCCGAGTTCGCCAAGCTTGCCTTCGTGCTGTGGGGTGCCGACCTGCTTGCCCGCAACGAGCAGCACGGGCGGGTCACCGAGTGGCGGCATCTGCTCGTCCCGCTGTTGCCTGGCGCAGGGATCCTTGGCGTGCTCGTCATGATCGGCAACGACCTCGGCACCACCCTCCTGCTGCTCACGATCTTCCTCGCACTGCTGTGGGTTGCGGGCACCCCCGGCCGCCTGTTCATCGGCATGCTGGCCTTTGTCTGCCTGGTCGTCGCGATCCTGATCGTCGCCGCGCCTTACCGGCTCGATCGCATCACCAGCTTCGTGAACCCGCAGGCACACGCCGCGACATCGGGCTGGCAGCCGCTGCAGGGCAAGTACGCGCTCGCGTCGGGCGGCTGGTTCGGCGTCGGGCTCGGAGCGAGCAGGCAGAAATGGGGCATGCTGCCCGATCCATCAAGCGACTTCATCTTCGCCGTACTCGGCGAGGAGCTTGGCCTGGCCGGCACGCTCTGTGTGATGGGCCTGTTCGGCGGGCTCGGCTACGCGGGACTGCGGATCGCGCGGCGCGTCAGCGATCCGTTCATCCGGCTCACCGCGACAGCGATCACCGCGTGGATCGTGGTGCAGGCGCTGGTGAACATCGGTGCGGTCATCGGCGTGCTGCCGATCACCGGAGTGCCGCTGCCGCTGGTATCCGCCGGTGTCTCGTCACTGCTCGTCACGATGACGGCGATCGGCATGCTGATGGCGTTCGCCAAGCGGGAACCTGGCGCGGCGGAAGCTCTCGCCGCTCGTGGCCCCGGCGCGGCGCGGCGCGTTCTAAGCTGGCTTGGCCTGGGCAGGGCGCTGGAGTAGATGCCGCGGCATCAGCGGCCCCCGTGCCCGCGAGCACGTCGCGTTCGGCGCCGCAAACTGCGGTCCTGCGTCGCGGGCGAAGATTTTACCGTAGCGAGGAGGTAAGCCCGGTGATGAGGGTTGTCCTCGCCGGCGGCGGTACGGCCGGCCACATCGAGCCCGCACTTGCCCTGGCTGACGCGCTGCGCGGGCTTGACCCGGCGATCGAGGTGATGTGCCTCGGCACGGAGCGTGGGCTTGAGACCAGGCTCGTCCCGATGCGGGGCTACAGGCTCGCGCTCATTCCCGCGGTACCTTTGCCCCGGGCGCTCACTCCGCAGTTGCTCGCCGTCCCCGGTCGGCTTACCGGCGCGATCAACGCCACGGCGAGGATCCTGGACCGGATGCGGGCGGACGTGCTCGTCGGTTTCGGCGGGTACGTCGCGGCACCCGGTTATCTCGCCGCGCGCCGGCGGCATGTGCCGATTGTCGTGCACGAGGCGAACCCGCGCCCCGGCCTCGCCAACCGGCTAGGCGCCCGGTTCACCAGGTACGTGTACACGGGCCATCCTGACACGCAGCTGCCGCACGCGACCTACATCGGCATCCCGCTCCGCCACGAGATCGCCACCCTCGACCGGCTAGCACTTGGCGACAAGGCGCGGGCGCATTTCGGGCTCAGGCAGGACCTTCCCGTGCTCCTGGTTACCGGCGGATCACAGGGCGCTCGCTCGCTCAACGGCGCGGCGTTCGGCGCCGCCGGTTACGCGCGACAGGCAGGCGTCCAGGTCCTGCACATCGTGGGACCGAAGAACGCCGCTGGAGCGCCGCTGCCCACCGGCGGCCCGCCGTACATCATGCTGCCCTATGTCGACCACATGGATCTCGCGTATGCCGCCGCTGATTTCGCGATCTGCAGGAGCGGCGCGATGACATGCGCCGAGCTCACAGCGGTCGGTCTGCCCGCCGCCTATGTGCCGCTCCCGCACGGCAACGGCGAGCAGCGGCTGAACGCGGCCCCGATCGCCGCCGCGGGCGGCGGCCTGCTAGTCGAGGACGCACAGCTCACGCCGGAATGGATCCGTGACACGGTGATCCCCGTGCTCCGCGACCCCGCGATGGTCGCGGCCATGTCGGAGGCGTCCTCCGCGCTCGGGCGCCGCGACGCCGACCTCACCCTGGCCAACGAGGTGATGGCGGTCACGCGAGGCGCGCAACCAGGAGGCGAGCAGTGAGGCGGGCCGCCCGCCTGGAAGGTGCCGCGGCATGGGCCTGGTAGCTCCGGCCGACCCGGTTCGGCTCGCCGAGCTTGGCGCGGTTCACTTCGCTGGCATCGGCGGCGCGGGCATGTCAGGCATCGCCCGTGTGATGCTGGCCGCGGGAGTCGCGGTGTCCGGCAGCGACGCACGCCATTCGCAGGTCCTGGACGAGCTTGCGGCGCTCGGCGCGGTCGTCCATGTCGGTCATGACGCCCGCAACCTCGGCGCGGCTGACACACTTGTGATCTCCACCGCGATCAGGCAGGACAACCCGGAACTCGCCGAGGCACGCAGCCGCGGCCTGCGCATCATGCACAGGGGGACCGCCCTGGCGTCGATCATGCTCGGGCGGCGGGGGATCGCTGTCGCGGGCACGCACGGCAAGACCACGACCTCGTCGATGCTCACCACCGCCCTGCAGCAGTGCGGGGCAGGCCCCGGCTACGTCATTGGCGGCACGCTGACGTCGACCGGGCTCGGTGCGGACAGCGGAACCGGTGAGCTTTTCGTCGCGGAAGCCGATGAGAGCGACGGGTCGTTCCTGCTGCTCGCCCCCGATGCCGCGATCGTGACCAACATCGAGCGCGACCATCTCGACAACTACGGCAGCCTGAAGGAAATCGCCGCGGCGTTCGAGCGGTTCGCCGGCCGGATCAGTCCTGGCGGGCTGCTTGTCACCTGCGCCGACGACCCGGGCGCGCGTGCGCTCGCTGTGAATGTGGCCGGGCGCGGCCTGCGGCTGCGCAGTTACGGCGAAGCGCCAGAGGCTGACTACCAGGTGACCGGGGTGGCTCCCCACGGCATGGGCGTCAGCTTCCAGGTGCGGGCCGGCCAGCGGCAGCCGTTCGGGATAAGTCTCGGTATCCCAGGCCGTCATAACACGCTCAACGCCGCCGCGGCCCTCGCCGTCGCGGTCGAGCTTGGTTTTCCCGCGGGTGACGCGGCCGCCGGCCTCGCCGCGTTCGGCGGCACAAGGCGGCGGATGGAGCTCAAGGGGGTGGCCGACGGCGTGCGGGTGCTTGACAGCTACGCCCATCACCCCACGGAACTGGCCGCCGATCTGCGCAGTGCGAGGGACGTCGCGGGTGGGGCCGGTCCGGGGAATGGCCGGGTGATCGCGGTTTTCCAGCCGCACCTGTACAGCCGCACCCGGATCTTCGCCGCTGACCTCGGGGCCGCCCTCGGCCTGGCGGATGAAGCGTTCGTGCTCGACGTCTACGCCGCACGGGAGGATCCCGAGCCAGGAGTGACGGGGCGGCTTGTCGCCGATGCCGTGCCGGGCGGCCGCGGCCAGTTCACGCCGGACGCCCGCAGCGTTCCCGGCGCCGTCGCGGGTATCGCCAAGCCCGGTGACCTGGTGCTCACGATGGGGGCCGGGGACGTCACCGCGCTCGGGCCGCTGATCGTCGCGGCATTGCGTGATCGCCATGGCGACCGCGTGGGCGAGGGCCCGTGACGGGGCCGCGGCGGCCCGCGGCGCCTGCCGACGGTGGGGGGAGCGGCGGTCTGGGCGGCGGTTCGGGCACTGCAGCGCGCGCACGCCTGCCGCGGGGCGGGCAACGGCGGCCACTCGATCCGTGGAAAGCCACCTTCGTCCTGCTTGCCCTCGCAGGAATCGTCGCGGGGGTGGCGTGGGCGCTGCTCGACTCGCGCTTCTTCGTGGTCCGCTCGGTCCAGGTCACCGGCCTGCACCGGGTCTCGCGCCCGCAGGTACTCGCGGCGGCCGCCATCCCCATAGGCCTGCCGCTCATCAGGGTGGACGCCGCGGCGGTGAGCCGCCGGGTCGGCGTGATCACGCAGGTTCAGTCCGCCCGGGTCACCAGAAGCTGGCCGGACGGGATCGTGATACACGTCACCGAGCGGAGCCCCGAGCTCGCTGTTGCGGACGGCAGCGGGTACGACCTGGTCGACCGGTTCGGCGTCGTCGTGGTGTCAGCTGCGCGGCGGCCGCCGCGAATGCCGCTCTTCAGGCCCGCGGGCCCGCTCCTTGGAAACCCGGCCGTCGCGGCGGCGGTCGCGGTGCTTCATGAGCTCCCCGCGCCGCTGTCCGGCCGGCTGATGTCGGTCACCGCGCCGGCCGCGGACGACGTGACGCTTGACCTCACCGGAGGGGTGACGGTCGTCTGGGGGAGCCCGGGCGGCGCCGCCGCCAAGGCGCGTGTGCTCACTGTGCTGATGCGTACCCACGCACGTCTTTACGACGTGAGTGCGCCGACAGTCGCGACGACACGCTGACGGTGCCCGGCTGACTGACAAGCCCGGTATGGCTGGCAGCCCGCGACACGCCGGGCCCGATCGTGGCCGGTTAGTTGACCCTGCTGCCCAGCGACCCTACTGTCCGTATCAATCGTCAGGTTGACATAACGTTAAATCTCAACTTGAGGGTGAGGGTTGGTTTCTGTGACATCCGCTCGCTGCGGATCGCGCCGCCAGCCCGGCCTATTGAGGTAAACAAGCGGAAAGGTCCCTCCTCGTGGCAGCACCGCAGAACTATCTCGCGGTCATCAAGGTCGTCGGAATCGGCGGGGGTGGCGTCAACGCCGTCAACCGGATGATCGAAGAGGGGCTCAAGGGCGTCGAGTTCATCGCGATCAACACCGATGCTCAGGCGCTCCTCATGAGCGACGCCGACGTCAAGCTCGACGTCGGCCGCGAACTCACCCGCGGTCTCGGCGCGGGAGCCAATCCGGAGGTCGGCTGCAAGGCCGCGGTAGACCACCGTGAGGAGATCGAGGAGGTGCTGAGGGGCGCCGACATGGTCTTCGTCACGGCCGGTGAGGGCGGCGGTACCGGCACCGGCGGCGCGCCGGTGGTCGCGAACATCGCGCGGTCGCTCGGCGCGCTGACGATCGGTGTGGTGACCCGGCCGTTCGGTTTCGAGGGCAAGCGCCGCGCGACCCAGGCGGAGATCGGGATCGAGCGGCTGCGCGGCGAGGTCGATACGCTCATCGTCATACCGAACGACCGGCTGCTTTCCATCTCCGACCGTCAGGTCAGCGTGCTCGACGCATTCAAGGCAGCCGACCAGGTGCTTCTCTCAGGTGTGCAGGGGATAACCGACCTGATCACCACGCCCGGGCTGATCAACCTGGACTTCGCGGACGTCAAGTCCGTCATGTCCGGTGCCGGCTCCGCGCTCATGGGCATCGGCTCCTCGCGTGGCGACGACCGCTCGGTTGCCGCTGCGGAGATGGCGATCTCGAGCCCCCTGCTCGAGGCGAGCATCGATGGCGCGCACGGGGTGCTTCTTTCCATCCAGGGTGGCTCGGATCTTGGTCTCTTCGAGATCAACGAGGCCGCACAGCTTGTCGCCAACTCGGCGGCGCCTGACGCGAACATCATCTTTGGCGCGGTCATCGACGACGCGCTCGGCGACGAGGTACGGGTTACCGTGATCGCCGCCGGGTTCGACGAGAGCAGGAGCTCTGCCACGGCGGTCCCCGCGTTTTCCTCGCGTAGCGACTCCGCCGCCCCTCGGTCGTACGACCCGGTCACGGCGCAGGGCGCGGCCGTCTCCATGGCCTCCGCGGGCTCGGTGGGCTCCTCCGTGGATCCGGTGGTCCCTGTGGGTGCCCCGGCCCCGGTCGGCGCTGTCGGCCCGGTGGGCGCTGTGGCCCCGGTGGGCGCTGCGGGCACGGTGGGCGCTGCGGGCACGATGGGCGCTGCGGGCACGGTGGGCGCTGCGGGCACGGTAGGCGCTGCGGGCACGGTAGGCACGCAGGGCTTCGGATCCGGTTACGGTGATGATGCGGCAACGCCCGCGCAGCCCTCGCCCGCTGTGGCCGGCCTGGGGCCCGCGGACGGGATGGGATCCGCGGACGGCCTGAGGGCTGCCGACGGCAGAGGGCAGGCGGACGGCGGCGCGCCCGGAGACGGGATGCCAGACAGTTTCTCCGAATTCGGTGAGAGATCAGGCGACGCGGCGGGCCGCCCATCGGCGCGGGCCTTCGTACCGCGGCCCGCCGAACCCGATTCCACGGCCGCGGCCGCGTCGCGCGTCTTCGACGCCGCGACCACCCGGCGTCGGCCCGTGGTCTTCGAGGAAGACGACGACCTTGACGTTCCCGACTTCCTCAAGTAGTCGATGGGTGCTGTCGCGAGCGTCGCACTGTGCGCCGGGCTCGCCCCCGGGGTGCGCACAGCCATCACCGCCCGGTGGGGCGGAGTCAGCCAGCCGCCCCACGATCCGCTGAACCTCGGGCTTTCGATCGGTGACGATCCCGCCGCCGTGACGCGGAACCGCCAGCTTGTCGCGCGAGCGTGCGGTATCGAGGTCGGCCAGATGGTGTGGATGCGGCAGGTCCACGGTACCCGCGTAACCTATGTACGCCCTGGCGAGGCCGCCGTGGAGGCAGACGCGGTGTTTACCGACATGCCAGGCGTCGCGCTCGCCGTTCTCGCCGCCGACTGCGCGCCGGTGCTGCTAGTCGAACCCGACACCGGGATTGTCGGCGCGGCACACTCGGGCCGTGCGGGGACCGAAGCCGGCGTGGTTCCCGCGCTCGTCCGCGCGATGACCGCCGCGGGTGCCCGGCCAGCGCGGATGCACGGCCTGGTCGGCCCGGCAATCTGCGGAGGCTGTTACGAGGTGCCTGCACGGCTGCAGGCGCGCGTCGCGGAAGCTGTCCCACTGGCTCGATGCGTGACACGGTCCGGTGCTCCCGGCATTGACATCAGGGCAGGAATCGCGGCACAACTCGCGGAGCTTGGCGTTCGCCGGGTCCGCCATGACCTGCGCTGCACCGCCGAGACCAGCAACCTTTGCTCGCATCGGCGCGACGGCGCGGCAGGCCGGTTCGCCGCGCTCATCTGGCGCGAGCGATGATGTGCGGATGACAGCACCCGCAACCGGTCGGCGCACGGAGCTTGCGGAGAACATCATCGCTCTCCGGGCGCGGATCGCCGCCGCGTGCGAGAGCGCAGGCCGTGGTGTCCCCGAGATCACTGTGATCGCTGTCACCAAGACCCGGCCCGCGTCCGACATCAGGCTGCTCGCAGAACTCGGCATGACCGACATCGGCGAGAACCGCGACACCGAGGCCGCGCCCAAGGCGGCGCAGTGCGCTGATCTCCCGCTGACCTGGCATTTCGTTGGCCAGCTTCAAACGAGGAAATGCCGTAGCGTCGTCGGGTACGCCGACGTGGTCCACTCCGTCGACCGCCCGCATCTTGTCCACGTGCTAGCTCGTGAGGCCGTGCGGGCGGGACGGCTCATCACCTGCCTGGTCCAGGTCAGCCTCGATGGCGGCGTCGGTGTGTCCGGGGTACCGCGCGGCGGCATCCCCAGCGGCGATGCGGTGCCCCTCGCTGGACAGGTGGCCGACCAGGATGGGCTCCGGCTTGGCGGCGTGATGGCGGTCGCGCCGCTCGGTACACCGCCGCGGGACGCATTCGCCAGCCTCGCGGAAGTGGCGGCGGCTGTCAGGGCCAAGCATCCGGGCGCAACCATGATCTCGGCCGGCATGAGCGGTGATCTCGAGGAAGCCATCGAAGCCGGCGCGACACACGTGCGGGTTGGTACGGCGTTGCTCGGCGCCAGGCGCGTCTTCGTCAGGTAATGTCCCGCACGTGAGGGGTCACGCGACCCCCGGCACGGCACGGTGTGAGCCGGCGGTTACACAGCCGGCAGGTTCAGACGGCAGGGTTCAGACGGCAGGGTTCAGACGGCAGGGTACAGACGGCAGGGTACAGACGGCAGGGTACAGACGGCAGGGTTCAGACGACGGCGACCAGGCGGCAGGCTCGGACAGCCCGGATCAGACGGTGCAGCTCGAAGCGTCCGCTCCGGCTGCGGGCGCAGGGTTACGACGACAGGGCCGCTGCGCTGACGAGCAGCCGATCACCGCAAGTGCACCTTTGGCATGACGGAGGACTGACGGATGGCCGGCGCGATGCGCAAGATGGCGGTCTACCTCGGCCTCGTGGAGGACGACCACCGCTACGATGACCGATATCAGGACAAGTTCGACTCCTACGAGGAGTACGACGAGTATGACGAAGAGCCTGACCGGGCTGATGCCGCCGACAGGCAGGAGATCCGCGCGGACCGGGCCGATGAGCCAGGGGACAGCGGCGACGTGGGGGCCGACTGGCGTCCTGACTCCGTCAAGCACACCACCGACCTCGCGCGGATCACGACGCTGCATCCCCGCACGTACAACGAGGCCCGGACGATCGGCGAGCACTTCCGGGAGGGAACTCCCGTGATCATGAACCTCACCGAAATGGTCGACAGCGACGCCAAGCGGCTGGTGGACTTCGCCGCGGGGTTGATCTTCGGTCTGCACGGGAGTATCGAGCGGGTCACCAATAAGGTGTTCCTTCTCTCGCCTGCGAACGTGGAAGTCACAGCTGAGGACAAGGCTCGGATCGCGGAGCGGGGGTTCTTCAATCAGAGCTGACGGGGCTAATTGACGCAGAGTCATTTTTCGAACACGTAAGGGTACGAAACCGTATCCATTCAGGTTGGGTCCGTGTTAGGCGTGAGGGCAGGGTAGCGTTGTGGGACTCGTGAAGATCATTCTCGTCTACGCTCTCTCGCTCTACTTGCTGCTGCTCATCGGGCGTTTGGTGCTGAGCTGGATCCAGGCGTTCTCGCGCTCGTGGTCGCCGAAGGGGATCGTCCTGGTGCTCGCTGAGGCGATTTACACAACAACAGATCCACCGCTTAGATTGCTGCGCAGGTACCTCCCATCGGTCCGACTCGGTAACGTTGCCTTGGACCTGAGCTTCACGGTGCTTTTCATTGTGGTTTTGGCCATGATCAAACTCGTCGGGTTGCTTTGATCAGGTACGGTCCTAGGAACACTTCCAAGCGCGCCAAGGAGACGACATGCCGCTGACGCCCGCGGATGTGCGGAACAAGCAGTTCAGCACGACCAGGCTTCGGCCGGGTTACGACGAGGAAGAGGTTGACACCTTCCTCGACGAGGTCGAGGCAGAGCTTGACCGGCTCATCCAGGAGAACGAGGAGCTCCGGGCCAAGCTGGCTGAGTGCATGCGGGGCAAGGTGCCCGCCCTCCACACATCGCCTGTCATTGAGCCCAAGCCAGACCTCATGGCCCCCGAGCCGCCACCGATGGAGCCGAAGCAGCCGGAGCCCGCGATGATGGGTATGCCGCATGCCGAGGACAACATGGATACGGCGGCCCGTGTTCTCGCGCTCGCGCAGCAGACGGCGGACCAGGCCATCGCAGACGCGCGCAGGGAGGCCGACGAGACGCTCGGCCGTGCGCGCCGCGAGGCGGACGAGATCCTCGGCAAGGCGCGCCGCCAGGCCGAGCAGATCACCAGCGACGCGAGGGCGCGCGCGGAAAGCCTTGAGCGCGACGCGCAGGAGCGCCACCGTCAGGCCATGGGTTCCCTGGTGCAGCAGCGGGAAGAGCTCGAGCGCAGGGTTGACGACCTGCGGGCGTTCGAGCGCGAGTACCGCAGCAGGCTCAAGGCATACCTGGAGGGGCAGCTGCGCGACCTCGAGGCCGGTGCGACGGACAGCGGCGCCTTCCCTGTCATCGGCTCGGGTCAGCCGCAGCCGGTCGGAGCCTCGCTTCAGCACGCGGACATGCGAAATGGCCAGCAGTCCGGTAGCACGACAGGCCCGTTCCCGGCTCCTGCCGAGACCGCACCGCATGGCGGTGGATACCGGCCAGCAGATGGATCGTCACAGCACGAGCGCCGCTAGGCGGCACGTAACGCGCGCCGTCCAGCGTCGTGCCTGGCGCAGGTGCGTGCCGCGCGTAATCGGGAATGCATGTTGCCGCTTCCCGTCGATGGTGAGTCGCGGCGGCTGGGCCCGGTCCGTGGGATGGCGTCTGTGTGCCTCGTCCCCGGGTTCAGTCGCTCGGTCCGCAGCACCTGGTCATCAGGTCGCGACGTTCTGACATCGCCGCGAGGAGGTTACTTGTGATCGTCATTAGCGCCGCAGGGGTCGTGATCGCGATCCTGCTGCTCGTCGTGGGGATGATCACAAGCAACCTGTTGTTCGTGTACATCTCTATCGGCGTGAGCGTCGCCGCCGCAATCCTGCTCACGGTGGGCGTCTTCAGACGCCGCGACTTGTTCGTTCGGGAAACGCCGGCGGACACCGGCGCGGCTGGCGGTGCGGCGGCCGCGCAGGGCAAGACGGCCACGGGTGCGCGCCCAGCGGGTGCGCGAACGGGAAGCCAGCAGGCGGCCCTGGCGGGCGAGCAGACGGCCGGGGACGACGTCGCCGCTGCGGAGAGGACCTCAGGGAGAGTGCTGGCCGGGGCGGCGCATAGCGCGTTCGAGACATCCCAGTCGGCGGCCGCATCGGCGCCGCCAGACAGCGACATCGTCCTTGTGGTGCCAGGACGGCGCCGTTTTCACGTGCCGGGCTGCATCCACCTGACCCGGCGGCGCACCGAGGAACTCACGGTCGACGAGGCGCTAGAGGAAGGCTTCAGCGCGTGCACCACGTGCCTGCCGGGTTCCGCGCCTGACCCGTGGGCCGCCGGGCAGGACGCGGCTGCAACGTCCACTGCGGCCATCCCAGAACCAGCTCCATCGGTGCGGACGCTATCCCCGGCCCACAAGAAGCCCAGCGACCCTGCGGCATGGGCGAAGACCCTGAATGTGCCACGGCCGTCCGAACCCACCGTCGCTCTGGGCGCAGGCGACGATCTGGCTGGCGCCTCGGCGGACCCGGGGGAGGACCTCCACGCGGACACGGCGCCCGACGAGGAGGACGGGCCCTCGGCTGATGTCAGCGCCCAGCCACGTGAGGGTGCCAAGGCAAGCGCGGGGGGACCCACAGCGACGGTCTGGGTGGTGCGCGGCGTCTCCCGCCATCACCTGCGCGACTGCGTGCTCATCCGCGTTGTCGATGACGAGGACGTGGACACCATGACGCTCGCTGAGGCCCGACGCCTCGGCTGCACCCCATGCAGGGCTTGCCACACCGACTGAGCCGCCGGTGAATGAGTGTTTGGGAAACACCACTGGCTGCGCGTCTTTCTTTACACCGACCGCCCGGTTTGTCGCGATTCTCCGGCGAAGCCAGGCGGTGATCGGTCTCGACCGGGGCCCGATTTCATGATTGCGCTGGGTTTCATGTCGCATATATGAACTCAAGTTCGAGATCCACCACGATCATGGTTGAGCAGCCGCGCATCTGTCGATTGTCCAAACAGACAGTAAAAGAACAGACAGTAAGAGAACAGACAGTAAGAGAACAGACACGACGCGGCGAATGAGACTGTCGCTTAACCGCCCCTTGCGAGATCGCGTCCCCTGCCAGCCAGCCTGAGATCAACGACGCCATCCGCATCCACCTACGCGCCGGCCGTGAACTGGGGCGTGCAGGCTGGTTCCTGCGACTTCCCCCCCGAAAACGTCGTCCCGGCAGGCGGAATGTCCGTTTTCCGTGACGTTTTCGGGGGGGAAGTTGTGCTGCTGGCCCGCAGGCGCCGGGCGAGCCACGCGCGGGCACGCACGCGCCTGCCTAATGGCGGCGGAGCCAGAAGGCGAAGCCGAGCCCAGTATCCCGGTGCTCGTACAGACCCGCGCCGCCGTCCCCATGCCCTGTCGCCACCGCGAGGGCGAGGACCTCCCGCGCGATTATGTCACCGTGTTCCGCGAGCGCGGCGGTCAGCTCGGGATCCGTGGCCGACCACCAGAGCTCGATCCGGTCGGTCACGTCCAGACCGTCGTTCTTGCGTGCGTCCTGGATCAGCCTGATGACCTCACGGGCGAGCCCGAGCCGCCGCAGCGCCGGAGTGATCTCCAGGTCGAGCGCGACCGTGTCCCCTGCGTCCGTGACGACCGCCCAACCGGATTTCGGCGTCTCTGTGACGACGAGCTCGTCCGGCTGGAGCGTCACTGTCGCGCCATCCACCAGGGCGGTGGCCTCGCCGGCCGAGCGCAGCGCGGCTGCCACCGCGGCGGCGTCAGCGGCACCGATCGCGGCCGCCACCGCAGGCGTTCGGGACCCAAAACGTCTCCCAAGTGCGCGGAAGTTCGGCCGCACGGTGTATTCGACCAGTTCGCCGTCGACGTCGCCGAGGACGTCGAGAGTGCGGACGTTGAGCTCGTCGGTGATCTGGGCCCGCAGCTGCTCAGGCAGGTCCGCGAAGCCGGCCGCGCTCTGCACCCCCACGACTGCGCGCGCCAGCGGCTGGCGGGTCCGCACCGAGGACGCCGCCCTGGCCGCGCGGCCGAGCTCCACCAGCCGCCTGGTCAACGCCATCTGTGCGGCGAGCCGCCCGTCGATGAGCGCCTCGTCCGGGGCAGGCCACGTCGTCAGGTGGACGGACTCGGGCTGGCCAGGCGCGCGCAGCACGCCCCAGACGTAGTCGGTGACGAACGGTGTCGTAGGTGCCATCAGGCAGGTGAGCGTCTGCAGGCACTCGTGGAGCGTGGCGAAGGCCGCTGCGCCTTCCGGCGCCTGCGGGCCCTCCCAGAACCGCCGCCGCGACCGCCGCACATACCAGTTCGACAGGTCGTCGATGAATTCGGCGATTCTGCGCCCGGCGCGTGCGGTGTCGAACTCACCGAGCGCGGCGGTGACGTCGGCCACGGCAGTGTGCAGCTCGCTCAGCGCCCACCGGTCGAGCAGCGGCCGCTGCGCGGGAGGCGGCGCCTCGCCGAGCCTGCCCGGGCCCCAGGCGTCGCCCACCGTCGCGCCGGCGTTCGAGTAAAGCACAAGGAACGACACGGTGTTCCAGTACGTGAGCAGGATTTTGCGGACGATCTCCTCGAGCGGGCCGTGGCCGACCCTGCGCGGTACCCAGGGTGAGCCACTCGCCGCCATGAACCACCGCAGCGCGTCGGCGCCGTGCTGTTCCATCAGCGGGATCGGCTCGAGCACGTTGCCGAGGTGCTTGCTCATCTTTCGCCCATCCTCGGCGACGATGAGCCCCAGGCACAGGACGTTCTCGTAGGATGACCGGCCGAACACGATGGTGCCGATGGTCATCAGCGAGTAGAACCAGCCGCGTGTCTGGTCGATCGCCTCGCAGATGAACTGGGCCGGGTACGCCTTCTCGAACTCTTCGACGCTGCGGTGCGGAGCGCCCCACTGCGCGAACGGCATCGAGCCCGAGTCGTACCATGCGTCGATGACCTCGGGCACCCGGCGGGCCTCGCGCCCGCACTCGGGGCACATGATCGTCACCTCGTCCACGTAGGGCCGGTGCGGGTCGAGGCCCGACAGGTCGCGCCCTGCGTAAGACGACAGCTCGGTCAGTGAGCTGACGCAGGTCACATGCCCGTCAGGGCATTCCCACAGTGGCAGCGGCGTGCCCCAGTACCTGCTGCGGGACAGTGCCCAGTCCACGTTGCCCCGCAGCCATTCGCCATACCGGCCGTGCTTGATCGTGGGCGGGTACCAGTTCGTCAGCTCGTTCTGCTGCAGCAGCTGGTCCTTGACGGCGGTGGTCTTGATGTACCAGGACGGCAGCGCGTAGTAGAGGAGCCGAGTGTGGCACCGCCAGCAGTGCGGGTAGCTGTGCTCGTGCGCCGCGACGTGGAACGCCAGGCCGCGGTCGGTGAGGTCGGTGACGAGCCGCTCATCGGCGTCCTTGAAGAACATGCCGCCGACCAGCGGGATGTCCGGGCTGAACCGGCCGTCAGGCCCGACAGGGTTGACCACGGGGAGCCCGTGGGCGCGGCTGGTGGCCAGGTCGTCGGCGCCGAAGGCGGGCGCCAGGTGCACCAGGCCGGTGCCGTCCTCGGTAGTCACGAAGTCGGCGGTGACGACCCGATGGGCATCGGGAACGCCTATGATCCCGAACGGCCGCGCGTATGTGGCGCCCGCCAGTTCGGTGCCCCTTACCCTGCCTGCGATGTGCCAGCCCTCGCCGAGCACCTTCGCGAGAAGCTGCTCGGCGACGACGACCGAGTCGTCGCTCCCCGTTCGCCGCGCGACGACGTAGGTCACGTCCGGGTGGACCGCGACCGCCGTGTTTGCCACGAGGGTCCAGGGCGTCGTGGTCCACACGAGCAGATCGGCGCCCGCCAGAGCGGGGTGGGCGCCCTCGGGCAAGGTGACAAGCGGGAAGCGGACGGTGACTGACGGGTCGGTGACGGTCTCGTAGCCGCCCGGCTGCCCGAGTTCGTGATCCGACAGCGGCGTGCCGCAGCGCGGGCAGTACGGGCTGATCCGGTAGTCTCTGATGAGCAGGCCCTTGTCGAAGATGACCTTGAGAGACCACCACACCGACTCGATGTAGGCGGGGTCCATCGTCCGGTACGCATGGGACAGGTCGACCCAGTAGCCCATCCGCTCGGTCAGTTCCTCGAAGGCGTCCACGTGCCGGAGCACGGACTCGCGGCAGCGGGCGTTGAACTCGGCGACGCCGTAGGCCTCGATTTCTTTTTTGCCTGACAGCCCGAGTTCCTGCTCCACCGCGACCTCGACCGGCAGGCCGTGACAGTCCCAGCCTGCCTTGCGTGGCACGTGGTACCCCTGCATGGTCTTGAACCGCAGGAAGAGGTCCTTGAAAACGCGTGCCTCGATGTGGTGGACGCCCGGCATGCCGTTCGTGGTGGGCGGCCCCTCGTAGAACGTCCACCACGGACCCCCCGCGGTCTGTGCGAGCGACCGCTCGAAGATCTTGTCGTCCCGCCAGCGTTTGACTATCTCCCGCTCGATGGCGGGAAGGTCGGGCTGGCCGGGAAGCGACGGGAAGAAGGCGTCGGGATGTGTGCCCTCGGACATCTCGGGCGGCGGCGATTCGGGCGGCGGCATGTGGCGCGGGCCTCCTGCGATCGTGGCTGATCGGCTGGAGGGACGAGAAACGCCGCTGGCGCTCCCGCGGTACCACCCTCCTTGGCCGCGCATACGCGTGACCCACTCGATTCGCTGCTGCCGGTTCTACTTGGCATGCCCCTTACCGGCCGCCTTTCTTCCGGCGGCTCGGGGGTGATCTGGTCCGTCGCGCGTGGCCCCGGGCTCACACCATCCCCGGTTCGCTCCGTGCCCGCCGCTGGCGGCAGCTGTCCCCTTCAACGCCTTGCAGATAGTCATCGTATCCGCTGCGAGATAGCTGTTGGAAACCAGATTTTCGCTCACATCACGTTCAGCTCATCGTCGTCAGCTCGCCGATGGTGAACGCATCATGCCTGGCGTACGGGGGGCGTACAGGTGGCCGGGCGTGACGACACCCGCACCACGGCCGGCGGAGTCTGCCGAGTATGTCGGGCGGCGTTGCCGGGCGGCGTTGCCGGCGGCGTTGCCGGGCAAACGTGTGGCGGGGCAGCATCCCGGGATCATATGATGGCGCGCTGGTTTGCCTCTCGTGCGTGCGCGACTTATCCTCCGGTCACTGTCTGGATTCAAGATCAGCGCGGAGGGAGGCCCGCATGGCCGGTACGGCGGGCATCAGCAAGGACGGCGAGGAGCTGTCGCGTCACCCACAGTACGGTGGCCGGTCTGGGCCCGCGCGCTCACAGTCCAGTCGTGGAGCCAGGGGCAGTGCCGCCGCGCTTCAGGTCCGCGAGGGCGAGCGGCGCTGGTCGGAGGCGGAGCTCGCGGGTGTCCGCTCGACACTGCAGACAGAGATCGCCGAGTTGCGCGACGAGATCATCAGGGCGGAATCGGAGATCGCTGCTCGGCTGACCGATTCGGTCGGCGACGCCGGCGACGACCAGGCCGACGCCGGCGCCAAGACGTACCAGCGTGAGCACGACATTGCCCTGACCCACAATGCCAGGGAGCTTCTCGCGCAGAACGAGCGCGCGCTCGCCCGTATGGCCGATGGTACGTACGGGATCTGCGAATCGTGCGGCAGCCCAATTGGGAAGGCACGCCTGCAGGCGTTTCCCCGCGCTACCTTGTGCGTGCAGTGCAAGCAGCGCGAGGAGCGCCGCTGACCATGCCGCGGGACGCAGGAAGGCCCATGTGGCGCGAGGCCGCGGCTGAGCGGGCCGCGGCTGAGCGGCGAGTGCCCCCCATGCCGGGAGGGACCGTGCCGGGAGGCCACGTACCGGGAGGGACCGTGCCGGGAGGCCACGTACCGGGAGGGACCGTGCCGGGAGGCCACGTACCGGGAGGGACCGTGCCCGGAGGGACCGTGCCGGGAGGGACCGTGCCGGGAGGGACCGTGCCCGGAGGGACCGTGCCGGGAGGGACCGTGCCCGGAGGGACCGTGCCGGGAGGGACCGTGCCCGGAGGGACCGTGCCGGGAGGGACCGTGCCCGGAGGGACCGTGCCGGGAGGCCACGTGCCGGGAGGCCACGTGCCGGGAGGGACCGTGCCCGGAGGGACCGTGCCGGGAGGGACCGTGCCCGGAGGGACCGTGCCGGGAGGCCACGTGCCGGGAGGCCACGTGCCGGGAGGCCACGTGCCGGGAGGGACCGTGCCGGGAGGCCACGTACCGGCGCGCTCGGTAGCTGTCGGCCCCGCTCCGTGCGACTCGGTACCAGGAACACCTGTCCCCGCAGGTCCCGCGCGGCGGCGCAGGGTCGGCGTCCTGCTGGCGGTGGCGGTCACCGTACTCGTCGCCGATGCCATCACCAAGGCGATCGTCGTCGCCGAGTTGTCCGGGCACCCGCCGGTACGGGTTCTCGGCGGGCTGTTGATGCTGCAGGTCATGCGCAACAGCGGCGCCGCGTTCAACATCGGCACCTCCATGACCGTCGTCTTCACCGCGATCGCGGTCGGCGTGATCATTTTCATCCTGCGTACCGCACGGCGGTTGCGCAGCGTGCCGTGGGCAGTCACACTCGGCCTGCTGCTCGGGGGCGCTACGGGTAACCTGGCCGACCGGGTGCTTCGGTCGCCCGCCCCGCTGCGCGGATATGTGGTCGACTGGATCGAACTGCCGCACTGGCCTGTCTTCAATCTCGCAGATTCCGCGATCGTCTGCGGTGGCGCTATCGCGATCCTGCTGTCCGTGAAGGGCATGCGGATCGACGGGACGCGTGACGGTGACGCGCGTGCGGACCAGACAAGCGGCCTCGGATGAGTGAGGCCGCGGATGAGCGGGCCGCGGACTAGTGTGTCGCGGATGAGCGGGCGGCGGATGAGCGGGCCTCGGTCAGCGGGGCCGCGGTGACAGATGCGGGTGACCGCCGGACTGTACCGGTTCCAGAAGGACTGGACGGTGAACGGGTGGACGCGGCGCTTGCCCGCATGTTCGGGTTGTCAAGGGCCAGGGCGGCCGGGCTTGTCGCCGCGGGCCATGTGCTCGCGGACGGTCACCCCCCGGCCAAGTCGGACCGGGTGACCGCGGGAAGCTGGCTGGAGGTGACGCTACCGCCGCCACCCGTGACGGCGATCCAGCCAGGCCCGGTGCCCGGGCTCAAGGTGGTGTACGACGATACGGACATCGTGGTCGTGGACAAGCCGGTCGGGGTGGCGGCCCACCCGGCGCCCGGCTGGTCAGGCCCGACGGTGCTCGAGGGCCTGCTCGGCGCCGGTTACATCGTCGCCACAAGCGGGGCGGCGGAGCGCCAGGGCATCGTGCACCGCCTGGACGTGAACACGACCGGCCTGATGGTGGTCGCCAAGAGCGAGCGTGCCTACAGCGCGCTGAAGCAGGCATTCCGTGAGCGCGACGTGGACAAGGGATATCAAGCGCTCGTGCAGGGCCATCCGGACCCGCTGCGCGGCACCGTCGACGCGCCGATCGACAGGCATCCGTCCGGGGACGGCAGGTTCGCGGTCGTGGCGGGTGGCAGGCCGAGCATCACCCACTACGACACCGTCGAGGCGTTCCGTGCGGCGAGTCTGCTCGACATCGGCCTCGAGACCGGGCGTACGCATCAGATCCGCGTGCACATGGCGGCCGTCAGGCATCCGTGCGTGGGTGACAGGCTGTACGGCGCGGATCCCGTGCTCGCCGAGCGGCTCGGTCTTGACAGGCAGTGGCTGCACGCGGCAAGGCTCGCCTTCCGTCACCCGGAGGACGGGCGCCTGGTGGAATTCAGCAGCGGCGACCCGGCCGACCTGGCCCATGCGCTCGCACTGCTCAGGGCGGAGAGCTGAGCCAGGCCAGGCCGCGATTCCACTGCTGGCGAGCGAGCGACCCAGGGCGAGAATGGCGAACAAGGGGGAAACGACCGACCGGGACATCCGGAGTGTCGTCTGGTCGCCGTCTCCGGCGCCCCGTTAGGCTACGTTCACAGCCCATCCAAGCAAGCGCTGCCCGGGCGGCTCCGCTAGCATGGCCGGGCTGGTGCGGCCGCCACCGGCGGCGCTCCGGCCACTTCCCCCGGTCCTGATTCGCGACGCGTGCGCAGCACGCGTGGTGTCGCATGCCCATGCGCTGCAACAGAAGGCGCTGCAACAAAGGCTCAGAAGGCTCATGAGGAGGAAGATCGCTCATGGCGGCAGCCCGGTCCTCGGCCTCTTTCGTGCATCTTCACGTGCACACCGAGTACTCGATGCTCGACGGGGCTGCCAAGGTAGCCCCGCTGTGCGCGGAGGCGGCCGGGCTTGGCATGCCGGCGGTTGGGATGACCGACCACGGGAACATGTTCGGGTCGTATGAGTTCTTCCAGCAGGCGAAGAAGGCAGGCGTCAAGCCCATCATCGGGATCGAGGCCTACCTGGCTCCCGAGTCCCGCCTGCTGAAGCGGCCGGTCTTCTGGGCCGAGGGTGGCCAGCGCGACTCCGACCCCGATGGTGAGGGCGGGGATGTGTCAGGTGCCGGTGCCTACACCCACATGACCATGCTCGCGGCGAACGCCACGGGGCTGCGTAATCTGTTCCGCCTGTCGAGCCTGGCGTCCATCGAGGGGTACTACCGCAAGCCGCGGATGGACGCCGAGCTGATCGCCGGGCACGCCGAGGGGATCATCGCCACCACTGGGTGCCCGTCCGGTGCGGTGCAGACCCGGCTGCGGCTTGGCCAGTTCGCCAAGGCGCTCGAGGCGGCTGCCGCCTACAGGGAAATCTTCGGCGCAGGCAACTTCTTCCTTGAGCTGATGGATCACGGGCTCGGGATCGAGCGGTCGGTGCGCAGCGGGCTGCTCGACATCGCCAAGCGGCTGGACCTGCGGCCGCTCGCGACGAACGACAGCCACTACGTCACCAAGGACCAGGCGGAGGCTCACGAGGTCCTGCTGTGCGTGGGTACAGGAAAGACCCTCGATGACCCGAAGCGGTTCAGGTTCAACGGCGACGGCTACTACCTGAAGAGCCCGGAGGAGATGCGTGAGCTCTGGGACACAGAAGCGCCCGGAGCGTGCGAAAGCTCGCTTGTCATCGCTGACCGGGTGGAGCCCTACGACGAGGTCTTCACGCCGGTCGACCGGATGCCGAAGTTCCCTGTCCCCGAGGGCGAGAGCCAGTCCTCGTGGCTGCGTAAGGAGGTGGCAGCGGGCCTGGCCCGCCGGTTCGGTGCCGCCCCGCCGCAGCAGGTGAGTGATCGCATCGACTACGAACTCGGCGTTGTCGAGGCGATGGGTTTCCCCGCTTACTTCCTGGTGGTCGCCGACATCTGCCAGTTCGCGCGCGCCAACCGCATCGCCCTGGGTCCTGGCCGCGGGTCCGCTACGGGGTCGATGGTCGCGTACGTTCTTGGCATCACCGACCTTGACCCGCTGGAGCACTCGCTGCTCTTCGAGCGGTTCCTCAATCCTGAGCGCATAACAATGCCCGACATCGATCTGGACTTCGACGAGCGCAGGCGGGGCGACATGATCCGCTACGTCACCGAGAAGTTCGGGGAGGACCGCGTCTGCCAGATCCTCACTTTCGGCACGATCAAGGCCAAGGCCGCCATCAAGGACTCCTGCCGGGTCCTCGGCTACCCGTACGCGCTCGGCGACAAGATCACAAAGGCGATGCCTCCCGATGTGTTCGGCAAGGGGATCTCGCTGTCGGGCATCACCGATCCCGCGCACGAGCGCTACAGCGAGGCCGCGGAGGTCCGCGCGCTGTACGAGGAGGAACCCGACGTCAAGCGGGTCATCGACACGGCCCGCGGTATCGAGGGCCTGACCCGCGGCAGCGGGGTGCACGCGGCCGGCATCATCTTGTCGGCCGAGCCGCTGCTCGATGTGCTGCCGATTCACCGCCGTGAGGACGACGGTGCGATCATCACGGGCTTCCCCTTCCCGCAATGCGAGGAACTGGGTCTGCTCAAGATGGACTTCCTCGGCCTGCGGAACCTGACAGTCATTGGAGACGCGATCGCCAACGTCAAGGCGAACCGTGGCATCGAGATCGACCTTGAGAGCCTCGCGCTCGACGACAAGGCGACATACGATTTGCTGGCCCGCGGTGACACGCTCGGTGTCTTCCAGCTTGACGGCGGCCCGATGCGGAACCTGCTCAAGCTGATGGTCCCGACCGGCTTCGGTGATATCGCCGCCGTGCTCGCGCTGTACCGGCCGGGGCCGATGGCCGCCAACACACATATCAACTACGCGGACCGCAAGAACGGCCGCCAGCGGATAGAGCCGATCCACCCCGAGCTTGAGCAGGTCCTTGAGCCGATTCTGGGTGAGACCTACCACATGGTCGTTTACCAGGAGCAGGTCATGGCGATCGCCCAGCAACTCGCGGGTTACTCGCTGGGCCGGGCCGACCTGCTGCGACGTGCCATGGGTAAGAAGAAGAAGGAGATCCTGGACGCCTCGTGGGAGGAGTTCTCCGCAGGGATGGCGGCAAATGGATTCTCCACCCGGGCGATCAAGGCCGTGTGGGACGTACTTGTCCCGTTCTCCGGTTATGGCTTCAACAAGTCGCACACGGCCGGTTACGGCGTTGTCTCCTACTGGACTGCTTACCTCAAGGCGAACTTCCACGCCGAGTACATGGCCGCGCTGCTCACCTCCGTCGGGGACGACAAGGACAAGATGGCCATCTACCTGGCCGAGTGCCGCAAGCTGGGCATCAAGGTCCTGCCACCGGACGTCAACGAGTCCGACTTGTTCTTCACCCCGGTCGGCACCGACATCCGCTTCGGGCTTGGCGCCATCAGGAACGTCGGGACCAGCGTGGTCGCGTCGATCGTGACGACGCGCCGGAGCAAGGGCAGCTACACTTCGTTCGCTGACTTCCTCGACAAGGCCGAGATCACCGTGTGCAACAAGCGCGTGGTCGAGTCTTTGATCAAGGCGGGCTCCTTCGATTCCCTGGGTCACTCCAGGAAGTCGCTGTGCCTGATCCAGGATCAGGCCGTCGACGCGGTGATCGGCGTGAAGCGGCAGGAGGCGATCGGGCAGTTCGACCTGTTCGGTGCGGCCGAGCCCGACGGCGACGCGGATCCGGGCCGCCGCATAGGCCTGGACTTCGAGCTCAGCGCGGAGGAGTGGCCGCGCAAGTTCCTGCTGAGCCAGGAACGGGAGATGCTTGGCCTGTACGTCTCCAGCCACCCGCTTGATGGCGCGCAGCGGATTCTGGAACGCAACAGGGACGTCTCCATAGCTGAGCTGCTCGCGTCGGGCCGGACCGAAGGTGACGTCATGGTGGCGGGCCTCATCTCCTTGGTGGACCGCCGGATCAACAAGAAAAGCGGCAACCCGTGGGCCATCGTCACCCTCGAAGATCTTGACGCCTCCGTCGAGGTGCTGTTCTTCCCGAAGGTATATTCCCTGTATACGGGTGAACTGGCCGGCGACACAGCGGTCTCGATCAAGGGCAGGCTCAACGAGCGCGACGGTACGGTGAGTATATTCGCCCAGGATCTGACCCCGCTCGACATTTCCTCGGCCGGCACGGCAACGCGGCCACCGCTGGTAATCGCGGTACACCAGGACAAGATCACCGCGGACCTTGCTGCCGATCTTAAGAACGTCCTGCACGCCCACCCTGGCGCCACCCGGGTTCACCTCAAGCTGGAGCGACCGGGCCGGAATCCGTTGCTCATCGAACTGTCCGAGTTCTCGGTCGAGCCGAGTAACAGCTTCATGGCGGACATCAAGAGCCTGCTCGGCGCGGCGGCGCCCGTCACTTCCTAATCGTCCTAATCGTCCACGTCTGCAGCCCGGGGGACGACCGCCCGGGATCCGGCCGCGGCCCCGGGGGACGGCCTCCCGGGATCCCCCCGCGGCCCCGGGGGAGGACCCCCCGGGATCCCCCCGGGGGACGACCCTCCGGGATCCCACCGCAGCCCCGGGGGGACGGCCCCCGGGACGCCGTAACGCTTGCTCAGGTCGCGAACTCCGATCACGTCGTTCCCTTCGGTGGACACGACCAAGAGGGCCGTCCGCCGTGGGGATCCAATACGCTTCACTCAGCATGGCTGTAGAAGAAACGCTCGCTTCCGACCGCCGCCAGCGCCGCACCCTTGCGCGCCCGGTCGTCGTCATTGTCGCTGTCACCGCCGCGGTCGCGCTGCTCGGAGTGCCCGGCGGGTTCATCTGGGCCGCGATCACCCCCCGGGTGGCCGTCGTCGTCACCGGACACGGCGCGGCGGAGGTCATCAATCCCGAGACGAAGGCGTTCATCGCTGCCGACGGCTGGTTCTGCGTAGTGGGCGTGATCGCGGGCCTGCTCGCCGGGGTGGCCGGCTACCTCATTGCCGTCCGCAGGCACGGCGCGGTCGCCGCGGGGGGGCTGATCCTGGGCGGGCTTGCCGCATCGCTGGTGGAGTGGTGGATCGGCCGGAACATCGGCCTCGCCTCGTTCCGCAGTTCGCTGTTCCTGAGCCACCAGGGGGCCGTGCTGCATGGGCCGCTCGTGCTTCGCGCGCACGGCGCGCTTGTCATCTGGCCGCTCACATCCGCCCTCGTCGTGGGGCTTGCCGAACTGCTTGCCGGTCAAAGGCCTGACGAGCAGGCGCTTGCACCCCCTGGCGCGGGCACGGCACCATCGCGGACCACCATGAACTGACCCTGCCGCGCGCAGAGCGGTGGTCGGCGCGTGCGCGGGATGCCCGCGTGAGGACGTGACGCGTGCGGCGCGGCGCCTAAACTTGGGGGGGTGATTTCCCGAGTCGACCTGCGCGGGTCATCGTCTGCCGACCTGAGCCAGGAGAAACTGTCCCGCGCGCTGCCGCGGGCTGCCCTCAACGTCGCGGCGGCCCTTGATACGGTCCTTCCCATCTGCGAAGAGGTTCGTCAGCGCGGTGCCGCGGCGATCCGCGACCTTACCGCCAGGTTCGACGGAGTGGACGCCGAGTCCACGCGGGTGCCACATTCGGCCCTGACGGCGGCGGCGGGCAGGCTCGACTCCGCGGTCCGCGCGGCGCTCGAAGAGGCGGCCAGGCGGGCGCGGCTGGTACACGAGGCGCAGTTGCCCACGGAAACCACTACCCGCGTCACCGATGGCGCGAAGGTCACCGAGCGCTATGTCCCGGTCGGCCGGGTCGGCCTCTACGTGCCCGGCGGCCAGGTCGCCTACCCGTCTTCCGTTGTCATGAATGTCATCCCCGCGCAGGTGGCAGGGGTCGCATCGCTTGCCGTGGCATCGCCGCCTCAGCGGGAGCACGGTGGCCTGCCCCACCCGGTGGTCCTCGCCGCGTGTGCGCTGCTCGGCGTGGAGGAGGTGCACGCGGTCGGAGGCGCTCAGGCGATCGCGATGTTCGCTTACGGCACCGCGGCCTGCGCCGCCGCCGACATGGTGACGGGACCGGGAAACGTGTATGTCGCCGCGGCCAAGCGGCTGCTGCGCGGCCGGATCGGAATCGACTCCGAGGCGGGCCCCACCGAGGTCGCGATCATCGCGGACCACACGGCCGATCCGGTATTCGTCGCGGCCGACCTCATCGCACAGGCCGAGCATGACGAACTCGCCGCCTGCCTGCACATCACGCCCGACCCCGGGCTTGCCGACCGTGTCGACGCGCAGCTTGCCCGCCAGCTTCCCGCCGCGGCGCACCGCGGGCGGATCGAGGCGGCGCTAGCCGGGCAGTCCGCGCACGTCCTGGTGGACGATATCGCCGCAGCACTCGCGGTCGCGGACGCGTGGGCGCCTGAGCATCTCGAGATACAGACGCAGGAAGCTCACGCCGACGCGGCACGTGTCAGGAATGCGGGCGCCGTCTTCGTGGGGCCATACGCACCGGTGTCACTCGGCGACTACCTGGCCGGATCGAACCACGTCCTGCCTACAGGTGGCACGGCACGTCACTCAGGCGGGCTCTCCACGCTGACCTTCCTGCGCGGAATCCATGTAGTCGAGTGCGACCGCGCGGCGCTCGCAGGTGCCGCGGCGCACATCGGCGCGCTCGGCCGGGCGGAGGATCTGGGCGCGCACGTGGCCGCGGTGCAGGTGAGGCTCCCGTGAGCGCCCCGCTGACGCGGCTCGTGGATCTGCCAATCAGGGACGACCTGCGCGGGCACGAACCCTACGGTGCGCCGCAGTTCGCGGTGTCCGCTGCGCTCAATACCAACGAGAACCCGTACCCACCGTCGCCACGGCTCGTTGCGGCGATCAGCGTCGCTGTGGGGGCAGCCGCGGTGACCCTCAACCGTTATCCCGACAGGGACGCCACGGAGCTGCGCGGTGATCTGGCCCGCTACCTCGGGTACGGGCTGACCGCACCTCGGGTGTGGGCGGCCAACGGCTCCAACGAGGTTATACAGCAACTGCTTCAAGCATTCGGCGGGCCAGGCCGCAGAGCGCTCGGCTTCGAGCCGTCGTATTCGATGCACCCGGTGATCGCGCGGACGACCAGCACCGCATGGATCAGCGGGCGCCGCGGCGAGGATTTCAGCCTGAGCGCGGACCGCGCGGTGGCGGCGATCGTGCGGCATCAGCCGGATGTGATCTTCCTCACCTCCCCGAACAACCCGACCGGGACCGCGCTGCCGCTCGCCGTCATCGACGGCGTATGTTCGGCGGCCAGCGGCATGGTCGTGGTGGACGAGGCGTATGCCGAGTTCAGCAGGGACTCAGGGCAAAGCGCGCTGAGCCTGCTGCCCGACTATCCGCGGCTCGTGGTGACCCGCACCATGTCAAAGGCGTTCGCCCTAGCCGGAGCGCGGCTCGGATACCTCGCCGCGGACCCTGCTGTCGTCGACGCCCTGTTGCTCGTCCGGCTGCCCTACCACCTGTCCTCTGTCACGCAGGCGGTCGCGCGTACGGCACTCGCGCATGCCGACGAGCTGCAGGAGGCGGTCGCTGCGCTGCGGGCCGAGCGCGACGCCACCGTGACCTGGCTGCGCGGCGAGGGATTCACGGTGGCGGACTCTGATGCCAATTTCGTGCTCTTCGGCGAATTCGCCGACCGGCACGCGGTCTGGCAGGGTCTGCTCGACCGTGGCGTGCTCATCCGCGAGGTGGGCCCGCCCGGCTGGCTGCGGGTGTCCATCGGCACCCCGGCCGAGATGACGCAGTTCCGCAGTGCGCTCACCGATGTGATGGGCGATGTCATGACGGCTAGCACAGCAGGTGGTGCATGAGCAGAACCGCACGTGCCGAGCGGGTCACCAAGGAGACCCGGGTCGTGGTGGAACTCGACCTGGACGGCGCCGGGCTCGCCGACATCTCCACCGGCGTGCCGTTCTTCGACCACATGCTCGCCCAGCTCGGCAAGCATGGCGGGATCGACCTGGCCGTGAATGCGAGCGGCGACACAGAGATCGACGCGCACCACACGGTCGAGGACACCGCCATCGTCATCGGAGAGGCGCTCCGCACGGCGCTCGGTGACAAGGCGGGGATCCGCCGGTTCGGCGACGCCCTTGTGCCGCTCGATGAGGCGCTGGTGCAGGCGGCGGTGGACCTATCGGGTCGGCCGTATGTCGTGCATGAGGAACCGGCATCAATGGCGCCATTGATCGGTTCGTACGACACCACCCTGACCAGGCACATCTTCGAGTCACTCGCGTCCAGTGCAGGGATCTGCCTGCATGTGCGGGTACTGGCCGGCCGCAACCCGCACCACATCGTTGAAGCCCAGTTCAAGGCCGTTGCCAGGGCGCTGCGGGACGCCGCCGCGGCCGACCCGCGCGCCACAGGGGTGCCAAGCACAAAGGGGGTCCTGTGAGCCGGCTGCGACGACCGCAGATTGCCGTGCTCGACTACGGGTCAGGCAATCTCAGGTCAGCGCAGCGTGCCCTGGCCCGCGCCGGGGCGGATGCCGAGGTGACCGCCGACCACGACGCCGCACTGAACGCGGACGGGCTTGTCGTTCCCGGTGTGGGGGCGTTCGCGGCCTGCATGGCGGGCCTGCGCGCGATCCGGGGCGATCAGATGATCGGCAAACGGCTGGCCGGCGCGCGGCCCGTTCTCGCTATCTGCGTTGGCATGCAGATCCTGTTCGCCTCCGGTGTCGAGCACGGCGTGATCACTGATGGCTGCGGTTACTGGCCAGCCGCGGTGGAGCGCCTCCACGCGCCCGTGCTTCCGCACATGGGCTGGAACACGGTGCAGGCGGCGCCGGGCTCTGTCCTGTTCGCAGGGTTCGACGCGGGCACCCGTTTCTACTTCGTGCACTCCTACGCCGTGCGGAAATGGGAGCCCGCCCGGACCTCACCGCTCATTTCTTTGGCGGAGCATGGGGAGCGGTTTGCCGCCGCGGTCGAGGACGGGCCCTTGTCGGCCACGCAGTTCCATCCGGAGAAATCCGGCGACGCGGGCGCCGTGCTGCTCGGGAACTGGCTGGAGAACCTGTGACCAACCCGCGTGATGCGGGTGCCAAAAGGAACGGACGGATGTTCACATGGCGCTGATTCTGCTGCCTGCGGTCGACGTGTCCGGTGGCCTTGCCGTCAGGCTCGTCCAGGGTGCGGCCGGTACCGAGACCTCGTACGGGGATCCGGTCGAGGCGGCGCTCGCCTGGCAGCGCAGCGGCGCGCGGTGGATCCACCTGGTCGATCTGGACGCCGCCTTCGGCCGGGGCACCAACCGCGAGCTGCTCGCCGAGGTCGTGGGCAAGCTCGACGTCAACGTTGAGCTCTCTGGCGGAATCCGCGACGACGCGTCGCTTGCCGCCGCTCTGGCTACCGGCTGCGCGCGCGTCAACATCGGAACCGCCGCGCTTGAGAGTCCCAGCTGGGTGCGCGACGTGATCGCCGAGCACGGCGAGAAGATCGCCGTCGGCCTGGACGTTCGCGGCTCACGGCTCGCGGCGAGGGGCTGGACGTCCGAGGGCGGCAGCCTGCGGGAAGTCCTGCAGCGTCTGGAGAGCCACGGGTGCCCCCGCTACGTGGTGACGGATGTGAGCAAGGATGGCACGATGGGCGGCCCCAACCTGGACCTGCTGCGTGAGGTATCCGCGGCCACGCCGCGCCCTGTGATCGCCAGCGGCGGTGTGGCCAGCCTGGACGACCTGCGTGCGATCGCGTCCCTGACACCGCTCGGCGTGGAGGGCGCCATCGTCGGCAAGGCTCTTTACGCTGGGGCGTTCACCCTGACCCAAGCGCTGGAGGCAGTGGCCGCATGAACGCACGGAAAATCTCCTCGGGTACGCCGTGGGAAACGGTGGTCGGGTACAGCCGGGCCGTCGTGGCAGGCGACTACGTCTTCGTCAGCGGCTGCACCTCGGTCAAGGACGGCAAGTTCCTGCACGAAGGCGACGCGTATCAGCAGACGGCTCAGGCGATCGCCAACGTGGCCTCGGCACTTGACCAGCTCGGCATCGGCATCTCCGATGTCGTGCGTACCAGGATCTTCGTGACCGACATCAGCCGCTGGCAGGAGTACGGCCGCGCGCACGGCGAGGCGTTCAGCGAGGCGTTGCCCGCGACCACCATGGTGGAGGTCTCCGGCCTCGTCGACCCACGGATGCTCGTCGAGGTCGAGGCGGTCGCCTACAGGCCCACGGGTAACGTACAGGGGCAGCGTGCCGGGGCGGTCGCATGACCGTCGCGGTCCGGGTCATCCCCTGTCTCGATGTGGACGCGGGCCGGGTGGTCAAGGGGGTGAACTTCCGGTCGCTGCGCGACGCGGGTGACCCTGTGGAACTTGCACGGGCCTACGGCGAGGAAGGGGCCGACGAGCTCGTCTTCCTCGACATCACCGCGTCAAGCGGCGGGCGCGACACCATGTACGACGTGGTGACGGCAGCGGCCGGGGAGGTGTTCATTCCCTTGACCGTGGGCGGCGGCGTGCGCAGCGCTGGCGATGTGGACCGGTTGCTCCGGGCCGGTGCCGACAAGGTGTCGCTGAACACGGCCGCCATCGCCAGGCCAGGCCTGCTCGCGGAGGCCGCAGCCAGGTTCGGCTCGCAGTGCGTGGTGCTGTCGGTAGACGCCCGCCGAGCGGCGGGCACGCCGAGCGGTTTCGAGGTGACCACGTATGGCGGCCGCCGGGGCACCGGGATCGACGCGGTCGAATGGGCGGCCCGGGCTGCCACGCTCGGCGCAGGGGAGATCCTGCTGAACTCGATGGATGCCGACGGTACCAAGGCCGGTTTCGACCTGGAGATGATCCGCGCCATCCGTGCCGCGGTGACGGTGCCGGTGATAGCGAGCGGTGGAGCGGGCGACCTCGCCCATTTTGCGCCCGCCGTCGACGCCGGTGCCGACGCGGTGCTCGCCGCGAGCGTGTTCCACTTCGGGCAGCTTCAGATCAGCGAGGTCAAAAACGCACTTCGTGCCGCAGGCCATCTCGTGCGCTGACGCAGGGCCGGTCACGTGAAGCGCGTCAGGCGCCGGCGGGGGCGGAAAGCGTGGCCCACACCACTTTCCCGTTGCGGCCCGGTGCGGTCCAGCCCCACCGGTCACTGAGCGACGCGATGACGTGCAGGCCTCGGCCAGTCTCGGCGAGGTGGTCGGGTTCCCTCACGACCGGGACCTGATCGCTGGGATCCGCGACCGCGCAGAGCACGCATGGCCCCGGGTGCAGCAGACCGATCCGGACCGGCCCGGCCGTGGCGAATCCCGTGCGCCACGGCAGCGCGTGGCGGAGGGCGTTGGTCAGTAGCTCGGACACGACCACGCCGACGTCGTTCCCAAGGTCCGCCATGCCCCAGCGGCGCAGCGTCGCCCCGGCGAAGTCCCTGGCGGCCCTGACCGATCCGTATTCAAGGCACGGGGTGCGTGTGGCGACGCGCGGCGACCTGGTCCAAGCACCCGCGACGGGTACGGGCGTGAAGTATCTGCCGACGGGAGCGGCCACCTCGAGGGCCGGCCGCAACCATTCCAGGCACGCGGCGCCGGTCATTTGCATGGCCGCCGTGTGTGCGGTCATCACCATCCCCGGGGATCCCATCGGTCCAGGGAACATATGTGGTCCATCCGGGCAAATCCTCCCGTACGCACGCACCAGTTGCAAGACCTGATTCAGGCGCGAATGGACGTGCGTTTGATTCGTGCCCATCTGGTAACACTACGGAAAACCTGCACGCCCCGCGTCCGGGCCGACCGCTTGTCCGGCCTGACATGCCGGGCAGCACGGTGGGTAAAGGACCAAACCGTGCGCTAAGTGATATTGTGCGCTGCCTGCCCGCAGCCAGTACCACGGTCAGGCCGTATGGATGGCCGGACGGCGCGGGGGGTGCGTGACATGCTTTGCGGCGACGGCCGGCATTGGCCACCGGGTGTCGTCGTATTGCCCAGGGCGCGAGCATGAGCGCCGTTCCGTCGGGCGAGCGATTTTCCTGTCGACCGTATTCTTGCGATGCCACGGGGCGGCCCGACCGTTCTGCGTTGTTGTCTACCCCGAACAGCTCACCAGCGCCGTTACCTGGACAGACGCGAAGATATCGATCGACCACCACATGGAAGTCATGGACCGGCTGAGCACCGAGGCGGAACCCCCGACCGATACCGCGAGCTTCCTCAAAGAAGATCATCAAAGCAAGCTGGTCACATTAGTGTTTACGGCGGCGCCGGCGGAGACCTCGTCATCCTGGGCTGCCTCGCCGGGGCCCGGCCGCGACGTGTGACACTCACCACACCGGGCTCGACGAGTTCGAGGCCCTCTCACGGGCGCCGTTAAGACTGGCGCAGCCGTGTCACGGCGTCGGCGTCGCCATCCATCCGTACACGTGCGGCCGAGGTGCGGCCGAGAGCCCACAGCGTAAGCTCACCCGGCGTGCCCGTGACCGTGACCGCCGGCGTGCCCCGTTTCGCCGTGATCGGCTGCGCGTCCGGTGAATCCTCGCGCCGCAGCACGACGCCGCAGGGTGCCTTCCGTAGCAGGAGCCTGGCCATGCCGAGCCTGCCCCACAGCGTGTCCTCCATGGCCGGGTCGAACCGCCGCGGCTCCCAGCCCGGTGAGGCGCGCCGCACGTCCTCGTGATGCACGTAGTACTCGACGACGTTGGCGCGCTCGTCCATGCCAGGGATCGCGAAGACAGAAAGCAGCGGCGGGCCCTGCCGGATCATGTTGATCAGACGCGGATAGTCGTGCTGCTGTGCGATCCTTGCCTGGACGCGGGTGGTGTATCCGGCGAGCGGACCGCCGAGAACGCCGACCGCGGCGTCCGGGCGATGCTCGCGCAGCACCAGGTGGGCAGCGAGGTCGCGGGTCGCCCAGCCTTCGCAGAGCGTGGGCGCGTCCGGTCCCTCCTCGCTGAGCAGCACGCACAGCGCATCCCGTTCCTTGCGGGAGAAATTCACATTGTGATCTTAGTCGGATCGGCCCATTCAGGAGCCAGTGCGCGCACCGGCCGGTTCTGCTGGGAGGATGAGATGACAGACAGCAGGAGCTTAGGAGCAGCGGAGCTGTGATGCTGGACCCGGAGATTGCCGCCAGGCTCAAGCGCGACGAGCATGGTTTGTTCGCCGCCATCGCCCAGCAGTACGACACCGGTGAGGTGTTGATGCTGGCCTGGATGGATGACGAGGCGCTGCATCGGACGCTCACCACCGGACGGTGCACGTACTGGTCCCGCAGCCGCAGGGAGTACTGGGTGAAGGGTGAGACCTCCGGTCACCTGCAGCTGGTCAAGTCGGTCGCGCTGGACTGCGACGGTGACGCCGTGCTCGTGCAGGTGGACCAGCTGGCCGTGGCGTGCCATTCGGGCGACAGGACATGTTTTGACGCGGGTAAGCTCGACGCGGTCGCCGGTGAACGCCGCGCTTCCGGTTGACGCGATGCCCCAGCCAGCCGCGGCCGCCGAGGGGCCGCACGCCCGTCCGTCGGCCACATCGTCCGCAGCGAAAGGAGCGCGCCGCGAGTTCGGCCTGGCGCTCGCCGCCGGTGCGGCGGGCGCGGGGATCGTACTGCTCGCTGCGGCGCAGGCATGGGCGCGGGCGTCGTTCACTCCCCCGCCGCCGCTGCCTGCATCCAGTATCGCGGTGACCGGGCACGAGCTAGTCCCCGCTGCTGCCGCGCTTGGGCTTGCCGCCCTTGCGTGCCTGGCCGCCCTCATCGCCACTCGCGGCGTGGCCAGGCGCGCCTCCGGTGGCCTGCTCGCCGCGGCAGGCGCGCTCATTGCGATCGCCGCCGTGACATCTGTCAGGCACGCGCATGTAGCGGCGGTCGCGGCTGCCCACTCGCTTGGCCCCGCTAGCGCCCCCCGCCTGGACATGGAAGCGTTCCCGTGGTGGGCCGCCGCCGCGGCAGGTGGCCTGGTCATCGCCGGTACGGGGGTGCTCGCCGCGTGGCGAGGGACCCAGTGGCCTGGCATGTCAAGCAGATATGAGCGCCCTGGCCGATTGCGGCAGGCCGGTAGTGACCCGGCCACGGCATGGGAGGCGCTGGACAGGGGCGCCGATCCGACGGTGCAGGGCGGCCGACAATGATGGCACTTGGCGAGGCGGAGTTACGCTGAACATGGAACGCGGTGGAGGTGAGCGTGAAGAGGACAGGTTTGCTGCGGCGGGCCCCGGTCCGCTTGCCCGCGTCAGCGCGCGAGCACGTACGCCTGGTTACCCGGCTGCTGCTCGGGCAGGCAGGTGCTGCGGCCGCGGTCAGCCTGTTGTTCAGCCGCAGGGGCACGGCCGTCATCCTGACGACGATCATGCTCGTCGCGGCGCTGTGCGTGCTCGCCGCACTCGCGCACACCGGCACGAGCTCGGCGCGCACCGTGGTGCTTGGATGTGAGATCGCCCTGATCATATTCGGCCTGTACCGCTTCGCTTTCGAGCGCTATGTGGGTGGCACGGTCTTCGCCATCGTGATCGCCGCCGCACTGCTCCATCCATCGGTCATCCGCGCCTTCGGCGCGATGCCATCAGCCCTAGGGGAACAATCCGACGTGGCGCGCGGCGACGGGCCCGTCGGGCGGGGTGTACATGGCACGGCCGCGATCCCTGACCCGGCCGGCGGAGCGCTGGGTGAGCCCACCGGGCGATGAAGGGGGGCTGCGAGCCTGGCCTTGTGCTCGTCATCGAGCACGAGCCCGCGGTCGCCGAGCTTGCCCGCAGGTACCTGGAGCGGGACGGGCTGACCGTACGGGTCGCGGGCACCCCCGCCAACGCGGCGGCGGCGCTGCGCGGCGGCCCGCCCGCCGTCGTCGTTCTCGATCTGACCATGCCCGGGCTCAGCCCTGGCGTGGTTCGCGGCAGGCTCCAGGTCCGTGGCCACGGCGGCGTGACGCAGTTGATCTGCCTCGAGGGCCCGGGTGGGCTGCGACCGCGCCACGTCGGGATCGCGGGGCAGGGTGACCGGCGCTGCATCGCCCGCCCTTTTAGCCCGCGGGTGCTCGTCGCAAGGGTCCGTGCCGCGATGCGCCAGTCACCTGCCGCGACAGCGCGCGGCAGTGCGTTCGTTCCCGTAGGCACCGGCTGCATGCCTGCGGACACCTACACCGTGGGTGAGCTGATCCTCGATACCGGGGCACGGCGGGCCCGGGTGGCGGGGGCCGATGTGCACCTCACCGAGACGGAGTTCGCCCTGCTTGCGTTCCTTGCAGGCAACGCGGGCAGGGTGTTCAGCAGACAGCAGTTGCTCGGCGCTGTCAGAGGTGCAGGCGCCACTGCCGGCGTAAGGACCGTCGACGTGCACGTCGTGCAACTGCGCGCCAAGCTCGGCAGGCACAGCCCGATCCGCACCGTCCGCGGTATCGGGTACGTCGCCGAGGCGCCGGCGAACTGAACCGCAGGTCATGAACGTGCCGTGCTTGCCGGTGCCTGCCGAATTTCGCCGGCGGCCAAGGATCGCTAGGACAGAATTCCGTGTTGCCTGTTCCATTTGACTGCGTCGGCATGCGCCTGGACCATGCCCCAGATCCAGAACCCGATCGTGAACGGGACACCGATCAGGAACAGGAGCCAGAAGACGAACGACACTGCGTAGAGGCAGAGGATCAGTACGCCCATGCCTGCGTTGCCGCTGATCATCGATCCGAGGCCGGGGAGAAGAAGTGACGCGACCACCGCGACCGCTGGGTTCTTCGGCTGGATATACGGGTGATTCGGCTGCATATATGGCTGCTGCTGCCAGCCCTGCTGCGGCGTCGCGGGCGGTGGCTGCCAGCCTAGCTGCGGCGTCGCGGGCGGCGGCTGCCAGCCTAGCTGCGGCGTCGCGGGCGGTGGCTGCCAGCCCGCAGCCGACTGAGACTCTGGCGGCTGGACCGGTTCGTCCGCTGGTGGTTGTAAGTTCACGACTGGTCCCCTCCCCTGTGGCGTCAGGTCGCTGAGTTTATTCCACGCGAACTTGGGCGGACAAGCATGATTGGCGCTGGTTTTATATTCCTGAGAACCTGGACATCCGGCCCCATTTGGATTATTTTTGCGGCGCTTGCCTGGCTACTGCCGACCCCGGGCGTGACCCGGGCGTGACGGCCCACGGCGTGTCAGCGGCCGATCAGGCCGCATCAGCCGCGCCGCAGCGCCCCGCGCTAAGCACCCCAGCCGGACCAGCGATGGCCCAAAGCCAGACGGCAGGGAATTCGTGACAAGGCGCGGCTGGGTCTGTTTTGATCGAGTGGTCGCCAATTCCTGGCGTTCACGATGTCACTGACGGCGAGGCCGCGGCGATGAGCCTGCAAGCACACGAAAGCAGCGACCTCCTGCCGCTGCGTGCCCGGTTGTTCGAGCCTGGCCAGCGGCTGGGTTGGATCTTCCGTGACCGGCGCCAGTTCGCGACAGCCTTTCCCGAGCCGCCGCCGCCGCGCCATACCGTCCCCCCGAACCTGGTCGCCGCGCGGCAGGCGGCACAGCAGCGTTTCCGCCGCGGCGTGATCATGACGGTCGTGATCATCGCGGCGGGTCTCGTCTTCGCTGGCATGATGACTGCCGTGGGGGCCGCGTTTCCCGGCACAGTCCCAGGCGCGGCAGCTCTCGTGGTCGCCCTGGCCGCCGCCCTGACCGGCCTCGCGCTTACCGTTTCGATGGCCGCACGCCGCAGCGCGGCAACACGCGAGGTCGAACAGGCCGAGCGTGATATTGCCACTGGTCATCAGCGGCAGGTCGCGGTGTGGGCCGAGAGGAAGGCCGCGTATGAGCGGGCCGACCGGGACCGGGTCGACGGCCTGGATGAGTGGGGCGCTGCCCGCACGCCGACAGGCACGCGCAGGATCGACGTCCTCGGAGGCAGTCTTCATGGCTGGGAGGCGTTTCTGACCGTGTACGGCACGTCCGTGCTTGCCGAGCGCCCCACGCTGGTAGCGGATTTCTCGCGCGAGCTTGTCTGCCGTGAGCTCGCGCTGATCGCTCGCGCCGCCGGGGCACCTGTCGACATTCAGATACTGCCGGCTCAGCTCGCCGGGTCCAGTGTCCTTGCCGGCCTGCAGGGACAGCAGATGGCGGCGGTCCTGGTGGAGGCGATGCATCCCGATGACGCGCACGCCGCGCGTGCCGGACGTTCGATCGATGGCCGGATCCTTGGCGAGGTGTGCGGCTCGCTCGGGGATCCGGTCTCTCTCGCCCGTCTTGCCGCGGCATTGCGGGTGCTGATGGGCGAGCACGACAGGTCCGGGCTGCTGTCGCCAGAAGAGCGGACACGCATCGCTGAAGATCTCTTTACCGCCGGATATCTGCGCCAGGTGCATCAGGACTTGGTGCGAATCGAGTCATACATCCACCCCCTCGCCAGGCTGGGCGCGTCGGCAGCCCCCAGGGACCCTGCGTACCTGACATGCATAGCACTGCAACCCGACGCCCAGAATGTGCGGGACGAACTGCTTGCAGGCATGGCCGTCCAATGGCTCACGTATCGCGTCACCAGCGCCTCCGCGCAGGCGCCCGCTGTGATCATCATTGGCGCCGACGAGCTGGCCCGCCGCCATGTGGAACGCCTGTCCGACGCCTGTGAGCGCCGTGGCGTGCCGCTCACCCTGCTCTTCAGGCACCTGCGCGAGGCGTCGGCGGACCTGCTTGGCGGTGGGGCGGTTGGATTCATGAGGCTGGGCAACCACCAGGAGGCGGCGAGGGCGGCCGACTTCATCGGCCGCCAGCACAGATTCGTGCTGTCTGAGGTGACTGCCAGCCTTGGCGGCGACGAGACCCACACGACCGAGGTGAGCGAGAGCCTTGGCGAAAGCGACACGATCAACGTGGGTGCCGCGACTGGATGGCTGAAGGGACTTGGCAGCGTTGGACTGGGCGGTGCTGGACTGGCCGGGCTTGCCCGGGCCAGTGGTGGAAAGCGCACGACGAGCCGGACATGGTCGACGGCCTACTCCCGCGCGGCCGGCACCAATTGGAGCGATGCCGAAACCGCCAAAAGGGTCTACGAGTACGCTGTCGAGCCCACTACGCTGCAGCACCTGCCCGATTACGCCATGCTGCTGGTCACCTCGCAGCCGGGCGGCGGGCATTCGCTTTCGCCCGTGGACTGCAATCCGGAGATCGTCACCCTGCCCCGGGTCAGCATGGACCCGCTACCCGACCTGGCCAGGTCACGGCCACCCGCATCCGCCCACCCCGCCTACCCCGCGTACCTGGCTCCAGGTCACGGGGTAACCGCCGGCGGTTACCCTGCCCCACGACGGCCTGTCGGCGCGCCGGTCCCGCCGGCGGGAATCAGGCCGCCAGGATTGGGCGGCCGCCCGGCCCGCCACGGCCCCCGGGCCCGCCACGCGGCCAGCCACGGCCCCAGGGCCCGCCACGTGGCTCGCCACCGCCCCAGGCCCCGCCACCCGGCCAGCTATCGCCCCAGGGCCCGCCACCCGGCCAGCCATCGCCCCAGTGCCCGCCACGGCCCCAGGGCCCGCCACCCGGCCAGCCGCCGCCCCAGGGCCCGCCACCCGGCCAGCCGCCGCCCCAGGGCCCGCCACCCGGCCAGCCGCCGCCCCAGGGCCCGCCACCCGGCCAGCTATCGCCCCAGGGCCCGCCACCCGGCCAGCCATCGCCCCAGGGCCCGCCACCCGGCCAGCTATCGCCCCAGGGCCCGCCACGGCCCCAGGGCCCGCCACCCGGCCAGCCGCCGCCCCAGGGCCCGCCACCCGGCCAGCCACCGCCCCAGGGCCCGCCACCCGGCTCGCCACCGCCGCCAGGTCTGCGTCAGCGGCAGTGGTAGGAAACCGGCGCCCCAGGCTGAGCCTGACACGCGCCCGCGCTGTGCACCCGTGCGCGGTTGCGTTACGCTGCCCGGCCATGAGCTACGGGAATTCGCCCGGCGGCCCTGGCGAGGATGGTGCGGGCCAGGAGCCCCGGGGTGGCCACGGCGTTCGGCCACACTGGGGGTCGGCCGGATCGCCGGGACCTGGTGGATCGCCGGGACCTGGTGGATCGCTGGGACCTGGTGGATCGCCGGGACCTGGTGGACCGCCGGGACCTGGTGGACCGCCGGGACCCGCCGGACCGGCGGGACCCTCTGGACGCGCTGGACCGGCGCAAGGCCATGGCTATGGTGTCCCGCCATACGGCGTGACGGGTCAGCCGGCAGGCTACGGTGCCCCGCTGGGCTCCTACGGCTCGCCGCCGCCAACGTATCTTCGGTGGGGAATCGCTGCGATCGTCGGCGGCGTGCTGTTCTGCCTGATCGGTGGCGCCACCGGCCTGGCGTCCACCCACTTCGCGCGCCAGGTGATTCCGAAATGGCAGGCGGGAGATCAGCAGGGCGCCCTCGACGCCTCAAGGAAGGCGCGGACCTGGGCCATCGTCTCGACGGCGCTCGACGTGCTCGGGTTGATCTTCGTCATCTATCTCGTCTCGAACAGCACGACAGGGACGGTCGGCTGAGCCGGGTTTTCCGCGGGCATCGTGACCGGTTCCGTCAGTCCCGTGACCGGCCGCAACATGGGCGGCACGGCCCGCGCCTCCCGGCTGCGGCGGGGGCGGAGTGAGGCAGCGCAGGCCGTCCGGATACCATCGGGGCGCATGGCTACCGACTGGAGGGGACCAGTATCGGCGTGAGCATTCTGGACGAGATTCTGGCCAGCGTGCGTTCGGATCTCGCCGAGCGGCAGCGGCGCACCAGTCTGGATCGGCTGAAGGAGATGGCCCGCGACGCGCCGTCGCCGCGGAACGCGCTGTCCGCTCTCAATGGCGACGATGTCGCGGTGATCGCTGAGGTGAAGCGAGCGAGCCCGTCCAAGGGCGCACTCGCGGCGATCGCGGATCCGGCGGCGCTGGCCCGTGACTACGCGGCCGGGGGAGCGCGGGTCATCAGCGTGCTCACCGAGCCGCGCAGATTCCACGGGAGCCTGGAAGACCTGGCCGCGGTGCGCGGCACCGTCGAGGTACCCGTGCTGCGCAAGGACTTCATCGTCAGCTCCTACCAGCTCTGGGAGGCGCGTGCGCTCGGCGCCGACATGGCGCTGCTCATCGTCGCGGCGCTCGACAGGAACGCCTTGGTCTCACTCGTCGAACGGGCGGAGTCCATTGGCCTGCTGCCGCTCGTCGAGGCGCACACGGCCGAGGAGACCAGGCGCGCGGTCGATGCGGGAGCGAAGGTTATCGGCGTCAACGCGCGGAACCTGTCCACGCTGGAAGTCGATCGCACGATCTTCGCCCACCTCGCACCGCTGATCCCTGACTCGGTCGTGAAGGTCGCCGAATCGGGCGTGCGCGGACCGCACGATCTGCTCGCCTACGCTGCGGCGGGCGCCGACGCCGTGCTTGTCGGCGAGAGCCTTGTGACGGGCAGGGACCCGCGCAGCGCGGTGGCCGACCTTGTGACGGTGGGCTCGCACCCGGCGTTGCGCGGTGACCGCGGATGACCGATCAGAGCGCGGCGGCAGGGCCTGGCCAGGTGCCTGATACGACCGGGCACTTCGGGCGGTACGGCGGCAGGTTCGTACCCGAGGCGCTGATACCGGCACTCGACGAGCTAGCCGCCGCCTACCGCGGCGCGAAGGCGGACCCGCAGTTCCAGGCCGAGCTTGATCATCTCCTTCGCACCTACGCGGGCAGGCCGACTGCGCTCACCGAGGCGCCGCGATTCGCCGCCCACGCGGGCGGCTGCCGGGTCCTGCTCAAGCGGGAGGATCTCGCGCACACGGGTTCCCACAAGATCAACAATGTTCTCGGGCAGGCCATGCTCGCCCGCAGGATGGGCAAGAGCCGCGTGATCGCGGAGACGGGCGCGGGCCAGCATGGCGTCGCCACCGCCACCGCGTGCGCGTTCCTCGGCCTTGAGTGCGTCGTCTACATGGGCGAGGAGGACACAAGGCGGCAGGCGCTTAACGTCGCGAGGATGCAGATGCTCGGCGCCGAGGTCGTCCCCGTGCGGATCGGCGGCAGGACCCTGAAGGACGCCATCAACGAGGCGTTCCGGGACTGGGTGACGACGGTCGACCGGACCCACTACTGCATCGGCTCCGTCATGGGCCCGCACCCGTTCCCCCTCATGGTCCGCGACTTCCAGCGGGTGATCGGGGTTGAGGCCCGCCGCCAGGTGCTCGAACTGACCGGGCGGCTGCCCGATGCGGTGGTCGCGTGCGTGGGCGGCGGCTCGAACGCTATCGGCGCGTTCCACGCGTTCATCCCCGACGCAGGCGTGCGGCTGATCGGCTTCGAGGCCGGCGGAGAGGGTGTGCAGAGCGGCAGGCACGCCGCGACGCTCGTCGGCGGGTCGGCGGGGATCATCCATGGCATGCGCACGTACCTGCTCCAGGACAGCGACGGGCAGACTCTGGAAACCCATTCGCTGTCCGCGGGCCTGGACTACCCGGGGGTCGGCCCGGAACACGCGTGGCTGCGTGACACAGGCCGTGCCACTTACCGCGCTGTCACCGACCGGCAGGCTATGGATGCCTTCCTGTTGCTGTGCCGCACCGAGGGGATCATCCCCGCGCTCGAGCCCGCGCACGCCCTGGCCGGAGCGCTGGACATCGGCCGCGAGCTTGGGCCGGACGGGATCATGCTGGTGAATCTGTCCGGACGGGGCGACAAGGACGTCGACACCGCCGCGCGCCTGCTGCACATGACCGGGGACGCGGCGGCGGGCCGGACAGCGGACGCACCTGTCGCGGCGGGAGCGCGGCCGTGAGCGCGGTTTCAAGCGCGGTTTCAGGGGTCTTCGAGAAGGCTGCGGCCGACCGGCGGGCCGCGCTGATCGGCTACCTGCCCGCCGGGTTTCCGTCGGTCGAGGGTGCGATCGCCGCCGCGACCGCCATGGCACATGCGGGCGCCGACATGATCGAGATCGGCCTGCCGTACACCGATCCGCTGATAGACGGGCCGGTTATCCAGGAGGCGGTGCACCGGGCTCTCACCGGCGGCGTTCGGACCGCCGACGTCCTTCGCACCGTGCAGGCGCTTGCGTCGGCAGGTGTGCCCGTAGTCGTGATGACCTACTGGAACCCCGTGGACAAGTACGGCGTGGATGCCTTCGCCCGCGACCTCGCGTCGGCAGGGGGAGCCGGCATGATCACGCCCGATCTCAACCCGGAGGAGGCTGGGCCGTGGCTGAGCGCCGCGCGCGCCTACGGGCTCGACCCGGTGTTCGTGGTCGCGCCGAGCTCAACCGACGAGCGGCTGGCGAAGGTGGTCGCTGTCTGCGGCGGGTTCGTCTACGCGGCGTCGGTGATGGGAGTGACGGGCGCCCGTGACGTGGTGAGCGATGCGGCGGCAGGGTTTGTCGCCCGAGTGCGGGCGCAGACGCGGCTGCCGGTCGGGGTCGGGCTCGGCGTCAGGGACGGCGCGCAGGCCGCGCGCGTGGCGCAGTTCGCCGACGGGGTCATCGTCGGATCGGCGTTCGTGCAGTGCCTGCTCGGCGCGCGGGACGCGGGAGCGGGCGTGGCCGCGGTCGCCGGCCTCGCCGCCGACCTTGCCCACGGCGTACGGGCCGTGAGTAAGGCTCCATCCGACGATGCGCCATCGGCAGGCGATTCCGGGTAACGTCCGGGACTATGTCGATCGCATTCATCCCGAGCCCGTCCCAGGGCGTGTGGCATCTGGGACTGGTTCCCATACGCGCCTACGCGCTCTGCATCATCGCCGGGGTCGTTGTGGCCGTCTGGGTGGCGCAGCGCCGTTACAAGGCGATTGGCGGCCGCCCGGGGCTGATCCTGGATGTCGCGACCTGGGCAGTGCCGTTCGGCCTGGTCGGCGCCCGCCTGTACCACGTGATCACGGATTACGAGCTGTATTTCGGCGCGGGCAAGGATCCGTGGAACGTGTTCAAGATCTGGGATGGCGGGATCGGCATCCCAGGCGCGATCGCGCTCGGCGGCGTGGGTGCCTGGATCGCCTGCCGCCGGGCCGGCGTCAAGCTGTCGCCTGTGGCCGGCGCCGCGGCACCTGGCATCGCGCTCGCACAGGCGATCGGACGCTGGGGAAACTGGTTCAACCAGGAGCTTTACGGCCGGCCTTCCACCCTGCCATGGGCGCTGGAGATCGCACCTCAGCACCGCATGGCCGGGTTCGAGAACATCGCCACCTATCAGCCGACCTTCCTGTACGAGTCGCTGTGGGACGTGGGTGTCGCGCTGCTCCTCATCTGGGCGGCGCGCAGATTCCTGCTGACGGGTGACCGTGTCTTTGCCCTGTACGTCGCGGCCTACGGCGTCGGCAGGTTCGTCGTGGAGTCGCTGCGGGTCGATTTCGCGCACCACTTCCTTGGCCTGCGGATCAATCAGTGGATGGCGATCCTCGCCTTCGTCGGCGGCGTGATCTACCTTTACCTGACACGCCGCAAGGTCGGGCCTGACGTCATCGAACCGCCCGCGCCCGCGATCGCATCGCCGGCCGGCACGGCAGCCTCCCCGCCGGGCCTGGCCGCAGGCGACACCGCTGAGGCCGGCGCGGACGACCTGCCCGGGGGCGGCTCTGGCGTCACCGGCGCCACAGAAGGCGACGCCGTCGCGGACGGGGACACGCAGGCAGCGAAGACAGAAGTCACACAGCATCCTTAACGGCCGCGCAGAGTGTCACGCGGGCAGAAGGTGTCACTCACGCGGGGGGGCGCAGACCCCCGGGCAGGTTCCCGCAACCGGCCATGGTGGCAAGCCGCCGCGGACCGCGGGTCTCCCCGGCGGGAGCACGGGGGCATGGGGCAGGCGAACCCGCGGGCGCCGGCCCGCAAGCCGCCACCACGGCCAGCGGGCGTCCTGTGGTGGGGGCGCCCGGGCGGCCGCCCGGCCGTGCAGCCGGACGTTCACCGCCGCCGATCTGACCGGCTGACCAGGATCAGCACCCACCAGGAAGCCGCCAAGGACCCGGACGTGCCACCGGAGGCTGCCCGGCCAGCCCCCGGCGAACTTCCAGTTCCACCCGCTTAGCCCTCGCGGCTGACGCCTGATCCCGCGGTTGGCCCGCTTAGTAGATCGTTGACCGGAAACCCGGCCCGTGATCCGGGCGTACTTGGCGCTGACCGTGAACTGGTGGCGTGCGGGCAGGTTCCTGCGTCTTCCCCCCCGAAAACGTCGCCCCTGCGGGCGAAATGTCGGCTTTTCGTGACGTTTTCGGGGGGGAAGTTGTGTTGCTGGCCTGTAGGCGCCGGGCCGATGGGCTGCTCAGATTTCCGGTCAACGATTTATTCCTCGCGGTCGGCCTCGCCATCGATCTCGATCTTGACTTTCTTGCCAACGACGAAGCCGCCCGCCTCCAGCGCCATGTTGGTGGTGATACCCCACGCCTCGCGGTCGATCTCGCCGGTCAAGCTGAACCCGATGACCTGCTTGCCGCCCATCGCGGCCGGCTGGTCGGTGACGCCCCCGATCTCCACCTCGAGCTCGACGGGGTGCGTGACGTCCCTGATCGTGAGATCGCCGACGATGGTGAACACGGGGCCGTCATGACCTGTGATACGTGTGGTGTGGAAGGTGATCTCCGCGTGCTTCTCCACGTTGAGGAAGCTCTCGCTCTTGAGGTCGGCGTCCCTCGCGGGTACGCCGGTGTCGATGCTCGCGGTGTTGATCACCAGTTCGGCGGAGGACTGGAGCGGGTCTTCCGCAATGATGATCTTTCCGGAGAACTCGCCGAACCGGCCGCGGACCTTGCTCACCATCAGGTGCCTGGCGAAGAAGCCGATCCTGGTGTGGTACGGGTCAAGCACGAACGTCCCTGGCGTCGGGCTCGTGATTCCTTCCCACGTCCGGGTGTTTGCGTCGCTCATGGGGGAGACCTCCTGGCAGATGTAGAACGTCGAATACTTGACGAAGCAGATGTTACGAATAAAGTATTCCCATCGTCAACAATATTGAGGACACTTCTCGTGACCACTGACGACCCACGGCTCACCGCGATGGGTCTGCTTGCCGAGACGTTCGCCGGGCTGCACGCTAAGCTCGCCACGACATTCGCCGCCCACGGCATCTCACCGATCGAGTTCGAGGTGCTGGTGCGGCTCGCGAGATCACCGGCGCGTCGGCTTCGGATGACCGATCTGGCCGCACAGGCAGACCTGTCCACGAGCGGCGTCACCCGGGTGGTTGACAGGCTGGAGCGGTCGGGGACGGTGCGCCGCGAGACGTGTCCGTCCGACCGCAGGGGCTCGTTCGCGGTGCTGACCGACGAGGGCGCGCGGCGGCTCGCCGTTGTGGTTCCCGACCACCTGGCTGACCTCGATCGATGGTTCACCGGCGCACTCGCTCCCGCGCAGCTTGCCGGATTGCTCGACGCACTACGCGCGATCAGGGACAGGGTACGCCCGGAGGCCGTGGCAGGAACGGGTGTCCCGCCCTGTGGCGAAGCCGACGTTTCGGGGGTTGCCCATGCAGGGGATATGTCCCCTGGGTGAGGTAATCTCAAGCTAATAGACGAGCAGGGCCAAAGTCGTCCCGGCTGCACTTGAGTAGTAAGGATCCCGCAGGCGAGACGGCAGGAGGTTCCATGGCGCGTGCACGCACACACACGACGTCTGGGCTGTACGACGCCGGTTACGAGCATGACGCCTGCGGCGTCGGCTTCGTAGCCGACCTCTCAGGCCGGCGCAGTCACGAGACCGTCGCCAAGGGCCTGTCCGTGCTCCGCAACCTTGAGCACCGTGGCGCGAAGGGCAGCGACCCGGACACCGGCGACGGTGCCGGTATCCTGACCCAGATCCCCGACGGGTTCTTCCGCGAGGTCGCCGGGTTCGCCCTGCCGGAGCCAGGAGCCTACGCGGCAGGAACGGCCTTTTTCAGCGGCTCGGCGGCTGACCGTGCCGCGGCCGCCGAGGCCATCGAGCGGATCGCCGCGGAGGAAGGCCTCGCCGTACTTGGCTGGCGTGACGTCCCGAACGACCCTTCCTTCTGCGGCACCGGTGCGCGCGCCGTGATGCCGCATCTCGCGCAGCTGTTCGTCGCTGCGCTCCCCACCAACCCTCACCGCGCGGGCGAAGCTGCGCTCCCCACGGTGCCCACGGCCACGGCTTCGCCCACGTCGCCCGCTCCGCCCGCTCCGCCCACTCCGCCCACTCCGCCCACTCCGCCCACTCCGCCCACTCCGCTGCCCACCGTCGTGGCAGGCATTGACCTGGACCGCCGGGCATTCTGCCTGCGCAAGCGCGCCGAGCACGAGGCCGGGGTGTATTTCGCCAGCCTGTCCGCGCGGACTATCAGCTACAAGGGGATGCTGACCCCGCCGCAGCTCGAGCCGTTCTATCCGGACCTGTCGGACCGCCGGTACGCCAGCGGGCTCGCCCTCGTGCACTCCAGGTTCTCCACGAACACATTCCCTTCCTGGCCACTCGCGCACCCCTACAGGTACATCGCGCACAACGGCGAGATCAACACGATCAGGGGCAACCGTAACTGGATGCGGGCGCGCGAGGCCATGCTGACCGGATGCCTCATCCCCGATGCCACGACCGGCCGCGGCATCGAGCGGCTGTTCCCGGTCCTCGACGGTGACGCGAGCGACTCGGCCAGCTTCGACGAGTGCCTGGAACTGCTGCACCTGGGCGGCCGCTCGCTGCCGCACGCGGTGCTGATGATGATCCCGGAGCCGTGGGAGAACCACGCGGAGATGGATCCGGCGCGCAAGGCCTTCTACCAGTTCCACGGCACGCTCATGGAGCCATGGGACGGGCCGGCCTGCGTGGCCTTCACCGACGGCACGGTGATCGGCGCCGTGCTCGACCGCAACGGCCTGCGTCCAGGCCGCTACTGGATAACCGATGACGGCTTCGTGGTGCTGGCCAGCGAGGTCGGGGTGCTCGACATTAACCCGGCGACCGTGATCAGGAAGGGGCGGCTGCAGCCGGGCCGGATCTTCCTGGCCGACACCAGCCGGGGCCGGATCGTGGAGGACGAGGAGGTCAAGGCCGAGCTCGCGGCCCAGCACCCATACGCTGACTGGCTGCACGCCGGTCTGCTGCACCTGGACGATCTGCCCGGCAGGGAGCGGAAGCAGCCGGCCCACGACGAACTGGTCACCCAGCAGCGACGGCACGGGTACACGGCGGAGGAACTGCGGGTCATCCTGACCCCGATGGCGCAGACCGGCGCCGAGCCCGTCGGGTCGATGGGTACCGACACCCCGATCGCCGTGCTTTCCGACAGGCCGCGCCTCGTGTTCGACTACTTCGCCCAGTTGTTCGCCCAGGTGACGAATCCGCCGCTCGACGCGATCAGGGAAGAGCTCGTTACCTCGCTCGCGTCCACCATCGGGTCGGAGGGCAACCTGCTGCAGCCCGAGCCTGCATCGTGCAGGCAGATGGTGCTGCCCTTCCCGGTGATCAGCAACGCCGACCTGGCGAAGATGGTGCACATCAACGAGGACGGCGATCTGCCCGGCTTCGCCGCGTACGTGGTCGACGGCCGTTACCGGCTGGTCGGCGGAGGCGAAGCGCTGGCTGCCCGGCTGGCCGAGATCTGCGCGGACGTGTCCGCAGCGATCGCCCGTGGCGCCCGGATCATCATTCTTTCCGACCGAACGGCTGCCGGGTCCTGGTCCGGCCGCGACCGTGTGCCGATCCCGTCGCTGCTGCTCACCGGGGCGGTGCATCACCATCTGATCAAGGAGAAGACCCGCACCCGGGTGGGCCTGGTTGTGGAGGCGGGTGACGTCAGGGAGAGCCATCACGTGGCGCTGCTGATCGGCTACGGAGCCGCGGCGGTCAACCCGTACCTGGCCATCGAGACTGTGGTGGACCTTGTCCGCAGCGGTGTGCTCGAAGCGCTCACCGCGAGGAAGGCCGAGACCAACCTGATCAAGGCGCTGGGCAAGGGCGTCCTGAAGATCATGTCCAAGATGGGCGTGTCCACGGTCGCCTCCTATACCGGTGCGCAGATCTTCGAGGCGGTGGGGCTCGGCGAGGACGTCATCGAGCGCTGCTTTACCGGCACGACGTCGCGGCTCGGCGGCGTCGGCTTCGAGGTGCTCGCCCGCGAGGCGGCGCAGCGCCACGTGGATGCGTTCCCTGCCTCCGGCGCGCCACGCCCGCATCGCCATCTGGAAACGGGCGGCGACTACCAATGGCGGCGGGAGGGCGAACCGCACCTGTTCAGCCCGGAGACCGTGTTCAAGCTCCAGCACGCCACAAGGAGCCGCCGTTACGAGATCTTCAAGGAGTACACCGGCCTGATCGATAGTCAGGCATCGCACCTGATGACGCTGCGCGGGCTGCTCCGCATCCGCGGCATCGACGCCGACGCCGCTGTGGGCTGCGCCGGCCCAACCGGTCGCGCCGCGGCGGGACGCCGGCCTGTGCCTGTCGAGGAGGTCGAGCCTGTCAGCGAGATCGTCAAGCGCTTCGCCACAGGTGCGATGTCCTACGGGTCGATCTCGGCCGAGGCGCACGAGACCCTGGCGATCGCGATGAACCGGCTCGGCGGCAAGTCCAACACGGGGGAGGGCGGCGAGGACGCCGACAGGTTCGCGCCGGACCCGAACGGTGACCTGCGCCGCTCCGCGGTCAAACAGGTCGCGAGCGGCAGGTTCGGTGTGACGAGCGAGTACCTGGTGAACGCCGACGACCTGCAGATCAAGATCGCTCAGGGTGCCAAGCCAGGCGAAGGCGGTCAGCTACCCGGCCACAAGGTGTACCCGTGGATCGCGAGAACAAGGTTCTCCACGCCGGGTGTCGGGCTGATCTCGCCGCCGCCGCACCACGACATCTACTCGATCGAGGACCTGGCGCAGCTGATCCACGACCTGAAGAACGCCAACCCGGCAGCGCGGGTGCACGTCAAGCTCGTCGCCGAGATCGGCGTGGGCACGGTCGCGGCCGGGGTGAGCAAGGCCCATGCCGATGTCGTGCTGATCTCCGGGCACGACGGTGGCACCGGCGCAGCGCCCCTGTCCAGCATCAAGCACGCGGGCGCGCCGTGGGAGCTCGGCCTCGCGGAGACACAGCAGACCCTGCTGCGCAACGGGCTGCGCGACCGGATCGTCGTGCAGGTGGACGGCCAGCTGAAGACGGGCCGCGACGTGATCATCGCGGCGCTGCTCGGCGCGGAGGAGTTCGGCTTCGCGACCGCGCCGCTTGTGGTCTCCGGCTGCGTGATGATGCGGGTCTGCCACCTGGACACCTGCCCGGTCGGCGTGGCCACGCAGAACCCGGTGCTGCGTAAGCGCTTTTCCGGCAAACCGGAGTTCGTGGTGAACTTTTTCGAGTTCATCGCGCAGGAGGTGCGCGAGTATCTGGCCGCTCTCGGGTTCCGCACGCTCGACGAGGCGGTCGGGCAGGCGGAACTGCTCGACGTCGCCGCCGCCGTGCACCACTGGAAGGCGTCCGGCCTGGACCTTTCACCCGTGCTGCACGTGCCCGCGCGGCCGGAGGGTGGGCAGCCTCGGGTCAGGCACCGGGTGACCACGCAGGACCACGGCCTGGACAAGGCGCTCGACAACATGCTGATCCAGCTTGCCGAGGGCACGCTCGCCGACGCCACGCCGCTCCGGCTCGAGCTTCCCGTGCGCAACGTGAACCGCACCGTCGGCACCATGCTCGGCTACGAGGTGACGCGGCGCTGGGGTGGCGAGGGCCTGCCGGACAACACGCTGGACATCACGCTGACCGGCAGTGCCGGGCAGTCGTTCGGCGCCTTCCTGCCGCGCGGGATCACGCTCCGCCTCGCGGGGGACGCCAACGACTACCTCGGCAAGGGACTGTCGGGCGGCCGGATTGTCGCCGCGCCCGACCCGGCAGCGCCATTCGCCGCGGAAGAGCACATCGTCGCGGGCAACGTGATCCTGTACGGTGCCACGTCCGGCGAGGTGTTCCTTAGCGGCGTGGTTGGCGAGCGGTTCTGCGTGCGGAACTCAGGCGCGATCGCTGTCGCCGAGGGCGCGGGCGACCACGGGTGCGAGTACATGACGGGCGGGCGCGTGGTGGTGCTCGGCCCGGTCGGGCGTAACTTCGCCGCCGGAATGTCGGGTGGCGTCGCCTACCTGCTCGACCTCGAGCCGCGGCGGGTGAACAACGGCATGGTGGACCTGGATCCGCTCGACGATACCGATCGCGCGTTCCTGCGCCAGATCGTGGAACGGCACGCCATCGAAACAGGCTCCGCGGTCGCCCGCCGGCTTCTCGCTGACTGGGACGTGGCGGTCGAGCGGTTCGGCAAGGTCATGCCCAAGGACTACAAGCGGGTGCTCACCGCTGCACGCAGGGCCGAGCGCGAGGGCCGCGACGTGAACGAGGCCGTTATGGCCGAGGCCATGGCCGAGGCGCACGGCTGACCCACCTGACCCCTCAACTCACATTCAGGAGACAGCAAACTCGATGGCGGACCCCAAGGGATTCCTCACCACGCCGCGCGAGACGCCGGTGCGACGGCCCGTCGACGTGCGCATCCAGGACTGGCGCGAGGTTTACGCCGACTTCGGCCCGGGCAAGCTTGAGCGCCAGGCCGGCCGCTGCATGGACTGCGGCATCCCCTTCTGCCACGACGGCTGCCCGCTGGGGAACCTGATCCCGGAATGGAACGATCTGGTCTGGCGGCACGACTGGCACGACGCGGCGGATCGCCTGCACGCGACCAACAACTTCCCCGAGTTCACCGGGCGGCTGTGCCCTGCGCCGTGTGAGGCCGCGTGCGTTCTCGGCATCAACGCCGATCCGGTCACGATCAAGCAGGTCGAGGTCGAGATCGTGAACCGGGCCTGGCAGGAGGGCTGGGTGCGGCCGGGGCTGCCGGTGGTCTCGACGGGCAAGCGGGTCGCGGTGATCGGCTCAGGGCCGGCCTCGCGGCCGCGCAGCAACTGACCCGCACCGGCCACAAGGTGACCGTGCTGGAGCGAGACGACCGGGCGGGCGGCCTGCTGCGTTACGGCATCCCCGAGTTCAAGATGGAGAAGCGCCACCTGGAGCGGCGGCTCGCGCAGATGCGCGCCGAGGGGACCGAGTTCCGCTGCGGCGTGGCCGCAGGTGTCGACGTCTCCGCCGCCGAGCTGCGTGCAAGCTACGACGCGATCGTGCTGGCCGGCGGCGCCACGGAAGCACGCGAGCTGCAGATACCTGGCAGGGAGCTCGACGGTGTGCACCAGGCCATGGAGTACCTGCCGCTGTCCAACCGGGTGACAGAAGGCGATCTGCCCGTCGCGCCGATCACCGCCTACGGCAAGAACGTCGTGATCATCGGTGGTGGCGACACAGGCGCTGACTGTCTCGGCACCGCGTTGCGGCAGGGTGCGGCGTCGGTGACTCAGCTTGAGATCATGCCGCGCCCGCCGCGGTCGCGGCCGGGCAATCAGCCGTGGCCCACATACCCGATGATCTACAGGGTGACCAGCGCGCACGAGGAGGGCGGCGAACGCGTCTACTCGGTGTCGACCGAGGAGTTCCTCGGCAGCGCTGACGATGCTGATGGTGCTGGCCCACGATCACGGGTCCGTGCGCTCAGGCTCGTCGACGTCGAACTGGCCGGAGGCCGGTTCCAGCCGGTCGAGGACAGCTCACGTGAACTCCCCTGCGAGCTGGTGCTGCTCGCGATGGGGTTCACCGGGCCAGAGCGCGGCCCGCTGCTCACCGGCCTCGGAGTCGAGTTCGATGCGCGGGGGAACGTGGCGAGGGACGACGCATACGCGACCTCGGTCCCTGGCGTGTTCGCCGCGGGTGACATGGGCCGGGGCCAGTCACTGATCGTCTGGGCAATCGCCGAGGGGCGCAGCGCCGCCGCCGCGGCTGACCGCTACCTGAGCGGCAGCACGACGCTCCCCGTGGCCATCCCGCCAACCGCGCGCCCGCTCTCCTGACCGCGGTAGCTGACTTCTAGGCCATACCTTTGTGACCTGTATCACAGTGAGCGCGAAGCCGCTCGTATAGACCATGAACGATTGCGAGCATCCGGCCTATCAGGGGGAACGGGGCTACGGTGAACCGTCTTCCCGGGCCGGAATTGGTCGTCGCCGTGCGAAGATCGTGTGCACGCTCGGACCGGCCACCGCAACCAAGGCAAACGATCGTCCAGGGCACCAACCCGCCGACCCCGCAGCCACACACACTCAAGCGTGAGGATGGCACCCGGTCAAGCGTGAGGATGGCACCCGGTCAAGCGTGAGCATGGCGCCCGGTCAAGCGTGAGCATGGCACCCGGTCAAGCGTGAGCATGGCGCCCGGTCAAACGTGAAGATCTCTTCGTTTGGCTTGGTTGGGTGCCCCGGGTGGGATTCGAACCCACACTGCACGGTGTTTGAGACCGCGGACTCTGCCTGTTGGTCTACCGGGGCGCTATTGAGATTAGCTCTGATGGGAGGTCCCAGCCAGGCGCCAATCTACCGCCTGCGGGTACGCTCTTGCAGGTGAGCGAGACCCAGCGCCGTGTCGTGATCGCCGAGGACGAGGCACTGATCCGCCTCGACCTGAAGGAGATGCTGGAGGAAGAGGGCTACGTCGTCGCCGGAGAGGCTGGGGACGGCAGGACCGCCGTCGAGCTGATCACCACCCTCCGGCCAGATCTGGTCATCCTGGACATAAAGATGCCGATCCTCGACGGTATCTCCGCCGCCGAGCAGATTGCGGCCACGCGGCTCACCCCGGTGGTCATCCTCACCGCGTTCTCACAGCGGGACCTCGTCGAGCGGGCGCGTGACGCGGGTGCGATGGCCTACCTGGTGAAACCGTTCACAAAGGCCGACCTGGTACCCGCGATCGAGATGGCCGTCAGCAGGTTCACCGAGATCCAAGCGCTCGAGTCGGAGGTGCAGAACCTGCAGGCGCGGCTCGAGGCACGCAAGGTGCTCGACCGCGCGAAGGGCCTGCTGCAGGCGCAGTACGGGCTGACCGAGGCGCAGGCGTTCCGCTGGATCCAGAAGACATCCATGGACCGGCGGATGACCATGCGCAATGTCGCTCAGGCAGTGCTCGACGGGGGCACGGGGCCAGGCAGCGCCGCGCCTGACACGCAAAAGCACGGGAGCCCGGATCCGGACCGCGGAGCGGCGTCACCGGGCTAACGGGGGTCACGGGGAACGGGCGTCGCCGGGCTGTGCGGCATCTGGGCAAGCTTACGCAGGGGACCTGCGGTCATGATCCGCCGACCGCCGCCACCCGCTGCGCCGAAGTCCGGTCCACATGCAACCGGTCGTGCCACTCCAAAGTGGCTGGTCAGGACATTGCCTGCAGGGTTGTGGAGCGGATCTTCACGACGCTACGCCGCTGCAAAACTCAGGACAAGTGTCAAAGTCCTAGCAACCAAGCGTGGGCAGCCAAGCGTGGGCAGCCAAGCGTGGCTAGCTGGCGAACGCATCCGTGGGCGGGATTCCGGTCGGGAGCCCGGGGGGACCTTTGGTGCCGTGCCGGCCTTCCCCGGGTCGGCACGTTGTCTACTCGGCCGCCCCGGGCTCTGTGCTCAACCGTAGCGATGCGCTGACGCGCCGCGCAAAGGCGGGCCATGTAGCGGACAGCTCATCGTAAACGGTCAGTTACCTGTTGTTTGCCGATGGCTGCTGCCAGTACAGCCAGCCTTGCACTCGGTCGCTGAAATTGCCGGAATGCCGCGTCCGCGCAACGTGGCCCGTGCCCGCCACCCGCGCCATTTTCCATGGGAAGCGCGCTTTTGCCCAGACGTCGCGGTCATTGGCCGAGGTCATCCGACGTCCGGCCGGCAGGAAGGGGCAGAAACCCCCGCTGACAGCGGGTCATTTCCGCAGCGCAATACGTGTTCATGGCCATTTTCATCGGATGTATTTCCTCCAGAGGGGTGACGCGGCGGGTTCAGGAGATCAGGATGTACTCCTGGGATCCGATGACGCTTCCCAACAGGGAGAGGCAGGGAGTGATCATGCGCATTCGTTTGACGCGGGGGAGATTAGTAGGCCTTGGTGCGGCGGTTGCTGTTGCGGCTGGTGCGGCGGGCATGCTCGGCATCACCAGCGCCACCGCGGCGCCGGCGACGGCACGCCACTGCGGTGGCCCGACCGTCGGCAAGCAGTACTTCGGCGCCACCATTGAGCCGTACACGGGCAAGCTGACCCCGACTTACCGCTACACCCTCACCAGCTGCCGCGGCATGCAGGTCAAGGTCCTGACCTTCGGCGGCATCGTCCAGTCGATCAGGGTCCCGAGCCGCAGCGGCAAGGAAGCGGACGTCGTCCTCGGCTTCAAGACCCTGAATGACTACGTCACGAAGGACAGCCCGCCTGTGACCGCCAACGGCGGCCCGTACTTCGGCGAGACGATCGGCCGGTATGGCAACCGGATCGCCAAGGGCACGTTCAAGCTGGATGGCAACACCTACACGCTTCCCATCAACAACGGCGTGAACAGCCTGCACGGCGGCATCGTCGGTTTCGGCAACCACATCTGGTCGGCGAGAGCGGTACGCCAAGCTGGCGCGGCGGGTGTCCAGCTGAAGCTGGTCAGCCCCAACGGCGACCAAGGCGGGAAAATCGCAGGCTGCGCGACGCCGTGCACCGGCTACCCGGGCCAGCTCACCACGTACGTCACCTTCCTGCTGACCAACCACAACCAGCTGCTGATCCACTACAACGCGACCGTCAAGGGCGCGGGCACCGTCCTCAACCTGACCAACCACAGCTACTTCAACCTGGCCGGCGAGAGCTCTGGCGCGACCTACGCCCAGAAGGTCTACATCAACGCCAAGTCCTACACCCCCACTGACTCCACCCAGATCCCGACCGGCCAGATCGCGCCGGTGAAGGGAACGCCGTTCGACTTCAACAAGCTGACCGCGATCGGCGCCCGGATCAACGAGAACAACCAGCAGCTCCTCTTCGCCCAGGGCTATGACCACAACTGGGTGCTGAACAGAGCGCCCAAGGTCCACGGACTCACGCTCGCCGCCCAGGCCCGCGACCCGCAGAGCGGGCGCCTGCTGACCGTCCTGACCGACCAGCCGGGCGTCCAGTTCTACTCGGGCAACTTCCTCAACGGAACCCTGGTGGGCATCAGCGGCCACACCTACCGGCAGAGCGCCGGCTACACGTTCGAGACCCAGCACTACCCGGACTCGCCGAACGAGCCGACGTTCCCCTCAACTGAGCTCAAGCCGGGCCAGCAGTTCAACTCGACAACCATCTTCGCGTTCAGCACCCGCTGAACTGCCTGGCTGAAGCAACCAAGCGTCCCGCCGCGCGTGACCGGGCGGCGGGACGCTGCATGTCCGGCGGCCTGCGACGCGCGCGGGGTGTCGTACCTCACGTCTAGGATTTCGGTGTGGCGACCGCAACGAAGACCGAAACCCAGACCGCGAAGAAGAACGCAGCCAAGGCGGCGGCCAGGGACCGGCTGCTGCTGCTCGACGGGCACTCCCTGGCCTACCGGGCGTTCTTCGCCCTGCCGGTGGAGAACTTCTCCACCACCACCGGTCAGCCCACCAACGCGGTGTACGGCTTCACCGCGATGCTCATCAACATCCTGCGCGACGAGCAGCCCACCCACGTCGCGGTCGCCTTCGACCGCAGCGAGCCGACGTTCCGGCATGAGCAGTACGTCGAGTACAAGGCGAACCGCCGTGAGACGCCTGCCGATTTCCGCGGCCAGCTCAGCCTCATCCACGAGGTGCTTGCCGCGCTCGGCATCAAGCAGCTCTCTGTGGCCGGCTACGAGGCCGACGACGTGATCGCGACGCTCGCCACGCGGGGCGCCGCCGACGGCATGGACGTGCTCATCGTCACCGGTGACCGTGACGCACTGCAGCTGGTGACGGACCGGGTGACCGTCCTGATGACCAGGCGCGGCATCAGCGACATGACCAGGTTCACCCCCGGCGCCGTTAAGGAAAAATACGGTCTTACACCCGAGCAGTACCCGGACTTTGCCGCGGTCCGCGGCGACCCCAGCGACAACCTGCCGAACATCCCGGGCGTGGGGGAGAAGACCGCCGTCAAGTGGGTCAGCGAGTACGGCTCGCTCGCCGCGCTCGTGGACCGGGTCGGTGAGGTCAAGGGCAGGGCGGGCGACGCGCTGCGTGAGCATCTCGGCTCCGTGCTGCGCAACCGCCAGCTCACCGAGCTCGCCCGTGACGTGCCGCTCGAGGTGGCCCCGTATGACCTGCGCCCGGGCCCGTGGGACCGCGAGGCGATCCACCAGCTCTTCGACACCCTACAGTTCCGCGTGCTCCGCGACCGGCTCTACGCCACGCTGTCGTCGGCCGAGCCGGAGGCCGAAGAGGGCTTCGAGGTGGATCTCGCCATGCCGGGCGCCGACGAGCTTGCCGAGTGGCTGGACGAGCATGCGGGTGGCGAGGAGACGGTCGGCGTGGCGCTGACCGGCAGCTGGGGCCGTGGCACCGGCACGTTCACGGGTCTCGCTATCGCGAGCCCGCAGGGGCCGGCCGCATACGTGGACCCGGTGGAGCTGACCGCAGGCGACGAGCGGGCGCTGGCCGCGTGGCTCGCCGACCCGGGCAAGCCGAAGGTCCTGCACGACGCGAAGGGGCAGCTGCTCGCGCTGCAGGCTCGCGGCCTGCGGCTCGATGGCCTGGCCAGTGACACCGCCCTCGCCGCTTACCTGGCGCTGCCAGGGCAGCGTTCCTTCGACCTGGCCGACCTCGCGCTCCGCTACCTGCACCGTGAGCTTCGCAGCGACGAGGGGGACTCCGGCCAGCTCACCCTGGACGGCACGGGCGAGCGGGAAGCCGCGCAGAACCTCGCGCTGCAGGCACGCGCGACCGCGGAGCTTGCCGCCGCGCTCGGCAGCGACCTTGAGCAGCGCGGCGCCACCCAGCTCCTGCAGGAGGTGGAGCTTCCGCTCGTGGGCGTGCTCGCCGAGATGGAGCGCACCGGGATCGCCGCCGACACCGATCACTTCGCGGGCATGTCGGCGAGCCTCGGCGGTCAGGTGAAGGAGGCCGAGCAGGCGGCGTACGCGGTTGTCGGGCACGAGTTCAACCTGGGCTCGCCCAAGCAGCTGCAGCAGGTGCTTTTCACCGAGCTCGGGTTGCAGAAGACCAAGCGGATCAAGACCGGTTACACGACCGACTCCGAGGCGCTGACCGGCCTGCTCGCCCAGACCGGTCACCCGGTGCTCGAGCACCTGCTCCGGCACCGCGACGTGGCGCGGCTGAAGAGCATCGTGGACTCACTGATCCCGATGGCCGACGATCAGGGGCGCATCCACACCACGTTCAACCAGATGATCGCCGCGACCGGCCGGCTCTCCTCAACCGACCCGAACCTGCAGAACATCCCGATCCGCACCGAGGAGGGGCGCCGGATACGGGAGGGGTTCGTGGTGGGCACCGGCACCGGCTTCGACTGCCTGCTCACCGCGGACTACAGCCAGATCGAGCTGCGGATCATGGCGCACATGTCAGAGGACGCGGCGCTGATCGAGGCGTTCGGGTCCGGCCACGACTTCCATTCCGCGACCGCGTCCAGGGTCTTCGGCGTGCCTGCCGATCAGGTGGGCGGTGAGCTTCGCGCCCGGATCAAGGCGATGAACTACGGACTGGCCTACGGCCTGTCCGCCTACGGCCTGTCGCAGCAGCTGCGGATCACACCCGACGAGGCGCGCGCGCTGATGGCCGAGTACTTCGAGCGGTTCGGCGGGGTCAGGGACTACCTGCGCTCGATCGTGGACCAGGCGCGCAAGGACGGGTACACCGAGACGATCCTCGGCCGCCGCCGGTACCTGCCCGACCTTCTGTCCGACAACAGGCAGCGCAGGGAGATGGCAGAACGGATGGCTCTGAACGCCCCCATTCAGGGATCTGCGGCCGACATCATCAAGGTGGCGATGCTGGCGACCGACCGTGCGCTTCGCGAGCAGGGGCTGCGCTCGCGGATGCTCCTGCAGGTGCACGACGAGCTTGTTTTCGAGGTTGCTTCCTGCGAGCTTGACACGCTGCGTGAGCTCGTGACCTCAAGCATGTGCAGCGCCGCCGACCTGCGGGTTCCGCTGCAGGTGTCGATCGGTACCGGCCGCACCTGGGCGGAGGCAGGACATTAGTGAGACGCTAACGTGACCGGGTTGGATTGACCGGCCCGTCATGCTCTCATATCCTGATCGCTGCGCTCTGGCCAAGTAACCATCATCGGTTGAAGGCCAAATCCTGGCGCCCAAAGAAGATTCAATGTCCGTATCCGGAGCCAACCACCACATGACGAGTAGCACCGAGGCAACCTCAACGCCCAAGGTAGCGGTCAACGACATCGGGTCCGAGGAAGCCTTCCTCGCCGCGATCGACGAGACCATCAAGTATTTCAATGACGGCGACATCGTTGAAGGGACCGTCGTCAAGGTCGATCGAGACGAGGTCTTGCTCGACATCGGTTACAAGACTGAGGGGGTCATCCCCTCACGCGAGCTGTCGATCAAGCATGACGTCGACCCGCATGACGTGGTCAAGGTCGGCGAGCACATCGAGGCCCTGGTCCTGCAGAAGGAGGACAAGGAAGGCCGCCTGATCCTGTCCAAGAAGCGCGCGCAGTATGAGCGCGCCTGGGGCACGATCGAGAAGATCAAGGAAGAGGACGGCGTGGTCACCGGCACGGTGATCGAGGTCGTCAAGGGCGGGCTGATCCTGGACATCGGCCTGCGTGGCTTCCTTCCCGCCTCGCTTGTCGAGATGCGGCGGGTCCGCGACCTGCAGCCGTATGTCGGCAGAGAACTCGAAGCGAAGATCATTGAGCTGGACAAGAACCGCAACAACGTGGTTCTTTCCCGCAGGGCGTGGCTGGAGCAGACCCAGTCCGAGGTGCGCCAGACCTTCCTCAACACGCTGCAGAAGGGCCAGATCCGCAAGGGTGTGGTGTCGTCGATCGTCAACTTCGGCGCGTTCGTCGACCTCGGCGGCGTGGACGGGCTTGTGCACGTATCCGAGCTGTCCTGGAAGCACATCGATCACCCCAGCGAGGTGGTCGAGGTCGGCCAGGAGGTCACGGTCGAGGTGCTGGACGTGGACATGGACCGCGAGCGCGTGTCGCTGTCCCTCAAGTCCACCCAGGAAGACCCCTGGCAGCAGTTCGCCCGTACGCACCAGATCGGTCAGGTCGTGCCCGGCCGGGTGACCAAGCTGGTGCCGTTCGGCGCGTTCGTGCGTGTCGAGGAGGGCATTGAGGGCCTGGTCCACATCTCCGAGCTCGCGGACAGGCACGTCGAGATTCCCGAGCAGGTCGTGCAGGTCGGTGACGAGATCTTCGTCAAGATCATTGATATTGATCTCGACCGGCGCCGGATCAGCCTGTCCCTCAAGCAGGCCAACGAAGGCACGATCGCAGAGGCTGTCGGCGACGACTTCGACCCGACGCTCTACGGCATGCCCGCGACCTACGACGAGCAGGGCAACTACGTCTATCCCGACGGTTTCGACTCCGAGACGGGCGAGTGGCTCGAGGGCTTCGATCAGCAGCGCGAGGAGTGGGAACGGCAGTACGGTGAGGCGCGCTCGCGTTACGAGGCGCACCGCCGGCAGGTGGAGGAGGCACGCAAGGCCGACGCGGAGGCGACCGCGGGTGCAAGCACCCAGTCGTCCTCGTCCTCGCCGGCGTCCTCGTCCTCGTCCTCGCCGGCGTCTGCGTCCTCGCCGGCATCTACGTCAAGCGGCGGCGGAGGTGAGCGTGAGAGCAGCGGTGCGCTCGCGTCCGACGAGGCGCTCGCGGCACTGCGGGAGAAGCTCTCAGGCGGCCAGAGCTGACGGCAGATTCCACCGGATCAGCTCAATGCTCCGCGTCGGGCTGACCGGTGGAATTGGCAGCGGCAAGAGTGAGGTGTCGCGGCGCCTCGCCTCCTACGGCGCCGTGCTCATCGACGCGGACGCCATCGCGCGTGAGGTGGTCGGGCCAGGCACACCTGGGCTCGACGAGGTCGTCGCCGCGTTCGGCCCAGCGGTTCTGGCCGCGGACGGCAGCCTGGACAGGGAAGCCGTGGCGCGGCTCGTCTTCTCCGACGCTGACCTGCGCGCCAAGCTGAACGCCATCGTGCATCCCAGGGTTGGCGAGCGGATGGCCGCGCTCGAGCGGGCCGCGCCTGACGGCGCGATCGTCGTTCTCGATGTGCCGCTGATCGCCGAGAACGGCCTTGCGGGCACATTCGACCTCGTCGTGGTGGTGGACACGCCAGAGCACACCCAGCTCGACCGGCTGGTGCGGCTGCGCGGCATGAGCAGGGAGCAGGCGGTGGCCCGGATCGCCGCGCAGGCCAGCCGTCACGAGCGCCTCGCGATCGTGGGCGACGGAGACTTCGTGATCGACAACTCCGGGTCGCTGGCCGAGCTTGACCGCCAGGCTGGTGATCTATGGGCCGAGCTCCGGCGGCGTGCGCGCGACGGCTGACGGGCGCGCCATTTATCCGTAACGGCTGCCGCGTGGCGCGCCGCCCGGCGCGTGCGGGGACTCCGGGGTGCCGTGCCGTGCCCACCGGCCGCACATGAGCCGGGGCTGTCCGACCCGGGCCCTACAGTGGATGGAACGCCGTTGTCGTAAGGAGTGAGCGCCGTGCGCCCTGTGACCGACCTGCAGCGCAAGGTCGCGCCGTTTGACGTCATCACCGACATGGTGCCGTCAGGGGATCAGCCACAGGCGATCGCCGAGATGGAGCGGCGGATCAGGCGCGGTGAGGAGCATGTCGTGCTGCTCGGTGCCACAGGCACCGGCAAGACTGCTACCGTCGCCTGGCTGGTGGAGCGCGTGCAGCGGCCCACCCTGGTGATGCTCCCCAACAAGACGCTCGCCGCGCAGTTCGCTAACGAACTGCGCGAGATGCTCTCCAGGAACGCCGTCGAATACTTCGTCTCCTACTACGACTACTACCAGCCCGAGGCGTACATCCCGCAGACGGATACCTACATCGAGAAGGACTCCTCCATCAACGACGAGGTGGAGCGGCTGCGGCACTCCGCCACCAACTCGCTGCTGACCCGGCGGGACACCATCGTGGTCGCGTCCGTCTCGTGCATCTACGGGCTCGGCACACCTCAGGAGTATGTGGACCGCATGGTTCGGCTGCGGGTCGGTGACACGATCGAGCGCGACACATTGCTGCGCAAGCTGGTCGGCATGCAGTACAACCGCAACGACATGGCGTTCACCAGAGGGACGTTCCGTGTCAGGGGCGACACCATCGAGGTGATCCCCGTCTACGAGGAACTCGCTGTGCGGATCGAGATGTTCGGCGACGAGATCGAGCGCCTGATGACGCTTCATCCGCTCACCGGCGAGGTGATCACCGAGGACAAGGAACTGTACATCTTCCCCGCGTCGCACTATGTGGCAGGCCCGGAGCGGATGGAGCGGGCCATCGCGGGGATCGAGGCGGAGCTGGCCTGGCGGCTCGCGGAACTCGAGCGGCGGGGCAAGCTGCTCGAGGCACAGCGGCTGCGCATGCGCACTACCTACGACATCGAGATGATGCGCCAGGTCGGTACATGCGCGGGAATCGAGAACTACTCGCGGCACATCGACGGGCGTGAGCCAGGCAGCGCGCCCAACACGCTGCTCGACTACTTTCCCGAGGACTTCATGCTCGTGATCGACGAGTCGCACAACACCGTGCCGCAGATCGGTGCCATGTACGAGGGGGACGTGTCGCGAAAGCGGACCCTGGTGGAGCACGGGTTCCGGCTGCCGAGCGCGATCGACAACCGGCCGCTGAAATGGGAGGAATTCACCGAGCGGATCGGGCAGACGGTGTACCTGTCGGCGACGCCAGGCCCGTATGAGCTCCAGCAGGTCGCGGGCGATGTGGTCGAGCAGGTGATCCGCCCGACCGGCCTTGTGGACCCGCAGGTGGTGGTCAAGCCCACCAAGGGCCAGATCGACGACCTCGTGCACCAGATCAGGGAGCGGGCGGACCGGCACGAGCGGGTGCTCGTCACCACGCTCACCAAGAAGATGGCCGAGGATCTGACCGACTACCTGCTCGAACTCGGCATCCGGGCCCGTTACCTGCACAGCGAGGTGGACACCTTGCGCCGGGTGGAGCTGCTGCGTGAGCTTCGCCTGGGTGAGTACGACATCCTGGTCGGGATCAACCTGCTGCGCGAGGGCCTCGACCTGCCCGAGGTGTCGCTGGTCTCCATCCTGGACGCGGACAAGGAGGGCTTCCTCCGCTCGGGAACGTCCCTGATCCAGACCATCGGCCGCGCCGCGCGGAACGTATCCGGCCAGGTGCACATGTACGCCGACCAGATGACTCCGTCCATGCAGCGGGCCATCGACGAGACCAACAGGCGGCGCGACAAGCAGGTCGCCTACAACACCGAGCACGGCATCGACCCGCAGCCGCTGCGCAAACGTGTCGCCGACATCCTCGACCAGCTTGCCCGCGAGGACGCCGACACGGCGAAGCTGATCGGTGGCTCCGGGCGCCAGCAGAGCCGTGGCAAGGCGCCCGTACCCGGCCTGTCGTCGCGTGGCGGCCCGGCCGGGCCCGCGGGTGCCCGCGGGGAGGCGGGCGGGATACCGCGTGGGGAGCTTGTCGCGCTCATCGAGCAGCTCTCCGATCTGATGCACGCCGCCGCGGCCGACCTTCAGTTCGAGCTCGCGGCGCGCTACCGTGACGAGATCAAGGAGCTCAAGCGGGAACTGCGCGGTATGCAGGCCGCGGGTATCTGACCGGTCGCTGCGACGGCGCCTGCGCGGTCGCAGTGACCCGCCGCCCGCCGCGCCGCCAGGCGGTGTGACGCCGGGCTTTGTCACGCCGGGCTCTTTGTGACGCCCGGCCTGTCACGCCGGGCTCTGTGACGCCGGGCCTGTCACGCCGGGCTCTTTGTGACGCCGAGCAGCAGCCCAGCCAGCTGGGCGAGCCCATTGCCGGCATCGGAGAGAGCCGGCTGCGGCCGGCCGTTCGCGGTGACCGTGACAGTGAGGCAGCCACCGGTCGCGGCCTCCAGGCCGGGTCGCGCCCCTGGCCTTGCCGTGAACGTCACCCGGTAGGAGGCCAGCATCGCGGGACAGCGCATCACCACTGCAGGCGTGGCGTGCATGGCGTTGAGCAGCCGCGCGAGCCGGTCAATGACAGACGGGGCGGTGAACGTGCGCGTGATCGAATGCGGCCTGGTATTGATCATGGTGGCGGTGACAGTCACCGCATGAATCTCGGCGGGCTGGACGTATTCAGCAGCCGTTCGGGGCGGGTACCACCTCACCTGGACGATGGCCCGGATTACCGACCGCCCCGGGCGGCCCGGGGCGACCCGGAGCACCAGCCCGGCATCGGAGATGCCTGCCGGCAGCGACGCGGGCACATAGTCCGTCTCCTCGGCCGTGATGCCGCCAGGCCCGCTGCTCTCGCCGGCTCCATTGCTGCTCATCCCGGTGGGCGGGCGGCCGCGCAGGAAACTGGTGGCCGTGTCCATGGAGCCGGGCGCCGTCCACAGCCCGTACACCTCGACCGCGTCCGCCGTGCTTGCCGGGATGCCCGGCTGGCTCAGCGCTGCCGGCGGCGGTCCGCCCATGGCGGTAGCACCCTGCGGGAGCACGACGCTGGACAGCAGATGCCGCGCCAGGCGCAGCGCATCGGCTCTCGTCCCCGCTGGCGGGCCAAGGCTGGTGAGTTCGGCGGGCCGTGTCGTCTGCACCCCGCTTGGTGTGGACGTCGCGCCCGCGCGGTAGGAGACGGACCCGCATCCAGCGAGCGTCACCAGGCCCGCCAGGACCCCGGCGCGGGCCCACGCCCTGAGTCCGTACCCCAGCGATGGCCCATTGCTACGGTGATAGCCCCAGCAGTGGGCCATCGCTGGGGCTGATCGTGGGTCCGGGCAGGGCCGTGGGGCGCCCACCGCGACGCCGGTCCGCACTAATGTGGGTGGCTTCCATGACCATGACCATGACCCGCGCCGCCGCGGCCGGGACCCGCGCCGACTCTGCGTGCCATGCACCGGCTTCCTCCGTCCCGGACACCCGCACGTGTCCCGCCTAGCAGGCATTAGGTATGACGGTCGTTGCGCACCGGCCGGTTCCGTCAGCGCCGGCGCCCGTTCAGCAGGTCCGGGAGGACACGCATGACGTGGGTGATGTTCGATTACGGCGTTGTTGTCTGCTCGCCACAGCCAGAGCGGGAGGTGGCTGCGATGGCGGCTGTCGCAGGTAGCCCGGTGGCGGAGTTCCGCGAGGCGTACTGGGCACGTCGGCTCGGCTATGACCTCGCCGACCTCAGCGCTGCGGAGTACTGGCGGGCCGCGGCGGAGCAACTGGGGCGCTCCTGGGACGACGCCGCGACGGCTGAGCTTATGGCGCTTGACGTCGCGAGCTGGATGCACCTGCAACCAGGCACGATACGCTTGATCGAGGACCTGGCCGCCACCGGGACCCGGATGGCGGTGCTGTCCAACGCGCCCCACGGGGTCGCGGACGCGGTCACGGCGCTTCCGGTGGCCCGTCACTTCGAGCATCTGCTGTTCAGCTGCCATCTGCGGGCGGCCAAACCCGACCCACGCTGTTTCCGCATGGCACTGGCCAGGCTCGGCACCGAACCGGCGGACGTGATCTTCACCGATGACCGCGCAGAGAACGTCCAGGCAGCGACCCGGCTAGGTATTCGCGCCTTCCGCTTCACAGGCGCCGACGCGCTGCGCACCCGGCTCGCCGTTCAGCTTGGCTAGGGCTGGCGCTGCCCCGGCGCATCCGCTGCCGCGGACGCATCCGCTGCCCTGGCGCAGTCCTCCTGACACTCGCCCGCTGACCGCTCGGTGTCAGCGTCAGCCGCCCCGGCCTATCCGGGTCAGCGCTTGGGAGAGGGCGGCCTCCCATTGGGCGGCGGACCTGGTCGCCCCGGGCCTGGCCGGTTTTACCCGGTCGAGGGCGGCAAGGGCGCAGCGGACGACATCCGCGGGGCGCGCGGATGTCACGCTCGCGTCGCCAAGCTCCAGTTCGTGCTGCAGGTTGTCGCGGCCGTGCCCGGGCACCGCATCAAGCAGCAGCACGTGCCGCCCCACTACGCGTGCCTCCGAGCACGTGTCACCCGAGCTCGTGACGACCAGGTCGGCGGCGGCCATCAGCTCGGGAATCCGGTCAGTGTAGCCGAACACGTGCAGCCGCGGCTCATGCTCAGCGGCGGTGCGGAGCCTGGCTTCGAGCTTCCTGTTACGCCCGGCGACCGCGAGCACGTACAAGCCCGCCCGGCCAAGTGCCGCGGCCGTGACCGCCAGCGGCCCGAGCCCCCAAGCGCCGGACATGATCAGCACGCAGCGCTCGCTGGCGGGCACGCCGAGCCTGGCGCGCGCCTCCTGCTGCGTCGGTGGCTGGTAGAAGCCCGGCCGCACCGGGGCCGGCACGACCTCCACCTGGGCTTCCGGCTGGAACCGCAGCACGGCGCACTCGGCCGCCCGCGAGGTCACCAGGTAGAGGTCGGTGTGCGGGTGGACCCAGAGCCGGTGCGGCGTAACGTCGGTGCAGAACACCACGTGCGCCATGTCACGGTAGCGTCCCTGCAACCGGCTGATGGCGGACGCCGCCGTCGCGAAGACAGAGATGACCAGATCTGCCGGATGGGCATCGAGATGCCGTCGCAGCCGCGGCACCATCTGGCCGCGTGCCGCCGCATCGGTCAGCAGCGCCAGCCTGTTACCCGTTCTCAGCGTGGTGAAATGGTAGGCGTCGTAGAGACCGGGAACCGAGAGCATGGACCGGAATACGGCCTCGCCGGCCGAGCCGCCGGTGCGTCCGAGCAGGCGCATGGCGTCCAGCGTGTGTATCGACCAGCCCCGCGATTCCAGCGAATCGGCACATGCCTGCGCCATGACGTCATGGCCCATGCCGAGCGAACCCGAAAGCAGCAGGGCGTTCCTCATGAGGCCGACCCTGGCTCATCCACGGGATGGCTCGCCCGGCACCAGTCCAGGTAACGTCGCACGCCCTCGGTGAACGATGTGCTCGGCGACCAGCCAAGTACCTCCTTCGCTAGCGCGTTCGACACGCTGCGCCCATTGTAGTCCGCAGGCCGGGCCGGCACGTGCTCCACAGGCACAGGACCGGCCAGGCGGCGTACGGTGTCGGCGACCTCACGGACAGACACCGGCGTGTCACCCTCGAGCGCCAGCGTGTGGTCCTGGGCAGCAGGAGAAAGCGCACGGACATGGGCGTCGGCGAGATCCTCGACGTAAACGTAGTTGCGTTGCTGCTCGCCTGTGCCCGCGATGGTGATCGGCCGGCCAGCGAGCGCGGCGCGCGCGAACCGGGCGACGACGAGCGCGTCGCGCATCCGCGGCCCGTATGGGATCCCGTACCGCAGGATGGTGAAGTGCTGGCCGTACATCTGCTTGTAACTGTGCGCGAGAAGCTCGGTGGTGAGCTTGGTGGACACGTACACATGCCCGGCCCTGCGCAGCTCGATCGGCGCCTCCTCGGCCAGTTCGCCGGTCCCCGCGGCGGCGCCGTACACCCAGACGGTGCTCGCGAGCAGCACGCGCCCGCAGCCCTGGCGGCGCGCGGCCTCCAGGACGCATGCGGTGCCGTCGATGTTCACCCGGATCGCGCCCAGCGGATCGGCGGCGATCAGGTCGACGTCGCTCGCGCCCGCCAGATGGAAGACAGCGTCGCTACCGCGGACCGCTGCCTCCAGCGCCACCTGGTCCAGAATGTCGACCCTGCGGTAGCTGGCTTCCGGGTTCGGCGGGTGCGTGGCGATGTCGAGCACGAGGACCTCGTGACCGGCCTTGATCAGGTTGTCGACGACGTGTGAACCGATAAACCCACAGCCTCCGGTCACGACGACTCGCATACTCACCCCTCAGATTCCGGCAAAGGAGCTGTAAGCGCGTGACACGGCGGCCAGTACCTGGTCAACCTCGTCGTCGCGCATGTCTGAGTGCACAGGAAGGCAGACGTGCCGTGTGCACAAATCTTCGGCGACCGGCAGCGGTGACCCCGCGTAACGCGTGAACACCGGTTGCTTATGCAACGGGACATCATAGACCTCGCCAGACAGCCGTACGCCGTGCCGCTCCGCGAGTTCGCGTTTGAAGCGTGCCCGGTCGATTCCACGCGGCAATACCGCGATGTACTTGTAGAAGTTGCTTCGGCAGCCGGGCGGCTCCGTGAGCGGCTGCGGGCCGCCCGCCTGCGTGAACTGCTCCGTGTAGCGGGCCGCGACGCCGCGGCGGCGGGCAATGGCTGCGTTCATCCGTCGCATGTGCACAAACCCGGTCGCGGCGTGCAACTCGCTCATCCGCATCGCCGAGCCGAGCCGCACGTGATGATTAGCCGTGTACGCCCCCTTGCCCTGGTCGCGGTAGATGCGCGCCTCGTCACGCACGTGCGTGGAGGCCGTGAGCACCATCCCACCCTCGCCGCTGGTCACGACCTTGGTCGGGTAGAAGGAGAATGCCCCCGCGAGCCCGAATGAGCCCGCGAAGCGACCATCGTAGCTGCTGCCATGGGCATGAGCGGCGTCCTCGATGAGCGGAATACCCCGTTCCGCGCACAGGTACCTGATCTCGTCCACCTCCGGTGTGATGAGACCCCCGATGTGCACGAGCACCACCGCGGCGGTCGCGGGCGTGAGAGCCGCTTCCACGGTGGCCCTGCTGAGGGCGAACGTGGCGGCGTCGACGTCGGCGAACACCGGCCTGCCCCCGGCCTGGAGCACCGCGGCGGCGGTGGCGAAGAAGGTGTTCGCCGGCACGATCACCTCATGTCCGCCAACCCCGGCCGTCCGCAGAATAATGTCGAGAGCCGCCGTGCCGCTGGATGTCGCGACCGCATGTGGGGCGGAGTGTGCGGCGCCGAAGGCCGTCTCGAAACGCTCGGTATACCGGCCGAGCGTCAACGCGCCGCTGGCCAGGATATCCATTATGTCGGCCGCGATTTCGGCCCGGTCCTCCTCGGGGAACACCACCCGCGCTGCTGGCACTTCCACCCACTACCTCCCGTATCAGATGCGCATGCGTCAGCCATGGAATGATCCCATGAAAGAGGAGACGGGAATGAAAAAGGGGACCACGCGAACGGGCCTGACCGGCTCGACCGGTGCCGCCGGCGCCGGCGGCGCAGTCGCAACCGGCGCCAGCAGCCCAGTCGCAGCCGGCGCAAGCGGCCCAGTCGCGGCCGGCGCAAGCGGCCCAGTCGCGGCCGGCGCAAGCGGCCCGGTCGCGGCCGGCGCCACGGTCGCAGCCGGCCCACTCGCCAGCCGGCGCAGTCGGCACCGCCGTAGCGGTCGGCGCTGCTGTCGCGATCGCGCACGCGGCCGCTGGCGTCACCGCGATCGGACCGCTGCGCCGCAGGTGGTTCCCCGCGCTCGCCGGGCTTGGCACCCCTGACCACATTGCGCTCACCTTCGACGATGGGCCCGACCCGCGCTCCACCCCGCGTTTTCTTGACCTGCTCGGCTCCCGCGGGATCCACGCGACCTTCTTCCTGCTCGGATCCATGGTCGCCAGAGCGCCCGGGCTCGCCGCCGAGCTCACGGCGGCTGGTCACGAGGTCGGCGTGCACGGCTGGGATCACCGGTACCTGCTGCTGCGCGCCCCGGCCGCGGTTCGCGACGACATCGCACGTGCAAGGGACGCCGTGGCACAGGCGACCGGCACGGTCCCGGCGTTCTACAGGCCGCCTCACGGCGTGCTGAGCACCGCCGCCACGTCCGCCGCCCGGCGGCTTGGCATGACGCCGCTGCTGTGGACCTGCTGGGGCAGGGAGTGGGCGGCGGGCGCGACCAGGGAATCGGTGCTCGCCACCATCCGCAGGGATCTCACCGGGGGCGCGACGGTGCTCCTGCATGACTCGGACTGCACCTCGCCGCCCGGATCGTGCCTGGCCGCACTCAGCGCCGTTCCCGGGCTGCTCGACGAGTGCGCCGGCCGTGGCTGGCGGGTCGGGACGGCGGCCGAACACAACTGGCGGCCGGATACGGCTGTGGGTCACGTGTGACTTTGTGACATGTTGTGCAAGTCGGCTTGTTTCGCGCGGCAATTGGGGCGAGGCTGGACAGGGTGTGGTGGAGTCTCGCTTGCGCCCTGGCGGCCGCGTGCTGTTTCGGCGTCGCGTCCGTTATCCAGGCGCTCTCGGCTCGCGCCGCCAGCCGCGGCTCGGCGCACGTCAGCCCGCGGCTGCTCGTGCGCATGCTCGGGCAGTGGCGCTTCATAGCGAGCCTTGGCCTGGATCTTGTCGGCTTCCTCGCCCAGCTTGTCGCCCTGCGGAGGCTGCCGCTCTTCGTGGTCCAGGCCGCGATCGCCTCGAGCCTGGCGGTGACCGCGGTCATGTCCGCGTGGCTGGCCAAGCATGCGCTTGCGGGACGCGAGTGGGTGGCGGTGGCCGCGGTCACGATCGGCATCGCCATGCTCGGCTCGTCGGCGGGGGACACCGGTGCGGTGAACGTCGGCAACGAGTTCAGGCTCGGCCTGATCATCGCGGTGGGCACTCTCGGGCTGGCCGGAGTCGCTGCCGCCAGGCTGCACGGGCGAGCACGGACGCTTGCGCTCGGCATGGTCGCCGGGCTCGGCTACGGCGTGGTCGGGGTCGCGGCCCGGATCCTCATCGGCTTCTGGCCCTCCGACCTCGTCCGCGACCCAGCCAGCTATGTGCTCGCGGCAGCCGGGTTGATTTCGTTCATGTTCTACACGTCGGCGCTCGAGCACGGCGACGTCACGACGGCGACCGCAGCCACGGTCCTCACCGAGACGGTGCTGCCCGCGACCGTCGGCATCATGTTCCTTGGTGACACGACCCGCCATGGCCTGGTCGGGGTGGCGGCCGCCGGGTTCGCGCTTGCCGTGGCCGGCGCGCTCACCCTGGCCCGGTTCGGCGAGACGGAGCCGCCGCCCGGCCAGGCACAGACACCGGGCAGCTCCCGCGCTGTACCGGATGCACAAAGCGCGCGCTGACCGCCAGTCCCCGCGCGCCAGCCACGCCGCGGCGGCAGCCGTGAGGAATTATCCCGAACGGCTGCCGCCGCGGATCACGCCAGGTCCACGTGGCACGCCCTTCGACGGTTTTGGTGTCACTGCGGGCCGGATAACGGTCGGCTGTTATCCTGGTAGTCCGTGGGAAGGACAGAGCAGGCACGGTCGGCGCAAGCACGGCCGCCCGCCTTCGCCATCGACCACGGGAGCCCTAATTTGGCTGCGTCACCGCTCGTCTCAAGGCCAACTGCCACCAAGTACGTCTTTGTCACCGGGGGTGTCGCGTCCAGCCTCGGCAAGGGCCTGACCGCCTCCAGTCTCGGCCGGCTGCTGAAGCTGCGCGGGCTGCGGGTCACCATGCAGAAGCTGGACCCGTACCTGAACGTCGACCCTGGCACAATGAACCCCTTCCAGCACGGCGAGGTCTTCGTCACCGACGATGGGGCCGAGACCGACCTCGATGTCGGGCACTATGAGCGCTTCCTCGACACCGAGCTCAAGGGGCCGGCCAACGTCACCACGGGCCAGATCTACTCCAGCGTGATCGCCAAAGAGCGGCGCGGCGCGTATCTCGGCGACACCGTCCAGGTCATCCCGCACATCACCAACGAGATCAAGTCGAGAATCACGGAGATGGCGGGCCCGGAGGTGGACGTCGTCATCACGGAGGTCGGTGGCACCGTCGGCGACATCGAGTCGCAGCCGTTCCTTGAGGCGATCCGCCAGATCCGCCACGAGATCGGCCGTGACAACTGCTTCTTCCTTCACATCTCGCTGCTGCCCTACATCGGGCCGTCCGGTGAGCTCAAGACCAAGCCGACACAGCACTCGGTAGCGGCGCTGCGGAGCATCGGTATCCAGCCGGACGCGATCGTGTGCCGGTCGGACCGGGCGATCACGCAGGAGCTCAAGCGGAAGATCAGCCTGATGTGCGACGTCGACGAGGAGGCGGTCGTCTCCGCGGTCGACGCGGTGTCGATCTACGACATCCCGAGGGTGCTGCATGCCGAGGGACTTGATGCCTACGTCGTCCGCAGGCTGGGGCTCCCCTTCAGGGACGTGGACTGGAGCGACTGGGACGAACTGCTCCGCCGGGTGCACCGGCCCGCCCGCACCGTCACGATCGCCCTGGTCGGCAAGTACGTCGATCTGCCCGACGCGTATCTCTCTGTCACCGAGGCGCTCCGGGCAGGTGGCTTCGCCAACGACGCGCGGGTCAACATCCGGTGGGTAACCAGCGACGACTGCGACACCCCGGAAGGCGCGGCGCGGCGGCTCGACGGCGCGGACGGGGTCGTCATCCCCGGCGGGTTCGGTGTTCGCGGCATCGAGGGGAAGATCGGTGCCGTCAGCTACGCACGTACGCACGGCATCCCGCTGCTCGGCCTCTGCCTCGGCCTGCAGTGCATGGTCATCGAGGCCGCCCGCGGGCTCGCTGGTCTCACCGGGGCCAACAGCGCCGAGTTCGAGCCTGACACCCCGTATCCGGTCATCGCGACCATGGACGAACAGCGAGACGTTGTCGCCGGCGAGCGCGACATGGGCGGCACGATGAGGCTCGGCCTGTTCCCGGCGGTGCTCGGTGAGGGCACCATCGCTCGCGAGCTTTACGGCAGCGAGCATGTGCAGGAGCGGCACAGGCACAGATACGAGGTCAACAACGATTACCGCGAGCGCCTGACGCAGGCGGGGCTCGTCTTCTCCGGGCTCTCGCCGGACGGGCGGCTGGTCGAGTTCGCCGAACTGCCGCGCGACGTCCACCCGTTCTTCCTGGCCACTCAGGCGCACCCGGAACTGCGTTCCCGCCCGACCCGGCCGCACCCGATGTTCGTCGGCCTGGTGGCGGCGGCATTGGAGCACGCCAAGGCCCGGCCGGCCGAGGGCAGGACCGGCAGTAACTCCATCTTGACCAGCGCATGACATCTCTACCGATCGGCGACGTCCCTGAGTGCTGGCCGGTGCTGTCCACGCTGCCGCGGTACCGCGGCGGCGTGTTCAGCGTCAGGACCGACCGCGTCGCCATGCCGGACGGCGAAGCGGCCGACCGGGATGTCGTGGAGCACCCGGGCGCGGTCGGTGTGCTCGCCATCGACGACAGCGAGCGGGTGCTGATGGTCCGCCAGTACCGTCACCCGGTCGGCCGGTTCCTCTGGGAGCTACCGGCCGGGCTTCGTGATGTCAACGGCGAGCCGCCGCTGGCCACCGGTAGGCGTGAGCTTCTCGAGGAGACCGGTTGCCGCGCCTCCAGCTGGCTCACCCTCGTCGACTTCTTCACCTCGCCCGGCATGAGCAGCGAGCGGATCAGGATCTTCCTGGCGCGCGGCCTGACCGAGGTGCCCGCGGCGCAGCGGGTCTTCACGCCGCGGCACGAGGAGGCAAGCATGCAGGTCGCGTGGGTGCCTCTCGAGGAGGCCGTCGGCGGCATCTTCGCCGGTCACGTCCACAATCCGACGGCTGTGGTGGGTATCTTGGCCGCGTACGCCGCCCGGTCTGACGGGTTCGCAACGCTGCGCGCCGCGGACGCCCCTGAGGGCTGATCGGCACGATCTGAGAAAGGTCTGATGGCCATGAAGGTGGGCGTCCCCAAAGAGGTCAAGAATCACGAGTACCGCGTCGCGATCACCCCGGCCGGCGTGCACGAGCTTGTGCGCTGCGGCCATGAGGTGTTCCTGCAGGCCGGTGCGGGCGCGGGTTCCGCCATCCCCGACGCCGAATTCACCGGGGCGGGCGCGGCCATCCTTTCCACCGCGGACGCGGTGTGGGAAGCCGGCGACCTGATCCTCAAGGTGAAGGAGCCGGTGGCGGAGGAGTACCACCGCATGCGCAAGGGCCAGGTCCTCTTCACCTACCTGCATCTGGCCGCCTCCCGCCCGTGTATGGACGCGCTGCTCGGCGCGGGGATAACGTCGATCGCCTACGAGACGGTCCAGCTGCCGGACGGGTCGCTGCCGCTGCTCGCACCGATGTCCGAGGTGGCGGGGCGGATGGCCCCCCAGGTCGGCGCGCATCACCTGCAGCGCGACGGCGGTGGCCGTGGCGTGCTGATGGGCGGCGTTTCCGGCGTCTACGCGGCCAAGGTGGTCGTGCTCGGCGCGGGGGTCTCAGGCATGAACGCGGCCGCGATCGCCCTCGGCATGCAGGCCGAGGTGCTTCTTGTCGACAGGAACGTGGCGAGGCTGCGGTCGGCTGACGCCATCTACCTGGGCCACTGCCAGACGGTCGCCTCCAACGCGTACGAGGTCGAACGGGCGGTGATAGACGCGGACCTCGTCATCGGCGCGGTGCTCGTGCCGGGCGCGAAGGCGCCGATGCTCGTCTCCGACGAGCTGGTCAGCCGGATGAAGACCGGCTCCGTCCTCGTGGATATCTCCATCGACCAGGGCGGCTGCTTCGAGAGCTCGCGGCCGACCACCCACGCCGATCCGACCTACCGCGTGCACGACTCGGTCTTCTACTGCGTCGCCAACATGCCGGGCGCGGTGCCGCACACGTCCACCTACGCCCTCACCAACGTGACGCTGCCTTACGCGGTGGAGATCGCGGGGCGAGGCTGGCGCGAGGCGCTGCGCTCGGACCCAGCGCTCGCGCTCGGGCTCAGCACGCACGAGGGGATGCTCACCTGCCGGCCTGTCGCTGAGGCGCACGGCCTGCCCGTGGGCGCCACGGCCGCGCTCGAGGAGGTGCTTGGCTGACGTCGACCTGTGAGCTCGACCGTGAGGTGCACGGTTATCTGGAGCACCTCACGGTTGAGCGCGGACTTGCGAGGAACACGCTGGAGTCATACCGGCGGGACCTGCTGCGGTACACGGGCGCGATGGCCGCCAGGGGCAAGACGAGCCTCGCTGCCGTCGCGGAGGAGGACGTCGCGGCATTTCTTGCCGGGCTGCGCCAGGGTGGTGACGGGCGCCCACCGCTGTCCGCAGGCTCCGCGGCCCGGGCGGTGATCGCCGTGCGCGGCCTGCATGCGTTCGCGCTCCGCGAGGGCCTGGCCGCTACCGATCCGGCCCGGGAGGTGCGCCCACCCACGCCACCCAGGCGGTTGCCCAAGGCGATCTCCGTCGCCGAGGTGACACGCCTGCTCGACGCCGCTGCGCCCGCCACAGCCGCGGAACCCGCCGGGCTGCGCGACCGCGCGCTGCTCGAACTGCTGTACGGCACCGGGGCGCGGATCTCCGAGGCCGTGGGCCTCGACATCGATGACATTGAACTCCGTGGGGCCGGCAGTGACACCCCCGGCGCCGTTCGGCTGGCAGGTAAGGGTGGCAGGCAGCGGGTCGTGCCCGTAGGCAGCTACGCGCGCACCGCGGTCGACGCGTACCTCGTCAGGGGACGCCCAGGGCACGCGGGCCTACCGGGGACGACCCGCAGGCATGCGGCCGGCCCTGCCCTTTTCCTTAACGCGCGCGGCGGCAGGCTCACCAGGCAGGGCGCGTGGATGGTGCTCCGTGCGGCGGCCCGCCGGGCGGGCCTGGCGGACGTCTCACCGCATACGCTGCGCCATTCGTTCGCTACCCACCTGCTCGACGGTGGCGCTGACGTCCGGGTCGTGCAGGAGCTTCTCGGCCACGCGTCGGTGACGACAACGCAGGTCTACACGCTCGTGACGGTGGATCACCTGCGCGAGGTGTACGCCGCAGCGCATCCACGCGCGCGAGGCTGACGCGCCGAGGGCCGGCCGCCCGTCAAAGACAACACGACCTCGTGGGTATATCTGGCGCAAACGCGGTGAGTCGGCTTGCCGCTTGCGCGCGCCTGCCCTAGTGTCGCCAGCCAGAGAGGGTTCCCAGGGTCGTCTGCCGGGGAGGTTCGCAACTGGTGGCAGCAACCCAGACATCAGCGAGCACTGCAGGGCACGGCCGAGCGGAGCAGGGCCGAGTGGAGCAGGGCGCGGTGGCCGCCGAACATAGGGCACCGGAGACGGGTCCCACTGGGCGGCCGATTCCCGTGCTGCCCGAGCCCGAGCCGCTCATGACACACGGCCCGGCACATATCGTCGCTGTCTGCAACCAGAAGGGTGGGGTCGGCAAGACCACCACCACGATCAACCTAGGTGCCGCGCTCGCCGAATGCGGCAGAAAGGTCCTGCTGGTTGACTTCGACCCGCAGGGAGCGCTGTCCGTCGGACTCGGCATCCATCCGTTGCAGCTCGAGTACACGGTCTACAACCTGCTCATGGAGCGCGGCGTGACGCCCGCGGACGTGCTGCTGAAGACCGGCGTTGACGGCATGGATCTGATGCCGAGCAACATCGACCTGTCGGGTGCCGAGGTCCAGCTCGTACATGAGGTCGGCCGCGAGTACGTGCTCGGTGGTGTGCTCGAGCCCGTGCTGTCCGAGTACGACGTTGTCCTGATCGACTGCCAGCCGTCACTCGGCCTGCTCACAGTAAACGCCCTGGCCTGTGCGCACGGCGTGCTGGTGCCGCTGGAATGTGAGTACTTCGCGATGCGCGGCGTGGCGCTGCTGATGGAGACGATCGACAAGGTCGCGCGCAGGCTGAATCACAAACTCGCGATCGAGGGCCTGCTCGCGACCATGTACGACTCCCGCACGCTGCACTCGCGCGAGGTGCTGTCCAGCATGGTCGACGGATTTGGCGACACGGTCTTCCATACGGTGATCAGTCGTACGGTGCGTTTCCCCGACGCCACGGTCGCCGGGGAGCCCATCACGCGCTTCGACTCGGGGTCCACGGGCGCGTCGTCATACCGCGAGCTCGCCAAGGAGGTGCTGGAGCGGTGGCGGAAGGCCGGTCCGGGCGGGTGAGACTGCGTCTCCGCGGAGACGTCCCCAGCCCCAGGCGGTGGCGGGTCTCACCGGCCACGGGCGAGTTCATTCGCTGTCTTCCATTGCCTTCGTCCAGATAATGGTTAGATGAGCAAACCTGCCCGCCGGCTTGCCGCGCAGGCGGGTGAGGCTGCCCGTGACCTGTGCCCGAAGCTGCGCGGATGGCTGCATCTCGTGGCTTTCCCCCTGGCGACGATCGCCGGCGTGGTGCTGATGGCCCTCGCGCCCACGGCGCAGGCGTTCGCCGTGGCCACGATCTACACCGTGACCTCCTCCCTCCTGTTCGGCACAAGCGCCCTCTATCACCGCGGTGGCCTGTCTGAGGCGGCCCGCCGGGTGCTCAAACGGCTCGACCACTCGAACATCTATCTGATTATCGCGGGCACCTACACGCCCTTCGCGGTGCTGGCGCTGCACGGCGCGGCGCAGGTCGCCGTGCTGGCGACCGTCTGGGCCGGTGCCGTGTGCGGGCTGGCCTTCCGCCTGCTGTGGGTCGACGCGCCGCGCTGGCTCTACACCCCCCTGTACATCGTCCTCGGCTGGGTCGCGGTCGGTGTCCTGCCCGGCCTGGTCCACGGTGCCGGCGTCACAGCCACGGTGCTCGTCATCGTCGGCGGCTGCCTGTACACCCTCGGCGGGGTTGTGTACGCGCTCAAGCGCCCCAACCCGTCACCGCGCTGGTTCGGCTTCCATGAGATATTTCACCTGCTCACGGTGGTCGCCTGGGTGACGCAGTATGTGGCGGTCTCGTTCGTGACCTACCGGGCCGTCTGACACGGCGACCGCGCCGCCGCTGAGGCGGGTTTCAGGCCACTTCGAATACGCAATGGTGAGGGTACTTAGGGCCCCCGCAGGGGTGGCCGCAGGGGTGGCCGCCGCCCGCTCGGCACTGTCACCGCTTCCGTCTGTACCCGGTAACGTCGGACCCGTGAGCGGCGCGGTTGCGGGTGACGTCGCCGGCGAGGCCGGCGGCGCTGTTGGTTTCCAGGTGCACCTTGACGTTTTCGAGGGCCCTTTCGACCTGCTGCTCGCGCTGATCTCCAAGCACAAGCTCGACATCACCGAGGTCGCGCTCTCCCAGGTGACCGACGAGTTCATCGCCCACATATCGGCACACGGCGGCGCGTGGGATCTGGATCAGACGAGCTACTTCCTGCTGGTGGCGGCCACGCTGCTCGACCTCAAGGCTGCCAGGCTGCTGCCCGCGGGTGAGGTGGAGGATGAGGAGGACCTGGCTCTCCTGGAGGCCAGGGACCTGCTGTTCGCGCGGCTGCTCCAGTACCGTGCCTACAAGGCGGCCGCGGCCTTGCTCGCCGGCCGGATGGGGGAGGAGTCCCGCCGTTTCCCGCGCCGCGTGATGATGGAGCCCGCGTTCGCGCAACTGCTCCCGGAGGTGCTTTTCGGCCTCGGCGTGGCCGAATTCGCCGCGCTCGCCGCGCGGGTGCTCACGCCCAAACCGGTCCCGACCGTGTCGGTCGAGCACATCCACGCGCCACGCACCAGCGTGCGCGAGCAGGCAGCACTGCTGGCCGGGAGGCTGCGCAAGCAGGGCCGGGCCACCTTCCGCGCGCTGACATCCGACTGCGCGGGCACCTACGAGGTGGTAGCGCGGTTCCTCGCGCTGCTTGAGCTCTACCGTGAGCAGGCGGTCTCCTTCGAGCAGATCCAGCCGCTCGGCGAGCTGCACGTGACCTGGACGGGCCCGGACACCGATGAGCCTGTCAACATCGACAGCGACGAGTAGGCAGTGACGATGCAGCGATGAGTGAAGACATGAATGATCCGCAGCGGCTGCCGAGGCTGCACGCATCCCTCGAAGCGATCCTCCTGGTCGTGGACGAGCCCGTCGCCGAGGTGGTACTCGCCCAGGTCCTCGAGCACCCGCGCGGCGAGGTCGCAGCGGCGCTGCGCGAGCTTGCCTCCGGGTACGCCGCACAGGGCCGCGGGTTCGATCTGCGTGAGGTGGCCGGAGGCTGGCGGTTCTACACCAGGGCGGAGTGCGCGCCTGTGGTGGAACGGTTCGTCCGCGACGGCCAGGAGGTGCGGCTCACCCAGGCGGCGCTCGAGACCCTCGCTGTGGTCGCCTACAGGCAGCCCGTGAGCAGGTCCAGGGTGTCGGCGGTGCGGGGGGTCAACTGCGACGGTGTCATGCGGACCCTGGTGCTGCGTGGCCTGGTCGACGAGGCGGGCACCGACCCGGAGAGCGGCGCGATCCTGTACCGCACGACCGGCTACTTCCTTGAGCGCATCGGCCTGCGGGACCTCGATGAGCTGCCGGACCTTGCCCCGTTCCTGCCGGACAACATCGAGGACATCGAGCGTGAGCAAACTGGAAACTGAGCCCTTGCCCGATACTGAGGCTGAGCCCGGGGTCCGGCTGCAGAAGATCCTTGCCGCAGCCGGGTTCGGCAGCCGCAGGCACTGCGAGGACCTGATCGGCGACGGCAGGGTCGAGGTGGACGGCGAAGTCGTCCGGCGGTTCGGCGCCAGGGTCGATCCGGCCCGCCAGATCATCCGTGTGGACGGCAGGCGCATTCCTGCCCGCCAGGACCTTGTGTACCTGGCGCTGAACAAGCCGCCGGGCGTCCTCAGCGCGATGTCGGACACTCACGGCAGGCCCACGCTCGCGGATTTCGTCGGCGACAGGACGGAGCGGCTGTTCCACGTCGGCAGGCTCGACTACGAGACAGAAGGCCTGCTGCTGCTCACCAACGACGGTGAGCTCGCCCACCGCCTCGCCCATCCGCGGTACGGGATGCTCAAGACCTACCTGGCCGACGTGCAAGGACCGCTGCCGCGCGACCTGGGGCGGCGGCTGAGCAGCGGGATCATGCTGGACGACGGCATCGCCGCGGCCGACAGGTTCCGCGTGGTGGAGCAGGCGGGTGGCCGCGCGCTCGTGGAGGTGACACTGCACGAGGGCCGCAAGCACATCGTCAGGCGGCTGCTCGCCGAGGCCGGGCACCCGGTGCGCAGGCTGGTGCGCACCAGCGTCGGCCCGGTGCGCCTCGGGTCACTGCGGCCCGGCACCGTCCGCCCGCTGGCCACAGGGGAGATCGGCGAGCTGTATTTCGCCGTCGGCCTATAACATGGGACAGTGGTGAGAGCGATCCGAGGCGCCATCCAGGTCGCCGCGAACGACCGTGAGTCGATCCTGGACGGCACGATCGAGCTTGTGACCGAGGTGATCACTCGCAACGACCTGACCACCGACGACGTGATCAGCGTCATCTTCACCGCGACCCCGGACATTACCGCCGAGTTCCCCGCCCTTGCCGCCCGCAAGATCGGTTTCCACGACGTTCCGCTGCTGTGCACCACCGAGATCGGCGTGCCGGGCGCGCTGCCCCGGGTGGTGCGGCTGCTGATGCACATCGACACGGGAAGGCCGCGGTCGGAGATCCAGCACGTGTACCTGCGCGGCGCGACCATGCTGCGGCTGGACATAGCGCAATGACATCTCTGCAGGGCCAGCGGATGGTCGTGGTCGGCGCCGGGCTGATGGGGACGTCGGTGGCGCTCGCCGCCCGGCAGCGTGGCGCGCGGGTGTGGCTCTCGGACTCCGACGAGGGGACGCAGCGGCTCGCGGCGGATCTCGGTGCGGGGGAGATCCTGCCCGCCGGGGGGCTTCCCGGCGGCCGCGCCGACCTCGCTGTGCTCGCCGTGCCGCCCGCCGCGGTCGCGGCGGCGCTCGCAAGCGCTCAGGAACGCGACCTCGCCCGTGTCTACACCGACCTGGCAAGCGTGAAGTTGCTCCCTGTCGCGCAGGCGCGGCAGCTTGGCTGCGATCTGGCCTCATATGTGGCAGGTCACCCGCTGGCCGGCCGCGAGCGATCGGGGCCTGCCGCCGCCCGCGCCGACCTGTTCCTCGGGCATGCATGGGCGCTGTGCCCGCTGCCAGAGACCTCACCTGGAGCTCTGGCCGCCGTGCGCGCGCTCGTGCATGCCTGCGGCGCCGAGCCCGCCGAGGTGGATGCCGCGCGGCACGACAGTTTCGTCGCCCTCATCTCGCACCTGCCGCATCTGGTGTCGGCCGCGATGGCGGCAAGGCTGACAGGTGCGGAGCCTGGTGCGCTCGCGCTGGCCGGCCAGGGGTTGCGCGACGTCACCAGGATCGCGGCGGGGGACGCGCGCTTGTGGACGTCGATCCTCACCGCGAACGCCGTACCGGTCGCTGGCCTGCTTGACGCGACGGCCGCCGATCTCGCCGCGGCCGCCGGCGCGCTCCGCGAGGTCGCGGGTGGCGACGAGACATCGGGGAAGCGGGTCACCGACCTGCTGTCCCGCGCGGTCACGGGCGTGGCGAGGATCCCGGGCAAGCGCGGCGGGCCCGCGCCCGACTACGTGGTCCTGCAGGTCGTGATCGCCGACCGGCCGGGTGAGCTGACCCGCCTGTTCCAGGCGGCCGGCGATGCCGACGTCAACATCGAGGACGTCTCGATCGAGCACTCGCCCGGCCTGCCCGTCGGCGTGGCGGAACTCTCCGTTCGGCCGGAGGCCGCGGGCCGGCTGGCCGCGGTCCTGCGCGGCCACGGCTGGCCGGTCCACGACTGAAGGCTCACCCGTTTCCCTGTGCGACCTTCCATAACCGGGACTGCTGCACCGACCGGCCGCACAGCACCGTCCGCAGCGATGACAGATCACCTCCGTTGGCCCGCAGGTACCGCGCAGCAGCCCGTTCCAGATCGTCCCATGACCCGGCCGGTGCCAGGTGGCGCGTGACCGGGAGTAGCGGGCTGCCTGTTGCCAACCCGGCTTGGAAACCCGGCACCTCACTTCTGTCCCCGGGACCAAGCCAGGCGGGCACGCGTATAGCATCACGGCGTGACCGTTACAGGCAGAGCCGGACTCGTGATCGCGGTGGACGGGCCGTCCGGATCGGGGAAGTCGAGCGCCGCCCGCGGCGCGGCGCGCGTGCTCGGGCTGCGCTACCTGGACACCGGGGCGATGTACCGCGCGCTCACCTGGTGGATGCTGCGCACGGGCATCGACGTCGGCGACGCGGCCGCGGTCGCTGTGAACGCGGGCCGCCCGGCGATCGAGATCGGCACCCACCCTGATGCGCCGTGGGTGACCGTGGCAGGAATGGACGTGACAGCGCGGATCCGCACCCGCGAGGTGACCAACGCGGTCAGCGCGGTCAGCGCGGTACCCGCGGTGCGTGCGCGGCTCGCCGCCTCGCAGCGTGCCATCATCTCCGATGCCCGCGCGGCCGGGCGGGGTATCGTGCTCGAAGGCCGCGACATCGGCACCGTCGTCGCACCGGACGCCCAGGTCAAGGTCTTCCTTACCGCGAGCGAGGCGGCCCGTGCGCGGCGCCGCGCCAGGGACCTGTCTGCCGACTCTGCGGCGACCGTCGCGCTGACCCGCGACGAGCTTGCGCGCCGCGACAGGCTGGACTCCACCCGTGCGGTCTCGCCGCTGCTCAAGGCGGCCGACGCGGTCGAAATCGACACCACAGGGATCGGCCTCGACGAGGTAATCGCGCAGATCGTCGACCTGGCGCAGCATAGGGCCGTGTCCGCGTGAGCACGGAAACGGAAACTGAAATCCGCACACCGGTGCTCGCCGTCGTCGGCCGGCCCAACGTGGGCAAGTCGACGCTGGTCAACCGGATTATCGGGCGCCGGCAGGCGGTGGTCGAGGATACCCCGGGGGTGACACGTGACCGGGTGACCTACGACGCGAACTGGAGCGGCCGCTCCTTCACCATCGTCGACACGGGCGGCTGGGAGCCGTCGGCGTCCGGCCTGGCCGCACAGGTCGCGGCACAGGCCCAGCTAGCGGCGGAAATGGCCGACGCCGTGCTCTTCGTGGTGGATGCCGCCGTCGGTGTCACCGATACCGACGCCGTTGTGGCGGGTGTGCTCCTCAAGTCGGGCAAGCCGGTCGTGCTTGCGGCGAACAAGGTGGACGGCGCCCTGGCCGAGCCGGATGTCGCCGCCCTGTGGTCGCTCGGTCTTGGGGAGCCGATGCCGGTCAGCGCACTGCACGGACGGGGCAGCGGCGATCTCCTCGACGCGGTGCTCGAGGCGCTGCCACAGACACCACCGGAGTCGTTCGGGATAAGGGGCGGTCCGCGGCGGGTAGCGCTCGTCGGCCGTCCCAACGTGGGCAAGTCCAGCCTGCTCAACCGCGTGGCAGGGCAGCAGCGCGCGGTCGTCGACGACGTCGCTGGCACCACGCGCGACCCGGTGGACGAACTGGTCATGCTCGGTGGCACCGAGTGGCGGTTCGTTGACACGGCTGGGATACGCAGGCGGATGCGGGAGAGCCAGGGCGCCGACTACTACGCGGCGCTGCGCGCCTCCGCGGCGCTTGAACGCGCCGAGGTGGGCGTCGTGCTCGTGGACGCCAGCGGGCCGCTCACCGAGCAGGACCTGCGCATCGTGTCCATGGTGATCGATGCGGGGCGCGCGCTCGTCATCGCGTACAACAAGTGGGACCTCGTCGACGACGAGCGCCACCGCTACCTGGAGCGCGAGATCGATCGCCAGCTTCACACCGCGCGCTGGGCGCCGCGGGTGAACATATCGGCGGCCACCGGCAGGCATACAGAGCGGCTGGTGCCCGCGCTGGAGGCGGCGCTGGCCGGCTGGGAGACCCGGGTGCCCACCGGGCGGCTCAACGCCTGGCTGGCCGGCCTGGTGGCGGGCAGCCCGCCGCCCGCCCGCGGCGGCCGGGCGCCGAAGATCCTGTTCGCCACCCAGGCAGGGGTGCGGCCGCCGCACTTCGTGCTGTTCACGACCGGCTTCCTCGAGGCTGGATACCGCCGGTTCCTGGAGCGGAAGCTGCGCGAGGAGTTCGGCTTCGTCGGCAGCCCCGTGCACGTGTCGATGCGGCTGCGCGAAAAGCGCCGTGACCGTCAGGCGCGCGCCGCAAGCGGGTAGCCTCACCCGGCGTCGGTGCCCGGCGTCCGTGCCCGGCGGCGGTGCCCGGCGGCGGTGCCCGGCGGCGGTGCCCGGCGGCGGTGCGCGGGGCGGCGGTGCGGGGCGGCGGTGCGGGGAGTCGGTGCGCGGGCGTCGCGGCCCCGTTTCCGCGCCTGGCCTTCGTGGCCAGGTGGTCACCAAACGGTCACGCGCATCTTCCCCCCGAAACGGTCGCCTCAACCGGACATTCCGGGCGCCGGAACGACGGTTTCGGGGGGGAAGTTGCTCACGGCGCCCGGATCCCCGTCATACCCGCATCCCCTGCAGCGGCATCCGCGGCGGGCTACGCCGCTTGCGGACGGTTCGGAAGAATTAGGATGTGAGCGCTCGTGGTCGGAGGCTCACGCACGCGGCAGCGGGAAACCGATAATGCCGGGAAGGACACGGTCTGGCCGATGAATGTTAGCGCTAACAACTCCGAGCGGTATGTGGTCGGCGTCGACTTCGGCACGCTGTCAGGCCGCGCCCTTGTGGTCCGCGTCGGCGATGGGGCGGAGGTCGGCACCGCGGTACACGAATACAGGCACGGCGTGATCGACCGTGAGCTTCCCTCGACCGGCGAGCCGTTGCCGCCCGACTGGGCGCTGCAAGACCCGGAGGACTACCGCGAGGTCCTCAGGCGCGCGGTGCCCGAGGCGGTCGCCCAGGCCGGGGTGGATCCGGAGCGCATCATCGGCATCGGCGCCGACTTCACCGCCTGCACCGTGCTGGCCACGACCGCGGACGGGACGCCCCTGTGTGAGATCGACGAGCTGCGCTCACGTCCGCATGCCTACCCGAAGCTCTGGAAACACCACGCGGCCCAGCCGCAGGCGGACCGGATCACCGACCTGGCCCATGCCAGGGGCGAGCTATGGATCGCGCGGTACGGTGGCCGGATCTCGTCCGAGTGGGAGTTCGCCAAGGGCCTGCAGCTGCTCGAGGAAGATCCGGAGATCTATCAGCGCGCTGAGCGCTGGATCGAGGGCACCGACTGGATCACCTGGCAGCTGTGCGGCAGCGAGACCCGCAACGCCTGCACGGCCGGGTACAAGGGGATCTACCAGGACCGCAGGTACCCGTCGAAGGATTACCTGGCGGCGCTCATCCCCGGATTCGCCGATTTCACCGCCAAGCTGGAGCACCCGATCGCGCCGCTCGGCAGCCGCGCAGGAGGGCTGACAGCGCCAGGCCGCGTCGTGGACGGGCCTGCGGGAGGGAACCGCGGTGTGCGTGGGGAATGTGGACGCGCACGTCACCGCGCCCGCCGCGCGGGCGGTCACGCCCGGTCAGATGCTGCTTGTCATGGGCACCTCGACGTGTCACGTGCTCAACTGCGAGAAACTCGCCGAGGTTCCCGGCATGTGCGGTGTCGTCGACGGCGGCATCATCGGCGGGCTCTGGGGCTATGAGGCGGGCCAGAGCGGGGTGGGGGACATCTTCGCCTGGTACGTCGACCAGGGCGTTCCCGCCGAATATACGGAGCGGGCCGCGGCCTTGGGCGTCTCGGTGCACGAACTGATGAGCGGGCTCGCGGCCGAGATCCCGCCGGGCGGCCACGGCCTTGTGGCACTTGACTGGTGGAGCGGCAACCGCTCCGTCCTTGTCGATCATCATCTGTCCGGGATGATGCTGGGTCTGACGCTCGCCACCCGGCCTGCCGAGATCTACCGCGCCCTGCTCGAGTCCACCGCCTTCGGGACCCGTACGATCATTGACGCCTTCGACCGCTCCGGCGTGCCCGTCACCGAACTGGTGATCGCGGGCGGCCTGCTCAAGAACGGGCTGCTGATGCAGATGTACGCCGACGTCACCGGCAGGCCGCTCAGCCTGATCGGCTCGGACCAGGGGCCCGCGCTCGGCGCCGCCATCCACGCCGCGGTCGCCGCGGGCGAGTACCCTGACGTGCAGGCCGCCGCCGGGGTGATGGGCCGGATCGAGCGCAACGTCTACCGGCCCGTCCCGGACTGCGCCTGGGCCTACGACGCCCTCTACGCCGAATACACCCGGCTGCACGACTACTTCGGCCGTGGCGAGAACCAGGTCATGCACCGCCTGCGTGAGATCCGCGCGCAGGCGGTCGTGCCCAGCTGAGTGTGCTGGGCCCGCTGTCCTATGCCCGCTGAGTGTGCTGGGTCTGGTGGGCCCGCTCGGTCCGCTGAGCGTGCTGAGTCCGCTGAGTCTGCTGGGTCCGCTGGGTCCGTTGCCTCTTCTGGGACAGCTGCCTCTTCTAGGACAGCTGAGCCTGCTGGGACAGCTGAATCTACTGAATCCGCTGGTCCCGCTGATTGCCCTGTCTGCTGAGGCTGCTAGGTCTGCTGAGTCTCTAGGTCTGCTGAGCAGCTGCGCAGACTGAGCAGAGAGCAGTGAGTCCGCTGGGCAGCGTTTCGCGGATTGCCGCCGCGTGCCTACTGTGGTGGGGGTGCGGTGCTCTGGCGGACGACCAGTTCTGTGTCGACGAGGAGATGCCCTCTGCCGCCGGGGCCCGAGGTGATCTGGTCGATGAGCATGTACAGGCTGCGCCTGCCGACCTCGTCGAAGTCCTGGCGAATCGTGGTCAGCGGCGGGGTGTAGAACGCCGCCTCAGGGATGTCGTCGAATCCGACGACGCTGACATCGGCCGGCACGTCGCGGTTGCGCTCGTTCAGTGCCCGGAGCAGGCCGAGCGCCATCTGATCGTTGCCGGCGAAGACGGCGGTGACCTCCGGCATCCTCGCGAGGACCTGCCCGGCCTGGTAACCGGAGCGCGCGCTCCAGTCACCGTTGAGCAGCGGCGGCACCTCCGCGCCCGCCTCCTGCAGCGCGGCCTGCCAGCCGACGATCCGGCCCTGCGCGTCGAGCCAGTCCTGAGGGCCCGCGACGTGCCACACCGTCCGATGGCCGGCTGCGAGCAGGTGCTGCGTGGCGATCCTGGCGCCGGCGATCTGGTCGACCCGCACCACCGCGTCGTGTGTGTCAGGATCGCCCTCCACCGAGACGATCGCGACATCCTTGGGAAGATCGCGCAGCGCGTCCGCGGCGGAGGCCAGCGGTGCGATGACCACTAACCCGTCGACGGCCTGGCCGAGAAGCCGCGTGGTGGCCTCGCGCAGCGACGTCCGGTCGAACGAGCGGACGCTGGCGACGGTGACGAAGTAGCCCGCGAGCTTGGCCGCCTCCTCGATGCTGTACAGCGTCGACGCCGGGCCGAACAGCGTGCTGTTCATGCTGACCACGCCGAGGGTCCTCGATCGTCCCGTGGCCAGCGCCCGCGCGGCGGTGTTCGGCCTGTAGCCAAGTTCGTCGATGGCCACAAGCACCCGCGCCCGGGTGCGTGGCCGGACATTGGGATGGCCGGCGATCACCCGCGAAACCGTCTGATGGGACACACCCGCGACGGCAGCGACGTCGCTCATCGACGGTGCCCGGCCACCGGGCCCTGCCGGGGGGCCTCCTGGTCTGCCCGCCTGGCCGGCGGCTTTGCCCTCGGCGGGGTGCCCCGGATTCGTCACCCGCGCCTCCGTCTGGCTCGCCTAAGGCTTGACACAGGAGCCAACAGCTCCGGCACGCACTTGACGCCTCGAGAACGTTAGCGCTAACAATAACAACATCCGGAGCTTCCGGCCTGCCTTGCTGTCCCCGGTGGCACGTCGGCGCTGCATCGCGTGGAAACTAGACAGCGGCAATGCGCACGCACCTCAGCCCGCACAGGAGCCGAGATGAAGCAGCAGGATGTTAACGCTAACCAAAGGTTCGCCATGGGCAGGGGCGCTGCCAGCGACAATGGCGCCGCGCGGGGGATGATGCCCTCATGAGCCTCCCGCAGGGCGACGTCATTGACCGGGTCCGCAGGACCGTCTGCGACCTGCACGCCGAACTGCCGCGCAACGGGCTTGTGGTCTGGACGAGCGGCAACATTTCGGCCCGGGTGCCGGCCAGTGATCTGATGGTGATCAAACCAAGCGGCGTGTCCTACGACGACCTGACTCCCGAGTCGATGGTCGTCGTCCGCCTGGACGGCACCGTGGTGGACGGAGATTACGCGCCGTCAAGCGACACCGCCGCGCACGCCTACGTCTACCGTGCGATGGCCGGCGTCGGCGGAATAGTCCACACGCACAGCCCGTACGCGACCGCGTGGGCCGCCCGCGGCGAGCCCATCCCCTGTGTCATCACCGCGATGGCCGACGAGTTCGGCGGCGAGATCCCGCTCGGCCCGTTCGCCCGCATCGGCGGCGATGAGATCGGTAAGGCCATTGTCGAGACCCTCACGGGGCACCGCTCGCCCGCTGTCCTCCTGCGCAGCCACGGGGTCTTCACGATCGGGCCCGACGCGCGGTCCGCGGTGAAGGCCGCGGCCATGTGTGAGGACGCCGCGAGGACGGTCCACCTCGCGCGCGGCCTGGGCGCGGTGCCGCGGCTCGGCCAGGCGGACATCGACGCGATGCACGCGCGATACCAGAACGTCTATGGCCAGCAGGGCCAGCAGAGCCAGCAGGGCGAGCAGGGCCAGCAGAGCCAGAAGGGACTCGGCAGATGACTGAGCCGCGGATAGCGGAGCGAAAGCCGCGGATCGGCGTCCTCGGGATCACGCAGACGCTCTACGACGACATGATCCCTGGAATCACCGACCGGCAGGCCTGCTATGCACGGGATGTGGCGGACCGCCTGGCCGCGGTGGCCGACTTCGTGGTCGGCTCACCGGTGAAGAGCAGGCAAGACGCAGAACGGGTTATGCGCGAGTTCGAGAACGCCGACCTCGACGGCGTTCTGGTGATCATGCTGACCTACGGCCCTGCGATGCGGGTAGCCCGCCTCTTCAACGAGAACAGGCTGCCGGTATGCCTGGCCAACATCCAGCCGGAGCCTGCCGTCACCCCGCAGTGGGATATGGCCGACATGACCTACAACCAGGGTATTCACGGCGCGCAGGACACCGCCAACGCGATGGTGCGGGCCGGCAGGCCGTTCCACGTGGTCACCGAGGACTGGCACAGCGAGCGGTTCAGGCACGAGGTGGACCGCTGGGCACGGGCGTCGGCGGCCATCACCGCATGGCGGTCGCTGAAGGTCGCCGTCTTCGGCTACGCGATGAACGACATGGGCGACATCAGGGTCGACGAGAACGCCCTGCTGCGCGCGCTCGGCCCCGAGATCAGCTACGTCGCGCCCGGCGACCTGTGGCGGGCGATGCAGGACGTCACAGACGCCGAGATCGGCGGCCTCATCACCTGGGAGAACGAGCGGTTCGAGATCGACCCACGGCTGCCCGCGGCGGAGCGCGAGGATCACGCCAGGATGCAGATCGCGATCGAGCGGATCCTGGGCGAGCGCGGTTACCGTGCCTACTCCGCGCACTTCGACGCGATCGGCGAGGACGGGCGGTTCTCCAGGCTCCCGCTCGCGGCCGCATCCTCGCTCATGGCGCAGGGCTACGGTTACGGCGCGGAGGGCGACGCGCTCGCGGCGACCATGGTGTACGCCGGGCACATCCTGATCGGCAAGGCGCACTTCACCGAGATGTACGCGATGGACTTCCCATCGGACTCGATCCTCATGAGCCACATGGGGGAGGGCAACTGGCAGGTGGCACGGGACGATGAGCCCGTGCGCCTGATCAAGCGCCCGCTCGGCATTGGCAGGCTCGACGATCCACCAACGTTCCTGTTCCGGATCAAGCCAGGCCCCGCGACCCTGGCCTCGCTGGTCTCGCTGGGCGGTGAGAAGTTCCGCCTGGTGGTGTCGGAGGGAGAGGTGCTCGACTCGCGGCGGCTGCCCGCACTTGAGATGCCCTACGGGCAGTTCCATCCCGCTACGGGCATCCGCCGCTGCATGGATGAGTGGCTGCGCGCGGGCGGCACCCACCATATGGTGATGAATCTCGGCCGCCACGGAGCCGACTGGGAGGTCTTCTGCGCCCTCGCGGGTATCGAGTTCCGTGCTGTCTAGCCTGATCCCTAACGGTTGCCACTGCGTGTCACGCCCTTCCAGGTGACACATTCCTTGGGCCGACGGCGGCGCGCCCTCCCGTGACCCAGCGATGGCCCAGGCCATCGCTGGGCGTCGCGCCGCTGGCTAGCGGAGCTGCCGGTAGATGTGCGCCACCATGAAGGCGAGGTCGAGTGACTGGCTGCGGTTAAGGCGCGGATCGCATGCGGTCTCGTAGCGCTGGTGCAGATTCTCCTCGGCGATCTCGTGGCTGCCGCCGACGCACTCGGTGACATTGTCGCCGGTGAATTCGATGTGGATCCCGCCGGGATGGGTGCCAAGCGTCCTGTGCACCTCGAAGAAACCGGCCACCTCATCGAGCACGTCGTCGAAGCGGCGGGTCTTGTGGCCGCTCGGCGCCTCGAACGTGTTGCCGTGCATTGGGTCACAGATCCATACGGGCTGCGCCCCGCTTGCCGAGACCGCCTCTACCAGTGGCGGCAGGGTGTCCCGCACAAGCTTGGCGCCCATGCGCGTGACGAGCGTCAGCCTGCCGGGTTCATGCTCAGGGTCGAGCCGGCTTACCAGCGCGAGAAGCTCCGCCGGAGTCGTCAGGGGACCGATTTTGACTCCAACCGGGTTACGGATGCGGCTGGCGAACTCGATGTGCGCCCCGCCCGGGGCGCGGGTCCGCTCGCCGACCCACAGGAAATGCGCGGAAACATCGTAGGGCAGGCCCGTGCGGGAGTCGATCCGGGTGAGGGCGCGCTCGTATTCGAGCAGCAGGGCCTCATGACTGGAGTAGAACTCGATCGCGCGGAACTCCTCAGGGTCGGCGCCGCACGCGCGCATGAACGACAGCGCGCGGTCGATCTCACCTGCCAGTTCCTCATACCGCTGCCCCGACGGGCTCTGCCGGACGAAGTCCTGGTTCCACGCGTGCACCTGCCGCAGGTCGGCATAGCCGCCGGTGGTGAAGGCGCGGCAGAGGTTCAGCGTCGCGGCGGAGTAGTGGTAAGCGGACAGGAGCCTGCGCGGGTCCGGCAGGCGCGCCTGCGGGGTGAAGTCGACGCCGTTGACGGCATCGCCGCGGTAGGCGGGTAGCACGGTGGCGCCGCGCGTCTCCGTGGCAGTGCTCCGGGGCTTGGCGAACTGCCCCGCCATCCGGCCGATCTTGACGACGGGCACGCTCGCCGCATACGTGAGCACGACGGCGATCTGTAGCAACGTCTTGAGCTTGGCCCGGACGCCTTCCGCGGTCGCGCCCGCGAAAGTCTCCGCGCAGTCGCCGCCCTGAAGGACGAAGGCCTCACCCCGCGCCACCGCGGCGAGCCGGTCCTTGAGCTGGTCGCACTCGCCCGCGAACACGAGCGGCGGCAGCCCAGCCAGTTCATCCAGTGCGGCGCGCAGCGCATCGTCATCCGGCCACTCCGGCTGCTGCGCGACCGCCCTGGTTCGCCAGGTGTCGAGGTCACCCGCGTTTGACAGTGCAGTCACGGGTCATCAGGTTAGCGGTGCCGCCCTGGCATGCGGTATTCAATATTCCACCCTGCCGCTCGTCACTGCTGGGACGCGGTGGCCGGGCCCGGTCCATGAATGGCATCGTGATCAGGCTCCCGATCGGCCCGATCATGACAAGGCGGCCCTGTGCCTGCCTGAGCAGCGGCAAGAAGGCCTGGGTGACGGCAAGCTGGCCGACGACGTTGACCTTCGAGCTGCCGGCGGAGCTGGCCGGGGGGATCAGGTCGGGGGATCAGCTCGAGCGGCCAGAACATCCCGATACCCGCGTTTGTTCACGAGGCCGGCCATACTCGTGTCGCCTGCGTGCTCGGTCACGGCCTGGACGGCGGCGTGGATCTGGCCGGCATCGGTGACGTCAAGCCGGAGGCGTGCCGTCTCGCGGCAACTCCGGCCCAGCCTGCGGGCGTCAGGCCGGGCGCGTCAGCCTGGTGGATCCGCAATGCGCGGTCGCTGCGCTAAGGTAGGGGAACCCGTTAGATCGGGCGTGCCAGGCGGTACCGAGACGCGGCGAGTCCGCGTCATGGCAAGCCGCCCCGCACCGGGACGTGGCCCAGCTTGGTAGGGCACTTGACTGGGGGTCAAGGGGTCGCGGGTTCAAATCCCGCCGTCCCGACCGGGAAGTTGCAGGTCAGAAGGGGGTTTCGGATTCCGTCCGGAGCCCCTTTTCGATTTTTGGGAGCCAAACGGGGAGCCACTGCGGATAGAGGTTACGCTGACCTCGTTGCCTTGGTCTGCTTCTTCGGCTTCTTCTTGAGGATCTTGTTCATGGCCGTGGCGCCTGTCGTGAGCGCGGGCCTGATCTCGTGCCGGTAGACGGTTTCGGTGACGGATGTGCCGCTGTGGCCCATCAGGTCGCTGATGTCCTCGATGGGGACGCCGTTGGTGCTGAGGATCGACACGAACGAGTGGCGCAGCTCGCGGGGTGTCCAGTCCTCGCCGAGCCCCGCCGCCTTGGTGATCTTGGAGAACTCGCGGCGCACGTGCCAGCGATCCAGCGGCGTGCCGTCCTCGCGGCAGAACACCAGATCGTGGTCGTGCCACACTTCTCCGGCGCGGAGCCGTTCGGCCGCCTGGCGCTTGCGGTGTTCCCTGAGTGCCTCCACGGCCTTTTTGGGCAGCTTGAGCACGCGCCTGGATCTGCGGGTCTTGGTGTCGCCCTTGGCGCGCACGGACCGGTACACGGCGACCGTGCCCGCGTCGAGGTCGACCTCGGCCCAGGTGAGCGCCCGCGCTTCCTCGGTGCGGACACCGGCCAGCAGGGAGACGACGACGTAGGCGAAGAGCCGGAAGCCGCTCCCCGGCTCCACGGTTTCGAGGAGCTTGATGGCCTGTTCCAGTGTCATCGCCGTTGACGGGTGTCCCTCCTGGCCTTCGGGGACGTTGATGAGGCTTGCGACGTTACGCCTGACCTTGTCACGTGCCTGCGCGTGGCGGATCGCGCGCTCCAGGATCTGGTGGATGAGGCGAAGCGAGCGCGTGGACAGCTCCCCGGCCCGTTCGTCCATCCATTTGTCCAGGTCGTCGGCCGTCAGCTCCTTGAGCTTCGCCGCACCGATCTGGGGAATCAGGTTGTTGTCCGCGAGCGAGCGGTAGTTGCGGCCGTTCCTCTCGCTTTGCCTTTCATCCCCTGGTCGAGGAAGTCGTTCACCGCGTGTTTAACCGTGTATTTGTCGTCGGTCTTGATTCCGGCTTCTAAGTCCTCGGCCGCCTCTCGCAGCTTGTCTTTGACCTGTACCTTGGTCCTGCCCTTGCGCTTGACCCGTATGCGCTTGCCAGCGGCATCAGACCCGAGGCTGATGGCGCCGGTGTACCCGCCTCCTTCGGGGTATATGGTCGCTTCATATTTTCCGATTATGATCTTCACTTGATCCCTCCTTCCATAGCTGACGTGAAACCTGCGTGCCATGGCCTGCCGTTGAGGTGTACAGCCAGGCTCATGGTGGCTAGCGGCTGCCGCCCCGGCCGTGGTGTGCAACGGCGAGATTGGGCGGCGGGCGCCCGTCACGTTCTTCTCTTCCTGGCGATGTAGGTGAGCTTGCTCCGTGCTCCTGGGCACCAGCAAGCTGAAGGGAGCGTGCTGGCGTGCCTCACATGCCCGAGCCGGGCCGCACTGAGATCTGCCGGAAATGTACCAGATGCGGTGACGGCAGATTGTAGCTAATTGACTTCTTCGAGCGATGCGATGAACTCGGCGAGATGCTCGTCGGTGATCCTGCGCAGTTTCCCGATCTTGATGCTCCGTAGCTGGCCGGTCCTGAGCAGGAAGTACACCTTGTCACGGCCTACGTTGAGGATCTCCGCCACTTGTTCGACGGTATAGGCCTGCAACGGTTCCCCACCTCCTCACGGCGGCCAGCTCGCAGCATCCTCCGTTCACATTGGGCCGGATGCCGGGAGCCATTCGGGTGTTTCAGCCCTTGGGGACCGCGTTCGGGTGGGTGCCGGTCCCTGCGGACGGTGCGTTCAGGTATCCGAGCACGTCGAGGATCGACGCCACGATGACCCGGTATTTCGAGCCGAGCCGGACGATCTTGACGCGGCCTTGTCCCATTCGCCGGTGCGTGCCATCTGGTAGGCCTTCCAGCGGGAGCAGCCGACGATCGACCCGAGGGTGGGCAGGTCGGTTGTCGGGCCGAGCGCCTGGATCGCATCTGGTGTCCAGGTGGTCATAGGTTCGTCTCCTTGCCGATGCCGGTTCTGGCCAGCCCCGGTCGCGGGGTCATTGGCGGGAGAGTGCCGCGGGCCGCGTGGCAACCACGACAGTGGACAGGGCCAGCTGGTCGATCTGGACGTCTTCACCGGTCTGGGGCGCCTGGATGACCTGGCCGTTGCCGAGGTACATGACGACGTGGCCGGGGTTCGTGGGTGTGCCGTCGGAGCCGGCGGAGAAGAGCAGGTCGCCGGGCTGGATCTGGGAAAGAGGGATCTGCGGGCCGTCTTGCTGCCACTGGTAAGTGGTGCGGGCGATGTGGATGCCGCCGGCGGCGTAGGCGGCGAAGACCAGGCCGCTGCAGTCGAAACAGCTGGGGCCTTGGCCGCCCCAGCAATACGGCTTGCCGAGTTGCGCTTCGGCGAACGCGATCGCCGTGGCCGCGGCCCCACTTGCGGACGGGGCCGCGTAGCGGCCAGCCCAGGCCATCACCTCGGAGACGTACCAGTCGGCGTGGTTGTAGGCGAAGACGGCCTGCTCGATCCCGGCGCCGCTGCCGCCGCGGGCACCGTTGGCGCAGAGCATCCGCGCCGCGGTGTAGATCGCGTCAGCCGGGTCGTAAGGGCGTCAGCGGCTGGCCGGGGTCAGCGTTGACGGCGTACTCGGCGAACGTGGCGGGCAGCAGCTGCATCGGGCCTTCCGCTCCGGCGCTGTTGCTGCCGGACCGGACGCCGGGGAGGTTGGCCCGCCCGTGGTCGCTTTCGACCTTGCCGATGCCAGCGAGAACAGACCAGGGCAGGCCGGGGCAGGTCTGCGCGGCGCTCATGTACCAGGAGAGGTAGTCCGGCGGGGATGTCCTGTCCTGGCTAAGGAGCTGGGGGTTCCGCCGAGCCCGGCGTCGCCGGCCTGCGCCGGGGTAGCCGGGCTGGCGGCAAAGACAACCACCACGAGAAGCGGGAGCGCGCGATCAGGCTCACTGCGGCGGCTACGGCTTTCGGCACGGAACGCTCCGGTCAGTAGAAGAGCAGGCGGGCCACGAGCCATCGCCCGCGACGGGGCGAGTTGCACGGTGATGCCGTCGCTGGTCACCGTCCGCCCGGCGGAGGTAGTGGTCACCCGCTGGGCGTAGACGCGCAGGTAACACCAGGCCGGGCAGCGGCGGCGGAGCCCCAGCGGGGTGGGTGACTGCCTGGACGTGGACCACGCTGACCAGTGCTCGGCGCGCATGGCCCGCCATGCCGCCGGGGCGGTCTGGCCGACGGCGAGCTGGCGTTTGAGGGCAGGGGTGACCAGGTCCGCGCAGCGGTCCAGGTCGCGTCCGGGTTGTCCCGGGTGGTCGATGCTGGCCCAGGCGGTGAAGAACGCGGCCGCCACCGAGGCAGGCCGGGCGAAGTCCGGCGGCACCGCAGCCGGAGGGCCGTCGCGAGAATCCGGTGCCGAGGCGCGCGGTGCGATCCGAGGATGCCTCGCGCTGCCGCCAGCGCAGGGGTGAACGGGCAACCGGGAGCTGGCTGGCGCACCGACGACGCGGTGCGCGCTGAGTCCCGAGCCACCAGTCCGGCGACGGCGCACCGGCTGCCAGCGCAGCATCGCTGACGGGCACTCGGGACCATTCGATCACCTCGATCTGATCAATCGTTTGATTTAAGTTGACAGCAGAACCAGAGTAGGCATACACTCCTCGTGTACGTCAACTCAGATTGATATGACATCAATCTCAACTACTTCATCCAATGCGGATGGATCAGGTGCGACGGGTGGCAGCACTCACGCCGCATGGCCGTGTGCTGCCCGCACCAGGCCGGCCGGGCACAAGCGGCAGGACGTTCGGGACGTGACGCCAGCTGCGGGCCTGCCCGGCCACGGCCAGGCAGCGGTCCGACCCGGGCGGGCCTGGTCCGCGGGGGAGGTCGTCGTGGCTGGGGCTCATGGCGGGGCTGGGTACCTCGACGCTCGCCATGCTGGCTGCAGCCTGCCTGGGACGTCGGCATGGTGCGCGCGGTCCCAGGCGGGACGGCCCGGCGTTCAGCACCGGAGGCAGGCCGCTGGTGCTCGCCGTGCGGAACACCGTCCCCTCCGCAGGCCAGGCCACCGCGGTCAACGCGCTGATCTGGCAAGGCGTCCGGGTCGATGTGCTCGCCGTGGTCAGCGATGGGCTGCCCGAGCCCGCCGAGGCCACCTACCGGTTCGCCGCTGCTGGCTGGCCGCGTCCCGGTCATCGTGCGGGTCCCGTTCGTGCGCTCGCTGCGGGCCGCCGCCAGCCCGGCCGGGGTGGACCTGCCCCGTAAGGCCAGCGGGCGATCGCCGAGATCCAGGCGCGGCGCTCGGCCCGCGCCGGCACGCGATCACTGACGACAACCGTGAGGAGCCCCCGGACGATGCCTATCATCCGCAGTGCACATGCTGACCTGGCCGCGGCCGGTCATGGCCGGCTGCTGGCCCAGGGCGGGCCGGCCCGCCGAACCCGGCGCCGCAGGCACCCCCCGGGCTGACCCAGCCGGTGACCACGATCATCGCCTGGGGTAAGTGGGGGGTGCTGGTCTGCGGCGTCGCCGGGCTGCTCATCTGCGCCGGCAAGATGGCCATCGGCCACCGGAACCGGGCCACCTTCGCTGCTGACGGCGCGACCGGGGTGCCCTGGGTCCTGGGTGGCCTGAGCCTCGCCGCGGTCGCCGCCTCCATCGTCGGCGTCTTCCTCCGGTGATGGCCATGGCTGACTCCGGCTTCTCGCGGCGGACTCCGGCACCGGCCGTCGTCGCTGCCTGCTCGTCGGGGTGGCGCTGGCCGTGGTCGCGGTGGCCGGCTTGACTGGCTGACGCAAGCCCGCCCCATGCGCCGCACGGCACCGGGCCCGCTCGCGCCGGCGCGGCCTCGCACCGCCAGCGCGTCGAAGGCTTCACAGCCACCAGCCGCACCCGCATCGCTTCCGTCCCGGCATCACCGGGCTTGCGGTGGACTGACTTCCACGGGGTGGAGCTGCCGGCCTCGCCGGCCGCGGGACCACACCACCATGCGCAGCGGCCTGGCGTGGGGTTTCGCCGATACCCCGGCTGGGCGCGCTGATCGCGGCGGTGAACATCGGCGTCCGCGCGAACGCGCAGTGGGGGCCGGGCATCTTCGGCCCGACGATCCGCGACCAGGTAACCGGCCTAGGCACGGGCGCCCTGCTGGCCGCCTGCCAGGCCAGCTACGGGCAGGAAGCCCGGGCCGCCGGGGTGACCGGCGGTCAGCCGCTCGGCCGCGCATACGTCACCGAGCAGGCGTTCCGCTGGGTCGCCTACACCCCGGCCGACGCGACGGTGGACATCGTCAGCGCCGGGCCCGGCCCGCAGGGCAGCACCGTCCGCGCGGTGACCCGGATCGAGGCGCAGTGGATCGGCGGCGACTGGCGGGTGATCGCGCCGCCCGGCGGCGACTGGGGCAACTCCGCGGCACCCGTGACCTCACTCCGGGGTTACTCCCTCTTCCCTGGCCAGCCATGACCGAAAGGACGTCTCCATGATCGGATCGTTCATCGCCACCGTGGTGCTCAGCGGGATCACCGCGGCGCTCATCGGGCTGTACCTGCTGCCCGTGCTGCTGGGCTGGGCCCGGCATGTGCCCGATCTCGGCGTGATCGCCGTGATCAACATCCTGCTGGGCTGGACGCTGGCCGGCTGGGTGGTGGCGTTAGCGCTGTCCCTGCGCTCCGCGTGACCCACGGCCAGTCCCGGCCGTCCAGCTGTTCCAGCAGCTGCCGCCATCGCCGCTGCCGCCCGGAGGCCGGGTGGCCAGGGCCGTCGGCTCGCCGGACCGCCCGAACCGATCCGCCGCGGCGGCCGGATGCCGCGCCGCCGCTGATCCTGCCGCCGCGTCCAGGGGAGCAGCCGCAACCACGGCGGAGGAGGGTGAGCCGCAGTGGCCTGCCCAACCCTGGTAGACCCCGCCTGCATCGACCGGTCTCGTGGTCAGCCAGGCGGCCGGATCGGTGACCGGCGGCGTGGTCAGCGGCCTCGCCAGCGCGATCCAGTCCGGGCTGGTGTGGGTGGTCTCCGACACCGTCTCGTGGTGGGTCACTGTCCCGTCGCCAGACCTGGCCGCCGAGCCGGCGGTCGGGAGCCTGCAACGCTGGCTGCTGCCGATCACGGTGGCCGTCGCGGTGCTGGCCATGCTCGCCGCGGCGGGGAAGATCGCCCTGACCCGGAAGGCTAACCCGCTGATCAACGTCGGTTCCGGGCTGGCGATCATCGCCGCCACCTCGGCCGTCGGGGTGCTGCTGCCCGTCGATGCTGCTCAGGGCGGGTGACGCCTGGTCGTCCTGGGTGCTGGCCCAGGCGACCGGGGGCCAGTTCGGGCGCCCGGCTGACCGCGGTCCTGTCGATGTCCGGTGTCGCGCCCGGCGTGGTGATCGTGCTGGGGATCGTGGCGATCATCTTGTCCGCAGATCCAGGCGGTGCTGATGCTGTTCCGCCAGGCGGCCCTGGTCGTCCTGGCCGGTGTGCTGCCGCTGGCCGCGGCCGGGACGCTGGCCCCGGCGACCCGGGCCTGGTTCAGCCGGACGACCGGCTGGATGCTCGCGCTCATCTTCTACAAGCCGGCCGCTGCCGCGGTGTACGCCACCTGCTTCGCGCTGATCGGCAGCGGCAACGACCCGCGCACCACGCTCATGGGGTTCGCGATGCTGCTGCTGTCCCTGCTCGCCCTGCCGGCGCTGATGAAGTTCTTCACCTGGACCACCGGCACCGTCGAGGCGCCAGTCGGCGGCGGGTTCCTGAGCACCGTCGTCAGCGGAGCGATCGCCGTCGGCGCGGTTCGCGGCTCCGCCGGCGGAGCAGGCGGCGCGTCCGCGGTTGATCAGGCCCGGATGGTGTCCGCCCAGCTCGGCTCGCCGGAATGGCGGCCCCCCCGCAGGACCACAGGGCGCGGCCAGCCGCCGGCACTGGCCGCGGCCCGGGTCGCAGTCCGGCCGCGGCCGGTCCTGCCGGTCCGGCGACCGGCCGCCGCCGGCGATACGGGAGCCCCGGCCGGCGCCACGACGGGCGGCTGCACCCAGGGCCCCGCGGCGGCCGGGGCCGCGCCAGGCAGCTCAGCGGGCGCCACGGCAAGACCGCGTCCGGCGCGGCAGCGGGCGGCAGCGCCGCCGCAGGCCCAGCAGGCTAGCGGCGCCGCTGCGGGCGGCCGCATCGCTCGGCGGCAGCGGCCGCAGCCGGGGCCGCCGCGGCCCGGCAGGCATGGCCGCGACGGGGCTGGCCAGCGGCGCGGCAAGGCCGGCCGAAGGCAGCGGATCCATGCCACCACCGGACGGAGCACGAGCAATGACCACTGACCAGGCAACGGCCCCGTGACTATGGCGGATGGCGCCGCCGCCGCGGCATCGGCCTGTGGGGCCTCGGCCCGGCCGGCACGTTCACGATGCTGGCCGCCGCCTGGCGGTGCTCATCCTCGTCGCCGCCGTGGACGTGACCGCCCTGCTCTACATGGGCCCGCCGCGTCGTCGCCGGCGCCGCCGTAGCGCTGGCCCGGATCGGCGGTGAGCCGGTGGCGCCTCGCGGCGGTCCGGCGGCGTGCGCTGGTGGCAGCTCGCGTCCGCGCGCGGCTACACCAAATACCGGGCAGGCGTCGTCACCGAGCATGCCGGCGGCGTTCCACCCTGCCGGGCGTGCTCGCGCCGCTGTCCCTGCTGTCGCGCCGAGGACGGGTACGGCGGCCGGTACGGACTGGTCTGGGACCGCCGGACCGGCATGCTCACCGCCACGCTCCGGGTGGTCCCCGCCTCGACCTGGCTGGCGGACCGGGCCGACGCCGACAGCTGGGTCGCGAACTGGGGTGCCTGGCTGGCCAGCCTCGGGCACCTGCCCGACGCTGAAGTGGGTGACGGTGACCATGGACTCCGCGCCCGAGCCCGGCTCCACCCTCGCCGACGCGGTCGCCGACGCACTCGACCCAGCCGCGCCCGCCGCCGCCCGGCAGATCCTCGGCGAGCTGGTCGCCGCCGCGCCCGGTGCGGCCGCCGACGTGGACACCCGGGTCAGCCTGACCTTCGACCCGAAAGCGTCCCCGGCCGCGCCGGCGACCCTGACCGCCGCGGCCGCCGAAGCGGGCCGGGCGCTGATCGGGCTGGAATCGGCGCTGGGCACCTGCGGGGTCACCGTGCTGGGCGGCTGGAAGCCGCCGAGATCGCCGGGGTGATCCGCACCGCGTTCGACCCGGCCGCGCGCGGCGAGGTCGCTGCGGATCGCTGCGCAGGCCCGCGCCGGGACCGGCCCGGACCCGTCTCGGCTGGACCGACGCAGGTCCGGTCGGCGCCGAGGAATTCCCGGACCACTACCGGCACGACAGCGGCATCTCGGTGACCTGGGCCTGGCACGAGGCGCCCCGGCAGAACGTGACCGCCGACGTCCTCGCCCGCCTGGTCGCCCCCGGCCCGTTCCCGAAGCGGGTCACCCTGCAGTACCGGCCCTTCCCGGCCGCCGCGGCCACCCGGGTGCTGGAGGCCGAGGTCAACGCCGCGGCGTTCCGCGCGCACTACCGCCACCGCACCGGGCCGCGACGAAACCGCCCGGGACGCCTACGACCAGGCCCGCGCCCGGCAGGCCGCCGCCGAGGAAGCCGCCGGGCGCCGGCGTGTGCCTGATCTCCCTGTTCGTCACGGTCACCGTGACACGCAGCCAGGACCTGGCCCGCGCCGTCGCCTGGACCGAGGCCGCCGCCGAGTCCTCGAAGATCCGGCTGCGCCGGATGACCTACAGCCAGGCCGCCGGGTTCGCCACCACCCTGCCGTGCGGGATCTGCCCCGCCGACCTCGCCCGCCGGATGCCCCACTAGCCGACCAGGAGGACCGAGCGTCATGGTCGCGCTGCGCCCGGCCCGAGCGCCCGCCGGCACCCAGCGGCCCGCCAGGCCCGCCGTCCGGAACCGAGCGCCCATCCCGGGCCCGGCACGTCCGGCGCAGCGCCGTCGCCGCCGGCCTGGGGGCTGGAAGATGCCCTGCGCGGGGCGGGCCGCCCACGTCACCGCCGCGCCGGAGTATCAGGCCACCACCGCCCAGGTGTGCGGCCTGTTCCCGTTCGTGGCGGGTCGGCGGGACGCCCGTGGCCGGGACACCGGTCGGCCGGCACCAGCTGCAGGGTGAGGTGGTCTGCCTGGACCCGCTGGCCTGGCTGCGCGCCGGGCTGGTCACCAACCCGGGCATGTTCGTCCTCGGCCAGCCCGGCACCGGCAAATCCACCCTGGTCAAGCGCCTGGTCACCGGCGCGGTGGCGACCGGCGGCATCGCGCTGATCCTCGGCGACACCAAACCGGACTACACCCTGCTGGCCGAGCACCTCGGCGGGCAGGTGATCCGGATCGGCCGGGGCCTGGACCGGATCAACCCGCTCGACGCCGGGCCGCTCGGGCCAGGCGCTGCGCCGCATGTCCGGGCCCAGGACGCCGACGCGCTGCGCTGGGAAGTCCGCAGCAGGCGGCTGTCGCTGCTGATGGCGTTGTGCACGCTGGTCCGCGAGGAACGGATCAGCAACGCCGAGGAAGTCATCCTCGGCCGCGCCATCGACCTGCTCGACGAACGCCTGGCCGGCACCGCGAGCCCGACCGTCACCGACGTGCTGGCCGTCATCGAGCAAGGCCCCGACATCCTGCGCTCCGCGGCCCGGGCCACCACGCCCGGCCAGCTACCAGCAGCGCGTCGCCGGGCTGGTCTTCACCCTCGACCTGTTGTGCACCGGCTCGCTCGCCGGAGTGTTCGACGGGCCCACCTCACACCCGTTTGACCTCAACGCCCCGCTGGTGTCGGTGGACATCTCCCGGGTCGGGGCCGCCGGGGACAAGCTCCTGACCGCGGCGATGCTCTGCACCTGGGCCTACGGGTTCGGCGTGGCCGACGCCGCCGCCGTCCTCGGCGAGCTCGGGATCGCGCCGCCGCCGCGCCGTACCTGGCGGTGATGGACGAGCTGTGGCGGGCGCTGCGCGGCGCGCCCGGCCTGGTCGAGTACGCCGACAGCCTGACCCGGCTGAACCGGGCCAAGGGCATGGCCAGCATCATGATCACCCACTCGCTCGCCGATCTCGACGCGCTGGCCACCGAGGAGGACCGGGCCAAGGCACGCGGGTTCGCCGACCGCTGCGCGATCACCGTCCTGGCCGGGCTGCCGCCCCGCGAGCTGGCCCGGGTCAGCCAGATCACCCCGCTCACCGGCCCGGAGCAGGAACTGGTGACCTCCTGGTCGGCGCCGGACTCCTGGCAGCCCGGCGCCCGCCACCCCGGCCGCGGGAAGTACCTGATCAAGGCGGGGGAGCGGCTCGGCATCCCGGTCGAATGACCCTGGTCGGCGCGGAATGCCGCTTGTACGACACCGACCAGGCCATCCGGGCCGGCCAGGCGCTGGTCCCCGCGACCGAGCCCGCGGTGAGCCGGGCCTCGGCCCCCGCGTCCCGTTCGGCGGTGGCAACGCAGCCGGCATGTGGTGGGTCCTGGGGCTGCTGCTGGGGCGCTGGCCGCGCTGCGCCGGGCTGGTCTGGGCCGCAGCGCGGATGCGCCGCCGTGCTCGCCGGCGGCACGGTCCCGCCGTTCGGCGAGCGGTGGGTCGCCGACCTGCTGCGCGGCGCGCACCGGCCGCGCCTGGCCAGGCACGCCCACGCCCTGGTCGCTGCCGCCGCTGCGGTGCTGCTGACCGGTGCCGCCGTCGCGGCCGTGCTCGTGGCGGCTGGCGGGCCGCGGTGCGCGGATTCCGCAGCCCGGCGACCCGGTCGCCGCGCTGGCCCGCAACCCCGGCATCCAGCCGCTGACCGCGGGCCCGGCCGCCCGGACCGCGGCCCGGCTGCGGCCCTCCCTGGCCGCGGACCCGCCGGCCGCGATCAGCGCCGGCCGACACGGGCCTGCTCCTCGGTGACCTGATGCGCCCGGCGGGCGCGGTCCTGCCGCTGTACGCGTCGTGGGAGGACACGCTCGTCGCGTTCATGGCCCCCGCGGTCCGGCAAGACCACCGCGCTGGGCGTCCCCTACGTGCTGTCCGCGCCCGGGCCCGGTCGTCGCGACCAGCATCAAGGCCGACCTGTGGGCGGCGACCGCCGAGCTGCGCGCCAGCGCGGCCGGCCGGGTGTGGCTGTTCGACCCGCAGCGCATCACCTGCCAGCAGCAGGAATGGTGGTGGGACCCGCTGCGCGGCCTGGCCACGGTCGAGGCCGCCCACCGGATGGCCGCCCACTTCGTGCTGACCGTCGCCGACGGCCGGCGACGCGACCTGTGGGGACCCGGCCGCCCAGGAACTGCTGTGCGCCCTGTTCCTCGCGGCCGCCGCCTCCGGCCGGTCGCTGCGCGACGTGTCCCGCTGGCTGGACGACACCGCCTCACCCACCCCGGCAGAGCTGCTCGACGGGGCCGGGTTCCGGGCGCTGGCGTCCGCGCTGCGCGGCGCGCAGAACGGCGCGCCCGGAAACCCGCGACGGCATCTACCAGACCGCCCGCACCGCCGCGGCGTGCCTGCACGACGAGGAGATCATGCCGTGGGTCAGCCCGCCGCCGCGCGGCCGCTGCCGGTGTTCAGCCCGGCCGCGTTCGCCGGCTCCGCGGACACGCTGTACCTGCTGACCGAATCCCGGGCCGCGGCGTCCCCGCTGATCGCCGCGCTGACCGACATGGTCATGCGGGCCGGGCGGCGGCACGCCGAGATGGCCGGGGGCAGGCTCGACCCGCCCATGGTGCTGATCCTGGACGAGGCCGCCAACATCTGCCGCATCGCCGACCTGCCCGACCTGTACAGCCACCTCGGGTCGCGCGGCATGGTCCCGGTCACGATCCTGCAGTCCTACCAGCAGGGCGTCAGCCGTCTGGGGCGAGCCGGGCATGGCCGCCCTGTGGGGCGCCGCCACCAGCAAAGTCATCGGCGCCGGGATCGACGACCCTCGCCTCGCCCGCGACCTGGCCACCCTGATCGGCCAGCACGACGTGCCGGTCCGCTCCGCCAGCTACGGCGACGGCCGCGCCAGCGAGCAGATCTCGCTGCGCCGCCAGGACATCATGCGAAGCCGCCGACATCCGCGCCCTCCCGCCCGGCACGGCGCTGCTGCTCGCCACCGGGGCCCGCCCCGCCTTGATCGGCTGCGGCCCTGGTACAGCGGCCCGCACGCCCAGCGGATCAGCCGCGGCCACCCGGCAGGCCGAGGACGCCATGCGGCGCGCCGCCCAGCGCCGCGACGCACGTCTGCGTGCGGCGTTCACGGCGCGGCCGAAGAGCGCGGCGCGCCCGACCCGGCCCGCGCACGCCAGGACGGGACGCCCCGGCATGAGCACCCAGACAATCAGCGCCCAGCCACCGGGCAGTGACGGACAGGCTCCCCCGCCCCAGCCGGTCTACCAGCGGCGTCGAGGAATGGGTGACGCGGCCAGTTCCTGCCCATGTTCCGCCGCCCGCTCGGCGGCGAATACCGCTGGTGCCGCCAATGGTGGCAGCACGCCGAGGCCATCACCCGGCTCACCGCCCTCTGGCACTCCTGGGAAGCGCTCCGCCTGGAGCCCGGCACCGGCATGGCCACCTGGCTCCGCGACCACCTCGACCACCAGCTCCCCGTCCTGCTCGGCCGCGCCGGCCCGTTCGCCCAGTGCAGCGAAGACGAGCACATCGAGCCCAGGCAAGCCGAAGCCGACCACGCCCCGCCCGGATGGTGGGACATCGGCGGGCAAGGTGGTAGCTAGAGGTGCCACGCGAGGGCCGAAGTCACACATGAGACTGGAGCCTGAACCGTGTCCGGGCACGCCAAATCGCTGGCACCGCAGGCGCGTTTGTGCAGCAGAGACCAAGCCGCAGTTCTAGATGCGATGAATCGTGTCGGCTACCAAGCGGCGGGCACTTGTCGTACTGGTAAAGTCAGATTGTTATGATGAGATCAAGAATTAGATCTCAGTTGACGCGACGTCTCTGGTGTGGTTGTCTGTCACTGTGTGCGAAATTTATTCTTTGGCAGTTGCGTTTCATCTTAAGTTGAAGACCCCGCAGGGCATGCCCCGCCGGCCGACAACCGCCCGCGCTGGTTTATGGCCGCACCTCGTGGTGTGCCGCGGACACTGACGGTGCACGGTGCGGCGGCGGCGGTACGACAAGATAGAAGGCCAGCTCTCGCTTGAAGATCTGTGGGAGCTGGCCGCGAAGGGAGCCGATGAGGATGAACCATTACGGCACGATGGCCCAGCGGCACTGGGCTCGGTGGCTGCCGGACCGGTACGCGGCGATCCAGGATCCGGACAGCTTCTTCTCGACCCTGGGGGAGGAAGTGGCCCGGCAGATCGCGGACCTGATGCTGGACCTGGCGGGCGACGACCCGCCCGGGGAGGACTACCTGGTCAAGGTGGGTCGGCTGAACACGGCCCGCCACCAGGCCGAGGAGATCGTCCTGCGGGAGCAGGTCCTGCTCCCACCGGAGCCGGGAGCCGAGGAGGACCCGGCGGAACCGGAGGAGCCGACCCCGGCGCAGCAGGGCTGGCGGCCGCTGACGTGGGCGCAGCCACCCGCTGTGGGAGCAGGTGAACGCCGAGCAGACGGAACTGGCCCAGGGCAGCTAGCTCGCGGCACGCGGTTCCGGCCGCAGAGCCAGGACGACCTGGCCCCGTCCGGAGCGGTGGCCCGGGTCCGCGCGAACCTGGCCGCGCTATCCGCGCTGCGGGCCATCCAGCGTGACGGCCGTCCCGGCGACCCCAGCGGAGCAGGCGGTGCTGGCCCGCTGGTCGGGATGGGGTGCGGTCCCCGAGGTCTTCGACCCCGGCACGGCAGGAGTTCGCCTGGGCGCGTGAAGAACTGGCCGGCTCACTGACGCCAGAAGAATTGGCCGCCGCCGCGCGGAACACCCTCAACGCCCACTACACCGACGCCGACCTGGTCCAGGCGATCTGGGCGGGCGTGCGGCAGCTCGGCTTCACCGGCGGGCAGGTGCTGGAGCCGGGCTGCGGATCGGGGAACTTCATCGCCTTCGCCCCGCACGGCGCCCAGGTCACCGGCGTGGAGCTGGACCCGGTCACCGCGCGGAATCGCGGCGGCGCTGTACCCGGACGCGCGGATCCGCAACGAGTCCTTCGCCGACACCCGCGCCCCTGAGGCTCGTTCGACCTGGCGATCGGCAACGTGCCGTTCGGCGCGATCCGGCTCAACGACCGCCGGCACAACCGCGGCGGGCACAGCATCCACAACCACTTCATCATCAAGTCGCTGCACCTGACCCGCCCCGGCGGCCTGGTAGCGGTGCTGACCTCCCGGTACACCATGGACGCCCGCAACCCGGCCGCCCGGCGCGAGATCGCCGCGCTCGCCGACCTGGTCGGCGCGGTCCGGCTGCCGAGCGGCGCGCACCAGCGGGCCGCGGGCACGGGGTCGTCACCGACCTGCTGATCCTCCGCCGCCGCGAACCCGGCCGGGAACCGGACGCGACCGCCTGGGAGCAGACGCGGATCATCGAGCTGGACGGCGCCCAGGTGCCGGTCAACGAGTACTTCGCTCGAGCCACCCCGGAGCACGTGCTCGGCGAGCTGCGCGCCGTCGAACGGCGCCTACCGGCGCCGACGACCTGGTCGTCCAGGCGACCGGCAGACACCGAGGCCCTGGCCAGGTGCTGGCCCGCGCCCTGGACAGCATCGCCGACCATGCCCGGGCGCGCGGCTCACCTGGATACCCGCAGCCGGACCAGGCCCAGAAGCCTCCCAGCCCGGCCACACCGGCAGGCCGCCGCTCAGGCCAGCCGGACGGCTACCTGCAGGCGCACGCCGACGGCACCTTCACCAGAGTCACCGACGGGCAGGCCGTGCCGCTATCCGGTGCCCCGCAGCCAGGCCGCCGAGCTGCGCCAGCTCCTCGGCCTGCGCGACGCGGTGACCGGCCTGCTCGACGCCGAGGCGCGTCCACTGCGACGACACACCGAGCTGGACCGGCTGCGCCGGGACCTCAGCTGCGCTACGACACCTACGTCCGCGCCTACGGCCCGGTCAACCGGTTCTCCTGGCGGCACACCGGGCGCACCGACCCGGCCACCGGGGAGGAGAAGCTGGCGCGGATCCGCCCGCCCCAGGGCGGGTTCCGCACCGACCCGTTCGCCCCTGTGGTCTCAGGCGCTGGAGGAATTCGACCCGGTCAGCCAGCACGCCGCCAAGGCCGCCATCTTCACCCGCCGGGTCGTCGCGCCCCGCAACCCGCGGCTGGGCGCCGACACCCCCGCCGACGCGCTCGCGATCTGCCTGGACGTCTGCGGCGAGGTCCGGCTCGCAGGGATCGCCCGGCTGCTCGGCATCGACTGAAGACCAGGCCCGGCGACGAACTGGGCACGCTGGTCTTCGACGACCCCGGAACCGGGCCGGCTGCGTCCCGGCCGCGGAATACCTGTCCGGCAACGTCCGCGACAAGCTGACGGCCGCCGAGCAGGCCGCCGCGCGACGATCCCCGGTTCGCGGTCAACGCCGAAGAACTCCGCAAGGTGATCCCGGCCGACCTGACGCCCGCCGAGATCGACGCCCGGCTCGGCGCGGCCTGGATCGACGCCTCCTACGTGCGAGCAGTTCCTGCGCGAGATCCTCGACGACCCCACCGTCCAGGTCGAGCACCCCGGCGGGCTCGGTCTGGACGGTGAAAGGCAACCGGCACAGCGTGCTGGCCACCTCCACCTGGGGCACCGGCCGCTACCCGGCCCCGCACCTCGCGCAGGCCGTGCTGGAGCAGCGCCGGATCGAGGTGCGCGACAAGGTCGGCGACGACGCATGGGTCCTCAACATCGACGAGACCCTCGCCGCGCAGGAGAAAGCCGCCGAGCTGGGCGAACGGTTCGCCGAATGGGCGTGGCAGGACCCGGCCAGGGCCGGCGCAGCTGGCCGCGGCCTACAACGAGAAGTTCAACGGCATCGTGCTGCGCAACTACGACGACGCGCGAGCTGTCCCTGCCCGGCCTGGCGCTGAACTTCGAGCCCCGCCCGCACCAGGTCGCCGCGGTCGCCCGGATCATCCACGAACCCGCCGTCGGCCTGTTCCACGAGGTGGGCGCGGGCAAGACCGCCGAGATGACGATGGGCGCGATGGAGCTGCGCCGCCTCGGCCTGGCCCGCAAGCCCGCCATCGTCGTGCCCAACCACATGCTGGAGCAGTTCGGCCGCGAGTTCCTCCAGCTCTACCCTCAGGCCCGGGTCCTGGTCGCCCAGCGCGAAGACCTCCAGGCCGACCGGCGGCGGCTGTTCGTCGCCCGGTGCGCGACCGGCGACTGGGACGCGGTCATCTTGTCCCGGTCGGCGTTCGAGCGGATCCCGATGAGCGCGAAGGCCCAGCGCAGCCTACCTGGACCGCGAACTCGAACAGGATCCGCGAATGGATCACGCAGTTCCAGGGACGGCGAGGGCCTGACCGTCAAGCGCCTCGAAGCGGCGCTGCTGCGCGCCGAGGAACGGCTCAAGGCCAAGCTCGACACGCGCCAGGGACCCCGGCGTCACCTTCGAGGCAACCGGCATCGACTACCTGTTCGTCGACGAGGCGCACGGCTACAAGAACCTGCGGACCCCGTCCAACATCCCCGACGCGGCGATCGACGGGTCGATGCGGGCCTCCGACCTGGACATGAAGATCAGCTACCTGCGGGAGCGCAACGGCAACCGGGTCGTCACGTTCGCCACCGCCACGCCGATCGCCAACAGCGTCACCGAGGCCTACGTGATGCAGCGGTACCTGCGGCCCGACCTGCTCCGCGACGCCGGGCATCGACGACTTCGACACCTGGGCCGCCACGTTCGGGCAGACCGTCACCCAGATCGAGCTGGCCCCCGAAGGCGGAACAGCTTCCGGCAGAAGACCCGGTTCGCCAAGTTCCCCAACGTCCCGGAGATGCTCCGGATGTGGCACGTCTCCGCCGACATCAAGACCGGCGAGGACCTCAAGCTCCCCGCCCCGGCCCTGGCCCGGCGGCGACGCCGACGGCCAGCGGGCACCCGGAGACCGTCATCGTCGAGCCCTCGGACGAGCTGCTCGGCTACGTCGCCGACCTCGGCGAGCGGGCCGACAAGATCCGCAGCCGGGCGGTCTCGCCCGGAGGAAGACAACATGCTCAAGGTCTCCGGCGACGGCCGCAAGGCCGCCCTGGACCTGCGCCTGGTCGGCCAGCCGATGACCGCCCCCGGCAAGATCGATGCGGCCGCCGACGGATCGCCGCCATCTGGGCAGAGCACCGCGACGACGCCTACCCCGCACCCGGCGGCGCAGGCTCGCCCGGTCCGCGGGTCGCCTGCAGATCGTGTTCTGCGACCTGGGCACCCCCGGCGACCGGCTGGAACGTCTACGACGAACTCCGCGACCAGCTCGCCGCCCGCGGGCTGCCCCGCGCAGGCGATCCGGTTCGTCCACGAGGCCACGACCGACCGGGACAAAGGCGAGCTGTTCGCCGCCTGCCGCGCCGGGAGCGTCGCCGTCCTCGATCGGCTCCACCGAGAAGATGGGCGTCGGCACCAACGTCCAGGCCCGCGCCGTCGCCCTGCACCACCTCGACTGCCCCTGGCGGCCCGCCGACGTCGCCCAGCGCGAGGGCCGCATCCTGCGCCAGGGCAACCTCAACGACGAAGTCCAGATCCTCCGCTACGTCACCGAGCAGTCCTTCGACGGCTACATGTGGCAGACCGTCGAGCGCAAGGCACGGTTCATCGCCCAGGTCATGCGCGGCCGGCTCGACGTCCGCGAGATCGAGGACATCGGCGACGCCGCCCTGTCCTACAACGAGGTCAAGGCCCTGGCCACCGGCAACCCGCTGCTGATGGACAAGGCCGAAGCCGACGCCGAGCTGACCCGCCTGGAACGCGCCGAACGCGCCCACCACCGCAACCAGGACGCCCTGCGCTACACCATCACCAGCGCGCGAGAAGCGCATCCAGCGCCCTGACCGCGCTCAGCCAGCGAGATCGATGCCGCCATCGGCCGTCGCCGCGACACCCGCGGCGACGCGTTCACCATGACCGTCGACGGCGTCCGCGTACACCAAGCGGCACCGACGCCGGGCAGCGGCTCATCCACATGGTCCATCAGGAACTGGCCGGGCTCGCCACATCCAGTCACCCGCAGTACCAGGTGCGGCCCGGCCGAGCTGGGTGGCTTTGACGTGATCGCCACCGTCCGGCGCACCCTCGGCACCACCGAAGCCGTCCTGGCGCTCGACGGCGCACCCGGCACCGACCTGCGCCTGGCACCCAGAGATATCGCCGACGCCGACCCCGCCCGGCTGGTGATCCGCCTGGAAAACCGGCTCGCCGGATTAGAAACCCTGAAAACGAAGACCCAGACCGAAGCCGAACGGCTGCGCACAGAAGCCGCCCACGCCGCTGCGGACCTCGGCAAGCCCTTCCCCCAGACCAGTCCGCTCAGCGCCGCCCGCGAACGCGTAGCCCAGATTGACAAGCAGCTGAAACACGCCGCAACGCCACCACAACAGGCCAACGGGAACAACCCTGTAGTTGCCTCGGCCATTCGCGACGCCGTTGCCATGGCCGGACTGCGCAACGCCGCCGTGCGATACGTCTCCGCTGACGAGATCGAGCGCTCCGACCTGCCCGAGACGGTCAAGAACCTCGCCGAGATGTCCCAAGGGCCCGCCACCGGGCACGCCCCAGGCCCGGCCCCGCAGGATGATCAAGCGCCTGCGCCACATCTGACCAGCGCGGCAGACCTGGCGGGCCGCAGTTTCCCTGAGGACAACCCACTCGCTGGTTCCCCTGCCCCCGCAGAGCCCACCGCTCCGACAACGACCGGAGCACCTCGCCGCAGCCCACGCCCAGCACGCTGAAGAACGCGTCGCCGTGTCAGCGGCCGACTACCAATCATAAATTCGCCCTGGCCGGGTCGCTGATCGGTAAGGCACTGGTGGGATCTTAACGATTAGCGTTGTGCCGTGCCCGATGATGCGCTGCGGTTTGCCGAGCGGCTGCTGGCTCTGCTGGATGCGACCCGCTACTCGGCGACCTACAAGCTTGCGACGCTTCTGGCGCTGATCGACGTCGCGGCTGAGCGAACCGGGCCGGACGGCTCGGCCCGAAGCAGCTCCCAGCCAAGGAGGTCGGCCGGCGGGTCATCGAGCTGTACTGGCCGCAGACCGCTCCCTACGGCGCGGCCCGGCACGCAGCGAGCCGCGGGTGCTTTCGCAGGCGCCGCAGAACGACATTCCGGCGAAGCTGGCGGCATGGCGGACCGCCCACCACCTGCGACCGGGCGCCAGCCTGGACGACGCCCGCGCCGCTGACCCGGTCGGCTGGGCCGACCTGGAAGCCGACCTGGTCGCGGTGGTGATCGGCATGCCGCTGGCCAAGCTGCAGCGGTTCGGCGAGGGCCGCCGCTCGGTCGAGGACCGCTTCATCTACGACTTCACTTGGCGGGAGGAGGTAGAGCCCGGCCGCGGTCCGGCCCGACTTCGATGACTCCCTGCAGTTGCGGCCCGGCGTCGGGGCTGGCTGGTCCGGCTGGCACCTCTCATCCGCCCGCTCGTCCAATCGAAGTGGGCGGCCAGGGTCGCGGCTCGCAACCGCGACCTGGTCGATGCTGAGCGGCTGGATGAATTTCTGTTCGGCGCCCAACGGCTCAGTCTCCAGCGAGTCCGCGGGCCGCTCGCTGATTCCCAGCGCGGGGATGCTTCTACTGCGCCGGCCGATGGCAGCCGCGGCGCGGTCGATCACTTCCTTCCCTGGTCCCGGCACCCCGACAACACCATCGACAACCTCGTCGCCGCCCACTCTGCCTGCAACACCGCCAAATCCGCCAGCCTCGCAGGGCATGAGCACCTGCGCCGGTGGATCGAGCGCTTCAGGCCCGGTCCGGCCGACGACGAGATCGAGGCCGTGGCGGCGTCAGCAGGGTGGCCGCGCCGGTCGGATCGCATTCTGTCGACGGCCCGTGCCACCTATTTGTGGTTGCCGGAGGGGACCCGGCTGTGGCGAGAGACATCCATCTACGAGCCGCTGGTGCCAGCGCAAGTACGCGCCCTATTCGCTGCCGTGCCGTGAGCATGTCTCGAATACCGCGCTGCCCCGACTGACCGACCCGGCCTTACCTGCCACCTACGCCAGGATTCGGCAGCACGGGCAGGGCGTTGGCCTGTGCCACGCACCGGGCGCGAGCGCGCGTCAGTTCGGTGTGGAACCGGTTACGGCTATTGCCCTCAAGGTTGAGTGGCAGGTCGAGCGTCGTTGGCGCCGGTCGGTGCTTGACCGCCTGTACCGGGTGGGACAGCGGGAAACGTGGCGTTGCGCCTCTGCGGGTCGCCGTTCATAGACTCTGCTGCAGTTAGCGTCGTTGTGCCATCGCCCGCTGTCGTCTTACGCTGGGCCGGCCGCTGGGGAATCGGCCGGGGGTCGACGCAGGACCCACAAGGTGTGCCAGCGGCTGTCGCCGAACGGCCCCACTTCTGTGCTGCTGAGTCGATCAGTATCAGCTCGTGGGTGGGTGGTACCGCGCCGGGCGCCGTTTGGGCATTCCGGGGGCCGGGTAGGTGAGGTGCAGCCATACCCCGCCGTCGTCTGGCGTGACCTCCAGCCGCAGGCTGGGTGCGCCGGGCAGGCTGGCGCGGCGGGCAGCACCAGGCGGACCATCGCGGCAGCGACGGTGGCCATGTCGCTGCCGCGGCCGGTCTGGCCGGGGGTCATGCTCGGGGGACCCGCCGTCACTGTGGGGGGGCTGTCGTGGGGCGGACTGTCTGCCGTGGCGGGGGTGAGCCAGGTGCGCCCGTCGCGGTGGCGGGTGGCCAGGCCGCGGCCGTGCAGCGCGGTGAGCGCTTTGGCGGTGGGGGACAGATGCAGGCCGGCGGCGCCGGGGACAGCACGCACCCGCAGCGGCGCGGGTGCGGCGGTCAGCACGTCGAGGGCGGCCCGCTCGGCTCGGCGCAGGCTCGGCGGCGGGCCAGCGTTGATGGCCGCCTCGATCGCGTGCGTCAGCTCCGCGAGCGACGGGCCGCGGGCGTGGGCGCCGGCCGGTGGACAGCCGCCTTCGCGGGCGGCAAGCTCACCGTCGCGGGTGCGCCAGGCCCGCCACCCAGTGAACGCGGCGATCGCGGTCGCCAGCTCGCTGTCGTCTGGCCGGCTCACCTGGCTGCCTGTGATGGGCTCGCGGGCCGGGCGCGCGGGCGCGGTCACGGCATCGGCCCTGGTGGCTCCAGCCCGGCGGCGGCCCGCAGGTCCAGCTGGAACATCAGGATCTGGTGGTCGCTGCCGCCGCTGTCGCGCTGCTGGTACCGGCAGGCCGCGGCGTCAAGACCGGCGGTCAGGTAGAACCTGCCGGTCCGGCCGCCAGCGCGGCCGTTGGGTCAGCTGCGCGGGCTCGCGATCGCTGCGCGGCAGGTCGGCGGCCAGGTCGGCGAGCCCGATCCCGGTCAGGCAGTCATCGACGTCGTAGTTCGGTGCCCAGCCGCCGTCGTCTGGGCGGCGGCGCAGCCGGGACGGCCGCAGCTGCGGCGGCATCGCCTCCAGCTGGTCCGGGGTGAGCTGGTCGGCGGGGGCGAGGCAGTTCCAGCCGCCGCCCGCGACCGCCAGCTCCCCCCGCTGCGCGATGATCGAGGCCAGCTGTTCCGCCTGGGCGAGCTGCAGCACCGCAGACCGGGCGGGCAGGTGGACGCTGTAGAACGCCAGCGGGTGCGCCAGGCCGGGTACCTCGACCAGCGCATGACACCACGACGGCCACGGCCGCCGCCCGGTCCCCACCGCGGCGGGCCGTCATCGGTGATCTTCAGCCCGGCGCCGGTGGCCACCAGGATGGCGGGATAGTTCCCCGGGCCGGGCTGGGGCCGGGCGGGCCGGGCACCGGCGTCATGCCCAGGGCGTTGGCGGTGCGCCACAGGTGCGCCCGCGGCCGATGCGGCGGATGAGCGGCCATCTCCTGGATCAGTACCACGTGCGGGCCCATGTCCCGCAGTGTGGCGACCGTCTGCTCCCAGCGGCCGGGGCTGCCGGTGGCCGCGTCGATCCCCCCGGACTGCATGTTGGCGCAGGCGACCCGTAAGAGCCGGTCCGCAGTTTCGGTCGTCACCCGGCTGCCATCCCGGGCGGTGCTGGTCATGGCCGTTCACCCGTTCGGGTGGGTGCCCGGTGGCGCTGGAACCTGTCCACATCAGTGCCTTTCTCGTGGTCGGAAAGCCTGCGCCGCTGCGACAGGCCGCGGGGGGCAGGCAGCTGGAATCCGGCGGCCCAGGCCGGCACGGCCGGGGGCTGCTCACCGCGCATGCGGCCGGTTCGCGGTGCGCGCCGGCATCGCCAGATACGTCCCCGGAACCACCCGCGGCCGGTGTCCCGGCCAGCATCCGCGGCTTGCCGCTGCGGCGGTCGCTCACCAAGCCGGTGCCGCCCTGGCCGGCTGTCATCTCGCGCCCGCCGACGCTGGCGTGTGCGCTGACCGCCGCGGCCGGGTGGGCTGCCGCGCCGGATCGCCAGCACGAGCCGGATGCCGCCACGATCCCGAACGGCTGCCGCGCGCTGGTCTCGTGCCGGCCGGGTGGCGCGGCGACCTGTGGCTGCCTGGCCGTGGGCGGTCAGATCTGCCCCGGCGCCGGGGCCTGCCGGTGCCACCGCGCCAGCGGTGCCAGCCTGGCGCGGCGCCCTGCGGGTCGCTGGCCAGCTCACCGTCTCGCCCAGCACGCGCCAGCGCAGCCACCGCCCGCCGGTGCACCACACGGTCACGCCCAGGCAGACGGAAAGAACACCGGCCGACGGGCAGGCCCGCCCATACATCCGGGTGATGTGGTGGCGTCGTTCCAGTTCCCCGGCGAGCGCCCAGATCGCGGCCCGGGCGTCCGGCGGGCCGTCGCTGGGAGGCCGGGCCGCGGCCGCGGGCGGGCCGCCTGCGGCTGTCATCGCCGCAGCCGTCCGCGCCGGTCAACGGTGACCCCAGCCCAGCCGGAACCACACCGTGCGGGCGCTGACGTCGCCCGTCACTCCCCACGCGCCGGACAGCGCGCTGACGATACGCAGCCCTTGCCCGCCCCCGCCGCCACCGGCATCCTCACTCCCGCTGTCGCTGCCGTCGGTCCGTAGCCGCGGCGGCGTCGGTCCGCCTTCGTCCAGCACGCCGACGCGCACCCAGATCCCGTCGCGCACCTCGACCCGCACGGTGAACATCCCGCCCGGCTCGCCGCTGCGGGAGTGCAGGACCGCGTTGGCCGCTAACTCGTCGGCCATCAGGACCGCGTCGTCTGCGGCCGGGCAGCCGTCCAGTACCCGGGCCAGGAACGCGCGCACCTGTGGGACCTGGTCGGCCCGGCCGGGGTAACTGCGGCTGCACACCGCCGAGGGCCCTGAGCCGCAGCGCGGGTGGCCACCTTCAGATGCTCAGCCACGCCGCACCTCCTGGTCCGCAAAGTGGGAACAGCCCGGTCCCTGACCGCCGCCGCGCACCGTCCCGCTGCCGACGGGCCAGCGGGCCTTCCCGCCCAGGTGTCATGGTGAGTTGCTCCTCAGATCCCTATTGCCGTCATTGCCCAGCGTCCGTGCGATGCGGCCAGGACGGTGGCGCGGATGATGCGCGGCGACTGCCGCCTCGCGTGACTTGCTGAGAACCAAAGCCGCCACTGACCTGCATGGCTAACATGCTGTACAGGCAGGCTCACAGTGACCATATGCCACCTATAACAATGTGTGATTACGACCAGTTGCATAATCGCCGCTCGGGGCAACATGCTGGCGGGACACAACCAGCCATCATCGACCCGGCCAGCGGAGACAACCGTGGAATACAGCCCCACCGTCCGCGGACGGCGCCTCATGCGCGAGATCACCCGGTTCCGCCACGAGCCGGCCTGTCCCTGGAGTCGCTTCCCAGCGGCTCGACTTCAGCAAGAGCAAGCTCTACCGGCTGGAAAACGGGCGCAGCCGGATCACGACCGACGACCTCGAAGACATGCTCGACCTGTACGGCGTCAGGTCGCCCCAGCGGGAAGCCCTCATCCGGCTCAACCGGGACGCCCGTAGACGCGGCTGGTGGACCGCCTACAGCGACGTGTTCACCGGCTCCTACGTCAGCATGGAAGCCGAAGCCGCCTCTATCAAAGTGAACGCGCACATCGTGCCCGGCTTCCTGCAAACACCGGACTACGCGCGCGCCGTCATCGCACGCACCGGGCCATGGCTGGCAGCAGACGACGTGGACCGGCGCGTCGCCGCACGCACCGCCCGCCAGCAAGCGCTCCTGGACCGGGACAACCCACCGGAGATCCACGTCATCCTCGACGAGGCCGTGCTGCACCGCCAGGTCGGCGGTCCCAAGGTGACGTCCGCGCAACTGTCCGCCCTCCGTGAGGCCAGCACCCGGCCGGACGTCACCATCCAGGTGCTGCCGTTTTCCAGCGGAGCCAATGCGGGCATGGAAGGCGAGTTCGTCATCCTCACCTTTCCCGGCACCGAAGATCCTCCTATCGCCTACGCAGAGGGGCTGATGGGGGACATCTACCTAGAATCCGAGGAAGAACTCGACCGCCACCACGTCGCCTGGACCCACCTCGTCACCCAAGTCCTGAGCCCAGACAGATCGATTGCCATGATCGGCAAGCTAGCCAAGGAGTCCCGATGACCCGCGCTCCAATGACCGACCTCACCCGCGCGACTTGGCGCAAGTCAAGCCACAGCGGCAGCGGCAACCAGTGCGTCGAAGTCGCACAGATCGGTGAGGCGTTCGCTGTCCGTGACTCCAAAAACCCCAGCTGCGACCTTCTCACCTTTGACGCGGCGGACTGGGAGATGTTCCTCGACCGCGTCAAGCACGGGCGCTACGACCAGTAGACCGTCGCCGACGCCGGTCGCGTCCTTTGGGCAGCCGCACCTTTTCAGTCGCGTAACCGGGTAATCGGCAGCTGTAAGACGAGAACGTCAAACAGCGGCGCGTCCGGCAGTTCGGGCCGGATCTGCCCAACCTTGCGCCAGCCCCAGTTCAGGTAGGCGCGGCGGGCCCTCGTGTTATCCGGGTTCACGAACAGTTCCGCACGCTGTTCAGGCCGGGTTCCAAGAAGCTCGTCATGCAATGCGTGAGCGATTCCCTGGCCGCCCCACGCCTGGCGGACCATGATCTCGGCCAAAGCGAAGGTACGTTCGCCATCTTCATCAGTAAACCCAGGATCGGGTTCGGGGCTCAGACCCTTCCACACTCGTGCTCCTGCGTCCTTCGCCAGGGGCCACCCCCAGACCTGGCCAACTGGCTCATCGCCGACGTACGCGATCACGAGATCCAGAAAGGGATGCGCCGTGTGGGCGTCAAAGCGCCGCATAAACGCCTCGGGCGTGTAGAAGGGGTTGCCGCTGTTGATCCGCTCACGGTAGGCGTCATGATGGATCAATTCGATGATGCCACGTCGCGCGCGGGCGCCCTTGGCGTCATAACGATGGAACGTCAGATGAACCATGATCCACGCCTCTCAGATCGGGCGTACACGGATGTCAATGTCCGCTCGGCGGCATCGAAGCGCGCGCAAAATTCCTCCGCCGCGGCCTTCTCAGCCGCGATCCGGACTGGGCGAAGATAGTTCAGGGTCCGAATAGACGTCACCCCGCCCGAGAGCATCGGCAGCACGGCAGCACTCTCGCTGATCGCGCAGCTCACATCGCCGTTGGCCACGAGCGCGGCAGCAAGCTGAGCACGGGCGCAAGCTCGATTGCGGGGTGACAGACTCGGCTCGTCGAGGCTCGCCCGGTGCAGGACCACCGCAGTGTCAGGGGCGCCCATGTTCATGTAACCCCGAGCCTCATGCCCGACGATTTCAGCCTCGTCGACGAACCGGATCCATTCCGGATCGCCGGCTCCAGCGCCCCGGTCCACTTCCTGCCGGGCACGGGTGATGGCGGACCGGAACGCGTGCTTATCGCCCAGCAGCGAAGCTGCGTTCGCGCGCCGGAGCGCGATCAACGCTTGCAGCCGTGGCACGGGTTCGTGACGAGCTACGTCGGCCGCCTGGTCAGCCAACCGCAGGCCCTCGCGGGCAAGCCCTCTGGTCCCGTCGGCGCGAGCCTGGTAGGACGACAGCATGGACGACAGATCCAGCACATGAGCGGTCAGAATCGGGTCATTGCCGCTTCCGGCCAGCAGCAGCGCCTCCGAGTACATGCGGCGCGCGAGTGGCACGTTCGCGCCGTCGAACGCGAGCCACCCGGCGCGAGCTGCGAGGTTCGCCGTGACGCCAAGCAAGTCACGGCCTATTGGCTCGGAATAGTCGGACTCGTCCAGCATCCGGCGGGCGCGGTGCCACTGCCGAAGCGACTGTCTCAGGAGGGCAGCGCCACCGACCGTTTGGTCCCGGCTGCAAAGGCCGTCCACACATGTCCTCAGGTACCGGACGTGTGAAGCGCTGACGCGGGAGGGCACTGCGATCTCCGGGAACGCAAGGGCCGCCGCTGCCCCGGCGGCCACTCCGCCGAAGGTACGCCGGTCCACGTCCACGCCCGCTTCCTCTAACACCATGACATCGGCCAGCGCGAGATCGGCTACCCAGTCATCCGGCAGCACCGCCTTGGCCTTGCCGAGTACCAGTGGCAGCAATGCCTCACGTGGCATGTCGACCGCGTCGGCAAACCGAAGCAGCGCCTGGATGTCGTAAAGCGTCCTGCGCTGGCCGCTTTCGAAGAAGCTTAATGTGCCCTGTGACCAGCCGGTAATTTCGGCCAGCTCATGCTGGGACAGGCCGGACGCGGCGCGGAAGACCGCCAGCGCCACGGGCAGGTCCGTCCGGGCCAGCGCATCGCGCCAGGGCCCGGAGTCCCATAGCCAGGCCGGTGCCGCGTACCCGTCCTCATGCCGCGGCGCCATCTTGGCGGCCCGCGTGCATGGGCCGCACAGAGGCTGTTTGTTGTAGCGCGACAGCACGGACTTGCGGCACGCGGGACACATCCGTCCGCCGGGCATCATCGCCTCCTCACCGGGAGTGCCAGGCTAAGCACGTCCCGGGGCCGACGGCAATCCCAATCTGTTATCACTGCGCTTCATGTGCTGATAACAATTCGCGTTTGAGCGACTCTGCGTTGTTCGCAAGGCTGTCGCCAGTAGCAGCGCGGGCACGGCCGTTTGAGTGGCGGGCGCTGCCCGATGCCGACGGATTTCGACACCCCAGGAACGGAGGATCAGCATGGCTGGTGACGGCCCGGAGTCGTTAGTGATCAATCCAGCCGTCGCTACGGCGGCGCGGATGTATGACTACTGGCTGGGCGGTCACGACAACTTCGCCGCCGACCGGATCGCCGCGCTGCAGGTGGAGGCGGCGGCGCCGGAGGCGCCGGTGCTGGCGCGGGAGAACCGGGCGTTCCTGGGCCGGGCGGTGCGGTATCTGGCGGGGCAGGCGCGGATCGGGCAGTTCCTGGACCTGGGCACCGGCCTGCCGACCCGCGGGAACGTGCACCAGGTCGCCCAGCAGGCCGACCCGGCCGCGCGGGTCGTGTACGCCGACAACGACCCGATGGGGATCGCCCACTCCCGCCGCGCTCAAAACCGGCCCCCCGGCGTGGCGGTCATCGGCGCCGACCTGCGCGGATCCGGACGCCATCCTGGGCCACCCCGATACCCCGGCGGCTGATCGACTTCGCCCAGCCGCTGGCGATCTTATTCGTCGCGGTGCTGCACTTCATCGCCGACGCCGACGCCGACGCCGACGCCGACGCCGACGCCGACGGCCGGCGCGCGATCGTGGCCCGGCTCCCTTCGCGCCGCCGCGCCCGGGAGCGCCCCTGGTGATCTCCCACGTGACCAGCGACCCGGGCCCGAGGACCGCCGCGGACATCGCCGGCATCTACGCCGGAACCACCAACCCCGGCGCCACTTACGCCACGCCCCGCCCAGCGACCGGGATTTCCTCGCCTTCTTCGACGGCCTCACCCTGCTCGAACCCGGCCTGGTCCCCAGTCTCCCCATGGTGGCGACCCGACCAACCCCGGCAGGCCAATACCGCTACGGACTGGATCCTCGGCGGCGTCGACCCGGAGCTACCTGACCCGTGATGTGACTTGTGGCTCGCCGGCGGCCCGAGAGTGCCCAAGGGGCGACCATTCGCGGCGGTTGCGCCGTGAACACAATGTCACGCTCATGGGAAGCTGATTGACTTTTGGATCAGGCCTCTTCGAGGATTTTGCTGAGGATCTCAGCCGTGTATCCGGAGGTCTCGCTTCCAGGCAGAGGCGTTCCATCACACCTAGATAGCGGTCCACGTCCGCGTGCTTATCCAGATAGAGGGCGGTGGTCAGCTGCTCCAGGTAAACGATGTCGGATATATCGGATTCGAAAAAGCGGAGGATGGTGAACGGACCGGCGGCGGATACGTCCCCACCTGCGTGGATGGGCAGTATCTGGATCCTCACATTAGGCCACTTAGCAAGTTCGGCGAGGTGCCGCAGCTGACCGCGCATGATTTCCACACCACCGGGTGACCACCGCAGCGCCGCTTCATTTATCACTGCCCACAGCTCGGGGCGGTTCCGGGCCTGTGAGCAGTCTCTGACGCTGTTCCCGCAGCCTGACGCGCCGGTCAATCTCGTCGGCGGGCGTGTTCATGCGGCCCAATCGGATGACGGCGCGGGCGTAGTCTTCCGTTTGCAGCAGGCCGGGGACGAATTGGGCTTCGTAGGTGCGGATCAGGGCGGCAGCTTCCTCCAGCCCGATATACGCCTGGAAGCAGCTCGGCAGGATGCTGGAGTAGTGGTGCCACCATCCAGGTGTGCTGGCTCTGCGCGCGAGCGCCTGCAGTGCACCGCGTACCTGCCCGTCTGTCACGCCGTACAACGTGGGCAGGGGAGCCAGATCCCGGTCCTTGAACCCGACCCTGCCGAGTTCAAGCCGGCTCATCTTTGAAACGGACCGAATGGATCGTCGCACCAGCCTGCTCCAGTGTGATGCCCTTTGCTTCGCGCAGCCCCGGCGGAGCTGTGCGCCCAGCAGCATCCGCCGTCACGTCGGTCCGCCCCTTGGCCGGGGCGCATTGACCGGCTCAAGGTCGGTGAGCGGCGAGGCTGCGGCAACGGCGGCAGGACCTCGGTGGACGCGCGACCACGGTTGAGCGGATGACGGGGGCCCGGCATGCTCTGACCCGGGCGGCGCCACCATCCGCAACGCACCAGTCTTAGGCGTCCGCTGGACCTGGACCGGCCGGTGGGCGCGGCGCGCCGGCAGGTCGCGGACATTGTGCCTGCCGGCCTGGGGCCCGGAACGCGGCACTGCGTCTGCACGAAGGTGCAGCCAGGCCGTCGTCCGCGTCTCCTTCACCACTACATCGAGGGACGGTAGGCGGCCGGGTCGATCAGCCCGTGGCCGTGCCGGATCACGTTCTCGTAGAGGTAATCCGAAACCACGACTGCGAGCAGCGCGGACGAGGCCGCGAATTCCTGCTTGAGCGCCGGCGCCTCCAGCAGCCGGAAAACGTGCACACGGCCTGCCCGGCCACGCCGTTGTCATCGCGGTGGACCTGGCCGACGTGCACGGCCATCCGCAGCCGGATCTGCGCGGCGCTGCTCGCCATCTTGTTGTGCCGCCGCAGCCCGGCGCGCAGATGCTCGACAAACGAATCGACGACGGCCCCTGCCGGGACGCCCGGCGGCGCGACGATCAGCACACCATCGCCGCGATCCTCGCGGTAACACCCGTGCCACGCGATGGGGGAACCCGGAATGCCTCTTCGAGGATCCCGTACAGCGACCTGCGGATGTGGAGCTGGATGTCGTCGTCACGCTGATGATCTCCGAACTCGGCGACGTCCACGCAAGCGATCGTGCAGTTGAGTGCCTGGCCGGGCACGAGCCAGGCCGGCCCCGCGTGCTCCATCGCGTTGGCCTGGACGCTGAGGTTCACCGACGCCGATCTTCCGCGCGTGTTCGTGCCAGGTGCGAGCTTGCGCCCGCTTCAGCCGGGCCGCTTGCTCGCCATCGAAGACGAAGTAGGGAAGCTGGTCGGCCTGCATATCGAGGACAAGGGCCAGCCGGTAGGCCGCATCGTCGTCGTAGCCGGCCGTGGCGCGGCGGAAGTAGCGTTCCGCTTCGCCGAGATCGCCGTGACGTTCGGTCACCTCGCCGAGCTGATACGCATCCCCGGCGGCGTCGACCAGATCGGCGATGTCGTCGATCCGTTGCGCCTCGCGGGGGTCCTCGCGAAGGCGCCGCAGATTGTCTTTCAGACGGCGCAGCCCGTGTCCGGTGCCGATCCCGTCATGGTAGGTGTCCGCGAGCCAGGCGAGGTCGATTTGAGTGGTGGTCCATGCTCATTGCCCGTCTCCCTCCTCGATGTCAAGGTCCCGCGCGAGGAGTTCAGCGAATCTGCGCCGGCCTAGGCACAGGTAGTTCTTGACGCTGCCTTCGCTGATGTTCAGGATGCCGGCGATTTCCGAGATTTTGAAGCGGTAAATGTAGCGGAGCAAGATGACCTCGTGCTGGCGGCGGGGCAGCATGCCGAGTGTGGAATCGAGCTCGGGTGACACGTGGAGACTGTCGTCCGCGGATGGGAGGTGGCCGGACGTTTCGAAGAGGTCGCCATGCAGCTCGGTGCGCTGGCTGCGGTGGAGGCGGCGCGTCCTGTGCGTAGCGACCTTGTATAGGTAGGCTGCCGGCTTCTCGAAATCGCGGACGTCTGGCCAGCGGCGCCGGGCGACCATGAAGCTCTACCTGGACAACGTCCTCCACCATGTCCGGATG
>CAVQKF010000020.1:0-163131 GCA_963712955.1 uncultured Actinomycetota bacterium | reverse complement strand
CTTCCGATCCCAGACTGGCTCAGATAACCGATATGTGTGCGCGGGCAGCAGGTCAGGGATAGAGCTGGCTGGTCAGGAAGTCGCGCGCCGGGTACTCGCGCCCGGCTGGCCCGCGGGAGAACGCCTGGAGAATGTTGCGTGTCGCTGCTTCGATTACCCGCATAACCGGAGGTCGTTGGGCCTGCGGCAGGCAGCCGGTCGCGAGGCCGGTTGTCGGCAGGGCGCAGGTCCAGCTCTCGGTCCCAGAGTCGAACACGCCGGCGCGGCTTCGCGCGACGTAGTAGGTGACGTTGCTCTCGACAGCTTGCCCGTAGCAGTTCTCCGGCGAGCGCGCGAAGAGCTCGATCGGGCGGGGTGTCGGTTCGGACAAGTTAACAATGTCGAATTCAACCCCGACCAGGCCGGGCAGTATCGTGCCCTGGTGCGCTCCAGTGCCCGCCCATATCCAGCCACGAGGATCCGTCACCACCATCGGCGCGGAGGCGGAGAAGCAGCCGTAGGACTGCCCGGTGAGCGAGCTTTCCGGGTCAGCGTCAGGCGGGTCCGGCCAGTTGCCGGTCACACGCGCATTGTCCCTGCCATATAGCGGATCCTCCAGCGGGTCTTTGTAGTTGACCTCGATCCGGTCCCGGCCAAGCCGTGATGACTCGAAACGGATCTTGCGGTAAATGGCGTTGGCGCCGAAGAACGCGACGTTGACGCCCTGGTCACGGGCACGGGTGACAGCTTTGCGCATGGCGGGTGACCAGTACTCGTCGTGCGCCTCGCTGACGATCGCGCGGGCGCCGTCGAGCATGTGGGGGTTCAGGTCCAGGTCGACGCTGGTGAGGTAGGCAAGCGGGAGGCCGAGCCGTTCCGCATACGAGACCAGTGGCTGTTCCTCTTGGAAGAAGCTTCCAGCGCCATCTTCGCTCGCGTACGGCCGGTCGAAGCTGACCATGCGTGCCCGCGTCGCGTAGCTGCCGTCGGGGCCGTTGTACAGGTCGTACCCGCCCCACGGGTTGTACGCCTGAAAGGATGCGGTCGGCTGGACTAGCACCACCCGGCCGGCCACCGACGGCGAGCGGATCACCAGCGGCACATAACGCTGCGCGCCGGAGGAGGCATCGAGGCGGAGCAGGTAAGAACCCGGTGGCCAGCCGGTGGTGGGCAGGGTCATGCTCGGCCGCCACGGTGCGACCGCCATGCCGTGCGCAAGCACCCGGCCTGGTGGCTGCCGCCGGCCCGGTATCGCCGGCGAGGTCCAGACAAGGCGCGCCAGCGTGCCGCCGTACCAGCCGAAACGCAGCGCGCGCACCCGGAAGGACGCCGCGGTGGTGGAAACGAACAGCCGGACCGGCGACCCCGGCAGCGCGCTGGCGCGGTCCGCGTACCCCTCGATCGCGCCGCCGTGTCCAGGGTGGGTGATCCGCCAGCCCGGATATCCGGGCAGCGCGCTCTCGGCGCGGAGCCCCGGACCTGGCCCAGGACGCGCCGTGACCGGCGCGGCCGACTGGTGTGCCACTGGCGGCAGGGCCGTGCACCCAGCGGCCATCACCGCGCCAGCGAGCAGCACAACAACGATCCCGAACGGCTGCCGCGGACGCGGGCGCATGACGAGCGTGCCCCCTAAGTTCCCAGTCCTGAACCATCTCCTGGCGGCCTCCAGCCTAGCCGCGCGGCCCCCGCCGATTCGGGCGCCCAAGCGCGGCCGGTGTGCCGCAACCAGGCCCAGCCGCTGTCCCGGCGACGGAGTCAGCGATGTCGGCGCACTGGCAGGTAGGCGTCCAAACGGAGAATGCCGGTCCCGGGCAGCCGGTAGCGCACCCAGTGGCGCGCGTACCCGGGCGGGTGCTGCCCGGCGTACGCCAGGACCGCGATGTGCTGGCCGGCGGCCAGGGCGGCCGCAGCCTCGGGAGCGGAGGCGCAGCCTGCGTAGAACGCGATCGGGATGTACTGCTCGCCCCTGACTAGGCACGGGGGATGGATGCCCAGCTGACGCAGGTCGGCCACGGCGTGGCTGTAATCCTGGTGGATGATCACGGTCCCGCGGGCCTCGTGGCCCAGGACGAGATGCTGGACCACAAGCTGGGCGATGAAGAACACGGCCACCGCCGGGGTGACAACCTCGCGCAGGCCCGGGCGGATCCCGCGGACCAGCCAGGCGAGGCAGTCCGCCACGGGGATCGCGAGCAGCGCATAGGCGGGCAGCAGGAATCGCGGCGCCGCGTAGCCGACCAGGAACAGGTATTGTGCGGCCACGCTCAGCCCGCATGCGGCGGCCAGCACCGATGATCCCGCCAGGCCGGTCCGCCTGGCTGCCAGCATCCCAAGCGTCACCAGCACCGGCAGGGCCAGCCACCACAGGCTGAGTTCCGGGTACCGCCAACCGATCGTGCACGGGCGGCACAACGTGGGCCCGTTCACCGCGCGCAGCTCAGCCCACACGGCGACATGCAGCCCAAGGCCGCCCTGCTCGTGGCTGGCGCCATGCAGCCGGGCGAGCGGGCCCCCAAACCGCAGGTACGCCTCGATGACCCACTCCGCGACGCCGGCCGCGGTCCCGGCCAGAACGCAGGCTAGCACCGGCCACCGCCGCCACGGCCGGACGGTGAGCACCGCCAGCGCGAGCGGCGCGGCCAGGAAGACCGCGTCGCCGGGCCGGAACAGCGCGGCCAGCGTCAGGCTCATCGTCAGCCCGGCCAGGGCGCCGCAGCCGCCCTGGCCGGCGACCGCCCGCAAGAAAAAACCGGTCGCGGCAAGCCCGCTGAGGGCGACCCACCCGTCCGGCATCGCCTGCGGCCCGTAATACTGCGCCACCCACAGGCCGCCGAACGCCACCCCGGCTAGCGCCAGCACCCACGCCGGCCGCAGGCTCCGCCACACCCACAAAGCCCCCAGCAGCGCCAGGCCCGATGCCACCGACAGGTATACCCGCAGCGCCATCACCGAAGACGTCAGCAAGGTGACCGGCGCCACCAGCAGCGGCACGCCGCGCGCCCGGGCGGCGTCGAAGTACGCGGCCGGCGCATGCACGCTGACCTGGCTCACATAGACCGCCTCGTCCCAGCTCAGCCCTAGCCGCGAAGAGACGAAGAGCAGCTGGCACACGCTGAACGCGGCGGCCACCCCCGCGAGCCACCACACGCTACCCGGGCTGGGCAGCGAGGCCAGGGCCGCGCGCAGCCGCGGCCCGGTGGCATGAGCAGCCGTGGTCATCCCCCCAGGATGCCAGGCCCGGTATGCCCAATTCGTCCAGCCAACTTCGTCGGCGGGGCCCGCTCAGACCGATGCGTTACCATCGACATCCCCGAACCAGCCGTCACAGACCGAGTCCCTCTGTCAGCTGGCGGTTGCCTCGCGCCGGAGGTCCTGTACGAGCGGGCAGCCGCACATCCCGATCCCCGTTCCACATGGCCAAATAACTTTGGCCATGACGCTCGCGGGCGACCTGCATCTTCGGGCTGGCGATCGCCAGTGATGCGAACCGCTCGCCGCTCCAGATGAGCTCGCGGCACTGCTGAACCGCGAGCGGCTGCGCGGATCAAGCCGGCGGCGGAGGCAGCAACGTGGTCTCAGTCACGACGCGCATCACGGCGACGGCCTGAGCCGTTCATTCATCGTTTCTTGCGGGACGTATGCGGCGCCAGTCGAATGGTGGATGCCCATACCTGGGATGGCGGCGGTCGTAGATGTTCATAAGCGCCCAGGCCAGCGCGCACGCGGCTATGAGAATTTTCATGATTAGCTGGATGGCCGGGTGTGCGCCGGGCGGCGTGGCAAGACCGGCCAGGCAAGAAAAAGTGACCAGAGTTCCGAAGACTGGGTAAACGATCAGCTGATGCCAGATCTTGGTCGGCGCGAGCGCCTGGGCCGTCGTATAGAACCCGGTGCGCCACTCCGTGTACCACTGCCACAGCCCAAACAGCAACCAGAGGACAGCAGACAGCACGATAGCGGCGGGAGTGGCGGCGAACCGGACGAGGCCGGGAACATGACCCGATGCCAGAGCCGCGCCGAGGCCGCACGCGAAGCACAGCAGCGGATCACCAAAAATGAGGGCTGTGAACTGCTCAGATGGCCGGATAAGCCGTCGCTCCAGGGCCAGGGCCAGGAAGGCATGCATACCAGGACTGATCGCGAATGCGACGAGGAAGGCGACGGCCGGGCCATTATTCAGCAAGGGCGCCGTGATAGCAGGCCAGGATGCGGTCACCTCCGCCTGCGCCCGGCGTGGGTAGCCGCGCTGATGCCGGGCATGCGATAACGGGAGCGCTGTCGCTCTTCGATGAGCGCGCGGACTTCAGGGTCGCCGAAAAAGTGCTGATGGGTGACAGCGAAGGCGTGCATGGGCCCGAGAAGTTCTCTTTTTTCTTTCTTAGCGCTATGGTCGTGCCCGGCCGCGCCTGTCAGGCCGACCGTAATGTCGCTCGCGGCGTCGTGGCGCGCTGGCTGCAGCATCCTTATCTCCTGCATGACCGCGTACCGGTCGGCAAGGAATTCGTCGATGGTCCGTGCCGAGACATGCGAGGCGTACGCGACCTCGAGGCGGCCGGGAAACCTCGACAATGCCACCCAGATGTCGAGATCGGCGGGCTTGTGTATGAGCCGGTCGAGCACGGGCATCCGATCGCCCGGCGGGCGGTAACGGTCTGTTCCCGGATCCGGGCCGAGATCTGTCCCTGATCAATGAGATCGATCAGGTGACGGATCTTGTAACTGCCCTCGCCCTTGGAGAGCAGGGTGAGCGGGTCATAGAACTGGAAGGCCGCCAGCAGGAACAGCAGCCGGTTGTCCTCGCTGTCCAAGGAGTAGATGATCGCGCGCACAGCATGCTCGGTGAGGTGGCGCAGCGCGGTCAGGCCGGTCTGGCGTGAGTCGGCGTAATAGAAGTCCATGTCCACGAAAGCCAGGTCGAAGCCCTGCTTACGTAGCACCCGGGGCAGGGCCTCGGGAGAGAGCACGGCCGTCACCTCATGGGGCGTCCCCTCCAGTGCGCGCGCGACGACGTTGCCGAAGTCCAGGATGTCGTCGACGACCACGATGCGCATCGGTCATGTCCTCCGGGGCAGGTCGGGGTGGGTGAGCCTCAGGCGGGTCGATCCGCTCTGGCCCTGTGACGGCCAGCGGGCTTGCGCACGGGTCCCTAACGTGGACGCCGTCCACTCGATCTCACCGCCAAGCAGGATGAGCCGCGAACGCAGGAGGGCCATGCTGCTGTCCGGCTGGCCGAGGGCCTCTCGGCTGATTCCCGGACCATCGTCCTCGACGGCGAGGCGGATCTCGCGGCCGTCACCACTATCCGCCACCGCCACGCACTCTACGATCACTTTCTTCGCGCCACTGTTCAGCGCGTTGCTCACCAGGTCGGGAACGACCCGGCGGGCGATCTGGTAATCCGCCGGCGAAAGTACCACACCGTCAGACCCGGCCGCGAGCACGCACTGCGGGCGCTGAAGCGAGGGCATGATACGCAACGTGGTCTGCATGAGGTCGCCGAAAGGACGCTGGGCCCGCCGCCCGGCTGATTCCAGCACGTCCCGCCGCATCTCCTCTACACGCATCATGACCTCCCGGGCGAGGCTCCGGATCTCGCTGAGTTCGGGCGCCGGCTCGTCCACGTAACGCCGCAGCAGGCTGACCGAGTTCTTCACCTGGCTATGCAGGTCGATCGAGGTCTCCTGCCGCCACAAGACGCGGGCGCTCGCCGCATGGCTGACCGAGGCGCGCAGCAGCACATCGAACATCGCCCAGAGAGGAAAGTAGAGCAACGGCGTAGCCGCAAGCGCCAGGTACGCGGGTACGGGCACCTTTGCGGCGGTCTCGTTACAGGGAAACAGGGCGGCCAGCAGGATAAGACCTAACAGCGGCGGGATCGCCGCCCGTAAGATCCGCATCGCCGGTGACGGCCGCCGGTCCGGGTTGTACCAGCCGGGATCGATCACGGCTTGCAGCACCGCGTCCCAGGCATAGGCGACCGCCAGTATCGCTCCGGCCGTCCGAACATTCGGGCTCAGACTGGCAACCGGGAACGGGCCAGCGAAGAGCCAGGCCGCAAGCAGGATCCCGATTCCCTCGGCAATGCCCGCGGCGTCGATGGTCGCCCGGCCGGACGTGCTGAGCAGGTGGTCGGCCAGGCGTGCCGCGCCGGGTATCCGGCGGAGCCGGTTCAGAGCGTGGGGACGGGTGTGGGCGAAAGCGAGCGAGATAGCGGCAACTGCCGGCACTAGCTGGGCAGCGCCCCGAACCATCCCCCGCGGCGCTGCCCAAGCTAGCATCCCCCAGATCGCGGCGAGCAGGCCAGCACGGATCCAGCAGCCTGCCCGCCAAAGCGGGATGGACGCACGCAATGCCGTACTGAACATCGCCTGAGCATCCTCGCTTACCTCCTGCGGGCCCCCGTCAACAGCTCTCATATGCGCGAGCTTGCCGTATCGTCCAGGATGCATGCCAGATGCGCCGAGGATAAGGGGGAAACTTCACATTCTTGGTGGTCGCGGCCGGCCGGCATCCGGCCAGCGTGCCTCAGCATGAGCGCTGCTTTGGCGCCGCAGTGTCGAACGAAACATCGCCGGGCGCCTGCTCGATCAGCGAAGCCCCCTTGACGCGGTGCCATTGGCAGTCGGGTCTGCCCGCAGGACGCCGAGAGCGGCGACCCTGACCTCGGTGCCGATGTGGAAGGCGATCAGGAGAAGCCCGCAGGTGCCGCAGCACCCCTGTGGATCTCCGCGAAGGCGCGACGCAGCTCACCGGGCTCAAGGTGGATGATCGAGTAGCAAAATGTCCTGGGTCACTCTTGACCGAATCTGTGAAGAGGAGAGGCTCGCTCCACTCAGACAATGGCCGCCGCCTCTGCCGGTAATCACTGTATTTTCAGGCGTTCCACCGGCTGGCCGGTGGTCTCGGCGATGACGTCGAAGTCCTTGTCCAGGTGCAAGACGGTAAGTCCAGCAAGTTCCGCGGCCGCAGCGATAATCAAATCTGGTATCGAGGGAGACCGGTGCTGCCCGCGGTCGGCCAGCAATGCGAGGACCTCGACTGACCTGTCCTCAATTGCCGGGGTCAGGTACTCAACAGGCATCGACGACAACGGCGGCTGTTGCAGCCCGGTCCGCAGATCCGGTCCTGACCGGGCAGAGTAGCCGACCTCCAGGCGGGTGACGGTCGTGATCCGTACCAGCCCGCGCTCGATCCGGGTGGCCCACTCAGCGGCGTCCGGGCTCGCGGCCAGGCGGACGAGGGCGGACTTGTCGATCAGCCACGATGTCACCGCCAAGCCCGCGCCATAACGTCGGGGTCGGCCAGATCACCGAAAACGTCGGCGAACCGGGCCAGGTCCTCCACGATGACCGGGGAGCCGGGCATCGCCGCGTCCTGAGCCAGGCGGCGGCGTACGTATTCGCTGCGCGATAGCCCAAGGCGCCCGGCATGCGCGTCCAGCGCAGCGATTACGTCCTCGGGTACATCACGGATCAGCACGTCCGCCATCTCCACCTCCCGCGATATCCTATGATAGCGCCGCAGCCGGACAGCGTCCCGATCAGCTAACTGCTAGTGCCGCGATGATGGTCGTCCGGCATTTGCTCACCGACAGTGGTGGGTTCTGTTGTCACTTCGGGCGTGACCCCGCATGAGTGCGGCTGCAACAGGGAAGTCTGGTGGACGGCGCCTGATGGCGTTCCCACAGTGAGGTCCCACGGCAGCTCTTCGCTGCCGACGGGGAGGGACTCGACAGTGATCCAACCGGGCCTGATCCGAGCGGCGAGTGCACCGCTGGCTGGGCGGTGGCTTGCAGGTAAGCCACCGCGCGACCGCAGCCGCCCGGCAACCGTGGCAGTCGCCGACCGCGCGGTACGGGTGACGCGTGGGTGTCACACGTCTTCTGCCCGCTCCGTGGGCGGAGCCGGGGTGAGCCGCCGGGGACCTTCAGCCACTCGCAGGAAGGTACGAAATACATGTCCACGATGCTGTTTAAGCGCACCGGCGCGGCCGTCATCGCGGTCATCGCGATCGGCTCGGCTGGCGCGGTGAGCCTGCCCGGGATGGCCGCTGCGGCCACCACCCACCCGATCGTCTCGCACAGTGCCAAGCTGGCTCAGGCACGCCAGCAGCCAAACATAACCTGCCCGCCGTGGCCGCGGTGGGTGTGCTGGCCGGATTGACCACGGCTGCTGCGGGGGCTGGCGGGCGCGGGCCCGCCGGGCCCCGCGGCACAACCCACTGCTGAGCGCGATCGGCGGAGGGCTGGTCAGCGCGGAACGCCTTTGGCGGGGGCGCTCCGCGCCAGCATCACCATCAAGATCAACCGTCGGGCCTACGCACCGGTCCTCCGCCACGCCGACCTGCCCGCCGACACCACCGTCCCCTGGTGGGACGGACGCCGGCTCCACTTCGAATTCACCTGATAGCCCACGGGCCGAGGGCCGAGGTACCGGTGCGGAAATCCGCGCTAATGCATCAAAGCCACATTCCGCCGCGCCTTCCACTGCGGATCACCCAACGCCGGAACCCGCAAGGCCCATCAGTGCCCGGACCACCGGATCCGGCAACAGGCCGAGGCCGCGTGCCGCACTTCGGATCAGTCACTATCCGGGCCCGCCACCGGCGGCCCTGCCGCCTGAGCGAGATCAACTTGGCCAGAGGGGCGCCGTTGGCCGGTCAGACCCGAGGTCAGCGGTCCACCCTCGTGTCGTTGTGGGTAGCGCGTGCCCGGCGATATAGTTGGTGAACTCTGGCCAAGGGACGGGTCTGTTGACGCGAGTCGCAGCTGGCGATCGTCAGCATGCTTGTGACCGGCCTCATGCGCGGTGTTTCACTCTCCGCCCGATGACTCTAGGCGCATGATCCTGCTCGCCCGCCTTGCTGAGATCCCCTTCTTCCAAGGCCTACCGCAGTGGGCCCTGGTTCGTGTAGCGGAGTCCGCCGAGGAGAACGAGGTCCCGGCCGGCCATGACATCGTGCGCCAGTACGACCGGGCCCGCGCCATCCACTTCCTGATCTCGGGGTCGGTCCAGGTCTTGATCCGGGTCGGCTCCGAGGACATGCTCGTCGGCGTGCTGCGCCAGCCCGGCGAGCTGATCGGCTGGTCGGCGTTCCGTCCCCCGTACCGCTACACAGCAACGATCCGCTGCGAGGAGCCGAGCGTGATCGTCACCGTTCGCGGCGATGTCATCGACGAGCTCGCCGACAAGGACGTGGTGCTGCTCTATGAGATGCTCCGTCGAGTGGCCATCAGCGTGACCACGCGTTTCGAGCGTACGCGCGACCTGCTGCGGACCCTCCCGCGGCGCGGCCCCGTGGGAGCGGACCGGCCGTGACCACCGCCGCCTTCGAGGCCTTGAGGGCCTCTCCCTTCTTCGACAGGATCGCCGACGAGGACGTGGCTGAGCTCGCTGGTCGCGCGGGCTGGCTGCACTACGAGGCCGGGGAGAGAATGTTCACCGAGGGCGAGCCCGCGGCGGCGCTGTGCATCCTCGTCTCCGGATCGGCCCAGCTCGCTTTCGGTCCGATGAAGGACGCAGGCGACGACTTAGCCGAACCGCTTCAGACCATCGGACATTCGGGATACCCCATCGGTTGGTCGGCGCTGGTCGAGCCCTATGGCTTCCGGGCTACGGTCACCGCCGTCACCCCGACCTGCCTGCTCGCCGTGCCGCGGGAGGTCGTCGAGACCCGCTGCCGGACGCATCCGGAGTTCGGGGTCGCGCTGATGCGCGCGCTGATCGGTCTCATCGGCGATCGCCTCCGGGCCGCACGGCTTCGGCTTGTGGCCAAGCGGTACAAGGACGATGTCCTCGCCATCAGGACCCTGCTCGAGCAGCACGGAGCCCAACTTCGCGTGGCATCACCCCTGCACAAGCTCCCGCACTACCTCGAGAGCCGGCTCACCCTCGATGACGCCTTCCACATCACCGACCTGCTGCAGAGCACCGGTGACGACCTCGAACAGGAACTGGCCCGGCTCTGTGCCGAGATCCTCGTCAATGTCCGCGAGGAGCTAGGCGTGTACCGGAGGTTGCAGGCCATCTATGACGAGGTGGCGAGCGCGCCGTCGACGATGGGGCCCGAAGAGCTGCGCGCTCGTTCCATGGAGCGATTCCGAGAGCTTTTCTCCCGCACCAGCTATCGCATTGTCGGCCGGGAGCACCTACCGGAACGCCCAGGGCAGATCTTCATCATGAACCACCTCGACTCGCATCCCGACAACGTGCTCGCCAACCGGTTCGTCCTCACGCTCGACACGCACTTCGTCTCAAGCATGATCCTGTTCGAGAAGTACGGGCAGGGGCCCGTCCGGGTAATCCGCAAGTCGCGGCACGACGAGTACGGGCACCAGAACTTCTACGACCGTCTCGGATACATTTACGTCTATTCAGGCTACGTCGATCCGGAAACGCCAGACGAGCACTCCCGAGAGGCGCGGCGCCGCTTCTTCCTCGACGCAGCCAGCTCGTGCCTGAGGCTAGGCATCAACATCGTCATCTGCCCGGAGGGAACCTCGACCTCGACGGAGAAATCGCCTCTGCGGTTCCGTCCCGGGGCGTTCCACCTCGCGGCGATGACGTATCCCGAGCCCCTAATCGTTCCCATCGCCGTGGCCAACTTCGATCGGAAGCTGACGGCGACCACCACCTGCGCCGCCGTCCACGAACCCTTCCGGCTCTCCGACCTCGTCGCCGACCCCACCGACGAAAGGGCACTCCTGGAATTCATCAACGGGACGCTGCAGCCCCGATTCCACGACTGGGTCCGGGAGGCGGCGAATCTGGCCGGATCGGAGCCTTGAACCCGCGTCGATGGCAGGAGCATGCAGAAGCTCGCTGCCGGCGGCGACACTCCCGGTGATGTCAAGGCTGACCTGCACGCGCGGTCTCGACGCCGAAGCTCCTGGGGACACCGTTGACGGCCAGCTCGATCCATCGGCGCTCGAATGCCTGCCACGCGCGCTCCTCGGGCAGTTCGGTGTGGCCGACGGGGAAGCGCATCACTTCGTACGGTCCCCCGAGCCGGGCGGCGATGGCCAGCACTGTCTGCGGCGGGACGACGATATCGACGTCCCCCAGACCGACCAGTGTGGGACAGCGCACGCGCCCGGCAAAGTTGACGGTGTCGAAGTAGCGGAGCACCACCATGACATCCTCGGCCCCATGCGTGGGAAGGCGTCGCAGATAACGGTCGAGCTCCGCGGCCGAGCCGGCCTCTGCCAGCAGGAGGCGCCCCTCGGCCCACCCGAAAGTTGGGGAGGCGACCACAAGAAGGTCGGCGACCGGGTCGAGGGCCTGGGCCATGAGGACCAGACCGCCGGCGAAGCTCCTCCCATGGAGGATGGTCCGCGTCACCGACGCGCCGAGCGTCTCTCGAGCGACGCGGACGGTCCGGATCACGTCGCACACTGCGCCACGCAGCACGTGGCTCTCCGGGGTCTCGATGCCAGTGACGATCCATCCTCCCGCAGAGAGGAAGGGTAGGGCGTCGCGGGACTCCCCCTGGCCGCGGATGTCAACCCCGACGACGTTCAGACCGGTACGCGCCCATGTCCACATTGGCGTCACCCCGGTCCCGTAACCGTGGCTGTGGATCACCAGCGGCCGGGGAGTGCCGTCATCCCAGCGCAAGACGTACCCGTGAACGCGGACACCGCCGAGCGAGTCGACAACAAGCCACTCGTGGGTCACGCCGCCGTCAGCGCGGACAAACCCCCGCCCGACGGCCGGGGGAACCTCGTCCAATTCCCGGATCGTCGTGGCCCAGAACTCGTCGAAGTCCGCAGGGCGGCGGAACAATGGATCGGGGAATGTCATGGCTCTGAGGAACCTCACCCGGGCGAAGGTTGTGGCTGGAAACGACTCTAGCTCGACGGGGCCGGCCACCCGCCGCGGCAGCGCCCGCCGAGGCAGCGCCGTCTCCCGACGGCCTGACGCAGCGCGGGGTCGAGATCCTCAGCCTCATCGCCCGCGGAATGACTAATCCGGAGATCGCCGCGGCTGTTCCTGAGCAACCACACGCCCGCTGGCACAGGTCGCCGACCAAGGCTCCGGTGGCCGGCAGTGCTCCAAATGGCTGCGCGACGTCATTCCGTGACGATGGCGCGCAGGATGTTGAGTCTTGCTGCCCGGCGGCTGGGAAGGATCGCTGCCACCACCCCGGCAAGCCCTGCCAGTATGACCACGATGAGCAGGGTCAGGTACGGCACGCTGAAGTTGGTGATTCCCTGGTTCTTCAGTGCCGCCACGAGCGCCCAGCCGAAGAACACGCCGATCAGCAGGCCGAGGACCGTCCCTTGCAGGGCGATGATCACCGACTCCCAGCGGATCGTGCCGCGGAGCTGGCTGCGCGTCATCCCCACCGCGCGCATGACCCCGAGCTCGCGGGTCCGTTCGAAGATCGACAGCGCGAGTGTGTTGCCGATCCCGAGCAGGGCGATGACGATGGCCAAGGCGAGGAGCACGTAGATGAGCGCCAGCAGCTGGTTGAACGGCTTGGCCCGCGCCGCCTTGTAGGCGGCCTGGTCCATCACGGTGCTGCCGGGGGCGTACTGAGCGGACACCTGCTTCACGGCGGCGAGCGCGGCCGCCGCGCTGACGCCGGGGGCCTTCTTCACGAACACCTGGCTGTCGTAGCGGGTGGCGAAGTTGGCGTCGTAAGCGGGAGTGCCGAGGAAGTAGCGGGGCGAGGGCGCCGCCACGCTGTCACCGTAGATGAGCGCGACGCGCAGCGTCTTGGGCCCGGTGTCCCTGAATACGACGGGCACGGTGTCGCCGAGCTTCAGGTGATTTGTCGTCGCCACATCCTTGTAGACCGCGATGCCGTTCGTGCCGAGGCCGGCGATCGACCCGTGCAGCGCGCCGACATCGTAGATCTTGCTGCCAGCCCTGGGATCCACGGCAGTGATCTGCTCCACCTTGCCAAGGATCAGCGCGGCGCCGTTCCTGACGCCGGTGGCGGCGGCCACCTGCGGAAGCGCGTTCAGCCGCTGGGCGAGCCCGGGATCGACACCGCCCGCTATGCCGGCGCCGGAGTCGATCACCATGTCGCCCGCGAACGTTCTGTCGATGCTCGCGTTGACCGACGCAATGGCGGAGGCGGCAAAGATGGTGATGAATACGACGAGCCCGACACCGATCATCAGTGCGGACGCGCTTGCCGCGGTGCGCTTCGGGTTGCGCATGGCGTTCTCCCGCGCCAGGCTGCCGGTCACGCCCCTCAGGCGGGGCAGCGGAGCGCCGATGATCCTGCTCAGCGGCAGCGCTATCGTCCGGCCCAGCACCGACACGCCCAAGAAGACCAGCAGCACGCCGGCGCCGACGACCAAGAACGCGCTGGCGACGTGGCCGAACAGCCCGGTGAACAGTGCCGCGACCCCGAGCGCCAGGAGGGCGATCCCGACGATGACGCGCTGCTTGGAGCCGTACCCGGTGCTGCCCACCGTCACGTCCTGCATGGCCGCGACGGGTGGGACCTTGGCCGCCTTGCGCGCGGGCGAGACGGCCGCGGCGATCGTGACGGCCAGCCCGGCCAGCAGCGACACGATGACCGTGCTGGCGCTGAAGACGATACCTCCGCTCGGGAGGCCGAGGCCGAGCGCGCCGAGCAACGCTTTCAGCCCTATCGCGATGGCGACTCCCGCGGCGAGCCCGATCAGCGAGGCGATGAGGCCGACCACCACGGCCTCGATGAGCACCGAGCGGAGGACCTGGCGCCGGCTGGCGCCCAGTGCCCGCAGCAGCCCGTTCTCCCTGGTGCGCTGGGCAACGGTGATGGCGAACGTGTTCAAGATCACGAAGGAGCCGACCAGCAGGGCGACGACGGCGAAGATGAGCAGGAAATCGGTGAAGAACGACAGGCCCTTCTGGAACGAGTCCTGCGTCTCCTTGATGATCGCGGCCCCGGTCACCGCCTCGGTTCCTGCGGGCAGTGCGCTCCTGAGGTTGCTGACCAGTTGCTGCTGTGACACGCCATTGGAAACGAACGAAATGGTGCTGAACTTGCCGGGCGCGGCGACGAGGCGCTGCGCGACGGGTGTGGTGAACAGCACCACGGACGCGCCGGCCGGGCTGTCGGCGGTGCCGAAGGCGACGATCCCCGATATCCGGACCCGCTGTGGCGGGCCCATCACCAGCACGGTCGTCGTGTCACCCACCGCCAGGTGGCCATCCTGAGCGCTCTTCCTATCGATCACGACCTCGTCCGGTGCCTGCGGGGCATGACCGGCCACCAGCCGGAACGGGTTGAGCTGCGGCACCTGGCTCCAGTTGCCGCCAAGCGTGGGCGCACCGCCCGACGGGTTGCCGAGCGGCGTGCCGTCTTTGCCGATCAGCCGCGTATACCCGAAGGCACTGCCCTCAGCGGCGGCAACACCGGCTACCCGGCTCAAGGGCTGGACCAGGGACGCGTCGATGAGGGGGCGCTGCTCGCCGGTGTTCATTGGCCCGTTGAAGACCGATTTGGCACGGACGACGGCGTCGGTGCCCTTGTAGACGCCGGAGGAGAGGTCGTTGAATATGCTGCTCATGGTGTCGGTGAGCACCAGCGTTCCCGCGATGAACGCGACACCGAGTGTCACCGCGAGAGCGGTGGTGACCAGGCGCAGCTTCCGTGCGAGCAGGCTGGCGAGGACGAGTTTGATCATTTCAGTTCACTCCCCGAAGCGCTTCATCCGCTCCAGCACCCGCTCGGCTGTCGGCTCGAGCATCTCGTCGACGATCCGCCCGTCTGCCAGGAAGACGATGCGGTCGGCGTAGCTGGCCGCCAAGGGGTCGTGGGTGACCATGACGATGGTCTGGTGCATCTCGTCCACGGCTCGCCGCATGAAGGTCAGCACCTCGCCGCCTGCGCGCGAGTCCAGGTTGCCGGTCGGCTCGTCGGCGAAGATGATCTCGGGGCGGCTGGCGAGGGCCCTGGCCACAGCGACCCTCTGCTGCTGGCCACCGGACATCTCGCTGGGCCGGTGTTCCAGCCGGTCGCCTATGCCCATTATGTCGATGACCTTGTCGATCCAGGCCTGATCACCCTTATGGCCGGCGAGCAGCAGCGGGAGTGTGATGTTCTTCGCGGCGTTGATGGTCGGCACGAGGTTGTATGCCTGGAAGACGAAGCCGATGCGGTCACGCCTCAGGATCGTCAGCCGCTGGTCATTGAGCGTGCTCAGATCGACGTCGCCGATGAATGCCCGGCCAGACGTCAGATTGTCCAGGCCCGCAACGCAGTGCAGCAAGGTGGACTTCCCGGAGCCCGAAGGGCCCATGATGGCGGTGTAGCGGCCGGAGGCGAACTCGACCGAGACGCCATCGAGCGCGCGCACCTCGGTCTGGCCCTTTCCGTAGATCTTGATCGCGTCCTCGGTCCGGGCAGCTGCTTTCTGTTCCAGCTGGGCGGTCTGGGGGCTTTTAGCGGTGGCCATGCTGGGCTCCATTTCCGCCGGGAGACGCGCCAGCGCCGATGACAGGCCGCAGGTCATGCTCCACTACTAGGTAGAACCTGCGGTCTGCCTCATCAGCCACAGGTCCCTCACCGGCGGCGCGGGTCAGAACGCTTGACGCGTGCCTGCTACAGACAATGACCGCCGGCCCTCCGCCCGGCATCCGGGGAATCCCGGAGGCCGACACGTATTTCCAGCGGCTGGCCTCCGGGCCGGCGGAAGGGCCGACCGGCATTGCTCCGGGATCTGCGTGACTGCCATGTGTCGCGAGGCCTGCCGGCCTGCGCGGCTTGGCCGGCTTGGCGCGGCGGCTGACCAGGCGGCCACGGTCGGGACCGGGTCGGGACCGGGTGGGTGCTGGCACGACCGTCGCATCCCAGCTACGGGTCGCTTTGCGAGTTAGCCACGATGCCAGGCGGAGCGTCCCCTGACATGCTGCCCAGCAAGCGGCATCCGGGAGAGTCGAAGCACAGATGAGTGAACCAGGCCAGGGAGCGGCGCCCTCCGGAGCCGGATCGGCCCACCCGACATCGGCGAGCCTATTCATTGTCGACCGCCGGCTGCCGAAGATCAACGAGCATCAGCTGGCTGTGCTGCAAGCGGCGCTGACCGGCGCCGCCAGCCGGTTCAGAGCCCGCGGTGACGGTGTTCGTTATATCCGCTCGATCTTTCTGGCGCGCCAGGAGCGCCTGCTCTCGCTCTTCACCGCCGAAAGCCTCGAAGCCGTTCGGGCGGTTAACGAGGCTTCGCTTGTCCCGTTCGCGAGCATCGAGCCTGCCGTCGACCTGCCCAACATGGCCCAGTCGTAGCTCCCTTCCCCTTTGCACCTTCGCGGCGTACTCTGACGCTGATATGGGGGATCGAGCCCTCTGCCCTAGGGCGTCTAATCTGCCGGCCGAGTTGACCAGGTTTGTCGGGCGCCGGCAGGAACTGCGCGAAGCGAAGCGCCTGCTGACCACCACGCGGCTGCTGACCCTCACCGGCAGCGGGGGCGCCGGGAAGACCCGGCTGGCGCTCCGGGCGGCGGCAGAAATGGCGCGTGGTTTCCCGGATGGCGCCTGGCTGGTCCCGCTGGCCCCGATTCAAGATGCGATGCTCGTGACGCAGGCCGTGTTCAACGCTCTGGGCATGCAGGATCGTTCGGCCGGCTGGTCGCTGTCGACCCTCGCGGAACACCTGGCCGGCAAGCGCCTGATGCTGGTGCTGGACAACTGCGAGCACCTGCTGGACGGCTGCGCGGTCCTCGCTAGCACCCTGGTCAAGTCATGCTCGGACTTGCGAGTGCTCGCCACCAGCAGGCAGGCCCTTGGCGTGGCAGGTGAGGTCAGGATGGTGGTGCCGCCGATGTCGCTCCCTGACGTCGGCGATGAGATCTCGCCGGAACAGGTGCTGAACTCCGACGCTGTGTGGCTGCTCAGCGAGCGCGCTGCTGCTGTCGTTCCCGGCTTCACCATCGATGCGGAAAATGCAGTGGCGGTCCTGGAGCTCTGCCGACGGTTGGATGGCATCCCGCTCGCGCTGGAACTGGCCGCTGTCCGGCTTGGCTCGCTGAGTCTCGATCAGCTCAATCAACGGCTCGCGAATGAGCTCTTGATATTGGGCAGCGGAAACCGCGGCGCCGAGTGTCGGCAGCAGACGCTGGAGGCGACCATCGGCTGGAGCTACGGGTTGCTCGACGAGCAGGAGCGGCTGCTGTGGGCCCGGCTTTCGGTGTTCGCAGGAGGATTCGAACAGGACGCGGTGATCGAGGTCTGCTCCGATCCGCGGCTTCCGGCGGACCGGATCGTGGCCGTGCTCGGGGCGCTGGTGGAGAAATCCATCCTGAAACGCCAGCAGAGGGGCAGCGGCGCTCCTCGCTATTGGCTTCTGGAGATACTGCGCCAGTACGGCCGGCAGCGTTTACGCGAGCTCGGCGAAGAGACGGTTACGCAGAAGCGGCACCTCGAGTGGATCCGCGCACTCGGGACGATGGTGGGAGCCTGGGACAGCAGGCAAGCCGAGATGTTTCACAGAATGTATCTGGAGCGAGACAACCTCTGGACGGCGCTTGACTTCTGCTTGGGGCAGCCCGGTGAGGCGGCCGCCGGAGCTGAACTTGCGCAAAACCTGCTCGCGTACTGGTCGTCCCGCGGACCAGTCAGCGACGTGCGGCGAGTCCTTGCTTCCTTGATAGAAGTGACGCCACAGGACAGCATTCCTCGTGCGCGTCTGCTATGGGTAGCGGCCTCAATGGCAATTAGCCAAAACGACTACGAAGCCTCCTCTGCCCTAAGTTTGGAGAGCCTCCGCATCGGAACGCTGTTGAAAGACGTCGACGTCGTGGGATGGTCTTTGATCTATGCAACCATCGCGCGCTGGTTTGTGGGCGATCTGGCCGAGGCAACCAGACTGAACCAGTCTGCGCTTTCGCTCGCGAGATTGATGCAACTGTCACATCTCGAGCTGGCAGCTCTCAATTTCCACGCCTACGTCTCGCTCGCAAGCGGCGAACTTGATCGCGCAGTCGAACTCGGCGGCCAGGGCCTGGAGAATAGCAAGGCCCACGGCGAGCTTTGGCTCCGCGCCTTGCTGCTCAATGTCATGTCGCAAGCCAGTTGGCAGCGAGGCGAAAGGCAACGCGCGGAGGCCCTGGCCCAGGAAGGCGCCTCTTGCAACCACACGCTCGATGACCGGGCTGGCCTCGCAATCCTTCTCGAGACACTGGCATGGATGGCGGCGGAGCAGGGTGCACACGAGCGCGCGGCCGTGCTCCTCGGGTTTGCTCAGCGCGCGCGAGAGGCGAGTGCCCTCACATTGGTTGAGCCGTTCCGGCCGCAACACGCGCAATCAGTGGCGGTCGCCGCGGAGGGCCTTGGTCAGACGGCATTCGACGTTGCATTCGAGCGCGGCCGGGCGATGACAATCGACGAAGGTGTTGCCTTCGCCCTGGAAGACAAACAGCCGCCGAAGCCGGCGCCTGCTGTCAAGACCGAGTCGCAGGCTGTGCTCACCTGTAGGCAGTTGGAAATCGCGCGACTCATCGCGGACGGCCTCAGTAACAGGCAGATCGCGGCCAGGCTGTTCTTGTCCGAGCGCACCGTCGAGACCCACATCACCAACATCCTCAACAAGCTGGGCCTCAACTCCCGGGTCCAGCTCAGCCGCTGGATGGCTGCTGTGACCGCGCAAGGTTGACCGCAGCCGGGGAACGGCTAGGACTACGATGCCCAGAACGCGTCCTCGCTTTCCTGGTCGCCCTGGAACTCCCGGAACTCGATGGCCCGGCCATCGACGACGCGCCAGACGTGGACCTCCGGGGAGGACCAGAACTGGCCGTGGCGCTCGGCTGAAACCGTGGTGAGGACAACGACCCTGTCGCCGTCAGCGAAGGTCTCATCGACGCCGACCTTGAGGGTCCCGCGGGACAACTCCTGGCAGCGGGCGAGGAAGTCCAGCACTCCCGCATGGCCCTCGTAGTCTCCCGATAGCGGGCTGCGGCCGGGGACGTGCCAGGTGACATCCTCGGCGGGTATCCCGAGAACCGTGGGTATGTCGCCGGACGCGAAGGCGTCGTAGGCCTGGTGGAGGAGTTCTGCGTTTGGATGAGCCACGGTGAGGTCCTTTCGGCCGGGCGCCCGTTTGGCCGGACGCTTGTCCGCACGATCGCCGTCCCGCCACCTGCTTCGCTACTGGGTGACCACCCTGGTTATTTCTCCATCGAGTGCGCCAGGAAGCTCGCCCCGGCCGGCGACTCCAAGCTTGGGGTACGCGCGCGCCAGATGGCCCTCGACCGTTTTGAGCGTCACATAGAGCGTCTGAGCGATCTGTCTGTTGGTTTTTCCCTCGGCAGCGAGCCGGGCGACCCGCAGTTCGCTCGGTGTGAGCGCCTCCACACCGCCGCGCCATTCACGGCGGGGCCGGGCCCCGGCAGCGTTCAGCTCTTCGCGGATCCGGGCAGCGATCGGGCGGGCACCGCAGCGCGCCGCGAGATCGAGGGCGTCGGCGAGCGCTTCCCGCGCTGCGGCGCGCTGGCCAGCCCGGCGCCGCGCCGCGCCCAGTTCGGCCAGCGACTTGGCCCGCTCGAGGATGGCCGGCGAGTTCCGGAGCGCAGCGGCCGATTCGCCCAGCAGCTCGAGCCCTGCCTTCCCGCCCCTTACCAAACCGGTGATACGAAGGGCGACCCCCAGGGCGCGGCGTCCGCCGAATACCCGGACGTCGGCCAGCTCTTCCTCCGCGAGCCGACGGGCCTGTTCGTGCTCACCCATCGACAGCAGCGCCTGGGCGGCTCCGGAGCGGGCGTGGAGGTAGCCGATGTCGTGCATCTCAATGCCCCACACATCAGCGCTGAACATCGCCGCGCACGTTTCGAAGTCGGCGAGCGCCTCGGCTGGGCGGCCGGCAGCCAGCTCCAGCCGGCCCCGAGCCGCTGGAATCAGCACCGTACCGACACCTGCCGGCCAATCCGCCTGCGGTAGCAGCTCGAGGAGGGCCCGTGCTTCTTCCAGCTCTCCCGCTTCGACGGCGACATCGGCGAGCACGGTCGCCGCGAAGGCCAGCCCGGGAGCGAAGTCGCCTTCCTGCAGGACCCGCAGTGCCACCCGCGCCGCCGTGTCAGCTTCCGGCAGCGCCCCGACGCGGAGCTTGAGCAGCCCCAGCGTGCTGTAGGTGGCGACCAGGCCCCGGGCGCTGCCGGAGTGCCGAACCTCGGCCAGCATGGGCCGCAGAGCATTGCCGACGGCGTCGAAGCGCTCGGCCGTCACCATGCTCCACAGCAGCGCGGCGCGCGTATCCCAGTTTCCTGCCGGCGATGCCGCACTCGTTAAGGCCTCTTCGAGGGGGGCAGCAATCTCCTCTGCGGGCCGCACGGCAAGCAGCGAGGCCATCCCTCGCGTCACGGCGAGCGCCTCGGCGGGAGGCCCAAGGGGGTGGCGAGCGGCCAGGCGATCGAGTGCGGGAGCCACGCGCGAAGCGCGGCGAGCGTCGTGCAGGCCCGCCACGACAAGCTCACCTTCGAGGCAGCCCGCCAGCTCCGTGTCGGTGTCGCCGAGCTCGCCGAGTGCCCGCTCGATCACATCGACCGCATCCACCCAACGAAACAGGGACGCGTAAGACTCGGCGATTTCCATCCAGATCTCGGCCCGCTCGTGCGGGTCGGCCGTCCTCACCAGGGCCTCTTCGAGCCACGCGCAGGCGGTTTCGCGGCCCGCATTCGCTTCCGCCCGGGCGAGCTCGCGGAGCACCGCGACACGCTGGCCGGCCGGGGGTGGCTCTGCCAGAGCACGCCGGAGCAGATCGGCGGCCGCCTGGGGAACGCCGGCCTCCATCGCGGCCTCAGCCGCCTCCCGCAGGCACCGGAGCACCCAATAGTCACCAGTGGGCTGAACGCGGGCAAGATGGACCGCAACCTGCCCGGCGGGCGCCCCGTCGGCGTGGAGCAGCCGAGCGGCAGCCCTGTGTGCCGCTTCCCGCTCGTCGCTCTCCAGCGAGGCCTCGACCGCACCGCGGACAATGGGATGAAGCAAACAGGGCGGATCGCTCGCCGCCAGAACCTCGAGACGAACCAGCCCCGCGGCGCCACGCACCGGCATCGGCATAGGCCTCCGCCGCTCGCCGGCAAGCAATGTTCGCACCGCGCCTGCCGGGCCCCTCAGGAGCTCACTGCACTCATTTGGATCGGCGCCTGCCAGCCTTCTCTCGAACAGCTGGCGGACCACCCCAAAGGGGAAACCGGCCTCAAGCTCCGACCCACGAGCCCGCAGGACCTCAGAGCCAAGCTCCCCCGCCCGCCGGCATGCCACGTCGAGCAGTGATGTCTTGCCGATCCCGGCACCACCCTCGACAGCCAGGACGCCTCCACCCACCAGCAGCGCCTCGACGCCCGCGAGCTCCTGGTCCCGCTCCAACAACGCCACATCTTGAACGCTAGCCCAGGCAGCTTCACCTGGTGGGCGGCAGGATGGTGCCGCCAGGGTCGAGCCGCCTGCCGTGACCGAATCCGGGCACTGGGTCCGTCCGGGGTTCCTGACCGACGGCGTAGCCCGGTCGACATGCTTCAGTCGAGGGCATTCAGCGGGTGTTCGCCGTTTGGCGGTCTGAGACGATGCTGATGTGAGCGATGGTTGGGGCGTCGAGTCCAGCGTCGTGGAGAGTCAGGTCGGCGTTGGGTTCCGGGCCATGGCGGCCGGGGACTGGTGCCGCGCACGCGATGCTTTTTCCGCTGTCCTTGAGGTGGCCGAAGTGCCCGAGGCGCTTTTCGGCTTGGCGACCGCGTTGTTCTGGCTGGGCGACGTAGCGGGCACGATCACCAATTGCGAGAGGGCGTATGTTGTCTTCCGCCGCCGCGGCGACCCGATGTTCGCGGCCGGCGCCGCGCTCTCGCTCGTGGGCTACAACAAGGGGTATTTCGGTAACACAGCTGCGGCCCGCGGATGGCTGTCACGTGCTGCACGGATCATTGAGAACGAGGTTCCGGGGCTGCGCGGGGAACTCCTCGGGGCCACCGCCTATGTCACGGACGACCCGGTCGAGAGCGAGGCGCTGGCTCGCCAGGCGGTGGAGATCGGGCGCGCGAACGGCAACTCCGATCTCGAGCTGATGGCGCTGCACGCTGTCGGGCAGGCCCTGGTGCAGCAGGGCCGGACCGGGGAGGGAATGTCGCTCCTCGATGAGGCGATGGCCGGCGTGATCGGTGGCGAAGGCCGCGATCCGCTGACCGTCGCTCAGATGAGCTGCATGACCATGGTCGTGTGCGGCAGCTGTTTCGATCTCGAGCGTGCGACGCAGTGGGTGCAGTCGCTCGAGCGCTTCATCGACCGGTATGGGTGCCCTTTCTTGTATGCGGAGTGCCGCACCTATTACGGCCGGGTCCTGTTCGAGAACGGTGACTGGCCCGCCGCCGGGGCACTTCTCACCGATGCGATCTCGATGTCGGGGGGCGTCTTCCCGGCGCCGCACGCGTTCGCGTCCGGGACGCTCGCCGAGCTCAGGCTCGCGCAGGGACGGGTCGAGGACGCGGTCAGGGTGCTGCGCGGCGTCGAGGGGCGTGAGGAAGCCGCCGCGGCGGTCGCCTCGTTGCATCTGCAACAGGGCGAGCCGTCAGTGGCGGCAGCTGTGCTCCGCCGGCGGCTCGCCGCGACGAGCCCGGACCGGCTCGATGTCGCCGCGGTGATCGAGTTGCTCGGCGAGGCAGAGATCGCGCTGCTCGACAGCGACGCGGCCATCGAGCGGGGGTGTGCGCTTGTTGCGCTTGGCGCTGTCAACGACTGTCATTTGATCGTCGCGCATGGCGAGCGTCTTCTCGGGCAGGCGCTCGCGTCGACGGACGTTTCAGCCGCGTGCACGCACCTGGAAACGGCGCTCGCGGCGTTCATCCATGCCGGGATTCCCTACCGCGCCGCGCAGACGCGGCTGTTGCTCGCCCAGGTGCTCCGGCGTGCGGACCCGGCGGTGGCCGGGGCCGAGGCGCGCGCGGCGTTGTCCGTCTTCGAGGATCTGGGAGCCTGCCGCGACGCGGACGCCGCCGCCGCGCTGATGCGGGACCTCGGCGTGAAGGCGGCGAAGACGGGACCGAAGAACGTCGGACGGCTCACGAAGCGTGAGCAGGAAGTGCTCGCCCTCCTCGGCGAAGCGCTCTCGAACCCCGAGATCGCCGAACGTCTCTTCCTCTCGCGCAAGACGGTCGAGCATCACGTGGCCCGCATCCTGTCGAAGCTCGGCCTGCGCGGACGTGCCGAAGCCGCCGCGCTCGTGGCGCGGAGCGCTCCCCCTGAGAATCAGCTGGAGATTAGGTGAGTTCGCCGATGCTCCGGTGCCGGCCGGACTGCCATCGTGGCCCTCGTGACCAAAGCGCGCGGGCGACCCCACGGGATGAAGGTCATCGACGTGCGGGCGTTCGTGCTCGGGACGAGGAGGGCAGTCATGATAGGACAGCTGGACAGCACGGTCGTGAAGGATCGCGTCGACGCCGGTGGCCTGGACACGTACTACGAGGTCCACGGCGCGGGCGAACCTCTGCTGTACTTGCACGGTGGGTTCAATCCCATCGAGATGCTCGGCGAGATCCTTCCGGCACTCGCAGAGCGGTACCGCGTGTACCTGCCCGAGCGGCAGGGGCAAGGACGCACCCCCGACCGGGACGGGCCGATCACTTACAAGAGTATGGCGGACGACACGATCGCGTTCTTCGAGGCGGTCGGGCTCTCCTCCGCCCACCTCGCTGGCTTCAGCGACGGCGCGATGGTCGCGATCCACGTCGCGCTCCGGCGGCCGGACCTGGCGCGCAGGCTCGTCCTCATCGGACAGTGCGCGAACCGGGACGGGTGCCCGCCCCGCTACGTCGAGCTGATGGAGCAGTTCACAGCCGACACCTTCCCGCCCATGTTCCGCCAGATGTACGACTCGCTCTCACCGGACGGCCCGGAGCATTTCCCCGTGTTCTTCGACAAGTTGAAGCCGAACTGGCTGTCCCAGGGCGTGTCGCTGGAACGGCTCGGGGACGTGCAGTCGCCGACGCTCGTCCTCATCGGCGACGACGACGCCGTCACCCCGGAGCACGCCGCAGCGATGATGCGGGCGCTGCCGGAGGGATCGCAGCTGGGCGTCGTCCCCGGGACCTCGCATGGGCTCCCGTTCGAGAAGCCCGATCTCGTTAACCGGCTGATCCTCGACTTCCTCGTCGCGCAACAGGTAGAGAAGATGATCCATCCCCCGGACGAGTCGTGATGGCCCTACACATCTCCCAGCGTGCTCGGTGACCGCGGCCCCGCGAGGCGACCCGGTCAGGATGTGGCCACTGGCCACTCATACAAGCCGATATGGTGTCGGCGGAGTCAGGGCGCGCCGCGCCGCTCCGCTCACGTGACGAGGGAGCAGGAATGCCGATCCCAAGGGCGGTACGGCAGTGGAACAAGGTTGGGCTGAACCGGATCACCAAGCACATTGCACCATGGCTGCCCGGCTTCGGTGTAGTTGTGCACCGTGGCCGGAGCTCCGGCCGCCGCTATCAGACACCGGTCAACGTATTTCCGGCGGAGGACGGCTACGTCTTTGCCCTGACCTACGGTCCTGACACGGACTGGGTCAAGAACGTCCTGGCGGCGGGCGGCTGCGGGCTGCAGACGCGAGGACGCGCCATCCGGCTCGTCTCGCCGCACCTGTTTCACGACGAGAGCCGACGCGGCATCCGCCCCGTAGAACGTCAGGTACTGCGGATCATCGGCGTCGCCGACTTCCTGTCCCTCAAGACAGCGCCTGCGGCATCCGCGACGCCCGGCCAGACCTAGCGCCCGCTGCCCGCCGGTCGATGCACTCTCCCCACCAACCCCACTCGTCCGACGGGACGCCGCGCCGTAAGCAGTACCGCCGACTGCTCGCTCATACCCCCGACAGGCGATGTGCCGATGGGAGGATTCCGGCGGCTTCACGAGCGGTTGCGGAGCTGCCACGGCTGGAGAACGGCATACAAAGCCTGGCTCATGGGCGTGGCCACCCCGGCCCGGGCGCCTCGCCGGACCACCTCGCCCAGCAGCGCCTCCAGCTCCATGGGACGTCCGTGGGTCAGGTCGTAATGGAGCGACGAATAGCCGCCAGCTTCAAGGCCGTCGGCGAAGGCGAGGTGGCGGTCGGGAAGGTCGGTGGGAAGGTGGACCCCCTCGGCCCGGGCCACCTCGCACACCTCCGCCGCCACGCGGCGGAACAGCTCGCGGGAGGCGGGGGCGCTCCGGATCTCCCCAATGGAAAGACGGATGGCGGCGGTGGTCCCCGCCTGAGCGCAAATGAAAGCGAACTTCGTCCACAGCGTCGAACGGATGCCGGCGGACTCCTCGGCACCAAACCCGGCCGCCTGGCAAGCCGCCACCAGCCGGGCCACCCGCTCGCTGCGCCCTTCCCGCCACTCGCCCACCACGATGGTGGCAGGGCCGCCGGTGTGCTCGATCATCCCGGGATGCGAGATGACGCAGAAGATGTACGCGACCCCTCCCACCACCCTGTCCGCACCAACCGCCGCTGCCAGCTTCTCCTCGTTGTCCACCCCGTTCTGCAACGAAACCACCGCCGTGCTCTCGTGCAGCAGCGGACGGAGGCGGGCTGCTACCTGGCCGGTCTGGGAGGACTTGACGGCAACCAGCACGTAGTCGGCCGGTCCGGCCTCGGCCGGGTCGTCGGTCGCGGCCACCGGATACAGTTCGAAGTCACCGTGGACACTCGCCACCCGGAGGCCTCGGGCCCGGAGCGCCTGCAGCTGGCTGCCGCGGGCGATGAAGCGAACGTCGGCACCGGAGCGGGCAAGTTTCCCTCCGAAGAAGCCGCCGACCCCGCCCGTCCCGTACACCGCCACCTTCATGATCACTCCAGGACAGACTCGAGGCAGAAGACCAGCCTGTGGCACCAGCAAGCCCAGGTCCTCTGGAACCCGCCGCAAAGAAGGCAGCTGGCGGTGCCCGGCCTTCGCCGCCCATGCGTTGCCATTGTGTCAGGCCCGGCCGGCCTCGATATTGAACGTCGCCGCCGCAGCGCACCCCGTCGGCCGGGATGGGTGCTGCGGGATTCGCTGAGTCAGTGGAGGATTCTTGCGGGGCTGCGCGGTTACCCCGGGCTGGTCTGCTGCGCTCAGCAGAGCAGCCGTGCTCGGGCGGGGTGAGGATCTCCGGCCGTTCACGGCTGAGCGGCCTGGAGCTAGGAATCCCGCCCGGATCATGGTCCGCATACCCGGAAGCTGATCACTCGCCCGTTCAGCGGCTGGACCGGCCGGTTGTTGTTGGGGTAGCCACCGTAATTGGGGAACCGGGAGATCACGAAGTGGAAGCGCCGCACGGCCGCCGGCGAGACGTGGCCTCCGTCGGCAAGCACAAACCAGCGCACCCCCTCGCTGCAGCCCGGAGTCGTAAGCGAGCCGCCGTAGGTGTAGAACGAACCAATGTTCGGCTTCCTCTTGGAACCGCGGCCGGCCCCTGGGAAGAGCTCGGCCGGGTTAGCCTCGCCGACCGTCACTTCGTCGTTGGCCGTGACCGGTGCGGAGAACAGGATCTTGTCGAGCAGCGGATTCGGATCGGCGCCCCCGCGGAAGAAGACACCTACGACCGCAGTGTCACCTTGGCTGTTCTGGTGGACGAAGTGGGCTTCGACATCGGCCAGGCGGCCATTGATCTCGTGCTCACCCGGCGTATGGAAGTGGTACTGCGTGAGCTGATAGGTGTCGTTGCCGATGCGCAGCGTATCGGTGAAGCCCGCCGGGATCGGCACCTCGACCACGTGGCCGGTGTTTTCGATGGCGAGTTCGGAGGAATCGTAGCTGATCAACAGTGGGGGGCCGTCCAGGCGGGTCACCGCTCTCGTGTCGATGTTGACCGGCGACTGGCCGGATCCGGTCCCGCAGGTCGGATAGCCGATGTCGCCCCAGTGGCTCGGCCCAATCGGCGATGCCGGGTTGTGGTTCCATGGCGGCGTCGTCTGCGCCGGGACGAGAGCTGAGCCGCGAGCCGCGCTCGACGGCAAGGACCTCGAAACCGCGAGTACGCCCACTGCCGCGCCAGCTAACTTCCCGGCCTCTCGGCGGGTCACCGCGTGCTTGGCAGGCCCGTCACCCGAATCGGCCATGTCCGCGTCCTCCTTGGCGTTCCTGGATGGGACGAGCCCGTTGGCAGCTATGCGGGCCGCCCAATGGCCAGCTGAATTTAACGCATGAGCCCGCCGCCGACCTCACCCAAACAGGGTGATTACGCTCAACTAAATCCAAACAGGATAATTATGCTCAACCGGCCTGCGGCCGGAGACGTTCATACGCCTCTCGACTTTCGCAATCGCGGGGATCTGTGTGGCTGCTGCGGCCCGGGCTGAGGTGACAGCCCGGATTCTTCGCCTGCTGGGGACCTGGTCGTGCCGGAGAGAATCGGGTGGCGATCGGAGTGCGGCGCAGCTTGGTCAGCATGTGCTCGGACGCGGCCCCGGTCTTGGTCACGCAACGCGGGACCGTGATAAGCGGGCGCCGGCCACGATGTGCAGGCCCGGCCCAGCGGGCGCGGGCAAAGAAACAGCGCACCCGATCATGCGGCCACGCCCGCCGTAACCCCGCGCCCAGCAGCATGCCCACCACCGTGCGGCGGCGCACCTGCCCCGCCCGGCCCGCGACCAGCCCGCAGAGGCAGCCAACGCCGGGCGGTGAAACACGGCCGCGGCACGATCAGCGCTCCCCCCGGTGGCGCTGCCGGCGGTGACGGTCCTTGCGGTGGCGCTGCCGGCGGTGGCGGGGCACACTGTCTGTCCTAATGGGTGCGGAGGTTTCCGCAACCGGCATAGGCCCTGACGGTTTCCTGCGCTTCACTTCCCCGGCAGCACAAACGTGCCCTTGCCGACGACGGACGTCACGAGCCCGCGTTCGCGTAGCTCCCGCATCGCGCGCCGGATTGTCTGGTACGCCACTCCCCATTGGTCGGCAAGGTCCCGTTCAGCGGGCAGCCGTGCGCCGAGCCGCAGCTTGCCAGTGCTGATCTGCGCGGCAATGTAGTCGGCCACCTGGACGTAAAGCGGCGTGATCGAGTCCGGGTCGAACACGGGCACGTCAGCCATGCCGATCACCGTAACGCACGCGTGACCTGCGAAGATACACGCGTGGCTATCGGTGGCTATGCATTGCGATGTACTGTGCTGACAGAACGCAAAGCGGGCCGCCCCGGTGTGGTGAGCACCGGAACGGCCCTTGATCCGCTCAGCGAGGGAGCGAACCCATGTCCGATTCTGGCAGCGAGCCCCCTGCCGACCTCGCCCCAGGACCGGCCCCGCTGGCGACTACGGCAGCGTGGCGCGTGCTGGCCCGCTCCGTGGCCGAGGACGATCAGCCCGTCACCGCCAGCCCGCGACGGCAGCGGCGACCAGGGCGGTTACCATCGGCTGCTGGCCGACCGCTGCACAGTCGCCGGTGCCGCGCTGCGGCATGTCCTGGGCAACAGCCGCGCGGGCGCGGACGACATCTGCGCTGCGGCCCAGACTGTGAACGAGCAGTGCGCCGCGATGCGCGCCGATTACGCGACCGCGCCTGCGGGCCACGGCGGCGGCTGGATCAGCGGCACGTCACGATCATGACCGCCCCGGCGTGGCGCACGTCGCGCCAGAGCAATCCCGGCGGCGCCTGCGTCGGGATCGCCGCCGTCCCGGACCTGACCCGGCTTCGGAAGGCACGTGTAGTTAGTTGAGGGCTACTGTCAAGGCCAGCACCACATAGGTGGTGCTGGCCGCTCCCTTACCCGGGTCAAGCCAGGGTACATTCGTGGGTAGGAGTTACAACGTGAGCAGGCCGAGACACCAGGTTAAGGAGCTGGAGGTCATCCTCAGCGAAGCCGAGGACAGGCGCTGGCGCGTCGACAAGGGGAAGAAATACTTCAAGAGGTTGTGCCCATGTCCGGCTAAGCATTGGAAGACGGTCAAACGGTCAAGCTGACGCCCTCCGACCCGAACTATGCGAGGAATCTGCTCGGCCAGCTACGGCGGGCGACATGCTGGGACAGCGAGGAGTCAAAGTGACGGAATACCTGGTCACCCAACACATCGCCGCCACTGGGGACCTCACTGACGAGCACATGAGCAAGCTCATGGACGCGCTCCTCGACGTCGAGAGCACTGACCAAGCGATCACCGATCCAGACCTGACCGCCACCCTCAGCACCGGCCGCGTTGACGTGCAGATGACCGTTGCCGCTGATGATCCCGCAGAAGCGGCGACGAAAGCTTTGTGCGCCGTGAGGTCGGCAATCCACGCGATTGGCGGCGCAACCCCCGGCTGGGAAACCAAGCACGCGGCCATGCACATCGCCCCAAACGAGGTGCTCGCGGGCACCTAACACTGTATGGCGGAACCCCCGCCCGGCGGCAGCACGAGCCGGGCGGGGTTCTGGGGCGCTAGCCTTCCTTGCGCTGAACAGCACGATCGACACTGTCCTGGCCGTACACCTCGCCGCAACGGTAATGTCGGTCCTCGTCATCGTCATCTGCCCGGCGGTCTGGTCCAAGAAGAAGGCCCGCCGCGACGCTGCCACGGCTGTCCTTGACCGCATCCTCAGGCGCAGACGGTAACCATGAGACCAACGGTATGCCTGTCTGGTCGCCGAGCTGACCACGGCGGGATTGGTGACGAAGGAGGTGAAGCGGCCTCGTCGATGCCGGTGAACCAAAGCTGGGCGGCCCGCCAGAAAATGGAATGACATATCAATGTGGATATGCGCAGACTCGAGGCCTCGGCGGCGCGCCAGCTCCGCCCGGATCCGAGGCGGGGGATCAGATGACCGCGGGCACAGCCAGGCCGAGCTACCCGAGCGCCCTCATGACACCGGTGCCTGACGAGATCGATGCCGTCGATCTGCCCGTCACCGGCACGCTGCCGCCGGAGCTGACCGGCCGGTACTTCCGCAACGGCCCCAACCCGCTGCCCGGCGAAGATATCAGCAATTTGCTGATTGGGCGCGGCATGCTGCACGGCGTGCGGCTGCGCGGCGGCCGCGCCGAGTGGTACCGCAACCGGTGGGTACGCACCGGCAGATTCGCAGGCCGCCCGTTCATCCGCCGAGACGGCACCCGTGACCTGACCGCCGTCTCTGCCAACACCCACGTGATGCGGCATGCCGGCCGCATCCTGGCACTGGTGGAGTCCGGGTTCCCGTACGAGATCACGCCCGAGCTGGACACCGTCGGCGCCTGCGACTTCGGCGGGCGGCTGACCACCGCCATGACCGCCCACCCCAAATGCGACCCGGCAACGGGCGAGCTGCACTTCTTCGGGTACGGGGCACGGCCACCGTTCCTGACCTACCACCGGCTGAACGCCGCCGGGCAGCTCGTGCACAGCCGCCCGATTTCCGTCCCGGCCGGCACGATGATGCACGACTTCGCGATCACCGAGCATCACGTCGTCTGGCTCGACCTGCCGGTCACCTTCCAGCGGGAGCTCATCGGCACGGCCATGCCCTACCAATGGGACGACCGGTACGGCGCCCGCCTGGGCGTGATGCGTCACGACCGCCCCGGCGCCCCGGTGCACTGGTTCGACATCGACCCCTGCTACGTCTTCCACGTCGGCAACGCCAACGAGGATGCCGCCGGGCGGATCGTGCTGGACGCCGTCCGGTACGCTGCCGCCGACTTCAACGCCCTGTGGCGGATGGTCTCCCGTACCGCGGACCCGGCCGGCCCTGCCGCCGCGGCGGCCGGCACCGGCTCCGCGCGGCTGCACCGCTGGAGCCTGGACCCGGTCAGCGGCACCGCCAGCGAGCAGCCGCTGGACGATCGCGGCGTGGAGTTCCCGACCGTCGACGACGACAAGGTCGGGCGCGCCAGCCACTACCTTTACACCGTCGCCGACAACGGAGCCGCCGGCATACCCGGCGCCGCGATCGTCAAATACGACACCGCCGGAGGTGTCACCACCAGCCACGCACTCGACCCCGACATCGCCGTTGGAGAGGCGGTCTTCGTGCCCGCGACCGGCGGCACGCGCCGTGAGGACGACGGCTGGCTGATCTCCATCTCCACCCGCCGCGACGGCACCGCCTCACAACTGCTGGTACTCGACGCCTCCGACGTCACCGCCGGCCCCGTCGCCGCGGTCGACCTGCCGCGTGGTGTCCCGTCCGGCTTTCATGGCTCCTGGATCCCGGACGTCGACCAGCCTTGACGGCACACCTTACGTGGCGCCGCCGGTCACCGTCATAGGCGGGCGAACGCCCTCATCCGGCGCAGCTCGCTGGTCCCAATGCGCCAGCGCCGGAGCTTCCACCCACGGCCACGGCACGCCGAACGGCACGCCGGGCACGGATCCGGGCTCCCATCGGTGCAACATGCAATCGGCGACACTCCGTTGCCAAGTCATCGCAAGAACCGCTTCTCACCTTGATATGGCGCGGTAAACTGCGAGTCTCACCCTTTCAATCCGGCGGCAGGCAAGGGACGGTCATGCGGGGAAGCGCCTTGGATCCGCAGGGCACCTCTGCCTTCTGGGCGCGCCCAGAAGGCAGAGGTGCCCTGCGGAAGGGTGACATCGGCGGACCGCTCCGGCTGTTACGCCAGTGGGCCGGGCTCAGCCGGACGCGGATCGCGACCGCCACGGGGATCTCCCAGGGACGCCTGAGCGAGTACGCCACAGACAAGCACGCCGTGACGGCCGTGAAGGCCTGGGAAAGGATCGGGCGCCTGGACAACCGATTCGCGGGTGCTCATTCCCGGCGTACGCTGGTCCAGTACTTACCTGGCGAGGGGAGCGAACTGTTGACCGGCAGGTACACAGGTGATGTCGGCCGTGACCTGTTCGGCGCCGTTTGGGAGGCGACACTGCTGGCCGCATGGATGTTATATGACTGTGGGCTGCACGGACTCGCGCGGCGCTACCTCATCCAGGCGCTACGGCTTGCGCAAGCGGGCGACGCCCGGCAGCTGGCCTCCAGCGTGCTGTCGGCGACGAGCCACCAGGCCACGTTCCTTGCCCACTGCGCCGAGGCCGTCAACCTCCCCCGCGCCGCCCTCACTGGCGTCAGCACGGTTGCCACCCCCACGCTCACGGCACAATTCCACGGCATGGAGGGCCGAGCCCTCGCCCGCTTAGGCGGTGCCCCCGCGTGTGAGACAGCCCTCACCGCGGCCGACCGGCAGCTTCGAGCGCAGCAGCTGCCGACATACCCGAGTTCATCGGCTACTTCAACGCCGAACTGGCTGCACGCAGCATCGCGCTCATTGCCCTGCAGATTGCCCCGCAGATCGGCGACACCCTTACCTCCGCCCGCTGCACCGCCTGGTACGCCTCGGCGACAGCCCCACCGCGCGCGACTTCCACGAAAAGGCCGCCGGATACGAGTTGTGGGCGAAGACCGCTTGACCGGCTGCACCCGCAGCCGAGTCAGATGACGTCCGGGGGTCCCGGCCACCCCCCCCGCCGGGGCCCCCGGACCCGGCCTCAGAACGGAGCCCAACCCCCGCGGCCGTCACCCCCCAAAGAATCCATAGGCACCTCCACCGCCCGTCGAGGGCAGTCAGGTGCCCGGTGACAGAGCCACCTGCCCGAACGTACGCTATGCGCAGTTGGACGCGGATCAGGTGGGGTGAGCACGTCGCAGGCTCCGGACTTTCAAGCGCTGTTCGAGTCGGCTCCCGGGCTCTACCTCGTGCTTGACCCGGACCTGACGATCGTCGCGGTGAGCGACGCCTACGCACGGGCCACGATGACGCAGCGCAGTGCGATCGTCGGCCGTGCATCTTCGAAGTCTTTCCCGGCAACCCTGCCGATCCTGCGGCGGAGGGGGTTCGGAACCTGCGAGCGTCACTGGACCGGGTCCGCCGCGACCGCGTCCATGACGTGATGCCGGTGCAGAAATACGACATCCGCCGGCCCGAGGCCGAGGGCGGCGGGTTCGAGGAGCGGTTCTGGAGCCCGACCAACTCGCCGGTTCCGGCCCCGGCGGCGAGCTGCGCTACATCATCCACCGGGTAGAGGACGTCAGCGACTATGTCCGCCTGCAGCGCACCGACGAGGCCCAGCAGCGTGCGGTATTCGCCCAGGGCGCGAGGTCGCTGAGGCCAGCCGCAACTCAAGGACGCCAACGCCGAACTGGCCGAGCTGTACAAACGGACCAAGGAGCTCGATGACTTGAAGAGCCAGTTCTTTGCCAACGTCAGCCACGAGCTGCGCACGCCTTTGACGTTGATCCTGGCCCCGGTCGAGAAGCTGCTCGATGCCACGTCTCCCGGCGACCCGACTGCGCAGGGATCTGGAGGTCGTCGCGCGTAACGCCGCGTGCTGCTGCGCCACGTGAACAACCTGCTCGACGCATCGAAGCTCGAGGCGGGCGGCGTCGCCCTCGACTACGCCGAGCTCGATCTCGCCCAGCACGTCCGGCAGGCCGCAGCCTTCTTCGAGACCCGCGCGGCCGACCGCGGCGTGACGTTCCGCGTCCGCGCCGGCCAGGCGACGCTTCGCCCAGCTGGACCCCGACCACCTGCATCGAGTCGTGGTGAACCTGCTGTCCAACGCCTTCAAGGTCACCCCCGAGTACGGCGTGGTGCGCTGCGAGGTCAGGGTCGAGCCGGAAACCGCCCGGGCGGTGATCGAGATCGCGGACAGCGGGCCAGGCATCCCGGAGGAGCAGCGCGACGTGGTGTTCGAGCGGTTCCGCCAGCTCGACGGCGGCCTCACCCGAACGCTCGCCGGCACCGGGCTGGGCCTGAGCATCGTTCGCGACCTCGTCGGCTCCAGGGCGGTGAGGTCACGGTCTCGACCGCCCCAGAAGGCGGTGCGCTGTTCGCCGTCTACGCTGCCCTTACGAGGCCCGCCGGGGCGTGTCCGTGCCCGCAGCCGATTGAGGAGGCGCCAGGCTCATCCCCGCCGGCGCGGCCGCGCACGGCCGAGGTGCGCGTCCCGGCCTAGCGGGCCACCCTGCCGCCCAAGGCCGCCAGGGACCGCCCGCTCATGCTGGTCGTCGAGGACAACCCCGACCTGAACGAACTGATCTGTCGAAGCGCTTTCGCTCCGCTACTTGGTGGTGGCCGCGCCCGACGGGAGGAAGGGCTGCGCACGGCGCTGGACCTGTATCCCGGACCTGATCGTCTGCGACGTGATGATGCCCAAGTTCAGCGGCACTGACCTGGTCCGCGCCGTCCGCGCCGACAACGACATCGCCACCACCCCGATCCTGGTGATCAGTGCGCGGGCCGATCAGGACGCGCGCGTGGCGCTGCTCAAAGCAGGTGCGAACGACTACGTAGCCAAGCCATTCTCGCTTCACGAGTTGAGGGTCCGGGCGGACAACCTGGTCAACGCCGGGCTGGTGAGGCACAACTGCGGGCGGGGCGGGTGCTGACGGACCGGGAACGGATCGCCACGAATCTGCGCGAGCGGGTGATTGGGGAGCTGCTGCGGCTCAGCATGACGCTCGGGGCGGTCCGGAGCATCTCGCCCGACCCGGCCGCCGAACGTATTGACGAGGCGATGGCCAGAATGGACGAGATCGTCCGCGAGATCCGCGCGACGGTCTTCGACACAGAGACGCGACCTGCCCGCCGCCCATTGCGGGCGCAGTATCAGTTGATCCTCGAACAAAGCGAATCGGGTGACGCCTGACAGCTCGACGTGCGTCCTGGGCCGCGACCAGGCGTTCACGTGACGGGAGAAGTTCCACTCCTGCGGCCCGCTGTGGCCTCACCGTTGACGAGAGTGCCGTTCGCCGATTCCAGGCCTTGCACCGAGGTCCCCGCGGCCGAACGCAGCACCACCGCGTGTGCCCAGCTGACCTGCCGCTTGCCAGGCGCAGATCGCAGTCCCACCCGCGCCCGGCCAGATGGCGATCGGGAGGGGCGCAATAGACGGCGGCGCGAGGCCGGACCCTTGGCTAACTGAGAGCGGGCTGTGAGGCGGCGTGGCCACAGCCAGGCGCGTTGTACGGTCCCCTCATGGGCTTGAGTCAGCGTCCGCGGGGACGGGTCGTCGCCGGGCTGGCGGCCGGCGTGGTCGTGATCGCAGCCTTGGCCGCCATCGTCGTAGCCACGAACCGCGCCGCGCCCGTCAACGCCCGCGACGTGCGCATCGCGGTGCTCGACGGACCGCGGGGTGATCAGCACGTGGTTCTCGACGCCACCTTCTTCACGCCGGCCGGCACAGGCGCAGTCCCCGCGATCCTGCTCGCGCACGGGTTCGGCGAGACCAAGGACGCGGTACGTCCGCAGGCCACGGAACTTGCGCGCGCGGGCTTCGCCGTCCTGACCTGGTCCGCGCGCGGCTTCGGCGAGTCGACAGGACAGATCGCGCTCGACTCACCGGACTATGAGGTGAAGGACGTCGAGCAGCTTGTCACCTGGCTGGCCCATCAGCCGCGGGTCCTCCTCGACCGGCCGGGCGATCCGCGGGTCGGCATCGCCGGCGCCTCCTATGGCGGCGGAATCGCGTTGCTTGCTGCCGCCTACGACCACCGGATCGACGCGATAGTCCCGCAGATCACCTGGAACAACCTGGCGAGCGCGCTGTTCCCCAACGCCACGCCGACCGGCCAGCAGGACGGCGTCTTCAAGAAGCAGTGGGCTGGCCTGCTGTTCACTCAGGGAGCCGTGGGCTTCGGCACCGCCTTGCGGGCGGGCGGGCCTGTCCAGCAAGGACGTGCAGGTGCGGCGCCGCAATCAGCCCAGTGTGGTCGCTTCATGCCGCGGATTTGCGCCATATACCAGCAGGCCGCCGCGACGGGACGGCCCACTGCGCAGGCGATCTCGCTGCTCCTACGATCCAGCCCGGCGAGCGTCGCCAGCCGGATACGGGTCCCCACCTTGCTGATCCAGGGTCAGAGCGACTCGCTCTTCGGGCTCGACCAGGCCGATGCCAACTACGCCGCGATCCGCCGCAACGGCGCGCCGGTCGACGTGGTCTGGTTCAACGGTGGCCACGACGGTGGTGACCAGGAGACCAGCCGGGTGGACGGGCTGACCCTGCAGTGGTTCGACCGCTGGCTCAAACCCGCGCATCCCTTGTCCGGCGGCCACGACACCGGCCAGCCCGGCTTCGCGGTCAGCAGGGACATGGGCTTCGACCCGTCGAGCAACCAGGAAGTGCTCGGCGTCGCCACTGCCTCCACATACCCCGGCCTCGGCGGGACCCGGCAGGCGACGGTGCACCTGAAAGGACCTCGGCAGACGATCATCAACCCACCGGGCGGTACGCCACCCTCGATGTCCGTCTTCCCTGGCCTCGGCTCGCCCGGCCCCACGACATCGTCCACAGGCTCGGCCAGCGGCGGCCTCACCTTCGACATGCCCGGCCAGAGTGCGGCATTCGTCTCGGCGCCACTGCACAATCCACTCCAGGTCACCGGCGCACCCACGGTCAATATCCGGGTCAGCGGCGCCGCCGAGGTGACGCTGTTCGCCAAGGTCTATGACGTCGACCAGGCCGGCAACACCACCCTGCCCTTCCAGCTCGCGGCACCGTTGCGGATCAGCGGGGCCTCGGCCGGGCGCGTGGTCAGCGTCGCGCTCCCCGCGATCGACTACCGGTTCGCCGCCGGCCACAGGCTCCGCCTTGTCCTGACCACGACCGACTTCGCCTATGCCACACCGGCGGCCCCGTTGACCTATCAGGTGGCTCTCGCCGGCCCGGGCCTGTCGGTGCCATCCGATCCCGCCCTCAAGATCGTGAACGGCGGAGTGCCGTGGTGGACATGGGTGGCGCCGATCACCGCCCTGGTGGCGGCCGCGATCATCCTCGTCGCCCGCCGTCGCCGTACACAGGACACATTTGACCCCGATCTCGCCGACGTGCCCCTTGAGATTACCGGGCTGACCAAGCGCTTCCGCGATGGCCAGCTCGCGGTCGACGACCTGTCGCTGCGGGTGGAGCGTGGCCAGATCCTCGGGCTGCTCGGGCCGAATGGCGCGGGGAAGACCACCACGCTGCGTGCCCTGATGGGCCTGGTTCACCCCGAAGCCGGGACCCTCACGATCTTCGGCCGCCGGGTCCATTCCGGGTCGCCCGCGCTGTCTCGTCTTGGGTCCTTCGTGGAAGGGCCGGGTTTCCTTCCGCATCTGTCCGGCCGGGCCAACATGGACCTGTACTGGCGGGCGACCGGACGGCCCGCCGCCGACTCACACATGCAGGAGGTTCTCGCGATCGCTGGCCTTGGCGCGGCGATCGACCGGCGGGTGCGCGCCTACTCGCGCGGGATGTGCCAGCGGCTCGCCATAGCGCAGGCGATGCTCGGCCTGCCCGACCTGCTCGTCCTCGACGAACCCATGAACGGCCTCGATCCGCCTCAGATCAGGGAGATGCGCGACGTCCTCGTCCGCTATGCAGGGAACGGCCGGGCGGTGATCCTATCCAGCCACATGCTCGCCGAGGTCGAGCAGACCTGCACTCACGTGGTGGTCATGAACCTCGGCCGCCGCCTCGCGGAGGGCCCGGTGGGCGAGATCGTCGGGGACGGGGCGGCGTTCATCGTGGGAACGCCCGAGGCCGACCGGGCTGTCACGGTGCTGCTCGGCATGGACGGGATCGAGCGGGCGGACGCGCACCCGGACGGCGTCCTCGTGCGCCCCGACGGCGTGCCGGCCTCCGCGGTGGTCGCAGCGCTCGTCGGGGCCGGGATACCGGTCGATCGGGTGACCCCGAACCGCCGCCTGGAGGACGCGTTCCTTGCCCTCATCGCGGGTCCGGGCGCGAGCGCGCCATCCGGGGAAGACCCGCAGGACCCCGGCGGCACGAAGCTCGCTGCCTGGAAGGGACGAGCATGAGAGCCTCGGCTGCAGGCGCGAGCGCGCCCGGATACGACCCGCGGCGCACCCTGCCCTTCGCCGTCGAGGCAGTCCGCCAGCTGCGCCGCCGCCGGACGATGGTGGCTTTCTTCATTCTGCTTGTGCTGCCGTGGATCCTGGTTGGCGCGTTCGAGGTCGGCGGCCCGCCGCCACCGGGCAGCGGAGCGCCCGGCCTCGTCGATGTCGCGACGCACGGGGGCCTCAACTTCGCCGCGTTCAGCTTCTTCGCCTCGGCCGGCTTCCTCCTCGTGGTAGCGGTGGCGCTGTTCTGCGGGGACACCGTCGCGAGCGAGGCGAGCTGGGCGTCACTGCGTTACCTGCTCGCGGCGCCCGTGCCACGGGCCCGGCTGCTCAGGCAGAAGCTGTCCGTCGCGCTCGCATACTCAACCATCGCCGTCGCAAGCTTTCCTGCCATGGCGCTCGTCGCGGGAACGGTGGCGTTCGGCTGGCATCCGCTCCGGCTGCCGGCCACGGGCGTGGACCTGCCCACCGGAACAGCTCTCGGCCGGCTGGCAATCGTGCTCGGATATGTCCTCATCACCGAGCTGGTCGTCGCGGGACTTGCCTTCCTGCTCTCCGTGTCGACCGACTCACCCCTCGGCGCGGTCGGCGGCGCCGTCGGACTGGTGATCGTCTCCAACATCCTCGACGCCGTGACGGCGCTCGGCTCCTGGCGGGAGGTCCTGCCGACCCACTGGCAGTTCGCCTGGCTCGACGCCATGCAGCCACAGATCTCGTGGGGCGCCATGATCGAGGGAGCGTCGGTCTCCCTGTCATACGCCGTGGTGCTTTTCGCGCTGGCATTCCGCCGGTTCCGGGCAAAGGACATCGTTTCCTGACAACCTGGCCGTGAGTGGCTTAGCCGAGGTCGGCAGGCCCAGGTCGGCTGGGGCGGTCAGGCCGAGGTCGGCGAGACGGCCAGCGCCACCCGGATCGTTGCCATCGCCCCGTGACGGTCGCGCCGCACGCGCCGGGCGATCCGGGACCGGGCCGAGCCTCCCAGGTAAGCCGCTGGCCTTCGACCAGGGACGGAGCGTTGCAGTGGCGGTGTCACTGCGCGTGAGCCGTTCAGGATATTGATCCCGAACGGCTTCCGCGGCGGACACACTGGCATGCACGGGCAGACCAAAGATCGCCACGCCACTTCGATGCGAGACCCATATTTACATATACCGCGGGCGGTCCTGAGTGCCACGGAATCTTTTTCGAAATTCTCCCAGAGACTTTACCGCGATCATAAGCCCGGTAAGAGCGTACACTTTGGTGGCGGCAGAGCGCGCATGGTGAGGAAACCGAATGCTACGAGGCAGCATGGTCGTGCTCCGGGCCCGGCATGAGTCCGACGCTCCGGTCTTGCAGGCCGATCTCTATGACGACGTGGCAACCAGGTCGAGGGCCGACTCACGGCCGTGGCGGCCGATCACGCCAGGCTCTGCCGCGTCGCCGTACCGCGTCACCGAACCCGCCGACGACGTCGCGTTCTTCTCCGTCATTGAACTCGCGAGCAACGAACTGGCGGGAGAGGCGCTGCTGTGGGGCATCGACCTGCACAACAGAATGGCCCACATCGGACTCTCGCTGCGGCCCGGCTTCCGTGGACGCGGATTGGGTGCCGACGTCGTCCGGGTGCTGTGCGGATACGGTTTCGCGGTCCGCGGCCTGCACCGGTTGCAGATTGAGACGCTCGCGGACAACGCCGCGATGATGGGGGCGGCGGCGGAGGCCGGATTCACGCGCGAAGGCACCCTGCGCCGGTCGGCATGGCTCAATGGGGCCTTCGCTGACGAGGTCATTCTCGGGTTACTCAATACGGAGTGGACCGCCGGCTGACCGGCGGCGGGGCCGGGCAGCTCACAAGGAGGCGCGGGTCACAAGGAGGTGGCGTCACAAGGAGGTGCGGGTCACAAGGAGGCGTAGATCGCGTTGAGGAGCGCCCTGTTTCGCGGGTTCTGCCAGCGCGGCCCCATCTGGTTCGTCACATAGCCGAAGCCGACCTGAGCGTCCTGGTCGCAGAAGCCGAGCGAGCCACCCGCGCCAAAGTGCCCGAACGTGCGGCCGTTAGGGCCCAGGGGCCGTTCCTTCTGGGTGAGCTGGAAGCCGAGCCCGAACCGTGATGGCCGGCGGAGGATCCGGTCCTGGCCGTACACCTGCTCGGTAGCGGCCGCTGCGAGGGCGTCGGCGCTGACCACCCGGACGCCGCCGGCCGTGCCACCGGCCGCGAGCGCCGCGTAGATACGCGCGACACCCGGCGCCGTCCCGTGGCAGTTGGCGGAGGGGATCTCCGCCATCCGCCAGTCGCGGGTGTTCACCACGCCAGCGCCGGACAGCCCGGCGGGATTGAAATAGGCGTTGTGCGCGAGCAACTGGTCGTCCGGCATGCCGTCGGGGGTCGACGCGCGTCGCGGCATCGGCCATCCGAACTCGGCGACACGGTGGAGCTCGGACGCGGGCACGCCGATATGGACGTCGGCACCGAGCGGGCCCGCGACGTCCTCGCGCAGCAGCCTCCCCAGCGTACGGCCCGCGGCGCGCCTGATGACCTCACCCGCGAGGAACCCAAATGTGTTCACGTGATAACCGTGAGCTGATCCCGGCGGCCACCACGGCCGTTCGGCAGCCAGCGCGGCGGTCATGAGCTTCCAGTCGAACATGCTTCCCGGTGGCATCCTGCGGCGGACGGCAGCCAGCCCGGCCTGATGGCTCAGCAGCTGGCGGACCGTGATCGCCTCCTTGCCCGCCGAGGCGAACTCCGGCCAGTACCTCGCGACCGGCGCATCGGCGTCGAGCCGGCCCTGGCCCATCAGCCGTGCGGCGCACAGGGCGGTCAGGCCCTTACCGACCGAGAACACGTTGACAAGCGTGTCCTGCCGCCACGGGCGGCTGCGCGCGCCATCGGACCAGCCACCCCACAGATCAGCCACCACGCGGCCGTCCACGGAAAGGCAGACGGCCCCGCCGACCTCACCTCGCTCGGTGAAATTCGCCGCGAAGGCGTCAAGCACGGCGGCGAAACGAGGGTCGCAGGTGCCGCCAATTACCGGCGATTGTCCCGCGGGGCTGGCAGAGGCGCCGGTCAGCGGGCGCACGGACATGTCGTCCAGGGGCACGATTCGCCTCCTCGACGTCGCGTAAGAAACGGTTTCGCCACCAGGAAGCAGCAGCAGCAGTGTATGCAACCGTTTCGCGCGCATTGCGGAAAGCGGCGCGGCGAAGCGCTCGGCACGAGGCTGACCGTCGCGTCCATCGGGCACCTTGGGCGCGGCGGGAGGCCGCCCGCCAGTGCCTTCCCGCCAGTGCCTTCCCGACCGCGCCTTCCCGACCGCGCCTTCCCGACCGCGGCGCCGACGAAGTGTCACGATGGCTGCTCCGCGGGGACCTGCAGCCTCCACCTCTGACCCGCAGGCCTGACCACACCGGCTGACCACACCGGCTGACCACACCGGCGGACCACACCGGCTGACCACACCGGGCAAAACACGGCGCGGCCTCGCGGTCTGCCCGCAGACAAGACCCCGACACTGCTGTTGGACAGTGAATGGCCGCCAGGATCGGAAATCGGCGTTAGGACCCGTCGCGGATCTGACGGGTGCCCAGGGGTTCGCCCAGGGTCACGACCGTCATCATCGACGCGGCAAGTTGTGGCTGCGGGCCGGTACAGTCAGCGCCCGGCGCTCGGCCCAGCATCAGGGTCACCCGTACCTCGGTGGCGGTTTCGGCGACTTGCACCTGACCGAGCATGTTGCATTGTGGTTTGCCGGTTATCGTGTAGTGCACGATGAGTTCCCGGCCCGCGCCCGCCGCGGCCCGGTCGAAGCGAACCGGCCGAAGGCCGACCGCCCGGGAATCGGGTGACGCCTGGTTGGGCTTCGTTGCCGGCGGGCCGCCGGAGTCAGGGTTGTTCCGGGAGGGCATTACTGGGGACATCGTTTTCCCACTCTTCCCAGCGCTGGATATCAGCGCTCCGGAGCCAGTGCCTTGGCCGTCATGCCGCGAAGCGCACGCCGTCATCGACAACAGCACGCCCGCGAGGACGCCGAGTTGGATTATTCGCCTCATGCCATGCTCCCGTGAAGGGCAGAACGCAGGGACGCTCCTGCGGGGGACGACCGGGCGCACCGGGCGTCCCCCGCAGGAAGGCGTTGGGCGGTTACGTCGAGATGTAGCGGACGGCGTTGTAGAGGTTCGCTACCTGGTTGCCGTAGTACGGGGAGTACATGTACTGGGGGGATCCGTTGTACTTGAAGTCGTTATGACCGTTGATGTAGCCCCAGTTCCCGTCGAACCAGTTCAGCCACGCGCCGCCGGAGGAGCCGCCGGTCATGTAGTTGAGCATATAGATGGTTCCACCACCGCCATCATAGGTGCTGCCCTGCTCCTCGACCAGGCAACAGCCGTTGAACGGGGAGGCCTGCGGATAGCCGAAGGCATACATGTAATACCCGATCGCGTAGTTCCATGCGATGCCCTGACCACCGAGGTAGTCGGCGATCCGCGAGCCGGCGGTGTTGCGGTACATGATCGAGGCGCCGACGTCGTCGGCGAAGTCGTTGTTGTTATTGAGCCACGCGGTGGTCGTCCACAACTGGTAGGAGCCCCAGTAGCCGTAGGGCGCCGAGCCGCTGGCGTAGTTGGGGACGAAGACCCAGTTGTAGTTCCACGCCCCGCCGTCGGAGACGCAGTGCCCGGCCGTCCACACCGTGGACTTGCCCTCGGTGTTGACGATGGTGCCAGAGCAGACATAGTTCACGCCGAAGCTGGTGAAGAAGACCTTCCCGGCCGTGCGTGCCACGGGACTGCCCACCGGGTAGTTCGGGTAGTACGCCGACGGCCTCGTGCCCCTGCCACTGGCGCCGGGGTCCGCCGTTTTCGGCGTGGTGGCAGAAGAGGTCCCTGAAATTCTGGTCGGCGGGCCGGAGACCTTGGTCGTACCGGCGGCGCTGGGCTTGGTGGCCGCGTGTGCTTTGAGCGAGGGCATCTGCGAGTCCGGTTTCGCCGACCTCATCCGGGCGGCGTTCCAGTAGCTCGCCAGCGCCTTCGCCCTCGCGTCCGGCCCGGTGCCCTTGACCATTGCCGCCACGTTGGGGCTGAGCTGCGCCTTCGCGCTGACGACGGCCGGGCTGGGCGATGCGTGCGAGGCGCTTGCCACAGCGGTTGGGGCGTTGACGAGCGTGAGCGCGATCAGCGCGCCCACCACCAGACCGCCGAGGGTCTTGATTCCTAATCGTAATCTCGGTCCCAAGGGTGCCTTCCTTACAATCTGACGATCGACATCGTTCGATGCCAATACACAGTCTTGCGCGGCAAACACCCATCTCACAATATTTCAGCATTCCGATTTCCTGGGCGGGCCTCAAGGGTTTTAGGCCACGCTCCAAGGGCATTTTAAGGCCGGGGGCCCAAAGGGCCTTTTTAGGCCGGGCCCCAAGGATAATAACTCCGTTATGGTCCTGCGCAAGAGACTCGCTGGCCGAACTATGCGATGAGTTCTCGCAGTTCACAGGACCTCCAATAGCACCGGAAGCTGAGGTCCCGCAACCCGGCTGCAGAAGCACAGGGGACGGTAGTGACGCGACCGACAAGGCAGCGGACGGCAGCCCGCCAGCTGCGGCCGCCAACCGGGCCCGTCATGCTCATCCGGGTACTGACCAGAACATACCGTCGGGCGAAGCTACAAGTCCGTCAGCGTAAAGCGGAGCCTCGCCTTCCGCATCCTCGCCAAGCAGCGCGTGAGTTTGGACCTGCGCGCCCTCCTGCATCGCCTGGCGGACCACCGAGGACTTGAACAATGGCACCATGCTTTCCTCTTTGTTCCTTCCGAGCTGGTCGACCGCCGCGGCAAACTCACTGGACCGTGCCTTAAAGCGCTGCGCCACGCCCTCGGCGTCAGCCAGTGCGCCCTCGCCGGACGACACTCCGCCGACCAGGTCGACGAACGACTCCAGCTCGGAGTGCGTGTTCTTGGTGACCTTCTTAGCCGACCAGAAGTATGAGTTTTCGCTGACGTGCATGTCGTAGAAGGATACGAGAAACTCGTAGAATACACCATATTCGCGGCGGTATCGAGTCTCAAACTCCCGGAAAGCGGCCTCCTCATCAACTATGCCGGCCATAACGCTATTGATGGAGCGCGCAACCAGAAGGGCGCTGTAGGTGGCGAGATGCACGCCCGACGAGAACACTGGGTCAACGAAGCATGCCGCGTCCCCAATAAGGACCATCCCAGGTCGCCAGAACGTCGTGTGGTGGTATGAGTAATCCTTGCGCACTCGGAGCTGCCCATACTCGCCGGTCGTGATCCGCTTGGCGCCAGACAGGTAATCACTGATCATTGGGCACTCTTCAATGAGACCCTGGAGCGCTTTTTCTGGGTCTCCCTGGATCTTGCTCGCGAGTTCTCGCCGGACGACCGCACCAACGCTTGTCAGCGTCTCATTCAGCGGAATATACCAGAACCAGCCGCTATCGAAGGCCGCGGACAGAATGTTTCCTGAGTTCGGCGCGGGAAGGCGTTTTCCGCCCTCGTAGTAGCCGAAGAGCGCGAGACTGCGGAAGAACTCCGAGTACTCGCGTGAGCCCCCCACGTGCTTATATATGCGGCTCTTGTTGCCCGAGGCGTCCACCACATACCTCGCGTGCACCTGACGCTGGTTTCCCTCAGCGTCGGTATACAGTAGTCCACGAACCCGCTCATCATCGCTTACAATATCGGTAACGGAGCAATTCTCCCGTACCTCCGCGCCCACACGGCGCGCGTTGTTTAGCAGGATGTGGTCGAACTTCATCCGTTCGACCTGGTATGCGAAGGACGTCTTCCCTGCCATTTTGGGCGAGACCGCGAACGCGAACGTCCACGGCTCCGGATTCGACCCCCACCTGAGCGTTCCTCCTCGCTTAAGCATGAAGCCGGCCCGGGCTAGGTCGTCTGATACGCCGGTCAGGCGACATACGCCATGTACCGTGGAAGGCAGCAGCGACTCGCCAATCTGATAACGCGGAAACGTCTCTTTCTCCAGGACGAGGACCCGGTGCCCCTGCATCGCCACCAGCGACGCTAATGTTGACCCACCTGGTCCACCCCCGACGACCACTATATCGAACTCTTCGGAGCTTACTGAACCCATCTTCTTCATACCCTCTTTCTGGGTGAGGTTTCGACCGCTTTGAAAACACCCCGACGGTCATGGCTCCCTCCGCTTTAGCCTCCATTGCCTGGCGCGCTCTTATTGGGTCCCGTCCCTGCGAGTATTGGGCCGTCTCATTCGAGCCTGCTCGGGGCCCGGCTTGCCTGAGGGTGCTCACCAACGGGTGACCGAACCCTCGATACGCCGATCAGCGACAGCAATGGGCTGGTCATGATTGTCGTCATTAGGGCCATGACAACCAGGATCGTAAACAGCCTCTGGTGGATGATCCCAGCGCTCAGCCCAACGTTGAGTACGATGAGCTCGGTCAGCCCGCGGGTATTCACGAGCGCGGCGGTAGCGGCCGAGTCGCGCGGTTCAAGCCCGGCAAGCCGGGACGCCGCATAGGCGGGTGCGATCTTGCCGACGCTGGCGACGACGAAAACCAGTGCCAGCAGGACAAGCGCGTAACCGTGCAGGGCGCCGACGTTCAGCGATAGCCCGGTTACGACAAAGAAGAGCGGTAGCAGCAAGCCGCCGGCCGCGTCCATGGAGCGGAGCACCTCGGCGTCTGGAGCCCGGTCTTTGCCGCGCATGGTCAGGCCTGCGATGAAGCCGCCGAACACAGGGTGCAGGCCCAGTCTGGCGGTGACCCAGGCGCTGCCCATGGCCAGCGCGAAGGCCAGCGGCACCTGGCTCGACAGCACGGACTCCCGCCGTCCAGTCCACAAGCGCAGCGCTGGGCGCACGCCAAACAGCATGATCGCCACAAAGCAGGTGATCATCAGCAGCGTCACCAGCCAGGGCCGGTTCGGCGAGTGCCCCGTGCCGATAAGCGCCGCAGCAAGCACCAGCCACCCCGTCACGTCCATAATCCCAGCCGCAGCCGTCGCGATGACGCCCGAGGTGGTCCCGGCCAGGCCGCGCTCGCGGACGATCGCCGCCAGCACCGGCAGCGCGGTAATAGAGACGGCCACCGCCATGTAGAGCACGAACGAACGGTCGACGATATGGTGTTCGCCTATTGCGGTGAATCCCGGCCTGAAAAGCAGGACCAGGCCCGCTCCGAGCGCCATGGGAACCAGCAGCGCGCTCGATGCGACCATTGGCACCGCCCGGCCGTGCCGCGCAGCGACCGGAAATCGATTTCGTATGCCACAGCGAACATGAAGATCACGACGGCAACCTGGGAAAGGACCGCCAGGAACGGCAGCGTATAGGCGGGGAACAGGTGGCTGGTCAGATGGCCGGGCAGCCGTCCAAGCAGAGTCGGCCCCAGCAGGACGCCCGCCAGTATCTGGCCTATGACGGTTGGCTGCCCGCACCGGCGGGCTGCCGCGCCAAAAAGCCAGGCAACGCCGATGACTAGGGCGACGTCGCCGATCACAGTAGCCGCCACGACGTCAAGGGTCATGGGTCACCTCCACCGCCGAGTGATGCCAATCATCCGTGCTTGTCGCCTTGTTCTTCGTAACTCTTCATCTCATCTATCAGGCTCTTGGGCCGCATGTCAGTCCATCTCTCGTCAATGACATCAAGGCACGCCTTACGCGTGTCCTCCCCGTACGCGACGGTCCAGCCAGCCGGTACCTCAGCCCAGGCTGGCCAGAGGGAGTATTGTCCTTCGTCATTGATGAGCGCATGGTAGGCGCCATCTTCGTTCTCGAAGGGGTTAGTCACGGCATATTCCTTTCCACGAGTGATCCTTTACTTTTCTCGCATTGCCCGCCCGATGGTCCGCCCTATCCTCAGCATGCTCGATATCCTCAGCATGCTCGATATCCTCAGCATGCTCGATATCCTCGACATGGCTGAGGCCGGATGGGCAAAGAACCCGGCTCCCTAAGATAGCCTGGCGTAACACAGGCTAAAAGAGAGAATGACCGATTTTGAATGATACGGCCGCAACATTGGGCCAGTCATCCGGGCCTATTGTCATGGCAATTTCCCCTCGTTGCCTGAAATCCCCACACTCGTCGATAGGGTCAGCAAGCTCGAGATCGTCGCTGCGGCACGAAGTTCCTTACGACGTTCACTGAACGCCACCCTCTCGTGACGCACGTTAGCTCACATTGATTAGCGGCCGCAAGTAACCAGTTTGTTTCGCTGGACGCCGTCCACGAGCCGACCCGGGCGCCCCAGCCCGCCGTCGGCAGTTCCTGTGCGTGCCGCCGCCCGCGTGGCCTGGGGGAATCGGGCACCCGTTTCCGGAGTCCTGGTCCCATAAGCCTGCGTCCTGGTCCCATAAACCTGACTCCTGGTCCCATCAGCCTGTGCCGTACGAGCTGTGGCCAAGCTTGTGGCCAGTGCCGCGTCGCGGCCGCGTCCCAGGCTGCGCAGGCTGCGCACGGGGCGCATCCCGGCAGGCGCTGGATGGGGTGGTTCTGTACCCGACGACATTAATGAGTTCACCACCCGGGCACGTACGATCGCGCCTTCCGCGTGACTTGACCAGATGATTCTGCTGTGTATTACGGCCTTGCGGCCTTGGACAAGCGCAGTCCTGGCAGACACCCTTGACCGGTTGTAATATCTATCAACGGGGTAATTTATTTACGTCGGGGGTTCCTCTGTGCACTCGCATACAGCCACGCACTAGATGACCCACGTCCTAGATGACGCAGATGGGAAAGGCTAATGATGGTGCCAGCCAAGATGAGATGGCCAGGCGCCTTCGCGCGATCGTCATCGCCGGGACGAGATAAAGGTCGTGCTGCAAAGGCAAACGGAGATGCACGTGCCCCGCCGAGTCAGAGTTTGCGGGTCTGTGCCACAGGCAACGCTCCAAAAGCGATCCCAGTATCAAGGAACGATTAGAGGATTCCATGAAGGACTTAACGCAATCCGCTTCCCTCAGTGATCTCGCGATCGATTACGTCGAAATGTACGTCAGTGACCTGGACGCGAAGGCCTTTTCCTGGATCGATCGCTATGCCTTCAAGATGGTGGGCACCGGTGGTTCCGCCGAGCACCGCAGCATCGCGCTGCGGCAGGGGATGATCACACTGGTGCTTACCGAGGCGACATCGGACCGGCATCCGGCCTCGGAGTTCGTCCTCGCGCACGGGGACGGTGTCGCCGATATTGCGCTGCGCACAAGCGACGTACGGGCGGCCTTCGCCGCCGCGGTGGCGGCCGGCGCACGGCCATTTCGGAGGCCGGCCCGTCACATCGGCGCCGGGCCCGCCGTCACCGCGGCCATCTCAGGTTTTGGAGATGTCGTGCATACCCTCGTCCAGCGCCACCCCGCGGAGGGGCGCGGGCTTCCTGCCGGGTTCGCTCCGGTCCTGGGTCAGAGGGCGGACAGAGTTAGCGAGATAGGGCTGCTCGACATCGACCATGTCGCCGTGTGCCTGGACATTGGAGACCTTGATTCGACGGTCGAGTTCTACAAGCGGGCGCTCGGCTTCCTGGATATCTTCGAGGAGCACATCGTCGTCGGCACCCAGGCGATGAATTCGAAGGTCGTGCAGAGCGCCTCCCGCACGGTCACCTTCACCCTCATCGAGCCCGATCCCGAGGCGGACCCCGGCCAGATCGACGAGTTCCTCAAGAACCACCAAGGGGCCGGTGTCCAGCACCTCGCCTTCTCCACTAAAGACGCCGTTCATTCCGTGCGGGCCCTGGGGGCGCGCGGGGTTGCCTTCCTCACGACACCCGTGACGTATTACGACCTCCTTGGCGAACGCATCAAGCTCAAGGGCCACACCCTGGCGGAGCTGTGTGAGACGAACCTCCTCGCCGACCAGGATCACGCTGGCCAGCTATTCCAGATATTCACCAGCTCCACCCACCCGCAGCGCACGCTCTTCTTCGAGGTGATCGAGCGCAGGGGTGCCGAGACTTTCGGGAGCTCCAACATCAAGGCGCTCTATGAAGCCGTCGAACTGGACAGAATCAGGGACCTTGCGTTCCAGCGGCGATGACTCTGCAGGAACTCCGCAGGACCAGGCAGCCCTGCTGCCCTGATGGCCCAGGCAGCCCTGCTGCCCTGATGGCCCAGGCAGCCCTGCTGCCCTGATGGCGGGGGCTGCCCTGATGGCGGGGGCTGCCCTGATGGCGGGGGCTGCCCTGAGGGCGGTGGGGCACCGTCCCGCACGATCAAGCGCGTTATGACTGACGGTCATGCGGAGGGACACCAGTGGCTTCGGCGACAATGAAGGCCGCGAGCCGCGCGATCCCCTGTGTCACCTGTTCCGGCGGCACGTAGCTGGATGAGATCCGAAGCTGATGCCTGCCGCCACCACCCACGAAGAAGGCATCCATCGGGGTCCACAGGACACCGTATTGGCGCGCCGAACGTTCCAGCGCGGCCTCGTCCGTGGCAAATGGCACCCTGAGCACCGTGAAGAACCCGCCATCGGGGCAGTTCCAGCCGATCCCGAGCTCGGACCGGCGCTCGGCTGGGAAGTGCCGCTCAAGCTCGGCCAGCACGGTCAGCAGGTTTTCGCGGTAGAAGCCGATCGCCGCCGCGTTCGCTTCCCGCAGGCGGCAGCCGTTCTGCACCAGGATTCCGCCGATCACAGCCTGGCTGAGGGAAGGTGTATTCACCGTGATCATGCTCTTGATTTTGGCCAGCTCGTCGGCGAGCAGGCTGCGGCGGCCATCGCCAATGAGAACCTGCTGGTCGGCGAGGACATAGCCGAGCCGCGCTCCAGGGAAGCAGGTCTTGGCGAATGAGCCGAGGTAGATAACCGTCCGGTCCCGGTCCAGCGACTTCAGCGTCGGCCTGGGCTCCACCTCCCGGGTGAAGAACCCGTACGGGTTGTCCTCAATGACGAGCATGTCCTCGGCCGCGGCAACCTCCAGCAGCTTTCTGCGCGCGGGGACCGTCATGCTTGCCCCCGACGGGTTGGCGAAGTCCGGAACCACGTAGAGGGCGCGCGGCCGCTTCCCCGCTGCGGTCGCCCAGTGCGCGGCGTCACGCACGGCATCTGGGTCAGGACCAGCATCCCCCTCCGGCACCGGGACCACTTCAATGTCCAGCAACCGCGCGGCACCAGTCATACCGATATAGCAAGGTGAACTGACCAGGAGCACCTCTTGAGGCCTGGCGAACAGGGCGCGGAGCACCAGGAACATGCCCTCCTGCGCGCCCACGGTCACCACCACGGCCTCCGGCGGCACCCACACGCCCTCGTCGTTCGCCACCGTCTCAGCGATCAGGTCGTGGATCTGCCCCTTCGTCCGGCCATACTGGAACAGAACTGCACGTATCTGCTTCTCGGTATAGCCAGTTCGCCGCAGATAGGCCGTGTAGGCGTCGAGATAGTCGACGATGCACGCCGGGTCGAACTGCCCTTCGTACGGGCGGCCCGGCGCGAAGGAGATCGCCGCCGGGTACCGCGCCGTAACCTCGTTGAGGAAGTTCATCGTGTCCAGCAGCGGATCGGCGACCGACCCGTGCAGGTCCGCACGCGCGAGCGTGCGGTCCGTGCCTAAGTCGGCCCCCGCCGGGCGGGGCTGGACGTCCTGGACCGACGGGTCGAATGGCATTTACCTCTCCTGCGCTCTGGTCTTGGAACTTCTCAGCGTGGCACCCCGGTCAGCCGGTAACGGCCAATTGGGCCGTCAGTAACTGCGGGCCGAGCGCCCCCGCCAGAGGCATTCCCTTGGATGGGTCAGCCATCGACCCAGCCGTGTGTCCGGGCGATGGCCAGGAGATGTTCACGGACGTGGGCAATCTGACTGCCCGTCAGCGAGGGCACCTGCTGGATGAGCACGTCGGTGACCTCGCTGCGGAGCTGGCTGGCCGACAGCACGTCGCACATCTCGTCGTCGATATCCGGTGGCGCCGTCTCAGGGCGAGCGCCATTCCTGTTGCTCGCGGCCTCGCGCGCCTTCGCCCGCACGTCAAGGAAGCGGAGCATAACCACCTTTGGGCCCCGGTCTCCCTCCTCGACCTCATACTCGACCCGCGCCCCGGGCTGTGCGAGCTGCCTGTACTCGCCAAGGTCGTTGGCGTGCACGAAGACATCCTCTCCACCACTCTCGGGGGCGATGAACCCATAACCGCGGGCCTCATCAAAACGCACAATCCTGCCTACCGCACCCACAGCCACCACCTGCACATCTCGCCCGATACCTAATGCCTCCGCCGACCAGGAAGCCGACGGTAATGCCCAGCCTCAAAAATCCGCTCTGGGGCCACGAGCTGAGGGGTGGGCCACGAGCTGGGGGTTAAGCCCTCCCGCCAAACTCAGTCGCATGAGTATACGGTCCACTGCGCTGTCGTCACGAGCACGTCTTCTGCCACACGCGGCGGCGCGGCCAGCGCGTCATATCCGCCCGCGGGCCACGACGCCGGACGGCTGGGACGTGGCGCTTCCCTGCAGCCGTTACGGACTTTGATACCGAACGGCTGCCGCATCGCGCGCCGGTTCCTGCATGTCCTCGTCCCGCCGGGTGGGCCGGCCGCGACGTCGCCGGGTTGCGCCAACGCGCCGCCCGCACGTCCGCTTGTTAGCCACCACGCCGCCGCGTCCAACTGAAGGATGTCCCCGCTTGGACGCCACCCTCAAGATCTCCGGCAGGTGCCACCTCGCTTTCGACCCACTCCGCGAGCTTCGGGCCGGCGGGCCTGCCGCACGACTTGGGCAACAACCGCGAGGTCGAAGGGGTTCTCGGTGGTGGAGCCGCGGCAGGTTAACAGCCAGGCGGCCGGCGGTCGGTGAACCCCAGCCGTGCCTCCACCGCAGTGGCGACCCGCAGCAGGATAGCCTCGCCGAAGGCACCAGCCGCGATCTGCATACCCAGGGGCAGGCCGGAGCTTGAGAGTCCGACCGGCAGGCAGATGGCCGGGTGCCCGGTCACGTTGAAGACGATGGTCTGCGTCGCGGCGGCCGTTCTCGGTGGCGGCCAGTCCGCGCCGAACTCGTCGAAGCGGGCAGGGGGGGCGAGCGCGCTCGCGGTAATCAGAGCGGCGTACCGGCCGAACACGTCGTGGAACAAGGCATCGGCGAGTTCCCGGCGTACCCGGAAGGCCTGTACCAGGTCCGCGGCGGTGAGTCCCACCCCGGGCACCACGCGCTGGTAGGTGTACCGCCCGAAGTCGAGCGGCCGCTCCCGCAACTGTCGTTCGTGAATGGCAAACGCCTCGGCCGTCATGATGACGCGACCGCAGGCGTTGAAGAGTTCGAACGGCGGCAGTGTCACCTCGTCGACGGTCGCACCCAGTTCGCGCAGGATCTCCACCGCCCGGTCGATGGCGGCCAGCACCTCGGGCGACGTGCTGGCGTCGGAGGCAATCATCGCGCGTGCATAGGCGATATGAAGGCCGACCACGCCGTCATCGAGTCCGGCTGTGAGGTCGGGCAGCGCAACGTCAACACTCGCCGGATCATGCGGGTCGTATCCGGCGATAACCGGCAGCGCGAGCGCCGCGTCGCGCACGGTCCGGGTCAACGGCCCGATGTGGTCGAGCGAGTACGACAGCGGGAACACCCCCCGCCGCGACACGAGGCCGTAGGTGGGCTTGAGGCCGATGACGCCGCAATGGCAGGCCGGGCCACGCACGGAGCCGCTCGTGTCGGAGCCGATCGCGACCCGGACCAGACCTGCCGCCACGGCGGCGCCGCAGCCGGAGGACGAGGCGCCGGGCACGTGCTCCGGATTCCAGGGGTTGCGCGCCGGGGGAAACGGCAACTCGAAACTCGGGCCGCCGAGGGCGAACTCGTGCGTGGCCGCCTTCCCCAGCAGGACTCCCCCGCCCGCACGCAGGCGCTGCGCCACCGCGCTGTCGGCGTCGGGCACGTGATCGACCATCAGCCAAGAGTGGCTGGCCGTGCGGATGCGGGCGGTGTCGATGACGTCCTTGAGAGCGTAGGGGATCCCGTGCATCGGTCCCCGGTCCAGGCCCTCGGCCAGCTCCCGATCGGCTCGCTGTGCGTCTTGGCGGGCTCGCTCTGCCGTCACGAGCACGAAGGCGTTGAGGGACGGGTCAAGCTCGCCGACCCTGGCGAGGGCGTGCTCGGTAAGCTCGGCCGACGTGAGTGCTCCGGTCCGCAGCTGCACGCCTGCCTCCGCGACGCTGAGTTCGTGCAACTCCGGGCTGGCGTTGCGGGCGGTCACTCCGGCCACCGGCGCACCCGGTACACCGCCGATGGCTCATTCGCCGCAGGGCGTGGCGCGTGCAGCAGATCCGCCAGGCGGCGGAGGTCGCGGTACCCGGCCCGGGTACCGCGCAGCAGAGAATCCGGTACGTCGAGGCCGTGGCGCGCGAGCATCGCGTCCAACTCCTCGTCGAGAGCGTCCTCGTCCAACGGAGACATCACTCCTGCCATTGGGCTCACGCACTCGCGCGGGGCCGCACGGCCGGCCGGGCCAGCCCCAAATGATCGCGCAATGTGTGGCCCGGATAGTCGCGACGGAAGAGCCCGCGGTCCTGCAGCCGTGGCACGACCATGTCCACGAAGTCGTCGAGTGAGCCCGGCAACCGTGGCGGCATCATCACGAACCCATCGGCGGCATCGCCGTCGATCCACTCCTGCAGCGCATCGGCGATGTCGTCTGCGGTCCCCGCAAGCTGCCAATGCCCGCGTGGCCCTGCGATCCGCTGGTAGAGCTGGCGGATGGTCAGCTTCTCCCGCTTCGCCATCTCGATCAGCAGCCGCTGGCGCGACCGCCCGGCGTTGGACGTCGGCAGCGGCGGCAGCGGCCCGTCGAGCGGATACCCGGAGAGGTCGAACCCCCCCAGCTCGCTGGCGAGCAATGACAGCCCAACGACCGGGTCAACCAGGTCCTGCAACTCGCGGAACTTCTCCTGCGCCTCCCGCCGCGTACGCCCCACGAACGGGTTCATTCCGGCGAGAATGAGCAGATCGTCGGGGGACCGGCCGTACGCGCGGGCGCGGCACTTCACGTCCTGGTAGAAGCGGCGCGCTTCGGTGAGCGAGGGCTGTGCGGTGAAGACCACGTCCGCGGTCCGGGCCGCCAGCGCCCGGCCGGCCTTGGACGAGCCGGCCTGCAGCGTGACCGGATGGCCCTGCGGCGGGCGTGGGATGTTCAACGGCCCCCGGACCGCGAACCGCTCCCCGCGGTGGTTCAGCGGAGCGAAGGCGCCTGGGTCGAAGAACAGCCCCACATCCTTGTCACGCACGAACGCGTCGTCATCCCACGTGTCCCACAGTCCCTTCACCACGTCGATGAACTCCTCGGCGCGGGCGTAGCGGTCAGCGTGGTCGGGCTGCGCCGAATAGCCGAAGTTGAAGCACTCCTGCGGATTCTGGGACGTGACGAGGTTCCATCCGGCACGGCCGGCGCTGATGTGGTCGAGTGAGGCGATCGCCCGGGCCACGTGGTACGGCTCGTTGTATGTGGAGGACATCGTCGCGGTGAGGCCGATGCGGTCGGTGACGACGGCCAATGCACTCAGCAACGTCAACGGCTCGAACTGGGCGACATAGCGGATCGCGGTCCGGCTCAGCGCCGTGAGGTCGGTGCCCCGCATCGCCGCACTGTCAGGAAGGAAGATGAAGTCCATGGTGCCTCGCTCGGCGGTGCGCGCCAGCTCCACATAGTGTGCAAAGTCGACGCCTGCGGCCGCCGGCACGTCTGGATGGCGCCACGCGGCAATGTGGTACCCGGTCGGGTACAGGAACGCGCCAAGCACCATCTGGGAGCGCAGACTTCCCACCTCACGCTCCCCGACTGGCCGATTGGCCCGGACCCGGCGTCGGCCCGGCCGCGCCTGTGCGGGCATCCCACACCGAGAACGGGACGTAGAGCTCGGCGTCGGTCGCGGAGCCATGGTCGTAGCGGTAGCCCGGCTCGGTCAGGAACCTATCGCCCTGCGCGACGAGCACCACGTCGCCGATGCGCGGGCGGACCGCCGCCGGGAAGACCTGGGACGCCCGCCGCACGCGCACCGACGCTGGCGCCGACCGGCGCAGCTCGGCGCCGAGGCGCGGCGCCGTCGCCGGACGGGCGTAGAGCCACCGGGTCCGCCCCGCCCCACCCATGTCGAACGGGAACCGCGCCCGCAGGGCGTCGAGCATGCGGCTGAGACCGGGGTCGGGCCTGGTCGGAACCAGGCCGTGGTCGGCATGGGCCACCACCAAGGCGCCATCCTGCGCCAGCTCCTGCGCAATGTCACCTAGGCCGGTGAGCACACTCGCGACGTGCGCGTCGTACCCGTGCTCGTGCACATGCCGGTCCACCTCGATGAAGCACCACACCAGGTACGGGCCGACAGCCGGCGGCCCGCCCCGGGCCCCGGCGATGGCCGAGCGGACATCGTCGCAGATCTCGGCGGGTGGCCGGGGCCAGTAGCTCCCGGAACGGACCGGGTAGAGGCGATGTCCGGGCACCCGTTGCGCACCCCGCAGGAGCTCATCCTGCCACGTGCAGTCGTGCGCCTCGAGGTCGCATGGGATCGCATATGGACGGTATCCGAGCGTGGCCGCGTCGCTGAAGATGGTACCGCTCGGGCTGACCAGGCCCGTGCCCCGGTACTCGAAGACGTTGACCAGTTGGCGCCGCGAGGTGTGCGCGAGAGCGAACACGACGCCGGGTACGCGGTGCTGAGCCACACTCTGCCCAGTCAGGCTGCTCAACCATCCTGCCGACGAGGTGGTGGGATAGACCGAGCGCATCCGCAGGGTATGCGCGGCGGGCCAGCACTGACGGGCCAGTTCATAGGGAATTCCGTCCACTGCGAGCACTACGACGTCGCGGGGTGCGGCCGAGTCCCGCTCGCGGATCAGCAGCTCGCGCAGGAGCCGCCGCACCTCGGTCACAGAGGGGGAACTGGCTGGCGTCGGCGGAGGGCTTATCGGGGAGCGATCCCGCTCGCCACCGGGCCTGGGGGTCCTACTCGGGTACTGGGCTTCGACCCGGGCGGCTGGGAGCATCGCCACGAGCTCCTCGGCCCAGCGCACGGCGTTATTCAGGACGTAGCTGTCGGAGTGCGGCCGTGCGGCACTGAGCTGGAACAGCCGCAGCCCGTCGGCGGGCGCGCCGTGAAACGTCAGGCGTCTTTCCACCGCACCAGCGACTGACACCGGATGGTAGGCCTCGTCGAGGTCGAGAGCCCCGGGGACGAGATCCGCCTCGCCAGAGCCGTCGCCGGGGTTGCGCCACTGCCGGACCAGTCCGTGACGCAGGAGGTTACCGTACAGCGGTGCCGTGTCACGACCTGGGTCGAACGGATGCACCCGTGCCTCGATCAGGGCGTCGACCCGGCGCACCACGCGGGTCGTCGGGCCCGCGAGCTGGATGTGGCCGTCACCGCTGCGCAGCACCGCCGGGGCTGGGCCGACCGAGAGATCAAGCAGGCCCTCCTCCACCAGCGCGAGGACCTTGCGCATCGGCAGGAGGCCGGCCCGTTCGAGAGGCGATTGTAGTAGCGCAGGTAGCGGCGCAGGAAGGTGCGCTGCGACTCGGGGCGCAGCCCGCCGCGGTCGACCGCCGCCGCGAACTCCGCCCGCAGATCGCGCCACACCCCGTCGCAGGCCGCCTTGAGCGGGTTGGCCACGCTGCCCTGGGCGCAGAAGGCGACGTCCCGGCGCAGGTGCAAAGCGACGCGTTCGTGCCAGGTTGCTCCTCGCGGCGCAGGCTCGGCGGCAACGGGTTCCAGCGCCTGACGCCAGTCGAACCGATGCTCGTGAATGTCGACCGGGTGGCCCCAGGGCGACGCAGTGCCGGGCGGCGGCCACGCCTCGACTGGCCCGTACAGGACCTGGCGGAACGCATCGAGAAGGTCGGCTCGCGCGGCCGGGCCGGAGCCGCGCTGTGCTGCGACCGTGGATGCGGCTCGCGCGAACGCCTCCTGCACCGGCTCCAGGAGGAAGTCGATCCCCGGGGTTGACCACGGTGCCTCGCCGGCGAGGAATCTCTGGTATCGCTCGCCGACCGCCGTGCGCACCTTGTCACCGAAGCGGGGGCCGAGGAGGGTCAGGTAGTAGACGTAGGCCATTTCCAGCACCACCAAGGGCAGCAGGTGCCGGGAGAAGTCGAGGCGCCCCCTGCTGTCGGTGCGGACCACGTCGGCACAGCCGCGCAGCCGGTGGATGGCGGCGATAGTGAAGAAGACAGCCCGGTGCTGCAGGGCGGCCGGGTCGGCGATCTTCTGGTTTGTCGCGCGGCCGGAGACTGGCACACCGCTCGGGCTGACCGCCACGATAACGGCCGGCTCGCGTCCACTTCGGACATACCGCAGCGTGCTGCCGTCGCCGGTTTCGATGAAATGTCCGCCGCGCCCCTCGCTGAGGTGCAGGATGACGTCGATGGCGGTCAGGCCGAGTCCGTTCACCCCGATCACCGCCCCGGTCGGCGCCGTCTTCATGGTGATTCGCTGATCCAGCGGATAGGGGTCGTCGACGTACCGGGTGCCACCATCCCCCTCGAGGCGCTCGGTGAGCCGGTTGTGCGAGTGGCCGGTAACGAACAGGATGTGATGGGCGGTCAACTCGGGGGTTTGCCGGTCGTCGGTCCGCACCAGGAACGGCGGGTCCTGCCGGCCGCCGCGGACCACGTCGGTGACCTCCGCCTGGTGCAGGTCAACCGAGACGTTAGGCAGGCTGCGCAGCCGGTCCACGTAGCGGTGGAACATGTCCCGCAGCGCTACGCCGTGCACGTACCGCCTCGGCACGTCGTGCGGCTGGAGGTCGAAGTCGGGGTCGCGGGTGAGGGCGAACCGCTCCTTGCACCATTCGGGGAAGGCCGGGCGCAGGCGCTTCGGCAACAGGCGCGTCGCGGCCTGGTTCGACTCGTCGGCCGCGAACGCGATCTGGGCCGCCACCCGGTTCAGGTAGCTGCTGCGCGCCTGCCGGTCGCTGTGGACGTCCCCCGCACCGAACCGGCCGCCGCGGTCGAAGACCGACAGGCGGAACCGCACCTCGGTGCCGGCGCCGGGCAGGACAGCGGCGAGGTGACTCACGGCATAGGTCGACAGGGGACCGCCGCCTACGATCACTATGCGTCGTTCGGTCACCAGGGACCCCGAGTCTCGTACCGGGTGAAGGATCGGTCAGAAGCGGGCGAGGGAGCCGCCGAGCATCTTCTGGAACCTGCGCAGCAGGGGGAACGGAACCGACCGCTCGACGTGGAAGCCGAGCTGCTCGTCGTAGGTGTACTCCACAGGGTCCTGCATGCTGAGCGCCGACAACCCGCGGGCCAGCTGCTCCAGGTAGCCGGGGAACTGCGACTGCATCGCGTACACCACGCTGTAGTAGAGGTTGCGGCCGAGGGAGAAACAGGGGTAGCGGGCTTCGTAGTTCTCCAGCGAGAACTTGGGGAAGCAGCCGTCGATGATCCGCTTTGGGCACAGCCACAGCGGCAGAACCAGATTCACGTCGCCGATGTGCCGCAACGGGAAGCCGGCGGGCTTCATGCCGCTGGAGACTCGGTAGAGGTTCTCGCAGACGATGTCCTCGAGGTTCACGCCCGTGCAGATGTACGGCGTGCCGAGTGCACGGGCGTGCTGCGACAGGGCGAGCCGGATGAGCAGGGTGCCGAGGAACTCGAAGTCGTCGCCCTGGAACTCGTTTTCGAACCGGTCGATCAGCGGCACCGAGTCGAGCGGCACACCGAGCAGCTCCTTGACCTCGTCCGCCGCCATGACCCTGAGCGGGAGCCCGTAGCTGTCGCATAAGGCCTGTGCGCGCGGCACGCCCGCGTCCCAGTCGGGGATGCCCTGCAGGATGACCGGGTGGACCGTGACCCCATGGTCCTTCAGTTGGCTCAGCCCGTACAGCAGCGCGTTACTGTCACCACCGCCGCTGACACCGACGACGATCTCAGCGCCGGCAGGCACGTGGGAGCGGATGGTGCCGCCGACCTGGTCAGCGACGATCGTCTTGCACTCCTGCGGGCTCAGCTTCTTGAGGAAGGCCTCGGCCGTGCCGCTGTCGTTGTCAAGGCGCTGGTAGAGGTACTCTGTCGCCTCGGCCCCGGGGTCCTCACTGTCGGCGACGCGGAATCCGTCCAGCCCGAAGATGAACGGGTTCACGTTGCGGTTGAAGTACAGCAGGATCTCGGACGCATCAGGAAACTCGCCGAGCCTGATGTCCAGGCACGGTGAGAGCCGGGGTTCCGCGCCCGATGCTGGCACCACATATGCCGACACCGCTGACCAGGGCACGTTGTTTCGGTTGAGGATGTCGATGAGACGGTCGCCGGCTTCTCCGGCGAGCCGCTGGCGGCCGTGTGAAGTGACGACGGCGACTGCGGGAAGGCCACGCGATACCGAGTTCATGTCCCTAACCGTTCGGTTCAACATATCGGTTCAACATAGAGGCGGGGGTAAGAAGGTGGGCCGTCGTCGTTGGCGACCCACCTCAACGATTCCTACTGGGCGCCGGTCTCGCAGGACGCGCCGCAGATGGTCTCGAGGCCGTGCTTGGACGCGGGCACGGAGATCCGCTGCGTGCGCATTGCCTCGAGGTCCCTGACACCCATCGACACCCGCAATGCGACGGTGCTCGACGGACTGAGCTCGACCAGTTCGTTCTTCAGGTCGAAGTTGCTGCTCTGGACTGCGGTGGAGATTGCCTCGCGCATCTTCACACTCCTTTCCGGGCGGGACCACCTGTCCCGCAATCAGAGGCTACATCGACAGTCGCGGAAACTGTCAACCTTTGATACGCGCAGTTTCCAGTCCTGACTACCGCTGACGAAATATTCTTGTCTCGCGTGGCCTGACGGTTTATTCTACGTCATTGAGGTGGTGGCAATATCTGGCTTAGTAACGTATGTTTCAGAGATTCACGACACACGTCGGAGAGTCGACGACGAGGGGGTTGGCAATCGCATCGGTGCCATGGTCCGTACTGACCCGCATCCCGTTGAAGGAACAACTGTACGGCCGGGAGACGTACTTCCGCGAGGGCCTCGACGATGTCGAGTGGGTGTTCGGTGACGCCCTGGGCGAGGCCCTGTGGCAGTCGGCGATGCTGATGATCAAACCGGACGGGCTGGTAGCAGGCAAGCTCGCCCCCGTCCTCGGCTTCCTTCGCGATCACGACTTCACCCCGGTTGGCGTGCGGGCGCTGAGGTTGCACCGGACGCTCTGGCGCGAGCTCTGGCGCTACCAGCTCACCTCCGCGACACTCGATCGGCTCGCGGTCAATGAGGCCGTGCTCGAGACCGGCCCGGCATTGATGCTGGCGCTGCACAGCGCGGAGAACCACGACCTGCCGGCCAGCGTGCGGCTCAGCTCGCTCAAGGGCTCCGCGATGATGGCGGTTCAGGTGCCCGGCACGCTGCGCCACCTGCTCGGCCAGCCGAACCGAGTGCTCAGCCTCATCCACGTCGCCGACGAGCCAGCCGATCTTGTGCGCGAGTTCGGGCTGCTGTTCCACCATCCGGCCCGGCTGCGGCTGCTGGAGCGGCTGCGTGACGGTCAACCGGGGCGCACCGACGAGGAGGCCCTGGCCCAGGCGTTGTGCCAGCATCCCGCCCCGGGCCGGTCGCTGATCAGCGCGGAGTCCGTCGAGCGGGTGAGCGACGCGGTCCGCTCGGCCCAGCCTGGCAATCCGGATGTGGTGGCGCATCTGCTTGCCGACCTCGACCGGATGCGGGCCGGCCAGCGCATCGAGTGGCGACCGTTCCGACGGCGGCTGGATGGGCTGGCCGTGAGCCTCGATCCGTGGGATATCGCGGTGCTGGGAACAAGCTTCATCACCTACGACGAACCCGGTACGGTCAAGGTTCTCGTCAATCCCGACCCGGAGAGTTGGCGGCATGGCCGGGAGCTCACCGGGGGCCGGGCGGAGTGGGTCGGTGGGCGCCAGAGCTGATCGCGGCCTGGTACCCTGCGCGGCAATGTCGGGAAACGGCGGCCCGGCAGATACCGTCGGCGGCGAGCGCGGAAAAAGTCGACGGCGAGCGCGAATAAGGAGAATGCGCATCATGCACCGAGTTCCAGCCAGCGACCACATGCCCACGCCCGCCACTTGGAGCGCGCTGACAGCCTCCCAGCGCAAACAGGAATTGCTCGCCGAGGACCTGTACTTCCGCGAGTGCTGGGCCGATGTGGATGACATCTTCGGCCCCCGCGCGGCGAGCATGTTGGGCCGTTCGGCGCTGCTCACCTTCAAGTGCGACGGCGTGGTGGGGCGGCGTATGAGGCGCATCATGGAGTTCCTCGACGGGCAGGGCTTCCGAAGCGTCGGCGTTTCGCCATTCCGGCACAACCGGCACTCGATGCGAGAGCTGTGGCGCTACAACTGGAACGTCTACCCGACCGACCGTCTCAACCTGATGACGATCATGCACACCGCGACCGACACGCTGCTGCTGATTCTCGACGACACGTGCTACGACGGAGTGGTTCCCGGTTCGGCTCGCCTGGCAGACCTGAAGGGCCCGGCCGATCCAGGTGCCCGCGGGGAAACCCAACTGCGGTCGGTGCTCAATCCCCCGAACCGCGTCATCAACTTTGTCCACGTCGCCGACGAACCGGTCGACGTCGTCTGCGAGCTGGCGATCTTCCTTGACCGGGCGGAGCGGCGCGACCTGCTCACCGTGGTGCGGGACGGCGCCGGGGCGGACGTCACCGACGAGGTGCTGCGGTGGATTTCCCGGCTGGAAGGCAGGTATCCGGCACACGACCTCGATCTCGGCAGGGCGCTGCACCGCGTTGAGACGTCCGTGCCGTCGGCGGAGGCGATCGCGAGGCTGCGGGCGGCGGCGTCGGACGGGCCGGCGATGACCTGGGACGAGCTCACCGCCATCATCGACCCACGCCGCGCGGACGTCGACGTGTGGGATTTCGTTTGCATCGCGGCCGCTTCCGTGCCGGCCGAACGGGAGTCGTGCGCGGACCTGGCCCCGGTGACCTCGCCTGCGGACTGGATAAACCGAGCGCGGGACGCCGTCGCCGCCGCGGCAGATTGACGGCGGGACCGCCTGTGCAAGGATCTCTCACCCGGGGTGGAGCTGATCTGATGCCTCCGCCACCCATGCCGGACCACGATTCGGTACCAGGTGATCTTCGCGCGGGTCGTTATGCGTCCACTGCGGCGGGGCTCACGAGGCTCCAGGGCTGCGGCGTGCGACGCGCCAGCCGCGGTTTGCTTGCGATCCAGTACTCGACCGACCGGGCGATGACCTCGCGCGGATCAGCGACCTGCCAGGTCGGCCGGAACGGTCTCGCCATGCTCGTGTACGCCTCGAACATACCCATCAGCTGCACGGCCTCGAGTTGTACCTCGGACAGGTGGGTGCGGGCCAGCGGCAGGAAGAAGCGGTGCCAGGTGTCGAGCGCGATTTTCGGTGGAGGGTGTACCGCGGGCAGTCCCTCGCCCGCGCGCCAGGCGTTGACCGTGCCGAAGATCACCTCGACCACCTCGCCCAGGCGCAGGCACCGGTCGCCCGCAGCCACGATCTCGATAGGGTCATGGCCGTCCGGCGACATGGCCGCCGCCACGACCGCCCGCGCAACGAGGTCGACCGGAGCGATCTCGGCGTACCCAGCTGGGTCGCCGACGATTACCGGCGCCATGCCGGACATGAGCGCCTGCAGCAGTGTGTACGGTCCGCCAAAGCGCGCGATGGCGCCGTCGACGGACCGGCCGAGGACGAGCGGCGGACGTACGATCGCGGTCGTGCCGTCGGTCCAGTCGTCCAGCAGACGCTCGCACGCGGCCTTGGACCACTCGTAGCCGTTGCGGTAGCCGTCGAACCCATCGGGGACTTCCGCGCCTTCCGGGCGCTCCACGTACGCCGTCGACACGTGCACGAGATGGGTGTGTCGGCCGGCGAGATCCAGCACGGCGCGCAGCGGCTCGATGTTCGCGGCCGTCGCCTCTGCACGGGTCATCGTCCACCTGGTGGATGCTGCGGTGTGGATGATGACGTCCCACGGTCGGCGCAGTTCACTGGGCGGCGCCTCACCGCCCATGTGCCACGCCACCCAACCGCGGCTGCCCGGTGGCCGACGGGCCACTTGGACCGCGCGGCGCCCGGTGCGGGCGAGCTCCGCGCAGATTTCCACGCCGACAACGCCCGACGCGCCCGTGACGAGGATGTCCATGTGGCGTTAACCCTCCTGGGTGGACTCATCAGGTGGCAGCCACGAGGCGGGAAACGCCAACGGGTAGCCGGACGCGCGGTTCAGCGGGATGAGCTGCCGGGCCAGGCGCAGGCCTGGGTAGAGCCCCTCCGGGCGGCGCACGGACGCGGGTGGCTCCGCAAAGCCCAGGTCGCGTTCCAGCGCCCGAACGTACCCGATCACGCGGTCGACCTGACCTGAGCCTTCACCGGAGACGACCTCCCGGATCAGCGCAAGCCCCGCGGACACCGTCGCCGTGGGCAACCCGGCGAACGGATCAGCCAGCGGATCGTCCCCGGCGGCAGGCACCCCCTCGGCGCCGAGCGCGCGCACACACAAGCACTGCAGCACGAGAGTGCGGGCCGAGAAGGCGGCGACTCGATACTCGCCGGCGCCGGCGGCACCGATATAGTCCTCGAGACTGCCGTGGATATGCAGCAGCAACTCGTACACACCGGCGCTGTGGAACGCCATCCATCGCCGGGCATCCGGCACGATTCTGGTAGTCACAGGGGAGCGCCCTCCCTTACCGTCAACCAAGCCAGGCCCTGCGTCAGCGCCACGTGGGCGGCGTCTGTGATCGCCGACACGGTGCCATGCCATAGCACCCCCTTCTCGTCAGCGACACCGAACGTGGGGTCGTCCGACTCCACCCCACGGGCTCCGAAACGGTGCAGCAGAACCAGGCCGAGCGCCTGTTCTCGCCGCACCCCCTCGTGGCGAGTGAGCACCACGTACGGGTCGCCGGGAAGAGGGTCGGTGCTGGTAAGCTCCGCGACGATCCGCTCCGTGACCGTGGTGTACGCGGATGCGTCCACCGTCGTCACAGGGATCTCGATGAGCCGCTGGAACGCGGACTCCAGTGCGGGGTCGCCGATGCGGCGCAGCTTCGCGCCGATCCACTTCGGCCCGGTGTACGCCTCGTCCACGGCGGCTGCCGCAGACTCCAGCGCCGCCATGCCGGCGTCGCAGTAACGCTGCGCGGCGAGCAGGGGCCGATCGGGAGCGAGGAGCCGGGCCGCGGTCAGCTGGCGCAGACACTCCGCCCGCCACCACCGCGAGGCGTGCTCGGGAAAGGCTTTGCGCAGCCGATTCTGCCAGTCGAATAGTGCTGGGTCGCCGGTGAGGGTCAGGCTGTAGACGAGACGCCCGATCTTCGTCACCCGCCGGTACGCGGCCCGCCACTGCGCCTGCGACAGGCCGACGGCGGTCGGCGTCCAGCGGCCAGCACGTCATCGCCCGCCGAGCGCATCCAGGCGACGTCGAGATAGTTCACGTCCACCGGCATATCCAGCACATGGGACGGGATGGGAATATCGGTCACGCGGGGGGCGTCGACTAGGGCGAGCAAGTCGACGTCGCTCTCCTCGTTGCCGAAGCCCTGCAGGACTCGCCGGCGGCGGCGACCAGATGAGGGTCCCCGAAGCTGTCGTCGACCTGCTCCCGCAGGTCGTCGACGCCCTTGCCCTTACGAGCGAGGAAGTCCGCCAGATACTGCCGGCGCTGGTTGTCATCGATCACGCCATCCCCCTGGATGTGCGGCGCTGTGCGGAGGGGTTCGACCGGTCACGCCGCCACCGCCTTTTCCCTGCGGTAGTCAAGCGTCCTGACGGCGACCACACCGAGCACCACCGCGGCGCCCCCAATGACCGCGACCGCCTGGATCGTCGGCAGCCATGAGCCGCCGCCTACGGTAGCCTCCTGCAACGCGCGCAGCGCCCAGTAGTCCGGAGTCAGTGGGCTCAGCAGGCGGGAGGTGGCCGGCAGTCGCTGCGGGCAGCACGATGGCACCGCCGAGTCCGCCGAGTGCGATAAGCATCAGGTAGGCGAGGCTCTGGAACACCGAGAACAGCGTCGTCAGGTTGTAGAGAACAACGCCGAGCACCGAGGCGAACGTGACCAGGACGACCGCGACGATGAGCAGTTGAACGATGTTGCCATGCAGCGGCAGGCCGAGAAACCACAGCGCGGCGGCACCGAACACGACGAGCTGGAGCAGCCCGGCAGCCGCCACCGGCAACGCCTTGCCGAGCAGGAAGATGCCTCTCGGCGGCTGGTGTACCGCCTGCAGGACCCAGGTGTTGTCCACGAACTCGCGAAAGAGCGCCACACCAACGTAGTTCGTCGTCATGAAGCTGAACATGACCGCGAAGCCGAGCTCGGACCGGCCCGCCGCGCCGAGGCCGGCGCCACCGGAGACGTACGGGCCGAGGATAAGCGAAAGCATCGCCGGGACCAGGAAGAGGAAGACCACAGGAGTCCGGTGCCGCCACAACAGCCGGAAATCCGTCGCGGCGTAGGCCCAGACAAGAGCGGCCGGGCGCGGACCGGGTCCCTCAGCCCACCCCATCGAGCGACCCCTCCCGGTCGTGGTCGTGGTCGTGGTCGCTGTCGCGCGAGAGCAGGTCACGCAGTGTGTTCTGCACGATTCGCACATTCGTGAGGGATGCGGTTGGCGCGCCGCCGTCGCTGCGCACCAGCGCGGCCAGCGTGTCCGGCAGGTCGCGCACCAGCCGCGGGGCCGGGGCGGTCGACTGGCGTCGGTCGCCATCGGCCTCGGACTCGACCAGCAACGTCGGCCGGTCGCGGCCCAGGAGCTCGTCGAGCCGTAGCTTGCGCACGACGCGGCCGCCGTCGAGCAACACGACCGACGAGCAAACCTGCTCGATGTCCTCGGGATAATGCGACGTCAGCAGCGTCGTCACCTGTTGATCACGCCACGCCCGGACGAGGCCCAGCAGCCGGATCCGGGCCTCGAAGTCCAGTGCGGCGGTCGGTTCGTCGAGCAGCCGGATGGGCGGACGGTGCACGAAACTCGCCGCGACGTGGACGATGCGCTGCCAGCCACCGGACAGCCGGTGTACCTGGAGGTTCGCGACCCTCGCGATCCCGTACTCCTCCAGGGCGCTGTCCACGGCCTCACCTACCCGCGCCCACGGCACCCGCAGCCGTGCCGCATGCCGCATGTTCTCGACCACGGTGAGCTGGCGGTACAAGGCGATCTCCTGCGGCGCGTAACCGACCGCCGATCGGCCGCCCCGTTCGCCGCTGATCAGGACCTCCCCGCCACGGGCACCGTGCCGGGCGTCCAGCAGGGCCGCGAGGAGCGTGGTCTTGCCGGAGCCGTTGGGACCCAGAACACCAAGGATGTCGCCCTCGTCCACGTCGAACGTCACGTCGACCAGAGCCAGCTCGCGCTGCCGGGGGTAGCGGAAGTTCAGACGTTGCACGCTCAGCCGGGCTGTCCCCGGCGGCGCCGTCATGCCTCGGCCTCGGCAGGCACGTGTTCCAGCGCCTGCAACATAAGGACGGCATTGTCGGTGAGGGCGGTCTTGGCGATCGGGTTGAGCATGTCGGCCAGCAGCGGAATGCCGATGTCGAAGTCGACGTGCAGTCGAACGTCACTGCCGCCGGAACCGTGGGGCTGCACCGACCAGTACCCGGAGAAGAGGTCGAGGTCGCCGCTTTCCTGTTCGAACCGAACGACCCGGGCGGGTGCATCCAGGTACTCCCGCTCGACCCAGCGCAGCACCGACCCGCGCAGCAGCACCGACCACGCGGCACGTCGGAACCCCTCGCCGGATTCGGGTAGCAGTCGCACGGATTGCACGTTGTGCATGCGGCGCGGATACGACTCGACGTCGATGATCGTGTCCCAGGCCATATCCGGAGACACCGCAAGCTGCACACCGACTTCGACCGTGGGCACCGAACCGACCTCCAGTCTCGCTAATCTTGGAATGATCCGCGCCCTGCAGACGATATAGCCTGCGCGCTTCCATGCCCACATCCGAGAGAAGGCCATAGCCCGCGAGTAATCCCGAAGAGGGCAAAGTTCCGTATGTATCATAGGCGATGTGAGCCGTTGTTAAGGTCATGATCCATGATCCCGAATTTCCGGTACATGCCAATCGCATGTTTTGTGGTTCGAGCGGGGGACACCCAAGATGGAGCGCGACCAACTCGCTGATCTTGTCCGCGCAACTGTCGCCGAGGTATTAGGTCTGACACCACGCGAAATCACCAGCGACACCGACCTCCTCGGGGAGCTGCAGGTGGACAGCCTGGAACTCATGGAGATTGGAGCCCGCCTGGAGACCGCCTTGACGATGCGGCTCGATCTGCGGGAGCTGAGCGAGATCCGGACCGTAAATGAAGCGGTGGACATGCTCACCACCGCCCGTGATCCGTCGTGACCTGGCGGCACGGGGATGGCGGCACGAGGGTCGCCCTCACCGGCGTGGGTATGCTCACACCCGCGGGCGCGACGAGTGACCAGGTCTTCGAGACCATCACCGCGGGCCGATCGACGGCAGCCAAGGTCGACTCGCTGACTAGTTCCGGCGCACCAGTCGGCTTCGGGTGTGAGACCGCATTCAAGCCGGAGTCCCACTTCTCGGTGCGGGAACTGCGCCAGATCGACCGGCCCACGCAGCTCGCGGTCGCGGCGGCCGTCCAAGCCGCGGAGGACGCCGACCTGGGCACGGCCTCCACACCGCACCCGGCCGGCGTGTTCGTCGGCACAGGCTGCGGCGGACTCTCCACCTTCGAACTGGCCATGCTCTCCCACCTGAGCCAGCAGGGGCCGATCCCCGTGCACACGGTGCCGCGCATCATGTCCAGCTCTCCGGCGGCCCGGATCGCCATGCGCCTGGGATTCACCGGCCCAAGCCTTACCTATGCCACTGCGTGTGCCAGCGGAGCGACAGCAATCGGTGAGGCGATGCTGAAAGTCCGCTCAGGCGAGGTGACGCTCGCCATCGCCGGCGGTGTCGACGCGGCGCTCACACCCCTGGTCATCGCGGCGTTCGCGCGGCTAGGCGCGCTTTCCGTCCGCAATGACGAACCCGCCCTCGCGTGCCAGGCCGTTCGACGATGCGCGCGACGGCTTCGTGATGGGCGAAGGCGCTGCCTTCTTCGTGCTGGAACGCTGGGACCACGCGCAGGCCCGGGGTGCCCGCCTCCTCGGCGAGCTGCTCGGGTACGGCAGCACCTGCGACGCATACCACATCGTCGCCCCGAACCCAGACACCCTCGCGATCCAGGCGTGCATGCGGATGGCGCTGGCGGATGCGCGCCTCGCGCCGTCGGATATCGGTCACATCAACGCGCACGGCACCTCGACCCGTCTCAACGACCAGGCCGAGGCGAGGGCGATTGCGGCGATCTTCGGCGAGCGCACCGTTCCGGTGACGGCTCCGAAGGGCGTCCTCGGTCACCTGATCGGTGGCTCTGGGCCGACCGAGGCCGTCGTCGCGCTGCAGTCGGCCCGGCTCGGTGTCATCCCGCCCATCGCCAACCTCACCTCGTCGGCCGAGGCACACCTCGTTGACCTCGTGGCCGAAAGCCCGCGCACAGTCGCGGCGGCGCCGGCGCTGTCGAACTCATTCGGCTTCGGCGGGCATAACGCATGCCTCGTGGTCGCGCCGCCAAGCTGAGGCGGGCTACGGGGCGTCGAGCTTCACCAGCATCTTGCCGATATTGTCGCCTCGCATCATGCCGAGGAACGCCTCCGGCGCGTGTTCGATGCCCTCGATGACTGTCTCGCGGTACTGGATCTGCCCACCAAGCAGCCACCCCGCCATCTCCTCAATGAACGCCGGCATGCGGTCGGTATGATCGCGGATGAGGAATCCGCGAAGCGTCAGGCGCTTCGACACCGCGAACGCAAGGTTGTCGGGTCCGGGTGGCAGCTCGGTGGCGTTGTACAGCGATATCGCCCCGCACATCGCCACCCGCCCGTTCTGGCGGAGGCTGCCGATCGCGGCCTGGAGATGGTCGCCACCGACGTTGTCGAAGTAGACGTCGATGCCCTCCGCGGCAATGCGGGCCAAGCCGGCGGCCGGGGCCTCCGTCCGGTAGTTGAAGGCATCGTCGAAGCCCAGTTCGTCGATGACATAACTGACCTTCTCCGACGTGCCGACGCTGCCGATGACCCGGCTGGCACCGCGGAACCGGGCGATCTGCCCAGCGATGCCGCCAACCGCGCCAGCGGCGCCGGAGACGAAGACGACGTCGCCTGCGCGCATCGCCGCGATGTCCAGTAACCCCACGTACGCGGTGAGGCCGGGTGCCCCAAGAACGCTCAGGTAGATGGAGATGCTCGGTACGAGGTTCGCGTCCACCTTGCGGGCGCTGGCAGCGCCGACCAGAGCGTACTCACGCCACCCGAGCCGGTGCAGCACCACGTCCCCGGGCGAGAGGGCCGGGTCATTCGAGGTAAGCACCTCGCCGACGGCGAGGCCGTCCATCACCTGACCGACTTCGAACGGCGGGGCATAGGACTTGACGTCGTCCATGCGCACGCGCATCCAGGGGTCGATCGAGAAGAACCGGTTCGCCACGAGCACCTGCCCAGGCCCTGGATCTGGCACCGCCGCCTCGACGAGGCGGAAGGTGTCCTTCGTGGGCCAGCCGATCGGCCGGGCAGCCAGGTGTATTTCGCGTCCGGCATACGTGGTCACGATAATGAACTCTATGGCAGCCCAAAGCTGTGTGGCATGCTCCGCGCCGCCCTACGCGAGATGATCAGTGGGGGAAGTACGTGGCGGCGCCGGACGCGGGCCGGGCGGCTACCAAGCCACGCTCCGCGCTTTGCTGCTAGGACTTTGACACTCATCTTGAGTTTTCCGGCGGAGTTTGCAGGTGGCGGGCGGGGTTGTGTCAGGCGGCGGCCATCAGCCGGGTGAACCGTATCCGCTGCCTGTGGGCACGGGCAGCGACGACAGGCCCACAGTCGTTCCGTCATACATGATGAGCGCGGGGCTCGCCCGGCGGAAGACGACGTCGTCGCTCACCACGATGCGCGTGACGTCGGGCAGCGACGGAACCTCGTACATCGCCCGCAGCAGTGCCTCCTCGAGGATCGCGCGCAGCCCGCGGGCTCCCGTACCTCGCAGGATCGCCCGGTCCGCGACCGCCTCAAGCGCCCCGGGCGCGAACTCGAGCTCAACGCCATCGAGCTCGAAGAGCAGCCGGTATTGCTTGACGAGAGCGTCCGCAGGCTCGGTCAGGATCCGCAGCAGGGTGTCGCGGTCGAGGTGGCGCACCGACGTGATCACCGGAAGGCGGCCGATGAACTCGGGAATCATGCCGTACCTCACCAGATCCTCCGGCGTGACTTCGGCAAAGAGGTCCGCGCTCTCCGCCGTCTGCCTGGAATAGACCGTGCCACCGAAACCGATGCCGCCCTGGCTGATCCGGGCCTCGACGATCCGTTCGAGCCCGGAGAACGCGCCACCCGCGATGAAGAGGATGTGTGATGTGTCGATCCGCAGTAGGTCGCGGTCCTGAGATCCACGTCCGCTGCGCACGGCGCCTGCTCCTGCGTCCTTCGTGGACACCGAGACGGTGGACCCTTCGAGTATCTTGAGCAGGGCCTGCTGCACACCCTCCCCCGCCACATCGCGCGCCGCGGGCGCGTTGTCACTCCTGCGGGCGCATTTGTCGATCTCGTCGATGTAGACGATGCCTCGCTTGGCCTTCTCGATGTCGTGCTCCGCGGCCTGAAGAAGCCGCAGCAGGATCCCGTCGACGTCCTCACCGACGTACCCAGCCTGGGTTAATGTGGTCGCGTCCACGACCGCGAACGGTACATCGAGGATCCTGGCGAGCGTCTGCGCGAGCAGTGTCTTGCCCGAGCCCGTCGGCCCGATGAGCAGGATGTTCGCCTTGGCGAGCTCCACTCCATCGCGCCGCTGCGCCTCATCGAAGCCCACCCGGATTCGCTTGTAGTGGTTGTAGACGGCAACGGCCAGCGTCTGCTTTGCCCGGTCCTGGCCCACGATGTACTCGTCGAGGACGGCCCTGATCTCGCGAGGGCGGGGCATCTGCTCCGGGGCGCGGCCTGTGGCCTTCGCGCGCTGCTCGTCGACGGCTTCCTGACACAGCTCCACGCAGCCTTCGCAGATCTGCACGCCAGGGCCCTCGACCAAGTGCCCGGCATCGCCGCGGGTCTTGCGGCAGAAGGAGCAGGCCAGCGAAGCGTCCCTCTCGGCGGTGGCCACACGACCCCCTTCAAGGCTTCGGCGCCAAACCGCCGCCTCGCGGCTTGCGGCTTGCGGCATCCCCACTCACGTTACGGCTCGGCCGCGGGTCGGGGTACCCATGAACTGACATCCGTCGACTAGCTGCGCGGGGGACGGCTACGCCATCTTCCGCTTCGAACCTTCAAGTTCAGCGGCAAAACGCAACCAGCTTTGGCCGCACAGGCGGGCAATGTCAGCCACAGTGGCCCTTCTATGATCTGGCACCGCTCGTACCAGATCGTCGAAGACTTGGATGGCGACAGAGCTAGTACCTAGCAACCGCAGGGTATCCTGCCGGCGTCCGTGGATCGAAGCGAGGGATCAGCGCGCAGACTTCCCAGGTTCCTGGAGAAGTCCTGTGCTCCTGTACCTCGCATCCCTGCCTTTCTCTCGTTCACAGTGGGCGTTACCCGGTTGCCATGACCTACGAGCGCAGCCCCGGCGGAATCGGGCACCGCATGGGGAAGGGCCGAACGAACGCTCCCACCTCGTCCGCGGACGGGCGCCGGGTCCAACCCTTGCTTTCTGCGCCGTCGCACATCGCTGACGGTAGCCGGGGCCACACCCGCCGCCGCTGCCACCTCTCGCACCGGGGCGTTCGGCCTTTCGTTCAACACCTCATGCACCCGCCGACGACCCTCCCCGGCGTCCACTGGGCGTGCCCGCCCATCCAGTCCAACGCGAGCGTTCAACTGAGGAGTTTCCTCAGTCGCACACTTCCGGACCACCGCAACCGTCTTGGGGCTCACCCCCGCCAGGGCAGCGACTCGCCGATCCGACCATGAGGGATGGGACACAACAATGCGCGCGACAGCTGCCCGGCGGTCCTTCCGGGATAGCGGCAGTCCGTGCCCAGAGTTCAGTCTTACAGCCAGTACGAAGACATCTGCATCGCTGCCGTCGAAGAACACGGCCTCGATATGAGTCTGTCCGCGCGCCTGTGCAGCACGCACCCTGTGTACACCGTCGACCACCCTCATCGTAGTTCTATGAATTACGATTGGCGGTAACGTGTCTGACGTCTCGATCAATGCGGTGACGTGGTCCTTGTCGATACCGTCAACGCGTACGAGCACGTCAAGGGAAATCGAAGAGATCGCTACCGCGACCACATCACGAGCGGAAAGCTTCAGATCCGCGGCAAGTTCGATCGTGTCATCCACATCGAACCACTCTCCCTGATCCCGAGGCCCTGTGGCGTGGCGACTCGATGAGCGCGGCGTTACCGGTAGCCGGTTGAAGTCGCCAGTTCCGCGTGTAACACCTCACGCCCACGAACCATGAGCCTGATGATCGCTTCGTCCAGCTAGTCGATGAGACGCCGTCCCAGTCTTGTAATTAGGTAGAGCGTCGAGCCCAGCCGCTGATACATCAGCCACGCGCCGGATCTGTCGTGACGCTGGCATCGGCACCTACCCTGCGGGGGCTGACCTCGCCCTGGTATCGGGCTATCAGCGCGGGCCCGATGACCCGCTGGCCGTTCCGGTCGCCGCGCTCGCGGGAGACGAGGACACGGACTGCCCGGCGGCGATGGCCGAGTGGGCTCGCTCCACCCGTTCGTCCTCGTACCTCGCGCGGGTGCCCGGCGGGCATTTCCTGCTGTCCGGCAACCCGGCTGGGCTGTCCCGGGAGGTCGCCCGGTTCCCCGAGAAGAACACGGTCGGCTGGTTCATCAGCGCCGACCCGCATCTGATTTTTTCCGGGAATATCCCGGACGGCCTGCCGATGCTGCGGTCGGCGTGTGGCCCCGGTTGCAGCAGGCCGCCCACTTACCGGAGGCTGGCGACACCGCGAAGAATTGGGCCGATCTGCTGGAGCGAGCCGCCCGACGGCGCCTGCGCGAGCGGGCGCCTGCCACCGACCACGCCGCCGCGGCGGCCGGTGGCGCGGTCGGCCGCGACGGCGCGGCCGGCGCTGCCTGGTGCAAGCCGACGATCCGGCGGGTGCCCCAGGATCTCGCCGACCGGCTGTTCGGGCCGCACGGCACGCGGCAGCTCTTATCCACCCGGTAACGGGCCCGCATCGCGGCGCCGCGGTGGCTCAGCGGAGCGGTCCGTGGCGGCGGGCGCTGGCCCGGGGGCCAGGCGGCCGGCCAGGGCCGCCATCCGTGCGGGGGCCAACGGCACGCTCAGCCGGTACAGGCGGCCCGCGCCGCCCTCGGCGGCCTCGCTCCAGAACAGGTGATCTTTGCCCCGGATCCCGGCCGCCTCCAGCTGGCCGCGGGCCCGCGCCGCATCGGCTTCGGCCGTCACGTCGAAGAAGATGTACGGAAGGTACCCGGCCGACGCGCGGGTGGCGCAGGCCGGCTCGCCGGAACAGCGCCAGGGTCTGGTCCTTGGCGGTGGCGATGCGCGCCCGCAGTGCGGCGGTGATGTCGCCGGCCAGCAGGACCCGGCGGCCGATCCGGAGCGAAAGCGAGGAGGCCAGCAGCGGCGGGACCGCCGAGCGGACCAGCTCGGTCGCCTGACCACCGGACGTGGCACAGTAGGACAGCCGCAGGCCACCCAGCCCATAGGCCTTGGAGAGGCCCCGGACAACGACGAGGTTCGGCAGCTCGGCGAGGAGGTTCACCGCACTGAACGAGGGCGGCCAGTAGTTGGCGTTCGACTCGTCTACCAGCACCAGGGCGCCGCGGGTCATTGCCTCCTGGCCGAGATGCCGCAGCGCCGGCAATTTCGACTGACCGCCGACCAGCTGCGGCCGTTCCATGAAGATGATCCCGGGCGCATCGCTGTCATGATCTGGATGCCAGCTGCGGCACTGGCCGCCGGACCGGGCCACCCAGAACGGGAAGTCCGGGTAGACATGGCCCAGGATGCCCACCCGCTGGCCCGCCGCGAGCCGGGCCAGCCCATGCAACAGCGAGCCCACGCCGGCGCCGCAGGTCACCCGCGGCGCGGAGGTGAGCGAGAAGTAGCTGGCCACGGCGGGCCCGAGGGCCTGTTCCGCATAGGGATCGGTGACCAGATAGCTGTGCACGTACTCCAGCCCGCCGCGGATCTCCGCGTCCAGTTCGGCGCCCACCAGCGCGGGCAGGTCGATCCCGAGACAGCCGCGCTCATCCGACGTCCAGCTGAGGTTCAGCTCGTCCTTGCTGTCTGCCAGGGAATCAGCAGCAAGGTATGAGCTGATGGCGAGCGGCATATGCGGCCCCGGGCTGCTCAGGTGCCGGCGCGCTGGCCGCGGACGCCCAGCACGCTCCGCCCGGCGTAGATCGCCTGCGAGCCGAGCTCTTCCTCGATACGCAGCAGCTGGTTGCACTTGGCGGTGCGGTCCGACCGGGACAGCGAGCCGGTCTTGATCTGGCCCGACCTGACCCCCACGGCGATGTCGGCGACCGTGGTGTCCTCGGTCTCCCCGGAACGGTGCGACACCACCACACTGTATCCCGCCTTGTGCGCGGTCTCGATGGTGGTCAGCGTCTCGGTCAGGGTGCCGATCTGGTTCACCTTGACCAGGATCGAATGCCGGAGCCGCGCTCGATGCCGTCGCGGAGACGCACGACGTCCGTGCAGTACAGGTCGTCGCCGACCAGCTGAACGCGGGAGCCGAGAGTCTCGGTGATCAGCTTCCAGCCGTCGAAATCGGCGCCCGAGGGCACGGCAGCACGCCCCAGCGAGCCGTCCTGGAGAGTCACGTCGACCTCGACGGTCGGATTTCCCCGACTATCGAGAATCTCGCGCCATAGGACGCGCGTGATGGCAGTCATGTTCTCCCTCGTTATCCGCGGTATTTCCCAGCATTGACATAAGCGCAGTGGCGCGTTACAGCCGTATCTGAATAGTTTCGCGGCCGTCTGCCTCGCGCCACTGAATATATGTATCATGCCAGTCGTGGCATTGTGGGCCGACATTGACGCCCTGGCAGTTCGGCCAGGGGTTCGCGGTGAAGTGACATGGGCGACACGACGGTAGACGAGGTGCTCAGCCGGGTAGCCGCCGAGCGGGTGCTGTCCCAGCTGCGGGAAGTCAGCGCCTTTGACCGGTACCAGGCCTCGGCTGGCCTGGGGCAAGCTGCTGACCGCGTCGCCGGGGCGGCCGCCGACGCGGGGCTGGCCGACGTCACCGTCCGCCGGTACCCGGCGGATGGCCAGACCCGGTGGTGGTCGTTCGCCGGGCCGCTGGGGTGGACCCCGCGGCGCGCCGGGTTGCAGGTGTCCGCGGGGGCTGCGGGTGTCATCGACCTGGACCACGCCCGCGACCCGTGCGCTGTCGCGACGTACTCAGCGCCCACCGCGCCGGACGGCATCCACGCCCCGCTGGTGAACGCGCGCCAGCCGCCCGCTGCCGGGTATCGCGGCGCGATCATCGTGGCCGACCGTGAAACGTTCTCACGCGGCTCGTTCCTGGCTGATCTCGCGGCCGCCGGCGCGCTCGGGTTCGTTACCGACGCCGCCGCACGCGAGGACGGTGATCTCAGCTACCGGGGCCGCGTCGAGCTTCCTCCCGGCGGTGCGCTGTTCGCGTTCAGCCTTACACCGGATGAGCGTCACCGGGTCGCGGCGGCGGCCGATCGCGGCGCCCGGGCCCAGGTGCTCATCGAGGTTGACCGCAGCGCGCCGATGGCGGTCGTCTCCGGCGTGATCCCCGGTGAGCGGGCCGACGAGGTGTGGCTGACCGCCCACCTGTGTCATCCGAGGCCGGGCGCGAACGACAACGCCTCCGGCGTGGCGGCGCTGCTGGGCACGGCCCGGCTGCTCACCGAGGCGCGCCGCCGGGATCGTGGCTGGGGCACCCGGCAGTCGATCCGGTTCCACTGGGGACCGGAGTACCTGGGCACCGCCGCAGCACTGCATGAGCGCGTCTTTGGTGCCGGTGCGGCGCCACCTGCCCTGCCCACGGCACTGATCAACCTGGACATGGTCGGCGAGGATCAACAGCGATGCCAGTCGCCGTTCGTCGTGGAGCGGCCGCCGGACACCGTGCCGTCGCTGCTCGCGCCCCTGGCCGAGGATGTGGTCGGCCAGGTCTTCGCCCGCACCGCAGGCTCATCGGGCACCTGGAGCGCGCAGCCTTTCCTGGGCTTCTCCGACCACGCCCTGCTGGCCGACCCTGCGCTACGGCGCCCTGCGGTGCAGTTCTGCCATCCGGCCGACCGGTTCAACCACTCGGCGGCCGACTCGGTGGACAAGGTCTCCGCCATCGAGATGGTCCGGGCGATCGCGGCCGGGGCGGCGCTGGCCCAGCTGGTCGCCTCGGGCGGGCCCAGCCCGGCCACCCGGCGCGGAATCGTCGACGGCTGGTGCAGGCGGGAGCGCGATGCCGCCGCCCGGCTGGCCCGCGCGCATCCGGGCCCCTGGGGGGAGGGGCTGTGCCGCCATGTGGCGCGGGTGACCACCGCCATCCGCCGCCTCGCCGAGGGGAGCTGGCCCGGCGGTACGGCGGCCGGCGACGGTGTGCCGGCCGATGGCGCAGAACCGGGCGCCAGCGCGAGCGGCGGCGTGCCGGTGCTGCGCCGCCACTGGTCGGGCCCGTTCAATGTGCGGGCGATGACAGCGGATCTGCCCGCCGCGACCAGGACGGCGGTCACGGATCTGGTCGCGGCCGACAAGCGCACCCTGTCGCTGCTGTTCAACTTCGGCATCCGGGCCGACGGCAGCCGCAGCCGCGACGACGTGATCAGCGAGACTTCCTACGCTATGCGGCGCCCCCTGACGCGGGACGTCGCCGACGGGCTGCTCGACGCACTGATCGAGTCGGGCTGGGTGAGCGAGTCCGCTCCGCGTTGACCCGCGCCCGGTCGACGCCCCCGGGGGCCGGCGGTCGCTGAGTCCCAACCGCGCCTCCACCGTCGCGGCCACCCGGAACAGCAGCGCTTCGGCGAAGGGCACCGGCCGCGATCTGCGTTCCCAGCGGCAGGCCAGAGCTGGAGAACCCGACGGGAAGGCAGATCGCAGGATGGCCGGTTACGTTGAAGGATAATGGTCTGGGTTGCGGCGGCCGTTCTCGGTGGCGGCCAGTCCGGGCCGAAGTCGTCGAAACGGGCCGCAGGGGCGAGCGCACTCGTGGTGATCAGGGCGGCATAGCGGCCGAACACGTCGTGGGACCCGGCATCGGCCGGTTCCCGGCGTACCCGGAAGGCCTGGATCAGGTCCGCGGTGGGCCGCCGCTGTTGGCGGCCCACCTGAGCAGCTCCTACTGGGCGCCGGTCTCGCAGGACGCGCCGCAGATGATCTCCAGGCCGTGCTTCGACGCAGGGACGGCGCTCCGCTGCGTGCGCATGGCCTCAAGGTCCCGGACATTCATCGACACGCGCGGTGCGACGGCGCCCGGCGGAATGAGCTCGACGAGCTCATTCTTCAACCTGAAGTTGCTGCTCTGGACTGCGACTGAGATTGCTTCGCGCATCTGCACACTCCTTTTTGTGCTGGCGGGACCACATATTCCCGATATTAAAGGCTATACCGGAACGCGGCGGAAGGTGTCAAATTTGATCGCCCAAACCCTGTCCTGGCTGTTGACGATGGAGAAATTCTTGTCGCAGATGGTTGAACTGCATACCCGTGTCTCCGGTGGTGCCGATATCCAGAATGGCGGCCAGCGTTTCACTCATCGCACTCGCCCGGCGGTATTATGGCGCAGCGCGGGCCGAGTTCGTCGGCCGCCTTCCGGTGATCACCTCGGTACGCCACCTCGATCACGGCACCCTGCTGCGCATCCTGATCGAGCCGGCCAACGCTCTGGTCAAGCCGACGCTCTGGTCAAGCAGTACCGGATGCTGTTCGAGCTCGACATGCCCACGGACAGCGGGCCAGGGCACGGCTGAGCTGGTCGGGCCCGGGAACGCGCCGGTCAGGCGGTGCTGATGTGGATCATGTCCAGGTCGGCGAGCTGCCCGAGGAACTCGCTGCCGCCGGCCAGGGCTTCCCCCACCGTCACCCGGTAGGCCGCGGCGATCCGCTCCGCGATCTGCCGCAGCGTGGTCACGCCGTCGATCTGCTTGAAGATGAACTCCGCGGCCGCGTCGAGCTCGAAGGAAAGCTCCCGCGGGGCCACGGCCCGCAATCGCCGGGCCCGCCACTTCGGCGTTCGTGAGCCGTAGTCACCGTAGCTTTCCAGCAGGGCGTCAACCACGTGCCCTAACGCCTTGCGGGCCGACAGGGTCGCGCTGAGCGGGTCGTCATCGGCGAGCTGGCCCAGGGCATCCTCGACACACCAGTCGGCCTCGCACAGGGACCGGGTGACGGCAAAGGCGCGGTACGCCGTGGCGGCGAGGTCGCGGCGACGGCGATCCACCCACTCGCCGCCCTGCAAAGGCAGGCAGGTGGCCAGCCGTTCCAGGAACAGCTCCTCGGCTTCGGTCAGCACCCTCGTCGGCGAGCGGCCGTTCTCGAACTTGCTCCAGGTCACCTTCGACAGCATCTGGTCCACCTGGAAATCGATCCAGAACTTGACCTCCCAGCATCGCCCGCCTTCGTGGCAGATCTTCACCGGTACCGTCTGCGGCCGGAGCGGGACGGTGAGCGAAGCCGAGCGTTCGCCCCGCCAGGCGGCCGACGAGATGATGTGGAAGTTGTAGTCGCTCCGCTCGCTGGCCCACCCGCGCGCCAGCGAGCCGACCGAGAGCACCGCGATGACGTCGGCCGGAATCAGCCCATGGCCATCGAGCACAGCGAGAAGGTCAGCGCGTTCCGTCGTCATTCCGTACCCCTCCGCCGGCCGCGCGAGGACGCGAGGAAGCGCCAGCCCCCGTGCGACGTCCGTGGCGCTTCCCTGCAGCCGTCACGGACCTTGATACCGCACGGCTGCCGCATCGCGCGCCGGCCCCTGCATGTCCTCGTCCCGCCGGGTGGGCCGGCCGCGACGTCGCCGGGTTGCGCCACCGCGCCGCCCGCACGTCCGCTTGTTAGCCACGACCCCGCGTCCAACTGAAGGATGTCCCCGCTTGGACGCCACCCTCGAGATCTCCAACAGGTACCTGGCAAGTCCCTGACCCGTCACTGATAGGTCCCCGAAAGACCGACAAAGCCCCTGAACGTATCTCGGGGTAGCCGGTGCGCTACCGCCGCACCCGTCGCTGCCTCTTCGGCGGAGGCGCATTACTGGAGGCACGGCGCAGCTTCGCGTTTCGCCCGCAGCGGTACGCAAACATTGGCCACCTCGCTTTCAACCCGCTCCGCGAGTTCCTTCCACATCTGCGCATAATCCCGCGCCAGTTGTGCGACCAGGCTGCTGCAGTGCGGCGGGATATTTTGGATGAGCTTTTCCCACTCTTCGGTGTTTATCGAATGAATATACAGGAGCCGAAGTAAGGTCCGCCCGGTCTCGGTAAGCCGAAGCGACGGATCGGCTCTCAGACGTTCTATGACTGCGGGTCGGTTCTGTCTTAGCGCTCGATTAAATCCTGCGCTTGACGGACGTTCACTTCGCCCATCCCTGCCACCTTTGAGTACAGGTCCCCTGTTTACCGGTTCCCTGTCGACCTGTTCCCTCTTTACCCGGTCCCTCTTTACCCGGTCCCTGTTTACCTGCTGCTTCGACACGGGATCTTCGCCCCGACGTAGTCGATTTCGGACATCACGCGCCGTTTCAGGCGATATGCCCGCAGCCCGGGCAACCTGTCGCAGGGAAAGGCTAGGGTTGTCAGTCATTAATTCCAACGCGAGTACGCGTCCCGGGGTACCGTCGATTGGACGGACGCGCCCGTCCTGACCGATCCTGCTGCCGCTCCGGGCCGACTCATCGGTGGGCCGCTTGCGTATCTCAGCAACCGTCCTTGCGGCAAGCCCAGCAACTGAGGCGATCATCCGATCCGACCATTGCGGGTGCGACTCGATGATACGCGCTGCAGCGGCTTTTCTGTCGGCCAGCGACAGCGGCAGCCCATGGGCGATGTTTGACCTGACGGCGAGCACAAACGCATCGGTCTCGTCACCATCGAAGAATCGCACCGTGATCCGGTCTCGGCCTCGGAGCTTGGCCACGCGTAACCGGTGCATACCATCAATAACACGCATCGTAGGGCGATGTACCGTGATCGGTGGGAGCTGGCCTTGTGTCACAGCCAAGGCCTCTATATGTTCCTGATTCTCTCCGGAAATCCGCAGCGAGTCCGCGACTAATAGCGAGCTCACGGCGACTTCCACTACCGGCCATTGATTGATTTGCGATTGTTCAGGCCCCATCCACGTATCCGTCTGCGTAATGGCGGAATCGTGCGTCCGGACAACCAAATCTCTCACCCCCGTACAAGATTTCATGCTGCGCTGTGTGTGTGATATTTACTTATGCGATTTGATTTGCGAAGCGCCGGGCATAAACTCACGGCGCGAGCACGACCGCGATACCGAATAAGTACCGGCACGGGCCCCGCCCTAGACAACTCGGATTTTCCGTTCTGCATGATCACCTTTCCGTTATCGCCTCTGGCCGCCCAGCCGAACACGACGTCATGGTTGGATCACCTCGGCGAGTTGAGCCACCTCCGCAGACTCACCATCCTGCCCAGGCGCAGACCAGGAAATTGTCGGCCACGCCAGCCCGGGACTTCGAAGAGCCGCCCGGACGTGTCCTTACCCTGACCATCAGTAGACAATCCTCGCAGCGCGGTCGTTGCCTGTCTACCGTGCGTTACTACACAAGATCCAACATGTCGCGAAGGGCCACACGGAGACCGACAGCCGCGATTGTGCCGCTGGACCAACCGCTGTGATCATAAAGTTGGCATGATGCAGGGAGGGTAGCCGAATGATCGAATTATCCCCCTCCACTTACCTCGACCTGCCCCTGCGGCTGCTGCAGGTGGAATGCGACGCAGACCAATTATGAAATTTTGGCTCAGTGCAAATCAGGTGGCGCTTGCCTGCCGGCTGGTAAGCACCAGGTACCGCAAGTTGATGTGCCAAGCGACAACGCCTGGGACTGTCGAGGACAAACGAGGATCCTCCACACTTGCGAGGGCGCGACTTCCTGTGATAGGCGGACGCGCCGTTATGCCGAGGCGCGGATCCGAGTTGCTGACCAGGCTGCTCTTCCTGCCGCAGGCTGCTCTTGCCCGGCTCCTTCCTGCCGACTGCGGCATTAAACACTGTCCTTCACGACAGGTGACTTATCAGCTACAAAGCGTGATTCTCGTTGTGCAGGACCCTCAAGGAGGCACACCGATGAGCGCTGGTGGTTCGGGCGAATGGCCGAGCGGGCCGGTGGCGCCGCTGGCTGACGATCTGCGCACGGAGCTGGCCGGCCGGGGCTACGCGCCGAGGTCGATTGATGATCAGCTGCAGCTGCCGGGTGGCCGCGGGGCTGAGCCGCTGGCTGCAGGGCCGGGGCCTGGCGACCGATGGCGTGACCGCCTCGGTGGTGGAGGAGTTCTTCAATTGCGGCGCGCAGGGCCAGCGCCGGTGGCTGACCTCCCGGTCGGTGTCCGCGCTGCTGTCCTGCCTGCGGATCTGCCTGCCGGACTGCCCACTGCCCCGGCACTGCAGGACCGCGCGGCGCGGCCTGCGATGTCGCCGGGCACGAGGTACCCTCTGGCGGAGAATTTCGAGATCATGGTCAGGCGTCGATCCATCCCCGCTTTCTGGCGAGCCCTATCATGCTCTTGCGTACCTGGATGATCTCGCTCCCTCTCAGGCTCGGCACGTTTTCAAGAAGCAACTCGGTGATTTCGTGGCCAAACTCGCCCTGGGACAGCACGTCGCACATCCCAGCCTCGTCAATCGAGTCGGGCACTGCCACGTCGGGCTGTGGGTTGAGCACTGCTGCCACGTCGGGCTGTGGGTTGAGCACGGCCGCGTCGGGCTGTGGGTTGAGCACGGCCGCGTCGGGCTGTGTCGGGTCGGACTGTGACGGGTTGAGCACTCCCCCGTCGGACCGTGTCGGGTTGGCCACCGTTGATGCGGGCTCCGGCTGCGCTGCGGGCTCCGGACTATCCGAAGGAGAAGAATTGTCCTCAATGAGGTGCGCCGCGTACGCCTTCCTCCCTCGATCGCCCGCCATGACCTGAAATCCGACACGCGTTCCAGGAATGAGATCGCTGGGATTGCCGTCGAAGACGGATGTGTGCAGGAACACATCATCGCCACCGTCATCAGCCGCGATGAACCCATAACCGCGCACGTCGTCAAACTGTAGGACCCTGCCTGTAGCCAATGCGAGTCGACCTCTTTCGTCCTTCTGAAGCGCCATCTCTGAACGGCCTGAAATGTGCTTGCTGAGGACTTACTCTAACGGCGTGCCCGTTTCCACGGTAGTGGGCGGACCCCGAGACGACTTCGTAACCGAGCGGGCGGGCCCAGCATGACACCGCGGCGTTTCCCCGTTCGCCGCCCGGGCGGACTCCAGGGCGACGCGCGGATCATGTCGCGCAGTTCTGCGTGTCGACGTGGCCGTGCACGGAGGCGGCGTGCCCGCCTCGCGCAGACGACGGGCCTCCCCCGCCTGCGCGCCCAGGGCGGTACCGACCTCCTGCGCCAGGGAGGCCGACGTGCAGCCTCCCTTCCCGCGCTGACCAGGTGGAATGCCTGGCGGGTGCTCTCGAATCAACCGGGGCAGGAAGGCGAAGGTCCATACGTACTTTGCGCACGCTTGCCACGTACTTTACCATCCAGAGGCGAGGGGCGTCATGCACATCCCACTCGCGCTGCTTGACCGGTCCCTGCGGCTTGGTCGACCAGCTCGCCGGCCGATGACCCGCCGCCGTCACCGATCTGCTGGTTCCCGGGATCGCGGGGCTCGTCGGCTGTGACCTGCTGACCTACAACGAGATCGGCTCTGGTCCTGAACGGCTGCGCGGGGTGTCACCTGAGCTGAAGGTGTCACACCCGCTGGGCACCCGCTGGGCCCCCGCTGGGCGGAGCGTTCCTTGCTGCGGAACGGCCGCGCTGAATGGCCCGGCCACGCTGGCCGGCGCCTTTCCCGGGCCGGAGTTAGGCGCACGGCCGAAACGCATCTCACACGGCTTCGCTCAGCGACTGATGGGGTGCGGCGTCAGACCACGCGCTGTCGAGGAACGCGCTGAGCTCGGCGGTAAGCCGGCCGGGCCGCAGCCATAGCTCGGCGACGTTATGGCTGCGGAGGAGCCGGGCGTCGGGCAACTGGCTCGCCAGGTTTTCCGCATCGCTGAACGGGTGCATCAGGCCCCGCCGGTGTCCCATTACAAGCGCCGGGGCACTGACGGACCGGCGCTGCTCAACGGTCGGAGCGATGGGCCCAAGCAGGATGCCATGCAGCACGGCGGCGAGCTCGTCCGGATCGCACGCCGCGGCACCGATGAGCGAGTCGAGCGGACCGAACCCCGATCGGGGCAGGCGCGTCGCCGCCCAGGAGACCAGCCGCGCCGCAGCCCCGGCGTTGCGGAGGCCGATCAGGAGAGGCAGCAAAATGGTTACCACCGTCGGCATTCCCCACTCGAGCACCGGCATGTCCAGGATCAGGCCGCTGACCCTTTCTGGTGCCGCCACCGCGGTCAGCAGGCTCACATCGGCGCCCAGTGACACACCCCCGAGGACCGCCTTGTCGACGCCCAGCGTGTCGAGAAGGCAGATCACCTGCTGGACGTGAAGGTCCATCCGATGGGCGGCAGGATCGCTGGGCTTGTCACTGTGGCCATGACCCAGGAGGTCGAGCAGCACGACCTGGTTGCCATGAGCGGCGAGTGACTGGGCCAGGCCACGGCCGAGGTTGGCGTCGAGCAGCAAACCGTGCAGCCACAGGAGCACCCTGTCGCCTGAACCGTAGACCTCGTAACTCAGCTGGTACTCGCCGTAAGGCAGCACATGCCGGGTGTGACTTATGCCGTCGGCGCGCTCAATTCTCACCACGCCGGCCTTCGGACTGTGCTCCATTACAGCGTTCATGCGAGGACGGTGCCACGCGGAGGCAGGCTCCGGCTAGGGTCGATGGGCCCTGTTGTCCTGTGCAACGGCACACCCGTCGAGGGGCCCGCGCACCCTCGCCACGCACGCAACTCTGTCACCACCAACACCACCGCCGGGCGGCAGCAGGGTCCCGGCGCGAACGTCCGGCCAGGTAACGCCCGCAGCTCGCAGAACGGGCGATCTTCCCGCTCGACGTTCTGGGGACCATGCCGGGTTCGACGAGCAGGAAGCGATCGCATTCGTGACGTCAGGGCAAGCCCTCGTTTTCGGCTGCTGGCCTGCGCCAGCGAGTTACGCGAGGGCTGGCTGACCGTCGATTACCCAGATCATATCCTGTCCCGCCTCACCCGGAGCTTCCGGCTTCCTCTTCGATGCGCCGCGCAACGGAATTTCCTTCTCTGGATCACTCGCTCAATAGAATGAGACCCATGGGGGTGCCGGCAGGCGATGCCGGTGACACAGCGACGGCGGTGGCGCGGGTTCTGGGTCTGCTCGATCCCGCGCCGGCGATGCCCGATCTGTCGCACGGTTATCTCGATCTGATCGGCAGTACGCCTCCAGAACCGACGGGCCTTGCCGAATGGCTCATGCGTACCGGCTTAGTGCCGGCGATCTACCAGCGCTGGTGGCGGCCGGCGCTCAGCCGGCTCATCATGGGCACCGCTGGGCCTGGCATGGCCGGGGAGTACAGGCTCGCCCGGTCCTGGCTCGCGCTCGCACCCGGCGACACGCTCCTCGACCTGGCCTGCGGCCCAGGTAACTTCACTCGCGAGCTTGCCACGGGCCCCGGTGAGGCCGGCCTGGTAATCGGCCTCGACGCGTCTGCCACCATGCTGGCCCGCGCGGTACGCGACACCTCCGCCAACATTGCGGGCAGAGCGGGAATCGCGTACGTCCGCGCCGACGCGATGGACCTCCCATTGCGCTCGGACAGCGTCGATGCCGTCTGCTGTTTCGCAGCACTGCATCTCATGCGTGAGCCGTTCAGTGCGCTCGACAAGATGACCGGCGTGCTGCGGCCGGGCGGACGGATCGCCCTGATGACGAGCTGCAGGCCCGGTACCGGCGGCGCGATCGGGGCGGCGAGCGACCTGGCCGCGCGGATGGTCGGCCTTGCGGTGTTCGGCCGCGACGAGATCACCGATGCGCTGGCAGAACGCGGCTACACGGGCATCAGGCAGCGAATCGCGGGCGCGGTCCAATTCGTGGCCGGCCAACGAGAAGCTGGCGGCCCTGAGTACCCCAGGGCGGCGCTGTAAGCTCTTCTGGGGGTCTGGCCCGGGGCTAGGGTCCGGCCTGGGGGTATGTGCGGCCCGCTGGTCAGTCCCGGTGCCGGGCGGACCGCGCACAGGCTGCGCGATAGCGTTGAGGCCGCACCCGCGTCAGCGAGGCGCGGTGCCTCTCGCGCTCTCCTGCGCCCATTCCGAGGAGGTAGCAATGACACAGCGGGCTCCGCTTCCCCATGACTATCTGCGGCAGGTTCCTTCGTTCACGGTCGAAAGCGACGACGTCGCCGAAGGCGTCCAGATGAGCGAGGCGCAGGTGTACAACGGGTTCGGGATGTCAGGGCAGAACATCTCGCCGCACCTGCGATGGTCCGGCTTCCCAGCGGAGACCAGGAGCTTCGCGGTAACCTGCTTCGACCCGGACGCGCCGACTGGGTCAGGGTTCTGGCACATGGTGCTCGTGGACATCCCCGCGACAGTGACTGAACTGGCCACAGGCGCCGTGAGCGGCGATGGCTCGGAACTGCCCAAGGGCTCGTTCTGTGCCCGCAACGACTACGGCTCCAAGGACTTCGGCGGTGCCGCGCCGCCCGCCGGCGACCCGCCGCACAGGTTCGTCTTCACGGTTCATGCCCTGGACGTGGACACCCTAGGCGTCGACGCGGACGTGTCACCCGCCGTCGTAGGTTTCAACCTCGGCTTCCACACGCTCGCCCGTGCCGTGGTCATACCCGTCTACGGCCACTGAGACGGCAGTCTTTATGCCGGCGGCCTGCCGTTGGCGCCGGAAGACCGGCTGATGCCGCTGATGTAGCGGCCCGGGCATGTCCATGCGTCGCGGCGGCAGCGGCATCGCGGCGATGCGCTCAGCGGCGGCGCTTGCGTTTGCTGGACTTCCGCTGGCCCACGGAGCGATCCGGCCGTTCACCGCCACGCGCTGGCGCTGGCGGCGCGGCGGGTCCTGCGGACCTTCCGCGCGTGCGGAAGATTGCCTTGCGTGCCGCCTTTGCCACGACGCGATCCGGATAGTGATCCGCGACCGCCTTGAGAACGTCGAGCGTGCGGGGGTGATCGACGCACCAAAGCTGTGCCATCTGCTCAGCCAGGTCGGCCGGGTCCGCGTCCTCGGTCAGATGTTTAACCGCCTCAAGAGGCGGTAGCGTGTCGAGCGCCGCCGCGCTGATCTCGACGAGCACCCAGAGCGCCTCATCGTGTGACAGCTCAATTTCCGGATTCTCGCCCACGCTGGCCAGCCACATCGCCGTGAGCGCACCCACTCCGGGCTCGCCGACGAGCCTGCCAGCCGCGTCCCGCCCGGCCGGTCCAAGCGACCCGAGCGCATCAAGCCCGGCCATCCGCTGAATGGGAGTCCCGGCCGCGATGACCGCTGCCAGCTCGGCCGCGGCGTCTTCCTTGCTGCGGCGTTCCACCCAGCCGGCCAGCTCCGCCTCGTGGTCCGCTTGGTTGTATCTCGCGATCGCGCTGAGCATCTCCGCGGCGCCTGACTCGGCGTAGTCGCCGATCGCGTGCACGGGGACGCCCTGCGCACGCAGGATCATGTGCATCCCCCAGAGCCCGAGCGGGGTCAGGGCGGCATGGGCGCTCGTCAGCGCCACAGCTCCTGCCTCAGCTGGCCCCGCGAGCAGCCCGGTCACCGCGTCCTGCACCAGGTGCTCGCCACCGGGCAAGTCAGTCGCCCAGCGAAGTCCTCCGGGGAACTGGGACGCGGCCGCGTCGGCAACGTCGCTCAGCTCTACTGGCCCGTCTGCCGCGTACAGCAGGGTCAGCATTCCAATCAGCTCGTCCTGGAGCACGCCGGACAGCGGCCCGCCCGGGGCTGGGAAGTCAGGGTGGACCAGCGCGAGAAAAGCGGCCGACCACGCCATCAGCAGTGGCGCGTCAGCTGCGCCGCCCGTTCTGCCGCCGCCATCTGCGCCGCCGTCGCCGCCGCCTTGGCCTGCGAGCGCACCAAGATGCGGACCGGGTCGCGCGCGGCGGCCCTCCACGTCGACAAGCCCGGCCACCTGGGCGACGATCCAGAGCCGGTCAAGCGGGACGAAGTCACGAGCGCTGCGCAGGCTGTCAAGCGTGAAGCGGGCTTCGCCGGCTTCACACCCGGCGTCGGCAAGCCCGAGCTCGGTGATGACCGCACGGGCATCGGCAAGCCGCAGCACCCCGGTGCCCGTCAGCGGCCGTGACGGCCCGAGCCATTCGGCCAGCCGCTGCGCCGACGCGAGCAGCGGGCACGCTCGCGCCGCGGCGGCAAGCTCGGCCGACGGCGGCAGCCGGACCGGAGACAGGTCCGCCGCGCCGTCTTCGCCGTCGGGTTCCTCGTCGAACAACGATCCAGCCTCGCCCGAAAGGCCGAGCGGCAGCGACCATTGCTGCCCGTCACGCGGCAGCAGGTTCCGCTCGGCGTCGGGCCGCTCGTTGTACTCCCCGATCCAGCCTTGCACGGCGTCGGGGTCCTCGGCATCGATGTCGTCCGCGATCATGGCTTGCGCGAACGTCCGGGCGATCCCCCATTTCGACGGGTCCATGACCGCGTCGGCGAACTGCGGCTCGATCTCATCTAGCTCGTGAACGAGCCGGGGATACGCCGCATGCGGGATGCGGCCGGTGTCCCTCAGGAAGCGGAACACTTCCCGCATCGTCGGGATGACTGCCTCCGCGTCTTCAGGCTCCCACACCGTGATCTTTCTCGGGAACACGTCAAGGAGAAGCCGCCGCAGGACAAGGGGTGTCAGCTCACTGAGATCCGCACAACCCAGGTAGTCGTGGGCAAGGTCGAACAACAGCGCGGCATCGTCGCTGCTGCCCTCAAGATCCTGCGTTGACTTCTCGGCCCACGCCGAGAGCTCGTCCAGGAAGACATCCGCGGATTCCTCTGTCACATCTGACGACCCTAGCGGGAGGCATTTGCCGCAGCGGCCGGAATCGCGCGGACAACGAGCAGGACACTGCGGTAGGCCTCGGTGACCACGCCGTCGGGGAACTCCGCGAGCAGGGCCGCGCGCTCGGCTTCGAGCAAGCGGGCTACGCCGTCCGGGCCGAGGGCAGCGATGTACGACTTGGAGTTGAGATTCGCCAGATGCACGTCGAGTGCCACCCGCCGTGCCCAGGCGAACTCTGCGACCTTGGCGGACGGTTCGTGTGGGCTCGCGGCCAGGGCCGAAGGATCGACCTCACCGCGGGCGTTCGGGTACCTGTCGCGGATCTCCTGGTAGGCACGGCACGCCGCGACCAGCCGCTCATCCTGCGCCACCTCCCACGGTGCCTGCCGCGTCGTCAGATTCCACCAGGCCGCGAAGGCCCCTCCTCGTCGCAGCACCCGGCGGTATTCGGGCACCGCGCGCAGCGGGTCGGTCCAGTGCCATGCCTGCGCGTAGGTGACGAAGTCGGCGCAACTGTCCCGCAGCGGCAGGGCGTTGCCGTCGCCTCTGACCACGCGCACGCCGGGCGAGGCCCTGACCAGCTCGGCGAGCATGCCCGCGGAAGGCTCGATCGCGATCACCTGGGCGCCGTGGTCGCGCATCTGCCGCGCCGCGATCCCTGTGCCCGCGCCCACGTCCACGACCAGCGCTCCCTCCAGCGGACGGCCGGCAAGCTCCGCCAGCGCCGCATAGAGGCCCTGCGGGTAATCGGGCCTGGCCGACGCATAGCAGCCGGCCACCGCGCCGAAAATGGCCGCCACCGCCATGCCGCCGCCCTCCCTTGCGATCTGAGCGTCATTGCGAGCTGAGCGTCATTGCGAGCTGAGCGTCATTGCGAGCTGAGCCGACCTTAACCCGAGTCACATCCCGCTGACCTCACCCGGTCCCCGGCGAGCGCGGGCACGGCGCGGCGTGAACCGCGGCAGCCGGGCAGCTGCTTTCCAGGTCCGTCCGATAATGGTGATGCTGTTCTCGCCGTGCGGCCGCTGGCGTGCGGAGGCTGTTCAGCGTTGACAAATGAAGGGCATTCCTGATGGTGGCTGTGACGTCAATCGCAGTGCTGGCCGACGAGCTGGCGGAGGCACAGCTGCGGAACGACCCGTACTCTGCGTCTTACATGGGGATCACCGGCTACGACGACGCGGTGCCGGACCTGTCGCCTGCCGCGCGCCAGGCGTGGCGTGACCGGCTCGTCGATTTCCTGATCCGCTGCGAGCACCTCGACGCCGATATAGCCGACGCCGACAGCCGCGTGCTGCTCGCGGCCGCGCGTGACAGCGCCGCGCGCTGGCTCGCGACGGCGGACTCGCGCGTCCAGGAATTCAGCGTCACGACAATGCCCATGGGCGGGCCATCGAAGATGCTGTTCGCAGCCGCACGTGCTTCGGTCACCGACGCGGCGAGCGCCTCGGACTACCTCACGCGCTGCCGGCGGGCTCCCACCTATATCGACCAGGACGCGCTGCAGCTCCGCGCCGCCGTGGATAGCGGCTTGCTGCCCGTCGCGCCGCTGGTGGGCAGCGTCATCACGCAACTGCGCGACCACCTGGCCCACCAGGATCGCGATCCGCTGCTCGCCCACCGGCCGCCTGAGGGCTTGGACGGCGCGGCAGCGTGGCGCGACGAGCTCGAGCGGGTCGTGCGCGACGACATCCGCCCGGCGCTCGCGCGCTACCTCGACGTGCTCGTAGAGCTGCTGCCCAGGTCACGGCCGCCGGAGCGGGCGGGTCTGCTCCATGTGCCTGGCGGCACGGCCGCGTATGCCTGCTGCATCCGCAATGGCACCACGCTCGCGCTCGACGCCGACGAAATTCACGGCGTCGGGCTGAGTGCGCTCGCAGAGTTCGAGGAGCGAATCGCCGAGCTGGGCGCCCGCGTTTTCGGCGCGCGTAACGCCACCGACGTCATGGCGCGGTTGCGGGACGACGCCTCTTTCGCCGCCTCAGCCGACAGCGACGCCATGGCGCGGGCTGCCGCCGCGATCGGGCGAGCGGAGGAACGGGCCGCGGACCTGTTCCACCCGCCGCTGCCTCCGGCGTGCACAATCGAGCCGATGCCGCAGCACATGGCCGAATCCGGCACGCCGCCCATGTATTCGCCACCCGCGCGCGACGGCTCGCGAGCCGGTGCGTACCTGTTCAACCGCGCTCATCCAGGGCAGGCGGGCGGCTGGGCGCTTGAGCCTGCGGCGTTCCACGAGGGGGTTCCCGGCCACCACGCCCAGTTCGCCCGGCTGCAGCTCGTACCGGACCTGCCGCTATTGCTGACCGCGTTCGACGTCGTGCCGCACAGCGAGGGCTGGGGACTTTATGCCGAACGCCTCGCGGACGAGTTCGACCTCTACTCCGACCGCGTCCAGCAGCTCGGGATGCTCGTCTGCGCTGCCTGGCGCGCCGTCCGCCTCGTCGTCGACAGCGGCCTGCACGCCCGTGGCTGGAGCCGCGACAGGGCGCTGGAGTTCGCGCTTGCCCACACTTCGATGCCTAAGCCCTTCATGAGCGCGGAAATTGACCGCTACATCGCCATGCCCGGCCAGGCGCTTGGTTACCTCATCGGCCAGCGCGACATCATCCGGCTGCGCGAAACCGCCCGGGCGCGGCTCGGGGTGGCCTACGACATCCGTGACTTCCATTCGGCCGTCCTGGACCACGGTGCCCTGCCACTTCCGGTGTTGTCGCAGGTCGTAGAGGAATGGGTGACATCCGCGGCCACTGCTTAGGCGGGCCGCGGCGGCGCGGTGGCACTCCGCTGGGAATGGGTGTGACACCTTCAGCTCACCCGACACAGCCGTTACGTTAGGGCTGTGCTGGGCGCGGTGGTGCGCTCCCAGGCAAAGCAAAGAGGCCCGGCATCGCCTGGCCTCTCTTGCGTCCGGTGTGCTTACATGGCCCACTCCGCTGGCCCGTCCCATGCCGTTGCCGCAGCCCTGTTACGGGGGGTTTTGTCTGTGATCTTGTTATCTGACGTACGTCCCACGGCCAGCCACGGTGTAGACGAGACCACGTTCCCGTAGGTCCCGTACCGCGCGGCGGGTAGTCGTCCGTGCGACCCCGTACCGCTGCCGCAGGCTCTCCTCGCTGGGAATCGGGTTGTCTGGCTGCAGCTCACCAGACTCGATCATGCGCTCGATGATCCGCGCAAGCTGCAGATATACGGGAACTGGCCCGCGTGGATTGATCTCGGCTTCCACGATGATCAAGGTATACGGCAAGATCAGTATGCCTCCATCCGGAGATGGGAAGAGACGGAGCGCTCCGTCTGTTGTTCTGTCGTCTTCATGCCATAACGTGACGGCGGGCCCGCCCCGGGCTGGCCTCCGCCACGTGCTGCGCGATGACCTCAGCACCGCTGAGGCGCTCACGGACGCGGCCCGTGCCATGAGTGCCACCGCCGCCACGATGACCCCACGTTACGAGGTCCAGGCCCAGGATGGTGGCGGGTGATGGCGGACCCCCCCAGCGTCGTGCGGCTCCGGTTCTGGTGGTGGACGATCTCTATCAGTGATGACGGCTGGCTGGCCGCGCGGCGCATTTCGAGCCAGGCCGTCATGTAGCCGTGCATGCCCCGGATGTGCCCGTGCTCGCGGCCCGGCGTGACGAGAACGACCAGGCGCTTGCCCGGGGGCGGGCCCATACCGTGCGCCCCATGACCTGGCCGGCCTGCGCGACGCGCTCGCCGGCACGCTCGGCGACCCTCGGACTCACCCGCTGACCTGGTCTTTCCGCTCACCCTAGATCGATCGTTGACCGGAAACCCGGCCGGTGATCCGGGCGTGCTTGGCGCTGACCGTGAACTGGTGGCGTGCGAGCAGGTTTTGCGTCTTCCCCCCCGAAAACGTCGTCCCTGCGGGCGGAATGTCCGTTTTCCGTGACGTTTTCGGGGGGGAAGTTGTGTTGCTGGCCTGCAGGCGCCGGGCCGGTGGGCTGCTCAGATTTTCCAGTCAACGATCCAGCGGCTTGACCGGGTCAGGACCGGGCGAGCGGCTTGACCGGGTCAGGACCGGGCGAGCGCGCGGACGAACTCGGCCGCGTCGATCGTTCCCCAGCCGCTGGCCAGGTCATAGCCGGGTACGGCGTTGAAGCCGGTGACACCGCCGAAGGAGTTGTTGCCCGTAGTGATGTCCACCAGGCCGGTGCTGACGTGCTTGCTGAGCGCACCCAGCAGGTAGAGCGCGGGGTTGATGTCACCAAGCCGGTGGCCGGCGACCTGGTCGGCGAGCGCCACGATGCCGGAGAAGATCGGCGTCGCCTCGCTGGTCCCGCCGAAGATGTACCAGCCGGCGCCGCCCGCTCCAGCGAATGACAGGTAGACCCAGCAGCCGCCGTTCACCGCGGCGCTCATGCTGATGTCTGGGGTGCCCCGGTGATCACCGACAACACCGCTGACGCCAACCTGGAAAAGCGGCCGGCCGAAGACGGCGGACTCGCCGCCGCCGCCCGCGCCGAAGCCGTCGTTCCACACCGAGTCCGGCGCAAGCCGGTTGCCCGCGTTGTCCAGGTCAAGCTGTGAGCCGCCGACCGAGGTGACCAGGGGGTCGGAGGATGGCCACGAATTGACCCGGAACGGGTACAAGGTCGAGCCGTCCGACTCCTCGTCGGTGGCGCCCGCGTCACCGGACGCTCCAAGGACCGTGACCCCATGCAAGAAGGCGTCCTTGAAGGCGTACCGCAGGTTCAGCAGGCTGGAGTAGTTGCCCTGGTCGAACCCGGGGAAAGTGTTCTCTGTGGCGCCGAAGCTCTGCGAGATCACGTCACCGACGCCTTCGTCGATGAGCGCCTTCTCGGCGTTCATCATCTCGGGGAAGCCGGTCACGCCCTCGGTCTCCGCGACCGGGGTCTCCACAAGCACGATCTTCGCGCCAGGGGCGATGGAGTGCGCGTACTCCACGTCGAGCGTGGTTTCCTCGGCCCAGTTGACCATCGTCGAGTTGGCCGGGTCGAACGGAGGAATCACCCCGGCCTTAACGATGTGCAGGTCGGGATCTGGGAAGCCGAACTGCTGGTCGAACACGTGAACGTCATTTTGGATCGTGGGTGACCCGTAGGAGTCAACGATCATGATTGTCTTGCCCCGTCCGGTGACGCCGCTTGAGTACAGGCTGTTCAGGTCGTATGCCAGCCTGTACTGCACCGGTGTGTAGCAGCGGATCCCGAAGTCGGCGACGCACTGCGACGTCGGCACCGGGGACGGCAGCTGGACGTGCGCGTTCGCCACGCCAGTCACAGAAGGGACCGGCCGGACAGCGGCCTGGCCTACCGCACGGTGCGCCGCGCCCGCGGCAGGCGCCGCGGGCAGAGCGGCGAGGATCCCGATGGCCCCGGCGGCGGCGATGGCGTCGACACCAAAGCGCCACGGCCTGGAGCCGAGCTGGTTGGTTCGCAAGATGAAACTCCCTGGGGTCGCCCGACGGTTGCGGCGACGAAGCCGCACCCTCAGGCATCGCACGACAACCAGGCCCAGTCGGGCAAGCCGCCGACCTGATGTCTTGACCTAAGTTTTACCCGGTCGATGACTATTTGACCGCTATGTCGGAAATCGCGTCCCCGCAATAAGAAAAGCACCAAAAGAGGACATGACGGACCCGGCCCCGAGCCTGACACGCCCGTTGCTCCGCGTGGGTGGCACTGTAAGCTCTTCTGGGGTTTGGCTCGGGGGCTACTCGGGGGCTACTCGGGGGCTACTCGGGGGCTACTCGGGGGCTATTTGTGCAGGCCGGCGAGGTGGATCGTGCAGGCGGTGATGGCGGGGCGTCTTGGGGGCTGCCGGAATGCCGGAGGGCAGGTCCACCTCGACCGCGCCGGGACATGTGCGCATGGATGGCCCCTCGGGGGTGCTGCGGTGGCCCCGCCCGATGACCGGCCGCCACAGCCCACCCTTCATGATCCCGGTAACTGTGGTGTGCGGCATTCGCAAAAAATCTACCGGGATCATGAAAGCGCCCCACCCCGGCCAGGCTCCGGCCCGTACCGCTGGCCCCAGCCCCCCAAGCCGCTGCGTTATCTAGGCAGTGAATTCGGGGGATGAAGGTGCCCATGAGGCACGGTATGTTGCGGCGAGCGGCAAGCCGATCGGCCCGCCGGACCCGTTGCGGTTCGACGGTGTTCCGCCCAAGGCGCGGCGCGCAGATCGGCACGGGTGGCGGCGCGCCCGTATCGACGGGCTGTCACCGGCCCGGAAAAGTCACTCAGAAAGAATTGCCGGTAACAGTGCGCATTCAGCGCCCATCTGCCGGTTGCGCTGCCCGCGTGTAACCGTTGGGCCTTAAAACCGTTCCGGGACCTTTGCAACCTTCCCCAGGACCTCCGCCCTGGGAGAAGATGCCTGGGTTGCGTACTGGTTGCGGGGGGCACCTGACCACATATGCCATGGTGACCGCGCAACAGGGAGGGCGTGGACCGATGAGGCCACGGCGGGACGTGGGATCGTCTAAGGCAGAACACACAGCAACTATTGCAAAACACACAGCAACAAACGGGGCGATGAAACGAGCCAAGCGGGCCAAGCGGGCCAAAATCAATCCATTATCGGGTGCCGCGCTCGCCGTTATCCTCACGGTTCCAGTGCTGATCCTCGGGTTCCAGCCCGAGCCGGGGGCGACCGCGCAGAAACGCGGGGGGCCCACGCACTACGCGCCGCGGCAGGCCAACGTCGACAGCGTCCAGGCCGCACATAGCGGCAGCCAGGCGGACCAGCGGAGCCAGGCTGGCCATGGAAGCCAGGCTGGCCAGGGGAGCCAGGGGACCGGCGCTGGAAACGCAGGCCAGGGTACCGGCGCTGGAAACGCAGGCCAGGGGACCGGCGCTGGCAACGCAGGCCAGGATACCGGCGCTGGAAACGCAGGCCAGGGTACCGGCGCTGGAAACGCAGGCCAGGGTACCGGCGCTGGAAACGCAGGCCAGGGTACCGGCGCTGGAAACGCAGGCCAGGGTACCGGCGCTGGAAACGCAGGCCAGGGTACCGGCGCTGGAAACGCAGGCCAGGGAACCGGCGCTGGCAACGCAGGCCAGGGGACCAAGTCCGGCAAGCCGGGCTCTGGCACGGGCAAGACCCCTCAGGGCAGCACCGGCACGCCCACCTCGGTCGCGCCGGGCGGGCCAGGGGCGACCTCCTATTTCGACCTGGCACGCAAGAACTGCGTCGGCACCGCGGCCCCCAATGGTTCGCGGGCGAGTTCGAAGGTCTGGTACACGGTCGCCGGCGGCGTGCTGTCCGACGTCTACGAACCGACCGTGGACAACACCAACGTCGGCACCCTCCAGTACGTCGTGACCGACGGCACCACGTTCACCGACCTGCAGACCCGTGACCTCAGCTACACGGTCAGCGCCGACCCTTCCGGCATGGCATGCACGGTCACCGCGACAAGCACCAGGCACGGCTACCGGCTCGTCACCACCTACATGACCGACCCGTCGATTGACACGGTGCTGATGCGCACCAGTCTCGAACGCTCCCCTGGTTCACACACCGACCTCGGTGCGCTGCACGTGTACGCGCGACTGGACGCGCACGTCAACGGCAACGGCGGCGGAGGCACCGCCAACGGCGGACCGGACACGGGAGTCGTAGAGAGCACCCCAGGCGCAGCCGTCCCCGTCATCTATGACACCTCGGCGACCAGTCAGGCCGCGAATCGCGACTACGCGGTGCCCACCTACATGGCGCTGCTCTCGACCTCGCGGGCGCGGACCGCGAGCGTCGGCTACGCGGGCACCGCAAGCGACGGCCTCACCCAACTGGACGCCAGCCACGCGCTCACCACCCGCTACACCTCCGCGCCAGATGGCCACATCATCGCCACAGAGGACGTCACGCCCGCCGGCGGCACGGGCGGCGCCGGCGGAAAGACCGTGACGCTCGCGCTGGGTTTCGGGCGCTCGCTCAGCGGCGCGCTTGCCGCGGCCGGAGGATCGCTGCGGCAGCCGTTCGGGAGCGTTCTTGATGCCTATCAGCTCGGCTGGCGGACCTACGACGCGGGGCTGAACCGCCCGCCCGCCACCGTGCCCGGCCTGGGTAAGGACCAGGTGAGCGCGGCCTACTACCTGTCAGCGAACGTGCTCAAGGCGAGCGAGGACAAGACCTTCGCTGGTGCGATCGTGGCCTCCCTCGCAAGCCCGTGGGGGCAGGCGGTCAGCGCCGGCGCCGCACCTGGCGGCAAGGCGGTCTACTTCGGCTCCTACCGCGAGGTTTTCTCCCGCGACCTGTACGAGGTCTTCACCGGGCTGCTCCTCGACGGGGATCTGGCCACCGCCCGGGCGGCAACGCTGTTCCTGCTTGAGCGCCAGCAATTGCCCACAGGCGAGATCCCAAGGAATTCGCTGCTGAACGGCAGGGCCGCGCCCGACACAGGCGGCGACCAGCTTGACGAGACCTCCTACCCGATCCTGATGGCCTACCAGGCCGGGCTTGGCGGCGACACGGCCCTGTGGCGCCAGCACATCATTCCCGCCGCCGACTTCCTCGTCAGCCGCGGCCCCTCCTACGGTGTCGAACGCTGGGAAGAGCAGTCGGGCTACTCACCATCGACCATCGCGGCCGAGATCGCCGGCCTCACCGCGGCCGCGGCCATCGCCACACAGCAGGGCGACAGCGCGCGGGCGCAGGTGTACCAGGCCACCGCGGACGACTTCCAGCGCCAGATCAAGACGTGGACGGTCACCACCACAGGGCCGGACGGGCCGGGTTACTTCATCCGGCTGTCCAAGACAGGTGACCCGAACGCGGCGATCTCCTACAGCCTCGGCAACGGCGGGCCCACCCTCGACCAGCGGCAGGTCCTCGACGGCGGCTTCCAGGAACTCGTGCGGCTCGGCGAACTGCCAGTCAGCGACCCGGACGTGCAGGCGTCCCTGGGCATCTGGGACAAGATGATCAGCGTCAGCACGCCGAGCGGAACGGGCTATTACAGGTATGGCAACAACGCGTCCCTGGGCAGTGCGGACGGATACGGCGACTGCTACCAGCCGAGCCAGACCTCGTGCACCACGAAGGGCGAGCCGTGGCCGACGACAGACACCGGCACCGGGCACCTGTGGCCGGTGCTGTCGGGCGAGCGCGCCGAATCGGACATCGCCTCCAATGACCTGAACGGCGGCGCCGGGTTGCTCGGCGCCATGATGCACTTCTCCTCGGGGTGGGCCTGGTGCCCGAGCAGGACTGGGAGGATCCTGCGCTGCCGGCCTCGCCATTCGGCAGCGACCCCACGACGGCTTCGATCGGCTTTGCCGATGGCGGTCCGGCTGGTTCCGCCGCGCCGCTGTCGTGGGCACAGGCACAGGAACTGCGGCTGATCCTCGATCTCGGCGCGGGACGCGCCCTCGAGCAGCCCAGGATCACGGCGGACCGGTATGTGAAGCAGGCACCGCCCGCCGCGGTCCCGGTTACGCTGACCGCGCCGGCCGCGGGAAGCACGATCGAGTCGTCCTCTGCCACCGTCAAGGGGACAACCACTCCCGGCGCGCACCTGGTCATCGAGGCGGCGGACACCGACACTGGGCCGCCCGCCACGACCGTCAGCGCGACGGCCGCCGCGGACGGCTCTTTCTCCGCCGCCGTCCCGATCGGGTTCGGCACCAATGTGCTGACGGTGACCGCCGCTTCCGGTGGCGGCACCGGGTATGCACAGGTCACGGTGGTCGGCGACATCGTGGGCGGCACCACGGTCATGGACGTGACCGATCCTCCGGGCGACGACAACGGGCCCGGCACCTTCCAGTACCCGACCGCGCCTGACTTCGTCGCAGGCTCGTTCGACATCACCCGCCTCCAGGTGATCACCGCGGGTGCGCAAGTGTACCTGCGGACCACGCTGCGGACGCTGACGCCGACGTTCGGCAATTTGATCGGCGCGCAACTGCTCGACCTCTACGTGCACTCCCCCGGCGCCGCCACCACGTCGACAGCCGCGCCGTTCACGTCGCGCAACTACACGATCGCGCCGGCCGACGCGTGGAGCCAGCGGCTCGAGGTACAGGGCTTCGCGTCGCCGGCCTGGGTGGACGCGAGCGGAAACCCCGTCGGCACCGCCACGGTGGTGGCCTCGGCGGCGGCCGACACGATCACGGTTGAGGTGCCGGCGTCGTCGTTCGGCACCCCGGCTTCAGGCTGGTCGTTCGCGGTCGTGCTGACCGGGCAGGACGGCTTCAGCCCTGACCAGGCGCGCGCCTTCGCCGCCACGCCGCAGCCGTTCGCGTTCGGGGTCTGCGCAGCGGGCGGCACGAGCCCCATCTGCTCGGTCGACCCTGCCGCGGTGCCGAAGGCGATGGACGTGATCACCCCGGCGGGTGTGAGCCAGGCGACCGAGCTCGACCCGACCCTCGGCCCCGTGGTGATCCACGGGGTGGCGGTGCCCTGACCGCATCGGGCACCTGATCGACGGGCCGTCACTGGTCGGCGACCGCCAACAGCTCGCGGGCCCGGTGGAGGGTCGCGTTGATCTTGTCGAGAGCCGCGGTGTCGGCCGGGATCGGCCCGTAGCGGCTACCGTCCCTGGTATTCCAGCGCCGTGCCACATCGGGCGCGGGCTCGCCGGTCACCGCCGCGGCCGCCTGCGCGGCCGCGCCGAGCGCGACAAGCTCGGCGGCGTCGGGGACGAGCAGTTCGCGACCGGACAGCCGCCCGATCGTGTCCCGCCACGCGGCGCCCTTGGCCCCGCCGCCGATCAGGATAAGCGGCGCCGCCGGCGCGATGGGGTCGCCTGACGCGCCAACCTGCTCAAGGGCCGTGAGCAGCGAGCAGGCAGCGCCGTCGTAGGTGGCCTGCAGAAGGTGCCCGGCGGTCGTGTCATGGCGCAGGCCGGTGATCAGCGCGGCGGCGTTCGGGAGATTGGGGGTGCGTTCGCCGTCGAAGTAGGGCAGCACGACTGCCGTGCCGTCAGGCTCGACGGCGCCCCGATCGCGACCGAGCAGGGCGGCCATCCGGTCGACGGCCTGGGTGCAGTTGAGGGTGGCGGACAGCGGCAGGAAGGCGCCGGCCGCGTCGGCGAACCCGGCGACAACGCCGGACGGGTCGGCCGGCCGGCGTGCGGAGACGGTATAGGCCGTGCCCGACGTGCCGAGGCTGATGACAGGCTCACCTGGCGCGAGACCCAGGCCGAGCGCCGCGGCCATGTTGTCCCCGGTGCCGATGCCGACCACGGTGCCCTGCCGGAGGCCAACGGCCGCGGCGGCAGCCGACGTGACGGTGCCCGCGACCTCGCCAGGCAGGCGCACTTCGGGCAGCAGCGCGGGATCAAGCTCGAGCAACGGCAGCGCGAGGATCTCAGAGTCGTAAGTGTCGGTGGCGGTCGAGAACCAGCCCGTTCCAGACGCGTCGCCCCGGTCGGTGACGGGCTCGCCGCTCAGCCGCTGCGTGAGGTAGTCGTGGGGCAGTCTGATCGCGGCGGTGCGGCCGGCCGAGCCGGGTTCGTGGCGGCGCAGCCATGCCCATTTCGCGGCCGTGATACTGGCCACAGGAACGGTCCCCGTGCGCAGCGCCCACTGCACGGCCCCGTCCAGTCCCCCGCCGCCGGGGCCCGCGTCATCGAGGCCCCCGCCGCCCGGTCCTCCGCTGCCCAGGCCCGCGCCGCCCAGGCCTCCGCTGTCCAGGCCCGCGCCGCCCAGGCCTCCGCTGCCCAGGCCCGCGCCGCCCAGTGCCCCGGTGAGCTGCGCGGCCTGCGGCGCGGCCCGCACGTCGTTCCAGAGCATCGCCGGCCGCACCGGGTCGCCGTGCGAATCCAGGGTCACCAGGCCGTGCTGCTGTGCCCCGACGGAGATCGCGGCGACCTCAGCCGCCAGCCCGGCGCGGGCAAGCGCCTGCGCGAGGGCAGCGGCAAGAGCGTCCCACCACTCGACCGGATCGCTCTCCCTCGCGCCATCCGTCCCCGTCACGGTGTGCGGCGCCGTCCCTCGTGCGACGACTGTGCCGTCGTCCGCATCGACCAGGAGCACCTTCGTGGACTGCGTGGAACTGTCGACTCCTGCTACCAGCCGCCTTGTCACGGTCGGATGCTACGTGACTTGGGAATTCGCCGCGGCCGACCGCACATCCCGCGGGAGCCGACGCGCGGCAGCCGTTCGGTAACAATGATCCCTAACGGCTCATGCGTGGTGACACGGGCCTGCTACCGAGCCGCGGCCGAGCGGCCGTCGAGCTCTGCGATTGTCGCGAGTGCTGGGCCGCGGCCTGCGGAAAGGTCGCGGCTGACCGCTTCAGCGTCGCGCAGGACGCGCAGGATGTTGTGCCGCGCCAGGCTCGCGAGCTCGGGCTGCGACCAGCCGCGTCCTAGCAGCTCGGCGATGAGGAGCGGGTAGCCGGCCACGTCCTGCAGTCCCTCAGGCTGGACGGGCGTGCCATCGTAGTCGCCGCCGATACCGACGTGGGATACGCCCGCGACCTCGCGGATGTGGTCCACGTGGTCCGCGACCTCGGCGACGGTCACCGCAGGGGGCCGATGCTCGCGCGACCACGCCTTGATGAAGCCGTGGAAGGCCGCGTAGTCGCGCTCGTCGACTCCGGCCTTGTCCGCGTGCTCCCTCGCCTGCGCCAGCCACTGGGCGTTGCGCTGCGAGACGAACGCGGGAACGAAGGTGACCATGCACACGCCACCGTTCACCGCGAGCGAGGCGAGCACGTCGTCGGGGACATTTCGCGGAACGTCGCAAAGCACACGCGACGACGAGTGCGAGAAGATGGCCGGCGCCGCCGTGACCCGCAGCGCGCCCCGCATGGTCGCGGGCGCCACATGGCTGAGGTCAACGAGCATGCCGAGCCTGTTCATCTCGCGCACCACCTCCTCGCCGAAGCGGGACAGGCCGCCGGCCCGTGGTTCGTCGGTGGCGGAGTCGGCCCAGGGCACGTTGTCGTTGTGGGTCAGCGTCATGTACCTGACGCCGAGTGCGTAGAGCATGCGGAGCACGCCGAGCGAGCAGTCGATCGAGTGGCCACCCTCGGCGCCGAGCAGCGATGCGATCCGGCCGCCCGCCGACGCCTGCTCGATCTCCTCGGCGCAGCGGGCGAGGGCGAACGTGTCAGGGTAGCGGCGGATCATGGCGTGCACGCAGTCGATCTGCTCAAGGGTCGCGGTTACCGCCGCGCTTCCTTGCAGGGACGACGGCACGAACACCGACCAGAACTGCCCTCCCACGCGGCCGGCCCGCAGCCTCGGGATGTCGGTTTGCAGGCCCGGTTGCGGCGCCGCGATGTCGAGCCGGTCGAAGTCGTAACCGGCATGCGTCCGCATTTCCCACGCGAGGTCGTTGTGCCCGTCGATGACTGGCGCCGTGGCAAGCAGGTCGCGGGCCCTGCCCAGTTCCTGATCGGTCACGCTCATGTCCCGAGTCTGGCAGAAGGGGCGATCTGGGCACTACGACCCCGAGACGAGCCGGGCAAAGCGGCGCATGGACGCGTCAAGCCCCAACTGCGCGAGCGGGCGGATCACGGCGCGTCCCACGGGCCCCGCCATGACCCCAGGCAGCTCGAGTTGCTCGGTCCACCTGAACTCAGTGTGCTGCCCGAGCGGAACCGCCTCGAAGACGCCGCCGCCGCGCACAACCCGGCCGGTGTGGCGCACCACGCACCGGTGCGGTGGATCCCATTCCGTGATCACCATGGTGTCGGCGAAGCCGACCGGGCCGATTCCGGTCCATGCGACCACCTCGGCGCCGGCGCCGTGGCCGCCCGTTACACGCGTTCCCAACATCCACTCGCCCTGGCGGGGCCAGTCGATGGCGGCTTGCCATACCTGCTCAGGCGCCGCCAGGACCAGGACGCGTGAGGTGATCTCCAGTTCAGCCACGTCATCAGGCTATCCGTATGTGCTGCGGATGGGACAGATGATTTCTGTGGTGCCAGTGTGATGGCGTGGGTTCTCCTTGCCGCGGCGTGTCCCCTGCAGGCGTAGTGTCCGTGGTGCGATGTCATCTGCGGGAGGCGCGATGGGAGACTCTGGGCTCACGCGGCGGGTAATGCCGGCGCCACGGCTGGAAGAGGTCGCTGACGGCGTCCACGTCTATCTGCAGCCGGACGGAAGCTGGTGCCTGAGCAATTCGGGTGTGCTTGTGGGCCCCCGTTCGGTGCTGCTGATCGACACCGCGTCGACGCAGCCGCGGGCACGGGCGCTGCGTGAGGCGGTCCGCACGCTCACGCCGCTTCCGGCCCGGACACTGGTGAACACCCACCACCACGGTGATCACACCTATGGGAACTTCGTGTTTCCCGAGGCGACGATCGTCGCGCACGATCTGGCCCGTGCTGAGATTCTCGCGGCCGGGCTGCAGCTCAAGGTGATCTGGCCGGATGTCGAGTGGGGCGACATCGAGATCGTCCCGCCCGACGTGACGTTCGCGCAGCGGCTGACCCTGTACGCAGGGGAGCTTGAGGTGCAGCTCATATACGCGGGCCCGGCGCATACGACCAACGATGTGGTGGCGTGGATCCCCGAGCACCGCGTGGTTTTCGCCGGCGACGTCGTCTTCAACGGCGGCACCCCGTTCTGCTTGATGGGCTCGATCGCCGGCAGCCTGGAGGCCATCGACATGCTGCGCGGCCTCGGCGCTGCCGCGGTGGTCAGCGGTCATGGCGGCGTGGCAGGGCCCGAGGTGTTCGACGTCAACGCGGCATATCTCCGGTGGATCAAGCGGACCGCCAGCGATGCCCTAGCCGCAGGGCTTTCACCCCTGCAGGCCGCGCGGGAAACCGACCTCGGCGACTTCGCCGGCCTGCTCGACCCCGAGCGGATCGTCGGCAACCTCCACCGGGCCTACGCTGAGGAACAGGGCGTGCCGCGCGGTGCGGCCCTCGACCTTATGTCGATCTTTCTTGAAATGGCCGAGTACAACGGCGGCGCCATGCCCGCCTGTTACGCGTGAGCGGGGGACGGCTGGCGCGCGTCCCTGCGCGATTGCGGCAGGCCACGGGCCGGCCGGGCGCGGGCGGGACATGAGCACCCCGGCAGGCCACGGGCCGGCCGGGCGCGGGCGGGACATGAGCACCGCGGCAGGCCGCGCGCCGGCCGGGGCGGGCGGGACATGAGCACCGCGGCAGGCCACGGGGCACCAGCCGCGCAGGGCAAAGGAGCGGCGATGCGCTGGGTGACCTATGTTTCGCCAGGCGGCGGTGGCGAGCGTCCGGGGTTGCTGAGCGACGGGGCGGTGTACGGCCTGCGCGGCGCCGCCCGGCTGCTCGACCTGCTCGGCGACGACGGCAGCCGCCTCGCCGAGGCCGCGCAGAAGGCGGTGGCGGACCCGGTCGAGGTCGTGCCGCACGAGCAGGCCCGGCTGCGTGCCCCGATCCCGGCGCCGCCGTCGATCCGCGACTTCATGGCCTTCGAGGACCACATCGGCAACATCCAGCGATCGCGCGGCCGTGACGTCGATCCCGGTTGGTATCAGCGGCCCGTCTTCTATTTCACCAACCCGGCCGCCGTCTGCGGCCCCGCGGACGACGTAGCGATCTCACCCGGCTCGCAGCGGTTCGACTACGAACTCGAGGTCGCCGCGGTCATCGGCCGTGAGGGCCGCGACCTGAGCCCCGAGCAGGCCGAGGATCACATCGCCGGCTACCTGAATCTGGCCGACTGGAGCGCGCGCGACCTGCAAGACGTCGAGATGATCCAGCGGCTTGGTCCGGCCAAGGGGAAGGACTCGGCGACCAGCCTCGGCCCGGCCCTCGTCACCCCGGGCGAGCTTGCCCCCTATCGCAAGGGCAACGCCTTCGACCTGGCGATGACGGCCTCGGTCAACGGGCAGCCCTACAGCGAAGGGAACCTTGCCGATATCAATTGGTCGTTCGGCCAGATGATCTCATACGCGTCGCGCGGTACGCGCGTGGTGCCCGGCGACGTCATTGGCAGCGGCACCGTGGGAACCGGCTGCATCCTGGAACTGTCGGGGCTGCATGGCAGTGACAGGTACCCATGGCTGCGGCCCGGCGACCAGGTCAGGCTGGAGGTCGCCCATCTCGGTACCATCTCCGCACGGATCCTGCCCGCCCACCGAGTCATCCCGCTGAACTGAGCATTCCGCTCCCTCAGCATTCCGCTCCCTCAGCATTCCGCTCCCCCAGCATTCCGCTCCCCCAGCATTCCGCTCCCCCAGCATTCCGCTCCCCCAGCATTCCGCTCCCCCAGCGATGGGCCATCGCTGGGGCTGTGGGCCCAGCAATGTGCCATCGCTGGAGCTGTGTGGGCGCCCGGATGGCGGGGTTCGCCGGCGCTGACCGGGAAACCACCGCGGCAGCCGTTAGGGTGAGATGGTGAGCAACCCCCCATTGCCCGCAGACCGCCGACATCTGCGGGTCTCCGACGCCGACCGCGATCAGGTCGCCGAAGTGATCAGGGAGGCCGCCGGGCAAGGTCGGCTCACGCTCGACGAGCTTGATCAGCGCCTCGACTTGGCCTACGCGGCCAAGACGTACGCCGATCTCGAGACCGTCACGCGCGATCTGCCTGCGGTCGGCGCGGCAGTGCCCGCTCCAGGCGCCATGGGAAGATTCCCCGACGCCCGCATCGGCGGCACGCCCGGCAGCAAGATCTCCATCGCCGTCATGAGCGAGGCAAGACGATCAGGAACGTGGGTGGTCCCGAGCGTCTACGTGGCCGTCGCCGTCATGGGCAGCGTGGTGCTCGACCTGCGCGAGGCGCGGTTCAGCGAACGTGAGGTCACGATCCAGGCGTACGCCCTGATGGGAGGCGTCAACGTCATCGTGCCTGAGGACATCGAGGTCGACGTCTCCGGTATCGCATTCATGGGTGGTTTCGACCACAGGGCCAGCGGGCCCGGAGCGCCAGGGGCCCCGCGCGTGAAGATCATCGGTTTCGCGATGATGGGCGGCGTGGATGTCAGGCGCAAGCCGCCGAGAAAGCGCCCCAAGCACGGCCCGGGGAATCCCCTCGGAGACACCTATCGTCCCCCGATCGACGACTGAGGGCCAGGTACGGTCCCACGCCCTGCGGGCTGCGTGACACGGCCCTGTTCGGGTGCCGCGTTGTTTCCCGTCGCCGACCGCGCTCCCGTCTTACTCCGCTAACCTCGGCAGGGTGCATAACGACACTCCCAATGAGGTCTCGGCGACCGAGGCGCTCGAGCTCCTGCGGTCGGACGCGATCCTGCTCGATGTCCGCGAGGACCACGAATGGGCGGCAGGGCACGCCCCTGAAGCGACCCATATGCCGATGTCACGGATCTCACAGCACGCCGCCAGCCTGCCCACAAACAAGACGATCATCTGCGTCTGCCACGTCGGCGCCAGGTCGGCGGCGGTCGCCGCGGCCCTGAGCCGGGCGGGCTGGAACGCGCGCAACCTGACCGGTGGAATGGAAGCCTGGGCAGCCTGCGGCCTTCCCGTGGTAGATCCCGCGGGTGGCACAGGCGTGGTGAGCTGAAGCGCGCGGTGCTCGCCGCCAACCTCAGCAACGATCACCTCAGCCCGCCGCGGCTGACGCGGGGCGGGCAGCAGGCGTCACACCGTGCGGCGACCGCCTGACCTCGGGTCTGCCGCCTCCAGCAACGCGTTCAGTTGCCGCTGCGTGCCGATCGCGATCAGCACGCAGCCCGCTTCCACGCGGGAGTGCAGGGCTGGATTCGTGATGAACGTCCCGTCGCTCGTCCGCAGCGCGAGCACGAGCGCCCCGTTCGAGTCGGCGAGGTTGGTCTCGTGCAAGGTACGCCCGGCGAGCCGGGACCCCGATCGGACCGGCACCTCCTCCAGGCGGAACTCGAGGCTGCCGTCATGCATGACGACATCGAGGAACTCCACGACATTCGGCTGCATTGCGGCCGCCGCGATGCGCTGGCCGCCGATGCGCTGCGGGTTCACGACCCGGGTCGCTCCCGCACGCAGCAGCTTCGGCTCCGACGCCTCTGTGCGGGCCCGCGCGATAATGACGAGGTCCGGGCGGAGCGCGCGGGCGGACAGGGTCACGTAGACGTTCTCCGCGTCGGTGTTGATGGCGGTGACGAGGGCCCGCGCCCGCATGATGCCGGCCCTGCGCAGCACATCGTCGTCGGTAACATCCCCGGCGAGCGCGGGATACGGGACGGCCGCCACGCGCTCGGGGTCGTTGTCGACGACGACCACTGACGCGTTAAGGCCCGCCAGGTAGTCGCCCACCGCACGCCCAACCCGGCCCCATCCGCAGACGATGGCGTGCCCGGTCATCCGGGCGATCTCCCGTTCCATCCGGCGCCTTCCGAGCATCTCGTGGAGATGACCCTCTACCAGCGCCTCGAGAACCACGCCGAACGCGTAGAGCGCGGTGCCCACCCCGGCGAGGATCAGCACGATCGTGAAAATCTTGCCCGCCGAGGTCAGCGGGTGTATCTCGCGGAATCCGACCGTCGTGATCGTCGTGACCGTCTGGTACACCGCGTCGAGCAGGCTGAATCCCAGCACGACGTAGCCAACGGTGCCGGCGATCACGACACCGAGGACGGCAAGCAGCGCCAGCTCGATACGCCGGATGCTGCTCATCACGCAATTGTGCTCCCCGCCCCGGGCCACGGGCAGATGAACCGCCGGTGGCGTGGCTCGGTCCGGGGTGGCTGCCGCAGCCTCGCGTCGCAGGGGTGTGCGCCACGTGGGCCTGCTGCACGGGCTTGGCTACCGGATGGGCGCTGGGACCCCGGGCACTGGCGGCGACCGGCCGGCGGACTGGGGACCTGAACCCGTCACGTCGGCCTGCACCGGCCGCGATGCGGTTCCTTCCTGCCGTTGTTGTTCTGACTTATCGTTAATACAACGATACGAACAGTAGCGATTGGGCCGCACCGCGCGACGTTCGTAGTAACCGAAGGTGACTTTCGGCCCTCCCGCCTGGCTAGCCGAACTGGCTCACTTGGGGAATGTTCGTCCGCCATGAGGTCCTGCTTGACGTCAGTTTCGTGGTGGCTCGCGCGCGCTTCGCGGCGTCCGTCCGCGGCGACTGGCTCCTCGACGCATCGGGTCGCGCCCACGCCGACGGGCTCACCGGCCTGATCCGGGTCGGCCCTTTCGGCTCGGTGCTCGGTGCGTCCAAGCTGGTCCGAGTGCAGATGCTCGAGCCCGTACCGCGAGATGACACGGTCGTGCTTCCACTGCGCTGGGAAGCCACCGGCGACATGGGCCGGATGTTTCCTGTACTCGACGCCGATCTGATTCTCACACCGATCGACGCAGGGACAACCCGCCTGGAGCTTGGGGGCAGTTACCGTGCGCCGCTGGCGGGCGTCGGCTCAGGGCTGGACCGGCTCGTGCTGCACCGGGCAGCCACGGCGACCGTGCGCTCGCTGGTGCAACGGGTCGCGGCAAGAATCGCTGAGCCGGCCACACAGCCGGGGGGCTCGAGCCGGAAGGACTGGGCAGACATCCCAAGGCGCCCCATGCCATTCATCGACACCGAGCCTGGAACGTCCTTCTGACGCCCCGCGCAGCCCGGCGTTCGCTGGCCCGCGCTAACCCTCCTGCTCGGGCCTACAGGTCGACGCCCGTACCCGGTTCCAGGCGGGTGAACGTGCCGCCGACCGGTTGGGACGCGACCTTGAGCATGTTCTCGAGCAGCGCGAGGCCCCTCGCGTTGAGCAGCCCGTCGTGGATCACGTAGGCGCGCTGTGGCCTGACCTCACGGGCGTAGTCGACCATCTCCGACACCTTGAGCCAGGGCGCGTTGCCTGGCAGCAGCAGCGTCGCCACCGGGTCCTCCGGGACCGTGAGCGCGTCGCCCGGATGAAAGACCTCACCGCCGATCGCGAACCCCGTGTTCGCGACGACCGGGATATCGCGGTGCACGACCGCGTGCTCCGACCCGTAGACGTGCACGTCGAATCCGGCGGCTGTGAAGGTGTCGCCATGCGCGACCGCGCGCACCTGCCCGCCGAAGCCTTCAAACTGGCTGGCGACCGACGCATTCGTCCACAGCCGCGTCGCAGGGCTGTTTTCAAGCAGTGCGCGCAGCCTGTCCGCGTCCAGGTGGTCGACGTGCTCATGGGTGACAAGGACCGCGTCCGCCCCGTCGAGGGCATCAGGGCCGCTCCAGACGCCGGGGTCGATGACGAGGGCCGCGCCATCGGATTCCAGCCGCACGCAGGCATGTTCCAATTTGGTGAGCCTCATCACGTCTCCCTCGGCGTTGGGGCCCTTGCAGGGCGAACATACCGGACGCAGGCGCGCGGGCCTCCTGAGGGAAAGCCAAGGCGCCACCCCCGCGCGCCAGCCAAGTACCCGGCCATCATTCCGGCGAGCACCGGCACGGGGCATCATCGATACATGGCACGCGAGCGCGGCTACCTCCTTGACAACCAGCAGGCCGAGGCAGGTGCACGGTTCGATGCCCTCTCGGTGATCTTCGACCCCTCGACGTTCCGGCACATCGACGACCTCGGAATCGGCGAGGAGTGGCGATGCTGGGAGGTGGGCGCCGGTGGGCCTTCGGTGCCCAGATGGCTGGCCGGACGTGTTGGCTGGAAGGGCCGCGTGCTCGCGACCGACATCGACGTGTCCTGGACCCGGGAAGCGGCGAGCTCAGTGATCGAGGTCCGCCGCCACGACGTGGGACGCGACCAGCCTCCGGCGGAAACGTTCGACCTCGTGCACGCCCGGCTGGTCCTCGTACACGTCACCGATCGGGACAAGGCTCTGCGGTCGATGATCGACGTGCTCCGCCCCGGCGGGGCGCTGCTCCTCGAAGATGCCGACCCCGCCATGCAGCCGCTGATCTGCCCGGACGAATACGGCCCGGAGCAGCGGCTCGCCAACAGGCTCCGCACGGGCTTCCGCAAGATGCTCGCGCAGCGCGGCGCGGACCTCAGCTACGGGCGCAAGCTGCCGCGGTTGCTGCGTGACGCCGGCCTGATCGATGTCGAGGCCGATGCGTTTTTCCCGATGACCTCACCCGCGTGCGACCTGCTCGAGGCCGCGACCGTGAACCAGGTCAGGGACGGGCTCACCGCTGGCGGGTACGCGACCGCCGAGGAGATCGACCGCCACCTCGCGAACGTCGCGACAGGCAATCTCGATCTCGCCACGTCTCCAATGGTCTCGGCGTGGGGCCGGCGCCCGTAGCGTCATCAGGGTCCGGGTTTCCCATTGCGGGACCCGGCTTCTAGCGTCAAGATCGAGAACCCCGAGTGAACGGAGAGTACGCATGCGCATCGGTTTGTCTCTGGCCGAGGCGGAGGGCCCCGGCGCCCTCACCGCGGTACGCGACCAGCTTCACCGGGCGGCCGACGACGGCTTCAGCTCGGCGTGGATGTCCCAGATCTTCGGCCTCGACGCTCTGACCGCCTTCGCGGTCGCCGGCAGCCAGGTCCCCGGGATCGAACTGGGCACCGCGGTCGTCCCTGTCTATACCCGGCACCCGGCGGCCCTGGCCCAGCAGGCGCTGACCGTGGCCGCGGCGGTCGGCGGGCGCCTCACCCTCGGCATCGGGCTCTCGCACAAGATCGTGATCGAGGACATGTACGGGTACAGCTTTGACCGGCCCGCGCGCTACATGCGTGAGTACCTCTCCATCTTGCTGCCGCTGCTTGACCAGCGGCGGGTCTCGTTCACCGGCGAGATCCTGCGCGCCGACATCAGCCTTACAATTTCGCGCACCCGCCGGATTCCGGTCCTGCTCGCCGCGCTCGCACCCCAGATGCTGCGCCTGGCAGGCGAGCGTGCGGACGGCACCGTGCTCTGGATGACGGGACCCGCCACCGTCGCCAGCCACATCGCGCCGACGATCACCGCCGCCGCGGAGGCCGCGGGCCGCGAACCGCCTCGTGTGGTGTGCTTTCTGCCCGTCTGTGTCACCGACGATCCCGATGCTGTCCGCGCCCGTGCCGCAGAGGACTTCGCGATCTACGGGCAGCTGCCTTCCTACCGCGCGATGCTGGACCGCGAGGGCGCCGCGGGCCCCGCTGACGTGGCTATCGTCGGCGACGAAGACACCGTCGCCAGGCAGATCACCGCGCTGGCGCAAGCGGGCGTTACCGACTTCGTCGCCGTGGAATTGGGGCGCGGCGACGAGTCAGTCCGCACCCGCACACTGCTTGTCTCCCTGGCCCGCTGATGCCGCGGCCCGCCGATGCCGTGCCACCCTCCGGCCGATCCTCCGATCCGCCCGGCGACGCCGGCCGTACAGCCGGTGCCGTCCATGATCTCGGCAGCCCGCGCGAGACGGCCACGGGTAGCGCGCTCATCGCGCGGCCGGCTTCTGAGCGGACCTTCCACGGCCGCGACCCCGCCGCGGTGGCAGAGTCCACGATCTGCAACACAACCCCAACCAAGTGCCAGGCCCGCACGCGGCTCTACCGCAACGGCGCGCTTGTCATCGAGGGCTTTCCCGTCGCCGAGATCAGCGACTACCTCGCGGACGATTCGGTCGTGATCTGGCTGGATCTGCGCGACCCCGACCGTGACGACCTCGGGGTGCTCAGCGAGGAATTCGGCCTGCACCCACTTGCCATCGAGGATGCGGTGCACGAACGCGAGCGACCCAAGCTCGACCGCTACCGCAGTCATCTGTTCATAACCGCGTACGGCGCGCGCCTGGACAGGGAAACCGGTCAGCTTGCCACCAGCGAACTAGCCGCCTTCGTCACCGAGCGCGCGCTCATCACGGTCCGCAAGGACGACGGGCTCGACATCGGCGCGGTCGTCGAACGCTGGGACGCGAGCCCTGACCTGGCCAAAGACGGCGTCGGCTACCTGCTGTACGGGCTGCTCGACTACATCGTGGACGGGCACTTCGACACCGTGCAGACCCTCGACGAGGAGATCGAGGACCTCGAGGACCAGTTGTTCTCCAGCGTGCCCCAGGACCGCGAGTTGCAGCGGCGCAGTTTCGAACTCCGCAAGAGCCTGGTGCTGCTGCGCCGGGTGGTCCTGCCGATGCGTGAGGTCGTCAACGCCCTGATGCGACGCGACCTGCACGTCGTCGGCGACCAGCTTCAGCCCTATTACCAGGACGTCTACGATCACGTCCTGCGCGCCACAGAATGGACGGAGAGCCTGCGGGACCTGGTCACGACGATCCTGGAGACGAACCTGACCATCCAGGCCAACCGGATGAACGTCATCACCAAGAAGGTGACGAGCTGGGCGGCGATCATCGCGGTGCCCACGTTCATTACCGGCTTCTATGGCATGAACGTGCCCTATCCCGGTTTCGGCAGGCACGTGGGGTTCGCCGTCTCGACCACGGTCATGATCATCGCCGGGCTCGTGCTCTACATCGTCTTCAAGCGCAAGGACTGGCTGTAGCTCACGCTCCACGGTGCGCCGCCGTTACGAACCTCTCGAAAAGTCATGCTGGGCCCCGAGCCAGCGCAGGACCTCCGCGGCGTGCCTGTCGGGCGGGAACACGGGGTAGAAGACGTGCTCGATCGTGGGGATCGTACCGGCACCGTCGGCCCCTGCCCGGATGACGAGGGTGAGCCGCTTGAGCAGGCGCTCACCTCCGGCCGTGAACACCGGCAGGTTCAACGCCTCCGTGAGGCTGCCGTCAGCGTCGCTGAGCAGTGGAAATGGCAAGCGCAGCCGTTCTGCTACTTCTTTTTGGTATTCGGCGTCCTGCGCGGAAAGCCCGGCCACGGCCGCGCCGCCGCGACCGCTGATGCCGCGGGCAAGGTCGGCCGCATGGTCGCGGAAGCCGCACGACTCCAGCGTGCAACCGCGGGCGCCCGGGATCTGGTCCCAGCCGGCCGGCATGTCGATACCTGGCCGCCCCGTCTTCGGATAGGCATAAATGATCAGCCGGTCGAATCCTTCAGGGATCGTGTCGAGGCGCAATGCGCCGCCGGCGGTCGAGGGGAGCGCGATCGCGGGCATCACCATGCCGGGCAGGTGGCGCGCCGCCCCATCGTCGGATGGCTCGGGGAGACCGGACGGCAGACGGGTCGGATCAAAGGGACTGTCCGCTGACACCCCCATATTCCATCACGGCTACGCGGGGTGGCGCCGCCGAGCAGAAGTGGTCAGCACGTCGAGCGAGCCAAGGGCGCGGCCGAGCCGCCGTCGTCAGCTGCCACCCGGGGTGTAGCTGCCGAAATGCTCCTTGATTTCTGCGGCCGGGCCGACCGGGGGGCGGCCGTCAGCAGTTGAACGCCCGATCGACACCCGCGGATGCGTTTCTTCTGCTGCCTGCCCGGCCGCCCGGCGCGCTCCCCATACGCCGGAACCGGCGTGGGACCACTTCTAAGCTGCCGATTCCCGGTCAAGCCCTGGCGGGGCGCTGCCGGGCGCTGCCGGGGCGCGGGGCGGGCTCGCGAGCATGTCCCCAATGGTGCGATTGGTGTATCTATACCGTAACAAGCGCATAGGTCTGACTTGCCATTATCATCACGGTTATCTCTCACTCCGGGGGAGGAGCCCGCGCCTTCTGGTCTCGGCACGGCCCGGTGCAGGCCGGCCAGTGCAAGCAGCCCAGCGCAAGCGACCCAGTGCAAGGGGCCCAGTGCAAGCAGCCCAGTGCAAGCAGCCCAGTGCAAGGGGCCCAGCGCAATGCCTGTGCCCGGCCTCTGCCGTGCCGCCCGCAGGCGCCCGGCGCCATTGTGATCGGCTAGATCAAAGGGGGACCTGATGGCCTCGAACGACATCCACATCGCCCATCTTCCCGAGCAGCACGTCGAGGGAAAACGGCTCGGCAGGCACGTCATGCACGACCCGCGCTCGCGTGACTTCAAGGCGGACCGCGCCGCGAAGATCGTGAGCGTCACGCACCAGGCCACCGGCCTGCCCCTCGATCAGGGGGATATCGGATCTTGCACCGCGAACGCCCTTTGCGGCGCCCTCGACTCCGCACCTGACCTCGGCAACGGGACCCCGCTGAACGAAAAGGACGCGGTTAGCCTCTACGAGCTCGAGACGCAAATGGAGGGCCAGCCGTACCCGCCGAACGACCCAGGCGGCACCGGCCTGATGGTCTGCAAGGCGGCCGTGCGGCGTGGGCTCATCCGCTCCTACAAGCACGCCTTCGGCGTCCAGCACGCCCTCGAAGCGCTGGTCCTCCGGCCGGTGATCACCGGGATCAACTGGTACACGAGCTTCGACACGCCGGACAGCTCGGGTCTCGTCGAGATCACTCCTGACGCCACGATCCGGGGCGGGCACGAGGTCGTCGCCGATCAGATCGACGCGGACAATCAGCTCGTCTGGTTCTGGAACAGCTGGGGCACCTCGTACGGCGTCGGCGGCCGGTTCTGCATGTCCTTTGCCACCTGGGACCAGCTGCTCCAGAACCAAGGCGACGTGACCGTGCCACTGAAATAGGGCCATGCGCCTCGCGTAGGGTCCCCCGGTTCCCAGAACTTTGACACGTGAGCAGGGTTTTGGAGCGGAGTACCGAGTTCCGTCAGGGACGCCCGCTCCAAAACCCTGCAGGCGGTGGCCTGACCAGCCACTTTGGTGCGGAATGGCCGGTCACGTGATGGACCGGACTTCGGCGCGGCGGGCGGCGGTCATTATCGTCCGGCCGATAATGACCGGCGGCCCCTGCGGGAGCACGCCCAGATGGCAGCCGCCAGAGGGGAAAGACCAGCCACCGGCCGGCTCCCGCAAGCCAGCAGTACAGGAACCAGCCTGCACGCCACATGCCCAGGAAGGGAGCCATGCCACGACTGTCACCCAGCGGATCCGCAGAGTGACTTCAGGAAATCTCCAGGTACGGCTGAACTCAGACTCAGACCCGCACGGGCGACGTCGGCCCCGGCGCGACCCGCACCCGCGACACCGGCCCCGGCGCGACCCGCACCGCGACACCGGCCCCGGCGCGACCCGCACCGCGACACCGGCCCCGGCGCGCGACGCCCGCGGAAAGACGCGGCGCCCGCGCGCCCCCAGAACGCGGCGCAGATGACCGGATTTACTGCAGGTAGCTCTCGACCTCGGAGGCCGGGCGCGCCTGCACGCTGTCGGGATTCTCGCCGAATTCACGGCGCGCCCGGCGCTGCCGCAGCAGATCCCAGCACTGATCAAGCGATTCTTCGACCGAGCGCAGCCGTTCGTGCTCTTTCCGGGTCGATAGCTCGCCGCGGGCGACCTTGCCGCGTAGCTCATGCTCCTCGCTGACGAGCTCATCGATTTGCCGCAGGATCTGCGTGTCTTCCATAACTCCACCGTAGTGCCACCCAGCAGGCCCGGAGCTGCAGGCTTCCGTCGGCCGCGCCCCGTGCGCCCGCTCCGCAGTGGCGCTCCGCAGACCGCAGTGGCATTCCGCAGTGGCGCTGTCCAGGTGTGCGGGCTCTGGCAGGCACCCGGACGGCAGCGCGCGAAATTCATCGATTAGATCTATGCATTGGGAAGACTACTCGAATTTGACCTATCGGCGTGTTACTCACCAGTCTGGAGACAAGCGGCACCGGGCCGCGGCACAGTCATCGGCAGGAGGCGCCAAAATGGCCGCTGCGGCGACGAACGAACTCACCACGCGATGCCCGGCGGCGCTGCTGGCCGGAATCCGCGCCGCGACCCGAATGCGCGCCGACTGGGATCAAACGGCTGCGCATGTGGCCGCGGAACTTGGCAGGCACCTGCCACCGCCTGACGTCCTGACCGCTGCTGAGCGTGCGGGTGATCCGGACAGCTACACGCAGCACATCCTGCATACGGAGGAGGACGGGAGCTTTTCTGTCGTCGCTGTGGTGTGGCGCCCTGGCCAGGCGACTCCCGTCCACGACCATGTGACGTGGTGCGTGGTCGGGGTCGTCGCCGGGACCGAGCACGAGGAACTGTTCGAGCTCGACGGCAGTCCTTCCGGCGGGCGCCTTGTGAGGACCGCTGTCAGGGAGAACGTGAAGGGATCGGTGAGCGGGTTTGCGCCGCCGGGCGATATCCATCGCGTTCACAACACGACACCACGGACCGCCATCTCGATCCACGTCTACGGCGCCGACATCAGCCGGCTCGGCTCCAGCGTCAGGCGCTGCTACGACCTGCCCGTCTGGCCGCTCGGCGCTGACCGCGCTCGGCGCTGACGCCGCCCGGCCGTTACCGCAGCAAGCTGCAGGCCGGCCGCAGCAGGCCGCCAGGCAGCTCCCGGGGGCGGCCGTCCTGACTCATGTGGCGTCGGCCTTCTGCTTCAAGCGCTGACTGATGCTGGTAATGGCCGACACCGGCAGCCAGCCATCGTGGTGCCACAGGATGTGCCCGGACGCGCTGACAAGGACGAACCACGGCTGATCCTGGACGCCGTAGCCGTCCGCCACCCTGCCTGCCCCGTCGAGGGCGACGGGGAAGCGCAGCGGCGGGTGCAGGCCTCGCAGGAAGCTCGCTACCGCGGCGGCGGACGGCTCCGTGGTGGTTTCGTCGACCGCGACGAGTGGCGCGAGCCCACCGCGCTGCGCGGTCCGCGAATAGGCGTTGAGTGCCATGAGATGACCACGGAGATCGGATGTCTCCTGCAGCCAGGTGGCGAAGAACACCAGAAGGCGGGAGTGGCCAGGTCCAACCGTGACCGCGGTGCCAGAACTGCCGCCAGGCGCGGCAGGGAGCGCGGCGCGCGAGGCCGGCCCGATTCCCTGGACATAGGCCACTGACCGCAGCTTCTGCAGGCGCGGGTGACCGGGGAGCAACCGCGCCGCCTCCTGCGCCATGACATGCGCTGACTGATCCACGCTTGCGTAGGCCATCTGGGTCAGGTAGATCATCTGCTCGCGGCCACGAGCGTCGATCACAAGGAGGGCAGGCGTGTGGTCGACCATTCCGGCGTCGATCTGCGCGGCGATGTGGTAACCGCGCCAGGTGGCCTCAAGCTGCGCACGCGAGCCTGTGAGGAAATCCCACTGATTGATCATGTCGTGGCTTGCCGAGTACGCTCGCACGTCCGCCACGCTGGTGGCCTCCGGGTTGGCGTTCACGCCAAGAAGCTGGACGCCGGCACCGGCACCGGCGAGCAGTTCCTTGGCCTCGACCATGCTCGCCGTTGTCAGCGGGCACACCGTCGTGCACTGCGAATCCACGAACGCGAGGATCACGACCTTGCCGCGGAACTGGCTTAGCGACATCGGCTGGCCGAACTGGTTCACCAGCCGGAAGCCAGGCGCGGGCACGCCGTGCAGTGACGTGCCCAGGTCCAGGTTGGGATTGGACATCGCGGCACCGGAGACTCGCGCGGGGTCGGCCTCGGTCCTGCCCGTGAACTTGCAGCCTGCCGCGGCCGCGAGCACGGCCAGGGCAAGTACCGCACCGGCCAGCGAACGGCCAAGCATCGGCATCACCATCCTCGCGTCCACAGGCAGGCTACGGGACGGCGGCCCGCCCCGCAGACGTGGGCGGCGCGGACATGAGCAGCGCGGACAACAGCAGCGCGGACAACAGCAGCGCGGACAACAGCAGCGCGGACAACAGCAGCGCGGACAACAGCAGCGCGGACATGAGCGGCTGACGGCCGCCCCGTGGTGATCTGGATGTCACTGTCCATGCTCACCACGGGGCGGCTTCCCCCCGTCCCCCACTGGCCTGACCGGGTTAGTGGATATCCGCCTGCACCGGTTCTGACTCGATGCCGTTGGCGACGACCCGCAGTTCGCACCTGCCCACGGGCGTGGACGCTGGCACGCGGAAGCGTGCACGGGATTCGCGGTCACCCGTGGCGACGGCGAACGTCGAGAAGTGGTAGGTGCGGCAGTAGATGACCGCCCGGGTCTTGTGCAGCCGCACGAGCGGGTAGTTGGACGCCGCCGTGTGGTCATCGCCGTAGCTGACCGCCTGGGACAGCCCCGTCAGGCGCTGCCCCCCGATGTCGTAGCTTTCGCCGCGATGCAGGTGACGCGGGCATTCGGTGATCTGTGGCCGCCAGTCGTGCCGCGGCTCGCCATGTGGCGTGTAAATCCAGATGTCGCTGCCCTGCGCGGTGTAGAGCACCTGGCCGGTTGGCAGCAGCATCAGCCGGGCCGTCCGGGTGTCGCTGCGATTGATGGCTGGCTGCGTCGGCGTTTCGGTCGCGGAGCCTGTGGCGGGGTCGTACTCGAAGAACAGCGTCGGACCAGACCGGAACTGGCCGCCCTCCGGGTGGCGCAGCCCGGCGCAGCAGAGCACCTTGCCGCTCGGCAGCAGGACGGCCAGCGCGTCCCTGGCCGACAGCGGATTGCCGTCGCGGTCCCGCAGCACGGGCCCCTCGCTCCAGGTGCCCGGACTGGCGTGGCGCGCCGGCGTGTAGAGGGCCGTGTGAGCCGATCCGCCGATCGCGAACACCCGGCCATCGGGCAGGAGGACCGCGGGGCCGGTCTTGAACATGACCGGGTCGATCAGGTCCTCAGGCATGCTACCTGCGCTGACCCAGATGTCCTCGTGCGGCAGGTACTTCTCAGCGGCCGGTGCGTTGAACGTCTCAACGGTCAGCACGCTGCCGTCCGGCAGTAGCGTCCAGGTCTCTTCGTTGGTCCGGCCGACCTTGGTGTCGCCGCGGGTGCCGAACGCGGTCCCAGCTGCCCGCCAGTGGTTGGTGTCCGGATCCCACAGTGCGGTGCGGGCATCGTCCAGGGAGCCTAAGAGCACCTTCCCATCGGAGAGCACGCAGCAGGACGCGCCGCCGCGGATCCAGCCGAACGTGTCCGGCTTGCCGAGCATCGACCAGATGGCGGTGCGCTGGTCATAGATCTCGCCGAGCGGGGTGTCGCTGCCCGCGTCGGAGTCCTCGCCGCCGATCGCGAATACCCTCGCGTCGCGCAGCACACCCGACGCGAAATACTGCCGGGTGTTGTGCATCGTTACCGACCGTGACCATGCCCCGGCGCTGTAGCTACCCTGGGCGTCGGCGGTCAGCCGTATCCAATCCGCTCCGTAGGCTTGATGCACGAGCAACGACCCGTCGGTCAGCAGCATCATGCGCTCAGCGTTGAACGGGTTCCCACCTGGCAACGCGGGTGGCTGATTCATCAGCGGCTTCCACGACCCGGGCATTATTGCCCGCCCCCCTTATCCCTCATTCCCGCGGCACCTCGGACGGATGTCACCCTTACGGGCAGGCTCCCGCCGGCAATAGCGCCGCCACAGCATGGCATCCGAGTTATCCCCGTTCCAGATTGACCGCCCGCGCGGACGCGCGCGGGTTCCATCGTCTATCTAGAGCGCGGCAAGATGCACCAGATACATCAAATGAGACGGCTTCCCCATATGGCGGGTTGACGGGTTCTGTCAGGCACATCGAAGGCATGACGATTCTTCCTGCTCGGAGCGTCAGCGGGCGCCAAGAGCGATGAACGACCATCCTGTCGCCGTCAGGACCGGATCGTCGCTCAGGTCGCCGCGGGCGTCGCGCAGCGACTCCCCAAGTGAGCCGCCCTCGCGCAGCCGGCGGTGCAGTGCCAGCATCAATTCGGCGGCGGCCTTGTCGTTGACGCGGACCATGCTGGCGACGATGCCCACGGTCCCCAGTGGCACCAGAGTGCTCGCGAGGCCAAGCAGCTCGTCGGCCCCGGCCGGCGCGAGCAGGCCTGAGTCGCAGCTCGGCAGGATCATGCGATACGGCGCGCGCCGCAGCCGCTCGAAGTCGTACACGGTCAGCGGCCCGTCGTCCATTCGCAGTGACGAGAACAGAGGGCTGTCGGCGCGGAACGTGCCATGTGCCGCGATGTGGACGAGCCCGGCCCCGTCGATCGCATGCAGCACCCGTGCGGCCGTGGCGCCACTGTCACCGGGGCCGGCCGTGGCGCCGCTGTCACCGGGGCCGGCCGTGGCGCCGCTGTCACCGGGGCCGGCCGTGGCGCCGCTGTCACCGGGGCCGGCGCCGCAGCCAAGCACGGTGGCTTCGCCGTACTCCGCCGCTAGCGCGGGCACCTCGGCACCCCAGGTTCCTTCGCCTGGACCACGCACAAGGACGACGTGGGGCCGCTGCGGCGGCACGGCTGCCCGGGCCCGCAGCCAGGCGCGCGCCGAGGGCGCGACGCTGACCACGCGGCTACGCAGCGAGGGCAGCAGCGCCCAAGGGACGGCGTGCAGCTTGCCTGGCGGCACGATGACGACCGGCCCATCACCTAGCTGGCGGCTCGCCGCACCAAGGAGAATGCGCTCGAGCCTGCGGCCGGTTTCCTCGAGGATGGCGAGCGCCGAGCCGGGCTGGCCGGCGCGGCCCTCATGGGCGTGACGGCCGTGGGCGAGGCGGTTCAGGCCGAACCGGGCAAAGTCGACCTCGCGGGCCGCGTCGGAGGCACGGCCCCCCATGAAGTGCCGGACCCTACCCGCGCCGCAGACCAGGACGTGGAGGTCTCCGCCTACGTTGACGATCTCGATCAGCCGTGCGGCGCCGAGTTCCGCGAGCAGTGCCGCCGCGTCGAACCCGTGCTCATGGGTTGCGAGCCCGCTCCCCCGCGCACGCATCGCGCGGGAGCGTATTGCGCCCTCAAGGCGCAATTGCTCCCGGTGCAGCGCCGCGACGGGCGCTCCCTTAGCCCGGGCTTTTTCCAGGCGGCTAGTGACGTCCCGCACCGCGGCGAGATCGGCCTGGAGCTCTTGATCGTCCACGGGACGCACGGGTGGCACCGCCAGGGCAGTTGCTCGCCAGCGCTCACTCCAGGCAAGCAGAAGCCGCGGCCTTCCTGCCCGCAGAGCGCACCGCTGCGCCAGTTCCGCGAGTTCGGATCCCCGCGCGGTGGCTTGCGCGCGCAATTCCGAGGCACCCAGGGTGAGTCTGTGCTCGTCGAGGAGGTCCAGCCCATGCCGGCACGCGCTGATCAGCCGCCGCGGGTTGGCTGCAGCCTCCGCCCTCAGCGCTTCTGCCAGCCACCCGTGCGCACGTGACAGGGCCGGCCCACGCCGCCTGCGGGCCAGCGCTGCCGCGGCGAATTGGCGATCGGCGTCCTCGGCCCGGCCAAGGGCCAGTGCCACGCGCCCGGCGAGCAGCCGTGCCTGTGGGGCGTCATCCGAGCCGAGCGCCTCCAGACGAGCGGCGGCACGCTCGGCGTCACGCAACAGCCAGCCGGATGCCATCCCTGCCTCGTAACGGGCCTGCAGGAGCATGAATTCGGCGCGCGCGTGCCACCACGGCCGCCGCTGTGAGGCGAACAGGCGGCGAGCGACCTGCGCCCGCTGCAGTGCCGTCTGCGGGTCGGCAGCGGCGAGCGCAGCACCGGCGGCGGTGAGCAGCAACTCCGCCTTCTTCGTGGCCTGGCGCCGGATATGTTCGAGATCCTTGATCGCAATGTCCACCTCTTGGAGCGCGTCACGCGGCAGGCCGGCCGCGAGGAGCGTGGCGCACCGGTCGATGCTCAAGTCTGGCTGTGGTACAGCAAGTGACTCGTAGCGGCGGGCCGCTTCGTCCAGAAAGGAGAGCGCGGCGGGCAGGTCTCCGGAACGGAAGGCGACCAGTGCGCGGTTGTGCACCGTGTACACGGTCTCCAGCTCTTGGCTCGTAGCGGCGAACAGGAGCTCGGCGGCGGCAAAGTCGGCATCCGCACGTTTGGTGAACCCGAGCGCGAGATGAACGAGCGCACGTGTCGTGAGCGCGCGGCCGACCCAGATATTGTCATCCGCCCTCCGCAGGACGGTGACCGCGCGGCGCAGGTCGTCAAGAGCTTCTGCATACCTTCCGAGCGTCCACAGCGCGATCGCGCGCCGGACCAGAACGCGCCCGGCCAGCAGGCCACGGGACTGCCGCGCTGCGTTGTCGAAGGCGGCAAGCCCGGCGGCTGTCCGGCCGGCGTAGACGAGGGCGACCCCGAGCGTGGCCAGAACGTCCGCCTCGCGGTCGTGAGCGCCTGCCGCGTGCGCGAGGTGCTGTGCAGCCCGCAACTCGCGTATCGAGGCGTTCACGTCTCCGAACTCACGCAGGACGATCCCCGCTGCTTGGTGGGCGATTGAGGCGTCTTCTGGCGGCGGGTGCCCAGCCAGCACCGCACGCGCCCTCGCCATCGCCTCCTGAGGGCGGGACAGGGCCAAGGGCAGCAAATCGTGAATGCCGCCCAGGCCCCGTGAGGCAAAATGGGTTCCCCCAGCCACGGATGTGATATTAGATCCGTTAATCCTGGCGGTCCATCGCCGAGCCACGTGGAGGGCATGTCATGACCGAATTGGATGATCAAGGACCAGAGCTGGATCCCGGGGTTGCGCTCCAGGTCTCCGTGATAACGGACGCGTTCGACCACGCGCCCGAGGACGCCGGCGAGAGAATAACCATCGAGACCAAGGCCGCGGCTGATGGTGGCGTCGACTTCATGTATGAGAAGGGTGTCATCCTTGTATGCGACGACGATCTCGAACGGGTATGGGAGATCGTCAGGCAGCCCGAGGACCAGAGGCCGCCGGCCGACTGGCGCGGGGACGCCGTCAGGCGCGTCATCAAGGGAGTCTGCCGTATGCTGCTCGAGCCAACCCGGTACTCCGGGGACGTTCTCGGCGCTCTCCGCGAGATCGACAGCGCACTTGGCACCGGGGTCGCGACACCGAACCACATCCTGACCGTCGCACCGGTAGGACCGTGCCCGGCCACGGAACCTGAGGAGGTGCCATTTGGGATCGAGCCAGAACCTGGAGTCTGTCCCGGCAACTATGGCGAGGGCGTGTTTGTCTACGTAGCCGACACCGGGCTGCTGGACGGCGCGGCACAGGCCCATTCATGGCTGACGGGCGTTGACGGCGATGTGGATCCGATCCCCAACCCGCCGGACATTCCCGCCTATACTGGACATGGAACCTTCGTCGCGGGCGTAGCGCGCTGCATGGCGCCGAAGGCCGACATATACGTCGCGAACATATTCAAGATCGCAGGCAGCGAGCTCGAAACGAACGTGATCAAACGGCTGAGCGAGGCGCTCGATCTCGGTGTCGACATCTTCCACCTGTCGATCACCGCACCGACGCGGTACGATCTTCCGCTGCTGACGTTCCAAGCGTGGCGTGAGCAGCTCCGGGATTACAAGGGTGTGGTGTGCGTCGTCGCGGCGGGTAACAGCAGTACGAGGCAGCCGACCTGGCCCTCGGCGTTCCCTGAGATGGTTTCCGTCGGTGCGCTCGCTGCCGACTGGCAGACCCGTGCGCAGTTCAGCAACTACGGTGGATGGGTCGACGTGTACACACCGGGCAGAGGGCTGGTCAACGCGTACGCTGCGGGCACATACACGTGTAACGAAGATCCATACAAGGGACAGGTCCGCCACTTCTACGGCATGGCACGGTGGAGCGGCACCTCCTTCTCCTCGCCAATCGTGAGCGGGCTGGTCGCCGCCCGGATGTCCCGTATGGGCGAGAACGGCCAGGAGGCTGCCGCAGCCCTGCTCGCGAGGGCACGGTCCAACGCGATCCCTGGCGTCGGCGCCATCCTTTGCCCCTGCGAGATCGGCGACAACAGCTGCCATCGCGTGGGCTGTTGCGATCATCACCATGATCGGGAGAGCGGCTGCGATCACAGGCATCATGGCAGCGGTCGCTGACGACGCGGTCTGTTCCTACCCCTTTACCCACAGTACCGGGGTCCGGCCGCCGGGCGCGTCGCGCGATTCCCCCGACCCGGTCGGGGCAGGATGTTGCTGTGGATCCCGGTGAAGCTGGCCGGCTGGTCAGGGCGGCGGCGGATGGTGATGCGGCCGCGTGGACGGCGCTCGTCGAGGGTATGAGCGGGCTCGTCTGGTCGGTCGCGCGTGGGTACCGCCTCGGCCATGCCGACGCGGCGGATGTGTTCCAGACAGCCTGGCTCCGGCTTGCCGAGCACCTCGGCCGCATCGAGAATCCGGAGCGTGTGGGCGCTTGGCTCGCCACCACGGCCAGGCACGAGTCGCTGCGGGTCGCCCGCAGCGCCTCCAGGCTCGTCCCGACCGGCGACCCGGAGATGCTCGACCCGGGGCAGGTCGACGAGCAGTCTCCGGAGCAGGTGGTGCTCGAAGCCGAGCAGGCGGCGGTCGACAACGACAAGGCCGCGCGGCTCTGGCGCGCCTTCGGCACGCTGTCGGATCGCTGCCAGAAGCTGCTCCGCGTACTGATCGCGACGCCGCCGCCCAACTACGCTGAGGTCGCCGCGGCGCTCGACATGCCGATCGGAAGCATCGGGCCGACCCGGGCGCGGTGCCTGCGGCAACTGCGCCAGCGGCTGGCGGGCGAGGTATCTGAAACCGTCTGACGCGCTCAGTATGAGTGAGTAGCAGTGAGTAGGCAGGAGAACCGACGTGAGCGATGAGCATGACGACACCGAGCTGGAGGAAGAGCTCCGGCGGGTCGCCGTTCGCTTCGAACCGGTGCCTGCTGATCTGATGCGGCTGGCGGCTGGCGCCTACATATGGCGCACGATCGACGCCGATCTTGCCGAGATTGTCTTCGACTCTGCCGTCGATCACGATGAAGCCGCGCTCGTGCGCGGCCCGCAACCAGGGCGGCTGCTCTCCTTCCGTTCGAGTGGCCTGACCATCGATGTCGAGGTCACGGGCACCGGATCGCAGCGCGATCTGATCGGCCAGCTCGTCCCCCCGCAGTGGGCAGCCATCGAGATCCGTCAGGGAGACGACGTGAGCACTCTGGACGCGGACGAGCTCGGGCGTTTCAGCGCCGGACCGCTACGCTCCGGACCGATCCGCCTGCGCTGCCGCACGGAGGCGCAAACCGGCCTGCGGCGCGTGGTGACCGACTGGGTCTCCATCTGACCGCTGCGAGCCGCAGCAGGCCTCCGTAGCCCGGCGCATCCGGGCGAAGGTCGCGAGCCTTGACGGGGGTTCCGGGGGGTCGCCCCCCGGGCCAGCACAGCCTTGACGGCCGCGCAGGGTCTTCCCCGCGGCCGCGCCGGTGCCCAGAACGGCGCGGTGCCCAGAACGGCGCGGTGCCTACGGCGTGGCCCTGGTGAAGCGCGCTGTGACTGTGGCGGCCGCCTCCTTGGCCGCCACTCCCAGCGGGCGCCAGGTCATCCCGAACAGGGTACGGTCCACTACCAGGTCGGCCCGCAGGGTCACCGCGTCCACGCTAGCGTCCACGACCTCGCCGGTGAACGTGACCGGCTGCCGGGTTCCTGCCGCTTCCAGGGTGCCCGCCATGGCCACCTGCCCGCCGTCGCCCGCGGTCGCGCTGTCCACGGTCACCACGACGTCCGGATGGCGCTCAACATCGAAGAAGTCCGCGGAACGCAGGTGCTTGTCCCGCTGCTTGTTCTTGGTGTTCAGCGACGCCGCGTCGATGGACAGCCGCCGGCCACCGCTCCGTCCTGACCGACTGTCCCCTCACCGCCGAACCGCTCGAACCATCCGCGCACCGTGACCGCATGCCAGAAATGCTTGACGCGGAACTCCACCCGCGAGCCAGCCGGGTCCAGTTGCCAGCGCCCGGCCATCGCGGCGTCGCGCACGAGGGCCGCCGCGTCGCTGGAGTGCCGCGGGCCGGACGCATCCGTTGTCATCGTCATTTCCTCCCGCCGGTCGAAACGGTTAATCAGCAACGAATCCAACCTAGCGGCGAAGGGCCACCGCTACCGCCCGACCGCCCTCCTTGCGGCCAGGCTGGCCGCAAGGAACTGCCCGGCGTACCGAACGCCGGCGTTAGGCGGTGATTCCTGCCGCGGCGAAAAATTCGCGGGCCGTCACAGAGCCCGGCGGGCGGTGGCCGCGCGCGATCTGGTTCGCGAGCCGCTGCAGCAGTTCGTTGACCGGCACAGGCACGCCGTGGCTGCGGCCGAGGAGAACTATCTCGCCGTTCAGGTAGTCGGCCTCGATCGTGCCCGTGCCACGCTTGAGGCTCTGCATGGAGGAACTCCCTGGCCATTGCCCGGACGCGACCCGGCGGATCGTGATCACGTCTTGGTACGCCGCGATCCGGGCCTCATCGAACGCGATCCCAGCCGCGCGAAGACAGGCGCGGCCCTCGGCGCGGGCGAGTTCCCTGACGGGCTCAGCAGCCTCGCTTTGACCGCACACGACCTCAACGGCGTTGGCGAGATTGCTCAGCAGCTTCGCGTACTTGACCCGCATGACATCCGGGCACGGGCTGGCCTCGAATCCGGCGGCGCGGAACGCGTCAGTGATCGCGCCCGCCGCGGCGTCCGCGCCGCGCGGATAACGGCCGGTGTCGAGCGCACCGGCTACCGGCCAGGAGTGCACCCTGACCACACCAGGAGCCAGATGGCTCGCCGGCATGACGACGCAGATGCCGTACACGTCCGCGAAGTGCCGCAGCGCCAGCCGTTCGTTCTCGACGCCATTCTGGGCGCACGCGATCGTGACCCCTGGCGGCGCCGCGGCGAGCGCACTCAGAGCGGCGGCGGTGTCCTGTGTCTTCATGCCGAGCACGACCACATCGCCGTCGCTGTAGCTCAGATCACCCGGATGGGCGGCCGCAGGCACGTCGAACGTCAAGCTTTCTTCAGGCGTCTCGAGGCGCAGCCCGTGCTCGCGGATCGCCTGGTAGTGCGCTCCGCGCGCGATCAGGGCGACATCATGGCCCGCCCGCAGGAGCAGCGCCCCGATGACGCCGCCGATCGCTCCCGCACCGTAGACGACGAATCGCATGACCACCCATTCTGAACCATTCCGGCGCAAATCCCGTATGCCGGATCGGCGTCATCACGTCACGGAGCGGTCGCGGCGACATGAGCGCGGGCCGGTTGCATGCAGCATGGTTTCACTTTCGCCGCCCCGACAGGCTACGTTCGGCGTCATGAAAGCCCTCGTCCTAGCCGGCGGCGCGGGGACCCGGCTGCGCCCGATCACGCATACCTCGGCCAAACAGCTCGTGCCCGTCGCCAACAAACCAGTGCTGTTCTACGGCCTTGAGGCCATCAGTGACGCCGACATCTCCGAGGTCGGCATCGTCGTCGGAGACACCGCCGCGGCGATCGAGGCGGCGGTCGGCGACGGCTCCGCGTTCGGGCTCGACGTCACGTACATCAGGCAGTCCGCTCCGCTCGGCCTCGCCCATGCGGTACTCGTCGCCCGTGAGTTCCTCGGCGACGACGACTTTGTCATGTACCTCGGCGATAACTTCATCATCGGCGGAATCGCCGACCTGGTCGGGGAGTTCCGTGCCGCCAGGCCGGACGCGCAGATCATGCTGACCGAGGTGACCGACCCACGCCAGTTCGGCGTCGCGCAACTCGGCGCCGCCGGGCAGGTAGTCGGCCTCGAGGAGAAACCCAGCCAGCCGAAAAGCAACCTCGCTCTTGTCGGGGTGTATATGTTCACCCCGGCCATCCACGAGGCGGTGCGCCGGCTCGCGCCCTCCGTGGCGCGGCGAGCTGGAGATCACCGAAGCGATCCAGTCGCTGATCGAAACCGGCCACAAGGTGAACTCGACCGTCATCTCCGGATACTGGAAGGACACCGGCAACGTCGCGGACATGCTCGAGGTCAACCGGATGGTGCTGGAGAGCGTGGAATCGGTGCAGCGCGGCGACGCCGACGAGGCGAGCGAGCTCATCGGCCGGGTGGCGATCGAGGAGGGCGCCCGGGTGACCGGGTCGCGCATCGTGGGCCCCGTCGTCATCGGCGCTGGCACCCAGGTGACCGGCTCCTATATCGGCCCGTTCACCTCCGTGGCGGACGGCTGCGCCATCGTCGACAGCGAGATTGAGTACTCCATCGTGCTGCGCGGCGCGTCTATCCGAGGGGTACGGCGAATCGAGGCATCCCTGATCGGCCACGATGTGGAGGTGACCCCGGCGCCGAAGGTCCCCAGGCTCACCGGCTGGTGCTTGGTGACCACAGCAAGGTACAGATCAGCTCATGACGCGGTGCCGGAGGCACGGCATCGCCCGACGTCACGCGCACGTGCTGACACGTACTGAAGAGTGGGGAGGGAGACGGCGTTCCCTACGGCCAGCGGGACCGGGGGTGCCGTCGCCGCGATGAGGATCCTGGTTACAGGCGGCGCCGGATTCATCGGCTCGCACTATGTCCGCACGCTCCTGTCAGGCGGTTATCCCGGTTTCGAGCAGGCGGGTGTGACGGTACTCGACAAGCTGACCTATGCGGGCAACCTGGCCAACCTGGAACCGGTCTCCCGCCAGCCCCCGGCTGCGCTTTATTCACGGTGACATCGGCGACGCGGCGCTGCTCGGCTCGCTCGTTCCCGGCCATGACGTGGTGATCAACTTCGCCGGCGGAGACGCATGTCGACAGGTCGATCGCCGGCGCTGCCGAGTTCATCACCACCAACGTCGCCGGCGTCCAGACTCTGCTGCAGGCGTGCCTGGACGCGGGCGTGCGGCGCGTGGTCCAGGTCTCGACCGATGAGGTCTACGGCAGCGTCGCGAGCGGATCGTGGACGGAAGAAGCGCCGCTGGAGCCGAACTCCCCCTACGCCGCCGCGAAGGCGGGCGGGGACCTGATCGCCCGGGCCTACGCGCGGACCTACGGGCTCAACGTGAGCATCACCCGCTGCTGCAACAACTACGGCCCCTACCAGTTCCCTGAGAAGGTCATCCCGCTGTTCGTCACGAACCTGCTCGACGGGCAGCGGGTCCCGCTCTACGGCGACGGCGGCAACGTCCGCGGCTGGGTGCATGTCGACGACCACTGCCGTGGCATCCAGCTTGTCCTCGAGCGCGGCGACGCGGCGGCGTCTACCACATCGGCGGCGACGCGGAACTGACCAACCGCGAGCTGACCGGGGCGCTGCTCGACCTGTGCGGGGCCGGCTGGGACATGGTGTCACCCGTCGCCGACCGCAAGGGCCACGACCGCCGCTATTCGCTTGACGACTCGGTGCTGCGCGCCATGGGCTACGCACCGCGCATCCCGTTCGAGGACGGCCTGAAATCCGACCGTGCGCTGGTATGAGGAGAACCGCGCCTGGTGGCAGCCGCTGAAGCAAGCTGCGGCACCGCCGTCTGCGGCACCGGAACCTGGCAACGCGTAATGAGCCGCTGGCTGATCACCGGGGCCGGGGGCATGCTCGGGTGTGACCTCGTCACGCCTGCTGCGCCTGCGCGGCGAGACCGTGACCGGTCTCACCCGCCGCGATCTCGAGGTGACGGACGCCGGCGCCGTGCACGCCGCGCTGCGGCGCCATCGCCCGGATGCCGTCGTGAACTGCGCCGCCTGGACCGCCGTGGACGATGCCGAGGCCCACGAGGACGACGCGCTGAAGGTCAACGGCCATGGCGCGGCGCACCTCGCCGCCTCATGTGCGGACGGCGGCGTCAGGCTGGTCCACATGTCCACCGACTACGTCTTCGACGGCAGCGCCACGCGGCCGTATGCGGAAGACGACGCGCCGGCGCCGCAAACCGCCTACGGGCGCACGAAGCTTGCTGGAGAACGGGCCGTGCTCGGGCAGCCAGACGGCATCGGCTACGTGGTGCGGACGGCATGGCTTTACGGAGCGCACGGGCCGAACTTCGTGCACACGATGATCAGGCTGGAACACGAGCGGCAGTCAATTGATGTCGTGGACGACCAGCGGGGCCAGCCGACCTGGACGGTCGATGTGGCGGACCAGATCATCGCGCTGGTCCGGTCGGACGCCCCGGCCGGCGTGTACCACGCGACGAGCTCTGGGGACACGACCTGGTTCGGGTTCTCGCGTGAGATCTTCCTGCTGCTCGGCGCCGACCCTACCCGCGTCAGGCCGACGACGAGCAGCGCGTTCCCGCGCCCCGCGCAGCGGCCGGCCTACAGCGTGCTCGGGCACGGCCGCTTGGCACGGGCCGGGGTCGAGCCGATCGGTCACTGGCAGCTCGCGCTGCGAAGAGCCTTCCCCGAGCTCTCCCAGGCAGGAAGCCCAGATCTCGCCACAAGCGGATGACCTGATCCCCGTGAAACGGCCAGTACCGCAGTCGTGCCGCCGCGAAGGCCGGATGCCGCGCAGCCGTCCGGGCGAGACACCCGGGACCCGGCGCCACGTGCAAAGCCGGGCACCGGCCCTGCCACACTGGCCCCAGTGAGGACACTCCATGCGCATTGGACTCGCAGGCGTTGGGCGCATAGGGGCGTTTCACGCCGACACGCTGCGCCGGCTCCCCGCCGTCGACTCCGTGATCGTGGCCGATGCGGACCCGGCCCGCGCAGGTGATGTCGCGCGGCGGCTCGGCATCGAGGTGGCTTACTCCCCCGGCGCGCTGTTTGACAGCGGCATCGACGCGCTCGTCGTCGCCACCGCGACGGACGCACACCCCGAGTTCATCGTGCGCGGGGTGCACGCGGACCTTCCTGTCTTCTGCGAGAAACCCGTCGCGCCTGACATCGATGGCACCCTGGACGTGATCAACAGAACGACCGGCGCCGCGGCCGACGTCCAGATCGGCTTCCAGCGCCGTTTCGACGCGGGCTACATCGCCGCGCGCGAGGCGGCGCGCTCGGGCTCACTCGGCTGGGTGCACACGCTGCGGGCCACGACGCTCGACCCGGACCACCCACCCGGCAATACGTGGCCTCGTCGGGTGGCATGTTCCGTGACTGCGGCGTGCACGACTTCGACGCGATCCGCTGGGTCACCGGCCGCGAGGTGGTGGAGGTCTATGCTGTCGGCGCCAACCGCGGCGCGGACTTCTTCCGCCACGCCGGCGACGTCGACACGCTGTCCGCGATGCTCACCCTGAGCGACGACAGCCTGGCGATCGTCTCCAACACCCGTTACAACGGGGCAGGCTGCGACGTCCGGCTCGAGGTTCTCGGCTCGAAGGACAGCATCAGCGCCGGTCTCGACGACCGTGTCCCGCTGCGCTCGGCGCAGCCGGGCGTCACCTTTCCCTGCGGCACGCCGTACCCGCTGTTCATCGAGCGGTTCCGCGACGCCTATGCCGCCGAGCTCGCGGCCTTCGTGAGACTTGCCGCCGATGGCGGCCAGAGCCCGTGCACCGTACAGGACGCACTTGAGGCGTTCTACATCGCCGAGGCGTGCGAGGTCTCGCGCGCAAGGCACGAACCGGTGCGGGTGGCGGAGGTCCGGCGGTGAACACGGCGCTGCGCCTCGCCGGGGCACCGATCTCGTGGGGCGTCTGTGAGGTGCCTGGCTGGGGTTACCAGATGCGGCCGGACCGGGTGCTGAGCGAGATGCGCGCCCTGGGGTTCACGGCGACCGAGCTCGGACCTGACGGCTTCCTGCCCGGCGAGCCAGCCAGGAGGGCCGCCACGCTCCGGTGCTATGGTCTCGCGGCGGCCGGCGGTTTCGTACCCGTCGTCCTGCACGACCCCGCGGCCGACCCGCTGCCGCAGGCCGACCGGGCACTTGACGACTTCGTGGCCGCGGATGCCGATGTCCTCGTGCTCGCCGCCGCGACAGGGCTCGAAGGTTACGACACGCGGCTGCGGCTCGACCGCGACGGGTGGAAGACGCTGCTCACCAACCTGGACCGGCTCGCCGCGCGCGCAGCCGACCGCGGCGTTCTCGCAACTTTGCACCCGCATGTCGGCACGGTCATCGAGGCGCCCGACGAGGTGAACCGGGTGCTCGACGGGTCCACGGTCGCGCTCTGCCTGGACTCGGGGCACCTTCTCATCGGCGGCGCGGACCCGGCCGAACTCGCGCGGCAGGCGGGCGACCGCGTGGCGCACACCCACCTCAAGGACGTTGACGCCGACCTGGCGAGCCGGGTGCGCGACGGCGAGGTCGGCTACGCGGATGCGGTCGCCGACGGCATGTACCGTCCGCTCGGCCGGGGTGACGTGGACATCGCGGGCCTCATCACGGCGCTGAAAGCCACCGGCTACGACGGCTGGTACGTGCTCGAGCAGGACACGGTCCTGCTCGCGGAGCCCGAGGGCGAGGGGCCGGTGGCGGACGTGCGGGCCAGCGTGGCCTACCTGCGGAGCCTGCCCTGATGGCGGCCTACGACGTGCTGACCATCGGCAGGGTCGGCGTCGACATCTATCCGCTGCAGGCCGGGGTCGGCCTGCAGGACGTCGAGACGTTCCGCAAGTTCCTCGGCGGCAGCGCGACCAACGTCGCGGTCGCGGCCGCGAGGCACGGCCGCCGGTCGGCGGTCATCACCCGCACCGGCGACGATCCATTCGGCAGGTACGTGCACAGGGAACTGCGCCGGCTTGGCGTGGACGACGCGTTCGTGTCGGCCGTTCCCTGGCTGCCCACGCCGCTCACCTTCTGCGAGATCTTCCCGCCGGACAATTTCCCGATCTGGTTCTACCGCTACCCGAAGGCACCCGACCTGGAGATAAGGCCCGGGGAGCTGCCGGCTGAGGCGATCAGGTCCGCCCGGCTGCTGTGGGCGACAGGGACCGGGCTGTCGCAGGAACCGAGCCGGGCCGCGCATGCCGCCGCCTGGGCGGCGCGCGGGCGTGCGCCGCTCACCGTGCTCGATCTCGACTACCGGCCGGTCTTCTGGGCATCGAGGGAGGAGGCACGCACGCAGATGCGGGCGGCGCTTGCCAACGTCACCGTCGCGGTGGGCAACCTCGACGAGTGCGAGACCGCGGTCGGTGCGCGCGACCCACGGCCGGCCGCTGACATGCTTCTCGAGCTCGGGGTCCAGCTCGCCGTCGTCAAGCAGGGCCCGCGGGGCGTACTCGCCGCCACGCCTGCCGCCGTGGTCGAGGTCCCGCCGATCCCCGTGAAGGTCGTCAACGGCCTGGGTGCGGGAGACGGGTTCGGCGGGGCCCTCTGCCATGGGCTGCTGGCCGGCTGGCCGCTCGAGCGGACGATCAGGTTCGCCAACGCGGCGGGCGCCATTGTGGCGACGCGGCTCGAGTGCTCATCGGCGATGCCGACGTCCGCCGAGGTCGAGCAGTTCCTTGAGACAGCCCATGTTTGACGAGCGGTTCGAGCAGCTGCGCGAACTCCGGGCGACCAGGCCCGAGGCGGTCGCGGCACGGGCCGCCGCACCCCGGCGCCTGCCCCTGCTCGGCAGCTGCCCGTTGTCGAAGGGATGGACGAGGTCATGACCTGGCACCTTCCAGCCGGAAGCACAGGCGAGCCGCCGGAGACTGTCCTGGTCACCCCGCACAGCGCGGGCTGGGATTTTTCCGGCCTGCACGTGGTCGAGCTGGCGCCCGGCGGCTGCTACGCCCGCGCCGCCGACGACTTCGAGGCCGTGGTGCTGCCGCTGGCCGGCTCGTGCGTGGTCGAGTCGGGCGACGGCAGGGCCGAACTCGCTGGCCGGCCTGGCGTATTCGCGGCCGTGAGCGACTGCGCATATGTCCCGCGTGACAGCGGGCTGCTCCTGACCAGCGCGGGAGGTGGCCGGTTCGCCCTCACCCGCGCCCGCGCGCGACGCCGACTGCCGTTCCGCCATGTGCGCGCGTGCGAGGTCGCTGTGGAGCTGCGTGGAGCCGGCTCTGCTCCAGGCAGGTCAACAAGTTCGCCATGCCCGGCGTTCTGGACGCGGACAGGCTCATCGCGTGCGAGGTGCTCACTCCGTCCGCCAACTGGTCCTCCTATCCGCCGCACAAGCACGACGAGGACCGGCCGGGCGAGAGCGTGCTCGAGGAGATCTACTACTTCGAAGTCGCCGCGGGCGCGCCCGGCCCGGCCGGGTCCGTGGCCGGCCCGGCGGGGTCCGCGGCTGGCCCGGCCGGCGCCGGCGTCGGCGTCGGCGCCGGCGCCGGCGCCGGGATCGCCTACCAGCGTGTGTACGGCACGCCGGAGAGGCCGGCCGACATCCTTGCCGAGGTCCGCACGGGCGACGTCGTCGTCATTCCGCATGGCTGGCACGGACCGTCGATGGCGGCGCCCGGTTACGACCTCTACTACCTGAACGTGATGGCGGGACCGGGGCGGCGCGAGTGGCTGGCCTGCGACGACCCCGCCCACACCTGGGTGAGGAGCACCTGGAAGGACCTGGCGGTCGACCCGCGGCTTCCGATGACAAGGGCGGAGCAGCGATCATGACGACGATCCGGCTGACGGTGGGCCAGGCGCTCGTCCGGTTCCTCGCGGCACAGCGCAGCGAGCGTGACGGTGTGCGCCACCGGCTCATCGCCGGATGCTTCGGGATCTTCGGCCACGGCAACGTGGCCGGGGTCGGCGAGGCACTGCTCGAGTCGGAGCTCGCCGACCCCGCCGCGCTGCCCTACCTGCAGGCGCGCAACGAGCAGGCGATGGTGCACGCCGCTGCCGCCTTCGCACGCACGAGCAACAGGCTGTCCACACTGGCCTGCACATCCTCAATCGGCCCGGGCGCGACCAACATGGTGACCGGAGCCGCGCTGGCCACCATCAACCGGCTTCCCGTCCTGTTGCTGCCCGGCGACATCTTCGCGACCAGGGTCGCGAGCCCGGTCCTGCAGCAACTCGAGGATCAGGCGAGCCACGACGTGAGCGTCAACGACGCACTACGGCCCGTGTCGCGATTCTTCGATCGCGTCCTGCGGCCAGAGCAGCTGCCGTCCGCGCTGCTCGCGGCGATGCGGGTACTGGCCGATCCGGCCGAGACCGGCGCCGTGACCGTCGCCCTGCCGCAGGACGCTGCCACGGAGGCCTACGACTGGCCGGCCGAGCTCTTCGCCGAGCGCGTCTGGCACGTCGCGCGGCCGGTACCCGAGCCTGCCGCCCTCAGCCGGGCGGTCACCCTCATCCGGTCGGCCCGCCGGCCGCTCGTCGTGGCCGGAGGGGGCGTCATCTACTCGCAGGCCACCGAGGCGCTGCGGACGTTCGCGGCCGCCACGGGCATCCCCGTCGCCGTGACCCAGGCCGGGAAGGGCGCGCTTCGCTACGACGACCCCGCCAGTGTCGGTGCGATCGGCGCGACCGGAACAACCGCCGCCAACACGCTCGCCCGTGAGGCCGACGTCGTCATCGGCATCGGCACCCGCTGGACCGATTTCACGACCGCCTCCCGCAGTGTCTTCGCCGCGCCCGACGTCCGGTTCGTCAACGTCAACGTGGCCGCGTTCGACGCGGCCAAGCACGCAGGGGTCGCGGTCGTGGCCGACGCGCGGGCCGCGCTCGCCGCGCTCACGGCGGCGACCGCTGGCTGGTCGGTTGATCCCGGCTACCGCCAGCGGGCACGTGACCTCGCCGCACAGTGGGATGCCACGGTGGAGAAGGCCTACACCACCGCGCACAGTCCGCGGCCCGCTCAGGCCGAGGTGCTCGGCGTCGTCAACGAGGTCGCCGCCGCCACCGACATCGTGCTGGCCGCGGCCGGCTCGATGCCCGGTGACCTGCACAAGCTGTGGCGGGCCCGCGACCCATTGGGCTACCACGTGGAGTACGGCTACTCCTGCATGGGATATGAGATCGCCGGTGGCCTCGGCGCGAAGATGGCCGCGCCGCAGCGCGAGGTCTTCGTGCTCGTCGGCGACGGATCGTACCTGATGATGGCGCAGGAGCTTGTGACCGCGGTGCAGGAGCGGGTCAAGCTCGTCGTCGTCCTGGTGCAGAACCACGGATTCGCCTCCATCGGCGGCCTGTCGGAGTCGCTCGGATCGCAGCGCTTCGGCACCAGCTACCGGTACCGTGGCGCGAGCGGCCGCCTGGACGGCGACTATCTGCCTGTGGACCTCGCGGCCAACGCGGAGAGCCTGGGCGTGGACGTGCTGCGGGCCGGCACGGTGGCCGAGTTCCGCTCGGCGCTGGTGAAGGCGCGCGCGTCGGACCGCATCACCCTCGTGCACATCGAGACCGATCCGCTGATACCGGCGCCGGACAGCGGCGCGTGGTGGGATGTGCCCGTCGCGGAAGTCTCCTCACTGCAGGCCACCCGCGAGGCACGGGCCGCTTACGAATTGGCAAAGCGCAGCCAGCGCCCCTACCTGTAGCCCGTCACCGGGGCTGGCCTGCGAGCCGCGGCTGGAGGGTGACTGTCACGCTCATACCAGGACTAGATCGGAAAGATTCGGAGTGAAAAAGGTCGGCAGGCGCAGGCTGATCAGGCGCTTTGCCCGCATCGGCAGCAATGCCGCGTAGCCCACAAGCAAAGGCCCGGCTACCTGCTGTCAGTGACCGGGCCTCACCCCGTGCGGCTACTGCGGCTTGCGCTTCGCCCGCGTCTATTTGGCCTTGGCCTGACTGCCGGGGTCGCCTGACGACCGGCTTGTCTTCGGCCGCGCGCAGACCAAGTCGAGCGTGAGTGCCGTCGCCAGCACGACCGTGGTGCCGACTGCCGCTCCCGCCACCGTGTCGGTGGCGTAGTGCCAGCGCAAGGCCACGAGTGCGACGGCGACGGCGACCGCAGCGAGCAAGGCGATAAGCGCGAGGAGCACGCGGACGAGCGCACGGATCCGCGGGCGGGGCGGGTCGATGAGCAGCACCGCAAAGGCGACCACCACCGCGAATATGCCGGTGGAATGTCCGCTGGGAAAGACCAAGAAGCCAGTCAACGTCCGGTCGATGAGAGGTTTTAGCAGTTCGGTGAGGGCCACGGCGGCGGGCACGGCTACCACCACAAGTACAGCCCCCCGACCTCTCCGCGTCACCAGGCAGGCGACGAACAACGCCGCGCTCATGATGGTCGCCGAGACCGGAACACCGAGGTTCACGAGGTAAGCCACCGTCGGATGCCAGCCGATGAGGCCCTGAACCCGGCCGTCGACCGACGAGTCTAACCATCCCGCCCGCGTCTGGCCCGCGAACCACGCTCCAAGGAGTACCGTGAGCACTACGCAGAACCCGACAAGCGCAGCGGCCAGGGGACGGATGGACGCGGGCAGCAGCGGGTGGGGTGCGGTCCGACGCAGGCGTTCCAAACGCTTGCCCCCGTTCCCTCGTGCCGCACAGCCATCCTAAGAGGGTCCCGCGCCGCGCCGAACGATGTTTCTGGGTTGTGTCACTACCGCTGGCGGTCAGCAGTCCAGTGCTTCTCCATTGAGGAGATCGAGAACGCGACCGCTGACTACCAGTTGATCCCGCCGGGCGATCCCCGCCTCCGGCATGGCCGGGCCTTTACCGCTGTCGGCGGATGTGGCTGCAAGCCTGCCGCTGTATCACGAACGGCCGCCCGCCGTCGTGGCAGTGGAAAGGTGCCGTCTCGCCGGAACAGGAGGCGGACATGCGGCGTGTGAACGAGCGGAAGTGGAACCGGTGGCGAGGTCCGGGACGGCAGCGATCTCGACGCAGGCGCCGCCGGGATTGCTGTGGCGCGATGTGCGCGACGCCGGGGCGGTCATGATCGTGACGTGCCGCTGATCCAGCCGCCGCCGTGGCCCGCAGGCGCGGTCGCGTAATTGGCGCGCATCGCGGCGCACTGCTCATTCACAATCTGGGCCGCAGCGCAGATGTCGTCCGCGCCCGCGCGGCTGTTGCCCAGGACATGCCGCAGCGCGGCACCGGCGACTGTGCAGCGATCGGCCAGCAGCCGATGGTAACTGCCCTGGTCGCCGTTGCCGTCGCGGGTCGGCGATGGCGGGCTGATCGCCTCGGCCACGGAGCGGGCCAGCACGCGCCACGCTGCCGTAGTCGCCAGCGGGCCGACCGGTCCTGGGGCGACGTCAGCGGGGGTCCCGGTGGGATCATCGGACATGGGTTCGCCTCCTTCGCAGGCGGATCAAGGGCCCCGCTCCGGCGTTCACACCGCTGGGCGGGCCCGCTTGCTTATGCCTGCAAGGTTACGCCGGTCAGGCGAGTCACGGCAGTCACAAAAGTCAGGATGTACAGAATGCGCAGCAAAGCCACGGGTTGAGATCATGAACAGGTGCCACGCACGCCAGAGCTGCCGAGCGCCAGGGTCGAGACTGACCTGCGGCGCCGTATAACGGCGGGCGAATGGGACCACGGCGAGGCGCTGCCCACGGTGGCCGCGCTGGCAGCGGAGTACGACGTGAGCCGGGGTGCCGTGTCCCGTGCCCTGCGGGCGCTCGCCGATGAGCACCTGGTCCGGATCGTGGCGCGGTGGGGAACCTTCAGGGTCTAGCGATGACGCACGGGTCCAGGGGCGCAAGAGGCCGGGATCTACGCTGGCTACTTGTCACTGCTGGCGGGCGCGCGAAGCGTTCCTCGCGCCTGTGTCTCATGCATCACGAGCGCTCAGCTTTTCGTGTCTGGATGCAAACAGGCTGGCGAAGTAGAGGCCCTCGCGCTGTCAGAAGACCCTCTGCTGCTGCGCTCGCCGCGCATGGGTGCCATCCAGTTCCTTCTCGGCCAGCAGTTCCGCGTTGTTCAGGACGGTCGCGGGCCCTGGCACGTCAGCACATCCGCGTACCGCTACCATCTGCTGGATGGCGACGGCCGTGAGCTGGTCGCAGTCCTGCCGCCCTGATCGTAGGCCAGGGTGTGATCTTTGTCGCACCGCGTGGCGGGCCGCCGGCAGCCGGGGAACGTGCAGGTCCGGTCCCGGATTGGATCAGGTGCCGCAGCCGCGGGGTCAGCTGGTAGCCGGCCGTCTCCCGCTCGTGGGCGCAGCACCCGACGGCCAGCGGATCGATCTTGATCAGCAGGGCCCGGCCGCCCGGCGCCCCGTCACCGCAGGCAGCGCCACCGCAGGCAGCGCCACCGCCCGGGAACATCAGCGCCGGGAGCGCCACTGCGCGGAGCATCACCACGGGGACCGTCGCCGCGGGGACCGCCACCTGGGGACCGTGTTCGCGGCGGCGGCAGCCGTGCCCGATCACCCGCCCGGCCTCGTCGGTCACGGTCACGCACCAGCGGGTGGCCGGGTGGCGGGCGGCGGCTGCGGCGAGGGCCCGGGTGGTGCCGGCGTCGACCGGGCCGAACCCGGCCACCTCGCCCGGCGGGCCGTCCAGGTCCAGCAGCGTCGCCAGCGGCACGGTCAGGTTCACCGAGCCGGCCAGCCTGCTCGAGGTCAAGATCACCCCAGGCGGTCCCGGCCGGCCCCGGGGGCCAGGCCCAACGGCGCCGACGCCACGGCGCGGCGCAGCCCAGCCGGGACCGGCTGCCCCGCCACCCCCTGTGCCCGCGCCAGATCCCACGTCACTGGCGGGACCAGCCCCAGCACCGGCATCCGCCCCGGCCCCGCCAGCAGCATCCGCCCCGCCCCCAGCACCGGCACCGCTCCCAGCGCCGCCGCCAGGGGCGGAGGGCGAGCGCATCGGGACGAGCGGTGCCGCCGGGCCGGGCGCCGTCACCAGGCTGCGCGCCGTCACCGGTCGGGGCGCCGTCACCGGTCGGGGCGCTGTCACTGGGCTGGCCGCTGTCGCCGGGCGGGGCGTTGTCACCGGTCTGGGCGGTGCCGCCGGGGCCCGGTGCTGTCACCGGGCGGGGGGAGCAGGGCGTCCAGTGGCTGGCCGGCCAGCAGCGCCAGGTACACCCTGGCCCGCAGCAGGTCCAGGCTGCCGCCGGCGCCGGCGTTCTTCAGCTCGGCGGCGATCGCGGAGATCCGCTTGTCGGCGGCGAGCACCCCGGCCGGGGGCAGGTCACGCCCGGCCAGTGCCCTGGTCCCGGCCGGCTCGTCCCACAGCTCGACCCGGGCGTCTTTTTGCGCCTCCTCGCGCCGCGCCCGGTCGGCGCCGGGGTCGGCCGCAGCAACCGCCCGGCGCACCGCGGCGCGCAGCTGTCCGCTGGTCTGGCCGGGGGCTTTGGCCAGCACCCTGGCCTCCACCGCGGCGGCCACCCCCGGGCCGGCGCCGTCCAGCCCATCGATGACCGCCAGCGCCCTGGGCACGTCGATCCGGCCCCGCGCCAGCACCGCCGCGGTCGCCGGCAGCCGGGCCAGCCGCGCCGCCCGGTCGGCCAGCTTCTCCGCGCCGCGCCGGGTCAGCGTCAACGCGCACGCCAGCTCATCGGCCACACAGTCAGCCGGAGTTAAACGCAGGCCGCAGCCGGCGCCGGATTCGCGGCGCGCGGCCAGCTCGGCCACCGCGGCGAACTCACCGGCGGCCGCCCACGACGACAGCCGCCGCCACGCCCGCAGCACCCCGATCAGCTCATCATCCGGCGGCCTGCCCAGCCCACCAGCCACCCGGCCCGGGCGTGCTGGGCCCTCCGGGGTGCAATGGAACGAGAATTCTGGTCGGATACCCCTGAGCACCGCACCGAGACCAGTGGGATCATCGGCGAGGAACCCCGCCGCCTGGTCGATCGCCTTCTCCTCGTAGATGACCCGGAGGCTCACCTGGTCAGGCCCAGCCGTTGCCGTACCTCATCGGCGGGCACGTAGGAGGTCTGGCCGGCTGCCTCGCGCAACCTCCACTCCTGCAGTGCCGCGGTGTCCTCGGCGTCCTCCAGTTCCTGCGCGGAGGCGAGCCGCTCTAGTGCCCGCAGCCGCATGAAGTCGGCCAGCGGCACGACCACGGCGGCGTGCCCGCCGAGGTGGATCACCTCATACGAGCCGGTGTCCGGGCCGGGTGCGGGGCCGGTCGGCTGAGCGGTCATGCTGCGGCCTCCTGTGCCTTCTTCAGTTCCCGGTAGATGGTGGCCCGCGACACCCCGAAGAGCTCCGCCAGCTCGGTCGGGGTCTTCGCCGCTTCCCGGTCGAGCTGGAGCAGGTGCGCGCGCTGGCGGCCGTTGATCTTGGGCTGCTTGCCCTTGAGCTTTCCGCGCTGGCGGGCCCTGGCCATGCCCTCGATCGTGCGGAGCCGGATGATGTCCACCTCGAACTCGGCGAACGAGGCGAGGATGTTGAAGAACATCTTCCCGAACGGGTCTTCCGGGTCGTACACCGTGGAGCCGATCTGCAGGCGGGCTCGCCGGCTGATGATGAGGTCGGCGAGGGAACGCGCGTCGCGCACCGACCGGGCGAACCGGTCGAGCCTGGGGACGATCAGGGTGTCCCTGGCGTGGACGGCGGTGAGCGCCTGGTCCAGGCCGGCAGGCCGGTACTGGTCCCCGGTGAATCCCTCATCGACGTAGACGCGGCCGACGGGGACGCCGTACCCGGCGAGGGCGGCCCGCTGGATCTCGGTGTCCTGGGCGACGGTCGAGCACCGGGCGTACCCGATGAGCGCGCCCGGCCGTGCCGGGCACGCCACCGCGGCGGCCGCGTCAGTGTCGGCCACCTTCCCCATCGTATGGTGGCGGTCCCCCTCAACTGAGAACATCACCGTACGACCTATCTGAGACACCACGACCTGGCGATCTGCTCCCGACCTGCCCCAAGACGATCATGTGCACAGGACGATCCCTCACCGGACACCCGGTACGTGGCCGCCCGCTCCTCCCGCAACCATAGGTTGCGCGAAACTCGGCGGTCCAGTGACCGGGTTCGGGTGCCGCCGGCGGCGAGCTGCGGTTCGCCCGCAGGCATGCCGACCGCTGGTGATCTCCGTGGACACCGCGGACCGACCCCGGTCGGTCGCCTGGACACTTCTCGCCCACTCGCTGCAGCCCGAGTGGGTCAGCACCCGCCTCACCTTCATGCTGCGCCCAAAGTCGGAGCGGCGGCACCAGGCCGGAGTTCCGCCACCACAGTTTGACCCGCAGCTGGAGTGCTACGACCAGTGCAGTCGAGGCTGGGATCACTTTCTGCCGAGCCTGCGCGACCGCGCACCGTCCGCGGCCCGCTCAGGCCGAGGTGCTCGGCGTCGTCAACGATGTCGCCGCCGCCACAGACATCGTGCTGGCCGCGGCCGGCTCGATGCCCGGTGACCTGCACAAGCTGTGGCGGGCCCGCGACCCATTGGGCTCAGCACACTCACCCCAGGTGGCTCGCCCACCCACCCCGGCCGCCCCGGCTGTGCAGTCCCGGCCAGGCTCGCAGCTGGGTAATGCGCTGGCAGCGCTGGCCGCCGCCGTGCACGCGGCCAGCCACAGTAGACAGCGAACAACACGAGGAAACAGCAAGCATTACCAGGCGACATACTGCGACGTGGAACGGAAATAACGGCACCCGTCAATGGCTCAACTACCGCAAAATGGGTGGCCTCTCATTTAGATAGTCACGCAGGCGGAGTCGGATTGATTCATGCATAGGAATACCCGCGAGATCCCCAAAGCTGAAAAACTCGACGGCCGTGGACTCGCTGCTGACCTGGAGTACACCTCCAGTTATCGTGCACGCAACGCAGATGCTAAATTCCTGCCGGACTTCTCCATCAGCGTATGCGAAGACATGAGCAGGATCTGAGTAAATTCCCACGATGCGTTGTATCTGGACATCGAGGCCCGTTTCTTCTTTCACTTCGCGGATTGCTGACTGGGCCAGCGTCTCACCGATGTCCATAGCTCCTCCGGGCAGTGCCCAGTTACCCGAGTCGCTCCGGCGCTGCAAGAGAACGCGGCCCTCGCTGTCGATCACGACCGCCGATGATCCCACAACCAGGGAATTAGCGGCTGGAGCGGCTGGGTCATGGTAATAGTCAACCCGTCTCATATATTGCCTCCCGGCTAGGCAGCGACGCTACCGGTAATTGGACGCGAATCGTTCCATATCGCCTCGAATTGCTGTGCGTAGGACTCGAAAACGCCTGCCGGACCAAGCCGCTTAAGGTGCAGCAATGGATGCTGATAGCCATGAAGCTTATACAGGTAAGGCGTAACGAGCAATTGATCGTCGAACCGGTACATCGCGTTGTAGAGCGGGACACTATGATAACGAACCTCGGCCCCTGTGGTCGAGATTACCGATTCCAGATGACTCACTGTCGACCGGATCCGGCCTGGCAACGTTCCGCCCAGCCTTTCAAGGGAGTCCCGCGCCTCCACCTCCGCGCTATCCGGATCGGCGAGCGCAATACGGACGCGTAGCCCTGCCGCACACTTGTCCTGCACGATCTGGGCCAGGCCCGGGTGCTGCTCCGGAAAAAACAGCATCGCATAACCGAGCAGATCAACGTTTGTGCGCACCCTGTCCAGCAGGCCAGCCCACAACTGCGATGGCGCATCAGCACGGTGCGCGTAGGCTGCGACGACCTCGGACGTGTGGGGCGCACCCGACGCCCCAAGGCCGACATCTGGCCACAACTCCTGCTCGGACTGGCCCAAGATGTCGCACGTCCTCCAGCGGTGACGCGGATGCGGCACACGTCCTGCTAGCCAGCGCTGCACCGTCTTTGGGTCCACGCCGACCAGTCGCCCAAGAGCTTCAATCTCAATCCCCCTCGACGCCATGGCCACCCGCAGCCGCTCATTCATGCTGCCTCACTACTCTTATATCCTCCCGCTGGGACGTTTAGAACCTCATCCTAGGCGTCCCAAACGTACAGCATCGGCGGTTTGGGCGTCCTCGCCTCACGCTCGAAGCTCTTGACATTGGTCAACATGCCCGGCCCCGTTATGCCCGTGCGCCGCGTAGCAGTCTGCAAAACCTTCAACAAACGATCATCGCAGCCCGAACGGTCGAAACTATGCCCTTCCCTCCAGCACTCTCGCTCTGCGGGGTCCCCATGCCGTCCCGAGACCACCGACCGATTGACGTCACAGGCCGTCAATGGCTGCTTCGAAGTTCTCTCGTCCTTGGTGCGCTGCCCACTGCCGTCCCGTGCGCGCGCCTGCACACTAGGCAGCTGCTGTGGGAGTGGGGCATGACCGAACTAAGCGCAAGCGCCGAACTGGTTGTGTCGGAACTGATCACTAACGCCATCGCCGCCTCACGGTCGCTGGACTTGATCCACCCGGTACGGCTGTGGCTGCTCTGCGACACCAACCAAGTGCTGATCCTGGTCTGGGACGCCAGCGCACATCCGCCTGCGCGCATGGAGCCAGGGGGAGATGCGGACGGCGGTAGAGGGCTGATGCTCGTCGAAGCCATCAGTAAATGCTGGGACTGGTACTCCGCTCCGGACATGATTGAAGGCAAAGTGGTATGGGCGTTGTGCGACGCGTAAACCCCGAAATCGCTGCATGGCTGAAATCCGAGCGTTCCGCGCGTGGGTGGACTGTGCGCGAGATGGCCGGGCAGATCATCTCAGCCGCCAGCGATGCGGGTGCGCTTGACGGATCCGGAAAGCTCGATCCTGTTTCAGTCGTCCGGCTGCTCTACCGCTGGGAAGCGGGGAAGTGCGACATCTCCCCGAAGTACCGCGATCTCTGCCAGCGTGCATTCGCCAAGATTCCCGCTACGCCCCTGTAATCCACCGCTGGCCCGCCGTGCGGTGGGCTGGGCCGGGGCGGATCCGGATTTTACCCACCTACGTCGGGCTGGGACCCTAGCGAGGGGCGCCGCCGGGGCTGATCGGGGCAGCTCCAGGCCAACGCAGACACGCAGGCAGTGCCGGGCTCGCGCTGCCGGGTGCGCCGGTCGCAGTGCCTATATCGATATCGTTGACCGGAAATATGAGCAGCCCACCGGCCCGGCGCCTGCAGGCCAGCAACACAACTCCCCCCCCGAAAACGTCACGGAAAACGGACATTCCGCCCGCAGGGACGACGTTTTCGGGGGGAAGACGCAGGAACCTGCCCGCACGCCACCAGTTCACGGTCAGCGCCAAGCACGCCCGGATCACCGGCAGGTTTCCGGTCACGGATCTATTGGGCCACGAGGCTCATCTTGAACGAGTATCGGTCGGCGAGGTAGGCATGGCGGCCGTATTCGACCGGCACACCGGCAGGATCAAAGGTGGTCCTGGTCATGGTCAGAACGGTGGCGTTTGCGCGGCGCCCGCAGCAGGCGCGCCTCCTGGATCGTGGCCCGCCGCGCCCCGAGCAGCTGATCCGCCGCATGAAGCTGGATCCCCAGGCTTCTCAGCAGCTCGTACAGGCCGCGCCCTGTTCGAGATCTTCCGCTGTCCGGTCCTGCAGGAGCTTGGCAGGCAGATAGTTGTGCATGATCGCGAGAGGGGTCTCGTCGGCCGAGCGGAGCCGCTCGATGCACAGCACCGGCGTCCCGACCGCCAGTGACAAGATCTTGGCGAACTCGTCATCGGCTTCGATCTGCTTCCATGGACAGCACGGCGGTCGTCGGGTGCCGCTGCGCCGAAGACAAGTCGTCGTAGAGGCTGGTCAGGGCGACAGGCCGCAGGATGCGCGGAGCGACGACGACAGTACCGAGGCCGCGCCGCCGAACCACCAGGCCCTGCTGCACCAGCCGCTGTACCGCCTGCCGGACGGTCGAGCCGGCTGACCCCGAGCCGCTCGGCCAGCTCGAGCTCGTTGTCGAGCCGCTCGCCTGGCGCGACAGTCCCGCTCTGGATCGCCTCCGTCAGGCTCTCGGCGATCTGGTAGTAAAGGGAATCGGGCTGCTCCGGTCAAGTGGCCCGATTGTCATGACATTGCCCGGCGGCGCTCGCGGCGGGTACGTCCCGCTGCCGGAGGGTCCCAGCTCCGGGTGCCGGAACGGCGCAGGCAGGACCCTGCATGCTACGTTTCCGCCGGTCACCGAGCTGCGGATCGGTCGGCCGCGGATCACCGGGCTGCGGATCGGTCGGCCGCCAATCACCGGGCAGCGGATCGGTCGGCCGCGGATCACCGGGCTGCGGATCACCGGGCCGCCGATTACAAAGGCGCAAAGACGCCTCAAGCGACAGCGCCCCAAGCTGAGCAGGTGTACGGGTCTGCAGCAACAGGGTCAGGCGGAGCCGGACGACAACGCCGAGAACGCGCAGATCCAGAACGCGATCAACGCCCATGTCAGCGGTATCGCGGTATCTGACCATCCCAGCCTGATGAACCCGACCATCGCCAAGGCGGTTGCCGCTGAATCCCTGTGGTCCTGCTGAACGCCGGCTGTGACGCCGCCGACCTCGCCGCGTCCCACGCCATCACCTGCTTCGGCCAGCCCGAGACGCTGGCCGGCCAGAAGGCGGGGGCGACACTGCTGAAGGAGGGAGCGAGCAACGTCCTTTGCGTGATCCACCAGTCGGGCCAGAACCTGCTCGACCGCTGCAACGGCATCGCGCAGGGCCTCGGCGTTGGCTCCACCTGCTCGACCAATGCGGCGCCGCCCACGGCCCGGCCTGCACCGAGCTCATCCTGTCGACGCCCAATGCGGCAAGCAACCCGCAACAGGCGATCGGCCAGGTTACCGCGTACCTGCAGGCCCACCCCGGGATCAACGCCGTGATGACGCTCAACAGCGCCATCGGCACAGCACTCGTGACGGCCAAACCGACTGGCGTCAAGATCGGTACCTTCGACCTTGACTCGCAGGTAGTAGCTGATCTCCAGTCCTCGTCCATGGACTTCGCCATCGACCAGCAGCAGTACCTGCAGGGTTACCTGCCGATCACGGCTCCTTACCTGTACAAGAAGCACGAGGGAAACTCGGTGGGGCCCGGCACCGTCGTTCCCACCGGCCCGCTCGTGGTGAACAAGTCCAACGTCGGAACCGTCCAGGCCGCGATCGCCGCGGGAGACGACTGACCAGCGGCATCGGGAACTCCGACCGCTAACGCGTGGTGCCGGGCGCTGAGGCCTGGCACCACGCGGGAGCCCAGAGAACACCGAGCGAGGTGCTGACCATGAAAGCCGAGCCAACGGCCGTCCCCGCGACCGGTCCCCCGGTGCCGGCGCAGCCGGGGCGCGACGAACGGCAGGCCCACCTCAGCCGCGTCACACGTGCTCTGCAGCGCCCGGAACTCGGCGCATTGCTCGGCGCCATTGCGATCTTCGTGCTCTTCGCGGCTACCGACTCAACCCCGCAGCACCTGTGGCTCACCCAGACCGGGGTGGCCTCCTGGACCGCGCAGGCGGCCTTCTTCGGGATCATGGCCGTTCCTGTCGGCCTGCTGATGATCGGCGGCGAGTTCGACCTTTCCGCAGGCGTCATGACCCTGCGACAGCCATCGTCATGGCACTGCTCGTCGGGCGGTTGCACTGGAACGCCTGGCTGGCGATCGCGGGAACACTCGTGTTCGCCGCGTTGATCGGGCTCCTCAACGGCTCTCGTCGTGGCGAAGTCCAGCTGCCGAGCTTCATCGTCACGCTCGCGACGTTCTTCGTCCTGCGCGGCGCCAGCATCGGCTGTCCTGCAGTCAACCACGGCAGCCGTCATGCGCTGCAGACCTCGCTCCCGGTCTGCACGCCACGTCTTCGGCAGCTCGCTGCGCCAGCGCCTCGCTGCGCAGCGGCTACCAGACAGCGGTCCTGTGGTTCATCGGCGTGACCGTGATCGCGGCGTGGGTGCTCGCACGCACGACCTTCGGCAACTGGATCTTCGCTGCGGGCGGCGACGCCAACGCCGCGCGCAATGTCGGCGTGCCCGTCAACCGGACCAAGATCGTGTTGTTCCTTGGCACGGCGATGGCGGCCGGCCTGGTCGGCATCATCTCGTTCACGCAGCGTCCTCGGCGGTATCCGAGCAGGGCGCCGGCTACGAGTTCTTCTACATCATCGCGGCGGTCGTCGGCGGCTGCCTGCTGACCGGCGGGTACGGCTCAGCCATCGGGGCCGCCCTGGGTGCCTGCATCATCGGCATGGCCTTCGAGGGCGTGATCTACGCGGGCTGGGACAGCTCGTGGGACTTCACTTTCCTCGGCGTCGTCCTGTTCCTCGCGGTCGTGGTCAACACCGTCATCTACCGCCGGGCGCTGAGGGCACGCCGGTGAGCGCCACCCAGGCGGCCCGCACGCCGCTTCTCGAGGTCCGCAACATCAGCAAGTACTTCGGCAGTGTCAACGCCCTGCAGGACGTCTCCCTGCGAGATCTACCCGGGCGAGGTCACCTGCGTGCTCGGCGACAACGGCGCGGGCAAGTCAACCCTGATCAAGATCCTCTCCGGGGTCTTCGCCCCCGACGAGGGCGAGTTCCTGATCGAGGGAAAGCCCGTCACCCTTCCAGGTCCCCGCGCCGCGCGGGCGCAGGGTATCGCGACCGTGTTCCAGGATCTCGCCACCGTGCCCCTGATGTCCGTCTGGCGCAACTTCTTCCTCGGCGAGGAGCCGACACGCGGGCGGGGGCCGCTGCAACGCCTCGAGATCACCTACGCCAAGCAGGTCATGCGCCAGGAGTTGCTGAAGATGGGCATCGACGTCCGTGACCCGAACCAGACGGTCGCGACGCTGTCCGGCGGCGAGCGCCAGGCGGTGGCCATGCCGCGCCGTCTACTTCGGCGCCGTGCTCATTCTCGACGAGCCCACTTCGGCTCTCGGCGTGCGCCAGTCGGGAATCGTGCTCAAATACATCGTCCAGGCGCGCGAACTCGGTAAGGGCGTCATCTTCATCACCCACAACCCGCACCACGCTTACCCCGTTGGTGACCGCTTCGTCCTGCTCAAGCGCGGCAGGCTCCTCGGCTCCTACCGCAAGAGCGAGGCGACCGTGGAAGCGCTCACCGAGATGATGGCCGGCGGCTCCGAACTGAAGCAGCTGAGCCACGAGCTGGAAAGCCTGGCCGCCGATCCTGAGGTTGCGGAGGTCGCGCGCGAACTCGCGACAGACGACGGCGCCGCGGCACCGGAGCCGGGTGGCGCGCCAGATTCTACATAACGGCTGCGCAGGTAGCCGCCGGGCTGGCGCTGCGATGGTCCTGGGCGCCACGCCCACCGATCCGGGCCATGGCCCTGCAGCGGACAGCCAGGTTGAGGTGCTCAGCCAGTGCCCTTAATGGACACACTGAATCCGTTGCTCCGGACCAAAGTAAGTGACAGGAGACCGGGAAGCTTGACCTGCGTCAAGCTTCCCGGTCTCGGGGTTAATTTGGGTCAGCTGTCGTCGTTTACCAATTCGACGGCAGCCATATTCCAGCTGTCAGTCGTAGGCGCAGTGGCGCCCAAGGTGACCAACGATCCGGCGGGGCCGGTGGGGACGTTACTGTACTGACTCCAGTACGTGTCACCGGCTGCGGTGTCCGGCCACTGATCGAGCATGACGAAACCAGGTCCCAGCGTGCGAGCCACGGCGTGATCCCAGTCATTGCCTACTGCGAAGACCAACGACGTTGCGCCGGTAGTGGTGAGCTGGACACCAGGCGCGCCAGACGCGGCCGAAGCAGCGGCCGAGGCGCCCACCCCAGCCGTGCCTTCCATGGCAATGACGGTGAGATCTTGGTCATAGCCGGACTTGGCAGGTGTGGACGTAACTGTGGCAGCGGTGAGGATGCCGGTGGCCGTGGCCGCCCACACCTCACTGTCGCCAGACTGAGCGTTGGCTCGCTTGACGAGCTTCCAGGTCAGGCCGCCCCCGCTCACGGTGACCGTCTGCTTGGCGGCGCCCGGCGGACCGTCACTGCCCACGAAAGCCAACACCGTTTCGCCCGCCATGGCGGTGTGGAAGGCCGGTGTAGTGACTGTGCCGTGCCCGTGAACGCTTACCTGGGCCTGCATCACAAAGCAGGTCATGGGCGGCGCTGGGTTCTGGACGGTCACGGTGACGTTCGTTGCCGTGGCGGTGTTACCGCTGGTGTCTGTGGCGACGGCTGACAACGTGTGATTGCCGGCCGTTGCCGTGGTGGTATCCCAGTTGACGGCGTATGGCGCTGCCGTTACCGGGTTGCCAAGCGGCTGCCCATCCAGCAAGAACTGGACGGATTGAACTGCCACATTGTCACTGGCATTGGCCGCCACCGGAATGGTGGCGGAGACCGTTTGGCCGGCGGTCGGGTTGATGAGGCTCACCGTGGGAGGTGTGGTATCTGGTGGAGATGGCGCGGTAGTGCCGCTCGGCACAACCTCGACCGCCGCCAAATTCCACTGGTCCGCGGTGGGCGCGGTATCGTTTAGCGTAATGGACTGCCCCGCGGCCGAACTGGCCGAGGAGGTCCTCTGTACCCAGAATGTGTTGCCAGAAACGGTGTCGAGCCACTGGCTTACCATTGTCTGGCCACTACCCAGGATGCGGGAAGTGGCGGTGTCGTAGTCGTTACCGACGGCGAACAAGAGTGAGCCGGCCGCCATGGTCGTCAGGCCGACACTGGGTGGGCCGGACGCCGCCGAAGCGGTTGCTGCGGCGCCAATTCCGCCGGCGTTGATGAACGTCTCCACGACGAGTTGCTGGTTGTAGCCGGTCTGGCCAGGCGTGGATGTGACCGTGGCGCCCGAGAGCGCCGTGGTCGCCGTGGCCTGCCAGGTCTCGGCGTCGCCTGGCCGGGTGTTTGCCCGCTTGACCAGGTTCCACGTGAGCCCTGCACCGCTGACCGTGGCCGTCTGGCTGACACGGTTTGGGCCGTCGCTAGACACGAAGGCCAGGATCGTCTCGTTGGCTGCGGTTGTGGAGAACGGGGTCGTGGTTATGGCGCCTTGGCCGGTCGCGGTAACAGATTGATCGACGGCGAGCCCGCCGGAGCCATTTGACACCACGGTTACAGGTACGGCCGGAGCCGTTGCCGTGTTGCCACTGGAGTCGGTGGCCCGTGCCGAGAGGGTGTGGTTTCCCAGCGCCGTACTGCCGACGGTCCATGCGAACGTGTACGGCGCGGCCGTCACCGGACTGCCCAGCGGCTCCCCATCCAGCAGGAACTGCACCGAGCTGACCGTAGCCGGCGCCGTTGCCGTTGCCGAGGCCTGGAGCGTAGTGGTACCTGACACACTGGAGCCCGTGGACGGACTGGTCAGCGCAACGGATGGTGGGGTTGAGCCGGGGTTGGTCTGGCTCAGCACTGTCACCGTGCTGCCGCTGATCTGCAGCTTGGTGTCCACCACATTGTTGGTGGGATCGGACTCGGTCAGCACGTGCTGAGGATCGACCGTGCCTTGCAATATGTATGTGCCATCCGGAACGCCGGTCAAGTCAATTGGCTGACCCGTGTCAGTCTGGTCGTACTCGTCGCCCCAGCCGACACTCCAGCCCAGTGGATTGGATGGCGATGTGCAATTGCTCGCCGGGATGAACGTCCCGTTTGGCGTGTTGGGTACGCCGCCCACATAGGTGTCGCCCGTGATGCAGTAATCAGTCTTCGGACTGGTTGCAACTACTGCCCCCACCGACCCGTCCGCGTTCGCGGTGTTGAGCGTGAACTTTGTCAGCGGAAACTGGTAGTCGCTCGGCGGGTCAAAGACTCCGGTGACCGCCAACGGCACGTTGTGATCGAATACCCACGTACCAGGGCTGGGGCTGGTGTAGATGGCCTGCGTGAAGCTCGCCGTACCAGTAGTGGCGTTGAAGGTCGGGTCGATCTCAAACGGGCCAGCGCCTGCGTCCCACGTGATGTGCGTGAACTGCAGTTGAGGATGCCCGGTGCTTGGGTTCGTGCCGATTGAGATATCGCTCACCGGCACCTTAATCTGCATGTCCGGTAGCGCGACCGTGGCTGCCGAAGCGGCCGGCGCCGTTACCGTCGCCGCCGTGGCCGGGCCTGGCGAATGCCAGAACTGCAGCCGCGATCGATAGCAGGCGCCATCGGCAGCCGGGTCGTTTAGTCGGCTTTTGGACACATAGGTCCATAATTCACCCTCCCATGAATCGGGGTTTGAGGTGCGCCCCTTTGCGGAGCGGAACCCCACTTTGAGACGCGCGCAGCGCCCACCGGCCCTGTGTCGCCGTCGCTGGGAACCGTGGCGCGCTGAGCGCGTTCTGGGTAGACCGGGCCCGGGTTGTGATACGACTCCTTCTCCGTTTCCCACGCGCCGTTGCTCCGCTCGGGGGCAGGCGCCAAGGCACGGAGCACAGGCACGCGTTCCGCGCCTGGCGTCGTGACCGGGCGGGCCGCTGCCGCTTCCCCATAGCCCAGGGCGCGCCTGACGGCCAGCTGGAGCGAACTAGGTACTCCGAAGATGACGCTTGTGGTCACCTAGAGGATGACCGCCGGCGGTCCCTAATGACCGGCATAACCCGGTACGCACCAATTCCACCCGCCGCACCACCCCTACCTGGTCCACCGCGCTCACGCGTGGTGTGGCCCGCAACACGGTGCGCTCGCGACGTTCTTGGTCATACCATTTCGTCGGGCAGTCCCACGAGGGAGGCCATTGGTCCCTAACGGCCGTGGATCTCAGCGATGAGACTTATGTCGTGAACAAGGCCACGCTTAGTGCGACTCTGTTGGCACTGGGTGGTACCTCGGCCATGGGGCTAGCCAGTTGTGGTGGCAGGAGCCAGCCGCCGGGACCCGGGATGATGGGCGGTAGCGGCGGAAGTGGTTACCACTATTCGCGGCTGGCGTGCTCGGCCCCGCGTCCGCTACCGGGGCGCACTGTGACGGTGATGCTTGCCGACATGGGCATGACTCAGATGATGGGTGGCACCGCCCCGATGAGCACGCACATGATGCTCCGGGCCGTCCCGGCCACGGTTGCGGCGGGCCGGATCAGTCTTGTGGCCGAGAACATGGGATGGCGCACCCACGAGCTTGTGATCCTGCCCCTGAGAGCACGGTCCCCCGCCGGTCAGCGTATTCCGGCGGACGGGAAGGTCGACGAGAAGGGGAGCATGGGTGAGGCGTCCGCCAGTTGCGCTGCCGGTTCCGGCGAGGGGATCTCCGCGGGCGCGGTCGGTTGGACCACCGTGACGTTGCCCCCAGGTAGGTATGTACTGGTGTGCAACCTGCCCAACCACTATGCCGACGGCATGCACCAAGAACTGGACGTCACCAGCGGCTGAACGAAGCGCAGCGACCGCGGACGGGTTGAAAAGTGATCACATCGCGTTGCTGCGGTCGGGAGCACGTGCCCGCGCCGATCGAGCCCCGACCAGGTGAGCATCGATCGCACAACCTTGCAAGCTTGGCCCCACTGTTCGCCGCGTCTATCAGGAGGCTGGGGGAAAGAATCGAACTCGGGTTCGTGGCGCTCGCGTGTCAAGACGATCATCCATCAAGCAGGTCCATCAATTCGCAAGCAGGAAGCCAGGGGGCAGGTCGCGGGCGTTTCTATGCCCGACGCTGCTCTATGCATGGCGGCTGCGCACATCGCCGTCGGTCGTGGTGGCCGCCACCTACGTGGACGGGCATGGCCGCCGAGATCGAGGCGCGGCGGCAGCGGTGACTACGCAGATCCCCGGCGAGGAAGAGATGCGCAAGATCCGCGAGCTGCGCGACCGCTTCGCAGGGTTCAGAATCGTCCGCGAGGCCCGTGATCAGGACGCTGGCGTGCGATATTGCGCATATGGCGTGACATCACCGTCCACCCGCACACATCATTACGAGCCATCTCGAAGAGCTTGAGGAAGAGCTGGAAAGTCGGCTGGCGTCTGAGGTTCCGGGGGCGCATGTGCTCGGGATGGACCTCGCCGTGGCCAACGCGCTCCGTTGGTACCGCGCGGCGCAGGCCAAGGACCGGCTGACCCTCAGCATCCTCGGCCTCGTGTTCTGCAACCGGGCGGGCCAGCCGCTGCGCATGCCACCGTCCGCACCGCATTCAACTGCCTCAAGGTGATCAGTGACCACGTGAGCTGAGGGTGTTCACGTCCGTTTGGGCGGGGGCTCCGGGCCAGCGCAGCATCAGCGGCTGCCCAGATGTGCCGCGTAGGCAAGGCAGTCCTTGTAGCCGGGGAGCAGCCCGGCCCGCTCCGCGTGGTCAAGCGAAGGCGCGGCGGCGTCCTTCTCCGATAGCACAGGCGCCACGTCCCCTGGCCAGGTGATGCCCAGAGCCGGGTCCAGCGGGTGCACCCCGTGCTCGCGACCGGGAGCGTACAGGGTCGAACACATGTACAGTACCGTCGCCTCGTCGCTCAGCGCCATGAACCCATGCCCGAGTCCTTCAGAGACGATACAGCGCCCGACGCGACTCGTCGTCGAGCCGTACGGCCTCCCACCGCCCATAGCCGGGCGAACCCACCCTCAGGTCCACGATAACGTCGGTCACCGCGCCGCTGACGCAGGTGACGTATTTTGCCTGTCCAGGCGGGACATCGGCGAAATGGATACCCCGGAGCACTCCGCGGCGAGACACCGAACAGTTCGCTTGCGCGAGCCTGAACTGGTAACCAACGGTGTCGGCGATCTCATCGCCACGGAACCATTCGAGGAAGCTTCCGCGGCGGTCCTGGTGAATCCGCGGAGTGACGACCCAGGCACCGTCGATACCGAGCGAGTCCATATGTCTCCTGCCTGCTTGGTGCGCGTGCATAGCTGCAGGTTAGCGGTCTACGGGAGTAGCTGGAGCCGACACGCTACTCGCGGACAGGCTACACACACAGAGTGTTAACCGACAAGTGGAATATAACGAACCAATAACGGATACCTTCCTCGGTCGTCGGCAGCGGTGACATAGGCGTCGTACATGCAGCCGGGTAGCTTGTGGGCGTTGGCACCCCCGGCGAAGCGTGAAGTGGTCCGTGCATGTACGGGCGGGTGGGGTCGCGTGGAGGGGAAATTTGTCATGCCCAACGCGCACGCGGGGTGGCCGCAAAGGAACCGCGCGCTGCGGAGCCGCAGCGGGCTGCCGGATGACACCGCAGGCCGCACGCCCGCGGCTGCCGCTGGGCAGAATCCGTCCGCTATTGCGCACCTTCTCGTCGGCACGGCAATCCGCAGGTTCGCGGGTACGGGACGTACTCGCCAGTCGGACCTGCAATGGCCCGCTGACGCGACCGATCAAGCCGCTCGACGGGAGCACGACGCGTGGCGATGTCGCGCAGCTGTGCTCGGCGGGGGCCGACGAGGCGGGCAGCACCGGGGTCTTTCTGGAGGATTCGTGGAGATTACCGTAGTTGGCCTCGGTTACGTCGGGACCGTAGCCGCAGCGTGCCTTGCGGACGGCGGAAACAATGTAACTGTTGTCGATATTAATCAAACAAAGATCGCACACTTGAATAGGGGCCAAAGCCCCATCATCGAGTTCGGCCTTGCCGAACTCATTGCGCAAAATGTAGAGCACGGCAGGCTTTGGGCTACCAATGACCTCCACCATGCCGTGCTCAAAAGCGAAGCCATAATCATCTGCGTTGGCACTCCGAGCACGCCATCCGGTGATGTGCGGCTCACTGACCTCGATCGCGTCGTAGACCAGCTTGGCGCGACGCTAAGGCAATCGAGCTCGTGGCGTCTCATCATGCTCACGTCGACCATCCCTCCTGGCACGACCGAAGAGCGTGTAATCCCTCGGCTCGAGGAACTGTCCCGAAAGCGATGTGACATCGATTTCGGGGTAGCCTTTTCACCTGAGTTCTTGCGCGAGGGATCTGCTGTTGACGATTACAGAAACCCGGGTAAGACCGTGGTTGGCGCCAGCGGCGAACGGGCACTCGAATGTGCCGCCACCATCTACCGTCCATACACACACAATATCATTTATACTAGCATCTCGGTTGCGGAGATGGCGAAGCTGACCGACAATTCATGGCATGCGCTGAAAATAGTATTCGCTAACGAGATCGGCCGGTTCTGCTCCTCCTTGAACATCGACAGCCATGCTGTCATGGAGATATTCAAGTCTGACACGCGGCTCAACATCTCCCCCGCGTACATGACGCCCGGATTCGCCTTCGGTGGCTCCTGCCTGCCGAAGGACCTCCGCACCCTCGTCTACCGTGCACGTCAGTTCGGCGTTGAACTCCCCATGCTTGAATCGGTCTTGCCGAGCAATCGCTCGCATGTCGACGTCGCGCTGCAGCGCATTCGGGATCTGGGCGCGCGCCGAGTCGCCATGCTGGGTGTTGCCTTCAAGGCCGGGACCGACGACCTCCGCGAGAGCCCGATGCTCGAACTCGTGGAGCGACTGATCGGTAAGGGTCATGAGGTCGTTATCCACGACGAGCACGTCAACCTCGACCGGCTTGTCGGGACCAACCGTGAGTTCGTAGAGAAAACACTCCCCCACATCGCGTCTCTGCTCGATCACGACCTCGACGTCGTGCTCAAGGATGCGGATGTGGTGGTAGTCGCACAGGCGAATCCGGCCTACGCCCGTGTGTGTGAGATGGTCACGGACCGTCCCATCCTTGATCTGTCGGGCGCGGCCCGGCCGGTCATCCCAGCCGACAACTACCGGGGGCTGTCATGGTGAAGGCGCGGAACTACCGACGGCTACGGGTCCTGATCCTTGTCCAGAACCTGCCCGTCCCGTTCGATCGACGAGTCTGGCAAGAGTCGTTAGCACTCGTCGCGGCAGGCTACGAGGTGCATGTCGTGTGCCCGCGGACGCAAGAGTATCCGCGGCGCCGCGAGACGCACAACGGCGTCCGGATTTACCGTTACTCGCCCGGCCCCGAGGCACGCCGGTTCGCCGCCTACCTCGTCGAGTACGCGATCGCAATCCTGGCCCAGCTCCGCCTTGCGATCGGTATCCGTCTGCACCGGCGCATCGACGTGGTCCACATATGCAATCCGCCAGATCTGCTCTTCCTCGTTGCCCTGCCCCTGGTCGCGTCCGGCTCGCGGCTTATCTACGATCACCACGATGCGTCTCCAGAGCTAATGGTTGCGAAGGGCCACCGGGAAGATGGCTGGCACGTCAGGTTAATCCGGATCTTCGAGCGGCTCACCTACCGATTTGCACACGTGTCGGTCGAGACCAACGAGAGCTACCGTGGAATTGCGCTTGGGCGTGGCGGGATGTCGCCGGAGGATGTCTTCGTTGTGCGATCCGCACCCGAGGTCACGCGCTTCGCTAGGGCTCAGCCCGACGACATATGGCGACGCGGGCGCAAGTACCTGGTCGGGTACGTGGGAGTAATGGGGCTGCAAGACGGTCTCGACTACCTCATTGAAGCTGCCCATCTGATCATCCGGGATTGGGAGCGCGACGACATTCAGTTTGTGCTGGTCGGCGGAGGAACCGAGCTCTCGAGGCTTCGTGAGCGAGTTCGTTCGCTGGGCATCAGCGATCAAGTGGAATTTCCTGGGCGCCTGACCGACGAGGAGCTTGGCGCTGTACTCTCGACGGCCGACGTCTGCGTCAACCCCGACGAAGCCAACCGTATGAACGACATATCCACCATGAACAAGGTCATGGAGTACATGGCGCTCGGTAAACCGCTCGTCCAGTTCGATCTCCACGAGGGGCGGGTCTCTGCTGGCGACGCGAGCCTCTACGCCGCACGTAACGACGTGACCTCGTTTGCTAAGAATATCGTCGAGCTTATTGACGACCCTGAAATGCGCGCGCGGATGGGGCAATTCGGCCAGCAGCGGCTAACGACCACGCTTAGCTGGGAGTTGCAGGTGCCGAAACTTCTGGCGGCTTACGAGCGAGCGCTGACCTCATCGACCACATGAAATGAGGGTTCGCTAAGGCGTGCCGACCACCAACGGATGCCCTCTGAGCTGGGACGATGGGAGTTACCGATTGGATTTCTCGTTCACTCCTGGGTTGCTCAAGCAGCTCAGTGGGGCAAGCGACTTGGACGCGGATCAGGTCGGCTGTCAACGCCGCGGCGGTACGGCGCGTCTCATGTACAGACGAACCTGCTCCGGACTTGCGGGGGACGCACATGCTCCTCCGACCGCCGGGCACCGCGCATACTCGCGCGCTAGGGGTAGCCAGGGTCGGAGGGAGCGGACTTGGGCGGGCTGCACGCACTACGGAACCGCATCGTGGACTCACCGGGCTCGCTCGGAGAACGCAAACGGGCGCAGCGATGGGAGTGGCTGCGGGCTACGTTCGCCGACATCGGATCAATGTCGGTCATAGATCTCGGCGGAACCGTCCAGGCATGGCAACGGGCGCCGCTACGCCCTGCAACGGTCCACGTGGTGAACCTGGAGGCACCGCCGGCCGATGTCCCCGACTGGATCCGTGCTGACCAGGCGGACGTATGCGACCTCCCAGGGCATATCGCGGACAGCGAATACGACTTGGTCTTCTCCAACGCAGTCATAGAGCATGTGGGAGGGCATACGCAGCGACGGAAGTTCGCCGCTGCCGTTCACAAGCTCGCACCGAGGCACTGGGTACAGACGCCGTACCGGTACTTCCCGATCGAACCGCACTGGCTGTTCCCCGGTTTCCAGTTCCTGCCGGTGACCGTGCGGGGTGAGATCTCACGCCGCTGGCCCTTCGTGCACACACCATCGGCCAGCCACGCAGAAGGCGTCCGCGCGGCCATGAGCGTGGAATTGCTGAGCCGGACCGAGATGGCCCTCTACTTCCCGGACTCGGAGCTGAGGTACGAGAAGGTGAGCGGCATGATCAAGTCGTTGATCGCCGTTAAGACGGGATAGGAGGACCTCGTGCACAGCGCTCTGCTCCACCGTACGGCCCGCACAGCTCGCGCGGTCCGGGCTGTCGTGGCCCGCGCGCCTTACGTCGCCCCCGGGCACTTCTACTCGCCACTTACCTTGCCCGAGGATGTGAGCCGCGCGCTCGCGTGGACTGGGGCTCCCTGTGTTGATCTCTCCGAAGCGAACCAACTGTTGCTCGCGGCTCAACTGGGTCCCGTGCTGGCGCAATCGCCGCCTGGGCCGCGCTATGCCGCGCGCAACCGCATGTACGGGCCCAGTGACGCAGCGGTCTACCGTGCCATGCTGCACCATCTGAGCCCAGCGCGGATCATCGAGGTCGGCTCCGGCTACTCGACCGCCATCGCATTGGATGAAAGCGACGCGGGCGGCCTGTCTGAACTCGAGATCACCTGCATAGAGCCGTATCCGGACCGGCTCCTCGGCCTGCTGCAGGCGGGCGACGGCAGCCGCATTACGCTTCTGCGCCAGCGGGTCCAGGACGCCGGTCTGGGCATCTATAAGCGGCTCGGCGCAGATGATCTGCTGTTTATCGACTCTACACACGTGGTAAAGGCGGGCTCCGACGTTGTCTGGCTCATGCTGCACGTACTGCCACACCTTGCCCCGGGGGTGGTGGTGCACCTGCACGACGTGTTCTGGCCATTCGAGTACCCCGCCACCTGGCTGCGCGAGCACCGCGACTGGACCGAGATCTACCTGCTCCATGCGTTTCTCGTCGGGAATGCCAGCTGGGAAATCCTGTTCTTCTCGTCATGGCTATGGCAGTGCCACCCCGAACTGATACCGCCTCAGCTCGCTGGGGAGGAGGCGGGCTCGATCTGGCTCCGCCGCGTGAACTGAGCGCGCTCCGCCTCCATCCGGCCGCGGAGCTGAATGGTCTGTTCATGACGGACCTGGGTAGTCGTGCGCGTGCCCGACTATCTGATGGGAGTTAGTGGGGTTCCTATCATCCGGCCACCAGTACAGACCATTGTTGGCGACCGCCATCCACGACGTCCCTGGCACGACACGGATTGTGTTGCCGCGCCATATACCGCCCAGGTCCGGCGTCGTGTAACTGACACCATCGTACATTGGGCCGAAAACTGGCTTGAACTCGGTGCTCCACACATTTCCGGTGAACACCATGTTCGTATCTTCGGTATGTGCACCGGTGCAGACCATATAACCGTAACCGGAAAGATAATTGTTAGTAACGGTTATATGGTCGTACCTCGCACTGCCATGCAGCCCAATCGCTTGCGTGTTACCGTTACCCACGATGGCGTTGTGATTTAAGGTGATGTAACTCAGGCCACCGTAGCTCTCCAAGATACCGTCCGTATGGTCGGAGGTCGCGGGGTTAGTGCCTCCTGGATCCCTCGGGTTGTGGATCCAGGTGTTACTGATCGTCAGCGGGGCGGCCTGACTCGAGTAGCCGATCTGCACCGCGTCGGCGAAACCCCAGAAGTCGGAGTGATCAATAGTGAGCGCGCCGGGATGGCGCTGATCGACCCCGTATTGGTAGGACGCGTTTCTCGCGACTGTTTGAGCGGACGAGCTGCTCGGCTCTGTGCCGGCGCGGACGGTGTTAGGCTCAAAAGTTGAATAAGAGAAGGCAATATCTGAGCCATAGTCCGCCACGTCGGCGTCAAACATGTTCCCCGATGCAAACCGGCAACCAACGAACGTGACGTTGGCCGGGCTACTCTTGGGATTCCCGATGGCCAGCCCGTCAGCAAAGTCGCAAAACCTATAGGTAGTGTTACTTCGGATAGTAACGCGACTGCAGTCGGTGAGGTGACCCGGATACCCGGGTACTCGCGCGTAGCCCGTGTCGGCCGGACCTGGGAAGGCGGTCGGCTTTCCAGGCGGGAGCGCACCGTGCTCCATCCTGGGAATCGCGAACATCAGGCCCACGAGGAGCAGGACTAGAATGATCGCGCCACTTGCGATGAGGCTAGCTGGGCGCTTGAGCCGTGCACGAACCATTATCCGATATCCAGATCCCGATCTTTACCTGGGCTTGAATCTTAGTAGCGGAAAGGGCGTTTGTCACGGGCCTGGTTGGCTGGACCGTGGCAAAGACGCTCGCCGCCTGCCGTCGGCGTCGACGATGCCGTGCCGCTGGAAAGCGCATCAGGTCTCGCAGCAGGACAGGGTGGCGGTCCAGGAAGATGCACACCGAAAAAACCGCCACGATTGTGAGTACCGTGAGCCCAGCGAAAACTCGTTTCCGGGAACCTGACGCAAGCATCGGGCCGGTGTCACCAGCCTCGTGCGCCCCGATGCGATCGTGCGGCGGAACGCCCTGCTGTGCCTGCCGTGCCGCCAGGTTATCTTGAAATAGCCGTATCACTATCGCGAACGTATTATGGGCCGCGGCCGGATCATGAGCGGTCGCGGTGACCGTGACAGACGGCTCGCCGTAGTTCGGGTATTGCTCATTGTACAGGTTGACGAGTGCCACATTGTACGTGCCAACCGCGCCCGCCGCCCGGACCTTTTGCAGACTCTGTGCACCCATCATGGACAGCGCCACGACCCCGCTGGTCGTAATCAGGGGCTCGTCGAATGTGGCATACGGATTAGGGTTAGCCAGGGATTTCGGCACTGTGAGGATCATGGTGGCGCTTTCCCCGTATGTCAGCGGAGTGCGCTTGAACGTGTACGCGGCGCCGACCGCCAGGACCACGACGACCATGGCGGCAATCATGTGCCGCCGCAAAAGCGCAACGAGCTCATCCAGGCTCACGAGCGTCGCTCCATCGCTCCCACCGGCTTTCCCGTTACCTCGCTCATGCTCCCCCCCAAGTGCGCCGCTGGCATGAGAGAGCCGCCACGCAATATAGGCACAGGATATGCGCTTGCAGGCCCGGTTGAATAGAGCCATGGGGCGGCAAGAGCCGACCGGTATTAGTTACCGGGTCATCGCACGCCGCGCAGTCGCTGTGCCGCGTTCGTTCTGCGTTAGAATGAATTCACGACCGGATGGCCGCTGCCGGCAGTGCTGATCTTGGTAGTTAGGTGGATAGATGGACCTGATGGAGTCCCTGCGCATCTTGCGGGCGCGCTGGATCCTCACTTCTGCCCTGCTGCTGCTCACGCTGGCCGCAACCGTCGGCGCGTTTGTCATGCTGCCGTGGGCCTATCAATCCCAGGCGACGACGGTACTGCTTCCATCAGAAGACTTCGCCAAGTCGGCGGGCGGCAACCCCTACCTGGCCTTCACCGGTTCACTGACGCTGACCGCTGACGTCCTACGGCGCGAACTCACAGATCCGCGGACCGGTCTCGCTCTGGCCGCCCGGGGTTACTCTAGCCCTTACCTGGTGGCGGCGGCAACCGACACTACCGGTCCCGTTCTGCTGATCACGGTCACCGGCCCCAAGAGGGCCGCGGTGCAGCACACACTCCAGGGTGTGACGGCTGAGGTCAGCGCGAAGCTTGTCGCGCTCCAAAGCGGTATCAGTACGCCGAACCAGATCAGATCTCTTGTCATCTCAGCGACCCCACAGGCGACAGCCAGCGTCAGCAAGAAAGCGAAGCCCCTCGTCGTTGTGCTGGCATTCGGCCTGCTGCTTACCTTTGCCATCCCGCAGATCGTGAACGCGCGATCTAGCCGCAAGCGGAAGCGCCATGGGCGAACTGCACGCGTGAACGGATCCGATTCTGGCGGCAACCGTGATCATGGCGACGATGACATGGACGGCAGCCGCGAGATTACACATACGAGCGAGCCAGCCGCCGCCCGCCCCGACGGGCATGGAAGAGCGCAGCATCCGGCGGATGCTGCGCAGGCTCGATCCGATGATCGGATTTCAGAGACCCGAGGGCGGGCACGCTAATCCTCCGCTCCGCTCGCAGCAAAACCCTGGCCGGGACACCGTGCATCGGCCTCAGGCGGGCCAAGGCCTCAGACGGGCGAATGCACCGAAATCTCACGGCGAGTGTCCGTGTAGGCACCCGGAGCCAACATCTCAATCCGCTCGGTCCGCGCTAGCCGCCACAACGCTCCGATGCAGCCGAACACCAGGAAAGTAAGACCTGCTGCCATCAAGAACGACAGAGCGTCGAATGTCGCATACGACACCGCGATGACCGCCACCGGGGCTGCCAGGCACTGCGCCAGGTCCCGGACCTCTGGGTTTGCGGTGACGCGGCGCGCGCCGCGTGCCAGGCACCAGCCACATCCGAAAAGCACCAGCAACGCGATCAGGCCAACGATGCCGGTCTCGATCAGTGTGCCGAGGTACTGGTCATCAAGAAAGCGATACGTCTGCGGAAGGAACGTGCCGAACCCGCGTCCGAACCAGGGGTGTGCGGAGATGAAGGGCGCCGCTGCGGAGAACGCCCCGGTGCGGGACACGGTGCTCGAATCAGACCCAAATTCGAGGAACAGATTGCGAAGCGTGCCGAGTAGGCCGTGAACAGTAAGCCACATCGCGACCGTTGAGATGACAAGCACAACGTAGGCAACCCGCCGATCTAGCTTAGGCCAGGTGGGCAGTATTACCAGCAGTGCGGCGATCAGCCCGAGAATTGCCGAACGTGACACGGTCATCGGCAGGGTCGTGCCAATGAGGAACACCTGGGCCCAGCGGCGGCGCCGCTGGGCAGGCGGCGCGAACCGAGCCTGGTGGATGGCGAGCGGAAGGATCATTGCCAGCACAACGCCCAGCTCGATCGGGTGCAGCGCCGTCGCGGACGGCCGGTTGAAGTCGCCGCGGGTAACCAGCACAGAGAACGCCCCGCATCTCTCAGCCCTGGGATCGCTATGTACTTGGCAAGGTCCACGCCGATGAAGAACTGCGTCACGCCGAGCGCTGCCATCGCGGTGGCACCCATGACCATCCGGCGGATCAGGGTCTTCAGCCGGTCCAAGCTGCCGATGCCGTCCGCCGCAAGCAGCAGGACGCCAAGCCACCCAAACGCGAACATCAAACGCGGTCCGCGGCGTTCAGCTCCAAGGTGGGCATCGCATGCCGGTTGGCCGAGGTGTATGCCGCGAGAACTGCACAGGTAAACAGCACTGCGGCGAGCCGGATCGGCTGGCGCCCACGGTCCAGGAGCAGGGAGGAGCGAAGCCAGGCAACCATGTAGAAAACGAACACAAGGAGCGCGAACAGGGTGGATGGCCCGCCGCTGCACCGATCGGCGCAAAAACCAAGCGCTGCGGAACGCCCACCAGCAGCAGAAGGTAGACACTCAGCAGCGTGACCGCATCGATGCTGCGGCGACGCGCCTTGGTCGCGGAGTCCCCGACCAGCGGCTCGGCGGTCATGACCGTGCCCGCCGCCCAGGTTCCGACCGCAAAGCGGCAGCAGCATCCCGATAGACGGGAACGGACCCGTGACGCCCCCGTTTGCAGGTACTCGCCCAGGTAGCTCCCGGGACGCGGGGGCGGCATGGCCACCTCGATTGCGCTGATCGTCTCCGCAAGCACCGGAACGCTCGCCTCCTGGCGGGTCGCCGCAGGTGGAGCGCTAGCGTCGGCCGCGGTGGCCGCGCGCTTGGGTGCTGGGGCGGGTGTGCTGCCCAGTGCCCGTTGGTAGCTGCGGAAGCCGCGGCAGCGTGCGGCTCGGCTCCCGCCTGGAGGGCTGGCCGAAGCAGGGCAAACTCCGGCTGCATATGGTAGAGAAGTATCCCTATTGTGCCGAGTGCGATGACTCCGCTTGCAACGAGTGCGGCCAGGTTGCTCGGCATGGTGCCGGCTGCTCCGACTGCCACACCCGCCACGCCGATCGCGCCGGTGGCCGGGACCCAGAGCTGTCCTGTGAGCGCGCGCGCCTTGATGCCCACCTTGCTCAACTCGCCGAGGTACCAGGGGAAAACCACGCAGGCGGCGACGGCCACCTCGGCCATGCCGACGCCGGAGATGCCGTCGCGCGTGCCCCGGCGATGAGCGCCGGGATAAGCACAAACAGCCAGATGAGTTGAACGGTGAATACGACACGGGATTGCGCAAGAACGACGAAGTAGTCGTACACAAGCTCGAAGAGGATCCGCAGGCCACCAAGCATGGCGAGCCACAGCAGCGCATGGGCGGCGGGGAGCCAGCGCGAACCGTAGAGGAATCCGATCAACGGGAGGGCTGCTCCGCTGATGAGCAGGCAAACCGGCAGCGTCACCGAGCCAAGCGCCGGCCGTGGACAAGAACCCGGCGCGCATGGCCGCCGGATCATGCTGAAGCCGGGAGAAGACGGCAGGCGCTACGCTACGCACCGGCTGGGAGAACATGTTGACCGGCCAGCTCGCGAGATTGAACGCCAGTACATAGAAGCCGAGCGCAGTAGTGCCAAGCACATGACCGACGACCAGTTGGTCCACGTTGGTTACGGCGAACACGACGATGCTCGCCCCCGCGAGCGGCAGGCCGAACCGGAGCAGGGCGCGGGCTTTGGCCCTGTCGAAACCGAGGCGAAACGGCACCGGTGAAAATATCACGAACAGACGCCCGCGGCAACCGCGCCCGCCATTCGGCCGACGCGAGGCTCATCGCGCCGAATCCGGACACGCAAGGCCCACCGAAACGGCCGCGCCGAGCCAGTTGTTCACCTGGTCTGCGACCATCTTCCGGTCCTGGCGGAAGTGCCGCTGCAGCAGCGCCGCAGGCGTGGAGACAGCGCCGTCAACGATCACATTGAGGGCGAGGACGCGTATCACGTCGGTCGCGGCTGGCGCACCCATGGCCGAGGCGAATGCGGGCGCGCCGAAGAAGCAACCAATATAGATAACGAGACTGGAGACGAGGGATAGGGTTGTTACGGTTGGTGCGATCTCGGCCGGATCGCTCTGCCAGCGCACGATGGCAAGGCTCACGCCGAGTTCGTTGAAGCTCAGCACCGCGATCATTGCGACGAGCGCTACCGCGTACAGCAATACGGTACTGAATCAGTGTACGACATAACA
>CAVQKF010000019.1:0-27048 GCA_963712955.1 uncultured Actinomycetota bacterium | reverse complement strand
ACGCGCCGAACACGGCTGATTGGACCGCCTACGACGACATGTTCACCAGCTCCTAAGTCGGGCATCGAATCCGAGGCCGACGGCGTCCGGATCAACACCGTGATCGTGCCCGGCTTCCCAGATCGCGCCGACTACGCCAGCACCATCATGGCCGGGACCCAGCAGGGCACACTGACCCAAGCGAGGAGGAACTCAGCGAACCAGTCCCTCGCACGCGCCCGGCGAGCAGCGCTTCTTGACGGAGCCGCCGTCCGCCGCAGGTTCATCTCGATCCTCGACGAGGCCGTTGCTGGCCGGCCAGGTCGGCAGATTGCCAGAGGTCATCGCCCGGACAGCTCATAGCTTCTTGCTGGTCAGCCGGTTTGAAAGCCTGGTGTCACTGTGCAGGTGCTTCACGTTCAGCACCAGGGGCCGTCTGCGGGCATCAATGGCGGATACCGCCCATCCTGACCTTACAAGCAGGCGAAGATCCGCCCATCGGCCTCCGTCGAGGGACTAGATGAACGACATCTACCTGGATCCGAGGAAGGACTCGACCCGCTACCACCTCGCCTGGACCGCCTCATCCACGGGGCTGCTTGACCCGAACGGAATCAGATTGCCATGGATCCGCGGACTATCGCGAAGGACGCCGCATGACGATGCCCACGCCGCCCCGGAGCCTATCGTGGCGCCCCGCATAGCGAAGTTCCAGGCCGTGGCACGACCAGGAACAACTGCATCGAAGCCGCCCGGATCGAGCGCGCCGTTCCCGTGACGCACGACTCCAAGAACTCCCAGCAGATCGACCGGCATCACCCTAGTGCCCAGCACTCTCAAAGGCCTCCTGAATAACCCCAAGAAACGGAAACTTCGACCTGTGCCGCCTTCGACGGCTCCGCAGTGCTGCCTCCGGGACTCGCACTGGCTGGCGCTCCGTCAGCCAGCTCGTCGCCGCGCGATCGGCAGCAGAAGGACGAGAACATCAAAACTGGCGCATCCGGCCAGATTTGGCCGCCGTTTCGCCGACCTTGCGCCGCCCCCATTTCAGGTAGGCACGGTCGCCGTGACATTGTATGGCGCACGTACAGTTCCGCGGACCCCTCGGTGCGGGCCACGAGAAGCTGATTGTGCAACGCATGCGCGATTCCGTGGCCTGTCCATGCCTGCCGAACCATGATCTCAGCTAGGGAAAAGGTCCCCTTGCCGCTCTCGTCAGCCAGTCCGGGCTCCGGTTCTCCAGCCGTGGCGGGCTGCGCAACGGCGTCGTTAAGCGGCTCGGGCCAGCCCCAGATTTGGCCCACTGGTTCATCGCCGATATAAGCGATCACTAGGTCGAGCGACGGGTGCCTGGTATGGGCATCGAAACGCTGCATAAACGTTTCGTGAGATTCAAATGGGTCTCCCGATGCGATCGCGTCGGCATACGCGTCGCGGTGGATGAGTGCCACTGTGGCGCGGACAGCGCGGGCTCCCTGGGAGTCGCAGCGGCGAAACATCAAATCGGCCACGCTCTCCCCCTTCTGCTGCGGTGAGGTCACGCTCCAAGCTGGCGCGCGACCGCATCGAAGCGCATGCAGAATTCCTTAGCTGCAGATTTCTCTGCTGCGGTACGCACCGGGCGAAGATAATTCAACGTCCGAATGGACGTCACTCCACTCGAGAGCGCAGGCAGTACGTCCAGTCCCTCGCTCAGGGCTCCGGATACATCACCGCTTTCTGCAAGCGCACCAGCAAGCTGGGCCTGACCGCAGGCACGGTTACGAGGTGATAGACCTGGCGCCTCCAGACTCTGCCGGTGGAGTTCTGATGCGGTAACCGGGTCTCCAAGGTTCTGGTGTCCAACGGCATCATGCGTGACGACCTCGGACTCATCGACAAACTGGATCCACGCCGGATCGTCGGCCCCTGCGCCGCGATCGAGTTCCTGCCGCGCACGCGTGATTGCTGACAGGAACGCAGCCTTGTCGCCCAGGAGGGACGCGGCGTCCGCGCGCCGAAGCGAGATGAGCGCATGCAGCCTTGGCATCGGCTCGTGGCGTGCTATGTCGGCCGCTTGGTCGGCCAGTCGCAGGCCCTCGCGGGCGAGTCCCCTGCTGGTCCCGCCTGTGCGGGCCATGAAGGAGGACAGCATCGAAGACTTCTCCAGTACATGTGCGCTCAGGATCGGGTGACCTGCGCTGCCGGCCAGCAGCAATGCGTCCGAGTAAATGCGCCGCGCCAGCGCCACGTTTGCGGCATCGAAGGCGAGCCAGCCAACGCAAGCGGCAAGGTCTCCGGCAACGCCAAGCAAATCGTGGCCGACTGCTCCGGAATAGTCAGATTCGTCCAGCATGCGACGAGCGCGCTGCCACTGCCGAAGCGCCTGTCTGAGCAGGACTGCGCCACCGACCACCTGATCCTGCGTGTTTAGGTTGTCCACGCAGGTCCGCAGGTACCGGACGTGGGAAGCACCGACCTTGCGTGGCACTGTGATCTCGGGAAACGCGGCGGCCGCCGCTGCCCCGGCGGCGATGCCGCCGAAGGTGCGCCGGTCTACATCCACGCCCGCGTCCTCCAGTACGCCGACAGCGCCAGCCAGCGTGACGTCCTCTAGCCAGTCACGCGGCAGCGCCGTGTCTGCCCGGCCGAGCACGAGGGGCAGCAGCGCTTCGCGTGGCATGTCGACAGCGTCGGCGAAACGCAGCAGCGCACGGATGTCGTAGAGGGTCTCGCGATGGCCGGTTTCGAACAAGCTTAAGGTGCTCTGCGACCAGCCGGTGATGTCGGCAAGCTCGTGCTGGGAAAGGCCAGCGGCGGCGCGGAAGACCGCGACAGCCGCGGGCAGGTCGAGCTTGGCGAGCGCGTCACGCATGGGCGGTGAGTCCCACAGCCACGTCGGTGCCACGTACCCGTCTTCACCTTGCGGCGGCGTCCGGGCGGCCCGGGTGCAGGGCCCGCATAGCGGATCGGGGTTGTACCGTGACAGCAGCGTCTTGCGGCACGCGGGGCACAGCCGTCCGCCGGGCATGGTCGCCTCCTCACCGGGGGGTGCCAGGCTAAGCACGTCGTGGGGCTGGCGGCTATTCCAATCTGTCATCATCGCCACTCCGGGCCAATGACATTCCGCTATTTGAGTGATTCTTGCGGGCTGGTCATGCTGTGGCGCAGCAACGCGCGGGATGCGCGCCCACGCAGAACAGAAGGCGCTGCCCGGTACGTGCCGATTTCGGTCACCCCAGGGACTGGAGGATGAACGTGGCTGGCGACGGCCCGGAGTCGTTAGGGATAGATCCTGGCGTCTCCACTCTGGGCACCGGCCTGCCGACGCGCGGCAACGTGCACCAGGTCGGCCAGCAGGCCGCGCGGGTCGTGCACGCCGACAACGACCCGATGGTGATCGCCCACTCCCACGCTCACGACCGGCCCCGGCGTGGCGGTCATCGGCGCCGACCTGCGCGACCCGGCCGCCATCCTGGGCCACCCCGATACCCGGCGCCGTCTGAACTGGGAACGCGACGGAGCCGGGTGTGCTGCCGCCGGGCGGGGGCGTTGGTCAGGTTGTACCGGCGCCGGGGAGCGGAACGTTCTGCAGCCTCAGCTGGCCACGTGCCAGCGCCCTGCCGTGTTCGTCGGTGATGGTGACGAGCCACAGTTGCTGGACACGGCCCTGTTGCAGGGGCTCGGCGATAACCTCGGCGCGGCCCGAGGTAGCGGGGCGCAGGAAATCGGTCGCATTGTGCACACCCACCGCGAACTGCCCCCGGTCTCGCACCGCCAGGCTGGCGCCGATGCTGGCGGCGGATTCGACGGCGGTGGTGTAGACACCGCCGTGCACCACGCCCCATGGCGTGTGGTGATCTGGCCCGAGGTCGATGTGCCCGACCACGCGGGCTCCGCCGGCCGAATCCACGACGAGGCCGGTCCCGGCAACGAACCGGCTGGCAGCCCCAGCGCTGAGATCGTCGTCGGCGCCCGGGACAGGCTGGGAAATGGCAGCGTCATCCATGGCATAGTCGTAGCAGAAGATGACGACTCAGTGGCGGGCTGCTCACGTAACTCAGGACGGGAAGGTGACGGCGCGCTCCACGTGGCGGTCGCCATTCCCGGCTGTGGGAATTCAGGCTTCCCCGCCGGGCTGGCTGCTGTCGCCGAACACCACGTGAATTGTCCGTTCGCCGGTGCCGCGCACGACGTTCAGCTCGATGCTGCCAGCGCGCCCCGCCTGGAGCACGTCGAACAGGTCGTCGCTGGTGCGTACCGGCCGCCTGCGGCCGCGACGATCAGGTCGCCCTGTGCGAGGCCGGCGCGTGCGGCCGGGCTGTCCGCCGCTACCTCGCGGATGAGCAGGCCTTCGCTGTCGGGGAGGCCGACGGCGCGGCGGAGCCGCTTGGCCACGTGGCGTGGGGCGATTTCGATCCCGAGCCGCAGCGGCGCCGCGGACTGGCCGCGGGCGAGCGCATCGACCCGGCCGTGCAGCGCCTCGTCGGCTGGTATGGCCAGGTAGAAGCCCTCGCCGAGGCGGTTGGTGTTGATGCCGAGCAGGTGTCCCTCGCCATCTAGCACCGGGCCGCCCGAGGAACCGGGCAGCAGCGGAGCGGTGTGCTCGATGCTGCCGGTAATCCGGCGGCCGCGGGGGCCGCGGAAGGTCCGGTCGATCCCCGAGACGAACCCGAACGTCACCCGCAGCCCGCGCCCGCCCGGGTTGGCCAAGGCGAAGACCGGCATCCCGATCCCGGCGGACGCGCTGGCCCACGGCAGCGCCGCACAGCCATCCGTGTCGACCTCGACGACGGCGAGGTCGCCGTCGACGTCGTGCCCGGCCACGCTGCCCCCGGCCGTGCGTCCGCTAGGGAAAGTGACCGCCACCTGGTCGCCGCGCACGTTGTGCGCGTTGGTCAGCACCCGCCCCTCGCCGAGCACGATGCCGGAGCCGACGCCCCAGCGCTGCCCGATGCCGACGACCGAGGAGCCGGCGCCCTCCGCCAGCGCCGCGATGCTTGCTTGAATCTCGTCGAGAATCGCCATCGCTGCCACACCCTCCAGCTAGTAGTAACTTGCAAACTACTACCAACAACTGAGGTGTCAAGATGACAGCTACGATCGGTGCATGGGCGAACGGGAGAACGCCTCGTCGCCGCTCGCCGAGGCGCTGGCCAGGGTCGGCGACCGGTGGACACTGCTGGTGGTGCAGGCGCTGCTCACCGGGCCACGCCGGTTCAACGATCTCCTCGACCAGATCCCGGGTATCGCTGCGAACATCCTGTCCGAGCGCCTCAAGCGGCTCGAGCGGGACGCGCTGCTGGTGGCCCGGCCCTACTCCGAGCGGCCGCCCCGGTCCGCCTACGAGCTGACCGCCGAGGGCAAGGAACTCGCCGGCGCGCTCCGCCTCCTGGCGCATTGGGGAGCCAGGCACACCGACCCGGCGGAAACGCCCCGCCACCCCGCGTGCGGCACCCCGATCGAGGCGCGATGGTACTGCCCGACCTGCGACCGTCTCGTTGGCAACGAGTGGCGTGACACCGAGATGCGCTTCGTGTAGCTGATGGTAACGGCGGTCCGGCAGTGCGGGTTACCTGGTCACCACCGAACATCGAGCGCTGCGACGTGATCGGCAGTGCCACCACGGACGAAATCCTGAAGCGTGTCCTATGAACACAGCAGCCGCCAACGTCCGGCCCTCGCTGCGACATGGGAAGCGGCCCGACACGGAGCAAGGTACAAAATAACTGGCCCCGGTGCCACGGCGGCTAGCATCAGCTTCACTCCCGGGCCGCCCGCGCGTTAGCAGTCGAGCACTGACGCTCAACGACGGAGGACAACCACCATGGCGGACATACATGGCATCTGTGATGACCGGTTCGAGGCGGTGCGCTTGAGGATCTCTACGACTGGCAGGAGGCCACCTCCGCCCTGGGGGCCTGGTTCCGGACTTTCCGGTCGGCCGTCGTGGTCGGCTATGGCTTGGAGGCGTAACGGGCGGCGGGAGTGCCAGGCGGATTGTTCACTCCGGGCACGGCGTCGGGGTTGGGAATGCACACCTCGCCCTCGAGCCCGTCGGGGTCTCGGAAGAAGACGCTGAGGACGGGACCGAAGTCGGTGACGAAGTGGTCGCTGGCGCCCCGGGCGATGAGCCGGTCCCGGATCTGATCGAACGCGTCGATCGACGCGGCCTGCAGTCCGATATGGTCTATGCGGCCCCGCCCGAACATCGGCGTTTGGCGGTCAGCTTCGTTGTTCCCGTCGAGCTGGAAGACGTTCAGCTCGGCTGTCTCGCCGATGCGGATGAAGGTGAGCCGGAAGCCGTCGAACTCCGCGAGTTGCTCGTCGGCCTCGGCTTCGGCTTCGAAGACGTCACGGTAGAACGCCACCAGGCGGTCGGTGTCCTTGGTCAAGATGGCCACGTGGTTTACGCCGTTCAGCAGCATCTGGGTCCTCCCTGGCTCATCGCCTGCTTAGGAGCGTGTCTAGTGTGTCAGGCACTCCTTCGTGGGCCATTGGGCGAGGTTCGCCGAGCGCTGGCTCGCCGGTCCGGAGCTGACCGTGCCCGCCGCAGCGAACACCCATGATCCCGAACGGCTGCGCGGGCAGCGCTCTCGGCACGACGGCCGGTTCCACACCCGGTGTCACCGCCACTCTGAGCTACGCGTCAGTTTTCATGGACTGCGGCGCCCTCGCGCAGCCGTTCGGGAGCGTTCTGTGGCGCGGGGTAAGGGATCGCGACCGCGCTTGCCGGCTCACACCAGCAGTTGCCGCATCGCCGTGCCCGGACTGCGGCGGTGCTGTGGAAGCCGGAGGCGCCCGCCTGCGGTGCCGACGTGGCGCCGATCAGCAATGCTGCCCAGCCTGCCCAGCGCCGGCCGGCCTGGCATCCGCGCGCGGTCTGCACGCTCAGTGCGGCTGCGGCCGGTCCGGCCGCGACCAGCCCCGCGGCCGGCGCCGGGTCCCGGGCTGTCATCAGGACGAGGCCGCATCGGGTCAGGTCCAGGGCCGCCGCGGTGAGCAGCAAGACGGCGATCAGGTACCGGCCGGGCCGGATGTCCGACGCGGGTGATGCCGTCCCGCCCTCAGCATCGGTGGCCGCGACGTCCCAGGGCAGGCGGCTGCTGGTCAGCACGCGATCGCGTCGTGCTCCTACAGCTGATGGCGCAGTGCGTGCAGGGGGCTCAGTCACACCGGGGCCTGCGTGCTGTGGCTACGCGCCGCCTACGGCACGCCCGGCGGTGCCACCGTTGCCCGGGCTTGGCCTCATCCTGGCGGGCGCTGTCGCGGCCCGTACCACGCTCACCGCGATGACTCACCTTCGCGCCGCCGGGCGGCAGGCGCTGCGGCACGCGCAGACCGCCCGGCTGGCCGGCCACCCCGAGCCAGCCCTGGGGGCCGTACTGATGGATCACTCCCAGCCCGCCGCCTACTGCGTCGCCGGCCGGTACCCGACGGTGATCGTGACCACCGGCGCGCTGCAGGCGCTCGATCCCGCCCAGCTGGATGCGGTCCTGGCGCACGAACGAGCTCACCTGACCGGCCACCACCACCGGCTGATGGCCCTGGCGAGGATCGGCCGGCTGGTGCTCCCGTTCCTGCCGCTGATGCAGGACGCGGACGCCCAGGTAGCGCGGCTGGTTGAGATGCACGCCGACGATGCGGCAACACGGGCCCGTGATCCACGGTCGCTCGCCAGCGCCCTGGTCGTCCTCGCCACAGCCGGCAATCCCGCTACAGCCGGCCGGGGTTCCGCTGCGGAACGTCCCCCAGCCAGGGTGAGGTCAGCAACGGCAGGTCAGCAGCCGCCGATGAACAATCTTCCGGCCAGGCCCGTGTTTCCAGGTATGTGCACCGTTGGCCAGGACGGCGGGAGAAGGCCGGAGGACGACATGAGGAATGCACCAGGCGGACGGCTCCGCCGCTGGCGGCCACGTCGCCGCAGGAGCCTCGGGCCGACCCGGCGCGCGCCAGTAACGGGCACCGGCGGGGGCCAGAGCGCGGCCGCGCAGGCCGCGGCCGTGCCGGCCGAGGCATTCGCGACCGCCACCGACGAATGCGAGGGCGTGTTCCTTGCGGCCGTGCCTGCCGCGCCCGGCGAGACCGTGGCCGCCGCCATGCAGCTGGCGATCGGGCTTCTCACCGCGGGCCTCGACTCGCCCGAGCTGGAAGCGTGGGCGGCAGAAGCCCTCACTCCGCACGACGCCGACGGCCTGGGCAACTTCATGGCCGGCTTGCACGTGGTCTCCGAGCTGCTGCTCCGCGAGCTGCATGAGGCGACGGGAGAGCCGCCGGCAGCCATCCTGCAAAGGCTTGCGATCCTGGCGGAGCACCGGCGAGGGATGCCCTCCGCTGGCTAGGGCTCCTCGGTCCCGCAGACTTTGACACTTGTCCTGAGTTTCGCAGGGGCGTACGTCATGAAGATCCGCTCCACAACCCTGCAGGCAATGTCCTGACCAGCCACTTTGGAGTGGCACGACCGGTTGCATGGTGGACCGGACTTCGGCGCAGCGGGTGGCGGCGGTCGGCCGGTCATGACCGCAGGTCCCTGCGTAAACTTGCCCAGATTCGCCTAGGGTGAGCGGAAAGACCAGGTCAGCGGGCGACTCGGCGGTCCGAGGCGGAGCCTCGCTGGATCGTTGACCGGAAAATCTGAGCGGCCCACCGGCCCCGGCCCGGCGCCTACAGGCCAGCAACACAACTTCCCCCCCGAAAACGTCACGGAAAACGGACATTCCGCCCGCAGGAACGACGTTTTCGGGGGGGAAGACGCAGGAACCTGCCCGCACGCCACCAGTTCACGGTCAGCGCCAAGCACGCCCGGATCACCGGCCGGGTTCCCGGTCAACCGGTGCGGGTTCGCGCAGAATGGTGAGCGGACGGTTCAGTTCCTCATCGACCGTGGCCGCCTTGAGCCAATTGAGGCCAGCGAACTGGTCGCCTTGGCGGGCGCCCTGATCGAGCGCGCCACCCGCCGAGCAGAGGCCACCGCGACGGCGGCTCTGGAGCTGAGTGACGTCGACGGCGCCTACGCGGCCGCCTAAATGCTTACCGGATTACTGCCGAGGCGCTGCTCGCGCGCCAGGGTTTGCGGGCGACCGGAGGTGAGGGCTCGCACGTGGCCGTTGAGGACACCGTAGCGGCTCAGTTCGCCGATCAGATCCCCGCGTTCGCCAAGCCGGTCTTCGAGCGGATCCGGCGCACCCGTCATACGGCACAGTACTTCGATCCTTCGGCGGCACCGATCACCGCGTCGGATGCCAGGTGGGCGATCGAGAAGGCGACGGCGGCACTGGCAAGCGCGAGGATCTCGGCCTGCGGAATGTTCAGGATAGAAACATGGCGGCGGGTGTCTTGCCGTCGGACGCGACCGCGCCGTACGCCCGGCACCACTTCCCGGCTGGTTCCGTGCCGGAGCTCGTTCATCCCGGCGCCGGCCTTGATCGTGGGCATGACCGCTCACTAGTTGATCAGCGCGTACAAGACGTAGATCGCTCCGGCGAGCATGATGACCACGAGGATGGTCGCCAGTAGCCAAGCAGGCAGCTTGTTGAGTTGGCGCTCCGTCATGATGGCCACCTGATTCTTGCTTAAGGTGAGTGGCTCGAAGGGAGTCGCAGTACCTCTTAGTACTATTTTATGCGCGGAGCGTGCGGACCGCGCTTACCCACGCACTACCAAGTTCGCACCGACGCTGTGCGTGTTCCTGCTGGGCTGGGCCGTCCAGTTCCCACCGGAACAAATCAGACGCCGTATCGCGCGCGGATTTCCCCGCGGCTCATGCGCTCCTCGGGTGGCGGCGGCCCCTCGCTCAGGTATCGGTCCACGCGTTGCTGGAACTGCCGGCGGCAGGCGGGATCGCGCCAGGCGTCTGCCTCGAACCACCAGCGCCGTACTGTCTGGAGGAGGGGCGTGAGGTCGCTGTCTTCGCGGGCCTGCTCGAACGCCGCGTCAAGTTCGTGGTCGTAGCTTTCCAGGACGGCGGCGTCGGCGTTGGCGGCCAGCACAGCGCGGATGGCCGCCGGGGTGCATGGGGGAGGGCCCAGAACGGCGGGGTGCCTGGCTTGCGGTGAGGTCACGGCGGCTCCCGGCGGATCGGCAACAGGACCCAGCGTAGGCGCAGCAGCCAGCAGATAGCGGGGGAACGCACCGGCATCGAAGCCCTCGCCGCCAAAGTCCGCCGCCATGAGGAGCACCGCCAGATCAGCCCGCCCCATCCATCCCTCCAGCCCCGCCAGGCACGACCACTTAAGAGAGGATCATGCATCTTTTGACGCGGGCACGTGCGCTGGCGAGACGTCCGCGTTCTGCGACACCCCGGTTGTAGAATTGGGGGTTATCTACTTTCCGGTTCTCTATGATGACTTCCATCTGCTCAATCTCATAGCGAAGGTGCTCGCCTGAAGTGTTCCTCAGAATGAGCCCTACCTGAACGCTCCAGGTACCATCGGGCTCCAGGCGCAAGTTGTAATCTATTCTTTCGCGTTGAAGCGCGTAGCGCATCGGTGAGAGCCGACGTTCGACCTCATCCAAAGCGGCCTTCTTGATTTCCTCCCGCCTCGAAGGGCCCGCAGTTGAGGAGATCCACCGCTCATTACCGATCATCGCGCGGGACGCGCTTGTCCGGGCGATCACGCCCAGGGTGTTCGACGCGCTGCCGATACCGGCCAATCGGTGGTTTGGCACCGCCGCGGCGCGCCTGCGGCACGTCCTCGACGAGATCATCGGCCAGTACCGCGCCGGTGAATGCGATCACGGCGATCTGCTGTCGATGCTGCTCGCGGCCCGCGACGCCGACACCGGTGAGGCGATGAGCGATACCCAGGTCCAGCGACGAAGTCGTCTCGATCATTCTGGCAGGGACGGAAAGCAGCGCCACGTCGCTGGCCTGGGCGTTCCACGAACTCGCCTGCCGCCCTGAGGTACAGGCACAAGTAAGTCGAGGCCGTAGCCGACGAGGTGGCTGCCGCCGGGCCGGTCGGCTTCGAAGCCCTGCCCAAGCTGGCTCACGTCGGCCGGGTCATGAACGAGGTCACCCGCCTGTATTCGGCAGTAGTGGTCATGCGGCGGGTCGTCGCACCGCTGGAGATCGGCGGAGTCCGCCTGCCAGCGGGCAGCGAGGTCGCGTACAGCCTTTACGCGCTGCACCGCGATCCGCGTTTTACCCCGGAGCGGAGCATTTCGATCCCGACCGCTGGCTGCCCGGCCGCTCCGTCCCGCCGAAGGGAGCGTTCATCCCCTTCGGGACAGGCAACCACAAATGCATCGGTGATTCCTTCGCGTGGACCGAGATGCACGCCGCGATGGCAACTATCGCAGCCCGCTGGCAGCTGGTCCCATCTCCCGGACACACCGTCCGCGAGACGCCCTCTGGCCTGTCCCGCCCCGGCGGTCTGCAGATGATCGCAGTCCCGCTCAAACCATCCCCGACGGCGGTGAGGAGCCGCACGTGACGGACCGCAGAATATGCCGGGTTTGCTAAACCGGTGAGTAGAGTCAAGGCGTGGCCGGCGCCGACGCCGTTGATCAGAGCCACGGCTCGCTTCGCGAGCGTCCTGGTCACGCCGCCTGGTCACGCTAATGCACGCTATACGTGCCGGCCAGCGCTGGCTGCCTTGCGAGTTCAGTCTTTGAGCGGATCGCACAGCCCGCCCTCACCGAGGATGGCAGGAGGGCCCCGGCCCTGCGGTTCGGCGACCCTCGGGCCCAGGCCCTGGCCGGCACCCTGGCCGTGCTGGGCTTCGCCGTCACCGGCATCACCAACAAGAGCCTGCGCGCCTGGATGACCGGGCTGCCCGGCGAGCCCTACACCATGACCAAGGCCAGCTACGACCTCGCCCGCCTATCCCGCAACGGGCTGATCACCCGGATCCCCCGCGCCAACACCTACCAGCTCACCCGCGACGGGCAGCTATTCGCCGTCTCCCACACCAAGGTGCACGACCAAGTCCTCTACCCGCTCATGGCCGCCCGCTACGAGCCCACCGCCGCCCCCACCGAGATCCGCCGCGCGCTCCACACGATCGACCGACATATCACCAGCCTCGCAGCCGCCGCCTCGCTCGGGCGCGCGGCCTGAGCCCACGCCCGCAGGCGACCGCACGCTTATCACGCAAACTCAGGACACTCGTCAAAGTCCTTTTCGTGACCGAGGAACGCTAGCTACGGATCAGAGGGTCGGAAGCGGTGCCGTCCGTCTCTCCCGCCGCGCGCGGCATTACTGAGGACGCGGCGGCGGGTGAGGTGCCCTCCCCCAGTTCCCGCGCGGCTTGCGTTTCGCCCAGCGCGCGCAGGTCGGTGGCGAGGTTGCTGGCCGAGGTCAGGGTGTCGGGGTGGTCGTGGCCGAGGATGCGGTGGCGCCGGTCGAGGGTGTCCTTGTCCAGGTCGCGGGCGGCTTGCGTTTCGCCCAGCGCGCGCAGGTCGGTGGCGAGGTTGCTGGCCGAGGTCAGGGTGTCGGGGTGGTCGTGGCCGAGGATGCGGTGGCGCCGGTCGAGGGTGTCCTTGTCCTGGTCGCGGGCGGCCTGCGTTTCGCCCAGCGCGCGCAGGTCGGTGGCGAGGTTGCTGGCCGAGGTCAGGGTGTCGGGGTGGTCGTGGCCGAGGACCCGGCGGCGGCGGGCCAGGGTGTCCTTGTCCAGGTCGCGGGCGGCCTGCGTTTCGCCCAGCGCGCGCAGGTCGGTGGCGAGGTTGCTGGCCGAGGTCAGTGTATGGGGGTGGTTGCGGCCGAGGACCTGGCGGCGGCGGTCGAAGGTGTCCTTGTCCAGGTCGCGGGCGGCCTGCGCGTCGCCGAGCAGGCGCAGGTCGATGGCGAGGGTGTTGGCTGAGCCCAGGGTGTCGGGGTGGTCCTCGGGGAGGACCCTGCGGCGCCGGTTGAGGGTGTCTTCGTTGAGCTCGCGGGAGGCCTGCACTTCGCCGAGCCCGCGCAGGTCAGCGGCGAGGTTGCTGGCCGAGTGCAAGGTGTATTCGTGGTCGTCTTTGTGAAGACGCAGGTTCCGGGCGTGGGTGTCCTCGTCGAGGCGCCGCGCTTCCGGGTAGCGTTTCTCTTGCCGGAGCCCGGTGGCGAGGATGCTGGCCGCGTGCATGGTGTGTTTGTCATCCGGGCCGAGCCCGCCCCGCCGCCACAGCTGGTACAGCTGGTCGGCGAGGTCGAGGCCGCCGCGCGTGGCGCCGCGCATGAGCAGGTACCAGGCCGCGCCGCAGGCCAGTTCGCGGACCGCGCGCTCGTCCGTTTCGGCGGGGTTGGTCACGAGCAGGTGGGGCAGCAGCCGCGCCCAGGCCGACCAGGTATCGGGGTCAGTCGCGTCGCCGGGAGGATTAGCGGCCAGGACTGCGCGGGCGCGGTCGAGCGTGCTGGCCGCGTCTTGCTGGCTGAGCCGGGCTTGCAGGATGGCCTGGGTCACCCGGTGCAACAACAGTCCGGCGGGAGTTCGCTTGGCCAGGGAGTAGTCGACCAGCACCGCGATCGTGTTACCGAAAGCCAGCCTGTGTCGCGGCCGCTGACGCCAGGGGCTCTGGCAGCAGGCCGGGGTGGGCGGTGAACAGGTCCAGCGGAATTGGTTCAGGAGCCAGGTAGGCGCACACGCCGAGCAGCTGTACCGCCTCCGGGTTTTCGCTGATGATGTGGTCAAGGCTGATCGTGACTGTACGGGAGGCACGTCGCGGGAACATCTCGGCGGGGTAGCTGCGCAGCAGTTCCAGGTACTCCTGACCGGGCATCTGGGAGCGGTCCATGTAAGCGGCAGCCTGCTCAAGCGCCAGCGGTAGCTGCCCGAGTTCTTCGGCGACCTGCTTGGCGACGTTCTTCGCGAGGCCTGGCACGCGGTTGCGCAGCAGCTGCACCGCGTCTGGGAGGTCGATCACCTCCAGGTCCATGACGCGACCCACCGCGCGGAACCCGCCCCGGAGGGTCGTGACGATCACATGACCGGGGATCCCCGGCGGCAGCGGCCCCGTGGGGAGCCACGGCTGGATGTCGTTGGCCCTGTCGGCGTTGTCGAAGATCAGCAGCCATCCCGGCACGCTCCGTAGCTTGTCGCGGACTTGCGCCTGCAGCGCCTCCGGGTCCTCGATCGGGTCAAGATCCAGCCGCTTGGCCAGGTCGGTGAACTGTTGCGGTATCGAGTCTGGCTGCCCGGCGGCGATCCACCACACGAGGCTGTAATCCGTGGCGTGGGCGTGGGCGTATTCGACGGCCAGCTGGGTCTTGCCGACCCCGAACATGCCGTGTACCGAATGCACCGTCACTGCCGATCCCGCGGCCAGTGCGTGCTTTAACTCGTTCAGCTCCTGGTCCCGGTCGGTGAAATTGGGGTTGCGCGCCGGGACCTTCCAAGTTTCTGGCAGCGCCCCTGGGAATCGGGCCGGACGCGGTATGGCCGTGGGCGCGCCAGGAAAACCTGGTGGCGTGCTGGGCCTGACGATGCCGGTGATCGCCCCAGATACCATGCCCCGCAGTCGGGCCTTCGCCGTGGCTTCGGGGAGCCCGAATAGGTCCACCCTGACAACCCCGGCGAGCAGCCCGGGCAGGTCGCAATCGGCCACCCGCACGATGAGCAACTTCCGGCGCCTGCCGTCCGGGTCACTCTGCCACGCCGCCTGCCATTCGGCGCCGCCGAATTCCGACTTCAGGTAGTCGGGGGACAGGACGGCGATCGTTCGAGTGGCGTCCCGCGTTCCGGCTTGCATGCCCTGAACCCAGTTGCTCCCCGGCACGAAATCCCACGCCTGGATCAGGACTTGGTGGTCGTCTTGCAGCAATATCCAGGCGATCCACTCCGCCCAGGCCCGATCTGCTTGCGTGTAGGAGACGAAAAAGTCCCACCTGCCCGGTGAATCCTCCCCCGTCGTCACCTCCCAAATACTCCCATACGGCGGGCCGAGTCGTCCACGGAGCTGACGGCTGCCCACGGCGGCCGCGGGGGCCGGTACTGCCGCGGATCGCCGGGCGGGCCGGTGCGGCAGGGACAGAGGTCCCGGACGGCTCACCCGACGTGACGCGCCCGCGCCGGGGGATCAGCCCCGAGGATGACAAAGGAACAGCACACGGCCAACGCATCAACCCGCCGTACGCCCAGTCCTCGGCAACCCTTCCGACGCGAGCACGTGCGCTGGCGAGACGTCCGTGTTCTGCCTGAGCTCACAGTGAGACAATTCAGTGATGATCAGCTCGCGTCAGCTCGAGTACTTCCGGGCGGTCGCCACGGAACTTCACTTCACCCGGGCAGCCGAGGCGCTGCGCATCGCGCAGCCAGCGCTGTCGCAACAGATCCGGAAGCTGGAACGACAACTGGGCGTGGCGTTGTTCGAGCGAGACAACCATCGAGTGGAGATCACACCGGCGGGCACCGCGCTATTGGAGCACGCAGAACGGATCATTGCCGACCTGGTGGCGGTCGACGAGGAGATGCTCGGCTGGGCGCAGGGCACCCGCGGCAGGCTCCGCGTGGGCACAGCTCGCGGCCTGGCTGGTGCACTGGCTCGCTTGCTCGCCGGGTTCTGCGATGCCTTCCCTGCGGTTGACGTCGAGTTGCGGGAGGAGAACACCGACGAGATGGTGGCCGACCTGTATGCGGGCCGGCTCGACGCAGCCACGGTGGCCGCCCTTCCCCGCGTGGATGACGGCCGCCTGGCGTCACACCCGCTCGGTCACGAGCAGCTGGTCCTTGTCACCGCGACCGCGGCGCCCTTGGCCGGGAAGCGCCGGGTGCCGATCGCTGCCCTCGATGGTCTTGACCTGGTTCTTTACAGTCCGGGGTCGGCTGTGCGGGAGATGATCGTGTCGGCCCTGGCCGCGTCGGGGGCCAGGCCCCGGGTCCGGTTCGAAACCCGCGAGTACAGCACGGCCCGAGTCCTGGCCAGTGCGGGCCTTGCCGCCGCGGTTCTCCCCCGATCCGTCGCCGAGGAGCCGGGGCCGCCGGTCCGCGTGCTGAGGCTCGAGCCCGAGCCGACCTGGGCACCGTCGCTGGCCTGGTCCGCGCGGCGCCGCCCGGCACCGTCGCTGGCCGCCTTCATCGACTTCGCGATCCAGCACGCGGAACTCGTCCCGGCCGACGGGCCATCCCGCCCCGCTGCGCGGAGCGGTGATAAGCACAGCAACTGATTGGTGATAAGCACAGCAACTGATTGTCAGCTTGACAAGGTCTTGGACATCTGGTTCCAGCCTCCCGCATCGTGGTGCCAGCGCACCAGAGGGAGGACGAGATGAACCGTTACGAGCGCGGCCGCCGCGAATACGAAGGGCTGATGGGCTCCTCTCCCGAGGAGGCCCTGGCCGATGTCCGGCGCTGCTCGCCGCAGCTGTACGACGCCTTGGTGGAGGGGGCCTTCGGGGGGTCGCTGGCGCACGGTGAGCTCGGCCGCGCTGCCCGGGAGGTGGCCACGGTCGCGATCCTGGCGGCCAGTGGCGGAGCTGAGGATCAGCTCGCCAGGCACGTGGGCGCGGCGATGCGGCAGGGCGTCGCGCCCTCCGAGCTGCTCGCGCTGTGCGAGCACGTGGCGCTGTACGCGGGTTTCCCGCGCGCGCTGGACGCGCTGGCCGTCCTCGACGAGGTCATGTCCGATGGCGGGGTCCCGAGGCCGGCGCAGCTGCGCCGGGTTCACCTCGCCGATCACGAGACGCTGGTCGCCGAGCACGGTGACGCCGGGCCCGCCGTCTTGCTGGTCCACGCGCTCGGCCTGGACTGGCGCATGTGGGAGCCCGTCATGGCCCGGCTGGCAGCGGGCAGGCAAGTCTTCGCCTACGACATCCGCGGCCACGGCTGGGCCGCCGGGTCTGCCAGCCCATTCACCATGGCAGACACCGCCGCCGACCTTGTCGGCGTGCTCGACGCGGTCGGCGCCGGCCGCGCTCACGTGGTCGGCCTGTCCTACGGCGGCGGGATCGCGCAGACCGCTGCCGTCCGCCACCCCGAGCGTTTCCAGTCGCTGGCCCTGCTGGCCACCACCGACTACCCCTTCGACGCATTCGAGGGCAGGGCCCGGTCCGCGGAGGCCGACGGTATGCACGCGCAGGTCGTGCCCTCCCTGACCCGCTGGTTCACGCCTGAAGGGCTGGCCGCGGGCGGGTGGGGGGTGCGGTACGCCCGCGAGCGGGTGCTGCGCGCCAACCCGGCCGACTGGGCGGCCGCGTGGCGCGCCTTCAAGGGGCTCGACGTGCAGGACCGGCTCGGCGCGTTCGACGTGCCGACCCTGGTTCTGGCGGGCGAGCGAGACGTCTCCACGACCCCGGAGATCATGGCCGGTATCGCCAAGAGGATTCCCGGTGCTATCTACCAGGAACTGCCCGGCACCCCGCATATGCAGACCCTCGAACGCCCGGAACTGGTGGCCGAGGCCCTCGACCAGTTCCTCCCCGCGGCCAGACAGCAGCCAGAAGGAGCACACTGACCGACATGGCGGTCGGCCTGAGCAAGATGTGGGAGATCACCGATCCTGCCGGGGCTGCTAGGCGCGATGCGGCGCTGCTCCAGGGAGCCGCGCAGCCGCCGCGCTTTCCCGCCCTTGCCAGCTCGGGCTGCATACAGGTCCGTGACACTGTGCGTGCCGGAAACCCCGTCCGCGTCATGTGACCTGCGCGTATTCGTGGATGACACCGCCGATCAGATCGCGTCGCTGGCTCGGTGGGCAGCGTGTCCGCTCGGTTGCTGGCAGCAGTCTGGCGGTGCGGCTCAGATGCCCATGGCGTCGGCGGCGGCGATGACCGCCGACGGCGCCAGCAGTCCGACAGCTTCCAGTACCTCCATCCAAAAGCCGCGCGTCAGTTGCTCAGCAAGCCAACGCCGCGCGCGATTGGGATCGGTTGCCGCGACTGCCTGGGCGGCCCTGGCGAACGCTTCCGCCTGCTGGTAGCTATCGAGGCTGCGGGCGATCACCTCGGCCCGGTCAGGGTCGATTGCGGCTGCCGCTCCGGCGACCTGAATCCGTGCACTCTGATATTCGTCAGGGAGGCTGAGCGCAATCGCTTCCCCCCGGTCGGGATCTACCGCACCGACGGCCGGCGCGACCTCGTACAGCGCCCACACCTGCCGCCATTCATCGGTGATTCCGCGGGCGATCGCCTCGGCGTCCTCGGCCAGCCGCCGCGCGCAGCCGGGGTCAAGGGCGGCGACCGCGACCGCAACGCGGGCCAGCGCACGCGCTCGCCCGTAATCATCGGCAATGCCGCGGGCGAGCGCTTCGGCCCGGTCGGGGTTGGCCGCCCCGACTGCCCCCGCCACCTCGGCGAGCGCATCATCCAGATGGTCCTTGTCGCTGGTGCGGGCGATTGCCTCACCGCGGTTCGGATCGGTCGCGGCGACCACGCCCGACACCGCTGCGAGCGCATATGACCGCTGAAAACTGTCGATGCTGCGGGCGATCGCCTCGCCCCGGTCAGGATCAGCCCGCGCGATGGCCGCTGCGACCGCACTCAGCGCCTCCGGCTGCCGGCCGTCTTTGGCGATGCTGCGGGCGATCGCCTCGCCCCGGTCGGGATCGACGGCGGCGACAGCTCCCGCCATCACGTACAGGGTCTCCGCTCGCCGGACGTCGACGGTGATGTTGCGTGCGATGGCCTCGGCCTCTTCAGCCAGCTTCCCCGCGCGGTCCGGGTCGGTGGCCAAGACGGCCCCTGCCACGTCGATCAGCGCGCGTGCCCGCCGGTCGTCGTCGGCGATGGTGCGGGCGATTGCCTCCCCGTGGTCAGGGCTCACGGCGGCGATCGCAGCCGCTGCGCCGCCTAGTGGCCGGCTCGCCCAGTCGTCGCTGGTGATGCTGCGGGCGATCGCCTCTCCCCGGTCGAGATCGGTTGCCGCGACCGCTCCCGCGACCAGGGCCAGTGCACGCGGCCGATGATGGGGGGCGGTGACGCGGGCGATCGCCTCGGCGTCCTCGGCCAGCCGCCGCCCCCGCTCTGGGTGAGCTGCCGCGGCGCTCCGCGCCACCGCAGCCAGCGCCGCCGCCTGCCAAAGGTCGTCGTCGGTGATGCTGCGGGCGATCGCCTCGCCCCGGTCGGGATCGCTCGCGGCCACTGCCTCCGCGACGCGCGCCAGCGCCTCCGACTGCCGGAGACTGAACGTGATGCTGCGGGCCATTGCTTCACCGCGGTCAGGATCGATCACGGCGACGCACTCCGGCCGTCTCAACCAGAAAGGTTTCCATTTCGTCCTGCGGGATCGTGCGGGCGATCTCCTCGGCGCGGTCGGGATCGGTGGCCACGACCGCGCCCGCCACCTTGGCCAGCGCCTCAGCCCGCACATACTCGTTGTCGATGCGACGGGCCAGCTCCTCGGCTTGGGCGGGATCATCAGACGCGATAACGGCGGCGAGGAGGCCCAGCGCCTCCTCCTGCTCCTCGGTCGACAAGCTTCGCGCAAGCGTTTTGGCGCGCTCGATATGGCCAAGCCGCGCCCAGATAGCCGGGAGGCTGGCGGGTATGTGGCTGTTGCGGGCGGTCAGTCGATCGCGGTGGGCCGCAAGAACGGCCAGTGCGGCGAGGTCCGAGACCGTTGACGTCAGGATCAGGGTTTGCGCGGTGGTGACCTCGGTCAGCGCGGCAGCGTCGGTGTGGGTCGCCGCAAGAAGCCGATCGTGCCGCCGCCGGTCAGTCGCCAGGGCGACCATTCTGGGGCTGTCGCCCGCCGCTTGCAGCAGCCTGATATAGCCGCGCAGGAGATAGCCCGGGGTGCTGGCAGGCCAGCCGCGGTCTCGGTAATCCTCGGCCCAGGCGTGCAAGCGGTCCCGGTAGCTGGCCACGACGTCCGCGAGGGTGTCTTCGGCGAGATCGCGCAGGGTCTCGTGGCCGAACAGATAGACGCGGTCCTGCACACTGGTGCGGATGCGCAGGCTGCGGGCGAGAGGACTGCTCAGCGCATGCTCGACCTCGTAGCGAGGGTGACGGATAAGCTCGGTCAGATCAGTCAGGGTCAGGCCGCCGCCAGATGCGGTGATGAACCCGAGGATATCCCTGTGCAATGGGGACCCATGATCGAGTTGCCATGTCAGCTCGTCGATCGCTTTGTCCTTTATATCCTGGGCGTAGGGGGATGCCCGCAGCGACCGGGGGGTGATGGTGCGTAGCCAGTGCCCGCGAGGGACGTCGGCGGGGAGCCCAGGGTGTGTACGACTCGTCACAAGCACGCGCATCCCTGGCGGTGGGTCCGCGGGCAATAGCGCAGCGATGCTGCCGTCGGCACTGCCAATGTCCTCATCCAAACCGTCGACAAGCACCAGCAGGCGCCGCCCACGGCCAGTGACGGCGTGCGCGGCCTGGGTCAGCAGATTCCGATAGGCACCGCGCCGCCCGGCGGCACCTGCGATTGTGGGCGGGTTGAGGCCCGCGAGGGCGGCGAGCTGCTCGAGCATCGCGGTCACGTAGGCGTCCGCGGTGGACTGCCCGGCGAGGCGTGCTGTGACGAAGAAGGAGGCGACCTCCACACCCACAGGTGGGTGGGTCGCCAGCCACGACGCCAGCGCGGTCTTGCCTGCCCAGGGCCCAGCCTGCCACCACGCGCAGAAGGTTTCTTCCGCACAGAACTCCACCAGCTCCGCCCACTCTTGCTGCCGACCCATCAACTCCGCCGGGCCGATCGACTCGGCCTCTGCGAGGTAGGCGGCGAGCACAGGATCCGTCACCGCCGAGGGCGTCACCAGATCCACGAATCCGGCGATTGTCAGTGGTAACCCGGCGGCCACCGCCACGTCAGCTGGGACCGATGAAGGTCCGCCACCGGGAAAGACGCTCCCGCCCTGGGCGGCATAGGAGGCATCCAATGGCGCGGCGGCAAGTGAGTCGAGCCCGTCGCTGTGATGGTGGTGGCTGACCACCCCCACAATCCACTCGCCCACCCACACCGCCGCGCCCGACATGCCCTCCCATGGCGAAACCTGCTTGGGGGAAATATCGAGCTGGGCGAGGAGGTCGGTCACCGCCTGCTTGTCAGGCACCGTACTGGCCACCTTCAGCGCAAAGGTGTTCTCCCGCGCATTCGACAACATCGCGATCGTTCCCTGCGCTTGCTCGCTGTCGCGATACCGGCGCACCCCCGGGCCATCGACGGAAGCCACGAGCGGACCGGCAGGGACGGCGCGGTCGGCACGCAGCTTGAAAAGCGGGAACCCGACCGCCCGCCATTCCACCACCGCATCGCGCCTCGACAGGCACCCGAACTTCGCTGCCGGCAACGGGCCCTCACCCGGCCGGGCCGCGATCTGAAGCACCGCCAGATCCGATTCCCCCGACTCGTCTGCCCACCACCCGGTCAGCGGCGCGGCCCACTCCCCGGCCTGATCGGGACTGAACCGCACCCACCCTGCGATTCCGCCCTGCACGACATGGGCCGCTGCCAGCACCGCCGTCGCCGTGACCCGATAACCTGAGCCGCGACACGCGACCACTCCAGGGCCGCGATCGACGATCACCTCCGCGACCCGCGCCGGATCGACCCCACTCGGGAGTGTCACCGGTCCCAATCCACTCACCAGGTCCCCCTCGCTGTGCCCCCACGTTCCGATGGCCGGTTATCCCAGGCTCAGTTTCCCAACACGGGCCCCATCCAGGAGCGGCCCGCAGGCTTAGCCTGGCGGCAAGTGAGGGCGGTCCTCCCCTGGCACCTCGTCGCCGCCCACATAGGTCTTGCCCGGCGTGCCGTCTGCCGTCGGCGCCGCAAGGGTGTCCCGCGGCTGCAGCGTGAGGTGCAAACGCTGAACGCTTTCCCTCGACACCGATCCCTCCGCGCCCGCGTCCACTACCCAGAACCGGATACCGGCCTTTGCTGTCCCGCTGCGGGTGACCGTCACCGACAGGTCCAGCTCCACTGGCCCCACCTCAAACCGAAGCCGCTCATTCTCCCCCTGGGCGATCGCCGCAGCCAGATCCGCCCGCAACTGCGCGAGCACATCCACCAGACCGAGACCCGGCTCTGGCTGTGATCTGTTCCCGCGGTCCGCACTGTCAGGCACAGCTGGTCACTTTCTCTCCATCGCGTGCCGATCCCTTGCGATGAGCCCATTAAACGTCGCAACAGCCGCCATATGGAATGTCTTGCCGAACCTCAGATGCAGCGCTCGCCGCCGCCGGAACGCCCAACCGCGGTGCGCAGATCGCTGCCCTCGTAGCCGGTTCGGCATAGACATCCTGAACGGCTACGCATGGGATGCACATACGGCAGCCGTTCAGTCTGATCTTGGTGGTTGCCTGCCAGGTGCCCGCGCCGACCCGGTCGGCTAGGGTCCGGGAATATGGTGACCTTCAGTGGCTCGAAGACTTGTGCCCAGAGGAGGCCCCATGGACGCATCGGAGACCAGCGCAGTGAGCCCGATCCCCGACCGCCTGCACACCGTCACTCCCCGTCTGGTTGTCCGGGATGGTGCTGCCGCGATCGCCTTCTACGGCCGGGCGTTCGGCGCCGAGGAGCTGGGTGATCGATTCACTGGGCCGAACGCTGAGCTGATCCATGCCGAGATCCAGATTGGGGACTCGGTAGTGATGATCACCCAAGATGCTGCGGATGGGCCCGTCAGGTCACCCGAGAGCCTGGGCGGGATGGTCAGCTGTGTCATGTCGCTGTACTGGGAGAACGTGGACGCGGCGTGGGAACGGGCGGTCAGCGCTGGGGCCGAGGTTATCTATCCGCTTGAGGACCAGTTCTACGGAGAGCGCGGCGGGCGGCTCCGCGACCCGTTCGGCCAGCAGTGGATGATGAGCCAGCACATCGAGGACGTTTCGCCGGAGGAGATGTCTCGCCGCGCAGCAGCACTATTCGGCAAGTAGCGTCCGTCTCGGCGGCATGCTGTTCAGCGCCGAAAGCCTCGTCCGCGTCACGCAACCAGGCGATATTCGCTGATCGTGCCACCGGCGAGAGCGTGTCTTCGGACGCGGTACTGATCAAGATCGACTGGTTCGGGGTCCGGTCGCTCACCTGCGGAGGCTTGTTGCGGCCGAGGCCGAAGCGAACGCAGATGATCCCAGCAGGGAGGCATGCGCCTCGTACGACTTCGCACGGGACTGGCGATCTTCGGGGCATCTGGTACCGGGCGTCGTGATGTACCCAGAATGGCGCTGCCCCAACTGCCCCGGCCCAGAAACAGGTTCCGGACTGGTGGTGCTGCCGGGCTGGGTGGTGAGCCGCGTGATTACCAGCCGCACGCACGAGGAAGGAACTATCTCATGATCAAACTTCAGAAGTGGACGCTCGGCCTGCTCGGGCTGGTAGTCACGGCCCTGGTGCTGTGGCTGTTCTTCGGGATGCCCAGCATCAACAACAGCCCTGGCGACAGCGCGTCCGGGCAGTCAATCCTGGCGTTTATGAGCGCCCACACCGATGCCTCATACCTGGCTGTCTACGTTGTCCTTGCTGCGAGCGCGGCCCTGGTGGTGTATGGGGCGGTGCTGTGGCAGAGCCTGCGGGCCATCACCAGGCAGCGCGTGCTCCCGGCCGTGGTGTTCGGCGGGGCCGTGGTATTCGCTGCGGGCGCGGCCGACGTGCTGGTCCCGGTAGTGGCCCTGCTACAGGGCGCACGTAACGGCATGCCCGCGAGCGCAGCACAGGCATTGAATGTCTGGTCGGACGCTAACCCGATTGCCGTCCAATTCGGCGCGGCGATCTTGGTGGGGGCCACTGGGCTTGTCCTCCTCACCTCCAGTGGCGGGGTGTGGGTCCGATGGGTACTCGGGGTGGTCTCGGTAGTCATCGCAACGCTGCTGGCGCTGAATCCGGCTGCCCTGCTGCCCTTCCTGGCGTGGCTCGTCGTTACCGGCTTCGTCGTGGGGATCAAGGCCGCTCGGCCCGCTCCTGCGGCCGCTCCGATGCCCGCGTCGTTATCTCGAGAGTTGACCCCCTGCGTAGCTGCGAGCATGAGCTGATACGTGCCCGGAGCCAGGCAGCCCTGCGGGCGAGCGCGCGCGGTACGGTCTCCGCGACGCCGCGCGCAGGATGCGGTGCTGCGCCGCATCTCGTGATCCGTCTCCGGTGAGGCATTCGACAAGTACGGCGGAGCGGACAACCGGCGGCCACGAGCCCTCCGCGCAGAGCTGCGATCAGCGCAGCGGCACGCCCCGAACGTTCCGCTGGGCGCCGGGGCTGTGCGGGCCCGGCGCCGCAGCCGCTTCCTTGATTACCCGAATTCCCACGCCGAGAAAAACGACGCCGGTTGCCGTCATATTGGCCGCGCTATAAGGGCGGCCTATCGCTGGCCGGGCAGGCCATCATTTGCCACAGTGTCAGCCGCGGCCGGATCACCCTTGCCCGATCCTCCATCTTGGCTGGTTGCGCCGCCGACGGTGGAGGTCGTGGCGGCCGGGCAGGCGCCCGGGGCATTTCTGGTGGCAACCGATGGTCGCGGTCTGCGCAATGTGAGCCTGGCGATCACGATGCCGATCACTGCACACAGTAGAGCGAGCGCGATCAGCTGGTTACCCATCAGCCCCCTGTCGAGCGGACCAACGTCAGCGACCGGGGCGGGGAACCCAGAGCGCGGCGGCGGCTGTGCCGATGGGCTGGGGGTGTCCGCCGGGATCGAAGGGAACAGCGCGCCGACGGATGGGCTGGGGGTGTCGGCTGGGATGGACGGGAACAGCGCGCCGACGGGTGGGCTGGGCGTGTCCGCAGGGATCAACGGGAACGCCGGGATCAACGGGAACAGCGCGCCGACGTTCAATCCGGTAGCTGGTGTGACCGGCCCGCCGGTCACGAGCGGCAGCGACGCGGGTTGGGGACCCTCCACGTTCGATTCTGGGGCCCTCGAAGCTGGTGCGCTTGAAGCAGGTGCCGAACGAGCCTTGCTCGTGGCCGACGTCGCGCCGCTATGCCCAGATGCCGCCTTCTTCGACGATGACGATGCTGAGGGCGGCTTGGACGGTGCGGGCGTGGGTGGCTTGGATGGCGTGGGCGTGGGTGGCTTGGATGGCGTGGGCGTGGGTGGCTTGGATGGCGTGGGCGTGGGTGGTTTGGACGGTGTGGGCGTGGGCGGTTTGGACGGTGTGGGCGTGGGCGGTTTGGACGGTGTGGGCGTGGGCGGTTTGGACGGTGTGGGCGTGGGTGGCTTGGATGGCGTGGGGGTGGGTGGGCTTTGGATGGCGTGGGCGTGGGCGGTTTGGATGGCGTGGGCGTGGGCGGTTTGGATGGCGTGGGTGTGGGCGGCTTGGATGGCGTGGGGCGTGGGCGGTTTGGATGGCGTGGGCGTGGGCGGTTTGGATGGCGTGGGCGTGGGCGGTTTGGACGGTGTGGGCGTGGGCGGTTTGGACGGTGTGGGCGTGGGCGGTTTGGACGGTGTGGGCGTGGGCGGTTTGGACGGTGTGGGCGTGGGCGGTTTGGACGGTGTGGGCGTGGGCGGTTTGGACGGTGTGGGCGTGGCCGCCGTAGGAGTTACGCTCGGCGGCTTCGTGGCTGTCACAGATGCCGGTGCTGCGGCCGCCGGATGGGATGCGCTCGGCTTGGCGATCGGGCTTGCCTTGTTGATCGTGCCCGCGGTCGTGGCCATGACGGCGCCCAATATGCACAAGCCGGTCGCGACCCCTGTTAGGGCCGATCCCGGCCCACGGACGCTCACTCGGCTGACTCCAGCCTGCCGTCGTCCGCCGAGGGTTTGTGGTTCACGTGGTATCGCCACACTGCGCGTACCTAATGTTTGTCATAGCTACCACTGTCAGTCGTGGTGTGTCCGCGTCCCGGGACGGCGCACCCACTTGTGCCTGGGCATGGGCACCGTGCCAGGTACCGCGCGGTGCCCATGACGTGACCCATCTCGTGCCCGGGACGAGCCGCGCCATGAAAGTTCGACGTTGCGCGTGCCACCTTTGGTTCCACCTGATGGCGGCAGCCGCAGGCCGGCCGGATCGCGGCCGTGCCATCCGCCAGCGGCATGGGCCAGGTTGAGCGCGGCTTCGGGCCGGGGTGGGGTAGAGGTGGCGCGAGCCGGCGCGGGATGGTCAGCTCTGCGGGGTAGCAGGAAGGGCCAGGGTCTCGGCCGCCAGGGTGGCCTGGTGAAGGCTGCCGCGGAATGCTTGCGCCGCGGTGGCGGCCTGCTCGGTAGGCCGGCGATCTCCGCGATGGCGTGCTCGTCGGCCGCGGTGAGGGCAACCAGATCGAGGTACCTGTCATTGAGGCCTGACAGTCTCAGGGCGCTGAGCCAGTCCAGCTGTGCCGCGTCTGCCGCCTGGACCTGCACGGCGTAGCGTTCCAGCGCGCTGACCCGCGCTGCGGTGGCAGCCTGCGCCAGCGTGAGAGCGCGCTGCTGGGAGTCCAGTACGGCGGCCGCCATCGGGCCAGCCGCACCGGTCGCGGCACTGGACCCAAGCTCGGCGCGCAACGTGGTGATCTGACGCAAAGCGGCGGCAATATCCCACTCGTGCCACCTCAGCACCATCTCTCCCGCGGCATGGTCCAGCAAGTCGCCGGCATACACACCGGAGCCAAGGACCGCGCCGATGGCCCGCTGTGCGCGGAGCAAGAGCTCGCGGCATGAATCGTCCAGATCAGAGGGTTCAACGAGCCGGTCGCGGTCACGATGATCGGGCGTGCCCGAAGACACCTCGATGACGGAAGTCGCCACCCCCACGACGACAAGGACGGCTGCTGCCGCAATGGCACTGCCGCCGACCCACCACCAGCTCAGCCCCGTCACGAAATGGAGCACAACCGAGACGATGAGCCCGGCGGTGCCCACCACCAGGCCACCACAGCCGGCCGCCGCGGCAGCCTCGTTCACGGGACTGCTGACCTGACGGGCCGGGCGGCGCCGTGCCTGGGCCGCAAGACTCGGGTCGGCCACCGGGCTGACCTGCCCGGAATCCTCACCATCCATCAGCTTGCCCTCTCCTGGTCCCACAGGCACCCCGGACCGGGAAACACGAGCGGTCCCTGCCACTGACCCCCCTCCAGAACACGCTGCCTTCATGCGAGTCTCGCACGTTCACGCCGTCCGCGATGGCCTTGCGGGCGGGATCACGATCCGCGAGACCACCGCGTCCGCCCGCACGCCCAGGTTGGCTTCTTGGCGATGCCCATCGCTGGTGCGGCGGAGCGAACCCGCCGCACCAGCCCCGACCGCCGGAGGGCCCTCGTGGATCGCCCGATCGGCGGCATGCGTGAATGTCTGGCTATGTAGTCGGCGCATCGTATGTGAGCGAGATTCGAA
>CAVQKF010000018.1:0-294641 GCA_963712955.1 uncultured Actinomycetota bacterium | reverse complement strand
GAGGTTCAGCCAGGAACTCGATGTCGGCGTGAAGTGCAGGTGGAAGCGCGGGTGCTTCGCCAGCCACGCCTGGACGTTGGCATGCTTGTGGGTGCCGTAGTTGTCCAGGATCATGTGGATCTCCAGGCCCTTGGGAACTTGCCGGTCGACGGCGCGCAGGAACTTCAGGAACTCGCCGTGCCGGTGGCGGGGCAGGCACTGGCCGATCACCGTGCCGGTGAGCACGTTAAGCGCGGCAAACAGGGTGGTGGTGCCGTTGCGCTTGTAGTCGTGGGTCATGGTGCCAGCCCGGCCCTTCTTCATCGGCAGGGTCGGCTGGGTCCGGTCCAGCGCTTGGATCTGGGACTTCTCGTCCATGCACAGCACGACCGCCTGCTCCGGCGGGTTCAGGTACAGGCCCACCACGTCGACCAGCTTCTCCTCGAAGCGCTTGTCGTTCGATAGCTTGAAGGTCTCCACCCGGTGCGGCTGCAAGCCCCTGGCGCGCCAGATCCGCTGCACCGTCGCCTTGCTCACCCCCTGCGCCTTCGCCATCGACCGGCAGCTCCAGTGCGTCTCGCCCGGCGGCTTATCGTGCAAGGTGGCGTGCACGATCGCCTCTACCTTCTCCGCCGAAATCGACACCTTGCGGCCCCGGCCCTCCCGCACCCGGCCGAACTTCGCCAGACCGTCGGTGGCGAACCGCTCCCGCCAGGTCCGCACCGTGACCGCCGACACCCCGGCCTGCTCCGCGATCCGGGTGTTCGCCACCCCATCGGCCGCCAGCAGCAGCGCCCGCGCCCGGACCACATCACGGTGTGGCGCGGTGGTGGACTTTGCGATGATCTCAAGGGCGCGTCGCTGGCCTTCGGTGAGCGCCAGGGCAGCAGCTGGATGATTCATAAGCCATGGTACCACAACTGCGAGGTCAATTGCGAGACACTACACTAGCTACGACGCCGCGGGTGTTGCTTCGGGTGTCTGGCGGTAGAGCGCGAGGGAGACAGTGATGCCCGCGCCAGCCGCAAGCATCAGAGTGTTCTCCGCCTCAGCGAGCCGGCCGGTCTTGAGCGCGGCCTCCACGGCGGCGATCGGTCCGGCGCTATAGGCATCGACAAGATTTTCCGCCACATACGCGACCCGGTCGCCGGGAACGCCCAGCCTTACCCTCAGGCTGTCCAGGAAGTCCGGGACAGACGGGGCCGGGACGAGGAGGTCGATATCTTCGATGCCCATTCCCAGGCGGCCAAGGAAACGCCGCGTCGCCGCCACCGCGCAATCGACGCTACGGGCCTGATACCCGGGCTTCTGGTCAATTACCAGCTGGCTCTGGCCGTACGGCCGCCCCGGGCCATGCGGCCCGTGTACTGCTTTCCAGTGCTGCCGGCTCTCGAGCATGTCTTGATACTCGGTAAAGGTCTCGGTGTAGAAGTCCGTGAACCCCGCGATGCCGTCATCCCAGCCGAGGAGGATCGCGCCGCCGGTCGGCCGGAAGGGGTGAGCTCCCGGCTGCTTCGGATTCGGGTGGACATCGCTCGTTACGATCAGGCCGTGCTGGATAACCCGGGAACGGAGAAACCCCGCCTGGAGCTGGATGGCGTTCATCACGCCGCAGGCGCCATTCATGACGTCGAACGAGAAGGTGCCGTGCCCTCCGATCGGCGGCTGGCCCAGGTTGGCGCCGATGTCCTCCTGTATGAGTGCGGCGAGCGCGGGCTCACCCAGGTTGTCTTCCCGGTAGATGCCGGCGTTGATCAGCATATCGATGTCGCCTGGCGGCGTTTTGGCATGCGCGAGACAGGCTTTGGCGGCGTCGTTAGCAAGGCGCAATGCGCTTGCCTTGCGCAAACCGTGGCTGGTCAGCGCGCTAGCGGCATCAATGCGTGCGCCCATAGCGTTCCACCTGAGTGTCGATGGTGAATATGGCCATGCCGATCTCTACGCCGGAGGCGAGTGACAGCAGCATCACCCGGTCTCCCTTCTGCAGTCGCCCCTCCTGCAGATACTTGTGCAGGGCAACGAACAACGTCGTCGACGACGTGTTGCCGTACTCTTCCAGGTTGACAACCATGTGCTTCGGCCTGGCGCCGAGGCGCCGGGCGAACTCTTCCGTGCCTTTGCGGATGGCCCGGGCCGAGGTCTGATGGGGAATCAGGTAGTCGATGTCGGACAGGTCGATGCCAGCTTCGCCGAGCACATCGGCAACCAGCGGCGCCATGTCCTCGATCGCCACCTTCTGCAGCTTCCTGGCCTCGGTGTACATCTGGGCGCCCGGGCCCACTTTGCTGGGGAAGGCGAGGCACAGCCGGCTGTGCTCGGCGAGGGTGGTGAAGCCGATGACGTCTATGCCAGGAGCGCCGTCGGGCGCCCGTTCCACGATGACAGCGGCACCCGCGTCACCCAGCGTGAGCGATGAGAGCTGCTTGCTGAGCACAGAGCGGACCTGCTTCGCCGCGTTCCAGCTCAGGTGGGAGATGTACTCTCCGGAAACCACCATGCCGCATTTGATCTCACCACGCGTAACGAGGTCCTGCAGGAGGAACACCCCGGTCAGCATGCCGGCGCACGCGTTTGAGAGATCGAAGTTCACTGCGTGCGTAGCGCCGATCGCCTGCTTGATATACAGGCTGAGCGGGGGCTCGAAGGTCTGCGCGGCCCCGCCCTTGGACCGGGTGATGCTGGTGCTGATCACCATCTCGATGTCTGGCGCCTCGTGCTGCGAATGAGCCAGGCAGTCGCGGGCAGCCCCGACGCCGAGGGTGTAGGAGTTCTCGCCCGGCCCGACGACGTGGCGTTCGTGGATCCCGGTCAGTCGCTCCAGCTGTATGTGCGTGTTGTGTTTGGTCCGGCTCATCAGCTCTTTGGTCGTCAGCCTGCGCGACGGCAGCTTCGTGCCGACGCTCTCGATCCGGCACCCCCAGGAGGCGCCGGAGCCGGGCGACTCGAGTGCCATCCAATGATCCGGCTGCTCTTGATGGGTTTCAGCCACCGCTGCTCCTCCTTGGGCAGATCACGCACGTCACCTATGCAGGATGTTCTGCGCTGGATGCCGCCGGATAGGGGCGAACGTCATGCGCCGCAAGCCATCCGACCCAGGGATCGCGCACCCATCCATGATCGCACACGCCCGACTACGGGCGGCCATGCCGGGACGGCAGCCGCCCCGTCTCCTTCTGGCGGGCCGTCGGCGTCGCGTCCCGAGATCGGGCATACCCTGGCATACCCTGGTCACTCCTGGCGGACGGGCCGCCGTCCGGCCTGGGCGTGGCTCGCGTCCAGATCGGCACGAAGGACGGCGGCGGTCCGCAGGACGCGGGATTAGCAAAGGGCCGATGGACCCTAGTCAGCCAGCATCAGCGAGGCACTATACCTATGTGAGCGCTATACCGAAGCACAATCAGGATGCAAGCATCGATGGCGCCAGGTACACACTTCGTTACGGTAAGTACCGGCTGGCCTACGAGGTCCACGGGTCGGGTGACCGTGTCCTCGTGTGGTTGCACGGTTTGTTACTCGATTCCAACCTGAGCCGTCACCTGGCCCGGGCACTGGCCGCCAAGGGTAACCGGGTCGTGCTGCTCGACCTCCTCGGTCATGGCCACAGCGACAAGCCTCGGCATGCTGGCCCCCTTCGGGTGGACCTCTACGCGGAGCAGGTGCTGTGCCTGCTGGACGAGCTCGCCGTCGATCAGGCGGTACTCGGAGGCGTTTCGCTGGGTACCAATGTCAGCCTGATGACCGCGGTAAGAGCGCCTGACCGGGTCTGCGGCCTGGTCCTGGAAATGCCGGTGCTCGAGTCGGCCGTGCCCGCGGCGATAAGCGTGTTCCTGCCCCTCCTGCTCGTGGTCCACTACGGCCGGGCCCCGATGCGATTGCTCTCCTGGGCGGCCTCGCGCATGCCTGCGTCCGGCCTTGGTGCGCTCGACACGTTCGTCATGGCCATTGCGTCCGATCCAGACGAGACCGCCGCCGTGTTGCATGGCGTCGCAGTGGGGCCCATCGCCCCGACCCCCGACCAGCGCCGGTCCATTACCTCGCCAGCACTGGTACTTGGACATGGGATCGACTTGATCCACTCATTCACCGACGCGGAAAGGCTGGCGCGTCAGCTGCCCGACGCCAGGCTGATCCGGACCCGCACGTTCGCCGAGCTGTGGGTGCAGCCCGCCCGCCTTACCGCCGAGATCGCCGAGTTCCTTGACAAGGTCTGGACGGGCGTGGAAGAGCGCGGCTTGCCGAGGCGTGACAGCGACGGCCATCAAAAGGCACACCCGGCGGGGCTGTAATCGGCCCGCAGCGCTGACGTCATTTACCGTGGGCGGCACTTGCGGTGGACGTCACTTAGATGTAGGCGCTGCTACGGTAATGTCACTCTCCGTGTTCAGTGTGTAGCTTGCGTGCCGCCCGCGTCATCGCCCGGAGCTTGCGGAATGCGGCATCACGCGGCAGATACCTCATTCCGCAGTCGGGGGGCCAGAAGAGCCGGTCGGGCGGCACGTATTTCAGCGCCCGCCGCACCCGGGCCGCCACTTGGCGTGGGGTCTCGACGGTGGCGTCGGACAGGTCCAGAACGCCCAGGATGTTCGCGGGAATCGAGCGAGGGCGGCAGCGGGAACATCGAACAGCCACCCGGATCGCGGCGCCCGGGGGAATATCGACTCCCGCGAGGGCGTTGGCGGGAACATCGAGAGGGCGTTGCGGGAATATCGAGCTGGAGCACCGGTTAGAGGTATGCTGACGTGCTGGCCGCTGCCTTGTCGGCGGTGGCCGGGCGCTCAGGCGGCGGCGCCCAGGCGGCGGAGTAGCTCAGTCAGGCAGAGCAAGCGGCTCATAATCGCTGTGTCGCCGGTTCAAGTCCGGCCTCCGCTACGAGTTCGACGGTTTCCTGCTGGATTCCGGCGAACTGCAGGTCCCACCATCCAACCCAGTAGATCCAACCCAGTAGAAGGGCACCCCATCGTGGCTGCCACCGACGTCAGGCCGAAGATCACTTTGGCCTGCCAGGAATGCAAGCACCGCAACTACATCACCCGCAAGAACCGGCGCAACGACCCGGACCGGATGGAGATCAAGAAGTACTGCCCGAACTGCCGTAAGCACCAGTCGCACCGCGAGACCCGCTAACCCGGGCGCCTTGTCAGGCAAGGCCGAACCGCGTTCTGTTACGGTCGCATGGTGCCGTGCTGGGCGCCTGCCGTGCCGCGGAGGATGAGCACCTGGCGCCACATTCGCCGGACAATGGCACGCACGTAATCGCCATACCCGGAGCACGCCGGGTCAACTGGTCTCGCGGAGGGCTGCATGGGAATCAACCGGGACTACCTCGGCCGGACGTACCCGCCGACCGAGCCGTACGAGGTGAGCCGGGTGAAGATCGCCGAATTCGCCAGCGCGATCGGCGACCCCAATCCGCTCTACCGCGACCGAGAGGCGGCGCAGGCAGCGGGTCACAGGGATGTGCCCGCGCCGCCGACCTTCGCCATCGTGATCACGATGGCTGGCAGTGCGCGGGCGGTCATGGATCCGGGCCTCGGCGTCAACTACGCCATGGTCGTGCACGGGGAGCAGGGCTTCGAGTACAGCCGCCCGCTCTACGCGGGCGACGTCGTCACCTGCCAGTCCACGATCTCCGATATCCGTGGCGCGGGCCGCAACATACTGCTAACGACTGAGACCGAGATCAGGACCGTCGAGGGCGAGCTCGTATGTACCGCGCATTCCACGCTGGTGGAGCGCGGCGGGGCCGGGAACTGAGAAGGGGCGCCCGCGAGATGACCGCGCAAGTCAAGTACGAGGACGTCGAAGTCGGCGAGCAGCTGGAGCCGCGAAGCTACCGTGCGCAGCGGGTCGACCTCGTCAGGTATGCGGGTGCCTCGGGCGATTTCAACGTGATCCACTGGAACGAGCGGATCGCCAAGTCAGTCGGGCTCCCGGACGTGATCGCGCACGGGATGTTCACCATGGCGCAGGTGGGCAGGTATGTGACCGACTGGGTCGGTGATCCCGGTGCCGTGCTGGACTTCAGCGTCAGGTTCTCGGCTCCCGTCGTGGTGCCGGACGACGGCAATGGCGCCACGGTCAACGTCGGCGGGAAGATCGGGGAGAAGCTGGACGGCAACCGCGTGGCACTGGCGCTGACTGCCAGGTCGGGCGAGGCGAAGGTGCTCAGTCGCGCCCGCGCGGTCGTCAAACTAGCGTGACCGAGGTGACCGTGACTGGAGCAGGCGGCGAAGCGGCTGCCCAGGTCGGCGGTGAACAGCCCGCGGAGGCGCCGGGCGCCCGGGCTGGCGAGCGGGTGATGCTGGCCGGCTACACGACCCTGCTGCTTGGCGGCCCGGCCGGCAGGTTCGTCGAGGCGCCGAACGAGCGGGACGTGGTGGACGCGGTCCGCGGCGCCGACGCAGCGGGTGAGCCGGTCCTCATTCTCGGCCGCGGCTCCAACCTCGTCGTTTCCGATGCGGGTTTCCCCGGCACGGTCGTGCGCATCGCTACCTGCGGCGTTGAGGTCCGATGGGATCAGCATGATCGCGGTGCGGCGTTGCTGCGTGCCGCCGCGGGCGAGGACTGGGACAAGATCGTCGCGCGCTGCGTGGCGGACGGGCTGACCGGCGTGGAGTGCCTCGCCGGAATCCCTGGCCTGGCCGGTGCCACCCCCATCCAGAACGTCGGTGCCTACGGACAAGAGGTGGCAGAGACGATCATCCGCGTGCGGGCCCTCGACCGGACATCGGGGCGGGTGCTGACTCTGGACGGCGCCGCGTGCGGGTTTGGCTACCGGATGAGCATGTTCAAACGCCTGCCTGGCCGGTTCGTGATTCTCGACGCGACGTTCAAGCTGGATCCCGGACGGCTGTCACGGCCGATCCGCTATGCCGAACTGGCATCGTCGCTCGGGGTCGCTGCCGGGCAGCGGGTGCCCCTCCGCGAGGTCCGTGACGCGGTCCTTGAACTGCGTAGGGGCAAGGCGATGGTGCTCGATCCGGCTGAGCCGGACAGCCACAGCGCGGGCTCGTTCTTCACCAACCCCGTGCTCGAGCCTGATCAGCTCGCGGCGTTCAAGGACGCCGTGCGCCGTCGGCTCGGCCCCGGCACCATGTTCCCGCGATTCCCAGCGCCTGGCGGCAGCGTCAAGGTGCCGGCGGCGTGGCTGATCGAGCACGCAGGCTTCGGCAAGGGGTATGCGGCATGGGGCGCTCGGATCTCGTCCAGGCACACGCTCGCGCTCACCAATCCGGGTGGTGGCACCACGGCAGGGCTGGTTGCCCTAGCACGTGAAATCAGAGATGCGGTCCTGGACGCGTTCGGTGTGACGCTCGTCGCCGAGCCCGTGCTCGTGGGCGTGGAGCTATAGCCCTCTGCTGGCGGCTGTTGCAGGATCGAGTCGACGCCTCGCATCGTGAGATTGATCTTTCAGACTAGCCACGGATGGCTCGTTCGAAATCCCGTGACCTGCGGAGATGTCGACAGATCCGCCGACAGTGTGGCGGTCTCCCACAGGTCACATGTTTCACCACAGCTCACATGTTTCACCACAGGTCACATGGTTCACCACAGGTCACATATTTCACCACAGGTCACATGTTTCACCACAGGTCACATGTTTCACCACAGGTCACATGTTTCACCACAGCCGAACGGCATTCGGCGGTGTGCCGTCACTCAGCGGGCCTCGGCGAGTAGTTTGGCCATGCGGGTGATCCCCTCCACGAGCTCGTCGTCGCCGAGCGCGCACGACAACCGGAAATAGCCCGGAGTACCGAACGCCTCGCCGGGAACTACCGCGACGTCCGCTTCCTCCAGGATCAACCCGGCGAGGGCGACGCTGCTCTCCACCTGCGTGCCGCGAATGTCCTTGCCGATCAGGTCCTTGACGGACGGATAGCAGTAGAAGGCGCCCTTCGGCTCGGGGCAGGTGACACCGGGAATGTCATTAAGCATCCGGGCCATAACGCGCCTGCGCCGGTCGAACGCCTCGCGCATGCTTGCTGTCGCGGAGAGATCACCAGTGACCGCGGCGAGCGCCGCCGCCTGCGCGACGTTGCACACGTTCGATGTCGCGTGTGACTGAAGGTTCACGGCCGCCTTGACGACGTCCGGTGGCCCGATCAACCAGCCGACCCGCCAGCCCGTCATTGCGTATGTCTTCGCGACACCGTTGATCACAACGCAGCGATCACTGAGCTCGGGGACCTCGACCGGCATCGAAGTGAACCGCGCGTCGTCGTAAACCAGGTGCTCGTAAATCTCGTCGGTGACCACCCAGATCCCGTTGGCCACTGCCCAGCGGCCGATCTCGGCGACGAGCGCAGCCGGGTAGACCGCTCCGGTCGGGTTGGACGGTGACACGAAGAGCAGCACCTTGGTGCGGTCCGTACGGGCGGCCTCGAGCTTGGAGACCGACGTGAGGTAGCCGGCCCGCTCGTCGGTAAGTACCGGCACCGGATTCCCGCCGGCAAGCTTGATCGATTCCGGGTAGGTGGTCCAGTAGGGCGCGAGCATGAGTACCTCGTCGCCTGGGTCTAGCAATGCTTCGAACGCCTCGTACACCGCATGCTTGCCGCCGTTGGTGACGAGCACCTGGCCGGCCTTGACCTCGTAACCGGAGTCGCGCGCCGTCTTCGCCGCGATCGCGTCTCTCAGCTCTGGCAGGCCTCCCGATGGAGTGTACTTGTGGAAGCGTGGTTGTGAGCAAGCTTGTTGTGCGGCCGCCACGATGTGACCGGGAGTCGGAAAGTCGGGCTCGCCTGCGCCGAACCCGATTACCGGCCGCCCCATTGCCTTTAGCGCCTTGGCCTTGGCATCGACGGCGAGCGTCGCGGATTCCGAGATCGCGGATACCCGTGCTGATATACGGGAAGGCAGCGTTCGCATGTCACCCATCGTGTCATCTCGCCCCGGCGCTTCGCGAGCCTTCCCCAGGTTAAGCGGTAACACGCCCGGTCGGCACCGCAGCCGGCACGGCGGCGGGCGAGGTGAAGGGCACCGTGTCGATCATGGTGGCGTGCATGCTATATCACACCATATGCCGGGTGCCACGCGGCGCAAGCCGTGCAGCGCTTGCACGGGGTGGTCCCCCCGTAACCACCCGTCGCTGCCCTGGCTCGGGGGGACGCGGCCCAGGCGGCGGACGCCCCGTACCCCAGCGGCGCGGGATTCCCCGCAGACTCGCTGATGGTGCGCACCGCGCAGCCGTTGAGGATCATGCTGAGCCCCGCTGGTTCGACGGCGTGCGGTTGCACAACGTACACTTGCGCCGCTGGAGTTCACCGCACGGCCGACGCATGTCCGCGATCGCTCAGGCAGGGCTCCGGGCGCGGCCGCCTGTACAGTTGCGGGCGGTCGTCGGTACGTTGAGGGTGGCGCGCGCTGACAGCAGGTGTGCGCAGACAGCAGAGGGCAGTAGCTCAATTGGTAGAGTCCCGGTCTCCAAAACCGGCGGTTGGGGGTTCGAGTCCCTCCTGCCCTGCGAGTGCGGCTCGGGTGTGAAGTTCAGGCTCAGTTCGGTGCGGCTCAGGTGAGGACATGGCGACTCAGATACGCGGTTCGGCTGGGGAGCGGCGGGGTGGTTCGGGACCCAAGAAGGGTTCCCGCACGACGCCTGCGCTGTTTTTCCGTCAGGTTGTCGCCGAGCTCCGCAGGGTAATCTGGCCGACCCGCCGTGAGCTGATTACCTACACGACCGTGGCCCTGGTCTTCGTGCTTGTCATGGTCGGGATAGTGACGGGCCTGGACTACGTGTTCACGAAGCTCGTGCTCGGACTCTTCGGCTGAGCCGCGCTCCTTGGCCGCAGGCGGGGTACTGAGGCACGATCGCAGGGAACAAGCTAGAACTCGCCGGCGCCGCCGACGGCGAAACGACAGAGCCAACCGGGCCGGTCCCGGCCGGTCCGGCCACGGACCATGTCAGCGCGGCTGATGAGGTCCTGACCACGTCGGCCACCGCCGGCAACCACAACGAGAGAGAAAGAGTCACCGTGTCCGAGTCCCAGCTGCATGCGGGCGAGAGCGAAGCCGCCGAGCAGGCTCTCGATTCCGGCGTGCCCGAGGGTCGTGCCGGAGACGTGCTTGACGAGCCAGAACCGGATGCGCCCGACACGGCGCCCGGCTCTGCGCCGGATGGTGCCGAGCCGGAAAGCGACCCGGTAGCAGAGTTCAAGCGGCAGCTGCGGCTGCTTCCGGGTGACTGGTATGTCGTGCACTCGTACGCCGGTTATGAGAACCGGGTCAAGACCAACCTGGAGAGCCGCACCCAGTCGCTGAACATGGAGGACTACATCTTCCAGATCGAGGTGCCGACACACCAGGTGACCGAGATCAAGGGCGGTAAGCGTCAGCAGGTCTCCGAGAAGGTGCTACCCGGATACATCCTGGTCCGGATGGAGCTGAGCGACGAATCGTGGGCTGCGGTCCGCAACACCCCAGGCGTGACCGGTTTCGTCGGGCTGTCGAGCAGACCGTCGCCGCTCAGTCTCGATGAGGTGGCGCAGCTTCTTGCCCCGGAGCCGGAGGAGCAGGCGAAGAGGAAGGACGAAGAGCGAACGGTCGTGGACTTCACAGTCGGCGAGTCGGTTACCGTGATGGACGGCCCGTTTGCAACGCTGCCTGCCACGGTCAACGAGATCAACGCCGACACCCAGAAGCTCAAGGTGCTGGTGTCGATCTTCGGCAGGGAGACGCCGGTCGAGCTCTCCTTCGATCAAGTGGCGAAGATCTGAAAGGTTAGGATTCTGCTGACATGCCTCCCAGGAAGAGGATCGCGGCGGTTGTCAAGGTACAGCTGCCGGCCGGGCAGGCCACACCGGCGCCGCCGGTGGGCACCGCGCTCGGGCCGCACGGCGTCAACATCATGGACTTCTGCAGGCAGTACAACGCCGCGACAGAAGCCCAGCGCGGGAACGTGATCCCGGTTGAGATCACCATCTTCGAGGACCGCTCGTTCACGTTCATCACGAAGACACCGCCGGCGCCCGAGCTGATCAAGAAGGCCGCCGGTGTTGAAAAGGGCAGCGGCGAGCCCCATAAGACGAAGGTCGGTTCGATCACCGCCGCACAGGTCCGTGAGATCGCACAGACGAAGATGCCCGATCTGACCGCGACCACCATGGAGGCCGCCGAGAAAATTATCGCCGGTACGGCGCGTTCCATGGGCATCACGGTCGAGGGCGAACCGCCGCGGCGGGCCTGACCGGCGGCCGCCGCCAACGACAGTGGCAGGGCCTGGCGCTGGCCCGCAGACCACGTCCTCCAAGGTAGTGCGAAGGGGATATCACATGAAGCGCAGCAAGGCATACCGTAAGGCGGCCGAGATGATCGACCGCAGCAAGCTCTACAGCCCCGCTGAGGCAGCGGCGCTGGCCAAGAAGACCGCGACGACGAAATTCGACCCCACCGTCGAGGTGGCGCTGCGGCTCGGGGTTGACCCGCGCCGGGCCGATCAGATGGTGCGTGGCACTGTCATCCTCCCCAACGGCACCGGCAAGACAGCCCGCGTCCTGGTCTTCGCGACTGGCGAGCGAGCCGAGGAGGCGCGTGAGGCAGGCGCCGATTACGTCGGCACGGACGACCTTATCGAGCGGATCCAGGGCGGCTTCCTTGACTTCGACGCCGTCGTGGCGACCCCCGACCTGATGGGCAAGGTGGGCCGCCTTGGCCGGGTGCTCGGCCCGCGGGGCCTGATGCCCAACCCGAAGACGGGAACGGTCACCAATGACGTCGCCAAGGCCGTGAGCGAAATCAAGGGTGGCAAGATCGAATTTCGGGTGGATCGGCACGGCAACCTGCACTTCGTTATCGGCAAGGTGTCGTTCCCCGAGCTGGCTCTCCTGCAAAATTATGCGGCAGCGGTCGACGAGGTTCTGCGGCTCAAGCCGGCTGCGGCCAAGGGCCGCTATCTGAAGAAGGCGGCGTTCACCACCAGCATGGGCCCGAGCGTCCCGGTCGACCCGAATAAGACGCGCGGCCTGACCGACGAGCTTGAGCAGTCCGCAGCCAGCTGAGCCTGCTGTGGCCGGTCCGGTGCCCTGGCGCCTGGCCGCGCCACTCTCTGGTCCGGCCAGCCGATTTGGCTAGCATTCCGGCCGGAGCGTAGACTGCGATCTGCCAAAGACCGCTGGTTGTTATTTTGAGGCCCGCCGAGGGGTCAAAGTAACCGAAGGTCCCGCGTGAGCGGGCGGCCCGCGCAGGTGAGTTGTGAGCCGATCTTCTGTCGTGGGCGCTTGGTGCCATGACCGGCTGATACGCTCCGGCCGACCTGCGCCGGGGCGTTTTATTTTACCTGTGTGACCTTCTCCGGCGTCCCAATCGGCAGCCCGGGGGTCGCCCCCGGGCAAGCAGACCGGGTCCGGGGGTCGTCCCCGGACTAGCAGGGAGGAAGGAGGCCCATGGCGAGAGCCGACAAGGTGGCCGCGGCCGCCGAGCTCACTGAGAGATTCCAGAGCTCCAACGGCGCCATGTTGACTGAGTACCGCGGGCTCACCGTGGCCCAGCTAGCTGAGCTGCGCCGCTCACTTGGTGACAGCGCCACGTTCACCGTGGTGAAAAACACGCTCACCAAGATCGCCGCCAGAGATGCCGGGCTCGAGGAGCAGATCTCCAGCCTCCTGAGCGGACCCTCGGCGATCGCGTTCGTCGAGGGTGATGTGGTCGAGACCGCCAAGGGACTGCGCGACTTCTCGCGGGCGCACCCGCTGCTTGTCATCAAGGGCGGGGTCCTCGATGGTGCCTCGCTGACTGCCGCGGAGATCACGAAGCTGGCTGATCTGGAGTCACGCGACGTGCTCCTCGCGAAGATCGCGAGCGGGATAAAGGCATCGATGGCGCGTGCCGCGGCAACGTTCAATGCCCTGCCGACGCAGTTTGCTCAGCTCGCCGAGGCGCTGCGTGCCAAGCGCGAGCAGCAGGGCGGGGAAGCTGCCGACGCTTCACCGGCCGTAGCGGAGCCCCCCGAGGCATGACTCGGCATCACCCGGCATGACCAGTGGCCGCTCATCACCCGGGCGAGCCAGTCAAATTCGAAGATCCGCTGGTGACCGACGGTCGCCGGTGGGACCTGGCGCACACGAAGGAATTACTACGATGGCGAAACTCAGCACCGACGACCTGCTCGACGCGTTCAAGGAGATGACCCTCCTGGAGCTGTCGGAGTTCGTCAAGCAGTTCGAGGAGACGTTCGACGTCAAGGCCGTCGCCCCAGTCGCGGCCGTCGCCGCCGCGCCCGCTGGCGCGGCTGGCGCGGAGGCCGCGGAAGAGGAGCAGGACGAGTTCGACGTCATCATCGAAGCCGCGGGCGAGAAGAAGATCCAGGTCATCAAGGAGGTCCGCAGCCTCACGAGCCTTGGCCTCAAGGAGGCCAAGGACCTGGTCGACAGCGCGCCGAAGGCGCTGCTCGAGAAGGTCAACAAGGAGGCTGCGCAGAAGGCCAAGGCTGCCCTCGAGGGCGCCGGGGCGACGGTCACCGTCAAGTAGCGGCCGATCTCGCCGCATTCGCGGGGGCGGCCACCCGATCGAGTGGCCGCCCCCGCGTCTTTGCATGATCCCGGTATTTTTTCTGCGAATAGTTCCAAGTAGTTACCGGGATCATGAGGGTCACGCGTGGCGTCCCACACCGTAGGTGCCGTCACGAAGTCGCTCAAGTTCGCGCCCGCCTTCCCCGCCCGCACCACGCCTGGTGAACCAGGGCCCGCGGTCGGCGGCCGCCTGCCCGATGTGCTGCGGTGCTGTGGGGAAGGCGTGCTGGGTGTGGGCGTCCGATCTCGGTCGCGGCCTTGTAGGGGGACCCGCAGTGGCACTGACCCGGGACTGACCGCTGCCGGGACTGACCCGGGACTGACCCGGGACTGACCCGGGACTGACCCGGGACTGACCCGGGGACCGCGCCCTGGCCTGCACGTTCTGCCGGTCTCCGCAGCGTGCCCGCCTGACTGACGCGGGACTGACGGACGGCACTAACCCGGCACTACCACGTCTTTAACGCCTTGTGGCCGGGCTGGCGCGGGACTGACACACGGCCATGCGGCGCCGCGCGGCGCCATGAGCCGCGCCACATGACCCATGCGGCGGCGTGCTGGCACGGCGCGGCACGGCGCGGCAGCACCGCGGGTAGGGGCGCAGGGCCCGGCCGCCGTCAGAGAGAAATGACTTCGCTCTACCCGTCTGATCGCGGCGGTACACCTGCCGGGCCCTGTGGCGTCCCTCACGCCCCTGAGATGCCCGTATATCGGTGTCCGGGCTTGACGTACGCTCGCTGACGAGCGATGCTGCGGAGCAACCGTGAATCTCATAGTGGCGTACAGTTGGACAGCAGTGTAGCGTTCGGCTACACTGCCCTTTTGCGCTGCACTCTAACGTCCTCGGCCCTCCTCGAACTCCTGCGGCGAGCCCGCTGGGCGTTTTGCGTGCGTGCGGTGATTGTCCGCCACAAGCTTGGAAGGACCCCTGTTGGCAGCCTCGCGCAGCGCTTCAGCTAACACTCTCGGTCCGCGTCGCGTCTCCTTCGCGCGCATCAAGGAGCCTCTCGAGGTTCCGGATCTTCTTGCTCTGCAGACCGAGTCATTCGACTGGCTTCTCGGCAACGAGAACTGGAAGGCCCGGGTCGCAGAGGCCAAGAAGACCAGCCGCAAGGATATCCCGGAGCAATCCGGCCTAGAGGAGATCTTCGAGGAGATAAGCCCCATCGAGGACTTCTCTGGGACCATGTCACTCTCGTTCCGTGATCATAGGTTCGAGCCGCCCAAGTACTCCGTCGAGGAGTGCAAGGACAAGGACATGACCTTTTCCGCCCCCATGTTCGTGACGGCGGAGTTCATCAACAACAGCACCGGCGAGATCAAGAGCCAGACGGTGTTCATGGGTGACTTCCCCCTCATGACGCCAAAGGGCACGTTCATCATCAACGGCACCGAGCGTGTCGTCGTGTCGCAACTCGTCCGCTCGCCAGGCGTGTACTTCGACCGCCAGGTCGACAAGACCTCCGACAAGGACGTCTACAGCTGCAAGGTCATCCCGTCCCGTGGCGCGTGGCTGGAGTTCGAGGTCGATAAGCGGGACAGCGTCGGCGTGCGCATCGACCGCAAGCGCAAGCAGGGCGTCACCGTCCTGCTGAAGGCGCTTGGCTGGGACGAGGCGAAGATCCTCGCCCGCTTCGGCGACTACGAGTCCATGCGCACCACGCTGGAGAAGGACCACACTTCCGGCCAGGACGACGCGCTGCTCGACATCTACCGCAAGCTGCGCCCGGGTGAACCGCCGACCCGAGAGTCCGCGCAGACCCTGCTCGAGAACCTGTACTTCAACCCGAAGCGGTACGACCTCGCCAAGGTCGGCAGGTACAAGGTCAACAAGAAGCTCGGCCTCGACGCGCCGATCGCCCGGGGCACGCTGTCCGAGGATGACATCGTCGCCACGATCGAGTACCTCGTCCGGCTGCACGCGGGCGAGGAGGAGATCACCGTCGGCGACGTCGCGGTCCCTGTCGAGACCGACGATATCGACCACTTCGGCAACCGGCGGCTGCGTACCGTCGGCGAGCTCATCCAGAACCAGGTGCGACTTGGCCTCGCGCGCATGGAGCGCGTGGTCAGGGAGCGGATGACCACCCAGGACGTCGAGGCGATCACGCCGCAGACGCTGATCAACATCCGGCCGGTCGTGGCGTCCATCAAGGAGTTCTTCGGTACCAGCCAGCTCTCGCAGTTCATGGACCAGACCAACCCGCTAGCCGGGCTCACGCACAAGCGCCGCCTTTCCGCGCTCGGGCCGGGCGGCCTCTCCCGCGAGCGGGCCGGCTTCGAGGTGCGTGACGTGCACCCGTCGCACTACGGCCGGATGTGCCCGATCGAGACGCCTGAAGGCCCGAACATCGGCCTTATCGGCTCGCTGTCCTCGTATGGGCGGGTGAACTCGTTCGGTTTCGTCGAAACCCCGTACCGCAAGGTTCAGAGCGGCAGCGTCACCGAGCAGATCGACTACCTGACCGCGGACGAGGAGGACAGGCACGTCATCGCGCAGGCGAACACACCGCTTTCCGCCGACGGATCGTTCGCCGAGGACCGCGTGCTCGTCAGGCGGAAGGGCGGCGAGGTCGACTACATCCAGCCCGATGACGTCGACTACATGGACGTCTCGCCGCGGCAGATGGTTTCGGTCGCGACCGCGATGATCCCGTTCCTGGAGCACGATGACGCGAACCGTGCGCTGATGGGCTCCAACATGCAGCGCCAGTCGGTGCCGCTGCTGCGCAGCGAGGCACCGCTCGTGGGCACCGGCATGGAGTACCGCGCGGCGACCGATGCCGGCGATGTGATCATCGCGGAGAAGGCGGGTGTGGCCGAGGAGGTCTCGGCGGACTACGTGACGATCGCGGCCGATGATGGCACCAGGACGACCTACCGCGTGGCCAAGTTCCGGCGCTCCAACCAGGGCACGTGCTTCAACCAGAAGCCGATCGTGGACGAGGGCCAGCGGGTGGAGGCCGGTCAGGTCATCGCGGATGGCCCGTGCACGTCCGGCGGCGAGATGGCGCTCGGCAAGAACCTCCTCGTGGCGTTCATGCCCTGGGAGGGCCACAACTACGAGGACGCCATCATCCTGTCTCAGCGGCTCGTCCGCGACGACGTCCTCTCCTCCATCCATATCGAGGAGTATGAGGTCGACGCCCGCGACACCAAGCTCGGGCCCGAGGAGATCACCAGGGACATCCCAAACGTCTCCGATGACGTGCTCGCCGACCTCGACGAACGCGGCATCATCCGGATCGGCGCCGAGGTCGTCACTGGCGACATCCTGGTGGGCAAGGTGACGCCGAAGGGGGAGACCGAGCTCACCCCGGAGGAGCGGCTGCTGCGTGCCATCTTCGGTGAGAAGGCCCGTGAGGTCCGCGACACGTCGCTGAAGGTGCCGCACGGCGAGGAGGGCAAGGTCATCGGTGTCCGCGTCTTCACCAGGGAGGACGGCGACGAGCTGCCTCCGGGCGTGAACGAGCTCGTACGCGTCTACGTGGCGCAGAAGCGGAAGATCACCGATGGTGACAAGCTGGCGGGCCGGCACGGTAACAAGGGCGTCATCGCCAAGATCCTGCCCGCGGAGGACATGCCGTTCCTTGAGGACGGCACGCCGGTGGACATCGTGCTCAACCCGCTCGGCGTGCCTGGCCGGATGAACGTAGGCCAGGTGCTCGAGACCCACCTCGGGTGGGTGGCGCAGGCCGGTTGGAAGATCTCTGGCGATGATGCGTGGCACAAGCGGCTGCACCAGATCGGCGCTGATGAGGCGCCAGCGGGAACTTCGGTGGCCACGCCGGTGTTCGACGGTGCACGCGAGGAGGAGATCACCGGCCTGCTCGGCTCCGCGCTGCCCAACCGCGACGGCGAGCGCCTGGTCGGCGGCGGCGGTAAGGCGCGGATGTTCGATGGCAGGACCGGTGAGCCGTTCCGGGACCCGATTGCGGTCGGCTACATCTACATCCTCAAGCTGCTGCACCTGGTCGATGACAAGATCCACGCTCGGTCGACGGGCCCGTACTCAATGATCACTCAGCAGCCGCTTGGTGGTAAGGCGCAGTTCGGCGGCCAGCGGTTCGGTGAGATGGAGGTCTGGGCGCTCGAGGCCTACGGCGCTGCCTACGCTCTGCAGGAGCTTCTCACCATCAAGTCCGACGACGTTCTCGGCCGGGTCAAGGTGTACGAGGCGATCGTCAAGGGCGAGAACATCCCGGAGCCGGGCATACCTGAGTCCTTCAAGGTGCTGATCAAAGAGATGCAGTCGCTCTGCCTCAACGTCGAGGTGCTCTCGAGCGACGGCGTCTCCATCGAGATGCGTGATACGGACGAGGACGTCTTCCGCGCAGCGGAGGAGCTCGGCATCGACCTGTCCCGGCGCGAGCCGAGCAGCGTTGAAGAGGTCTGAAGCGTGTCTGGCAGGCACGCTCCAGAAGCCGCGAACTACCCAGGGGATGACTAAGTGCTCGACGTCAACTTCTTCGACGACCTGCGTATCGGCCTAGCCACCGCTGACGACATCCGGCAGTGGTCGCACGGCGAGGTCAAGAAGCCGGAAACCATCAACTACCGCACCCTCAAGCCAGAGAAGGACGGGCTCTTCTGCGAGAAGATCTTCGGCCCGACCCGGGACTGGGAGTGCTACTGCGGTAAGTACAAGCGGGTCAGGTTCAAGGGCATCATCTGCGAGCGCTGCGGCGTGGAGGTCACCCGCGCCAAGGTGCGGCGCGAGCGGATGGGTCACATTGAGCTAGCCGCGCCGGTCACCCACATCTGGTACTTCAAGGGCGTGCCAAGCCGGCTCGGCTACCTGCTCGACCTGGCGCCGAAGGACCTGGAGAAGGTCATCTACTTCGCCGCTTACATGATCACGTATGTGGACGAGGACGCCCGGGGCCGTGACCTGCCCTCGCTCGAGGCGAGGATCTCGGTGGAGCGGCAGCAGCTCGAACAGCGCCGCGACAATGACGTCGAGGCCCGGCAGGCGAAGCTCGAGTCCGATCTCGCCGAGCTTGAGGCGTCAGGCGCCAAGGGCGACGCGCGGCGCAAGGTCCGTGAGAGCTCCGATCGGGAGTGCAGGCAGATCCGTGACCGCGTGCAGAAGGAACTGGACAGGCTCGAGGAGGTCTGGAACCGGTTCAAGGGCCTGAAGGTCCAGGACCTCGAGGGTGACGAGTTGCTCTACCGCGAGATGCGGGACAGGTTCGGCAGGTACTTCCGCGGCGGGATGGGCGCGCAGGCAATTCAGGAGCGGCTGGCAGGCTTCGACCTGGAGGAGGAGGCGCAGAAGCTGCGGGACACCATCCGCACGGGCAAGGGCCAGAAGAAGGCACGGGCGCTGAAGCGGCTCAAGGTCGTGTCGGCGTTCCTGAACACCCGCAACACCCCGATGGGCATGGTGCTCGACTGCATTCCGGTGATCCCGCCGGACCTGCGGCCGATGGTGCAGCTCGACGGCGGGCGTTTCGCCACCTCGGACCTGAACGACCTGTACCGCCGGGTCATTAACAGGAACAACCGGCTCAAGCGGCTGCTCGACCTCGGCGCGCCCGAGATCATCGTGAACAACGAGAAGCGGATGCTGCAAGAGGCCGTCGACTCGCTGTTCGACAACGGCCGCCGCGGCAGGCCGGTCACCGGCCCGGGCAACCGCCCGCTCAAGTCGCTGTCTGACATGCTCAAGGGCAAGCAGGGCCGGTTCAGGCAGAACCTGCTCGGCAAGCGTGTCGACTACTCGGGCCGCTCGGTCATCGTGGTCGGGCCACAGCTCAAGCTGCACCAGTGTGGCCTGCCGAAGCAGATGGCGCTCGAGCTGTTCAAGCCGTTCGTGATGAAGCGGCTTGTGGACCTCAACCACGCGCAGAACATCAAGTCCGCCAAGCGGATGGTGGAGCGTGCCCGCGCGGTCGTGTGGGACGTGCTCGAAGAGGTCATCACCGAGCACCCGGTGCTGCTCAACCGTGCGCCGACCCTGCACAGGCTCGGCATCCAGGCGTTCGAGCCGCAACTGGTCGAGGGCAAGGCCATCCAGATCCACCCGCTGGTCTGCACCGCGTTCAACGCGGACTTCGACGGTGACCAGATGGCGGTTCACCTGCCGCTGTCGGCCGAGGCTCAGGCCGAGGCCCGGATCCTGATGCTGTCCACCAACAACATCCTCAAGCCGGCCGACGGCAAGCCGGTCACCATGCCCACCCAGGACATGGTGATCGGGCTGTACTGGCTGACCGCGGAATCCCCGGGCGCCGAGGGCGAGGGGCGCGCGTTCGCCTCGCCGTCCGAGGCGATCATGGCCTATGACCGTGGGGAGATCGATGTCCGCGCGAAGATCGAGGTCCGGCTTAAGGGCGTGACCCCGCCGCCTCGGCTTCGAGCCACCGGAAGGCTGGGTGCCAGGTGAGCCGATCAGGATCCCGACCACGCTCGGCCGGTGCATCTTCAACGAGACGCTGCCCGCGGACTTCCCGTTCGTGAACTACGAGGTCGGTAAGAAGCAGCTTTCCGCGATCGTCAACGAGCTCGCGGAGAGCTACCCGAAGGTGCAGGTGGCCGCGGCGCTCGACGCGCTCAAGGACGCCGGCTTCCACTGGGCGACCCGGGCGGGGCTGACCATCGCCATCGAGGATGTGGTGGCGCCGCCGCACAAGCGGGAGATCCTGGAGTCCTACGAGAAGCGTGCCGACAAGGTGCAGCGCGAGTACGAGCGCGGCCTGATCACCGACGAGGAGCGCCGTCAGGAGCTCATCGAGATCTGGACGCACGCGACCGCGGACGTGGCGCAGGACATGGAGGCGGCCTTCCCGAAGACCAACCCGGTCTGGATGATGGTCAACTCCGGCGCCCGCGGTAACCCGATGCAGGTACGGCAGATCGCCGGAATGCGTGGCCTGGTCTCCAACCCGAAGGGCGAGACGATCCCAAGGCCGATCAAGTCCAGCTTCCGCGAGGGGCTGTCGGTGGTGGAGTATTTCATCTCGACCCACGGCGCACGTAAGGGCCTTGCAGACACCGCGCTGCGTACCGCGGACTCCGGTTACCTCACCCGGCGCCTGGTGGACGTGGCGCAGGACGTGATCGTGCGGCAGGAGGACTGCGGCACGGACAGGTCGATCCCGATGCGGATCGCGGAGAAGGGCGCGGGCGGCGCACTGCGCAAGGTCGTCAACATCGAGAACACAGGGACGGGCCGTACCCTCGCGACCGACGTGGAGGCCGAGGGCAGGGTGCTCGCGAAGGCGGGCACCGACACCACCGAGGCGATGATCGACAAGCTGACCGCTGCTGGAGTGGAGAGCGTCCGCACCCATAGCGTGCTCGTCTGCGAGTCCAGGATCGGCGTGTGTGCCAAGTGCTATGGCCGCTCGCTGGCGACGGGCAAGCGCGTGGATGTCGGCGAGGCGGTCGGCATCGTCGCCGCACAGTCGATTGGCGAGCCGGGTACGCAGCTGACCATGCGGACCTTCCACACCGGCGGTGTGGCCGGTCAGGACATCACCCACGGCCTGCCGAGGATCCAGGAACTCTTCGAGGCCCGGATCCCGAAGGGCATGGCGCCGATCAGTGAGGCCGAGGGCCGGGTCCGGATCGAGGAGACGGAGAAGACACGCAAGATAGTCGTCGTCCCCGACAACGGCACGGACGAGATCCCCTACCAGGTGCCGATGCGGTCGCGCCTGCTGGTGACCGAGGGCGAGCACGTGCATGTGGGCCAGCAGCTCATCCAGGGCGCGGTCAACCCGCACGAGGTGCTGAGGATCCTCGGCGCCCGTGAGCTTCAGCTGCACCTGGTGCACGAGGTGCAGGAGGTCTACCGGTCCCAGGGCGTGTCGATCCACGACAAGCACATCGAGATCATCGTAAGGCAGATGCTCAAGCGGGTGAACGTACTCGAATCGGGCGACACCGAGTTGCTTCCAGGCGAACTGGTCGACCGGCCCAGGTTTGAGGAGTCCAACCGGTCCGTGGTGGCCGAGGGCGGCCAGCCGGCATCCGGTCGGCCGGTGCTGATGGGCATCACCAAGGCGTCGCTCGCGACCGAGTCGTGGCTGTCGGCGGCGTCCTTCCAGGAGACGACCCGGGTGCTCACCGATGCGGCGATTCACGCCAAGTCGGACTCGCTGCTCGGCCTCAAGGAGAACGTCATCATCGGGAAGCTCATCCCGGCAGGCACCGGTATGCCGCTGTACCGGAACATCCGGGTCGAGCCCAGCGAGGACGCCCGTTCCGCCGTGTACCCGGTGGGTGTGTACGACGACACCAGCGACTACTCGTTCGGGCAGGGCAGCGGGGAAGCCGTACCGCTCGAGGAGTACGACTTCGGTTCCTACAACAGATAGATCCAGCTCAAAGCCTGGCCTGCCACCGTCTCCCGCGGCGGCGCGACAGTCGGCGGGCGCCCCTCCCAGGGGCGCCCGCCGTCGCATTCCTGCGGCTTGCCGTCCGCTGTGTCGCACAACCCCGCTGGTTGACCGGCGCTACCACGGAATGTGCGGCCGCGCTGATAACCCGAACGCGCTTGCCGCACATCCCGGGCAGCGCCGGCACGCGATCTGCGTATTCCTGGGGAGGAAGACGGACTTGGCATCCATCTCAAGGCCGTCATCGCCGACCACAATCTTGCCTATCTCGGCTCGGCCAACCTCACCCCCTGGGGGCGCACACTGCCATGCCGAAGCAGGGTCCTACTACGAGGCCGCCAGGCCGCGCTGCTCGCTGACTGGCTGAGCCGCGTCGGTCTTGCATTGGGCCGACGCCGCTCAACGGCCGGATAGCGTCAGAACGCCCGCCTGTCCGGGCTGTCATACGGTAGATGTCGACCGACAAGGCCGGCGAGGTCGCGGCAGCCCCATGACAATCACCTGCCGACTGTATTCAGCGGCGGGCGCGGTCCCCTAGAGACCGCAGCACGCGGGTTACCGCCGCCGCTGCGGCTGCTACCTCGGCCACGTCGGCGATGCGCTCGGCCCACCCCCACCAGAAACTTTCGCCGTCGCAGTAGATGCGCTCGGTGAGCTGTACGGCCTGCCGGTTGGTGATGTGCAGATGCGGCCGGCCTTGCGCGGTCACGAGGCTGACTGCGAACGCCTGGCTGTCCAGTTCGGCGGCGAGCTTTTCCAGGTCGGCTGCTGGGTCCGGGTCTTCCCAGGTTGTCATCTTGACCGTCTTCCGTTTGACAGGGTCCTCAACGGCTTTTGTGCCATCGAAAGGTCACATCCGGTGACCATAGCCCTGCAGCGGTTGCGGTCGTTTCCGCCTGGAAACCCTTGTCTCAGATCAGGTTCATTCGCCAGGCGAGGCCGCGCAGATCCCGGCCGCCAGCCTCGCGGCGAGCGCGGGCAAGCATATCGGTGACAAGCTCACGGATGAGCGGGTGATGGTGGGTCTGCGCCGGTGACAGCCGTTCGGCCTGGCGCATCTCCTGCACTGCGGCGGCATCCTTGCCGAGCATCGCGTAGGCGCGCGCCTTCTCCAACCGCAGGGCGGCGCGGCGGTTATTCGATGCCAGCCTGCGTGGCTCAATCGTGTCCGCGCAGGTCAATGCCTCCTCGGCGTTGCCCGCCTCGACCGCGAACGAGGCACGCCACACCGCGACGTTGGAAGGGCCGAACAACTCGAAGGCGTCTAGCCGGTCACCGAGCCGTCCCGCCACTGTCGCAGCTTCTGCCCCGTGCTCTGTAGCGCCACCGTGGTCACCCTGCACGGCGCAGGCGAGCGCTGCCGACAGGTGCAACATCCCGTACACCTCGTGCGCGAACGGGTCATCACCGAGGTTTGGCTGAAGCTCGTCGGCGCGGCGGGGGGTGGACAGGAGCGTTTGTGACTTGTCGGCAGCCGTGCGGGCCTGTGCGCACTCGAATGCGGCAGCCGCCCGCCAGACTGGATGGCCGAGAAGGTCAGCGGCATGCCGCCCCCGATCGGCGCTGACCCAGGCCAGGTCGGTCAGCCCAAAATGCCGGAGCATGATCATGGCAGATGCGCAGGTCAGGATGAGCGACCGCAGCGCCAGATCCCGGTCGTCCCCGTGCGCGGTCGCCGCGTGCACCTGAAGCTCGCCGAGCAGGCCCGGCAACTGATGTGTCAGGGTGCCGTAGTCTGCGCGCCGCAGCGCGGCGTCTTGATCGCTTACTAGCTCCGCGAGCACTGTGACAGGGCGCACAGGAAAGTCCGGTGGATCATCGAGCGTAGCGTCGAGCAGCGCCGCCCGCAGCGGCCGGAAGCTGTACGACCTGGTGTGGGGCTGGATCTCCGGAGCGGGCGCACCCACGAGACTGTCGGCCGACACCCCCAGTGCTTCAGCGATCGCGGCGATATCCTGTCGGCGTTCCAGCCGGGCACGCCCATTTTCGATCTTGCTCAGCCATCCCTTGGACCGGCCGGTAAGACCGGCGAGTGTCTCCAGGCTCATGCCACGAGAGCGACGGGCGGCGCGCACGTTCGCGCCAATGCGCGGCTCGCTCTCATCTAGGGGCGTCATGCCCATCCTCGGGTTGATCCGTTAGCTACCTACTCGCCAGGATAGGCATCCTTGTGTGCCGGGATGGGCCAAGAGGCACAAGACGCGCCAAGCGCCACGCGTGGCTGGCGGTAATTCTGGTTCGGAGTTGTCACCCCGTTGCGGTATACCGGAGGCCCATGGTGAACCGCCTTGCGCCGACTCACCGCTGACGAGGAGACGCTCATTAACGTCGCCCGGCCGGACGACGACTGAGAGGCGAGAATGGCATGCTACTCAGCTACGACCTGGACGCAGGTGCCCTGTACATCAAGCTCAGCGATGAGGCCGTTGCTCGAACGAAGCAGATTGACGACAGCACCCTCGTTGACCTGGACGATGCTGGGAACGTCAGAGGCATCGAGGTCACGTCGTTGATTGGATCGTTGCCGCTGGATGCCATCCTCCATGCATACGAGGTCCCCGCCGCAGAAGAGGCACAGCTTCGCGCTTACTTCCAGCGATCAGGCTCCGCGCTGGCGTCACCAACTATCAGCGCGGGGCGGATTCCAGCACTCACCGCCGCATAGGCCAGCCAGGGCTTTCGGCGGGCCCAACCCTTCATCGGCCTTGGCGATCAGGCGGCGGGTTTCCTTGTCCGGGTCAAGGCGGGTGGTGAAGTAGCTGGCGCCCAGCTCCGCATCGAGACGCGCGCCAGGCGGGCCACCTCACCGACCGTGTACTTGTTCACGTGGACCACTGTGCAGCCTCCCGCTACGTGAGGGTCAAGCGCGTTTGCGTGCCCGCCTCCCAGTGAGGGACGACCGTGAAAGTGCCGTTGCGGGTCGTATACGACCTGCCGGGCGCGGGGGTGGGCGGCTAACTGGCGTTCGGGTCGTTAGCCGTGCGCCGCACGTCCTCGGCGGCGCGGCGGCGCGGCGGCTGGCGGTGACCCGTGTGTAACGAAAGCCGCCAAGGCGGCAGATCTAGGCCGATCTAGGCCGATCACGCTTGCGGAACCTCGATCGCACGGCGCGGTCCGAGGCGAGGACGCCGCTGATGGCGGAGGGACACGCCGCGGACGGTGCTCGCCCGCCCGGGCGTGAGTGGCTAGGTTGGTGTTGCGCCTGACCGCGGCAGTCGTTCGGGATTATCTGGCGTGTACGTGGCGTTGGAAGGGAAACAGCGAGCCGCCGTTTTGACCTGTGGGCAGGGCGGCGGTAATCTCTGTCTCCGTGCCTATGACACCATAGGCACGCGGGCGCGCCATTCGGCCTTCCGGACCCGGGAACTACTGGGCCGGGGTACGCGGCGCGTTGGACCTCCTCTCCTCGACGATAGGCCTCTCATGGGCCGGTGTGCCCCGGACTGGGCGACACGCCCGACCACGGGGGTCGGCGAGAAGGGGGAACCTGCAGGTGAGACGGCTGGGAACGGCCGCCTGCGGGGCCTAGCGAGACCAAAAGGCGTGCCGGAGGCGCGCACAGAGGACAAGGCGTGCCGGAGGCGCGCACAGAGGACAAGGCGTGCCGGAGGCGCGCACAGAGGACGGAGACGCGGTGCCCACGATCCAGCAGCTGGTCCGCAAGGGCCGCCAGGACAAGGTGGCCAAGAACAAGACTCCGGCGTTGAAGGGCAGCCCGCAGCGCCGTGGCGTCTGCACGCGCGTCTACACAACAACGCCCAAGAAGCCGAACTCCGCCCTCCGCAAGGTCGCCAGGGTGCGGCTGACCAGCCAGATCGAGGTCACGGCCTATATCCCAGGTGTGGGCCACAACCTGCAGGAGCACTCGATCGTGCTCGTTCGAGGTGGCAGGGTGAAGGACCTTCCTGGCGTCCGGTACAAGATCATCCGCGGTTCGCTCGACACGCAGGGCGTGCGGAACCGTAAGCAGGCCCGCAGCCGCTACGGCGCGAAGAAGGAGAAGAGCTGACATGCCGCGCAAGGGCCCCGCGTCCAAACGGCCGCTCGTTACTGACCCGGTTTACGGCTCGCCGCTCGTTACCGCGCTCGTCAACAAGGTGCTACTCGATGGCAAGCGTTCACTTGCGGAGCGGATCGTGTACAGGGCGCTCGAGGGCTGCAGGGACAAGTCGGGCAATGACCCGGTCGTGACGCTCAAGCGTGCTCTCGACAACGTCAAGCCGACCCTCGAGGTGCGCAGCCGCCGTGTCGGTGGCGCGACGTACCAGGTGCCTGTGGAGGTGCGGGCTTCGCGCAGTACCACCCTGGCCCTGCGCTGGATCGTGACCTACTCACGCTCGCGCAGGGAGAAGACGATGACCGAGCGGCTCATGAACGAGCTTCTCGACGCGAGCAACGGCCTCGGCGCCAGCGTCAAGCGGCGCGAGGACACACACAAGATGGCCGAGTCCAACAAGGCATTCGCGCACTACCGCTGGTAACGCCAGGCAGGCTCCGACCGTCACCGGCCGCCGCGAGCGGCCACCGAGAGATCACTTAGCGACTAAGCAAAGAACGAAGGAAAGCAGGAAGTGGCCACTCAGACCGCCGTGGAACTCGCCAAGGTCCGCAACATCGGCATCATGGCGCATATCGACGCGGGCAAGACCACGACGACCGAGCGGATCCTTTTCTACACCGGCATCAACTACAAGATCGGCGAGGTCCATGAGGGCGCCGCCACGATGGACTGGATGGAGCAGGAGCAGGAGCGCGGAATCACGATCACTTCCGCCGCGACGACCACCAGCTGGCGTGACCACACGATCAACATCATCGACACGCCCGGTCACGTGGACTTCACCGTCGAGGTGGAGCGCTCACTTCGGGTGCTCGACGGCGCGGTCGCGGTATTCGACGCGGTCGCCGGTGTGGAGCCGCAGTCCGAGACGGTGTGGCGGCAGGCAAACCGTTACGGCGTGCCGAGGATCTGTTTCGTCAACAAGATGGACCGGGTAGGTGCCGAGTTCCACCGTTGTGTGGAGATGATCGTCGATCGGCTTGGCGCCACCCCGCTCGTGATCCAGCTCCCGTGGGGCGTTGAATCCGACTTCAAGGGCGTCATCGACCTGGTCCGTATGCGCGCGCTGCTCTGGCAGACCGAGGGCAAGGGCGACAAGTACGACGTGGTGGCGATCCCCCATGACCACCTGGAGGCCGCCAGGCAATGGCGTGACCGGCTGCTCGAAACCATCTCCGAGCGTGACGAGGAGATGATGGAGCTGTACCTGGAGGGCACCGAGCCCGGCCCGGAGCAGCTCATCGCCGCGATCCGCCGTGCCACCATCGCCGGTGCCCTCACCCCGGTGCTGTGCGGTAGCGCCTTCAAGAACAAGGGCGTCCAGCCGATGCTCGACGCGATCGTGGACCTGCTGCCGAGCCCGGTGGACATTCCGTCCATCACGGGCCACGCCGTGGGCCACGAGGACGAGATCATCGAGCGGCACGCCGACACGGACGAGCCGTTCGCCGCGCTCGCGTTCAAGATCATGTCCGACCAGCACCTGGGTAAGCTCACCTACATCCGGGTGTACTCGGGGACGCTGCGGACAGGCACGCAGGTACTCAACTCGGCCAAGGGCCGCAGGGAGCGGATCGGCAAGATCTACCAGATGCACGCGAACAAGCGTGAGGAGCGGCCGACCGCGATCGCGGGGCAGATCGTCGCGGTGATGGGCCTGAAGGACACCACGACCGGTGACACGCTCTGCGACATCGTGCACCCGGTGATCCTTGAGTCGATGACGTTCCCCGCGCCTGTCATCAACGTGGCGGTCGAGCCGAGGACGAAGAGCGACCAGGAGAGGCTTGGCACTGCCATCCAGCGCCTCGCCGAGGAAGACCCGACCTTCCAGGTCCGTACCGACGACGAAACCGGCCAGACGATCATCTCCGGCATGGGCGAACTGCACCTCGAGGTGCTCGTCGACCGGATGAAGCGGGAGTTCAGGGTCGAAGCGAACATCGGCCGGCCGCAGGTCGCTTACCGCGAGACCATCCGCAAGAAGGTCACCAAGGTCCAGTACACGCACAAGAAGCAGACGGGCGGCTCGGGTCAGTACGGCCGGGTGGTCATCGACCTGGCGCCGACCGGCGGCGATGGCGGCGGGTACGAGTTCGAGAACAAGATCACGGGGGGGCGGATCCCGCGTGAGTTTATTCCCTCCGTAGACTCCGGCTGCCAGGAGGCCGCCGAGTTCGGCGTGCTCGCCGGATACCCGATGGTGGACGTCAGGGTGACGCTCACCGATGGCGCATATCACGAAGTGGATTCCTCCGAGCTCGCGTTCAAGATCGCTGGCTCGATGGCGTTCAAGAAGGCGGCCGCCCAGGCGGATCCCGTACTGCTTGAACCGGTTGCGGCGGTTGAGGTCAGGACGCCCGATGACTACATGGGTGATGTCATCGGCGACCTGAACAGCCGACGGGGCCAGATCCAGGCAATGGAGGACATCTCAGGCGCCCGGGTCGTCAAGGCGCTCGTGCCGCTATCGGAGATGTTCGGCTACGTCGGTGACCTGCGCAGCCGGACACAGGGCAGGGCGGACTACACCATGCAGTTCGACTCGTATGCCGAGGTCCCGCCAAGTATCGCCAAGGAAATCGTCGCGAAGGCACGAGGTGAGTGACATCGGACATAGACCGAAAGTCGCCGAGCGACGCGAGATCAGTGAAGAACGTACGCCTTAAGGCTCAGAATCTGTAGGAGAAACAGTGGCGAAGGCCAAGTTTGAGCGGACGAAGCCGCACGTGAACATCGGTACCATCGGGCACATCGACCACGGCAAGACCACGCTGACCGCGGCGATCACCCGTGTGCTGCACGACAAGTACCCTAACCTCAATCCGTTCACGCCTTTCGACCAGATCGACAAGGCGCCGGAGGAGAAGGAACGCGGCATCACCATCTCGATCGCGCATGTCGAGTACCAGACCGAGAAGCGGCACTATGCGCACGTGGACTGCCCCGGTCACGCGGACTACATCAAGAACATGATCACCGGTGCGGCGCAGATGGACGGCGCCATCCTCGTGGTGGCGGCCACCGACGGCCCGATGCCACAGACCCGTGAGCACGTCCTGCTCGCGCGCCAGGTGGGCGTGCCCTACATCGTTGTGGCGCTGAACAAGGCCGACATGGTCGACGACGAGGAGATCCTGGAGCTTGTAGAGCTTGAGGTTCGCGAGCTGCTCACCGAGTACGAGTTCCCCGGCGATGACGTCCCGGTGGTCCGGGTGTCCGCGCTGAAGGCGCTCGAGGGCGACGCGGAGTGGAGCGAGAAGGTCGTCGAGCTCCTCGACGCCTGCGACGAGAGCATCCCCGAGCCGGTGCGCGACGTCGAGAAGCCGTTCCTCATGCCGATCGAGGACGTCTTCTCCATTACCGGCCGCGGCACTGTGGTGACCGGCAGGATCGAGCGCGGTGTGATCCACACCAGCAACGAGGTCGAGATCATCGGCATCAAGGAGAAGCCGATGAAGACGACCATCACCGGCGTCGAGATGTTCCGCAAGATCCTCGACGAGGGCATGGCGGGCGACAACGTCGGTCTCCTGCTCCGTGGCATCAAGCGCGAGGACGTCGAGCGCGGCCAGGTCGTCATCAAGCCGGGCACGAACACCCCGCACACCGACTTCGAGGCACAGGTCTACGTCCTGGGCAAGGATGAGGGTGGTCGGCACACGCCGTTCTTCAACAACTACCGTCCGCAGTTCTACTTCCGCACCACGGACGTCACCGGGGTCGTCTACCTGCCCGAGGGCACCGAGATGGTCATGCCGGGTGACAACACCGAGATGCGGGTCGAGCTGATCCAGCCGATCGCGATGGAGGAAGGCCTCAGGTTCGCGATCCGCGAGGGCGGCAGGACCGTCGCCTCGGGGCGGGTTATCAAGATCCTCAAATGACGGTCGTTGGCGCGGCGGCCGGTCCGCTGACAGGGCGGCCCGGCCGCCGCGCCACGTAATCGCGATCCGATAGCAACACAGCTACACAGCACAAAGACAGCGGCACCACTCAAGCGAAGGACACCGAAGCCACATGGCGGGACAGAAGATCCGCATCCGGCTCAAGGCATATGATCACGAGGTCATCGACAGCTCGGCGCGCAAGATCGTCGAGACGGTGACGCGCACCGGCGCGCGCGTCGCAGGGCCGGTGCCGCTGCCTACAGAGAAGAACGTGTACTGCGTCATCCGCTCGCCGCACAAGTACAAGGACTCGCGCGAGCACTTCGAGATGCGCACGCACAAGCGCCTGATCGACATCATCGACCCGACGCCCAAGACGGTTGACTCGCTGATGCGGCTCGACCTGCCTGCGGGCGTCGACATCGAGATCAAGCTTTGAGGACTACTGACATGGCTGCGCCAGCTAGGCAGATCAAGGGAGTGCTGGGTGAGAAGCTCGGCATGAGCCAGGTCTTCGACGACGATGGACGTATTGTCCCCGTCACCGTCGTCAAGGCCGGGCCCTGCGTGGTGACGGCGGTGCGGACGCCGCAGAGCGACGGTTACTCGGCCGTGCAGCTCGGCTATGGCGACATCAATCCCGCCAAGGTGACCCGGCCGGTCGCGGGACAGTTCACCAGGGCCGGGGTAACGCCGCGCAGGTACCTGGTCGAGCTTCGCACCGACGACGCAACCGAATACACCCTCGGCCAGCAGGTCGCGGCCGATGTTTTCGAGCCGGGCCAGCGGGTCGACGTGAGCGGCCGGAGCAAGGGCAAGGGCACCGCGGGGGTGATGAAGCGGCACGGCTTCCGCGGTCTCGACGCTTCCCACGGAACCCAGCGCAAGCACCGTGCGCCGGGATCGATCGGCGGCTGCGCCACCCCGTCCCGGGTTTTCAAGGGTCTTCGCATGGCGGGCCGCATGGGCGGTACCCGCACGACGGCGCAGAACCTCCTTCTGCACGCGGTCGACACGGACCGGGGGCTGCTGCTGATCAAGGGTGCGGTCCCAGGCCCGAAGGGCACGCTCGTGCTCGTCCGGAGTGCCGCGAAGGCCCCCCGTTGCTCCGTTGCCCGCCACCGGGCAGCCAGGGAAGGCGAGGTAGCGGATGAGCACTGTCGTCAGCGTCGTCTCACCGGCAGGCGATACGGGCCAGACCGTCGCACTGCCAGATGAGATCTTCGGCGCCAAGGTGAATGTGCCCCTGATTCATCAGGTGGTCGTCGCGCAGCAGGCCGCGGCGCGACAGGGCACGCACGACACCAAGACCCGCGGCGAAGTCCGCGGCGGCGGTAAGAAGCCGTACAGGCAGAAGGGCACCGGCCGGGCCCGTCAGGGTTCCGTCCGTGCGCCGCAGTACGCGGGTGGCGGTGTCGTGCATGGCCCGACGCCCCGTTCGTATTCCCAGCGGACACCCAAGAAGATGAAGGCCGCGGCGCTGCGAGGGGCGCTGTCCGACCGGGCACGCGATGGCAGGGTGCACGTGGTCAGCACCTTCGTCCAGGGTGACGCGCCGAGGACGAAGGACGCGCTCGGGGTCCTGCGGAACATCACCGTCGCGCCGCGTGCTCTCGTCGTGGTCGGCGCCCAGGACGAGCTCACCTGGAAGAGCCTGCGCAATGTCGCAGGCGTGTGCGTCCTGTCGGCCGGCCAGTTGAACACCTACGACGTGGTGGCCAGTGACGACGTGGTCTTCACCGAGCAGGCGCTCGCCGAGTTCACCGCCAGGGCTATCCCGGGGGCGTCCTCCCGAGCCAGCACCGCGGGTGGTTCCGGGGGATCGTCAACGGGGGCTAGCACCGGGCCGCGGCAGAAGGAGGCACGGCTGTGAACAAGGTCCACGATCCACGGGACATCCTGATCCGCCCGGTGGTCTCGGAGAAGAGCTACGGCCTGAGCGACATGGGCAAATACACGTTCATTGTCGCGCCTGACGCCAACAAGACCCAGATCAAGCAGGCGGTGGAGACCGTGTTCGGGGTCAAGGTGACCCAGGTCAACACGGTCAACCGGCCCGGCAAGCGCAAGCGGACCCGGTACGGCTGGGGCAAGCGGCGTGACACCAAGCGGGCCATCGTGAGCCTGGCCGGCGGTGACAGGATCGACATCTTCGGCCCGACCGGCTAGCCGCCGCGATCCACAGGAGCGAGAACACCAATGGGCATCCGCAAGTACAAGCCGACAACTCCGGGGCGGCGTGGCGCCAGCGGCGCTGACTTCGTCGAAGTCACCCGTGAGGAGCCGGAGAAGGCGCTGGTCCGGCCGCTGAATTCCAAGGGTGGCAGGAATGTGCACGGCCGTATCACCACACGGCACCAGGGCGGTGGCCACAAGCGCGCGTACCGGCTCATCGACTTCCGCAGGGACGACAAGGACGGTGTGCCCGCCAAGGTGGCGCACATCGAGTACGACCCGAATCGCACAGCCCGCATCGCGCTGCTGCACTTCGCCGACGGCGAGAAGCGGTACATCCTGTGCCCGCAGGGTCTCGGTCAGGGGGACGAGGTGGAGAGCGGTCCTGGCGCCGACATCAAGCCGGGCAACTGCCTGCCCCTGCGCAACATGCCGACCGGCACCGTGGTACATGCCATCGAACTGCGGCCCGGGGGCGGCTCGAAGATCGCCCGCTCGGCGGGTGCAGGCGTCCAGTTGCTCGCCAAGGAAGGCGCCAGCGCCCATCTGCGCATGCCCTCAGGTGAGATCAGGCTCGTCGATGTCCGCTGCCGCGCCACCGTCGGTCAAGTGGGAAATGCCGAGCAGGGCAACATCAAGCTCGGCAAGGCGGGCCGCAACCGATGGAAGGGCCGACGCCCGACAGTGCGCGGTGTAGCCATGAACCCGGTCGACCACCCGTTGGGCGGCGGCGAGGGCAAGAGCTCCGGCGGCCGTCACCCGGTGAGCCCGTGGGGCAAGCCGGAAGGACGTACCCGTAAGGCCCACAAGCCAAGCGACCGGCTCATTACCCGCCGGCGCGGCAAGAAGAAGCGGTAGGACGCGTATGCCATCTGTGATCGGCCCATCACCCGGCAGCGTGGTGCGGCAAGAAGAAGCGGTAGGAGCACCCAGCGATGCCTCGTAGCCTGAAGAAGGGCCCATTCGTCGACGACCATCTGATGAAAAAGGTGGACGTGCAGAACGAGAAGGGCGCCAAGAACGTGATCAAGACATGGTCGCGTCGCTCCATGATCGTTCCGGAGATGCTCGGCCATACGATCGCCGTTCACGACGGCCGCAAGCACGTCCCCGTGTTCATCACCGAGGCGATGGTCGGCCACAAACTCGGCGAGTTCGCGCCCACGCGGACCTTCCGTAGCCACGTCAGGGACGACCGGCGCAGTCGGCGCTGAGTGCCGTGGCGCAGATACACACCTACCGGGACCATCCGACACCACATTCGGCTGGAACGAAGTAAGCGAGGGAAGCGATGGAAGCCAGGGCTCAGGCGCGGTATGTCCGCGTCACGCCCCGGAAGGCCCGCCGCGTGGTGGACCTCATTCGCGGGCTGCCTGCTGGCCAGGCGCAGGCGGTGCTCGCCTTCGCGCCGCAGGCCGCAAGCGACCCGGTCGGCAAGGTGCTTGCCAGCGCCATCGCCAATGCGGAGACAACTGGCCGCCTGGACCGCGAGACGCTGGTGGTGAGCCGTGCGTGGGTGGACGAGGGGCCGACGCTGAAGCGGTTCCGCCCCCGCGCACAGGGTCGGGCATACCGGATCAACAAGCGCACCAGCCACATCACAGTGATCATCGCCGAACAGCAAGCACCTGCCGCGAGCGCCGTGCCCGGGCGCCCCAGGGGGGCGCAGGCGGAACCGAGGCAGTCGCCTGCGCTGCGGCCGAGGCGGCCAGGGAGGCGCCGTCCGTCCGGCGCCGAGAGTTCGCCCGCCGAGAGTTCGGCCGCTGAAGGTTCGGCCGATGAGAGCGCCGCGGCCGAGGACGCGGTCGCTGAGAGCGCCGGCACGGCTAGAGCGCCGGCACGGCTGAGAGCGCCAGGCACGGCTGAGAGCGCCGGCACGGCTGAGACGGCACGGCTAAGCGCCGGCACGGCTGGAGCGCCGGCACAGCAAATAGTGACGCCGTAGACGGTGACGCAGGCAAGGCTGAGACTTCGCCGAAGGGAAGGACCCGCTAGTGGGGCAGAAGGTGAACCCGCACGGGTTCCGGCTTGGCATCACGACCGACTTCAAGAGCCGGTGGTACGCGGACAAGCTTTACAAGGACTACGTCGCCGAGGATGTGGCGATTCGCCGGATGCTGCAGCGCGGCATGGAACGGGCCGGCATCTCCAAGGTCGAGATCGAGCGGACCCGCGACAGGGTGCGGGTCGACATCTACACCGCACGGCCCGGCATCGTGATCGGGCGGCGTGGCGCTGAGGCCGACCGGATCCGCGGTGACCTGGAGAAGCTCACAGGCAAGCAGATCCAGCTGAACATCCTCGAGGTGAAGAACCCGGAGACCGACGCGCAGCTTGTCGCGCTCGGTGTCGCCGAGCAGCTTTCCAGCCGGGTGTCGTTCCGCCGTGCGATGCGCAAGGCGATCCAGTCGTCAATGAAGGGCGGCGCCAAGGGAATCCGCGTGCAGTGCTCCGGCCGCCTCGGCGGCGCGGAGATGTCGCGGTCGGAGTTCTACCGCGAGGGCCGGGTGCCGCTTCACACGCTGCGCGCCGACATCGACTACGGCTTCCACGAGGCACGAACCACCTTTGGCCGGATCGGTGTGAAGGTGTGGATCTACCGTGGCGAGGCCGCGCAGAGCCGCGCCGAGCGTGAGGCGGCACAAGTGGCACAGCGGACGGGCCAGCGGCGCGAGCGCCCGCAGCGCCGTACCCGCCGCCCGGGCGGCGCAGAGCGGCCACCCGAGCGGGGTGCCGAACGTGGCGCCGCCGAGCGTGCCGGGAGCCGCGCGGCTCCCGGGGCGGGGGAGCAGCCGGATCGTGCCGCAGCGACGACGGCAGAAAGCGTGCCGGGAGCCGCGGGAAACGCGGGCGAGGAGGGCTGACCAATGCTTATCCCGCGCAGGGTCAAGCACCGTAAGCAGCACCGGCCGGGCCGGTCGGGTGTCGCCAAAGGCGGCACAAGGGTGTCGTTCGGTGAATACGGTATCCAGGCAGTTGAGCACTCGTATGTCACCAACCGGCAGATCGAGGCGGCCCGAATAGCGATGACGCGGCACATCCGCCGTGGCGGGAAGGTGTGGATCAACGTCTACCCGGACCGTCCGCTGACCAAGAAGCCCGCGGAGACCCGGATGGGTTCGGGCAAGGGCTCACCTGAGTGGTGGATCGCCAACGTGAAGCCGGGACGGGTGATGTTCGAGCTGTCGGGTGTGCCGGAGCCAGTCGCAAGGGAGGCGCTTCGGCGCGCCATGCACAAACTCCCGATGAAGTGCAAGTTCGTCAAGCGTGAGGTCGGTGAGGCGTGATGTCAGGGATGCACAAACTCCCGATGCTGTGCCGGCTGAGCTGCAAGTTCGTCAAGCGTGAGGTCGGTGAGGCGTGATGTCAGGGATGCACAAACTCCCGATGCTGTGCCGGCTGAGCTGCAAGTTCGTCAAGCGTGAGGTCGGTGAGGCGTGATGTCAGGGATGCACAAACTCCCGATGCTGTGCCGGCTGAGCTGCAAGTTCGTCAAGCGTGAGGTCGGTGAGGCGTGATGTCAGGGATGCACAAACTCCCGATGCTGTGCCGGCTGAGCTGCAAGTTCGTCAAGCGTGAGGTCGGTGAGGCGTGATGTCAGGGATGCACAAACTCCCGATGCTGTGCCGGCTGAGCTGCAAGTTCGTCAAGAAGCGTGAAGTGGGTGAGGCGTGATGGCGAAGGGCCTTACCGCCGCCGAGCTGCGGACGTCGACAGAAGACCAGCTGGTCATCAAGCTGAGGGAAGCGAAGGAAGAGCTGTTCAATCTCCGCTTCCAGGCTGCCACCGGTCAGTTGGAGAGTCACGGCAGGCTCAATGGCGTCCGCAAGGAAATCGCGCGCATCTACACGGTGATGCGGGAGCGCGAGCTTGGCATCGTCACGTTGGCCGAGGAGCCGGGCGATATCCCGGCGGAGGAGCCGGGTGACACCCCGGCAGAGGAGCCGGGCAATGAGTGAACAGCAGGAGACGGTCGCTTCGGGCCCGGCGCGTGGCTACCGCAAGGCACGCGAGGGCTACGTCGTCAGCGACAAGATGGACAAGACCGTGGTCGTGATAGTTGAGGACAGGGTGATGCACCCAAAGTACGGCAAGGTCATCCGCCGTACGAAGAAGTACCGGGCGCATGACGAGGCCAACGCGTGTGGCGTGGGCGATCGTGTGCTGCTGATGGAGACCCGGCCGATCTCCGCGACCAAGCGGTGGCGTGTCGCGGAGATCCTCGAGAAGGCGAAGTAGATCCCAAGACCCGCCAGGCCTTCGGCGTGGCCGGCGTGATGAAGCAGGAGTTGACGTGATCCAGCAGGAGTCGCGACTCAGAGTCGCCGACAACACGGGTGCCAAGGAGATTCTGTGCATCCGCGTTCTCGGCGGGTCGGGTCGGCGCTACGCGGGCATCGGCGACGTCATCGTGGCGACCGTCAAGGACGCCCTTCCCGGTGCGGGCGTGAAGAAGGGTGACGTGGTCAAGGCCGTGGTCGTGCGCACCCGCAAGGAGCGCCGCCGCAGCGACGGCTCCTACATCCGCTTCGACGAGAACGCCGCGGTGCTTATCAGGGATGGTGGCGACCCGCGCGGTACGCGCATCTTCGGTCCGGTTGGACGCGAGCTGCGCGAGAAGCGCTTCATGCGCATCATCTCGCTTGCCCCGGAGGTGTTGTGATGGCGAAGCAGGCCCGGAACCAGAAACCGGCGAAGACGCCCAAGATGAAGATCAAGAAGGGTGACCGTGTTGTCGTCGTGGCCGGCAAGGACCGCGGCCGTGAGGGACGTGTCATCGCGGCCTACCCGACGCGGCAGAAGGTCGTTGTCGAGGGCGTAAACATGATCAAGAAGAACACGAAGGTGACGCACCAGGGCCCACGTGGCTCTCAGCAGGGCGGCATCGTCAACCAGGAGGCCCCGCTCGACGTGAGCAACGTGCAGATCGTCGATCCGGACACCAAACGACCCGCTCGCCTCGGCTACCGGCTCGATGACGTGGGCGACAAGATCCGCGTTACCCGCCCTGGCGGTAAGGACATCTGATGGCAGCACCGACGAAGCAGGCGGCACCCGATGAGGCTGCGGCCGTGCCGACGCCGCGGCTCAAGGTCCGGTACACGGAGGAGATCGCGCCCGCACTGCGCAGCGAGTTCGGCTACGGCAACGTGATGCAGGTACCCAGGGTGACCAAGATCGTGGTCAACATGGGTGTTGGCGAGGCCGCGAGAGACGCGAAGCTGATCGACGGCGCCGTACGGGACCTGGCGGTGATCACCGGCCAGAAGCCCGCGATCGCCCGTGCGAAAAAGTCGATCGCGCAGTTCAAGCTGCGCGAGGGGATGCCTATCGGCGCGCATGTGACGCTCCGTGGTAATCGGATGTGGGAGTTCTGCGACCGGTTGCTCACTATCGCGCTCCCGCGGATCCGTGACTTCCGCGGTCTGTCTGACAGGCAGTTCGACGGCAGGGGTAACTACACGTTCGGCCTGAACGAGCAGCTCATGTTCCACGAGATCAACCCGGACCAGGTGGACAGGCAGCGCGGCATGGACATCACCGTCGTGACCACCGCCACCAATGATGACGAGGGCCGCTCGCTGCTGCGGCGGCTCGGATTCCCGTTCAAGGAGAGCTGACGTGGCGAAGAAGTCGCTGATCGCGAAGGCGAAGCGGACGCCCAAATTTAAGGTGCGGGCCTACACTCGGTGCTCCCGCTGTGGGCGCCCGCGTGCCGTGTACCGGAGGTTCGGGCTGTGCCGCATCTGCTTCCGTGAGATGGCGCACCGTGGCGAATTGCCCGGCATCACCAAGTCCAGCTGGTAAGGGCAGGCTCGCAGCCATGCGGCTCGCGGCGACGAAGCGACGAGGCGACGAGGCGACGAAGCGACGGTGCTCGTCGGTGCTTGCCTACGATCCAACACGATGAACCGATGATGACCACCTGGGTGCGACCGCACCCACCGACCACGCTGTAGGTCCCTGCATCCAGCCCAAGGGAACCCAGGGGAAACCGCAGCGAGGAGGGCCACCAGGCCATGACGATGACCGACCCGATCGCGGACATGCTGACGCGTCTGCGAAACGCCAACTCGGCATATCACGACAGCGTGGGGATGCCGTACTCAAGGATCAAGGTACACATCGCCGAGATCCTCCAGCAGGAGGGCTACATCGCGGGATGGCGTGTCCAGGATGCCGACGTCGGCAAGGACCTCGTGGTCGCCCTGAAGTTCGGGCCGTCCCGTGAGCGGTCGATCGCGGGGCTGAAGCGCGTATCCAAGCCCGGCCTTCGGGTGTACGCGAAGAAGGATGGGCTGCCGCGCGTGCTCGGTGGCCTGGGCATCGCGATCATCTCGACGTCGGCCGGGTTGATGACCGACCGGCAGGCCAAGAAGCGTGGCGTGGGCGGGGAAGTCCTCGCCTTCGTCTGGTAAGGGGAAGCGGCGATGTCACGTATTGGACGGCTGCCGATCCAGGTGCCGAGCGGTGTCGAGGTCACGATCGACGGGCGGGCAGTCACGGTCACGGGCCCGAAAGGCACCCTCAGCCACACGGTGGCGGCACCGATCGTGGTGGCGCAGCAGGACGGCATCATCACCGTCACCAGGCCGGACGACGAGGGACTCAACCGGGCCCTGCATGGCCTGTCGAGGACGCTGATCGCGAACATGATGGCGGGCGTGACCGAGGGCTACCGCAAGACCCTGGAGATTGTAGGCGTTGGTTACCGCGTCCAGGCAAGAGGGGCGAACCTGGAGTTCTCCCTCGGGTACAGTCACCCGGTCATGGTCGAGCCACCGGACGGGATCAAGTTCACGGTCGAGACGCCGACCAGGCTGAGGGTCGAGGGGATCGACAAGCAGCGGGTGGGCGAGGTCGCGGCCAACATACGTAAGCTCCGTAAGCCCGACCCCTACAAGGGCAAGGGCGTGCGGTACCAAGGCGAGCAGATCCGCCGCAAGGTCGGAAAGGCTGGGAAGTAAGGATGGCTGGCGGCATTACGCGCAAGAAGCGCACGGGCAGGCGCACGTCGGCGCGGGCCGCAGCGCGCGCGCGTCGGCACCTTCGGGTACGCAAGGCGGTCACCGGAGCCGCGGCGCGGCCACGGCTGGTCGTCAGCCGTTCGGCGCGCCACATGGCGGCCCAGCTTGTCGACGACACCGCGGGGCGCACCCTCGTGGCGGCGTCCACGCTGGACGAGACCATCCGCGCAGCCGAGGGCGACAAGACGGCGAAGGCGCGGCGGGTCGGCCAGCTTCTGGCCGAGCGCGCGACGCGCGCTGGCATCACCACCGCTGTGTTCGACCGGGCCGGCTACCGGTATCACGGCCGGGTCGCGGCACTTGCCGAGGGCGCACGCGAGGGCGGTCTGGCGCTGTGACGACACGAACAGACGAGATGAGGAATCAGTAATGGCAGGAGCTCCGCGGCGCGGCGGGGGCGGCGGCGAGCGGCGAGATCGCCGCGACGATCGTCGCGGCGGCGCCGCCGACAAGCAGGCCGCGTACCTTGAGCGCGTGGTGGCCATCAACCGGGTCGCCAAGGTCGTCAAGGGCGGTCGGCGCTTCAGCTTCACCGCGCTTGTCGTGGTGGGCGACGGTAACGGCATGGTCGGCGTCGGGTACGGCAAGGCCAAAGAGGTACCAGCGGCGATCGCCAAGGGCGTGGAAGAGGCCAAGAAGCACTTCTTCAAGGTGCCCCGCATCGCCGGGACAATCCCTCACACGGTGCAGGGCGAGGAAGCGGCAGGTGTCGTGCTGCTCAAGCCGGCCAGCCCAGGTACCGGCGTGATCGCCGGCGGCCCGGTCCGTGCGGTGCTCGAGTGTGCAGGGATCCACGACGTGCTCTCACGGTCGCTCGGGTCGTCGAACCCGATCAACGTTGTGCACGCCACCGTCGCCGCGCTGAAGGGCCTGAGCCGCCCCGAGGAGATCGCGGCAAAGCGCGGACTGCCGCTTGAGGACGTTGCTCCTGCGGCGATGCTCCGCGCCCGCGCCGCGGCGGCGAACAACTGAGCGGGAGCTGAAGAATGGCACGGTTGAAGGTCACCCAGACCCGTTCGAAGATCGGCGGCACGCATGGCCAGCGGGAGTCGCTGCGCTCGCTCGGACTGAAACGTATCCGCGACGTGGTCGTCAAAGAGGACAGGCCCGAGATCCGCGGCATGATCCAGAGGGTGCGCCACCTGGTCACCGTCGAGGAGGTCGACTGAACATGACAGACGATGACAACGCGGCGCCGTTTGCGGCGTCTACGGACGCGCAGCCAGGTGGTGAGCAAGGAGACGAGGCACCGGCCAAGCCGGAGGCCAGTGCCACGGCCCTGCAGACGGGTGAGCAGGAGGGTTCGGTCACCGCGCCCTCCGAGCCTGGCACCAAGGCGGAGGCGACGGCAGGCGAGGCTGCCGGCGACAGCGGCGACAGCGGCGACAGCGGCGACAGCGGCGACAGCGGCGACAGCGGCGACAGCGGCGACAGCGCCGTGGACGACGTGGACGACGTGGACGACGCGGCCGTGACGGCGGACGCAGCGGACGCGGACAAACCCGCCGCCGCGGTGTCCGGGCGGGCCGGCCTGAAACTTCATCACCTCCGCCCGGCGCCTGGCGCCCGCCGGGCCAAGACCAGGGTGGGCCGCGGCGAGGCATCCAAGGGCAAGACCGCCGGGCGCGGCACCAAGGGCACCAAGGCGCGCGACACCGTGCCGGTGCGGTTCGAAGGTGGCCAGATGCCGCTGCACCGCCGGGTGCCCAAGCTGAAGGGCTTCTCCAACCTCAGGTTCAAGACCACTTACCAGGTCGTGAACACCGGTCGGCTGGCCGCGCTCTATCCACAGGGCGGCAACGTGACCCCGGACGACCTGGTCGCAAGGGGTGCTGTGCGCAAGGGTGAGCTTGTCAAGGTTCTCGGCACCGGAGAAGTCGGCGTCGCCCTCCGCGTGACCGCACACGCGTTCTCCGCGTCGGCCAAGGAGAAGATCACGGCGGCCGGCGGCACCGCCACCGAGGTCTGACTGGAGCGCCCGCGGACTGACCGCAGGCCGCGCGGTATCGGTATTCCGGTCCGCTCCTGTTAGAGTGCAGCGAATACACTACGCCGCGAGCGCGGCCGAATACGTTGACCCACCACTACGAGGACGGCGCATGCTTACCGCGTTCATACGGGCGTTCAGGACGCCTGACCTGCGCAGGAAGCTGCTGTTTACGCTTTTCGTGGTCGCCGTGTTCCGGCTCGGCTCCGCGCTGCCCGCGCCGGGTATCTCCGAGAAGTCCATCAACGCGTGCATCGGCCTGGAGGCCGGAAGCAGCCAGGCGGGCGTCTATCAGCTGGTGAACTTGTTCAGCGGTGGCGCCCTTCTGCGGCTGTCCGTGTTCGCGCTCGGCATCATGCCCTACATCACGGCCAGCATTATCTTGCAGCTGCTGACCGTGGTGATCCCGCGCCTCGAGGCCCTGAAGGACGAGGGCCAGTCGGGCCAGGCGAAGATCACCCAGTACACCAGGTACCTCACGATAGGTCTGGCGATCCTCCAGTCGACCGGCATCGTGGCGCTGGCCAAGAGCGGCAAGCTGTTCACCAACTGCCCAAACCCGCTGCTGGCGAACTCCTCGATCTTCACCCAGGCCACGATCGTGATCTGCATGACCTCCGGCACGGCTGTGATCATGTGGCTGGGTGAGCTGATCACCGACCGGGGTGTCGGCAACGGGATGTCCATCCTGATCTTCACGCAGGTCATCGCGGTCATCCCCGGCGAGATGGTCAACATCGGCCGCGTCAAGGGCCCGTTCGTCCTCGGTATGGTGCTCATCATCGGGGTCGCGATCATCGCGGGCGTCGTATTCGTGGAGCAGGCGCAGCGGCGCATCCCCGTTCAGTACGCCAAGCGGATGGTGGGGCGCCGGATGTATGGCGGCACATCCACCTATATCCCGCTCAAGGTGAACCAGGCGGGCGTCATCCCTGTCATCTTCGCCTCGTCACTGCTGTACATACCCCAGCTCGCGTCGTCCCTGCTCGGCAACCCGGCCCATCCGAGCGGCTGGGTGAACTGGGTCAACAACAACCTGGTCAGGAGCGACCGTCCGCTGTACATGCTCACGTTTTTCGTACTGATCATCTTCTTCACCTACTTCTATGTGGCGATCACCTTCAACCCCGTGGAGGTCGCCGACAACATGAAGAAAGTCGGCGGCTTCATTCCCGGTATCCGGCCGGGCCGGCCCACCGCCGAGTACCTGGACTATGTGCTGACCCGTCTCACGGCGGCCGGCGCACCCTACCTGGGTCTCATCGCCCTGATACCGATGATCGCGCTTGCGCTCGTCAATGCGAGCACGCAGTTCCCGTTCGGCGGGACGAGCATTCTCATCACCGTGGGAGTAGGGCTGGACACTGTGAAGCAGATCGAAAGTCAGCTGCAACAGCGTAATTATGAGGGTTTCCTGCGGTAGTGCGCATCGTCCTCGTAGGGCCCCCCGGTGCGGGCAAGGGGACACAGGCCCAGTTCATCTCGTCGCACCTGGCGATCCCGAAGATCTCGACAGGTGACATATTTCGTTACAACGTGAGCAACGGCACGGCTCTCGGCCGTAAGGCGAAGGCGTACATGGACCTGGGCGATCTGGTGCCCGACGAGATAACCATCGCGATGGTGCGAGACCGGCTGACGGAGGACGACACGCAGGAAGGCTTCCTGCTTGATGGGTTTCCAAGGAACGTGCCACAGGCTGAGACGCTGAAGAAGATGCTCACCGAGTGGGACACCCGGCTGGAACTGGTGCTCGAACTCGTCGTTGACGATGACGAGGTGGTACGCAGGCTGTCGGGCAGGCGTACCTGCCGCCGGTGCGGGCGGGTATGGCATGTGCTCTTCGACCCGCCAGCGCGCCGCGACGTCTGCGATGACTGCGGCAGCGAACTGTTCCAGCGGGACGATGACAGGGAAGAGACGATCCGGCACCGGCTCGAGGTGTATCAGGAACAGACCTCGCAGTTGGTGGCCTTCTACGCGGACGAGGGAATCTTGCTCGGCATCGACGCGACCGGACCGGTCGAGGAGATCACCGCGCGAGCGCTTGGCGCGCTGCGGCCGTATGTCAGCTGAGCCGTGCCTGACTCCTGGCGGCGGGTGCCACTGTGGGGGGCACGGGCGGGTAGCCTCTAATCCGGATAGAGGGGGATGTGTGTGGAGAAGCCATAAGCCGGCGATCCAGCTCAAGACGCGGGCGCAGATCGCCAAGATGCGCGAGGCTGGCGTGCTTGTCGCGGAGACACTGCAGGCGCTGGCGGTCGCGGCACAGCCCGGTGTCACAACCGCGGAGCTTGACGCGCTCGCCGAGGAACGCATCCGCGCGGCAGGCGGTGTCCCCTCATTCAAGGGCTACCACGGGTTCCCAGCGACCATCTGCACGTCGGTCGACGAGGAGATTGTGCATGGCATCCCCAGAGATACCAAACGGCTGCGCGAGGGTTCCGTAGTCTCGATCGACTGCGGCGCGATCGTGGATGGCTGGCATGCGGATGCCGCGCTCACGGTGGGAGTCGGTGAGATTTCAGCCGAAGTGTCGCGACTGCTTGCCGTGTGTGACGAGGCGCTCTGGCGAGGGCTCGCGCAGGCAAAGGCCGGCCGTCGGCTTACCGACATCTCCCACGCTATCGAGGACAGTGTCCGATCCCACGGCGCGTACGGCATCGTCGAGGAATATGTGGGCCATGGCATCGGTACCGAGATGCACATGCCGCCGTCCGTGCCGAACTATGGCCCACCGGGCCGCGGCCCTGCGCTGCAGGTGGGGATGGCACTCGCGGTCGAGCCGATGGTGACCGCCGGCGGGCGTGCCACGGAACTGCTCGAGGATGACTGGACCGTGGTGACCGCGGATGGATCGTGGTCGGCGCACTTCGAGCACACCGTCGCGATCACAGCTGCCGGGCCATGGGTGCTAACCGCGGCCGACGGTGGTGCGGGCCGGCTGGGGGGGCTTGCCCCGGCGGCTGGCGCTTCCGCAAGCTCGAATGGCTGAGGGGTGAGGTGCGATGGCCCCCGATCCCCGGCTCCGTGCCTCTGACGCTGACCGCGACCGCGCTGCCGAGGCGCTGCGCGAGCATCACGCGACAGGCCGGCTGAGCATGGAGGAGTTCCAGGAACGGCTGGACCGTGTCTATGCGGCCAAGACGCTCGGTGAGCTGGACGAGCTGATGGCTGATTTGCCCGCGATCGATCTGTATCAGCTGCCCATCCCGGCCGGGCAGCAATTCGTCCCGCCGCGCCCGCCCGCGCCGCGGGCGCAGGCCGGCAGGATGTCGCCGGCCTGGCGCGCCGCCTGGGCGTCGTGGGCCTCCATCAGCCTGCTCTGCATCGTGATCTGGCTGATCACGGTGGGAGCCACCTCCGGCGGTACCGCCTACTTCTGGCCCATCTGGGTGACGGGGCCCTTGGGAGCGGTGCTGCTGGCGAGATGGGTCTTCGGTGGGGAGCTGCGCGGCGGGGATCGTGGCGGGAATCGCGGCAGGGACGAGTGGCGGGCACAGCGCCGCGACGTTCGCGACGAGTTGCGGGCACAGCGCCACCAGCGCCACCAGCGGCGGCGCGACCCGCGATCTGCCCCAGACGAGGCGCGCGACCGCCATGGCGACCAGGCAGGGGACCGCTGACCTGGCAGTTGCGCCGTGAGCCCCGCGGCCGTCTGGAGGATTCGCGTTGGCGCCCCTTGTCGCGTAAACTCTGCACTCGGTGCTTTGGACGGTACTGCAGCGTGCCCGATGGCCGCCGCGCCGGACCGCACCACACCATCACGACCATCACCACGCCGGACACGGCCGATCAGCGAAACGCGGAGCATATGCCCAAGAAGGACGGTGCCATCGAGATCGAGGGCACGGTTGTCGAGTCCCTCCCGAACGCTTTCTTCCGGGTCGAACTCGACAATGGGCATAAGGTCCTTGCCCACATCAGCGGCAAGATGCGGATGCACTACATTCGTATCCTGCCCGATGACCGGGTAGTCGTCGAGCTGAGCCCCTACGACCTCAGCCGTGGGCGGATCGTGTACCGCTACAAGTAATAACGAGCTGCGGACCCCGGTCCGAGCGGGCCGGGAGCCGAGGAGCCCACCATGAAGGTCAAGCCAAGCGTCAAGAGGATCTGCAGCAAGTGCCGGGTCATCCGCAGGCATGGCCGGGTTATGGTCATCTGCTCCGACCCACGGCACAAGCAGCGCCAGGGCTGATGCGGTCGGCCAGCGGCGCAACGGGCAACGTCCCACCAGGCAGTGGTGGGACGCCCCCGCGCAGCCGTTAAGGATAATTGTCCATAACGGCTCACGCGGGGTGTCACGCGACCGTCAGGTGGCGGTCGGCACGACGCTAGCCCCCTGCGGGCGAGCACTAACAGAAGATACGTTCCGCAGCTCCGGCCAGTTCGGCCGGATGCAGCCCCCGGCTCGGAGGCCGGGGCTCCGCCCGGGCAGTGGCGGGGAGGCGGCGCGCAGGACCTCCGTGACCAGAAGGAGAGCTGCCCACGATGGCACGCCTCGTCGGCGTCGACCTTCCCCGCGAGAAGCGGCTTGAGGTGGCGCTTACCTACATCTACGGCGTGGGCCGCACCCGCGCCAGGCAGACGCTTGACGCCACGGGCGTCAGCCCGGACATGCGGGTCCACCAGCTTGGCGATGACGAGCTCGTGCGGCTGCGTGACTGGATCGAGGCCAACTACAAGGTGGAGGGTGACCTGCGCCGCGAGGTGCAGGCGGACATTCGCCGCAAGGTTGAGATCGGGTGCTACCAGGGCATCAGGCACCGGCGCGGGCTTCCAGTGCACGGTCAGCGCACGCAGACCAACGCCCGCACACGCAAGGGCAAGAAGAAGACCGTGGCCGGCAAGAAGAAGGTCGGCAAGAAGTAACAAGTAGTCCGCGCGTGGGACGCGGTAAGCGTCACCACGGACCGATGATCTCCGGGAGTTTGGGAGCAGATGCCTCCGAAGAGCAGCCGCACCTCCACCAAGAAGGTACGCCGCAAGGAACGCAAGAACGTCGCTCACGGGCACGCCCACATCAAGAGCACGTTCAACAACACGATCGTCTCCATCACCGACCCGATGGGCAATGTCATCTCGTGGGCATCGTCTGGTCAGGTCGGCTTCAAGGGCTCGCGCAAGTCGACGCCGTTCGCCGCGCAGATGGCGGCCGAGGCTGCGGCGCGCCGCGCGATGGAGCACGGCATGCGCAAGGTTGACGTCTTCGTCAAAGGCCCCGGATCGGGCCGCGAGACCGCGATCAGGTCGCTGCAGGCGACCGGCCTCGAGGTGGGCTCGATCCAGGATGTGACCCCGGTCCCGCATAACGGCTGCCGTCCGCCGAAGCGGCGCCGGGTTTGAGACTTGACAGGAGTTTTTGATAGATGGCTCGTTACACCGGCGCGGACTGCAAGCTCTGCCGCCGCGAGAAGATGAAGCTCTTCCTCAAGGGCTCCAAGTGCGACTCGCCGAAGTGCCCGATCGAGATCCGGCCGTACCCGCCCGGCGAGCATGGCCGTGGGCGCCCCAAGGAGAGTGAGTACCTGCTCCAGGTGCGGGAGAAGCAGAAGGCACGCCGGATCTACGGCATACTCGAGCGGCAGTTCCGCGGTTACTACGAGGAGGCGTCGCGCCGGCGCGGTAAGACCGGTGAGAACCTGCTGCAGCTGCTTGAGAGCCGCCTGGACAACGTGGTCTACCGTGCCGGGTTCGCGAAGAGCCGAGACATGGCCCGCCAGCTGGTGCGGCACGGACACTTCCTGGTCAACGGCAAGAAGGTCGATATCCCGTCGTACCGGGTGTCCGACAACGACATCATCGACGTGCGGCCGAAGTCCCGGGAGTTCACGCCGTTCGTCATCGCCCGCGCCGAGGCGGGCGAGCGCCAGGTTCCCGCGTGGCTCGACGTGGTCGCTGACAAGATGCGCATCCTTGTCCATACGCTTCCTGCCCGTGCCCAGATCGACACCCAGGTCCAGGAGCAGCTCATCGTCGAGTACTACTCGAAGTAACGTTGGGCGGCGGGAGGTCCGCTGCCCTCTGTGTTCGGTGCATTACACGCAGAATCGCGACCGTCAAATAGCGGGCGTCGCGGAAAGGAAGAAAAATGCTCATCGCTCAGCGTCCAGCTCTCACCGAGGAGCAGGTAGACGAGTTCCGCTCCAGGTTCGTGATCGAGCCGCTCGAGCCGGGATTCGGCTACACGATCGGCAACTCGCTCCGCCGTACCCTGTTGTCCTCCATCCCTGGAGCAGCGGTCACCAGCATCCGGATCGAGGGAGTGCTGCACGAGTTCTCCACCGTTCCGGGGGTCAAGGAGGATGTGACCGACATCATCCTCAACCTCAAGGAGCTCGTGGTCTCCTCCGAGCATGACGAGCCCGTGGTGATGTACCTGCGCAAGCAGGGCCCGGGCGAGGTGACCGCCGCTGACATCGCGCCACCGGCCGGGGTCGAAGTGCACAACCCGGACCTGCGCGTCGCGACCCTGAACAGCAAGGGCAAGCTGGAGATGGAGCTCACGGTCGAGCGTGGCCGTGGATACGTCTCCGCGACGCAGAACAAGCAGCCCGGCCAGGAGATCGGGCGCATCCCGATCGACTCGATCTACTCGCCGGTGATGCGCGTGACCTACAAGGTCGAGGCCACCCGTGTGGAGCAGCGCACCGACTTCGACAAGCTCATCCTCGATGTCGAGACCAAGCCCTGCCTGCGGCCGCGTGACGCGGTGGCGAGCGCGGGCAAGACGCTCGTTGAGCTGTTCGGCCTGGCTCGCGAGCTGAACGTCGATGCGGAGGGCATCGACATGGGACCGTCGCCGACAGATGCGGCGCTCGCCGCCGACCTCGCGCTGCCGATCGAGGAGCTGAACCTCACCGTCCGCTCGTACAACTGCCTGAAGCGCGAGGGCATCCACACGGTGGGTGAGCTAGTTGCCCGCAGCGAGCAGGATCTGCTGGACATCCGCAACTTCGGCGCCAAGTCGATCGAGGAAGTCAAGCAGAAGCTGATCGACATGGGGCTCGCGCTCAAGGATTCACCGCCCGGGTTCGATCCGGGTAGCGCGGCGGACAGTTTCGGCGCGGACGACGACCAGAGTTACGTCGAGACGGAGCAGTACTGAAGTGCCTGCTTCTGAGCCCCCGCCGCCGGCTGGGGCTCAGAAGCGGAGGCTAACGAACCAGCCGCGGCGCGGTCTGGCAGGCAGCAGACGAGGAGTAGGACGACATGCCCACGCCCACCAAGGGCCCGCGGCTGGGTGGCAGTTCTTCCCACCAGCGGCACATCCTGGCGAACCTTGCCACCGCGCTGTTCGAGCACGGGCGCATCACGACGACCGAGGCGAAGGCGCGCAGGCTTCGTCCGGTCGCGGAGCGGCTGATCACTTTTGCCAAGCGAGGTGACCTGCACGCCCGCCGGAGAGTCCTCACCCTGGTCACCGACAAGACCGTTGTGCACACCCTGTTTACGGAGATCGGCCCGAGCTTCGCTACCAGGCCGGGCGGCTACACCCGGATCACGAAGATCGGCCCACGCAAGGGCGACAATGCGCCAATGGCTGTGATCGAGCTTGTCACTGACGACACGCAGGCGTCCTCCCCACGGCGCCGCCGGGTCCGCCGTGCGGCCCCGCCGACTGTCGCGCCGACTGTCCCGCCGGCGGCCGCGCAGGCGCCCGAGTCCACCGTGCCGGTGGATACTGACGCCGCCGAGGCTGACGCTGAGCCGGCCCACGACGAGGGCGCCCTGACAGCGGGGGACACTGATGTGATAGCCGGTGACGACGCCACAGCGCAGGACGCTGACACGTCTGACACCGTGGAAGACGACGCCGCGGTAGCGGACGACAACGCCGAGCCGGAGGATGGCACGCACTCCTGATCCACCTGCCGCGGCAGCCGTGCGGATCCGGCTCGATCTGAGCTATGACGGTGCGGACTTTTCCGGGTGGGCGCGGCAGCCCCGCCGGCGGACGGTGCAGGGCGATGTGGAGGAGGCAACAGCCCGGCTTTTCGGCTTGCCCGAACCACCGCGCCTGACGGTCGCCGGGCGCACGGATGCGGGCGTGCACGCGCGGGGACAGGTGGCGCACGTTGATGTGCCCGCTCAAGCATGGGGGTGCGTGGAAGGTCACGCCCTACGGCGACTTGCCGGACTCCTCCCGCCCGATATCCGGGTGCTTGCGATCCACAGCGCTCCGGCAGGCTTTGACGCGCGTTTTTCCGCACTCTGGCGCAGGTATTCGTACCGTGTATGTGACGATCCCGTCGGCGTCGACCCGCTGCGCAGGCACGACACCGCGGCGCATCGGCGACGGCTTGATCTGGTGGCGATGAACGCGGCGGCGTCCGCCCTCGTCGGCGAGCACGACTTCGCCGCTTTCTGTCGGCGGCGTGAGGGCGCAACGTCCGTCCGGCGGCTGATCCGCGTGGAATGGGTGCGCGAAAGCGAGGCGGTCGCGGTCGCGACCGTGATGGCGAACGCGTTCTGCCACAACATGGTGCGCGCGCTCGTCGGTGCGATGTTCGCTGCCGGCGATGGCCGCAGGCCGGTCTCGTGGCCGGGCGAGGTGCTGGCGAGGGGAGTACGGGACCCCGCCGTGCACGTCGCGCCACCGCACGGGCTCTGCCTCGAGGAAGTGCGCTACCCGCCCGACACCGACCTGGCCGACGGGAGCCGCATCTCTACCGAACTTCATGATCTCGGTGGAATTGACATCACATCGGCGGAAGATCCATCGCGGTCATGAGTTCGTGCACGTGCGACAGCGCCCCCGCCCGCCGGTTCTGCACATGCACAAACGGCCGCCGCCAGCATGCGCGACCACCCGCGCCTCGTAATCACCGCCATCTACTTCAGCGGCGAGTTTTTCCAGGTCTGCTATCCCCGGCCCGGTCTCGGTCGCGTTTGCCATCACTGCCTCCCTGCACGTGCCAACCTGATTACTGCCAGCCAACAGGCCAAGTCGCCTACGCTTGAAGAAGTTGCCCGCTGTCCCCAGCAGGCGACACCGGCACCAGTCACCCCCGGTAGGCACCTGCCCAATGGCCGACTTCGTGACCGAACCGCGCCGCCTCATGGCACAGCGCGGGATATCCCTGCGTGAACTGGCCCGCCGCGCCGCCGTCCATGCCCGAGGCGGTGACGTGGACCAGGCATGCGCGGCAACCGCACGAGCGGTCGAAATCGCGCAAACAAGCTCAGCCACCTTGGCCGCCGCGCTGCGGCGCATGCACGCCCGGCTAGCCGCTCACTGGGCAGATCAACCATGCGTCACCGCCCTTGGCGACGCACTGCGCTGACACACGGCCGCCGGTCAGCCGCTTGCCTAGATCGTTTGACCGGATCGTTTGACCGGAAAATCTGAGCGGCCCACCGGCCCGGCGCCTACAGGCCAGCAACACAACTTCCCCCCCGAAAACGTCACGGAAAACGGACATTTCGCCCACAGGAACGACGTTTTCGGGGGGGAAGACGCGGGAACCTGCCCGCACGCCACCAGTTCACGGTCAGCGCCAAGCACACCCGGATCACCGGCCAGATTCCCGGTCAACGATCAAGCGAGGCTCCGCCTCGCTTGGCTGCCGCCGCTTGGTTGCAAGGCGGGACACCGGCCAAAATCCGGCCCGGCCGCACTCCCGCCGCTACCCACCCGCCACCCTGGGTCCACGCAGGGGAAAATCTTGAAGTGATTTGATGGTACATATAGACAGTCGTGCTATTACCCCACCGATGGGCCCATTGCTGGGGTCCGGCGCGGGTCAGGTCAGCGGGCGCACGTGGCTCTGCCGTTCGTAAATCTATCTGCCGTTCGTAAATCTATGGGCGCCGCCCGTGTCAGCGGTGATCTGAGCCGCAGTCACCCGGAGTCCGGGCTTCGATGTTCAGGGCGTCAGGGGTTGCCCGGTCACCATCCGCCTGGTCAGGCTCTGGTTGACCGTTTTCTGGTAGAGATCGTTAACAAATTGCAGGAGAAAATTGCGCTCACCGGGCGTGGTGGGACTGTGCAGGTTCGCATACTGAGCCCACATCAAGATCAGGTAGTGTCCCTTGGCCACCGCCCAGACCACACCGGTGCCATTGCCGAGGTTCCCGCTCGCACCATGCGGCGCGGGGAGCGGCTGGATGAACTGCCCGGGCGCCGTGACCACCTTGCCGACGTTGGCCGCCGCGCTTGCAGTCGCCAGATTCAGTACGCCGATCGTGCCCATCCGTGCCCCGTTCGCCGCAAGATAACTCGCCCGCAGCGCTTGACTGCAGCCCTTGCGCAACGCTGCCTTGAGCCGCGAGCCGAACACGGCGTTCCTGCAGCTGCGACCGGCACGCTCCGTCGTCCGGAGGTAGCTTCTTGGGCCCGCGGACACCTGCGAGGGAAAGAGCTCAGCGAGCGCCAGCGGAACGGGGTCATCGGCCCGGCTGGTGATGTACTGCCACGTGCCGAGATGCGCTGACGGGGTCGGGGTGGGCAGGGATGGCTGAATCTGTGCGGGCATAGCGGCGCTGGGTGCCGCGGCGGTCTTGTGCTTTGTGGTGAAAGCCCAGGCGGCCACGGCGGCGAGCGCCGTTGCCGTCACCACGGCGACGGCCGAGACCAGCAGGACGGCGGAAGGGCGAACGCGCCACCGGGCCCGAACTCGCCTCGCCTTTCGATGACCTACCGGCCCCGCCGCGGCGGTGGCGTTCCCGCCTGAGCCAACCCGCACATTCCTTGCCTGTCCAGGCGCAGCGCTGCCGGCCTTCCAGGGCGGGGCGTGCCGCTGACCGTCCGCATGCCCGCCCAGGGTCCAGATCTGCGTCGGGCCGTCCTCGCCATGGGTCGGCATCTGCGTCGGGCCGTCTTCGCCGTGGGTCGGCATCTGCGTCGGGCCGTCCTCGCCATGGGTCGGCATCTGCGACCCGTTGACAGCGCCGGCGAAGGCGCCGATGCCGTGGCCATTGCCGGTGTCAGTACCCTGGGTTTCCCATGGCCCGCCACCCCAGCCTGCTGCAGGCCGATCCTGCTCCGGCCCGGTGTAGCCGCCGGGATGCGCGCCGTTAGATCCTTGAAGGTGGCTGGGCGGGTGCTCGGGGTCGCCCGTGCCGGACGTGGGCGGGAACCCACGCACCGGGTCCCGGTGCTGCTGGATCCCAGTAGACCGGTACCCGGAGAGGCTCCGTGGCCAGCTTTCTGGCATGCGGGCATCCTGATCGCCCGGGTGAGTCATAGGGGGAGCGTAGCGTCCCGTCCATCCGCCACGCCGCCGCCAGCAGATATTCCGAGGTCACGGCATATGGGGATGCTTGCTCAAACGGCCGCAGGCACGACCTCATTTTGACCCGCACCGACAGCGCCCGGTAGTCTGCTTTGACGTCCGTGTGCACCGGTGTGCCGATGGCGCATGCTCAGCAGAACGCGCTGTGTGCCCATTTGGGCAGGCGGACCCCCGTGCGGCGCGCGGCAGCCCGTCCTGGGCTGGGATCCCAAGATCAGGAACTACACGCGAAGGCTTTACGACTGTGCGCACATTTAGCCCGAAGGCTAGGGACATCCAGCCCCAGTGGCACGTGGTGGACGCGTCCGATGTGATCCTCGGGCGCCTGGCCAGTCACGTCGCGACGCTGCTCAGAGGTAAGCACAAGCCGATCTTTGCTCCGCATGTGGACACCGGCGACTTCGTCATCGTCGTCAACGCGGAGAAGATCGCGCTCAGTGGGAACAAGCTTGAGCAGAAGAAGGCCTACCGGCATTCGGGGTACCCCGGCGGACTCCACTCGATCGCCTACCGCGATCTGCTGGCCAAGCATCCGGAGAAGGTGGTCGAAAAGGCCGTTAAGGGGATGCTGCCGAAGAGCACGCTGGGCAGGAAGATGCACCGCAAGCTGAAGGTCTACGCAGGCCCGCACCACCCGCACCAGGCGCAGCAGCCTGTCCCGTACGAGATCACCCAGATCGTCCAGTAGATCCTTAGATCCTTAGATCCTTAGCCCATCAGCAGCACCGCCCATCAGCAGCACAGAGGAAGCACGAGGAACAGACCGTGGCCCAGCCCACCGGTACCGAGACACCCACCGAGGACGTCGAGGCGAGTACGGACGATTTCGCCGGAGACGCCCAAGGTGGCGTTTTTGACGACGCCCACCAAGCGGAGTATGGGTCCGACTACACCACCCAGACACCGGCCGAAGCCGCGAGCGTTGCGGCGCGGCCCGTGCTGACCGGGCGCGGCGGTGCCACCGGCCGGCGCAAGGAGGCCATCGCGCGGGTCCGCGTCATGCCAGGGTCGGGACAGTGGAAGATCAACGGCCGGACGCTGGGTGAGTACTTCCCGAACAAGGTCCACCAGCAGCTCATCAACGAGCCGTTCGTCACCCTTGGTGCCGAGAGCCAGTTCGACGTGATCGCTCGTATTTCCGGCGGCGGAGTCACCGGGCAGGCCGGAGCGTTGCGCCTGGGCATCGCGCGTGCACTCACGGAGATCGACGCGGATAACCGCCCTGCGCTGAAGAAGGCGGGCTTCCTGACCCGCGACGCCCGGGTCAAGGAGCGCAAGAAGTACGGTTTGAAGAAGGCCCGTAAGGCCCCACAGTACTCAAAGCGCTGATTTGGTGCGCGTCGGAAAGCTTGCACCAGGATCCCCTGGAGCCAATCCTATGGGCCATCTTTTCGGTACTGACGGCGTCCGCGGCGTCGCGGGTCGTGATCTTACGGCTCGCCTCGCGATGGACCTCGCGTCGGCTGCCACGTCCGTGCTCGGCGACGCCGGTGAGTTCGCCGCAGCGGCGCAGGCAGGGCGGCGACCCGCCGCGGTGGTAGGCCGTGACCCGCGCGCATCCGGTGAGTTTCTCGAGGCTGCCGTCATCGCGGGCTTGGCGGGCTCGGGCGTGGACGTGATGAGGCTCGGCGTCACGCCTACCCCGGCGGTGGCCTTCCTGACCGGCGCGCTCGGTGCCGATTTCGGCGTCGTGCTATCTGCGAGCCACAATCCCGCTCAGGACAATGGCATCAAATTTTTCTCCCGCGGCGGGTTCAAGCTTCCCGACCCCGTCGAGGACGCGATCGAACAGCGGCTTGGCGACATGGGCACGGGGCAGGCACCCGCATCCGGGTTCGGCCGGGTGACGGATGCACCGGGTGCGCGTGAGCGCTACGTGGAGCACGTGGTGTCGTCCCTGCATAGCGGCGGAGCGGGCGCCCCGGTCGCCACGACGGAGGATGTCGGCCCGCTGGCTGGCCTGCGGATCGTGGTGGACTGCGCGCACGGGGCCGCCCACGACGTGGCACCCGCGGCCCTGCGCCGCGCGGGCGCGGACGTGATCGTGATCGGTGCGCAGCCTGACGGCCTGAACATTAACGAGGGCTGCGGATCTACTCACCTGGACGCGCTCATCGGCGCGGTCATCGCGCATGGCGCCGACGCGGGCATCGCACATGACGGCGACGCCGACCGGTGCCTGGCCGTCACCTCCGACGGGCAGGTGGTCGACGGTGATCAGATCATGGCGATTCTCGCGATTGAGCTCAAGGAGGCGCGGCGGCTGACCGGTGACACGGTCGTCGCGACGGTGATGTCTAATTTCGGCTTCCGCCGCGCCATGGAGAACGCCGGCATCCGGGTGGTCGAGACCGCGGTGGGTGACCGGTACGTCCTTGAGGCCATGAAGGCCGGTGGCTATGTGCTCGGCGGCGAGCAATCCGGGCACATCATCATGCTGGAGTACGCGACAACCGGTGATGGCCTGCTGACGGCGCTGCACCTGCTGGCGGCGATAGCCAGGCGCGGCCTCGCGCTCGGTGAGCTTGCTAAGGTCATGCAGAGGTTTCCCCAGGTGCTCATCAACGTGCCTGACGTGGACAAATCCCGGGTGAATTCCTCGCCTGGGCTCGCTGAGGCCGTGGCCAGTGCCCAGGCCGAACTCGGCGAAAGCGGCAGGGTTCTCATCCGCCCCAGCGGGACCGAGCCCGCGGTCCGGGTGATGGTGGAGGCGGCCGAGCAGGAGCAGGCGCAGCGGATAGCGAGGCACCTTGCCGATGTCGTCCGCGCCGATCTTGGTTGATGCGCGGTCAGTCAGCGGTTCAGTCCGCTGCCGCCGTGGCGGCAGAAAGCCCTGTCGCCAGCCGGAGGGGCCACAAGTGACACCGGCGATGTGCCGCTTGTCCATGCACCGATCGTCACCGGTGTGCACCGTAGGCGCGCGCGCCACCGTCGCCGCATGACCGTCGGTCCCGCGACCACCACGGGGCGTGTCCATGACAGGCTGGGAACGTGATCGCTGGCATCGGCACGGCAATTGTGGGCGCCCGGCGGTTCGAGGCGGCGCTGTGCCGCGCTCGCCGGCGGGATTCCGATCTGTTCACCGGAGGCGGACGCGGGCGGCGTGGGGTGTGCCGTCCGCTGCGGGCGCGAATGCCCGGGCCGCGGCGCGAGCCTCCGGACGTCCGGCAGGCGGTGGCGATGGTGGGGGCACGAGGATGATGCGGTACGCACACGGGGTCGCGAAGGTCCGCGCGGGCGAGCAGGCTCTGATGGCGCGCCTGCCTGAGGGTACGCTGATGGGGCGGGCGGCGGCAGGCCTCGGCGCGACCTGTGCGCGCCTGCTCGGCCGGGTGTACGGAGCGCGTGTGGTGGTGCTGGCCGGTAGCGGCGACAACGGCGGTGACGCGTTGTATGCCGCAGAACGGCTCACGCGCCGTGGCGCACGCACGCACGCCCTGCTCGCCGGGTCGCGAGTCCACCCGGGCGGCGCCGCTGCCTTGCGGCGTGCGGGTGGGCGACTGGTGCCAGCGACCGATCAGGCCGCCCGGCGGCTCATCGGCGACGCCGATCTGATCATCGATGGCATGCTCGGCATCGGTGGCCGCGGCGGGCTGCGCGACTCCCAGTCGTCTCTCGCGGAATTGGCCGCGCGTGCGGGTGCCGTGGTGGTCGCCGCCGACCTGCCGAGCGGGGTCGATGCAGAAACCGGGGTCGTGGAGGGCGCCGCGGTCCAGGCGGATGTCACGGTCACCTTTGGTACCTACAAGCCCGGCCTGCTGATCGATCCTGGCGCATCGCATGCGGGAGTGACCGAACTTGTCGACATCGGCCTGGCGGGCGAACTGGCAGCACCGGACGTGGTCGCGCTTCAGTCCGAGGATCTTGCCGCGATGTTGCCGAGCCCGTCGGCCGGATCGGACAAGTACCGCCGCGGCGTCCTCGGTGTGCTCGCCGGGAGTGACCGCTTCACCGGGGCTGCCGTGCTCTCGGTCGGCGGGGCGGTGCGCGGCGGTGCCGGGATGGTGCGGTACCTGGCCTCATCGCCGGGTGTCGCCAACCTGGTCCGAGAGCGCTGGCCGGAGGCCGTGATAACTGTGGCGGGACCGCACGGCAGCGCGGCCGCCGCGGTGGCTGTGATCAACGACCTGGGCCGCGTTCAGGCCTGGGTCGCCGGGCCGGGCATGGGCACGAGCGCCAACGCGGGTCACTTGCTCGCCGCGGTGCTCGAGACGGATCTGCCTGTCCTCGTGGATGCGGACGGGCTCACCCTGCTTGCGGCCGGCCTGTTGCCGCTGCGCCGCACCGCGCCGACACTGCTCACGCCGCACGCGGGCGAACTGGCGCGGCTGCTTGGCACCAGTAGGGAGGATGTGGAGGTGCGGCGCCTTGAGCACGCCAGGCGGGCCGCCGCCGAACTTGGCGCCACGGTGCTGTTGAAAGGCTCGACGACGGTGATCGCCGGAAGGGACGGACCTGCCCTGGTGAACACCATGAAGACTGGATGGCTGGCCACAGCGGGCTCAGGCGACGTCCTGTCGGGGCTCACTGGCGCCCTGATCGCGCAGGGTATGGAGGTGCCTGCCGCAGCGGCTGCCGCCGCCTACCTGCACGGTCTGGCGGCGCGGCTCGCGTCGGGCGGTGCCCCGATCGGCGCAGGTGACGTGACAGGTGCCCTGCAACAAGCGTTCCGCACCGTAGGCGCGAACACAGTGTGACAGTCGTGACGGTGCTGCGATCGCTTGGGCTGTTCGCCGTTGCCGCGATCGCTGAGATCGGCGGTGCGTGGCTTGTCTGGCAGGGGGTCCGTGAGCACCGCGGTATCGCGTGGATGGGGGCGGGGGTAGCTGCCCTTGGCGTGTACGGCTTCGTCGCGACGCTGCAGCCTGACGCGCATTTCGGCCGCATCCTGGCCGCCTACGGCGGCATATTCGTGGCAGGCTCGCTCGCCTGGGGCGTGGTCGCGGATGGCTACAGGCCGGACCGCTACGACCTGATCGGCGCGGCGATCTGCCTGTTTGGCATGGCCATGATCATGTACGCGCCGCGCCGGTAGTGTCGCGGCTATGGATTGTGCCGACTGTGACACTGCGGCCGGTTGCGAGGGGGAGCTCCCGCTTCTCGAGCGGTTTTGTGTGGAACCCGAGCTGCTGGGGCTGGACTGGCAGGGCTTCCGCGCTCGCGGCATGACCCGCGGGTGATTCGGCGGGACGGCCGCAGTGACACAGGGGGCAGGTGAGAGTTCCCGCGCCAGGGGCTCACGATGGCGCACGGAACGAAACCGGCTGCTGTCCGCGGGTTACCTTCGCCAGGGAACTTGGGACATATAACTCGGAGGAGGTCCCCGACCCAGTCAGGAGCCTATGAACGCCGCAGAAATGCTTGCCCGTGACCTCGTGCTCCGGGTTTGCGCGTGCGATGGGGAATTCCGCAGAGATTGGCTCACCGGCGGGGTTCCGCACAAGCGGGTTGTCCCGCTCGCCGTGGCGCAGGGGGTCGATCCCGGCTTAGCGGACGCCATCGCCGGCGCGGCCGTTGAGACGGGCGCCGACCGGCTGCTGGCGTGCCGGACCAGGGCCGCATTCATGTACGACACCGTGACGGTGCTTCCCGCCAGTGGGCGGGCACTGCTTGACCTTGCCGCCCGATGGGCGCCGGACGACTTCCTCGTCTGCCTCCCAGACGGATCGGCCGCGGTCCTGGTCAGCATGACCGGTTACGCGCTCGGCGCAGGGCCGCCCCTGTTCATTGCCGCGCTCGGCGGACCCGACGTGGGTGGCGCACGTGCGCGGTTCGCGGCGTGGGCGCAAAACACCGGCGATCAACGGCTGCGCCTGTTGGCAGGGCGCTATGGTGGCGGCCCGTCCAGCCGTCACGCCTCCCGCCGGACCCTGCGCCCAGATATTCCAGAACGGCTGTCGGCGCTGGCGGCCGCCGTCAGGGGGCGCCACGTCCTCACGGCAGTGCTGCGCGCCTGCCGCGCCGCTGTGGGCTGGGGCGCCGTGGCCGTGATCGTGGTCACCTTGCTGTCCGCGCCCCGTGCCAGCCATGTGCTTCCTGTGCTCGCGGGGACGGTCTGGCTGATCTTGCAGGTGTTCGCGCTCGCCAGGACTCACACCTTGAGCTGGGCGGCCTGCCTGCGGATGGTCGCCGTCGGCGCGGCCTGCGCGGCCGCCATCGCGGCAATGGAGTGGCTTGCCACCGGCCGGGGCCCGGTGCACGGGTGGCCGGCGCTTGCGGGTCCCGCCGAGGAGGTCGCGGCGCTTGTCCCGATCGCGGCGTTCTGGCTGGCCGCCCGCCATCGGTTCACCCGGCTTGCCACGGTGGACTACGTGCTCATCGGCGTGGCCTCTGGGGCCGGGTTCTCGCTTGTCCAGGGCATCATTGCCGCACTGGCCGCGCCAGGTACCGGCTGGCATCTGGCCGCGCTGCTGCCGGGCTGGATGGACGCGGGCCCGGTCCGCTTTCCCGGCCATGCCGTGAGCACTGGCCTGATCACGGCGGGGATTGGCCTGGCTGTGGCTGCGCGGCCACGTGGTGTGAACGGGCAACGGGCGAGGTGGCGCTTGTGGCGCCTGCTGACCTGGCTGCTGCCACCGGCGCTGCTGGGCATGGCCATGCTCGATCACTATCACTACGACGCGGCAGCCGAAGGTGCGGGCGTTCCGTCGTGGGTGTCACGCGTGCATGCCGCGGCGGGTGATGGCCACGCGAGCGGCTGGCTGCTGCTCGGGCTTCTTGCCACCGCAGTGGCCGTGGATTTCCGCGCGCAGCACCGCGTCCTTGACGTGGTGCCACCGTTGCCTGGTGTGCCCCGCTGGGCTGGGCTCGCGCGAGCGGCCAGGGGATCTGTGATCACCGCCCGGCTACGCTGGCCGGGGCGCTCGATGCGGGGCCTTCTCGCGCTGCGATGGGCCGGGCTGCGGGTGGCGACGGCCGAAACTTTGGTGGCCATGTACCACGAGGTCGCGTTCTTGCTTGTCGCGGTGCGGCGGAGCAGTCGAAGGCCTGCTATCTTCGCGGCGTCGCTCGCATTCACAAGGCAGCGGCGGGAGCTTGCCATGCGCGAGGCGCGAGCGGGCGGCCAGGCCAGACGCGACGTGCCGCGGCGGGCCGGGCTATGGTCCGCATGGCGCGCGCTGACCGCGACGCTCGCGATCGGCGGCGCGACGGCGCTCGCGGCCCTGCTGCCGCTGTCAGGCACGCACCTCCGGCTGCATCAGGCGCTGCTTCAATTGCCCTGGCAACACCACACAACTCGCGGGTCTCCAACAGCTCAATTAGCCCATCAGCCTCCTGCAGCTGAGCTGACCCGGCTGACTCAGGTGGCAGGGTGGACCGCGCGTGCCCGGCTCAGCCAGTTTGGTGAGAGTGGTCGCCCGGGCGGAGTAGCGCTGCGTGGTGGGCTGGCCCGGCTGGCCAGTCCTGCTCGCTTGGGCGGGGTGGCCGGGACTGGCCCGCTCGCAGGGTTGACCCTGCTGCACGGGCGAGGCGGTGGCGCAAACGACGGCCTGCAGTTGCGACCCGGTGACCTGGCGAGCGGTATCGGCGCGTTGCATGTCTGGTTCAGCCAGTTCGTCCCCGCTGGGCAGGTGCTGATCGTGGCCGCCGGGCTGAGCGTGCTCATCCTGCTCGTTTCTGGCTGGGCCTTGCCTGTGCCGCTGCCGAGCCGCCAGGGTGCGAAACGGCCTGGGCGCGTGGTGCGCGGCCTGGTGGAGCACACAGCACATGCAACTGTGCCCGCGCCTGGCCAGCTCGCGCTTCGCGTGCTCAGGCTCACGGGCGAGTTGTTGCCCCCAGCGACCGCGCGGCTCCTGCGCGGCAAACCGGTCGCGCGGCCGTACCAGCGGCTCCCGGCCGCCCAGCAGGCGCTCCGATCGGCGGAGCTGCTCCCTGCGACGCCGCCGAGCGCGGCGGTGGAGGTAGCGCCTGCCGCGGCACGCCGCAGGCCCCGCGGCGACACACCCGGCCGAAGCGGCTGGCTGTTTCCGCAGGACCGGGTGCGCCGCTGGCTGGGTCACGCGCCCGACTTCGGTGTCGGATCCAGAGCGGTGAACGGAGAGCCGGCCGACCCTGCGGAGCTGGCGGCCGATCTCACCGGCGCGCTCAGGCAGATAGCCGAGGCGGCCGGTTCGCTGCGATTCGACGATGTGACGTTCCGCAATCATCCGGCGAGGGCGGTCGTGGACCGGGCGACAGGCGCCGCCGTCTTCTTCAGTCCGGCTGGCGAGTTCGCTGGCTGCGCGTTGCTGACGGAGGAACAGCTCTCCCGGCTGGTAACGGAGCTGAGGCTGTGACGGCTGAGCGGTGACATGGACCTGAGGCCGCCAAGGGGCGTGGACCTGAGGCGGTGCTGACCCGCGTGGGCTTGGGCTGCTCTGCGGCCGCGCTGCTAGCCGCCTCGGCGGCATTCTTCCCTCCCCGTTGTCGGATGTTCCGCGCCGCCCGGCGACAGAGATGTGGGCAGCGAGCGTGCCCACGGGCTCGCTCACCGCCGCACTCTGTGTCGCGTTCTGGGATGTCGCGTTCTGGGCGCTTGACGGCCATGTACCGCTCGGCGAGGGATATCCACGTGCCCCAAGGGTGCTCGATGGGCCCCGCGAGGCCGTCAGCGTGGCGCTCAGGGACGTGCAGGCGCCCGCATGGAGGCGCGGCCCCTCCCAGACGACCCGCCGCCGTGCCGATGGCGAAGACGGGCAGGATTGCCCTTTCAAGTTACGATCTGTCTCGATTCAGTGTGCTCGCGGTTACCGTGGTTGTTCATTGATCGTTCATTCCGTCCGCGGTGAACGGTGAAGGGAGAAGCAGCGCGGCAGGTGGCACGCGCCGCTGACTGGCCGGCCGAGGGCCGTTCGCAATCGCGATCAAGGGTTCGGTGCGCCGGGGCGGGCGCTGGCGTGTGCCACGCCAGTTGACGACCTTCGCCTACAAGGGCGGCTCCCACCTGGACCTGCGCGCTGCCGAGCTGACCGGACCCGTCACTGCCATCCGCGCGGTCGGCAACAAGTCGGACGTGGAGATCATCGTCCCGCCCGGCGTCCGCGTCGTGACGGGCGGCTTCGGCGTTTCGCGAGGCCTGCCCGACGACGAGCAGGAAACTGCGCTGCCGCATGACGCTCCAGTGCTTCGTGTGCGAGGCTTCGCATACAAGGGGCGTGTTGAGATCCGTGCCAGGCCGCGATCACAGTGAACAGGTCGGCGGCGGCCCGAGCGCAGCCGTTAGGGATCAGTTCTTGACAGCCCGGCGATGGGTGGAGGGCAAACATGTCAGAAGTCCCGGTGAACGCGTTCGTGCCGCTGCCAGGCAGCGAGCGCCGCCCCCTGACCGATGCGCAGGACGCAGAGCCGCTCGATGGTTCCGAGCGGATCGAGGTGACACTGGTCACGCGCCGCCGGGCGGATTTACCCAGCGAATACGTGGAGGGAACCGCCACGCTCTCGCGTGAACAGCTCACGGATCGCCACGGGGCCGACCCGGCCGACGTCGCGCGGATCCGCACCGTGCTTGCCACGTACCGGTTAGCGGTTACGGGCGCGGACGCCGCGTCGCGGCGGTTGAGGGTGGCGGGGTCGGTGTCGGATGCGGCCGAGGCGTTCGGCGCATCGCTCAGCCGAGTGAGCAGCGGTCACCCCAGCGGGGGGCGCACCGTACACCGCTACCGCGTGGGTGGCCTCCGGGTGCCAGCGGAGCTTGGCGGTATCGTCATCGCGGTGCTCGGGCTTGACGACCGGCCGCAGGCCCGCCCACAGTTCCGGCTCGCTCAGCTGACCGACGACGCGGCTCGCCATCGGTCCTACACGCCGCCGCAGGTCGGCGCGTCCTACCAGTTTCCCTCTGGCACCGACGGCAGCGGGCAGACACTGGCGGTCATCGAGCTGGGTGGTGGCTTCGCTGCCACCGAGCTTGACACCTACTTCTCGGGTCTCGGGATCACAGCGCCGACGGTGACAGCGGTCGAAGTGGACGGGGCCGTCAACGCCGCTGGGCAGGATCCGAACGGAGCGGACGGAGAGGTCCTGCTCGACATCGAGGTAGCGGGCGCGCTCGCGCCAGGCGCAGCGCAACTTGTGTACTTCGCGCCCAACACAGACCAGGGTTTCGTCGACGCGGTCGCCACCGCCGTGCATGCCAGCCAGACACCCGCCGCCGTGAGCATCAGCTGGGGTCAGTCAGAGGATTCCTGGACGGCTCAGGCGCGCACCGCCCTTGATCAGGTCTTCGCCGATGCGGCGGCGCTCGGGGCGACCGTCTGCGTGGCCGCGGGGGACAACGGCAGCAGTGACGGGCAGCAGGACGGGCGGAGCCACACCGATTTCCCTGCCTCAAGCCCGCATGCGCTTGCCTGCGGCGGGACACGCCTGGACGCGAACGTGACCACCGGCGCTGTCAGCTCGGAAACGGTATGGAACGACGGCCAGGGGCAGGGTGCGACCGGCGGTGGGGTCAGCGACGCTTTCGCCCAGCCGGCCTGGCAGGCGGGCGCCGGCGTCCCTGTGCGCGCGGGCGGGGGCGGCGCCACGGGCCGCGGCGTTCCCGACGTCGCGGGTAACGCGGATCCGGCGACGGGATACCAGGTACTTGTGGACGGCCAGCGGATTGTGGTCGGCGGCACGAGCGCAGTCGCACCGTTGTGGGCGGCGCTCGTGTGCAGGCTCACGCAGGGCACGGGCAAGCCCTTAGGCCTGCTGCAGCCGCTGATCTATGCGGGCGTTTCCGCGGGAGCCACAGCAGCCGGTTTCCGTGATATCACCAGCGGCAACAACGGTGCGTATGCGGCCGGGCCCGGATGGGACGCGTGCACCGGCCTGGGTGTGCCTGACGGTACCGCACTCCTTGCCAGGCTAGCAGGCTAGCCAGGCAGCCGACTGTACGTATGCGGCCTGCGCGGCCGCCAGACTAGAAGGCTGGCCAGGCAGCGGACTGTACGTATGCGGCCCGCGCTGCTGGCAGACTAGGACCCGATGGAAACACCGGCCTGGGCTCTCGTCGATCTGGCCGCGGTCAGGCACAATGTGGCGCTGCTTCGCGAAAAGGCCGCGGGCGCCCAGTTGATGGCGGTGGTCAAGGCCGACGCCTACGGGCACGGCATGGTGCCCTGCGCCGTGGCAGCGCTTGAGGCAGGCGCGGACTGGCTTGGCGTGGCCCAGGTCTCCGAGGCGCTGCGCCTGCGGGCAGCGGGGATCACCGCGCCGGTGCTTTGCATGATGGCCATCCCGGGCGAGCCCTACGAGGAGGCCGTTAAGGCCCGCATCGACGTGTCCGCGGGAAGTACCGGGGTGGTGACCGAGATCGCAGGCGCGGCCATGCGGGCCCGCCAGCCCGCGCGGTTGCATCTCAAGGCGGATACCGGCCTGTCCCGGGGCGGCGCGACCCCCGGCGAGTGGCCCGCCGTGGTAGACGCCGCCCTCGCTGGGCAGGCCGCTGGCCAGCTCCAGGTCACCGGGCTCTGGTCCCACTTCGCCTCCGCTGACCTGCCCGGCGATCCGTCGATAGGGCGCCAGCTCGATGTGTTCGCGTGGGCCATTGAGAGCGCGGAGAAGGCGGGGGCTAAGCCGGAGGTACGCCACATTGCCAATACGGCTGCCGCGCTCACCCTCACAACGGCAAGGTTCGACCTGATCAGGCCGGGGGGCGCCATTTACGGGCTTTCGACCCTGCCAGGTGGCGCGCCACCAGAGCTGCGGCCGGCGATGACGCTGCGTACCAGGCTGGCCCAGGTCAAGCGGGTGGCACGGGGCACAGGGGTGTCCTATGGTCACCGGTATGTGACGGCGACGGACGCGGTACTCGGCCTGGTACCGCTCGGGTACGCAGACGGCGTGCCACGCACCGCCGCGGGCCGGGCCCTCGTGCATGCGCGGGGGCGGCGCTGGACGGTCGCGGGCACGGTGTGCATGGACCAGTTCGTCGTCGACTTCGGCACTGAGCCCGCCGCGGCGGGAGATGAGGTCATCCTGTTCGGCCCCGGCGATGACGGCGAGCCGACCGCGCAGGAGTGGGCAGACACGCTTGGAACGATCTCTTACGCGATCGTCACGGGCATCGGAAACCGCATCGCGCGCGTTTACTGCTGAGTAACCTTTTTACACCCGCGTCACAAGTAGGAGGGAGTGCCGATGGTGCGGTGGCGACGGTTCACGGAGATCACCAGCATCGCCGCCGGTGCGACCGCGGCCGCGGTGGGTGCTGCGGTGGCCGCGGAGAAGATCGCCGTTGGCAGGATGCGGCTGCGCCCGGACCCTGCGGCGGCCGAGCCGCTCGGCCAGTTGCGCGGACGTGAGCTGGTCGTGCACGCCGACGACGGCGTGCCTCTGCACACCGAGATCAACGGGCCGGACAAGGCGCCCGTCACGATCATCTTCAGCCACGGGTACACCCTCAACCAGGACAGCTGGCATTACCAGCGCAGGGATCTCGGCGCTCCGGGCAACCCCTACCGGCTCGTGTTCTGGGACCAGCGCAGCCACGGCAGGTCAGGGCGGTCGCACCCAGAAAACGAGAACATCGATCAGCTCGGCCGCGACCTGTATGCGGTGATCAGTGCGGTCGCGCCGCGCGGCGCGCCGGTCGTGCTCGTCGGTCACTCCATGGGCGCAATGACGATCATGGCGCTGGCCGACCAGCATCCAGAGCTGTTCGGCGGCAAGGTCAGGGGCGTGGCGCTCATCTCCTCCTCGGCCGGCGGCCTGGCGAAGGTGACGCTTGGGCTGCCCGCCCCCTTCGGCATGGTGGTGCGCCGCGCGGCGCCCAGCGTGATACGGGGTGCGGCGAAGGCCCGGCGTGCCGCCTTCGTGGAACGTGCCCGCCAGGTTGGCGGTGACCTTGCGTTCCTCGTCACCAGGTTGCTCGCGTTCGGCGATCCGAACACGAGCCCGACGATCACCGACTTCGTTGAGCGGATGATCAGGGCCACGCCCGTCGAGGTAGTCTCACAGTTCTTCAACGCGCTGCTCGTACACGACAAGATGGCCTGCCTGCCCACCCTCGGCAAGGTGCCCACGGTGATCATCGCCGGTGGCAAGGACAGGCTGACGCCGAAATCGCACGCCGAGGAGATGGCCGCGCAGATTCCTGGGTCTGAGCTTGTCGTGGATGAGGGTGCCGGGCATCTGATTATGCTGGAGCGCCCTGGCCTCGTCACCGCCGAGCTGCAGGAACTGATTGATCGCGCCGCGATGAGCCCGAGGACCCAGCGCTCCGCGTGACGCCCCGGCCTGGTCCTCGCACATCCACCGCGGTCGCTGAACGTGCGTTACAGCGGAGAAGAGCGTGACAGGAAAAATCAAGGAGATCACGGTGCGGACGGCCGGCGAGATGCGCTTGCTCGGACGCGGGCTCGCGAGCCGGCTTCGCGGCGGGGATCTCGTGGTGCTCACGGGACCCCTCGGGGCCGGGAAGACGACGCTCACCCAGGGCATCGGCGACGGACTCGGCGTCCGGGGTCCCGTCACCTCGCCCACGTTCGTGATCGCCCGGGTCCACCCATCGCTTGGTGACGGACCCGCGCTCGTGCATGTGGATGCCTACCGTCTGGGCGACGCGGCCGAGGTGGATGATCTCGACCTGGATGCCGATCTGGATTGCGTGGTGACCGTGGTGGAGTGGGGTGAGGGCCTGGTGGAACGGCTCGCCGAGGACCGGCTGGAGATCACGATCGGCCGGCCATCCGACGGCGCGCTCGATGACGAGACCCGCACCGTGCGGCTGCTGGGCGCTGGCACACGGTGGGAACACTGCTGACACCCGCCACAGACGCATGAGCGGCTGATCGTGGGGCCCTGGTCGCGGGCCGCGCCGCGTTCGGTCGCCTGGCGTGATTTCGACGCGTACCAGTCGTGCCAGTCGTGGCCAGCGCTTCCGTGGGGCCGCGGCACCGCCTCCGGGCCCCCGCCGACGTGATGGCGGCCGTTGGGGTCCGAGGTTGCCACGCGGGCGGACGTGCCACTACGCACGAACCCGCATCGGGTCACGGCCAGACCACTCAGTGTGGCCCGATCTGCTCAGTGTTGCCCGATCTGCGCTCACCCGGTCGAAACGGCCGAAACAGGCCACGCCGAGGCTCTATAGTCCTGGTCAGTTCCTACCTTGTCGTCCGTTCCCGTACCCTCGCGCACGGTCGATCCCCTTCCCCCGGGAGGCGTTCCGTGACCTATCAGGGGCCTACTCCCCCGAGGTCAGTTCACATGCAGGGGCATGATCTGGCCGATGAGGAATACGCTGACCTGCCCCCCCTGCCCCTGCCTCCGCGTCCGCCGCGGCGTGTGACCGCTGGCCGCGCCCGGCATGGTGGGCGGTCACCCTGGTTCTGGCCTGCTGTCGGGCTTGCAGCCGTCGGCGCGGTGGTCGTCGTGCTTGCGCTGGTGCTACGCGGCGGCCAGAACAGCGCAGGCGCCGAGCCAGGTCCCCTGGTCACCACATTCATGCCCGGCGAGATCCAGCGAGTGCCTGCTGCCTGCACCGTGATTCCTGGTGCCGTGCTCGACCAGTACGTGCCGGGCAGATCGAAGCCGGCCGCGGCGCAGCCGTTGGAGGGCAAAGCCGCCAGCCAGTGCTCATGGTCGGTCGACCAGTCGCAGACGTACCGGTTCATGGAACTGGCGGTGGAGGCATACGAGCCGAACGGGCTCGCGAGTGGTAACGGTAGCGCCACCGAGGCAGCGCAGGACGCATTCGCCGAGGCGAAGGCAGCCAAGCAGTTCCCGCCAAAGAAGTCCCAGGACCCAAGGGCGACCGTGACCCCCGTATCCGGGCTAGGCCAGCAAGCGTTCTCCTCCGACCAGCACTTCAGGCGCGGCGCTCTCCTCGACATGGTCACGCTGGTCGCCCGTTACCGTAACGTCCTTGTCACCGTCATCTTCGAGGCCCGGACCGGCGGCGCTTTCGGTGCCGACCCCGTCAGCACGCTCACCGCAGGCGCGCAGGCCGCCGCTCGCAGTGCGCTGACCAGGTTCTTGTGACAGCCAAAGCTCTACCGGACACCCCCTAGGCTCAATGCCAGGGAGTTAAGGGCTGGGCGCTTGTGTCAAGCATCTCCGGCGGCGTGTCTTCTCCGGCGCCGCGGCCTGGTGAATGGTGGTGGTCAGGCTGGTGATCGGCAGGCACTTGGTGGGTTTGTCGGGTGGGTGCTTGGCCCAGCGGGACAGCGGGGATTTGACCTTCCGGGCGCAGACGCGGGGCCGGCGCGGCCCGTGCAGGTTCGCCAGGATGGCACGGCCGATGTCGCCGGCCAGGTCGACCGTGCCGGTGACGACGTTGCGTGCCTGGGTCAAAAGCGTCGCGGCGGTCTCGACGGCGATCTGGTAGCTGGCGCGGTCGGGGTCGGTGCCCGGGACGGTCTGGACGGCGTCGGTGATGGCGATCCGCAGCGCCTGGTAGAGGGCCAGCAGCGCCCACATCTCCTGCTCCAGGCCGGCCGGGTCGTGCGAGCGCAGCACCCGCCCGTGCAGCAGGGTGTGCCGCAGCGCGAGGTAGGCGATCTCGTGCTCCCAGCGCTCGTGATACAGGCGGATCAGCGCGTCCGCGGGGTAGGCGCGGTGGTCCAGGAGCGTGGTAGCCAGCCGGTAGGTGCCGCCGTACCTGGTGCCGTCGGCGCAGGTGACCGTCACGCTGGCGGCGATGAGACGGACTTTCACGCCGCCGATGACCGACAGCACCGACCCGTCGGGCAGGTGCCCCAGCACCGGCGGGCGGCGGGTGGCTGTCAGCCGCACCAGGAACTGCGCCCTGGTGGCGGCGACCTCGCGCAGGAACTCCCCGGCGTCAAAACCGCGGTCGGCCAGCAGCAGCATCGTGTCGTCCAAGTGGTGCAGCAGCTTGCGGGCCCAGGTGATCTCCCCGTCGGCGGGCGTGCCGAACACCGCCCCGATCAGCGCGCGGGTGCCGGTCTCGCAAAGGGTCATCAGCTGGATCGCCGGGTAGCCGGTCTCGCCCCGGCTGGCGTTCAGCTTGCCCAGCCAGCCCCGGTTGCGGGGCTTGTCCGGGACCTTGATCGACCGGCACCCGTCGAAGGCGACGGTGCGGTACCGGCCAAAGCACACCCCTGGCGTGCGCGGCCGGCCCAGCGGGCCGGCCAGCATCTCGAACAGCGCCTTCACTGGCGCGATACCGATACGCCGGCGCAGGTCACGCAGCGCCCTCAAAGATGGCGAAGGCAGTCCCCGGCTGTCCAGGGCCGCGGTCAGCTGCGCCCACACGCCCCGATACCCGGTTCCGGGAAACAGGCACATCGCCAGCACGAAATACAGCCCGACCCGCGAGGGCAGTAACCGCAGCCGCCGCTCTTGAGTGCGCGTCCCCTCCAGCACCGCATCCGCCAACTCGAACGGCACCTGCTGGGTCAACTCGCCCAGGTGCCCGGGGGCGAACACCCCCGCCGCCACACTGATCGTCTTCGTAATGGTCACAACAGCAGTACGGGTGGCAGACTGAATGCGCAACGGAGGTCCTCGGCGACGGATCGATCTTGGTAGATTCCCGTCTTACCGGACCTCCGTTGCTTTGCCGCGACGACACGCCCACAAGGGTGCTTGACCGCCGTGCGCGGTCCTTAACTCCCCGGCATTGCCCCTAGGCTGGTCATCCGTGTTGTTGCTTGCCTTCGATACGGCGACTGAAGCGGTCACAGTCGCGGTGCACGATGGCGATCAGGTGCTTGCTGGCATGACGACCGTCGGCGCCCGGCGTCACGGCGAACTGCTCGCGCCCTCGATCGCTGGCGTCCTGGCGCAGGCAGGTGCGGGCCTTGACGCGGTGACCGCGGTGGTGGCCGGAACCGGCCCAGGTCCATACACCGGACTGCGTGTTGGGGTGATGACCGCACGTGCGCTTGGTGCCGCGCTTGGCGTGCCCGTCTATGGTGTGTGCACCCTTGACGCGATCGCTTACGCCGTTGTGCACGGTGATGAGGCACGTCCGGGACGCGGGCCGTTTCTTGTGGCCACCGATGCCAGGCGCAAGGAGGTCTACTGGGCTGAGTACTCCGCGACCGGTACCAGGTTGTCAGGTCCCGCTGTCAGCCGCCCGGCTGAACTGCCGTCGCAGATGCAGGCCGCTGGGCAGGGCGCGTGGCTCTACCCGGAGTCGTTTGGTGGACTGCTTGAGCCGCACCACCCGGCCGCGGCCGCGCTCGCTTCGCTCGCCGCGGCGCGTCTGTCCGAAGGCGCACCGCTTCTCGCCCCGCAGCCGCTCTACCTGCGCCTCCCAGATGCCAGAGTCCCGGGCCCGCGCAAGGCCGTGATGCCGCGATGACCGTCCGGATCCGCCGGTTGCGCGGTAGTGACCTCCGTGAGGTGCTCGCCATCGAGCGGAAACTCTTCCCTGAGGACGCGTGGACCGAGCAGGTGTTCGCCAGTGAGCTTGCACGGCCCGCCACGCGCTACTACATCGTGGCCGAGACGGACGGGACCATTGCGGGGTATGCGGGCCTCTGCGCCGGCATCGGCGATCAGAGCGACGTGCAGACGATCGCGGTGCGCCCTGACCGCCAGGGCGAGGGCATCGGGACAGCCTTGCTCGCCGATCTCATCGCCACCGCGGCGGCCCGCAGGCGCCGCGAGGTCTTCCTCGAGGTACGTGCGGACAATGACCGTGCCCGTCTCCTCTACAGGCGCACCGGATTCACCGAGGTGGGTGTGCGCCGCGATTACTACCAGCCGTCCGGCATTGATGCCATCGTGATGCGCCTGCGTATACCGCAGGGTGACCAGCCAGGCACGACGGGGAAGCCTTGACCGCGCCGCTCGTGCTCGGCATCGAGACGTCGTGTGACGAGACCGGCGTCGGGATCGTGCGCGGGAGCACCCTGCTCGCGGACGCGGTTGCCTCGAGCGTCGACGAACACGCGCGGTTCGGAGGGGTGGTCCCCGAGGTGGCGAGCCGCGCGCACCTCGAGGCGATGGTGCCGTCTGTGGACCGCGCGCTCGGGCTCGCGGGCGTGCGGCTCGCGGAGGTTGACGCCTTCGCGGTGACCGCGGGGCCGGGGCTTGCCGGCGCGCTGCTGGTCGGCGTGGCCGCCGCCAAGGCCTACGCGCTCGCGCTCGGCAAGCCCCTCTACGGGGTGAATCATCTGGCCGCGCACATCGCCGTGGACCAACTCGAACATGGCCCGCTGCCGCGGCCGTGCGTCGCGCTGCTCGTGTCCGGTGGACACTCGTCACTGTTGTTCGTGCCTGACATCACCGGTGAGATCGTGCCGCTCGGCGCCACCATCGACGATGCCGCCGGCGAGGCGTACGACAAGGTGGCCCGGCTCCTCGGGCTGCCCTTCCCCGGTGGCCCGCCGATCGACGCGGCGGCCCGCGGCGGGGATCCGCAGGCGATCGCCTTCCCTCGGGGCAAGTATCACGACGGCACGAGCGACTTTTCCTTCGCCGGGCTGAAGACTGCGGTGGCACGCTGGGTCGAGGCCCGCACCGCAGCCGGGCTCACGGTGCCGGTCGGTGACGTCGCCGCGTCGTTCCAGGAGGCCGTAGCGGACGTGCTCACCAGGAAGGCCGTGGACGCCTGCCGTGCTAACAACGCCGGGCACCTCCTCGTGGGCGGCGGGGTGGCAGCGAATTCGCGGCTGCGCGCGCTGGCGGAACAGCGTTGCGCGGCGGCCGGGATCGTGCTGCGCGTGCCGCGGCCCGGCTTGTGCACAGACAACGGGGCCATGGTCGCCGCCCTCGGTGCGGAACTGGCTGCACGCGGAGTACCTGCCTCTACGCTTGATCTGCCCGCGGATTCCTCGCTGCCGGTTACCACGGTTGTGGTCAGGCAGTCGGCCGGGGGATTCGAAGCGGGCCGGTGAGGGCAGCCCGGCGCACGCGCGGGTCGGGTGGTAGTCGCGCGGCTATCTCACCTGAAGTTGAGGGCCTCGCCGCCGTTGTTTGCGTGGCCGTTGGTGTCCGGCTCGCCGAATACCTGCCGGACGACACCATGCCGGTGACGGCCCTGATAGGTGGTATCAGTACTGTCGGCCGCAGGCAATGTCGCCAGGTACTGGCTCTCGGCGTCGATCAGCAGCTCAAGCTCGCCCCGGTCGAGATAGACGCCGCGGCATCCGCCGCACTCCTCGATCATGATGCCGTTGCGGTCCCCGGTTACCATCTCCGCGGCGCACTTCGGGCACCCCAGCATTTGCCCCACCCCCTGTGATCGGGTTGTCCCTTAGACAGTCACACAGTGTCCTCGCGGCAATAGTAATTCCGCGGTTCAGATCCCATTGTGGCCATTTATAACGGTCGCATAACTTAGCTGACGGGTTCCGCATCCCATCGCCCGAGGCCGTGACCTGGGCGATCGCAGGGCCGGCGACCAGAAGGGGGCCTAGCCACGCTTGGTTGCCCACGCTTGATTTGCCCACGGTTGCTTGCCCACGGTTGGTTGCCCACGCTTGGTTGCCCACGCTTGGTTGCCCACGCTTGGTTGCCAGCCACCCTTGGTTGCCAGCCACGCTTGGTTGCACCCGCTTAGTTCTTGGGGTTCGGGCTGTCATGATGTGTGGCCGCCGGTGTCGGCGAGGTAGAGGTGCAGGCGGTGTCGAGGGCTTGGGGGGTGACCGGTGAAGCTGCCGTCCAGCAGGATTGCGTCGGTGTAGGTGTCGGTGCTGGCCCGCCAGATCGCAAATGCCCATTCGTTGTCGTCGCCGAGGTATTGGATCCGGCAGAGCTTGATCTGGTCGTCGTCATCGTCGCTGAGATAGCCGGTGAGGTAGCCGTCGGAGCCGCGCCAGCTGATGGTGACCTCTTCCAGCGCAGGCCAGCGCACCGAGGCGTGGTGGTCGACGGTGCCTTCGATCAGTTCTCCGAGGCGCTGGGCGGCACGGGCATGGTTTATTGTCGCCGTACCCGGCGCGCCGCCACCAGTTCCGATCCTGTTCCGGGCATTGTCGGGCGATCAGCGTAGATCGTCTGGAGGTGGTCTTGGCGCGTGCAGTCAGCCGGGACGTGGTGTTCTTGGGGTCGCGGCGCAAGGCGAAATTGGAGGCGATCGTGCGGCGGGCGTCGGCGCCGCAGGCGCTGGTGCTGCGCGCCAGGATCGTGCTGCTGGCCCGCGAACTGGGCGAACGCGCGGATCGCGGCCCGGCTGGGCTGCGCGGTGGCCACGGTGCGGACCTGGCGGCGCCGGTTCGTCCGCGGCGGCATACCCGCCCTGGCTGACCGCCCCGCAGCAGCCTGCCCGAGGTGTACGGGCCCGATGTAGGTTGCGGATCGTGGCGGCCGCTACATCGGAAACGCCGGAGGGCACCTCGGTGTGGACCCATGGCCTCATCGCCGGGCAGCTGGCCGGTACCGGCATCTCGGCCTCCCAGGCCGGGCGGATCCTGGCGGACCTGGAACTGCGGCCGCACCGGGTCCGGGGCTGGCTCAACCGTCTCGAGACGAGCAGTTCTGGGAACAGGCCGCCGCGGTGTGCGACCGGTACCTGCGCCCGCCGCCGGGCACCGTCGTGATCTGCATCGATGAGAAGACCGGGATCCATGCCAAGCACCGCAAATATCCCGGGCAGCCCGCCCGGCCAGCGCTGGCGCGGCGGGAGTTCGAATACGTCCGCAACGGCACCGCCTCCATCATCGCCGCACTGGAGGTCGCCACCGGGCAAGTGATCGTCAAGCCGATCGGCCGGAACAACTCGGTCACCTTCACTGGCTTCCTGCACCGCCTGGATCAGTGCACCGACCCGCACCTGAACATCCACCTGATCATGGACAACGGGCCGTCGCACACCTCCAGGGCCACCCGGGCCTGGATCGCCGCGCACCCCGGATCACGGTCACCTTCACCCGAAACACGCCTCCTGGCTGGACATGGCCGAGCTGTGGTTCTCGATACTGACCCGCGCCCTGCTGCGCCGCGGCGAGTTCACCTCCCACGCCGACCTGGCCGGCAAGATCACCGACTTCGCGATCCGCTACAACCGGACCGCCCAGCCCTACACGTGGACTTACGACGCCAAAGCTGACCACACCGCTCTAGGACTTTGACACTTGTCCTGAGTTTTGCAGGGGCGTAGCGTCGTGAAGACCCGCTCCACAACCCTGCAGGCAATGTCCTGACCAGCCACTTTGGAGTGGCACGACCGGTTGCATGGTGGACCGGGCTTCAGCGTAGCGGGTGGTGGCGGTCGGCCGGTCATGACCGCAGGTCCCGGGGTGAGCTTGCCCAGATTCGCCTAGGGTGGGCGGAAAGACCAGGTCGGCGGGCGACAGACTCGGCGGTCCGAGGCGGAGCCTCGCTGGATCCGGTCCGAGGCGGAGCCTCGCTGGATCGTTGACCGGAGAATTGTGAGCAGCCCACGGGCCCGGCGCCTGCAGGCCAGCAACACAACTTCCCCCCCGAAAACGTCACGGAAAACGGACATTCCGCCCGCAGGGACGACGTTTTCGGGGGAGAAGCGCAGGAACCTGCCCGCACGCCACCAGTTCACGGTCAGCGCCAAGCACGCCCGGATCACGGGCCGGGTTTCCGGTCAACGATCTAGCAACCAAGCGTGGCTAGGGGGTCGGGAGGTCCAAACCCGTGCGGCGATTACGGGGTTCGATCGGGCCGGTGAGCCGCGTGCGGCCGGGTTCACGGCCGGTTGGCCCGCCTGGCCCGAAGGCCGCGTGCGGCCCGGCAGGCGGTCGCAGGCGCCCGGGCACAGCCGCGTGTCACCCGGGTCCACGAGTCCATGGGTGACCTGGCCAGGGCAGCCGACATGACTCGCCGTATGCTCATGTTGACGAGCTACCGCGGTCCGGATACTGTTCAGAACTGGCACTCTCAAGAGTAGAGTGCTAATGCGATGAGGTCGGCACTGACACCCGCGACGGCAGGCCGCCCTGTTCGCCTTGTCTAGCAAACTCTCTTCATCCCTTCCGGAGGGGGAGGTCAGATCGTGACGACCGCCACCAAGGTAGTTCTTAAGCCGCTCGAGGATCGCATTGTGGTCCGGCCACTCGAGGCCGAGCAGACCACGGCGTCGGGCCTTGTTATCCCAGACACCGCCAAGGAGAAGCCGCAGGAGGGCGAGGTCCTCGCGGTGGGCCCAGGGCGCTGGGATGCGCCGGCTCGAAGCGGGTCCCTCTTGATGTCAAGATCGGTGACATCGTGCTGTACAGCAAGTACGGCGGCACCGAGGTGAAGTACAGCGGCGAGGAGTACTTGGTACTCTCGGCCCGCGACGTGCTCGCCACCATCGACAAGTAAGCCGGAACGCGAGGGCGGCGCCCGTGGCGGGCGCCTGCGCGCCCGCCACGGGCGCCGCCCCGGGCCCGGTCCGGACCGTCACGGGCGCTAGGTACGCCTGGCGGCGATTCTGGACCAGCGGTCCGGGGCGGTCGCATCTGCGGCAGCAGGCATTCTGGCCCCGTCTGGTCGGCCCCGTCCGGTCGGCCCCGTCCGGTCGGCCCCGTCCGGTCGGCCCCTGCGCGGTCGGCCGTGCCTTCACAGACGGGCGCGGTTCATGGTGGACCGCACGTCGGCTCACAGCGAACCGACGGCGGCCCAGGGTGGAACCCAAGGATTGGCCATCGCGGGACCCGGGCGCCGACCAGGGCGGCACAATGAGCATACAAAAACGCTGACCAACGTTAGAAACGCGACCACCGCAGAAGCGCTGATCGGCGCGGAAACACTGACCCACCGTAGAAACATTACCCACCGTAGTTTGGGGTGTTCATGGCTAAGATACTGGAGTTCGATGAGGATGCCAGGCGTGCGCTTGAGCGCGGCGTGAACAGGCTCGCGGACACCGTCAAGGTGACGCTGGGCCCACGCGGCCGAAACGTCGTCATCGACAAGAAGTGGGGCGCACCCACCATCACGAATGACGGTGTCACCGTCGCGCGTGAGGTGGAGCTGCATGACCCCTATGAGAACCTCGGCGCGCAGCTCGCCAAGGAGGTCGCCACCAAGACGAACGACGTGGCGGGCGACGGCACCACGACAGCGACAGTGCTGGCTCAGGCGATGGTCCATCAGGGGCTGCGCCGGGTGGCCGCCGGAGCGAATCCCGCGAGCCTCAAGCGCGGCATCGACGCCGCCGCCGCGGCGGTCTCAGACAGGCTGCTCGCGAGCGCGCGTGACGTGGGCGAGCAGGACGACATCGCACATGTGGCAACCGTCTCCGCTCAGGACGCCAAGATCGGCGAGCTGATCGCGGAAGCCTTCGCCAAGGTCGGCAAGGACGGCGTCATCACCGTCGAAGAAGCAACCACGATGGGCCTGGAACTGGAGTTCACCGAGGGTCTGCAGTTCGACAAGGGCTACGTCTCCCCGTACTTCGTAACCGACCCAGAGCGGATGGAGAGCGTCCTCGAGGATGCCTACATCCTTGTGCACGGGGCGAAGATCTCCTCGATGACAGAGTTCCTCCCGCTGCTCGAGAAGATCGCGCAGACCAAGAAGCCGCTGCTGGTGATCGCCGAGGATGTTGATGGTGAGGCTCTCTCCACGTTGGTGGTGAACAAGATCCGAGGCCTGTTGCAGGTCGTCGCGGTGAAGGCGCCAGGTTTCGGTGACAGGCGAAAGGCGATGCTTGGCGACATAGCGGTGCTCACGGGCGGCGAGGTCGTCAGTGAGGAACTGGGCCTCAAGCTCGACACCACCGAACTTGACGCGCTCGGCCGCGCCCGCAGGATCGTGGTCGACAAGGACACCACCACGATCGTGGACGGTGCAGGCGATGAGACCGCCGTGCAGGACCGGATCCGGCAGATCCGCAACGAGATCGACAACACCGACTCGGACTGGGACCGCGAGAAGCTTCAGGAGCGACTCGCCAAACTGTCCGGCGGTGTCTCTGTGGTCCGCGCAGGTGCGGCGACCGAGGTGGAGCTCAAGGAGAAGAAGCACCGGCTCGAGGACGCCATCTCAGCTACACGCGCCGCCATTGAGGAAGGCATTATCACCGGTGGCGGGAGTGCACTCGTGCACGTCGCGGAGGAACTCGACGACCTCGGCAAAATCGACGACGAGGCGATCGGCGTGGACGTGGTGCGGCTCGCGCTGTCCGAACCGGCCCGGTGGATCGCCCTGAACGCCGGCTATGAAGGCTCCGTGACGGTCGCCAGGATCAGGCAACTCGGCGCTGACGAAGGCTTCAACGCGGCAACGGGCGAGTATGGGGACCTGGTGGCCCAAGGCGTCATCGACCCGGTCAAGGTAACCAGGTCGGCGGTGCAGAACGCGGCTTCGATCGCTGGGATGCTGCTCACCACCGAGGTCCTCGTCGTAGAAAAGCCCGAGGAGGACAGTGACAACGGCGCCGCGGGTCACGGCCACAGCCACGGTCCCGGCGGCCACATGCACTGATCACGACTTGGCGGCTGGTGCATTACGGCCGCGATCGCGCTGATCTACGTCAAACGTCCCTGCCCTCGCCACATGGCGGGGCAGGGACGTTTCTTGAGGTGGGGCCGCGCGAAACGGGCGGCTGGCCGGTCCAGATCAGATTCGTTCAGTGAACGGATAAGCGTGCGTTGGCCAGGCATGTGCGCCCGTGTCGGGCGTAAACTACGATCGACGCAATCCGCTTGTGAGGCTGTGGGCGCTCCGCCTGCGGGCCGATTTTCTCCGCTGAGCGGGTAATCGTCACGTGGGCGCACCGGGGAAGGTCAGCCGCCTGCTCGTCTAACCTCGGGGGTTCGGCCAAGATCACGAAGGATCGGGGGGTAATGGCTCTCCATCGAGGTGAGAGAATACTTGCCTGATCGATACGGTTTGCATACTTAACACGGCAAGACTCCGAATGTGCTTGGTACTTTCACTAACCAACTCATTGCAGATGGTGGGTTTCGGTGGCGTGCGACATCACTGTGACCGTTGTGTTTCCAGCGATATCGGCAATACTCAGCCGCGAGCTGGGCATCATGCTGAGGTGACGGAGGGGTGCATCGCTCGGTCGATCGGCGACGGGGCTGAGGGGGAAGGACCGGACTTCCCGGCACGGGTGGGCGAAACCGATCTAAGACATCTGACTGACCGCGCGGTGCAAGGTCATCGGGACGCGATCGAATCGCTCATCGAGCACTTGCGGCCGATGATCGTCCGATACTGCCGTGCGCGGCTTGGCAGGGTCGCTGGTCACTACCACATCGCCGACGACGTTGCCCAGGAAGTGTGCATCGCCGTGTTCTCTGCGCTCCCGAGGTACCGCGACATGGGACGCCCTTTCGCTTCGTTTGTCTTCGGGATCGCGGCACACAAGGTGGCGGATGCCCTGCGCACCGCCGTCCGGCTGGCCGTACCCACCGAAGACTTGCCTGACGGCCCGGACGAGCGGCCCGGGCCCGAAGAAACAGTGGTCAGATATATCGAGGCTGAACGCGCCCGCGCCCTGCTTTCCCTGCTGCCCGACCATCAGCGCGAATTACTAACCCTCCGCGTAGTGGCAGGCCTTTCCGCGCAAGAGACAGGTAATGTACTCGGCATGTCAGCGGGGGCGGTGCGGGTAGCACAACATCGGGCTCTTGCCCGGCTGAGGGCTCTCGCTGTCGAGGAGTCGATTGCGTGACCAGTGGGCGCGGTCCGGCTCCGCGCGGCGGGACGCGGCGACGCAGCGGGCGAGAGTTGCGGTGGCGGAAACGACCCGGCGAATCGGGCGAATCGGTCGAGGAATTCACCGATATCGGTGCGATATTTCGTACCGAGGCGATCCTGAATTCGCTCGCGGCCCGACGGGCTGCCCACCGAACGCCCGGAGCCGGAGCGCCTGGTGCTGGAGGGTCTGGTGCAGGACTGGGCGCGGGGGAACCGGGCGGTCGCGCGTACGGCGCGGGAGTTCCCAAGGCGGAGGGCGTGGATCCTGCCGACGCGGCTGGGGGCGACCCGGCGCTGTCGGTGCTCGCCGTTCTTGCCGCCGACGTCGATGAGCATGCCGGGCCGCGCTGCCGCCAGGACCCGTGGCGGGACGACGCTTGCCTGCGCCATGCTCGCACGGTCTACGGCGATAGCCGGCCGCCGGCAACCCGGGCTCAGCGACGGGCTGCACGGTGCTGGCTTTCTGCAGCACTGGGATGCGCAACGCGGTGGCGGTGGCCGCCGCGGCTGCGGTACTCGTCATGTCCGGCGCGACCGCGGCGGCGATGAACGGCCGGCTGTCCTGGCTGGTCACAACGTCCGGGCTGACGGCGGCGGTAGCACGGCCGCGTGTGAACGGCGCGTCGGGCGACGCGACGGGCCGGCCACAGGCAGTCGGCGGCGGACCGGTGATCGGCGGACCGGTGATCGGCGGACCGGTGATCGGCGGACCGGTGATCGGCGGACCGGTGATCGGCGGACCGGCGATCGGCGGACCGGCGATCGGCCGACCAGTCGCAGGAGGGCCAGCCCCCCATCTGGGGTCCAGTGATCCGATCTCGCCGCACAGCCCGGCGACGGGGCAGGCAAGGGGACAGGGAAAGGGGCAGGGATCCGGTTCCGCGGCCTCGGCGCGGTCAATGGCCGATGGTCCCGCCTTGGATCCAGGAGGTCACAGCGCTGCCGGCATCTCCGGCCCTGCTGCCCGCGGCCCTGCTGCCCGCGGCCCTGCTGCCCGCGGCCCTGCTGCCCGCGGCCCTGCTGCCCGCGGCCCTGCCGCCCGCGGGCCTGCCGCGCGGGGTTCCTCGGGGCCCGGTCCCGCCACAGCCGATCCTGGTGCGGGTGATGGAACCGCGGGCGGCCCCCGATCGGCGGGCAGGCAGACCGCTGGGTCCCCTTGGCGTTCATGGTACGACTGCCATCCCAGGCACCGGAGGCTCAGAGCGGGTCACACCAGGCGCGCGTCAACCGGCCGGGCCGCCACGACCAGGACCGCGGCAGGCGGACAACCCCATGACCGGGCGGCAGAGCCGGAATGCTGACACGCGCCGTACCCGACAGGCCCCGCGGTGGCAGCATCGGCTCCCACCTGCAGCGCCGTGGCGCTCACTGCTTGCGGAAGAGATCTCTGTGCCGATGACCGCCCAGACACCGAATGTTCCCACTGCGGCTGCGACTGTTCCCACTGCGGCCCCGGGCGTTCCACCGCGGCCTGATGTGCCGCGTCAGGCGGCCGGGGAGTCCGGCCAACCGCCCGGGAGGCCCGCTAGCATGGTCAGGGTTCCCTCGGGGATTCCCGGATGCCACCAGGTGCTGCCATCAGAAGGAGCCATGACCGACGATGTGAAGTTTGCCCCGCCGGGCCTGACCTTCGACGACGTCTTGCTGCTACCGGCCCACTCCGCGGTACTGCCGAACGAGGCGGATACCGCCACGCGGCTCAGCCGCAAGATCACTTTGCGCATCCCGCTCGTTTCCTCCGCCATGGACACGGTCACAGAGGCACGGATGGCGGTGGCGATGGCGCGCCAGGGGGGTGCGGGGGTGCTGCACCGCAACCTGTCTATTGAGGCGCAGGCGCAGCAGGTCGACACGGTCAAGCGGTCCGAGGCCGGGATGATCACGAATCCGGTGATCTGCGGCCCGGACGCGACCGTGGCGGACGTGGAGACACTGTGCGCACGGTTCCGGATCTCTGGCGTCCCAGTGGTTGGCCAGGACGGCGCACTGCTCGGCATCGTCACGAACAGGGATATCCGTTTCGAGCAGGACCTCGGCCGCACCGTCGCCGAGGTGATGACGCACATGCCGCTGGTCACGGCGCCGGTCGGAGTGACAAGGGATGAGGCGTTCGCGCTCCTGAAGCGCAACAAGGTGGAAAAGCTTCCCCTCGTCGATGAGCGGGGCAGGCTCCGGGGCCTGATCACCGTTAAGGACTTCACCAAGAGCGAGCAGTTCCCCGGCGCGACGAAGGACCGGGCAGGGCGTCTCGTCGTCGGCGCAGCGGTCGGTGTCGGCGAGGACGCCAAACACCGCGCGCAGGCCCTCACAGACGCCGGCGCCGACTTTCTCGTCGTGGATACCGCGCACGGCCATCACGCGGCTGTCCTGGACATGGTCGGCCTTGTGAAGGCCAACACCCAGATGGACGTGATCGGCGGCAACGTGGCCACCCGGGCCGGTGCCCAGGCGCTGATCGACGCGGGCGCGGACGGCGTCAAGGTCGGCGTCGGCCCCGGGTCGATCTGCACGACCCGGGTGGTGGCCGGTGTGGGTGTCCCGCAGGTCACCGCGATCTACGAGGCGGCTAGGGCATGCCGCGCAGCGGGTGTGCCGCTGATCGGCGATGGCGGGCTTCAGCACTCGGGCGACATCGCCAAGGCGATCGCCGCGGGCGCGGACACGGTGATGCTCGGCAGCCTGCTCGCGGGCTGCGAGGAGAGCCCCGGCGAGCTTGTCTTCATCAACGGCAAGCAGTACAAGCTGTACCGGGGGATGGGATCGCTCGGCGCGATGCGCGGCCGGGGTGCCGGACCGGCCGAGCGCTCCTACTCCAAGGACAGGTACTTCCAGGACGACGTGCTGAGCGAGGACAAACTGGTGCCGCAGGGGGTGGAGGGCCAGGTTCCCTACCGCGGTGCGCTCGCCGCCGTCGCCCACCAGCTCATCGGCGGAGTGCGCGCCGCGATGGGCTACTGCGGCGCGGCCACCATCGCTGACCTGCAAGAGGCGGCGTTCATGCAGATCACCGCGGCAGGCCTGAAGGAGAGCCACCCGCACGACATCCAGCTGACGGTCGAGGCGCCGAACTACACGGGTCAGTAGCACTGATCCCTAACGGCTGCCGTGTGATTCTCCGCCCGAGGCACGTGTCACCGGGCCTGGCGTGACAGCGCCCGCGGCAGCCGTTAGGGCTGTGCTGGCCCGGGGCGCAGCGCCCGGGGACACCCGGACCCCGAGGGCCCGGAACCACCCGCTGCGCCGCGAGCGGCGCACCATGCGCAGCCGTCATGGATGTGCAGGCCCGGGGCACAGCGCCCGCCCGGGGACACCCTGGACCCCGGCGGCCCGGACCACACGCTGTGCCGCGAGCGGCGCACCACGCGCAGCCGTCATGGATGATGGATTGAACTGGAAGAGGTTGGTGGGAGACAGTGACGCAGGTGGAGATCGGGCGGGGCAAGACCGGTCGCCGGGGCTACGGCCTTGACGATATTGGCATCGTGCCGTCCCGCCGTACCCGGGACCCTGAGGAGGTGTCGATCGCCTGGCAGATCGATGCGTACCGGTTCGAGCTGCCACTCGTGGTGTGCCCGATGGACAGCGTGGTATCACCCGCCACCGCGATCCAGATCGGCCAGTTCGGTGGGCTCGCGGTGCTCGACCTCGAGGGCCTGTGGACCCGGTACGAGGACCCGGAGCCGCTGCTCGCCGAGGTGGCCTCGCTCGACGACGCGGCCGCGACCCGGAGGTTGCAGCAGATCTACACCGAACCCATCAAGGAAGGTCTGATCGGCCGCAGGATCGAGGAGATCCGTCACTCGGGGGTCACCACGGCCGCGCGGCTGTCGCCGCAGCGCACCGTCCAGTACCACAAGGCCGTCATCGACGCTGGCGCGGACATATTCGTGATCCGCGGCACGACGGTTTCTGCCGAGCACGTGTCCGGCAGGGCAGAGCCGCTGAACCTCAAGCAGTTCATCTACGAACTCGACGTGCCGGTGATCGTGGGCGGCTGCGCCACCTATACGGCTGCGCTGCACCTGATGCGCACCGGCGCCGCGGGGGTACTCGTCGGGTTTGGCGGGGGCTCCGGCCACACGACCCGCGCCGTGCTCGGCGTGGCGGTGCCGATGGCGACCGCGATCGGCGACGTCGCTGCCGCCCGCCGTGAGTACCTCGACGAGTCGGGAGGCCGGTATGTGCATGTGATCGCCGACGGCGGGATGACCCGCAGCGGCGACATCGCGAAGGCCCTGGCCTGCGGCGCTGACGCGGTCATGGTGGGTTCGCCGCTGGCCCGCGCGTCCGAGGCGCCGGGTTGTGGCTACCACTGGGGCAGCGAGGCGCACCATGACACGCTGCCGCGTGGCGCCCGCGTCCAGGTGGGCACGATCGGCAGCATCGGGCAGATCCTGCATGGCCCGTCCGCCACGGCTGACGGCTCGATGAACCTGATGGGAGCGCTGCGCCGGACGATGGCCACCGCCGGGTACTCCGACCTTAAGGAATTCCAGCGCGTCGAGGTGGTCGTCGCGCCGCAGGGCTAGAGAGGCGATGACTCGAGGATGAACATGGCCCGGCTGGGCGACGGCCAGCGGTCGGCAGCGCTTGAGGCGCTGGCGGCGGCCGAGCACCAGGTCGTCGTGGTGGGCGGCGGCGTGGTGGGCGCGGGTATCGCGCTCGACGCGGCGACCCGCGGCCTGTCGGTCGGGCTTGTCGAGGCCAGGGACTTTGCCTCCGGCACGTCGTCCAGATCGAGCAAGCTTATCCACGGCGGCCTGCGGTACCTGGAGCAGTTCAACTTCGGCCTGGTGCGCGAGGCGCTCATCGAACGTTCCCTGCTGCTCCGACTGATCGCGCCGCACCTGGTCCGGCCGGTTCCTTTCATCTTCCCGCTCACCCACCACGTGTGGGAGCGGGCCTACGTCGGCGCGGGCGTGGGCTTGTACGACACGCTCGCCTTCTCGCTCGGTGGGCCGCGCGGGCTTCCCGCACACAGGCACCTGACCAGGAGAGCCGCGCTGCGGCAGGCGCCCGCACTGCGCAAGTCCGCATTCATGGGCGCCGTCCAGTACTGGGACGCGCAGGTCGACGACGCACGGTTCGTGCTCACGCTGGCGCGTACGGCGGCCACCTTCGGTGCGCACGTGGCCTCACGCACCCAGGTTGTTGGTTTCCTCCGCGAAGGCGCACGGGTTACCGGTGTGCGTGCCCGCGACCTGGAGACCGGTGCCGAGCTTGACATTCGCGCCCAGCAGGTGGTGAACGCGACGGGGGTCTGGAGCGACGACATCCAGGCGCTGGTCGGCGGGCGTGGGATGATCAATGTGCGGGCGTCCAAGGGCGTGCACCTGGTGGTCCCGAGGGACCGTATCTACTCATCCACCGGGATCATCGTCCGCACCACCGTGAGTGTGCTTTTTATCATCCCGTGGGGCAGGCACTGGATCATCGGCACCACCGACACCGACTGGTCCCTTGACAAGGCGCATCCCACCGCGAGCCGCGCCGACATCGACTACCTGCTCGGGCAGGCCAACCGGGTGCTCACGGTGCCGCTCACACATGACGACGTGGAGGGTGTCTACGCCGGGCTGCGGCCCCTCCTGTCCGGTGAGTCGGACCTGACGTCCAGGCTGTCCAGGGAGCACATGGTCGCGCAGCCGGTGCCGGGCCTTGTAATGATCGCTGGCGGAAAGTACACCACCTACCGGGTGATGGCGCGGGATGCCGTGGACGCCGTGGCACACGGCCTGGACGGCAAGGTCCCGCCATCCTGTACGGATGCGGTGCCCCTGGTCGGTGCGGACGGTTACCCGGCGCTGTGGAACTCGCGTGCCAGGCTCGCCGCCGCGTCCGGGTTGCATGTGGCAAGGATCGAGCATCTGCTTCGGCGCTTCGGCTCGCTGGCCGAAGAGGTGCTGGCGCTGATCGCAGAACGCCGCGACCTGGGCCGCCCGCTTTCCGGTGCGGACGACTACCTGCGGGCCGAGGTCGTGTACGCCTGCACGCACGAGGCGGCGCGCCACCTGGACGACGTGCTCGCCCGGCGCACTCACATCTCGGTAGAGACTCCCGACCGCGGCCTGTCCGCCGCGCGGGAGGCGGCCGAGCTCATGGCCGGCCCGCTGTGCTGGGACACCGGGCAGGTCGCACGCGAGGTCGCGTACTACCGCAGGCGCACCGAGGCCGAATGGGCGGCGCAGCAGGCCGGAACCGACAAGGAAGCTGTCGCGATCCGGCTCGGCGCACCCGAGATCGTTCCCGCCTCCGACGGCGCCGGCTGATCCCCTGGTAGCGCGGCTGGTCCCCCTCGTGCACCAGCCTCATGGCAACAGCGATGGCCCGTTGCTGTTGCCATAGCACGACTCTGTGCCGTACGCGTGAAGGCGGCGATACCGCTCTCACACGCCATATAGGGCGGCGAGCGCAACGGCGTACGCGCCGAGCGCGGCCGGGGCGAGGTGCGCGACCGTGATCAAGGCGATCCCGGTGGTGAGGACGGCCAGGAACGCGATCAGGTCGGCGCCCTGACGCGGGCCTTGCCGTGGGGATACTGAGTCATGGATCTTCTTTCCTGGAGGTCCGGGCGGGCGCCGTCCTGGAATCTCTTGCCGGAGACAAGGCGGCGCCTTGCTGTGCCCAGGGATTCGGTTTCCGTTTGGTGGTCATGACGTGCCGGGCCTCCCGCTTGCCGAAATGTTCCTGCCTGATGCGACCATGGGTGGTGCCTTCCTGCGTGGGAGGTAGCGGCAGCCCGGTACGCCTTGGACAGTGAACAAAGGCAAAGAACAAAGATCAAAACCAAGGTCAAGGTCAAGAGCAGGGTCAAGCGCCGCCGACGCTCCGCGCGGCGCGGCACAGCAAGCCGACTCACCGCAGGAAAGCACATCCAGCCAGCGGAGCGCCGCAGTCCCACCGGCATTTCCACGTCATTGGTCGAGGTCACGGTGTGCGGCTCTAAGGGACCGTAAAGTCAGAGGTCAAGGACAACATTCGGGAGCAGGCTACGACGTGACGACAGCCACAATCGGCGAACGGCTCCAGTCGGTACGCAAACGCCGAGGGCTGAGCCAGCGCCAACTAGCGCAAGAATCGGACGTCTCCCTGTCCGTGATCCGCAAGCTTGAGCAGGGCGAACGGTCCTCAGCCAGGACAGCAACGCTCCGCAGCCTAGCCGTGGCCCTCGACGTTCCGACCATGGTCCTTCTCGGCGACAATCCCGAACCGCCGCCCCCAACCGACGACGCCATCTGGGCACCCGTACGCCAGGCACTTGCCGAGCCTGCGGACAGCGAAACCCTCGAACCAGGAACCGAGCACGGCCTAGCCGACGCACTCACCGCAGCCGTCAAGCTCTACCACGACAACGGCTATGACGATCTGTCCCGCGTGCTGCCCGGCCTGATCCGCGACGCCCAAAGCGCGTCACCCCTGCTCCGGTCCCGCGTCCTGCAACTCACCGGATCGCTGATGGTCCAGACCCGCCAGCGCGACAGCGCCCGGATAGCCCTGGACCGCTCCCTGGCCGACGCCGAGCGATCCGGCAGCATCCTGGACGCCGCATCCGCCGTCATCACCTTGTGCTGGCTCATGCTGCTGGAGGCGCAATTCGTGCAGGTACGCACCATGGCCATCGAATGGGCCGACCGCATCGAGCCCAAACTGTCCGCCGCCACCGTGCCCCATCTGTCCACCTGGGGATGGCTCCTGCTGCGCGCCTCTGCGGCAGCCATCCGCGACAACCGCCCCGACCAGGCCGCCGAGATGATGCGCCTGGCCCAGGCCGCAGCAGTTGTCGTCGGCCGCGAGCGCGGAAGCTACCACGCCTACTGGACCACGTTCGGTCCGGCCACAGTGGCGATGAAACGAGTCGAAAACGCCGTCATCGACGGCAGGCCCGACATTGCCCTCCGCCTCGCCGAGACCGTCCCCCCCGGCCTGCGCCCCACGTCCGACAACCGCAACCGGCACCTGCTCGACGTCGCAGCGGCACACCTTGACCTCAAGCGCTACCCCGAAGGCTTCGACATCCTGCGGCAGCTATCCAAGGACGCCCCCGTCTGGCTGGTGAACCAGTGCGCCGCCAAAGACCTGCTGCACACAATCATCACCAAACGCAGGACCCTCACCGGCGAGGTCCGCGAACTCGCCGACCGCATCGGCCTCGAATACTAACGGGGCACTTACCGCCTCGCGGCCATCAGAGTGACACAGACAACCATCACCGCGTAACCGTACCGTCACTTGCCATAAACGAATCCGGCGGTTCGATGCGGACGGTTAACAACTCATGTCCAATCCTTCGGCTCCCATATGAGGCGGCCATTCCCCCGGCTGGCGCGACGTGTTACGGCAACCTGTGCGGTTCCGTCGCGGTCGTCCGGTTAACTGTGCCGCGCCCGAAGATCACCGGCCACGATGACGACTCCCCGCTCGCCGTGTGGGATATGTGCGAACTGCACTGGCCCTCGTTCCGCTGGGCATGCGAGCGCAGTGGCCACCCCGTGATCGACACTACCGGGGACCTGCGCACCCTGCAGCACCAGTTCTCGCGCTGGAACGTGTGGTCCAGCGACGCGGGACGGCTATACGCGGCGTGTTACATGACCGGCCCGGACGGGCCACACGGCACCACCGTGGATGCCTTCCTGGCCGGGCAGTTGCGCACCCAGATGCACACCATTGACGCCCGCGAACTGCACCATGTCTGACCTGAGACGTTACGGATACACCTCAACGGAAGGATTCTCAATCGTGCCTGTATCGATGGGCACCGCCAGCGGTGACGGAATCTTAGTGTCGATACACCTGGAAACGGCACCGCACGTGCTGGAACCTGACCGGCTTGCCGTCAGCGTGCGCATCCCGCTAGACGCGATACGCGCCCTGACACCGCCCCCGCCCGACTACTACGTTTCCGCCGGCGCCCGGCAGGTGCCGCAGCACGCGGGGCCGGAGTAACCGGTGGGACAGGTTCTAAAGTGCGACGCGAAGAACGCCGGCCACCCGATGAACGTCAGCGCTATCACGATCGTCACCGGGCAGGCCGCAACGTTTCACTACTGCGGGCCACACAGTCTCGACGCCTTCCAGAAAGCGCTGGTGATCGCGGGCACCGAACGGGTCAGCAACGGGCCATCGCTGTTGCGGCCAAAGCCTGCCGCGTGGGCGCCGTGGTGGGAGATGCGCTTGGCGATGGACGGTCAGGGGATGTCGACGAGAACCTTGCCGACGACGCCCGCCTCCACGGCCTCGTGCGCTGCGGCGATCTCATCAAGCGGGACCCTGTGCACAGGCAGTTCGCTCAGCGCACCCGCGGCGAGGGCGGCGGTGATGTCCTGCGCCGCCTGGACAAGAAATGGCCGCGGGACGCCGTAGAGGAGCACGAACCGCAGCGTGACGTTGGCGGTCATGCAGGCGCGGAGCGGCAGCGTCGGGTCGGTGGCCTCGGCTGCATAGGTGACGATCACGGTCCCGGGACCTGCGACCGCGAGGTCGAGGTGCAGGTTGGCGCCGAGCGCGACCTCGACCACCCGGTCGAACCGCTCAGCGAACGATCGGACCTGGCCGGCGGCGTCGGCGTCGCGGTAGTTCACCACCCGGTCGGCGCCCGCCTTGCCCGCAAGCGCGGCCTTTTCCGGGCCGCTGACCGTTGCGAGCACCCTCGCACCTGAATGTTTGGCGAGTTCGATGGCGAAATGCCCGACGGCGCCCGCGCCCCCGGCGACAAGCACGTTGCTCCTGGGCTCTGGGCCGTCGTTACTGGGCTCTGGGCGGTCCTTACTGGGCGCTGGGCCGTCGGTGAACAGGCAGCGGTAGGCGGTCATGGCGGGCACCCCCAGGCTGGCACCGAGGTCCAGTGACGCGCTGTCCGGCAGGGGCACCGCCTGGTCCCCGTGCACAACGGTCCACTGCGCCGCGGTGCCCCATCGCTGCCCGAACGCCGCCAGCCACACCCACACACGCTGACCGACACGCCCGGGATCCACGCCAGAACCCACCGCGTCGATCTCGCCAGCGCCGTCGTGATGCGGAATCTGGAACCCCTCAACAGGGCGCGCGGTGGCGCCAGAACGGGTCTTCCAGTCCGTCGGGTTGACGCCAGAGACGCGCAACCGGACCCGCACCTGGCCAGGTCCTGGTTCGGGGCGGTTGATCTCGGTCACCCGCAGGACCTCGCGAGCGGGTCCCGGCCGGTCATAGGTCGCAGCCTTCACGTCGAGCCCCTTCCGTTTTCCGCATCGGTGTCCGTGGCGATCGCGCGGCGCGAACGGTTCACACCGACCCCTGCCGACACTAGCCCAGCCGCACCGGCCGTTCCCGCGGAGGTCCAGCAAGTGGTTACCACTCGGTAGTCAATCTGCGGTTCAGGTTCTACGCTCGAAATATGACCACGCAGACAAGTCCCGCGCGAGCGGGCACCGCCGTAGACACCGAACTCGTCGCACGCCTGACGTCCCGGGTGGCCGCGAGCGGCGGCACGGTCACCACGATCGCGCCATTCACCGGGGAGCCGCTCGCAAAGCTGCCCGTGTCGTCGCCGGACGACGTAGCAGCCGCATACGAGCGGGCCCGGGAGGCACAGCGGAGTTGGGCGCGCCTTCGGCCGAGCGAACGCGTGGGGCCGTTCCTTCGCCTGCACGATCTGATACTCGGGCGGCAGCGGGAGATCCTCGACATCCTGCAACTGGAAACCGGCAAGGCCCGCTGGACGGCGTTCGAGGAGGTCATCGACGTTGCGGCCTGCTCGCTCTACTACGCGAGGCACGCGCCGCAGCTTCTGCGGCCACGGCGCCATCCAGGCGCGCTGCCGCTTGCCACCAGGGTGGCCGAATTGCGGCATCCCAAGGGCGTCGCCGCACTCATTACACCCTGGAATTACCCGCTCGCGCTCGGCGTGACCGACGCGATCCCGGCCCTGCTCGCGGGTAACGGGGTGGTGGCCAAACCGGACACGCAGACCGCGCTGTCCGTGCTGTGGGCCGTGGACCTGCTCGAAGAGGCCGGGCTCCCAGCGGGCCTGTGGCAGGTGGTGCTCGGCCGCGGGTCCGCGGTCGGCGACCCGTTGCTCGAGCATGCCGACTACGTCGCGTTCACGGGCTCGACCAGGGGCGGCCGGGTGATCGCGGAGCAGGCGGCGCGGCGGCTGGTCGGCTACTCGCTTGAGCTTGGCGGAAAGAACCCGATGCTCGTGCTCGACGACGCCGAGCCCCGGCGTGCGTCCGTGGGTGCCGTGCGGGCGTGCTTTGCGAACGCCGGTCAGCTGTGCATCTCAGCGGAGCGGCTGTACGTCCACGAGAAGATCTACGACGCCTTCATGGAGCGCTTCCTGCAACGGGTTGGCAGCATGCGCCTCGCCGCCGGGCTTGACTGGACGGCCGACATGGGCTCGCTCACCTCGCAGCGCCAGCTTGAGGCCGTGACGCGGCACGTGGAGGAGGCGACGGCGAAGGGCGCGGAGGTGCTTGCAGGCGGGCGGCCGCGGCCTGACCTGGGGCCCCTCTTCTACGAGCCCACTGTGCTTGCCGGCGTGACGGCGGAGATGGACGTCTGCCGCGACGAGACGTTCGGGCCGGTCGTGTCGGTCTATCCGGTGCGAGACGACGACGAAGCGATCGAGCGTGCAAACGACACGCCCTACGGCCTGAACGCCAGCGTGTGGACGCGGGACGTCGCCCGCGGCCGCCGCGTCGCAGCGCGGATCCAGGCAGGCACGGTGAACATCAACGAGGGATACGGTTCCACGTGGGCGTCGTACGCCGCACCGATGGGCGGGTTGAAGGATTCGGGCATTGGCCGCAGGCACGGCGCGGAGGGCCTGCTCAAGTACACCGACGCGCAAACCGTCGCCAGCCAGCACGTGCTCGGATTCGATCCCGTGCTCGGGATGAGCCGCGAACGCTACGCGGCCATGTTCGGCTACTCTCTCAAGCTGATGAAGGCGCTGCGCGTGCGCTGACATCCTGCCGCGGCTGCGGCTCTTCCTGGCGCGGCGCGCATGCGATCTGGCGACGATATGCGGTGGCCTCATAGACTGGCCGCCTCAGCCGGCCTGAAGGAAAGGCGGTCGCGTGCACGACGCTGGTGACTTCGACACCGTACTGGTCGTCGACTTCGGCGCACAGTACGCGCAGCTGATCGCCCGCAGGGTTCGCGAGTGCCACGTGTACTCAGAGATCGTCCCGCACACCACGCCGGTCGAGCAGATGCTGGCGCGCAAGCCGAAGGCGATCATCCTTTCCGGCGGCCCGGCGTCCGTATACGCAGATGGCGCGCCGCCCGCGCCGACCGCGGCGCCAGGCTGCCCCGGCCTGTTCGAGGCGGGTGTGCCCGTGCTTGGCATCTGTTACGGCTTTCAGCTCATGGCTGCCGGGCTCGGCGGAACCGTCGCAAGGACCCGGGCCGGTGAGTATGGCGGCACCACGATCGCAGCAGCCGCGGCCGGCGCAGTCGGCGGCGCGGGCGCGGAAGGCGGCCTTTTCGCCGGGCTCCCGGCCCGGCAGCAGGTCTGGATGTCGCATGGCGATTCGTGTACAGCGCCGCCGCCGGGATTCACGGTCACAGCCAGCAGCGCCGGTGCGCCTGTCGCGGCGATGGAGGATCACGCACGCCGCCTTTACGGCGTCCAGTTCCATCCCGAGGTGCTGCATTCCGAGTACGGGCGGCAGGTTGTGCGCCACTTTCTCGAGGCGGCCGGGTGCCGGCCCTCGTGGACGATGCTGAATATCGTCGAGGAACAGATCGCGCAGATCAAGGCGCAGGTCGGCGGCGCCCGCGTGATCTGCGGTCTGTCAGGCGGTGTGGACTCCGCGGTCGCCGCTGCCCTCGTGCAGCGCGCCGTCGGCTCCCAGCTGACCTGCGTGTTCGTGGACCATGGCCTGCTGAGAAAGGGCGAGGCCGAGCAGGTTGAGAAGGACTTCGTGGCCGCCACTGGTGTCGACCTCAAGGTGGTGGAGGCGACCGGACAGTTCCTCGACGCGCTCGCGGGTGTCACGGACCCGGAACACAAGAGGAAGATCATCGGCCGCGAGTTCATCCGGGTGTTCGAGCAGGCGGCGCGTGAGATCGTGGCAGACGCCGGAGCGCAGGGCGCCTGCGTGGACTTCCTTGTGCAGGGCACGCTCTACCCGGATGTGGTGGAGTCGGGCGGCGGTGCGGGCGCGGCGAGCATCAAGTCCCATCACAATGTCGGCGGTCTGCCGGACGACCTGGAGTTCCGCCTGGTGGAGCCGCTGCGCTGGCTGTTCAAGGACGAGGTTCGCCGGGTCGGCGAGGAACTCGGGCTGCCACCGGAGATCGTCTGGCGGCAGCCGTTCCCTGGGCCGGGACTGGCCATCCGGGTGGTCGGCGAGGTCACCGCGGAAAGGCTGCGGGTGCTGCGCGAGGCGGATGCGATCACCAGGGAAGAGCTGACCCGCGCCGGGCTGGATAGGGAGATCTGGCAGTGCCCTGTCGTCCTGCTTGCCCACGTCCGGTCGGTCGGCGTCCAGGGAGATGGCCGTACGTATGGGCATCCGGTTGTCCTGCGCCCGGTCACCAGTGAGGATGCGATGACAGCCGACTGGGCGCGGCTGCCTGGCGACGTCATGACGACGATCTCCACGCGGATCACCAACGAGGTTCCCGAGATCAACCGCGTCGTGCTCGATGTGACGAGCAAGCCGCCTGGCACGATTGAGTGGGAGTGACCCGAGCAGGTCACCGGCAATCCGACAGTATGTGGAGAATTTAGACCGTGTCGCTTCGCGCCGGTCGGGGCGGCCCTGCATGCTCTCTGACGGGCTACACTCCGCCAGGCCGCCCAGTCCGGCGCCGCGGCCCGGCTGTGCGGTGGCACATATCCGCTATTCGCACCTGTTGTCAGCGCACCTGGCTCTTAACTGGCACGATATGCACGTATCGCCCCGACTTGCTGGCAATCGGGATGGCCGGGGTGTTAGCGTCGGGCGGCGGCACTAGGGGGTGCCGCGTCCACCGAGACTCCCGGGGTACACATGCGCATTTCCCGCCTCTTGGTTGCCGCAGTCAGTTCGGTCAGCATCGCTGCCGCCCCTGCCGCCGCCGGCGGCACCGCGGTGACGGCGGCTGCGGTGGCTTCGCCGACCGTCGTCCTTCAGCCGGGCTCTGTGCACGCCCGTGGGGTCTCAAGCGCCCCGCCAACCACCGCGTTCTGCGAGAAGAACTACAAGATCGCGTGCTATGAACCTGCGCAGATCCAGCGTGCCTACAACCTCGGACCGTTGTTCCGCATGGGCGTCGACGGCACCGGGCAGACGATCGTCATCGTCGACTCCTTCGGCTCCCCGACGATCGGTCATGACCTGGCGTTCTTCGACAAGACCTTTCATCTTCCCCCGCCGCCTTCGCTGAAGGTCATTCAGCCGGCCGGCCCCGTCCCGCCCTACGACCCGAACAATTCCAACATGGTCGGCTGGGCCGGCGAGACCACGCTGGACGTCGAGTGGTCCCACGCCATTGCCCCGCACGCCAACATCCTGCTTGTGGAAACCCCGGTCTCGGAGACCGAGGGCACGGTCGGCTTCCGGCAGATCGTCACGGCCGAGAAGTACGTGATCAACCACAACCTGGGCGGCGTGATCAGCCAGAGCTTCAGCGCCACCGAGCAGACGTTCCCGTCGAGAGCCTCGCTGCTCGCGTTGCGCGGTGCCTACACCGACGCCGCCCGCAAGGGCGTGACCGTGCTCGCCGCGTCCGGCGACAGCGGCGCCGCGGATGTCAAGTTCGACCAGTCGACCTACTACCTGCACCCGGTGACGTCGTGGCCGGACAGCGACCCGCTGGTCACCGGTGTCGGTGGCACCCAGTTGCACCTGAACGCCCGCGGCGGCCACACCGCGCCCGACAACGTCTGGAATGACACCTACAGCGTGCCCACCAACCAGTTCGTCTTCGGCAGCAACCCACCGAACCCGCTGGCCGGCGGCGGCGGCAAGTCGGTCGTCTTCTCTCGCCCCCGCTACCAGAACCGGCTGAAGGGCGTGGTCGGCAACCAGCGCGGTGTGCCGGACATCTCGATGAGCGGCGCCTGCAACGGCGCGGTCGACATCTACCAGAGCTTCGGCGGCCAGGCGGTCGGCTGGTACCCGACGTGCGGCACCAGCGAGGCGACGCCGCTGTTCGCCGGTGTCGTGGCGCTGGCCGATCAGGTGGCCCGCCACCACCGGCTTGGCGTGATCAACCCGGCGCTGTACACCCTCTCAGCGGTGCACGCTCCTGGGATCGTCGATGTCACGCGTGGCAACAACACCGTCTCGTTCCCCCAGGGCGGCAAGGTGCACACCGTACACGGTTTCCGCGCATTGCGTGGATATGACCTGGCATCGGGCGTCGGCACCGTCAACGCGGCCCGTTTCGTGTTCGAACTCGCGGCCCTCGCCGGGCACTGATCCGCAGGCCATGCCCTCACGGTCCCAACGCAAGGCCCAGCGCGACTGGACAGTTGTGGGGCGCAACCGTTACGGGTGCGCCCCACTGCCATGTCTGGCCGGGTCGAGGACCGTGGATGTGACGTCGCTGCACCGACATAGCACCAATTGAGTACGCTACCGGGCGGTTTTCACAGGCTGTACATAATGGCCGCGTCACGAGCGAATCATGGTTCATCCGAATGGTGGTGAACATGACATGGGATGTGCGGCAGCGAGGGCAGGAATCACGCCCGGTAATCGGCAGGCGGTACAACGACGACCATTGTCATGCGCAGCCGTTCTGGATGTTGGTTGGCGTACGTGTGCGCGCAGTCGCCTGGGAACTGCGCGGACTGCCCCGCCGTGACCTCGTGCCGCTCACCCGCCACGGTGAGGGTGAGCGTGCCCTCCTCCACGGAGATGAGCTCCCTGGTGGCGGGCGGGTGCTCCGTCCCTCCGTAGGTCTCGCCCTGGCGCAGCTCCCAGTGCCAGAGTTCGGCCGCCCACGGAGCGTCGGTGGCGGCGATCAGTGTGCCGGTGCCGCCGGCTGGGCCGCGCCACAGGACCGCCGCCGGGCCGGTGACGCGGACCCGCTGCTGGCCGGCGGCCTCGAGCAGGCGGGTGACCGGCACGCCGAAGGCGTCACTGATCCGCACGAGCGTGGACAGGTTCGGGTTGGATTTGCCCTGCTCGAGTGCGACGAGCACACCCTTGCTCACGCCGGACCTTGCGGCGAGCTTGTCGAGTGACCACCCGTGGCCGATGCGCAGCGCCCGGACGGTGCGGGCGACAGCGCCCGCCACGGCCTCCTGATCGATCATCGCCAGGAACCTTCCGATCGGGTCTGAATTATTGAGTTCCACCCAGGTGGTTGCGGTCACTATAATGCACTGGACGTACCAATATATCGACCGTCGGGCATGACGACGTGCGCCTGCACGCCAGGCGTACCAAGGAGGTGGTGGGGCATGGTCACGATCTTGGCACTCGCCTCCGCCATCTTGTACGGAACCGCTGACTTCCTCGGCGGCGCGGGATCGAGGCGCGTTCCCGCGCTCACGCTGCTCGCGGTGAGCGCGCCGGTTGGGACCGCCCTGATGATCGTGGTGGCGCTGCTGGCCGGCGGCGCGCCACCTGCCCCCGCCGCCCTGGCGTGGGGCGCCGCGGGCGGCATCGCGGGAGGCCTCGGCTTGATCGTTTTCTACACTGGGCTCGCTGCGGGCCCGATGAGCGTGGTCGCGCCGGTTTCCGCGCTTGTGGCGACGCTCCTGCCTGTGGGTGTCGCACTGCAGGCCGGTGAGCGCCCCGGCCTGGCTGTGCTCGGCGGCGCAGCGGCGTGCCTCGCTGCGATCGTGCTGGTCAGCATGGACCCTAACGGCTCACGCGGGCCGCGCCACCCTTGGCGCACGTGGCGTTTGACGTGGGGCGCGCCGCGGCTGCACAGACGTGGCACGCCGGGCCAGGCGAGCATCACGGCTGTCACGTATCCGGGCCGCGGCGAGCGCACATCGCGCTGGCCATGGCCGCCGCGGCCCGGTCCGCGGCCGGCGCGGCGCGGCGCGGCCTACGGCCTGGCTGCCGGGGCCGCGTTCGGCCTGTTCTTCGTGTTCGTGCGCAACGCAGCGCACTCGGGCCCCGGCTGGGGTGGTCTCTGGCCGCTTGCCGAGTCGCGGGCCGTGGGGACCCTGGTCGTGCTCGTGGCGGTAGCGTTGACCAAGGCCAGGATGCTCCGATGGGGACCGGACCGTGTGGCGGCGCTTGCGGCCCTTGGCTCGGGCGTATTTGACGCCGCGGCCAACGTGTTCTATGTGCTCGCCATCAGGCACGGCCTGTTCAGCCTGGCCGTGGCGATCACTTCGCTGTATCCGGCCATGACCGTGCTGCTGGCCCGGTTGGTGCTCGGGGAGCGGTTGCGCGGTGTGCAGCGGGTCGGCCTGGTGCTGGCTGCGCTCGGTATTGTCCTGGTCACGGCGTGAGAGGCAGGCAAGATCGCGGTTTCCCGCGCCGCCGCGATGGTTAAGACTCTCTTGCCGTCAGGCCGCTCGCTTCGGCGGGTACTGCGGCCGGGCAGTCACATGATGTCCGTGCCGCCCGTGTGCGGCCAGGCGCTGGCCAGGCGCAGCAGCAACCAGCACACTCACCCCAGGTCGAACATGCCTCGCTTGACGCCATCGATGAAGACGCGCCACTCGCCAGGTGCGAACGCGAGCACCGGGCCGCCAACGTTCTTCGAGTCGCGCACAAGGTAGAGCGTGCCGTGCTGCTCCAGGTCCGGGGCGCCCGTTGTAGCCACCTCAACGCATGAGCCGTTCTGGCTGCTGTGGCGGCTCTTACGCCAGATGATGTGGTTGAGGTCCATCGTGGACGCTCGCTCTTCTTTCGGTTGCGGTATCAGGCCCTCCCGTCCGCCACTCGCGCGATCAAGGCGCGCGACTCGTCCGGGCCGAGCGCTCTGGCGCGCAGGTGGTCGAACAATTCAGCACAGGCGCCGATGTCGGCCTGTTGCTCCATGTAGATGGAGCCCCGGCGGTACTGAACGTAGGCCACGTCGGGATCGGCGGCCTCGGGGAAGCTGAGGATCTCAAACGGGCCATCCATACCTGGATGTGCGCCGGCTGCATAGGTGAGGACCTGCAGTAAGACCTTGTTCAGCCGGGAGATCTCCGCCAGGTACCGCAACTGCTCGCGCATGGTTGCGTGTCCGCCGACCTCGCGGCGCAGCACCGCCTCGTTTAGCACTACACCCACCTTGGGCGCGTCGTCGCCGGTCAGCCGTTCCTGGCGCTTCATCCGCACCGCGACCCGGCGCTCAAGCTCTTCATCAGTGGGGACGTAACGGCGCGGCCGGTACCGGGGCGGACAAGGTAGACGATGCGGACGGGGTAGACGGGCCCGACGACGTAGATGTGGCAGACGGGCCGGACGAGGTAGACGCGGCGACCGAGGTAGACGCGGTCGACGAGGTAGATGATGTAGGCGGGGCGGACGAGGCGGACGCGCCTCCAGCGGCGGCCTCACCGGTACCGCCCTGTTCGGCCGCATCGCCGGCCGCGGCATTTCGGGCCGCCGCCGCTGCATCGCCGGCCGCTGCATCGCCTTGGACGCAACCGGCCGACAGTTGCTCAGCCAGGTTGGCCGCGAACCGCTCGACGAGTTTGCCGCTGACGTCAGCGAGTACGCCACGGCCCATCTGGGCGGGCCGGCCCGTCACGTTCAGCGTCGTACTCATCGTGACCCTTGTGTGCCCGTTCTCGCCGAAAACCCGGTCACGGTGTGCCGACCCGGGGCGACGACCCACCGGAAATGCGCGGGACGGCACGGGCGTCACCAAGGTACGGCTGACCCGCGCTGCCTCGTAACCCCCGCTTGGCGGTCGGCCCACGTGTGCCGCTCAGATGACGCCCGTGCCGATGCCGGCCGCGACCGTGATCAGGATCACCGCGCCGAAGAGTTCGCTCCTGTGCCGGGCCACAGCCCCGATTCGCGCGCCAAGCTCGAGACCGACCAGGGACATCGCCACGCTGACGCCGCCGATCACCACGGCCGACAGGGCGATTCCAGCAGGCCCAGTACCCAGCGTGCCGAGGGCGAATCCGACCGCGAGGTTATCGATACTCAGCGCGAGCCCACTGAGCAGCACCCGCGCGGTGCGCTGCTGGACAGGGGCAGCTGGGTCACGGGCACGGCCGCGGTCCTGAGCGCGGTCGCTGTCACGGTCGCTGCGGCGAGAGGAGTCGTGGGACGGGTGGTGGAGCGCGTCCACGAGCGCGTACCCGCCAACAGCGATCAGCAGCGCCGCAGCTGCCCAACGGGTCACGTCGCCGAGGCTGGCCGTTAGCTGCTGGCCGACCGCCAGGCCAACGACCGGCATGCCCGCCTCGAACGCGCCGAAGACGACGCCTACTCGCCATCTGATGCCCGCATCGGTCCCAGACACGCCGATCCCGATCGCCCCGGCGAAGTTTGACAACCCGACCGACGCAGCGAGGAGGAGGAGCGGGAGCAACGCGCCTGCTCAGCCGGTTTCAAGAACCTGGAAGGTCTCGGCAAGACGGCCTTCGGGCAGGCCCGCCTGGGCCGCGCCGCGCGCAAGCCAGCCGCGCAGGCGGCCCTCGAGCCCGTCCATGTGCCCGGTCTGGCTCTCGTGCGCCCGCAAGGCGGCGATCTTTCTCCGGAACGTGTCCGTCACGTCGACGTAGCGGTCGGGCGAAGGTCCCCCCATCAACCACACCTCGCGCACCGTCCAGGCGCCCAGCCCTTCGTCGGCGAGCAGTTCGGGGAACGCGAAAGGGTTGCGTGCGTCCGGGTAGACCGCGTCGAGTGCCGCGGAACCGACGGCGCGGTGGTCCGGGTGGCTCGTACCCACACGCACGTAGTTCCGTTCGGGTGAGGGACACATCAGCCGGTCCGGCCGGACCTGCCTGATCACGCGGGCAAGATCTTTGCGAAGCCCAAGCGTTGCCTCGACACGGCCGTCCGGATAACCGAGGAACCGCACGTCGTCGACTCCCACCTGCTTAGCCGCCGCCGTCTGCTCACCGCGCCTCAGCGACGCCATCGCCAGGCGGCCGACCGTCTCGTCGTACCCGCCGGCGTCACCATCGGTGACAATGCAGTAGCAGACCTCGATCCCGGCGTCGGTCCATGTCGCGACCGTGCCCGCGGCACCGAAGTCGACGTCGTCGGGGTGGGCAGTGATGACCAGGATCTTGTGGGTATCAGGGTCATCGGAGTTCTCGGAATCGCTTGGCACGTGGCCATCTTAAGAGAGCTGGCCGTCTCCCGATTCCCGGCGTGCCGTCGACGGCGCGTGCCGCCAGATGTCGGCGCCACCGCCTACGCTTGGCACGTGTCCACCGTGGCGGCAGAACCACTACTCGACGGCCTGAATCCGCAGCAGCGCGCGGCCGTCGTGCATGAAGGCACGCCCCTGCTCATCGTCGCGGGCGCGGGCTCGGGGAAGACCCGTGTGCTGACTTACCGCATCGCGCACCTGCTCGCGCAGCGCCACGTCAGCCCGGCCGAGATCCTGGCGATCACGTTCACCAACAAGGCGGCGGGGGAGATGGCAAGCCGGGTCGCCTCCCTCGTTGGTGGCAGGGCGAGGGCGATGTGGGTGATGACCTTCCACTCGGCCTGTGTCCGCATCTTGCGCCGGGAGGCCAAGCGCTTCGGCTACCCGTCGAGCTTCTCCATTTATGACCAGGCGGACTCGCAGCGGCTGATGGGGCTGGTCTGCAGGGAGCTCGATCTTGACCCGCGGTGGTTCCAGCCCAAGGCGATGCTCGCCCAAGTTTCCAACCTGAAGAACGAGCTAGTCGACTACGAGACGTTCAGTGCCGGCGCGGCGCGCGGTGGAACCCATAAGGAGAAGGCACTCGCGGAGGCCTATACGGCCTACCAGCGCCGGCTGGTGGAGTCCGGCGCAATGGACTTCGACGACCTGATCATGGTGACGGTGTGCCTCCTGCAGGCCTTCCCCGAGGTGGCCGGGGACTACCGGCGCCGGTTCAGGCACATTCTGGTGGACGAATACCAGGACACGAACCACGCGCAGTATGTCCTCGTACGCGAACTGGTGGGCCGCGACGATCCAGCTGAGCTCTGCGTGGTCGGTGACGCCGACCAGTCCATCTACGCGTTCCGCGGCGCCACGATCCGCAACATCGAGGAGTTCGAGCAGGACTACCCCGATGCGAAGGTGATCCTGCTCGAGCAGAACTACAGGTCCACCCAGAACATCCTCTCCGCGGCCAACGCGGTGGTGTCGCGCAACGTCGGCCGCAAGCCGAAGAACCTCTGGTCCGACCAGGGCGCAGGGCCGCTCATCACCGGTTACGTAGCGGACAACGAGCACGACGAGGCCGCTTTCGTCGCCGCCGAGGTGGACCGTCTTGGCGACGAAGGCGAGGCGAAGCCCGGCCAGGTGGCCGTCTTCTACCGCACAAATGCCCAGTCCAGGGTGTTCGAGGAGATCTTCATCCGCACCGGCCTGCCATACAAGGTCGTGGGCGGCGTGCGGTTCTACGAACGCCGTGAGGTGCGCGATCTGCTCGCCTATCTCAGATTGCTCGCCAATCCCGAGGACCTTGTGTCACTGCGCCGCATCCTGAATGTGCCCAGGCGCGGCATCGGCGACAGGGCGGAGGCATGCGTGGAGGCATTCGCGCAGCGTGAGCGGATCACCTTTGGCGCGGCGCTCGCGCGGCCTGACGAGGTGCCAGCCCTGGCAACCCGTTCGGCCCGATCGATCGCCGGTTTCAACGAGCTGATCGATGATCTGCGGGAGCTCGTGGCCGCGGGCATGGCGCCCTCACAGATCGCCGAGGCGGCACTTGACCGCTCCGGGTACCTGACCGAGCTGACCGAATCGCAGGACCCGCAGGACGAGAGCCGGATCGAGAACCTCTCGCAGCTCGTCGAGGTGGCGCGCGAGTTCGAGGGTGCCAACACCGAGGGCACGCTGGTGGAGTTCCTTGAGCAGGTCTCCCTCGTCGCGGACGCCGATCAGATTCCCGACGGTGAGGATCACGGCGGCGTGGTCACCCTGATGACCCTGCACACCGCCAAGGGCCTGGAGTTTCCTGTCGTGTTCCTCACCGGCCTGGAAGAAGGAGTGTTTCCGCACCAGCGGTCGATGGGAGGCGCGTTGGCGCTGGAAGAGGAACGACGGCTCGCTTATGTCGGGATCACCCGGGCCAGGCAGCGGCTGTATCTGACCCGCACGGCGCAGCGTTCCTCGTGGGGCCGCCCGGCGGTTCACCCCGCATCCAGGTTCCTTGCCGAGATCCCTGCCGAGCTTGTCGAATGGCGCCGCAGCGAGGCATCCGTGGCCGTGGCACCGGCCAGTGAGCGGGTTGCGAGCCGCCCCGGAGTGCGGGTGACAGGCAACAGGGAGGTACCCGTGCTTTCGCCAGGGGATAGGGTCACCCATGACGCATTCGGGCTAGGCGCGGTGGTGAGTGTCGGCGGCGCGGGTGAGCGGGCTGAAGCGAAGATTGATTTCGGCGGTGATCACGGGGTGAAGCACCTGATCCTGCGTTACGCGCCGCTCGAGAAGCTTTAGCCCCCGGCCTGCGGCGGTCCGTTCCACTGCGCGTCAGTGACGGTCAGGGGTGACCGCCGCCGCCGGTTACGCTTCCGGGCAGGGGCACGATGCGCCCAGGTGGGAGGAAGCAATGGGAAGCATCCGTGTGGTGGTCGCGAAGGTGGGCCTGGACGGGCACGACCGGGGTGCCAAGGTCGTCGCGCGCGCGCTGCGGGACGCGGGCGTCGAGGTGATTTACACCGGCCTGCATCAGACACCTGAGCAGGTCGTGGAGGCAGCGGTGCAGGAGGACGCAGACGGCATCGGGCTGTCCATCCTGTCCGGGGCGCACATGACGCTCTGCGCCCGGGTCATCAATCTGCTCCGTGAGCGCGATGCCGGCGATATCACCGTCTTCGTGGGCGGCATCGTCCCTGCCGCCGATATCCCGGAGCTTGAACAGATGGGAGTCGCAGGGGTCTTCACACCGGGCGCCTCCACCCACGACATCGTGGACTGGGTCTATGCGACGTTCGGTGGGCCAGGAGAGGATGTGGCGCCCGCCGTCCGCTCAGGGACCCAGCCTCCTGGCAGGTCTGCCTAGCGCTGGCTGATTTCCGTGCGGCGCTCCGGCATGCCATCGTCAACCAGCCTGGGTGAGCCGCGGGCTCCGCCATCGTCGCGCCGGCCGCGTGGCAGTGCGTTCCTTTGCCCCTGCGACCTGCGAAGTTGGTCAGTAACCCCGCCCGCCGCCAGTCCGGATGGCCGCGTCGGCCGTGAGCGTCGCGCCGAAGATCCAGCAGCGGTCTGGTGGCACACGCGAGGACGTCTGCCCACAGGAAACGGTCGTATCAATCGGATATTCCGGGCGCCCGACTGACGTTTCGGGCCGGAGGTGAAATAATCCGGGGCCGTAGACCCAGTTCCGGCCCGGGCGGTGAGCGCGCCAGACCCCCGGACTAGGCTGCGTGCCAGGATGTCTCGCGCCGGCGGCGCGGGACTACGCAGCCGAAGCAAGGGCGGACCCCGAGTGGACCTGTTTGAACATCAGGCGAAGGAACTCTTCGCGGAGTACGGGATGCCGGTGCCTGGCGGCAAGGTCGCGTACACCCCTGCGGAGGCGCGGGCGATCGCGGAGGATCTGGTCACTGCGGCCAGGCCGCGGGTAGTCGTGAAGGCCCAGGTCAAGGCTGGTGGCCGGGGCAAAGCGGGCGGCGTGAAGCTCGCCACGGGGCCCGACGAGGCGGAGGCAGAAGCCGCGGCAATCATCGGCATGAGTATCAAGGGCCATATGGTGCACAAGGTCCTGGTGGAAGAAGCGAGCGATATAGCGGCGGAGTTCTACTTCTCTTACCTGCTCGACCGCGCCAACCGCACATTCCTGTCTATCTGCTCCGCCCAGGGCGGCATGGAGATCGAGGAGGTGGCCCGGTCGAGCCCTGAGGCGGTTGCCCGGGTGCCGGTGTCCCCGCTGACCGGAGTGGACCACGTCAAGGCGCTGGAGATCGTCACCGCGGGTGGCCTGCCGCCGGAGGCTCGCGAGGGCGCGGCCGACCTCGCGGAGAGGCTGTGGGCCATGTTCAGCGACGAGGACGCCACGCTCGCCGAGATCAACCCCATGATCTTGACGCGCCATGGCCGGGTCGTGGCCCTCGATGGCAAGGTCACACTGGACGACAACGCCGCGCACAGGCAGGAACATGACCGGTTCGCCGATCCGGCGGCCGCCGATCCGCTCGAGGCCAGAGCCAAAGCTGTGCACCTCCACTATGTCAAGCTCGACGGCCAGGTGGGCGTCATCGGCAACGGCGCCGGCCTGGTCATGTCCACACTCGACGTGGTCGCCTACGCCGGCGAGCAGTTCGGTGGCGTCCGCCCGGCGAACTTTCTCGATATCGGTGGCGGCGCCTCCGCGGAAGTGATGGCAGACGGCCTGGAGATCGTGCTTTCCGACCCCTCGGTCCGCTCCGTCCTCGTGAACGTGTTCGGCGGCATTACCTCGTGCGAGGCGGTGGCCAACGGGCTTGTGTCCGGGATCGGCCTGCTCGCGGAGCGCGGCGAGCCGGTGCGGCTGCCGATCGTGGTGCGACTGGACGGCAACAACGCCGAGGAGGGCCGCCGGATCCTGAGTGAGGCCGGGATCGGCGTCATCGAGCAGGTTCCCACGATGGACGACGCGGCGCGGCGCGCCGCCGAGCTAGCCGCGACAGGAGCATGACATGGCGATCTTCCTGACCGGGCAGAGCCGGGTCCTCATCCAGGGCATCACAGGGTCCGAGGGCAGCAGGCATGGCCAGCGCATGCTGGAAGCAGGCACCAAGGTTGTGGGCGGCACCAACCCGCGCAAGGCTGGCCAGACAGTCGATTTCGGCACCGCGGAGGTGCCGGTCTTCGCTACTGTCGCCGAGGGCATCGCGGCAACCGGGGCCGACGTGTCCGTAGTCTTCGTGCCCGCAATGGGCGTCAAGGACGCTGTGATCGAGGCGGTCGACGCGCAGATCCCGCTCGTCGTCGTCATCACCGAGGGCATCCCGGTGCACGACAGCACCACGTTCTGGGCGTATACCTGCGCTGCGGGAAACAGGACCAGGGTCATCGGCCCTAACTGCCCGGGCATCGCGTCGCCTGGCAAGTCGAACGCCGGGATCATCCCAGCCGATATCACCACGGAGGGACGCATAGGCCTGGTGTCCAAGTCCGGCACGCTTACCTATCAGCTGATGTACGAGCTGCGGGACGTGGGATTCTCCACGTGCGTGGGAATCGGCGGCGACCCGGTGATCGGGACGACCCACATAGACTGCCTCCAGGCATTCCAGGAGGACCCGGAGACCGACGTGATCGTGATGGTCGGCGAGATCGGCGGCGACGCAGAGGAACGGGCGGCCGTGTTCGTCGAGCAGCACGTGACAAAGCCGGTCGTGGGCTATGTCGCGGGGTTCACCGCGCCCGAGGGCAAGACCATGGGGCACGCCGGCGCGATCGTTTCCGGCTCGTCCGGCACGGCGCAGGCCAAGAAGGAGGCGCTGGAAAAGGTGGGCGTCCGGGTCGGCAAGACGCCAAGCGAGACCGCGCGCATCGCGCGAGGGATCGCGACGCGGGTCCGCTGACCGCTGGCCGCGAACCTGGCCGCTGGCCGCGGACCTGGCGCTAGCCGTTCGCTGCTGCGAACCGGGCCGCCAACCGGTCCTGCCCGGCGCGCCTGCGTGCTCCGCGGCGCCGCGCTTGCCAGCATAGGGTGTTATGTCCCTGCTGGTAGACGGAGTGCAGCAGGCCGAGCCTGGAGGCACACGTCCGGGCGGCGGCCTGCTGTCGCGGCCGTTGATCATTATCGGTGCCGTCGCTGCGGGATGGGCGGCTGCGACCGGCCTTGCCGCCCTGACAACGCTGGTGCTGATCGGCTGGATCGCCGCACCGCACGCCGGGTTCGGGAGCGGCCTTCCCGGCGTGTTCCGCACCGCGGCCCTGCTGTGGCTCGTCGGCCATCACGTTGGTTTCGCGCTGCGTGGCGGTGGGCGCATCGGCATGTTCCCACTCGGCCTCGTGGTGCTGCCCGGCGCGCTGCTTTACCGCGCCGGTGGCTGGGTGGTGCGCACCGGCGGCGTGGTCAGGCTGCGCAATGTGGGGTACGCGGCCGTCGCCCTGGCCGCGCCCTACTCGGTACTCGCGGGTGCGCTCGCGCTGATCGGCCGGACGCCGCTCGCGGCCCCGTCCCTGTGGCAGGCGGTTCTGCTCGCGTTCCTGCTCGCGTTCGTGGCGGGCGGGATCGGCGGCGCGCGTGGTCTCGCGCCATGGCGGCGGCTGCTCGGGCTGCTCCCGGAACGGCCGAGATCGCTCGTGACCGGCACGCTGGGTACGCTCGCGGTGCTCACAGCCGCAGGCGCTATGCTCGCCGGCGGTTCGATCGCCGTGCATGTCGGCACGTTCCGGTCGGTGACAACCGCACTCGGGCCTGGCCTTGTCGGCGGTCTGCTGCTGCTCCTGCTTGAGCTCGCGTTCGTCCCCAACGCGGTCGTGTGGGCGGTGGCGTATCTTCTCGGGCCTGGTTTCGCCTTCGGTTACGGCACGGTGGTGGCCCCGACCGGGAACGCGCTCGGCGCCCTGCCGATGTTCCCCATGCTCGCCGCGCTGCCATCGGGCCCCGTGCCGGGCCAGCCGGCAGGTGTACCGGCCTGGGTGTCGTTCGGGGTTCTCGCCACGCCCTATCTGGCGGGCGCTTTCGGCGGGCTGCTAATCGCGGCTGTCGGGCCGACCCCCCGGGTCGAGGCGGCACCGCTGTGGGGGTTCACCTGTGGCGCCGCGGCCGGCCTGGTTACCGGCGTGGCGGCCGCGTTCGCCGGCGGCCCCCTCGGTGGTGCGCGGCTGACCGCCATCGGGCCGTCCGGATGGCAGGTCGGCCTGGTCACCACGCTGGAGGTCGGCGTCGCCGCCGCGGTTTCCGCCGGGATCGCCAACTGGTTCGCCGTCGGCCGCGGCCCGATCGAGGACAAGGCGCCCGGCGCCGCAGCGGCGACCACAGGTGACCTGACCGGCGACACTGCGGATGACGGCCATCGTATCTACCTGGATCCATGGGCAGGAACCGGCGACAAAGGCCCCTGACCCGCGGCGGTTCACAGGCCTGCCGGCGTCGCTCAGAATGACCCATAACGGCTGCGCGGGGCGGCGCAAGCCGGTGCCCCGCCTGACGGGGGTTCCGGGGGTCGCCCCCCGGGCCAGCACGGTCATAACGGCTGCGCGGGGGCGGCGCAAGCCGGTGCCGCCTGACGGGGGGTTCCGGGGGGTCGCCGCTATGCCCGCCTGCCGGTATACCGTTATGGTGACCGCATGTCAGCTCGCCTGGACGACAACGGCCTTAGCCGAGCGCATCTCCCAGCTTCCCGAGCGCCTTGCGCTTCTCGTCGAGCGAGACGTGCGCATAGATCGTCATCGTGACCTCGATGTCAGAGTGACCGACGATCTCCCGGACCACGTGCGGCGGGATGCCAAGGTCGGGCAGGAGCGTCACGCACGTATGGCGGAGATCATGAAAGCAGGGTTTCGCCGAGACCGGCCTCCTCGCGGATTGTGCCCCAGCTCGTAGCCTTGATAGGTCTCTGCCCGCCGTTCCTCGCGGACGATGTGCAGCAGCCAGTACGTGAGGTACTCGGCCACTGTCCAGCTCTCGGACGCGACCGGGATGCTCTGGTCAGACTGGCTGAGTAGCTCGGTCAGCTTCTTCGGTGCCTCGTCATAGGAGCGTGCGTAGGCCGATTTGCGCTCCAGCCTTCCGGTGGTGGTCAGGACGAATCCCTTGACCTCGTAGCGGCCGTCCTTGCGTGGCGAGATGGTTGCCCTCGCCGTTGGCGCGCTTGCGGCCTTGACTCCGGCGTGAGTTGGGGTGGTCCGGCTGTTCAGCGGATGCGGGGATTGCTGTGCTGGACAGCAGGCCACTTCCTTTCCAAGCAGTTCGATGCATTCGTTGAGCGCGGCGGGCGGGACGAGCTGGCGGCGGCCGATTTTGATGGTGCGGAGCTGGTTAGAACGGATGAGCTTGTAGACGGTCCACCGGCTGACGCGGAGCCGGGCGGCCGCCTCGTCGATGGTGAACAGGGTCACGTCCAAAGCTGGTTACCTCCCGAGGGGCGGGTGCGGGCGTTCGGGGCCGGTGCCGGTCGCTGCCGCTGAACGCGGGTTGTTGGGTGCGCGCCCGGTGAAACTCCAGTGGGCGAGGACGAGGACGGTTTCTCCGCCGGCGTCGGGCAGGAGACCGGTGGTCATGGCGTGTTCGCGCTGGTGGGCGGCGCGCAGGGCGTCGAGGGTGGTGGAGTGGGTGCGGCTCTTGGTAGAGAAGTGGCCGCGGGCGGCGGTCCCGCTCGATCGTCGCTTCCGAGGTAGACCGACGACCGGCCGTTGGGCGTTCTGGTGTCCGCGTTCTTCCTTCTCGCCACTTAGGGCTCGCCGGTAAATTAGTTCGGGGAGGTCGGGCGTGTCGTCCTTGGAGCGGGTAGCAGCGCGTAATTCCACTCGCCGTGGAAAGCGTCGCGCCTGATCGAGCGCTGCTCGAGTTCCTCCATCCGCTTGTCGGAGATCTTGATGCCCTTCTGGTAGGTGCCGGTGTCCAGCTCGGCGCGGACTTTCAGGCCGGTCTTGGTGGTGGTCGCGGAGATCGTCTCGATGATGACTTCGTGGCTGGTCAGCGGCCTGCCGCGCCAGTTCATGGAGATCTGGGCGAAGTGCCGGTGCTCTATCCGGTGCCATTTGGAGGTTCCGGGTGGCAGGTGGGACACGCTGATCTCAAGGCCGACTTCGGTGGCGAGCCTGGCCAGCTCGGCTTTCCACAGCCGCAGCCGGCTGCCGTTGGAACCGCCCGCGTCGGCGGTGATGAGCAGCCGACGGGCGCCGGGTAGGCGGCCTTGCCGATCTTCTGCCACCAGCGGCGGATCGACTCCACCGCGAACTGGCCGGTGTCGGCGTCGGTGCCGACGTTCACCCAGCCGGTGTTGGGCCGTCATGTCATAGACCCGTAAGGGACGGCCCGGCCCAGCTCGCCCAGGGGCTCGGCGGTGCCGCGGGCGAGGGCGCGGGTGACGATGCGGCGGGCGAGGGCGGGGCGGAGCCCGCTGGCGGTGCCTGGCAGGAACTGAGGAAAAAACACCGTGCCGGGGTGTGAACCGTTTTGCTTATTGTGGTCGTACTTGCTGGCAGGTGCCGCCGGTGACCGGCGTGGTGGCGTGGCGAGGACGGTGGACAGCGTGTCGTTGGAGCTGCCGGGCTGGGTGGTGGATGCGTTCAACCTGGTGGGGCTGCCGTGGCCGGGGATCGATGAGGATCAGCTGCGGGGCTGGGCGGCGGACCTGCGGCAGTTCTCCGGGGAGATCACGGCGCTGTCGGGCCAGTCGAGGTCGGCGGTGGCGGAGCTGGCGGCCCGCAGCCGGTCGGCGTTCACCACGACCCTGGCGGCGAACTGGGAGCATTATCACGGGGTGATCACCGGGCTGCGGGGGCCGATGGAGGTGTTCGCTGCCGGGCTGGATGTGGCCGCGGATGCGGTGGTGGCGCAGAAGGGGGCGGTGATCGGGGCGGCGGTGGCGCTGGCCGGTGCGGTGATCGCTACCCAGGGCGAGGCGCTGGTCACCTTCGGGGCCGCCGAGGCGGAGGTCCCGGAAGAGGTGATGGTGACCCGGCTGGTGGTGAAGGCGGCGTTGCAGGAGCTGGAGGGCCAGCTGCTCGGCACGCTGGTGGCCAGGGCGGCGGCGGAGATCAGCGCGCACCTGGGCGGGGCGATCGCGCGGCTGGTGTCCGGGGGCGGGCAGGCCGCCGCGGAGGCGGTGGCGCTGAAGGCCGACTACGGCGCGATGCAGACCCTGGCCACCACGCTGAACGGGCACGGCGCCCGCGTCGATCACACGGCGGCCGCCAGCTACCGGCGGGCCGCCACCCGGCGGCTGGAGACCGGCGGCCCGGGCGGGGGCTGGCGTGAGGTGGCCACCGCGGTCGGGCAGGCGGTGCTGCGGGTGCTGGTGCAGGCGTTCCGCGACCTGGGCCACACCATCTGCGCGATCGTGCTGGACACCATCAAGTTCCTGCGCACGGCGACCGCCAGGCTGGCGCACACCGACGCGGCGCTGGCGGGCACGATCCGCGCCACGATCCGCGCCGGCGGCGGGCGGGTGGCAGCCGCGGCACAGGCGGGCGGGCAGGCCCTGGTGGTGGGGGGGAAGAAGGTCGCCGCGCGGGCCCGGGAGCTGATTCCGGCGGTTGGGGACCCGGTGGACGCGGCCACCGGCGCGGTCATCATGTACCAGGTGGATGCGGAGCTGGCCGGGGTGCTGCCGCTGGTGCTGGAGCGGGCGTATGGCTCGTCGTACCGGGCGGGCCGCTGGTTCGGGCCCGGCTGGGCGTCGAGCCTGGACCAGCGGCTGGTGACCGGCGCCGCGGGGGTGATCTACACCGCGGCGGACGGGCGGCTGCTGTGCTACCCGCACCCGCCGGCTGGCGGCGGGCAGGTGTGGCCGGCGGCCGGGCCGCGGTGGCCGCTGCGGCGCGACGGCGAGACCTACCTGATCACCGACCCGGCGGACGGCCGGACCCTAGCGTTCACCCGGCACGGCGGCGGCGGGGACCTGCTGCTGGACCGGATCAGCGACCGCAACGGCAACCGGATCACCTTCGGCTACGGCCCGGGTGGGGCGCCGCAGCGGGTCGAGCACAGCGGCGGCTACCGGGTTGACGTGACCACCAGCGGCGGCCGGGTCAGCGCCCTGTCGCTGGCCCGGGCGGCGCGGCGGGCGGGACGTGCCGCTGGTGCGGTTCGAGTACGCCGCCGGGCTCCTGGCGCAGGTGGTCAACTCCTGCGGGCGGCCGCTGGAGTTCGGCTACGACGCTGCCGGGCGGATGACCGGCTGGACCGACCGCAACGGCTGCTGGTACCGCTACAGCTACGACCCCCAGGGCCGCTGCGTCCGGGCGGCCGGCCCGGACGGGGCGCTGCCGGCGGTGTTCGGCTACCAGCCACACCGCACCACCGTCACCGGCGCGGACGGCGCGGTCACCGTGTTCGACCTCGATCAGGACGGCCTGGTGGCGGCGCAGACCGGCCCGGCGGGCGGGGTGACCCGCTACCGGCATGACCCGTTCGGGCAGCTGACCGCCCGCACCGACCCGCTCGGGCGCACCACCCGCTACCGCTACGGCCGCCATGGCCTGCTGACCGGCCTGGTCCGGCCGGACGGTTCCCGGCTGCACGTCGGCTACGCCCGGCGCGGCGCGGCGCGGCTACCGTCGGCGGTCACCGGCCCCGGCGGCGCCACCTGGTCCTACGCCCACGACGAGCGGGGCAACCTGACAGCGGTGACCGCCCCGGATGGCACGCGCACCGGCTACCGCTACGGCGACCGCGGCCACCTCGCGGCGATCACCGGCCCCGATCAGGCCACCACCCGGGTCACCGCGGATCCGGCGGGCCTGCCGGTGAGCGTCACCGCACCGGACGGGGCGGTCACCGCCGTGCAGCGGGATGGTTTCGGCCGGGTGGCCGTGGTGACCGGCCCGGCCGGACAGGTCACCCGGTACGGGTGGACCACCGAGGGACAGCTCGCCTGGCGGCAATCACCCGACGGCGCCCGGGAAGAGGCAGCCTACGACGGGGAAGGCAACCTCACCCGCCGCACCGGCCCCGCCGGGCAGCTCACCACGTTCGCCTACACCCATTTCGACCTGCCCGCCGCCGTCACCGGGCCCGACGGCGGCACCTGGCGGTACGGCTACGACCGCGGCCTGCGCCTCACCGGCGTCACCAATCCCGCCGGGCTGACCTGGCGCTACGGGCACGACGCCGCGGGCCGGCTGACCGGTGAGACCGATTTCAACGGCCGCGCCGTCCGCTACGGTTACGACATCGCGGGGCAGCTGACATCCAAGATCAACGGGGCCGGGCAGCAGACCTGCTACCGCTATGACGAGCTGGGTAACCTGACCCGGCAGGAAACCGGCGGCCAGGTCACCACGTTCCGCTACGACCCGCTGGGACGGCTGACCGGCGCCACAAACGCCGGCGCCGAACTGGCGATCCGCCGCGACCCGCTGGGCCGGGTGCTGGCCGAGACCGTCAACGGCGCCACCGTCACCTCCGGCTACGGCCAGGCCGGGCGACGCACCCGCCGCACCACCCCATCCGGGGCGGTCACCCGCTGGGACTACGACACCGCCGGCCGGCTCGTCACGCTCCACACCGCCGGGCAGCAGATCACCTTCGGCTACGACACCGCCGGGCGGGAGACCACCCGCCACATCGGCGACCACGTCGCGCTCACCCAGGCATGGGACACCAGCGACCGGCTCACCAGCCAGATCCTGGCCCGGGCCGGCATCCCCAGCAGCACCGCCAGCGGCACCGCCGCTGACGCGCTTCCGGCCAGCCCACCTCCCACCGGGCCCGCAGCCGGCCCGCCCGCGGCAGGCCCGGCGGTGCCGCAGCCGTGGCAGGTGCTGCAGCAGCGCCAGTACCAGTGGGCCCGCGGCGGCCTGCTGGCCAGCACCGACGACCAGCTGACCGGCCCCCGGACCTTCCAGCACGACCCGCTGGGCCGGATCACCAGCGTCACCGGGCCCGGCTGGCAGGAACGCTACAGCTACGACCACACCGGCAACATCACCACCGCCCACTGGCCCACACCCGCCCCCGGCGCCCCCTGGACCGCCGCGCCCGGCGCCGGCACACCTGCCGCACCCCCGCCCGGCCCACCCAGCCCAGCCGCAGCCGGCGGGCAGCCGCCCGGGGCGGCGGCGTCCGGGGCCCGCGACTGCCAGGGCACGCTGCTGCGGCGGGCCGGGGCCATCCACTACCGTTACGACAAACAGGGCCGGATCGTCACCCAGGTTCACAAGCGGCTGTCCCGCAAGCCCGCCACCTGGCGCTACACCTGGGACGCCGATGACCGGCTGACCGGCGTCACCACCCCCGACGGCACCACCTGGCGGTATGTGTATGACCCGCTCGGGCGGCGGATCGCCAAACAGCGCCTCGCCGCGGACGGCAGCGTGACCAGCCAGACCCGGTTCAGCTGGGACGGCCCGGTCCTCGCCGAACAGGCCACCACCACCAGCGGCGGCCCCTGGCAGCCCCGCGGCACCGGAGGTAACCACCTGGGCCTACCAGCCCGGCACCTTCACCCCGCTCACCCAGGCCCGGCGGCTGCCCGCCAGCGACGCGCCCCAGGAATGGATCGACACCCAGTTCCACGCCATCATCACCAGCAACACCGGCGCCCCAGCCGAACTCGTCACACCGGACGGGGAACTCGCCTGGCACCAGCCCACCAGCATCTGGGGCGCCCCCGCCCGCACCGCCGACCACCACACCTCGGCCGCCTCGACGCCGCTGCGCTTCCCCGGCCAATACCACGACCCGGAAACCGGCTGGTATTACAACCTCTACCGCTACTACGACCCCGCCACCGGCCGCTACGCAACCCCCGACCCCCTCGGCCTCACCCCAGCACCCAACCCCCACATCTACGTCCCCAACCCCACCCTCCAAACCGACCCGCTCGGCCTGGCCCCCTGCGATCCACGACAGCTGCCGGGGACCGCCGCTGGCTCGTTGGATCTCAAAGACATCCATGGGCCGTGGCTAAGAGGAACAAAGGGAAATGCGGGCAGAATACCTGGACAGATTGCGCGACAGCTTGAGGGCCAAACATTCAAGTCTTTCGATGACTTCCGGACTGCATTCTGGAAAGCTGCCGCCAAGGACCCGGACCTTGCTGGCCAGTTTAGCGACGCGAATGTCGCACGGATGGCGCGGGGCAACGCACCCTTCGCCGTCCGGGAGCAATGGCTAGGTGGGCAATCTAACTACATTCTGCATCATATTACTCCTATCCAACAGGGCGGCGCCGTATATGATATGAGCAACATGTTAGTGGTCACACCGCGTTACCACCTTGATATCCTAGCTCGCGGCTATCACTATGGAGAAGGATAGAGGCCGACCATGGAAAGACTTTCACGAGATGAGATGATTAGGCTCGTCGAGCGCCTCAAACTTGGCGAAGGAGATGAAGCGGAGGCCACCGAGTGGGTCGCGAAACTGGAGCAGTCAACTTCTTGCCCGCACATCTCAGACCTAATCTTTTACCCGGATGAAGATCTCACCGCAGAACAGACAGTCGATAAGGCGCTAACCTATAGGCCAATAGAGCTTTGATCCATGACGCTTTGCCCCAGAAGCAGGGGTCCCAGTAGTCCTGGCGAAAGCTCCAACGGATATGCACTTGAGCTGCGCCGCGTCTACATTGAGTGCCACCACACCTTGCCGCTGTTCACTACGGGTCCGCGGAGAACGCGGCTTGAGGATCTCGCTCTACTGTGCTGCAACTGCCATCGTGCCGCGCCCACGGCACCGCCGTGGTGATCTTGCCGTGCTCGGGGCAGATGATCCGCGGCAGCGCTCGGCCGCCGCCCGGGTCCACGGCATGTGCGCCGCCTTCCACGCCGCGAACTCCTCAAACGGCCTGCTGAACCGGTGCGCCCGGCTACGGGCGTTGGCGTGGCCCTTGCCTGCTCGCCCGTCGGCAGCGCGCGATCAGCGAAGGCTGGCGCGGTGAGGTCGAGGGGCTGGAGCTGACCTTGACGTTCCTGCGCAGCAAACGCGACCAGGCCCGCCACGCCGCCTCGATTCGAACGGTCTCCCTTGGCATGCCGGTGGTGCCGCGACGCTGAGCCGCCTCTCCGAGGGAGCCGTAGATCATGCGCCACGAGTATTGGCGGCATCACCTGCCGATCACAACTCGGCGACTTCTGGCATCGCTCCTTTGGGTACGACCGACCCGTCGGCCGATCCGCGGGATTCACAGCTGCCACGACCGGCCGACATTCTCGCGGGACTGCTCACGGTCCGTGACTCTGGGCGCAAGACAGGCAGTCAAGCGAGGGCTGGGCTGCGCGCCGCGAAGAGCCTCCTGGGCGGGCGAAATATCCGTCGATCGGTGTGGCCTTTGTTCCAAGCGCGATGTGAGCGTTGTCCACTCCGATGAGATGACCTGCATCTTGATGGTCTTCGCGGCCACAAGGACCAACGACCCTGTTGCAGGCCCAGCATTGGTGGACATTGGTCTTATGGAAGCATCACAAAATGACTGGCTCGGGGGCCGTCAATTCGACGTGGATAGATACCTGCACGGCGCCACGCTCGAAGAAACCGTCGCCACAGGGGTCTACTGCCTGGTCACTGGGAAACGGCGAGACTCGAACGTCTACTTCGTGCAGTCGGGCGAAACCTGGGTTTTGGTCGACACCGGGTGGCGGGGCCGGGCCGAGCTGATCAGGAGCGCAGCGGAGACCCTGTTCGGGGTCGGCACCCGGCCGCGAGCGATCGTGCTGACGCACGTGCACCCGGACCACGCTGGCTCCGCTTCCGAACTGGCCCACATGTGGGACGTCACCGTGTACGTACACCCCGACGAACTGCCATTGCCCCCCTCTGGCCGCATCATCGGCGCCTTGGCCCGTGTCGAGCGGAGCTGGATGTGCCCCTCCGGGCAGGACGGGCTGAGCCCTATCAACCCGAACGTAGGCATTCCCGGTCTGCCGGACTGGCAGGTCATCCCCACGACCGGCCACACCCCTGGCCACCTGGCGCTGTTTCGGGAGGGAGACCGTGCCCTGATCCCGGGCGACGCCGTCCTAACCGTCAACCTCAATTCGCTTGGCGACGCCCTGTCGCAAAGGCACACCCTCGGCGGGCCACCGCGCTTTGCCACTTGGAACTGGCGAGCAGCGACTGAGGCTGTGTCTGAACTGGCCCGGCTGGAGCCGAGCGTGTTGGCGCCGGGCCACGGAAGACCGATGGTCGGCCCGGTGCTTGCTCCCGCGTTGAGGGCTCTGGGCGAGCAACTCAACAACCCTGCCAGCGCTGGCAGCGCGGGCTCATCCGCGGGCCACAAGCTGACGGAGTGGTTCCTCAACTTCTTCGACTACAGTCGCCGGGCCCGCTAACGGCTCCACGGTGTTCCCGCACCGTCGCGCTCTTGACTGCGAACGGCGTCAGGAGGCCTGGCGGCGCTCGACGACGCCTCGGAGGCAGTCACTCCGCGTCAGGCGCTCTCCCCAGGTGCGGGCCCGCTCCAGTTCGCCCTCGACCAAGGCCCCGGTCAGGCCCTCGACGAGGAAGCTCTCGGGTGACGCCGCGATGCGGGCCCCGTGGTGGGCGAGGTGCCGGCGGATGGACTTCGACGCTCGACCAGTGAACGCCGGCAATCCCTGGAGCCGGGTATCGAAAGCGGCGCCGGCGACCTCCAGTGGGCCGAGCGATGCGAGCCATTCGCGCACTCCCGGGCCGTCCGCGCCCGGTACCAGCTCAACCTCGCTCCCCGGCTTCCTCGCCCGCTTCCCGGCCATCTTCCGAGTGCTCGGCCTGGACATCCCGTGGGTGTGGGTGGGACCGCCCACTACCACGAGATCCGCGCCGTCGAGGATGTGCGCATCGGCCGATGTCGGGCCGTTCCCAGGGCGCTACTTTGTATGCTGAAACGTCCAGCTCAACTGCCTGGCCAACGACATCGTGACCCTGCGACTTAGCCCAGCGGCGCACTGCCGCGAGCTGACGTTCAGGCGAAGTGCTCTCATCCGTTGAACGGCTGAGCCGTACGCCTGCCAGGACGCGAGCCATGGAAGGAGTTAACAGTCAGTACTGCACGATTGGTCGTGCTCGTGTCTGGCGCCGGGACCAACCTTCAGGCACTCATCGACGCGTGCGCGCGGAACGGCTATGGAGCGCACGTGGTCGGCGTGGGCGCCGACCGGCCAGGCATCGAAGGTCTCGTCCGGGCGGAGCGGGCTGGCATCCCGGTGTTTGTGCACCGCGTCAGCGACTATCCGGACCGCGGCGCATGGGATCGCGCCGTTGCCGATTCGTGCGCCTCTTTCGGGCCCGACCTCGTCGTGTCCGCCGGTTTCATGAAACTGGTCGGTGGCCCGTTCCTCGACCGGTTCGGTGGCCGGTTCCTCAACACCCATCCGTCGCTGCTGCCCGCCTTCCCCGGCATGCACGGGCCGCGCGAGGCGCTGGCGTATGGCGTGAGGGTCACCGGGTGCACGGTCTTTCTTGCCGACTCGGGCGTCGACGCGGGGCCGGTGGTGGCGCAGGCCGCCGTGCCCGTTTTCGACGCGGACGACGAGGATACGCTGCACGAGCGGATCAAGACGGTGGAGCGAGGACTCCTTGTCGATACGGTTGGCCACATGGTGCGCGACGGATGGTCGGTGCATGGCAGGAAGGTGAGGATCGGCCGTTGACCAAGCTAGCGATCAGGCGGGCGCTGATCAGCGTCTATGACAAGACAGGCCTGCAGGACCTGGTCCGTGGTCTGCATGAGGCCGGCGTCGAGATCGTCTCCACAGGGACGACCGCGGCCAGGATCACCGCTTCCGGTGTTCCCGTGACCGCAGTGGAGGATCTCACCGGGTTCCCCGAGTGCCTGGACGGCCGGGTCAAGACACTGCATCCGCGGGTGCACGCGGGCCTGCTGGCCGACCTGGGTAATCCCAGGCACCGCGCCCAGATCGAGGATCTCGGCATCGCCCCGTTCGGACTGCTTGTGTCGAACCTGTACCCCTTCGAGGCCACGGTCGCCTCGGGTGCGGCGCCGCAGGAGTGCGTGGAGCAGATTGACATCGGCGGGCCGGCGATGGTGCGCGCTGCGGCCAAGAACCACGCCAGCGTCGCGGTTGTGACCGACCCTGCGGCCTACCCGGAACTGCTGGCCGCGGTACGCGCTGGCGGGTTCACGCTGGAGGCTCGCCGCCGCCTTGCGGCGAGCGCGTTTGCGCACACGGCCGCAAACGACACGGCGGTCGCGGCCTGGTTCGCGAGCGTCTATGCGCCAGACGAGACGGCGCATGAGACGGGCTGGCCCACGGTGGCCGGCGCTCAGTGGCGGCGGCGGGAGGTCTTGCGCTACGGCGAGAACCCGCACCAGCGGGCGGCGCTTTATGAGTCGGCGGGCGGCTCCGGTCTGGCCCAGGCCACGCAGTTGCATGGGAAGCAGATGTCGTACAACAACTGCGTCGACGCCGACGCCGCGTGGCGCGCCGCCTGGGATTTCACGCAGCCGTGCGTGGCGATCATCAAGCACACCAACCCGTGCGGCATCGCCACCGGCTCCGACGTCGCGGAGGCGCACCGCAAGGCACATGCCTGTGACCCGCTGTCTGCTTTCGGCGGGATCATCGCGGCCAACCGGCCGGTTACTGAAGCGCTCGCTAGCCAGATCGCCGAGGTGCAGACCGAGGTGATCGTGGCGCCCGCCTTCGACGACGCAGCGCTCGACGTGCTCACGGCCAAGAAGAACCTGCGGCTGTTGTGCTGCTCGCCGCCGGATAGCGGCCCGGGGGTGGAGTGGCGGCCAATCACCGGCGGCGTACTGATGCAAACGCCGGACCGGATCGATACGCCGGGTGACAACCCGGCCACGTGGGAGCTTCGCTCGGGAGCGCCAGCGGACCCCGACACGCTGGCGAGTCTGGCCTTCGCCTGGCGCGCGTGCCGCGCGGTGAAGTCGAATGCCATCGTTGTCGCCACCGGCGATGCCACTGTCGGGATCGGCATGGGCCAGGTCAACCGGGTGGACTCGGCCAGGCTCGCGGTGTCTCGCGCAGGTGAGCGCGCGCGTGGCGCGGTGGCGGCGAGTGACGCGTACTTCCCATTCCCGGACGGTCTGCAGGTGCTCATCGACGCAGGGGTGAGCGCGGTGGCGGAGCCGGGCGGGTCGATTCGCGACGGTGAGGTCGTGGCCTGCGCAGACGCTGCGGGCGTCACCTTGTATTTCACCGGCACACGCCACTTCCTGCACTGATTGTTTCATTGCACACCCTGCACTGCAGGGGCCGGGGGAGTCCAGGCCCGGCATGGGCACTGGGAGAATGACCGGTCGGGACACAGGAGATTGGGGCCGTGATGACCGCACGCATCCTCGACGGGAAGGCGACCGCCGCGCAGATCCGCGCTGGGCTCACCGGGCGGGTGGCGGCGCTTGCCGCGCGCGGCGTTGTTCCTGGTCTCGGCACGATTCTGGTCGGGGACGACCCGGGCAGCAGCTCCTATGTCAACGGCAAGCATAGGGACTGCGCGGAGGTCGGCATCGCGAGCATCCGCATCGACCTGCCAGCCACGGCGAGCCAGCAGGAGGTGGAGGCCGCCGTCGACGAGCTCAACGCCGATCCGGCCTGCACGGGATACATCGTGCAGTTGCCGCTGCCCGCCGGGATTGACACGCAGCGGGTGCTCGCGCGCATGGACCCGGCAAAGGACGCTGATGGCCTGCACCCGGTGAACCTCGGCCGGCTCGTGCTCGGCGAACCCGCGCCATTGCCGTGCACACCGCACGGGATCGTGGAACTCCTCCGCCGTTACGAGGTGCGGATCGCAGGCGCCGACGTGACGCTGATCGGCCGTGGGATCACAGTCGGCCGCCCGCTCGGCCTGCTACTGACGCGGCGTACCGAGAACGCCACCGTCACCTTGTGCCATACCGGGACGAGGGACCTGTCGGCGCATACCTACGGGGCGGACATCGTGGTCGTGGCCGCGGGCATGCCTGGCTTGATCACGGCTGACATGATCAAGCCGGGCGCCGCCGTGCTCGATGTGGGCATTACCCGGACCGACGCGGGTCTGGTCGGGGACGTCGATCCGGCTGTGGCCGGTGTCGCGGGCTACCTCGCCCCCATGCCAGGGGGCGTCGGCCCGATGACCCGGGCGATGCTGCTCGCCAACGTGGTCGAGGCAGCAGAACGCGTCTGAGCAGGGCGCGGCGCGGGCGTGTCATCCGTCCCCCTGGATGGCGCACGGCCCGCGTCACGCCCGCATCGCCCGTCTGGGGTCGAACTGGCCTTGGTCGAATGGCACTGTGTCGGCCAGGGGGTGCTGGCCCTTCAGCTGGCGCGGCGGCTGGAGGCGCGGCTGGCTGCCCCGTTCGGGCTCCCGCCTGCGCGCGGCTCCACGCCCTGGCTACCGCGTTCGCCTTGTGGGTCACGTGCGTCCTCTGGCGGCACGCTGGGCGCGGGCAATCCCGGAGCTGCCGTCCTGGCTTGTGCCCCGGCCCGGCTGGGCGCGTCGCCGCCCGCTGATGCCGCGCCGTCCTTCGGAGTTGCGCCACGGTGCGCCGGTGCCCGTCGCGGGGCGGTGGTGCCCCGCGACCCTGGCCCTTGCGACCCTGGCCCTTGCGGCCCTGGCCGCTGCGGCGGTGTCCCCTGCGGCGGTGTGCCCTGCGGCGGTGTCCCCTGCGGCGGTGTCCCCTGAGACCCCGGCCCCTGCGACCCTGCCCCATGCGCCCCCGGCCCCTGAGGGCCCGCTCCCGGCGGGCCAGCGCTCCCGGATGGACCTGTGCCGCCCTGTGGTCCCGGGCCGCCGGGCCGGGCTGGTTCGGCCTTGCCACCACGTTCGGCTGGCGGCATAGGCCGGACCAGGCCGAGCGCAACAACCTCGTTGGCGAGCCGGGTGCGCCGGTTCGGGCCCTCTGGAATCCGGAACTTCTGGTACAGGCGCAGCAGGTGCTGCTTGACCGCCGCCTCTGTCACGACCAGGTCCGAGGCGATCTCCCTGGCGGTGGCGGGTGCAACGAACGCCTCGTCCGAAAGCGCCGGGCGGCACAGCGAAGTGAGGACGTCGAGTTCGCGGCGCGTCAGCTCAGGTGCGGCAGACCTGCGAAGTTCCACCTCCGGTGCGATGTCCTCGTGCGGGACGCCGCCCACCCGGCAGCGAGCAGCGCCGAAGCTGACGACATCACCGTCCTCGAGAACACGGCGCGCAACGGGTCTGCCGTTCACCCGCGTGCCGTTCCGTGATAATCCGAGATCGACCACGTACGTGTATGGCCCGCGCCGGACTATCTCTGCGTGCAGCCGGGAGACGCTCGGATCCCCGAGCCTTACGTCCACCGCACTGCCTCGTCCCACGGTCGTGACCTCGGACCGCAGCGAGAAAAGCTCGCCGCTGTCCTCGACCCTTATGAATGGCCCCTCCAAGACAGACCCTCCCGCACTATCGGAGCCGTCACTCATGCCTAACGTGGCAGTTACCCTCCGGAGGGCCCGTCGTACCACATTTCCGCGTAGGTATTGCTGATCGGGCCTCTGGCCAGGCAGATGGGACCAGATGAAACTAGTGGGACGACCGCTCCTGGGAGGGTGCCAGACAGGGACCGCACGTAAGGGCGCCAGTACGGGCCGTGCCAGCGCTCCAGGGAGGAAACACGTAAAGACCATAAACCCGGTCCAGTCGCCTGGACGTGGTAACCGCGTCTACGGCGCTCAGCGACATTGGTGGCGCGCCCCGCAGGCTCCCCACCGCGGGCATGACATCCACGATCTAGCCGGGGCAGGCGGCGCTCACGAGCAGGTCACGCATACACTCGAGTCAATCAGGAAGAGCGCGAACGGTGACGAAGCCGTGAGCGCGGTCGAGACGGAAGTCCGGCCGCGCTTTGCGCGGTGTGAGAAGATCATGGGATCGGCGCCGCGTTCACAAGGCGGAGGATCCACGCGCACACGTGATGGAGCAGCACGCGGACAACCGCCTGATAAGGCCGGACAGTGAATATCCGGACAGTGAATGTATGGGCGAACATGGCCTCCGCCGGGTCCGGTTGGCGGCCAGATGACACGGCGGTGAGCCTCACGGCGGTTCCGGTGGGTCGTCCTCGCGGGCACGCGCCGACGGCCAGCGGGAGGCAGGCGATGTCACGAGAAGAGCCGCCGCGGCCACCAGGGATACAGCGGCCACCAGGGATACAGCGGCCACCAGGGATACAGCGGCCACCAGGGATACAGCGGCCACCAGGGATACAGCGGCCACCAGGGATACAGCGGCCACCAGGGATACAGCGGCCGGGCGGCCCGGTCGCCGGACCCGGGCGGCCACGCCAGAACCGGCCGGCCGACCACCGTCACGCGAACCTGCCTTATGTGGTCGTGCTCGCCGGTGTGCTCGGCGGCCTACTGTGGGTGTGGCTCAGCCAGGCACACGTCAAGGGCGGAATGCTGGTTGTAGCGGCATCGCTCCTGCTCGCAGGCGCGGCGCGGCTTGTGCTTGCCGACGAGCGGGCCGGACTGCTCGTCAGCCGGCGCCGCGCCATAGATGTGGCCGCGTTCGCGATTCTGGGTGCTGGGCTCCTCGCGGCTGCCCTGCTGCTCAAGAACCCGTCGTGACCGGGCGCGGGCGCCGTCCGCGGCACGCACCTCGCGGGATCGGCCCGGCGGAACGCAGCGTTGCCCGGCCGATTTCCCATGGCCCTGCATGGGTCCGCCGTTGGAATTCCGCCGGTCTCCCAGTCCCAGGGACTACGGGCCCTAGGGAGATAGCCTCACGAAAAAGTAGCCTCGAAGAACTGGCCCCGGGGGGAAAATCCCCCGGACTCCCCTGGCGGGCAACCCCTGGGGAACGATCCAAGGAACCCCCGAGGAGAACGGCGTGTGATGAAGGGAAGAAACGGCATGCCCAAGATCAGGGTGGTGAATCCCGTTGTCGACCTTGACGGCGACGAGATGACGCAGATCATCTGGCACTTCATCAAGGATCAGCTGATCTTGCCCTACCTGGATATCGACCTGAAGCACTTCGACCTTTCTGTCCAGAACCGCGACGCCACCGACGACCAGGTGACGGTGGACGCGGCGAACGCGATCAAGCAATACGGTGTGGGCGTCAAGTGCGCGACCATCACACCGGATGAGACGCGGGTGGCGGAGTTCGGCCTGAAGAAGATGTGGCGGTCGCCGAACGGCACGATCCGTAACATCCTCGGCGGCGTCGTTTTCCGAGAGCCGATCGTGATCTCCAATATTCCGCGATTGATACCGAGCTGGTCCAAGCCGATCGTCATCGGCCGCCACGCGCACGGCGACCAGTACCGGGCCAGCGATTTTGTGGTGCCAGGCCCGGGAACGGTGACGATCTCGTATGTGCCTGACAACGGCGATCAGCCGCTCGAGATCGAGGTGGCGAAGTTCACCGGCGGTGGCGTCGCGATGGGCATGTACAACTTCGACGACTCGATCCGGGACTTCGCGCGGGCGACGATGCGGTACGCGCTCGACCGGCGTCTTCCGTTGTACCTGTCCACGAAGAACACGATCCTCAAGGCATACGACGGCCGGTTCAAGGACCTGTTCGCCGAGGTGTTCGAGGCGGAGTTCAAGGCCGACTTCGAGGCTGCCGGGCTGACCTACGAGCACCGGCTGATCGACGACATGGTGGCACAGGTGCTCAAGTGGGAGGGCGGGATCGTCTGGGCGCTCAAGAACTATGATGGTGACGTCCAATCCGACGTGGTGGCGCAGGGGTTCGGCTCGCTCGGCCTGATGTCGAGCGTGCTGATGACCCCCGACGGCAAGACCGTCGAGGCGGAGGCCGCGCACGGTACGGTGACCCGCCATTACCGGATGCACCAGCAGGGCAAGCCGACCTCCACCAACCCGATCGCGTCGATCTTCGCTTGGACGCGGGGGCTCGCGCACCGCGGCCACCTTGACGGCACACCGGAGGTCACCGAGTTCGCCCGCGCGCTTGAGGAGGTCTGCGTCGAGACGGTCGAGGCGGGCCAGATGACCAAGGACCTGGCGCTCCTTATAGGCAAGAACGCGCCGTACCTGACAACGCAGGACTTCCTCGCCGCGCTCGACGAGAACCTGCAGAAGAAGATGGAGGCCTGATGACCCGCCAGGGCAAGATAACCGTCGTAGGCGCAGGGTTCTACGGTTCCACGACGGCACAACGACTCGCCGAGTACGACATCTTCACGGAGGTCGTGCTCACCGACATCATTGAGGGCAGGCCGGAAGGGCTGGCCCTTGACATGAACCAGTCGCGTCCGGTCGAGGGATTCGAGACCAAGGTCACCGGGGCGACGACGGGCGCCGACGGGTCCGGTTACGACGCGCTGGCCGGCTCCGGCATCGTGATCATCACGGCTGGCCTGCCGCGAAAGCCAGGCATGAGCCGGATGGATCTGATCGGTGTCAACGCCAAGATCGTGCGGGGCGTCGCGGAAAATGTCGCCAGGTACGCGCCTGATGCGGTGCTGATCGTGGTGTCCAACCCGCTCGACGAGATGACGGCACTGGCGGCCAAGGTGTCCGGCTTCCCCGCCCACCGGGTCCTTGGCCAGGCCGGGATGCTGGATACCGCCCGCTTCACGTATTTCGTCGCCGAGCGGCTCGGCGTGCCTGTCGGCTCGGTCCGGACGCTCACCCTCGGCTCGCACGGCGACACGATGGTTCCCGTGCCCTCCGCGTGCTCGGTGGACGGCAAGCCGCTTGCCGACCTGCTTCCCGCGGCGGAGGTCGAGGCGCTTGTCGAGCGCACGCGTAAGGGCGGTGCGGAGGTCGTCGGCCTGCTCAAGACCGGATCGGCGTTCTACGCACCCTCCGCGGCGGCCGCGCGGATGGCCCGCGCGGTCGCAGAGGACTCCGGCGCGGTGCTGCCCGTGTGCGCCTGGGTGGACGGCCAGTACGGCATCTCGGGCGTGTACCTCGGCGTGGAGGCGGAGATCGGCGCGGCGGGCGTCCGCCGGGTGGTGGAACGCGACCTGACCGGGGAGGAACTTGCCGGCCTGCGCGACGCCGCCGAGGCGGTCCGTGCCAAGCAGGCTGACGTGGCCAGCCTCTGACGGCGTGCATCCGGCCGTGGCTGGCCCTCGTTCGCGTCACCCAGCCGCGGCCGGAGGGTCGGCTCCCCTGAACGATCCGGGTTCTCGGACCCGGCCATGCTGGTCGGCGTGGGCGGCACAGCGCGCGAGCAGTCCCTCGCGTCGCGGCGCTGCCGCCGGGCGCAGCCCGGGGGACATGGCCGCGCTGCTTGCTGCGTCAGGCCGCGGCGAGGCGGCGCAGGGCGAGTTCGGCGTAGAGGGTGGCGCCCTCGGGAAGCACGCCGTCGTCGAAGACGGCCTGCGCAGAATGGTTGAACGCGGCCGTCGCGGGATCGGTCCCCAGGGGGCACGCGCCGATCAGGACGAACGCGCCCGGGATCTCATTCAGCACGAGTGAGAAGTCCTCCGAGGCCGTGACCGGGTTCGGCACGGTGAGCGCACGCTGCGGCCCGAACGTGTCGGCGATGGTGGCGGCCGCGAACGCCGCCTCGGCCGCGTCGTTGACCGTTACCGGATAGCACTGCCCGTATCCAAACTCAACCCCCACGCCGTGCGCGGCGGCGATGCCCTGAAGTACCCGCGCGACGCCGTCCTTGACCCGTGTGTGCGCGTCAGCGGAGAACGACCGGATCGTCGCTTCCAAGCGTGCCTCAGCCGGGATCACGTTCGACGCGGTGCCCGCACGGAAGATGCCCACCGTTATGACCACGGGATCGAATACGTCGAAAGAGCGGGTCACGAAGGTCTGCAGCGCCGTGACCATTTCGCAGGCGGCCGGAATCGGATCGCGTGCGCCATGCGGCTGCGAGCCGTGCCCGTCGGCACCCCTGACACTGATGTGGATCTCGTCAGCCGCCGCAAGCATGGGGCCCGGGCGGGTGGCGCAGATCCCGGTCGGCAGCAGCGCCGAAATGGAATGCAGCGCATACGCGGCCACCGGGCGAGGGCCGGCCGCATCAAGCACTCCTTCGTCGATCATGTGCCGAGCGCCGCCGCTGTCCTCCTCACCAGGTTGGAACATGAAGATCACGCTGCCGGGTATCTCGGCCCGTCGCGACGCCAGCACGCGGGCGGCGCCGATCAGCATCGCGGTGTGGGTGTCATGACCGCAGGCGTGCATGGCCGCGTCGTTTTCTGACGCGTATTCGACGCCACTGCGCTCGGTGATGGGAAGCGCATCCATGTCGGCGCGCAGCAGCACGGCCGGCCCGGGCCTGCCACCGCGCAAGACCGCTGTCACCGACGTGAGCCGCCGGCCGCTGGTGATCTCAAGCGGCAGATTGTCAAGCGCCGCGAGCACCTTCTCCTGGGTCCGGGGCAGAGCCAGGCCGATCTCTGGCTCGCGGTGGATCGCGTGCCGCAGCCCGGTCATCTCGGCTGCCAGGGCCATGACGTCGTCATGCACAGGCATGTGATCATCCTGCCCTATTTCGCCCTTAGGGACCGCCCAGCCGATGTGTCTGCGGGAGGGAAAGCATTTACGAGGTTGCTGCCCAGGCGTCCTTTTCAGCCGCAGCCGGTCAAGAGTCTGGATGCAATTTTACAGATGGACGAGGGCAAATACCACCACGATCGCCACCACACCCCACCGGACTGCCGCACCAACGTGTGAACGGAACCTGTTGCGGGCCCTCGGAACTCTGGCGCGTATGTCCCGGTAGTCCGACCATGCGCCATGGGCACGCTGTACTGACCATCCTATGACCGCACCAACGGCCAGGATCGCGAGGAAGACCATACTCGCGGGCGACATCCTACAGTACTGCTGTGATTCGGGCCCTGTGTCCACCACATTAACCGCATTTCGGCTATCTCGCCCGTGATCATCTGGCGCGTCCGCATGACTGAGCGGTTGACGCCAACGGGATCCGCGTCGCCGGTTAGGCCAAGCGGTGCGCACCGGGTTCCGGCTAGGCCGGCATCACCCGTGGCGATGCCCAGTCGCGCCGCGCGTACTCGTCGGCGACCGCATCGGTTACCCCGCCCGCCCGGCCGGCGGGGACCAGCGCGATCACTGATCCGCCGAACCCACCGCCGATCATGCGGGCGCCGAGCGCGCCGGCCGCGTTGGCAGTGGCCACCGCAACGTCCGCTTCCGGCCAGGAGACTTCGAAGTCGTCCCGCAGCGAAAGATGTGACGCGTTGAGCAATGCCCCTATCTCGCTCATCGCACCAGCGCGCAGCAGGCCGACCACAGCCTGAACGCGGTGATTGTCGGTAATGACGTGCCTGGCTCTGCGCCGGAGCACAGGATCGTCCAGGCGCCGGAGCGCGGCGTCGGGATCCGTGACGTCGCGCAGTGCCCGGCACACCCGAGTTGCCGGGCGGCCTCCTCGCAGGCGCGGCGGCGGTCGGCGTACGCGCCATCGGTCAGGTCATGCCGCACACGCGTGTCCATGACAACCAGTTCAAGGCCGGCGCTCGCGGGATCGAAGGGGACATGGCTCGTCGCCAGTGTGCGGCAGTCGAGTAGCAGCGCATGACCCTTGCGGCACAGAAGTGCCGCGGACTGGTCCATGATCCCGCTTGGCACACCGACAAAATCGTTCTCCGCGCGCCGTGCGATCTGGGCCAGCGCCTGCGCCGGTATCTCGATCCCGTACAGGCCGGTGAGCGCCACCGCGACCGCGCATTCGAGCGCGGCAGAAGAGGAGAGGCCTGCGCCTTGTGGCAGATCTGAATCGATGGCGAGCCGCGTGCCACCTACCTCGTAGCCAGCCTCCCGCAGGGCCCATACCACCCCAGCCGCATATGCCGCCCAGCCGGTGACTGATCCGGGCCCGAGCGCTCCGATAGCCGCCGTGACACGCTCGGACGGGGCCTGCCGTGAGGACAATTCGAGCACGCCGCCGCGGCGTCTGACGGCCGTGGCAGCAGTATCAGCAGTGCCAGCGGTGCCAGCAGTGCCAGTGGCGGCGTTGCCCACGGGAGCCGCGGCGGCGCGCACCCCGAACCCGAGCGCGAACGGCAGCACCAAACCCTCGTTGTAGTCGGTGTGCTCGCCGATCAGGTTGACCCGCCCCGGCGCGTGCCACACGCCCTCGGGGCCGTCGCCGTAGCGGTCGCGGAACCAGCCCGCCGCGCGGGCCACCACTTCACTGGCCACTGCACCATCGGCCGCCCCGCCACTGGCCACTTGCGCGTTGCCCCCCGCCTCATCGCCCGGCCGGCCTGCCTGGGCTGTCATCGCGGCCCCGCGGAGGCGAAAGTCCACGCGTCCGCGACCATGGCGCGCAGGTCCAGGCGGGCGGACCAGCCGAGCTCTGCATGAATGCGCGCGGAGGAGGCGACAAGCACGGCCGGGTCGCCTGGCCGCCGCGGCGCCACCCGTGCAGGGATGCCCACACCGGTGACGCTGCGGCACATCTCTATGACCTCGCGGACAGAGAATCCTGTGCCGTCTCCGAGGTTGTACACGCGGTGCGTGCCAGGAACGCATGCGTCGAGCGCACTTAGGTGCGCGCGAGCAAGGTCGGTCACGTGGATGTAGTCCCTGATACAGGTGCCGTCGGGCGTCGGGTAGTCGTCGCCGAAGATCTGCACTGCCTCGCCGGTGGCAGAGCCGGTCCCGCCGGTGGCAGAGCCGGTCCCGGCGCTGGCAGAGCCGGTCCCGGCGCTGGCAGGGCCGGTCCCGCGGGTGGCAGAACTGGCCCCGGCCGTGGCAGAAGCGGCGGGGCGCAGCCGCGACGCCACCGCGAGAACGTTCGGGATCAGGTGCGTCTCGTTAGCGTGCCGCTCGCCGAGCCATCCGGCACCCGGGTCCTGGTAGGCGCCGGCCACGTTGAAGTACCGCAGGCTCACCCCACCGAGCCCCTGCAGCCGCGCGTACTCGGCGAGCGCCGTGTCGACGGCGAGTTTCGACGCGCCGTACGGGCTTGTCGGCCGAGTGGGGGCGGTCTCCTCGATCGGGGCGCTCTCCGGGTCGCCGTACACCGCAGCGCTCGAGGAGAAGACGATCCTGTGCACGCCCGCGACCCGCATCGCGTCGAGCAGCGCGAGCGCGCCGCCGAGGTTGTGCTCCCAGTACAGGGCGGGCCGCGCAACCGACTCGCCGACGAGGGATTTGGCGGCGAAGTGCAGGACCGCGTCGATGCCGCTCTCGAGCACGCTGAGCGCGTCGTCGCGGAGCGTGCCCCTGATGAACTCGGCCCCCTTGGGCACCGCGTCCGCGTGCCCGGTGGAAAGGTCGTCGAGCACCACGACCTGGTGGCCTTCCCACAGCAGTGATGCCGCCACGACACTGCCGATGTAACCAGCGCCGCCCGTGACGAGCAGCCTCACATGACCTCCCGAAGCCGTCGCGCCGCGGCCTCCGGCACGATGTCGTTGATCCAGACCCCCATGCCGGACTCTGGCCGGCCAGGTATTTGAGCTTGCCAGGTGCCCGACGCACCGACATTACTTGAAGGTGGAGCGCGAAATCAGCGCGGCTGGCAAGGCCAGAAGCGGTGCCGCCTGCAGCGCCCGGGGCACGCACAGCGCCGTCAAGGCTGCCCGCCCGCCCAGGTGCCTGATGCCAGGCCGCGATGTAGGGCGCCCGGCTGCCGAACAGGCCGTCAAGGCGGCGGAGCACATCAAGGTAGATCGGGCAGAAGGCGGCGCGCGCCGCGTCATGCAGGAGCGTCAGGTCGGGCACCCGTTCGGCTGGGAAGAGCAGGACCTCATACGGCCAGCGGGCCGCGGCCGGGACGAAAGCGGTCCAGTGGTCGTTGCGCGCCACCACCCGCGAGCCCGTAGCGAGCTCACCCGCAACCAGATCGCCGAACAGGTTGCCTCCTGTGCGCTCGGCGTACCCCCCTGTCTGGTCAAGCAGCCTGGCCGTGCGCGGCGTCACGAAGGGATAGCCGTAGATCTGCCCATGCGGGTGATGGAGGGTCACGCCGATTTCCTCACCGCGGTTCTCGAAGCAGAACACCTGCTCGATACCGTCGAGTGCGGACAGTGCGGCGGTCCTGTCCGCCCACGCCTCGACGACGGTGCGCACCCGGGCGGGCGTGAGCTCGGCGAAGGAGGCATCGTGGTCGGCCGTGAAACAGACGACTTCGCATCTGCCGTGGCCCGGACGCCGCGCGAACAGGTCAGGCTCCGCTCCGCCTGTAGGCTGCGCCGGGGGTGGATGCTGCCCCGGCTCCGCTCCCGACAGCGAGGGGAAACGGTTCTCGAAGACCACGACGTCGTAGCTGCTCGCGGGGATTTCGGTGGGCCGCCCGGGCCCGGAAGGGTCGAGCGGGCACGCGTCCGCTGCCGGCAGGAAGGTACGGTCCTGGCGCTGCTCGGCGATCACCACCCATTCCCCGGCAAGCGGATCCCACCGCAGCACGGACGCGGGACCATCTGCCGGATCGCCCAGGTCACGGGTGTCCCTGACGGTCTGTCTGCCGAGCCCGGGCGATTCGTCGAAGTAGATGATCTCGCGCCCGTCGGCGAGCCGCGACGCGTGTTTCCATATCTGGTGGGAGTTCACAGGATTCACACGTTACTTGCCAGGCCGCGGGATCCCGCGTCCTGGCCGTGTGACCTTTAGACTGTGCGGACACCATGGATCCAGGTGCCCGACCTTCAGGAATCGAGCCGTGAGCAACACCGGCCGCGATATCGCCGTCGTGCTCGCATTCGTGCTCATCGGCGGATTCTTCGCGGCGGCCGAGATGGCACTCGTGTCGCTGCGGGAGGGCCAGCTGCGCTCGCTTGCGCAGCGGGGCAAACGCGGCCAGCGCGCCGCCAGGCTCGCACAGGACCCGAACCGCTTCCTGTCCTCCGTGCAGATCGGCGTCACGACGGCGACGCTGCTTTCCGGCGCGTTCGGCGCCGCGACCCTCGCCGCCGAGCTCAGAGGGCTGCTGCGCCGCTACGACGTGCCCGCTGGGCTCGCGTCCACCCTCTCGCTGGTCGCGGTGACTGTCGTGATCTCCTACTTCTCGCTGGTGCTTGGTGAGCTTGCCCCCAAACGGCTCGCGCTGCAGCGTCCCGAGCCTATTGCGCTGGCGGCTGCCCCGGTGCTTGACCGGATCTCGGTGCTCTTCCGCCCGCTCGTCTGGCTCCTGTCCAGGTCGGTGGACCTGGTGGTGCGGGTCCTCGGCGGGAATCCGCGGGCCGGGCGGGACGCCGTGAGCTCGGAGGAACTTCGCGAGATGGTGACCGCCCACACCGACCTCGGCGCGGACGAGCGGCACATTGTCGGCGAGGTGTTCGACGCGGGGAAGCGGCAGTTGCGCGAGGTGCTCGTGCCGCGGACTGAAGTGGAGTTCCTCGATGCGGAGGTGCCGATGTACCGGGCGGCCAAGATCGCCGCGACGGCGACGCACTCGCGTTTTCCCGTGTACAGGGACTCTTATGACGAGGTGATCGGCTTCGTGCACCTGCGCGATCTGGTCAATCCGGAACGGCTGAACCGGTCGGTGCCTGTCGGCGAGGTGTGCAGGCCCGTGAAGCAACTGCCGCAGAGCAAGACCGTGCTCGCTGCGCTCTCTGAGATGCGCAAGGACCGCTCCCACCTGGCAATCGTCATCGACGAGTACGGGGGGACCGCTGGGATCGTGACGCTCGAGGATCTGGTAGAGGAGCTCATCGGCGATATTCGGGACGAGTACGACATGGAGGGCGAACAGGCCAAGCGGCTCCTCGGCGGCCAGGTGGAAGTGGATGGCTTGCTCAACCTGGACGACTTCGCAGACGAGACCGGTGTCACGCTGCCCGAGGGGCCGTACGAGACCGTCGCGGGCTACGTGATCGCGGTGCTCGGCAGGTTGCCGGAGCCCGGCGACTGGGTGGAGGCGTCGGGGCACCGCCTGACCGTGACCGAGATGGACGGCCGGCGGATCGCCCGGATCCGGGTGGCGCCGGCCGGTGACGCCCCGCCGGACCAGCAATCAGCCGACCAGGCGCCGGCCCCGATGGGTGAGCAGGCGCCGGCTGGCGCGGGTGAGCGGCAGGCCCCGGCGGGTGAGCAGGCGCCGGCTGGCGCGGGTGAGCGGCAGGCCCCGGCGGGTGAGCAGGCGCCGGCTGGCGCGGGTGAGCGGCAGGCGGCCCCCGATGATGGGCGTCTGGCAGGAGCGGACGGGGGGCGGGCGCGCACGGGCGGCGGGCCTGTGGCGCCTGCGGAGGACGAGTGGGTCCGCCCCGCTGGTCGGCGGGCGGGCGCGGACTGCGAGTGGGCGGGCGCGGACGGCGAGCGGGCGGGCGCGGACGGCGAGCGTGGCGCTGCCCCGCCTGATGACCCTGAGCAGCCCGGCGCTGGGCTTTCATGATTGTGGCAATTTTCCCGCGCTATGTCGCTGTGAGACTGTGTGTAGCTGCGCTCCGCAAGATCGCGCCCCCGCCTCCGGGCCAGCCTGACCGGCTGCCGGTGTTGCCGGACGGTGGGCGGACCGGGTGCGAACCGGCTGCGAGCGGGTGTTCGGCGCGACGATAGGCTGGCTACCGCCCACGTGCTGTCCCCGGCAGTACGCGATCTGCCACCGTCATGGTTCGAGGAAAGCCTGCATGTCTGACGTCGCACCCACCGCCAAGCCGCGTGTGCTGTCCGGTATCCAGCCCACTGCCGACTCCTTCCACCTTGGCAACTACCTCGGTGCGGTGCGCCAGTGGGTCGCGCTGCAGGATTCGCGCGACGCCTTCTACTGCGTGGTCGACCTGCACGCGATCACAGTGCCGTTCGACCCAGCCCTCCTTCGCCGCCGTACCCGCGTCGCGGCCGCTCAGCTTTTCGCGGCTGGCCTGGAACCGGACCGCTGCACCATTTTCGTGCAGAGCAACGTGCCCGAGCACACCGAGCTCGGCTGGATCCTCAGCTGTATCACCGGGTTCGGCGAGGCGAGCCGTATGACCCAGTTCAAGGACAAGACCGCCAAGGGTGGCGCGGACCAGGCGAGCGTCGGGCTGTTCACCTACCCCGTACTTCAGGCCGCTGACATCCTCCTCTACCAGGCCAACGAGGTTCCTGTCGGCGAGGATCAGCGCCAGCACCTGGAACTGAGCCGCGATCTGGCGCGCCGGTTCAATCACCGGTTCGGCGACACGTTCGCGGTCCCCGGGCCATTCATCCTGCCCGGCGTGGCCAAGATCGCCGACCTGCAGGATCCGGCCGCGAAGATGAGCAAAACGTCGTCGTCGCCGCAGGGCATCCTGGACGTGCTCGATGATCCAGCCACCCTGCGCAGGAAGATCATGCGTGCGGTCACCGATCCCGGCACCGACATACGGTCCGACGAGAAGGTCAAGCCGGGGATCACGAACCTGCTGCGGATCTACTCGGCGCTGAGCGGGATCAGCGTGGCGGATCTGGAGGCGCGGTACGCCGAGGGTGGGTATGGGCGGTTCAAGAAGGATCTTGCCGAGGTCGTGGTGCAGGCGTTTGCGCCGATCAGGGAACGCACCGAGAAGCTGCTCGCCGATGAGGCGGAGCTTGACCGGCTGCTTGCCCGCGGCGCGGCCCGGGCCTCCGGCGTGGCGCGGCAGACGATGACGCTGGTCAGGGACCGGATCGGGTTGCTGCCGCTGGGTCGCTGACCTGGTTGCCCGCACGACGCACAACCCAATCTACGCATCGTTCGCCGTCACGGCCGGGCTGCTGGTGTGGATCAATCTCGTGGTGAGGCTTACCTACCTCGCGGCGGCCTGAACCGCCACGTGACAGAGCTGAGCGGGCACCGCCTGGCGAGCCGGTAAGCGCCGAAGGCCAGGGCGGCGATAGTCAGGCAAACCACCGTGAACGGCATGTACAGCCGACCGGACGACGGCGCGCGCACCCGGCGGGCCGCGTTCCCTCTGGCGGTCGCCCGACGGTCGTGCGACCGCGACGGCACAGACGGCACGTAGGACGGCAGCGGGTTGACAAGCTGGCCCACCGGACGGATCTTGCCATCCACGCCGAAACCCCAGTCGAGCATCGCCTTGGCCGACGTGAACAGGGTCCCTGGCACCGCGTGCAGCACGGTGACGACGAGCGTGTGGCCATCCCGCCTGGCCATGCCGACATAGGTAGCCATGGCCGGGGTCGTCCAGCCGGTCTTGCCCCCGATGAAACCGGGGTAGGTGGTGAGCAGCTGGTCTTCGTTGAACAGTTCGATCCGGTGCTGCGGCGTGATCGGGAACCAGGTGCTGAGTGTCTCGTCATATTTCAGGAATGCGGGAATCTGCAGCGCCCGCCGTGCGATCAGCGCCTCATCGTAGGCGGACACGTGCTGGCCAGGCGCGTCGAGCCCATTGGGCTGCCTGGCCACCGTGTCGTATGCCTGCAGGTGATTCGCCTCGGCGTTCATCAGCGCGATGCCCCTATCGAACGATCCCGTGGCCTGGGCAAGCGCGATCGCCGCGTCATTGCCAGAGATCAGCAGCAGCGCACGGAGCAAGTCGGCGACTTTGTACTGGTGCCCTGCTTTCAGCCCGACGACATCCGGTTCCACGCTGACGGCACGCGTGGAAGCCACCACGGTCGCGTTGGGGTTCAGCACGGGAATGAGAGAGACGGCTGTGAGGATCTTGAGCGTGCTTGCCGGGCCGTACTGCGCGTGCGGCTGCTTTGCGGCGAGAATCTGGCCGAAGGTGGCGTCGGCGATGACGAATGCGCTCGCGGGCACCTTGGGGACGTGCGGCGAGCGCGGTGACGGGTAGTTCACGATGACGCCGGGTCTGGTCAGTTCCGGACCGCCCACCGCGCGGTGCGCGCCGCCGCCCGGCGTAATGGCTGGATGAACGGCCAGCGCAGGCCGGCTGTGGGCGATCGCGAGGCCAGTGGTGACCGGGCCGGTCACGGCGAGAGCGGCGGCGGCCGCGACGAGGGGCGCGGCGGCTCGTGACCCGAATGTCCTCATGGATTGGCTCAGACTACCGTGTGTGGTCGCAGTCGTACGCTCGTGGCCATCACGGCGCGCCGTCGCAACGGCGGTTTGAGTAGTCATGCGCGCAATGAGATGAGCCCGTCTGGCGTTGCCCGGCGTAGCCTGTGGCCATGATGGTTTCGACGACCGACCCGGAGTCCGGGCTGCCCATCGAGCCCGTGTACGGGCCGGAATCGCTCAGCGGTTTCGACCCCGCGCACAGCCTGGGCGAACCCGGCAGCTACCCATTTACCCGTGGCATATATCCGGCCATGTACGCTGGGCGGCCCTGGACCATGCGGCAGTATGCAGGGTTCGCGACGGCCACCGAGTCGAACAGGCGCTACAAGCAGTTGATCGACGCGGGCACGACCGGCCTGTCCGTGGCCTTCGATCTGCCGACCCAGATGGGCCTCGATTCCGACGCGCAGCTTGCGCAGGGCGAGGTCGGCAGGGTCGGGGTGGCCATCGACTCGATCGAGGACATGCGCACCCTGTTCGACGGCATCCCCCTCGACGAGGTTTCCACCTCGATGACGATCAACGCCCCCGCGGCCGTACTGCTGCTGCTCTATCAGCTGGTCGCGGAGGATCAGGGCATCGGCGCCGACATGCTCACCGGCACGATCCAGAACGACATTCTCAAGGAGTACATCGCTCGCGGCACCTACATCTACCCGCCGCAGCCGTCACTCCGGCTGGTCGCGGATACCTTCGCGTACTGCGGGAAAGAGATGCCGAAATGGAACACGATCTCGATCTCCGGCTACCACATGGCGGAGGCGGGGGCCACGCCGGCGCAGGAGATCGCGTTCACGCTCTCCGACGCCAAGGCGTACGTCCAGGCGGCGCTCGGCGCTGGCCTGGCGATAGACGACTTCGCGCCGCGCCTGTCGTTCTTCTTCGCGGCGCGGACCACGCTGCTCGAGGAGGTCGCGAAGTTCCGCGCGGCGCGCAGGCTGTGGGCCCGTATCATGCGCGACGAGTTCGGCGCGCGCGATCCTCGCTCGCAGATGCTGCGGTTCCATACACAGACGGCCGGGGTCGAGTTGACCGCGCAGCAGCCCGAGGTGAACATGGCCAGGGTCACCATCCAGGCACTAGCGGCGGTACTCGGCGGCACGCAGTCGCTGCACACCAACTCATATGACGAGGCGATGGCACTGCCCAGCGAGAAGGCGGCCAGGCTCGCGGTGCGTACCCAGCAGGTGATCGCATACGAAACGGATCTGACCTCGACGGTGGATCCGTTCGCGGGCTCGTACGCGATCGAGTCCATGACCAACGATGTCGAAGAGAAGGCCATCGAGCTTATCGAGGAGATCGACGGGCGCGGCGGCGCGGTCGCCGCGATCGAGCAGGGCTTCCAGAAGGCCGAGATCGAGCGTTCGGCATACCAGGTGACGCGGGAAGTGGACGCGGGCGCGCGGGTCGTGGTTGGGGTGAACAGGTTCCACAGCGATAGCGACGAGACGTACGTGGCCCTCCGGCTCGATCCGGCGATCGAGCAGCAACAGGCGGAGCGGCTCACGCGGCTCAGGCGCTCACGTGACAGCGGAACGCACCGGCGCGCGCTCGACGACGTGAAGAAGGTGGCGGAAGGCACCGGCAGCTTGCTCTATCCGCTGCGCACGGCACTCCGGGCGCGCGCGACCGTTGGTGAGGTGTGCGATGCGCTCCGCGACGCCTGGGGCGTATACAAGCCCCCGGACGTGTCATAACAGCCATATAGGGAATCACCGACCGCATACGAGCTCGAATCATCCGTGTGTCGTGCCGCAAATAACATATTTGGCATTTCGCGGGCAGGGATCGCCGAAGGGCAATGTCCCGCCCCTGTCCGGGCCTCCGGCCGCTCCGCGGCTGCCCGCACCGCTGTGACCTCGTGCGATGCCGGGCGTACCCGACGTGGTGTCGCACATCAGGCGTCGGCTGCCGCACTTACGGTGACGATGAGACCGCTTTCAGTGCCCGCACCCCGCCCGCTTACCGTGTTGCTCGCCCAGCCCGTTCCGCCCGCCTCCGTCGGCCATGTTTACCCAGCCTGCTGGTTATGCGACCGGTGGCATGTGCGGTAGGCCGGCTGACGTCATTTCACGCATCATTTCCGTTGCCTGGCTTCGGATTTGACGGCATGCACCTCGCTGACCTGAAACGATCAAAGATGGAGGTTGAGCAGTGGTCATCTCGTGGAACGCTTCCCGTGGGGCAACACTGGGCATCGAATGGGAGCTACAGCTCATCGATGCGCGGAGCAGGCGGCTGCGGCAGGACGCTCGTGAGGTGCTCGCTTTGCTGCCCGGGCTCAGTGAGAGCGGAGATCCCAAGATTCGCCATGAGCTTATGCAGTCCACGATCGAGGTGGTCACGGGCATCTGCTCCACGGCGGCGGAGGCAAAGGCAGACCTCGCCACGACCATACGGGAACTCCAGCGGATCACCGCCGCGCGAGGTACGATATTGGCCTGTGCTGGGACGCATCCCGTCAGTGACTGGCGCGATGCGAGGATGGCGCCGATTCAGCGGTATGCCGAGCTCGTTGAGCAAATGCAGTGGCTTGCCCGCCGGATTCAGACGTTCGGTGTGCATGTCCATGTGGGCCTGCGTGATGGGAGCAGGGCGATTCCGATAGTCAATGCTCTCGCCGCGTACCTACCGCATTTTCTCGCGCTTACCGCCTCCAGCCCGTACTGGTGCGGGCAGGACACGGGGCTGGCATCCAGCCGGTCGGTGGTATTCGGCGCGTTGCCGACCGCCGGGCCGCCGCCCAAACTGGCCACGTGGAGTGAGTTCGAGGACTACATGGACACGCTGCTTCGCGCCGGGACCATCCGGAGCATCAAAGAGGTGTGGTGGGACATCCGGCCGCACCCCGATTTCGGGACCGTGGAGATTCGCATGTTCGACGGGCTGCCTACCCTGCGCGAGATCGGGATGGTCGCGGCGCTCTCACAGTGCCTGGTCCAGCTGTTCGACTTCCAGCTCGACCGTGGGTACACCCTGCCTGCCCCTGCGGCCTGGGTGATCAGGGACAATAAGTGGCGGGCCACCAGGTACGGGCTCGATGCCATTGTGATCATCGACGACATGGGCGCCACCGCGCCACTGAGGGACGAGCTCTATGAGCTCGTACACGAACTCGAGCCCGTCGCCGACAGGATGGGCTCCGCGGACGAGCTCTGCGTGGTGTCGGACGTGCTCGAATATGGAGCCTCGTATGAGCGGCAGCGCGCGATCACCGGGGGCGGTGGCGAGCTGACCGACGTGGTCGATGCTCTCGTCACAGAGTTCGCCGAGGACAGGTTCGTCGCATCGGGGGAGGTGACGTATGCGCGGACATGACCTGATCGGGGGGCTCGGGGAGTTCCTGTCCGCCCACGGGGACGAGCTTGTCGCGCTTCGCAGGGACCTGCACGCGCACCCTGAGCTTGGGTACCACGAGCACCGGTCGACACGCCTGGTTGCCGCACGGCTGACCGCCGCAGGGCTGCGGCCGGCCGTCCTACCGAAGGGCACCGGACTGCTCACTGACGTTGGCGACGGCGCCGGGCCGGTTGTGGCGCTGCGCGCCGAACTTGACGCGCTCCCTGTGTCAGATGAGAAGAACGTGCCGTACCGCTCGACCGTGCGCAATGTCTGCCACGCGTGCGGGCACGACGTGCACACCGTGATCCTTGTAGGTGCCGGGCTCTACCTCGCGCGGCTTGCGGCTGCGGGCGAGCTGCCTGGACGGGTCCGGCTGATCTTCCAGCCCGCCGAGGAGGTCCCCGGCGGTGCACTTGACGTGCTCGCCGCTGGCGGCATCGCGTCCGTTGACCGGATCTTCGCACTGCACTGCGACCCACGCCTCGATGTCGGCAAGGTCGGTCTGCGCACCGGCCCGATCACCGCGGCCTGCGACAAGATCGTGGTCCGCGTCGCAGGGCCGGGCGGTCACACCGCGCGGCCGCATCTGACCGCGGACCTTGTGTACGCGCTCGGCAAGATCATTACCGAGCTTCCCGCGGCGCTGTCCCGGCGGGTGGATCCGCGGTCCAGCCTGAGCCTCGTCTGGGGAAGGGTGAGCGCTGGCTCCGCAGCCAACGCGATCCCCGATGACGGGATCGCCGAGGGGACCGTGCGCTGCCTCGACGATGACGCCTGGCACGCGGCGCCGGACCTGCTCAAGGCCCTGATCGATTCGGTGGCGAGTGCCTACGGCGTGCTGGCCGAGCTGAGCTACCAGCGCAATGTGCCGCCCACGGTGAACGAGGCGGCGAGCGTGCACATGCTCGCCGATGCCGTCGAGCACGTACTCGGGGCCGACGCAGCCGCCCCGGCTCCGCAGAGCCTGGGCGGCGAGGATTTCGCCTGGTTTCTGGAGTCGATCCCTGGTGCATTCGCGAGGCTCGGAACTCGCGGGTCCAGCATGCCGGGCGACTTGGACCTGCACCAGGGCGCGTTCGACGTTGACGAGCGGTCGATCGAGATCGGCATCAAGGTCATGGTGGCGACCGCGCTGAGCGCGCTCGGCGGCGGTCGGCTCGCATCCCTGTCAGGGCGCCGCTCCGTCAGCCAGGTGACGGACGCTGGCCAGGGTGCCGTGGCTGGCCAGGACGCCGAGGCCGGGCACCGCGGCGAGGCCGCCCCCCGAGACGAGGCCGACCCCCGCGCTGGGCTGACCACCGCGCTGGGCTGACCACCGCGCCGGGCTGACCACCGCGCCGGGCTCGCTCCGGGTAAGGGCGGTAGCCTGGCAACCAATGACGTACCAGCCCACGCTTGATCACATCAGGCGAGCCCCCAAGGTGCTGCTGCACGACCACCTCGATGGCGGCCTGCGGCCGGGGACGATCACCGAGCTTGCCCGCGATGCCTGTTACCGCGATCTGCCCACAGGCGATGCCGACGAGCTCGCGGAGTGGTTCAGGCGGATTGCGGACTCCGGCTCGCTGGAAAGGTACCTGGAGTCGTTCACGCACACCGTGGCCGTCATGCAGACCCCTGAAGGGCTTGCGAGGGTGGCGTCGGAGTGCGCGGAGGATCTGGCGGCGGACGGTGTCGTGTACGCCGAGGTGCGGTTCGCGCCGGAGTTGCATACCGACCGTGGGCTGAGCCTGGAACAGGTGGTCGAGGCCGTTCTCGAGGGTTTCGCGGCAGGCACCAGGTCGCACCCCATACGGATTGGTGTACTGCTCACGGCGATCAGGCATGCCGCGCGTTCGATGGAGATCGCCGAGCTCGTGGTGCGGTACCGTGACGCGGGCGTGGCCGGGTTCGACATCGCCGGTCCTGAGGCTGGTTACCCGCCGACCCGCCACCTCGATGCCTTCGAGTACCTGCAGCGGGAGAACGCGCACTTCACGATCCACGCTGGCGAGGGATTCGGGCTGCCGTCCATCTGGCAGGCGATCCAGTGGTGCGGTGCGGATCGGCTCGGCCATGGAGTCCGGATCATCGATGACATCACAGCAGGCGCGGACGGCGGTATCCCGAAGCTGGGGCCGCTGGCCGCGTACGTGCGTGACAAGCGGATCCCGCTGGAGATGTGCCCGACGTCCAACATGCACACAGGGGCCGCCAGGTCGCTCTCCGAGCATCCGATCGGGTTGCTGCGGCGGCTGTATTTCCGCGTCACTGTGAACACGGACAACCGGCTGATGAGCGCGACCAGCCTGTCAGGGGAGTTCGACCGCCTGGTGCAGGCATTCGGCTACGGCTGGGACGACCTACAGTGGTTCACTATCAATGCTACGAAGTCGGCGTTCCTGCCCTTCGACGAGCGCCTGGAGCTCATCAACGGCGTCATCAAGCCAGGATTCGCACAGCTCAAGTGGCGGGGAAAGAAGCCACTCGCCTGACCTGCCCGCTTCTCACGCCGGCAGCGCCCGTCCCGTGCTCGTGCACACGATCCTTCGGCTAAGCGATGCCAGCGAGCAGCCGGGCGAGCAGCCCGCCAATCCTGGCCGCCGCGGCCTGGCCCGCGGCGAGGACCTCGGCGTGCTCGAGTGGTGCGCCGGACAGGCTCGCCGCCATGTTCGTGACCAGGGAGAAAGCGAGCACATCCAGCCCCGCCTCGCGGGCGGCGATGGCTTCGAGAACGGTGGACATGCCGGCCAGGTCGGCGCCGAGCGTGCGTGCCATCCGGATCTCGGCCGGCGTTTCGTACTGCGGTCCGGGGAAGCATGCATAGACACCCTCGGCGAGCGAGGGATCCTCCTGCCGGGCCAGGGCCCGCAGCCGCGGTGTGTAAAGCTCCGTAAGGTCCACGAATCTCGGGCCGGTGAGGGGAGACCGCCCGGTCAGGTTGATGTGATCGCTGATGAGCACCGGCTGGCCGATCGAGAACTCCGCGCGGATCGCGCCCGCCGCGTTGGTCAGCACTGCCGTGCGCGCGCCTGCTGCGGCAGCCGTTCTGATGCTATGTACTGCCGCGTCCGGTCCGCGGCCCTCATACAGGTGGGTACGCCCGAGGAAGATCAGCAGCCGGTGGTGGCCTGCAGGTACGGAACGGATCCTGCCAGCGTGCCCGCTGGCCGAGGGCCCGGTGAAGCCGGGGAGGTCGGTGGAGGCCAGCTCATGGCTTGGCGCCCCGAACGCGTTCGCGGCGTCGCTCCAGCCCGATCCGAGCACCACTGCCGCGGTGTGCTCGTCGGCACCTGTGCGCTTGCGCAGCACGTCTGCGGCGGCGCGGGCGGCCTGGTACGGGTCGTCGCTCACGTCAGCCGAGGGTACGCCGCCCGCCGCGGCTTCACGTGGCCGGGGCTCGTCGCCGGGCAGCCAGCCGGGCGCCAGGGCCGTCGCACGCGGCCGCGTCGCCCGGGTTGCAGAGAGCGCAAGCCCGCAGCGACAGGCAGCCGCACCCGATGCAGCTCGTGAGCGTGGATTTCATCGCTGCGCCACAATGGGCCTGTCACCGGCTATGGGGCGGCCAGGGGGAGGAACCCCGCCGCAGCCGTTCGGTATGTCAGTGGGTTGGGTGCCCAAGGTCCGGATCGTCAGGAACGGGCAGGTTGTGTTGGCGCAGCCGGGCCGCGCGGATGTCGTCCGCGTAGACCGCCACCGTGAACACGCTCCCCGCGAGCGCGAGCGCGGGCACCATCAGCCGCAGCCAGATCGGCCCAGGCAGCAGCCCGAGGAGCAGGCAGATCGGGATCATGACGGTGAGGTGCCGCGCGACGACACGACCGCGCCACCCCGCGTCGATGAGTTCGTGGCGCACCCATTCCCTGTTCGCGGCGGGCAGCCGCATCCCGCATGCGAAACGCAGCCGGCCAGGTTCGGATCGCCAGGAATCCGGGTCATGACGCACAGCCACGGCCGCCGAGAAGGCTCATGATGTCGTCAGGTCCTTGATCCTGTCGTCAATCGCTGATCTGGCAGATGGCCTCGCCACTCGAGACGGTCTGGCCGACCGTGACCACGAGCCCGGTCACCGAGCCATCCTTGTGCGCAGCGAGTGGCTGCTCCATCTTCATCGCCTCGAGCACGACAATTGTGTCGCCAGCCGATACCCGCTCGCCCTCGCCAGCGACGAGCTTGACGATGGTGCCCTGCATGGGGCTGACCAGCGTGTCGCCTCCGGCCGCCGCGACACGGCGCCGACCGCGCGGCGAGGTGCGTCGCGCGGCGCGGTCCGCGGTGCCTGTACCGCTCGCCGCGTCGCCCAGGACGAGGAACCCTGGTGGCAGCACCACCTCGAGCCGTTTGCCGCCGACCTCGACTGTGATCCGCTCGCGACCGGCGGCGTCAGGGTCATCACCGTCGGCTTGGCCGGTGAACGGCTCGATGGCGCCCTCGAACTCGGTCTCTATCCACCGGGTGTGGACGCTGAATGGCTCCGCGGTGAATGCCGGGTCCGCGGCGATGGCGCGGTGGAAGCTGAGCACGGTGGGCATCCCGCTGATTTCGAACTCGGCCAGGGCCCGCCTGGCACGCTGGAGCGCCTGGCGCCGGTCGGCGCCGGTCACGATGAGCTTGGCGATCAGTGAGTCGAATGCCTGCGGCACCGTCATGCCGTCGCGGTAGCCGGCGTCGAGCCTGACGCCCGGACCGGAGGCCGGGCTGCCAGCGGGTGATCTTTCCGGGGGCTGGCAGGAAGTTGCGGCCCGGATCCTCGGCATTGATCCGGAACTCGATCGAGTGAGCCCGCGGCTCGGGGTCCGGGTAGCCGATCCGCTCGCCGTCCGCGATCCGGAACATCTCCCGCACCAGGTCGAGCCCGGTGACCTCCTCGGTGACCGGGTGCTCGACCTGCAGCCGGGTGTTCACTTCGAGAAAGGAGACGGTGCCGCTGGCGCCTATAAGGAACTCGCACGTGCCAGCCCCCACGTACCCGGCCTCGCGGAGGATCGCCTTGGAGGACTCGTAGAGCACCCCGATCTGCTCGGGGCTGAGGAACGGCGCGGGCGCCTCCTCGACCAGTTTCTGATGGCGGCGCTGGAGTGAGCAGTCGCGCGTGGAGACCACGACGACGCTGCCGTGGGTATCGGCCAGGCACTGGGTCTCGACGTGGCGCGGCCGGTCCAGGTACAGCTCGACGAAGCACTCACCACGGCCGAACGCTGCGACCGCCTCGCGGACCGCGGATTCGTACTGGTCCGGGATCTCCTCGAGCGTGCGTGCGACCTTGAGCCCGCGCCCGCCGCCGCCGAACGCGGCCTTGATGGCGACCGGCAGGCCGTGCTGACGGGCGAACTCGATCACATCGGAGGCACCGGACACCGGGTCGGCCGTGCCCGGCGCGAGTGGCGCACCGGCGGCCTTGGCGATGCGCCGTGCGCTCACCTTGTCACCCAGTGCCCGGATGGCGTGCGGGGGCGGGCCGATCCAGGTCAGGCCCGCGTCCAGGGCCGCCTGCGCGAAGTCCGCGTTCTCGGCGAGGAACCCGTAGCCGGGGTGGATCGCGTCGGCTCCGGCTTGCGCCGCCACCTTGAGGATTTTTTCGACGCTCAGATAGGAGTCCGCCGCGGTCTGCCCGCCGAGTCCGTAGGCCTCGTCCGCCATCGTGACGTGCAGCCCATCGACGTCGGGCTCCGCGTAGACGGCAACGCTGACCAGATCCGCATCGCGGCAGGCACGGACGACGCGAACCGCGATCTCACTGCGGTTAGCGATGAGGACCTTGCGCACGGAACGCCTCCTCTCGGCTGAGGAAGGAGCCTAGGTGAATCTTTGGAGAACACCACTCCTGCGGATTCTTCCCCATGGATTGCCCGGTTTGTAGATGATTTCCCGGCGAGGTCGGACGATGATCGCGCCTCCCGCCGGCCTGATTCCATGATCGTGGCTGATTTCATGCCGTATGGGGACGAAATCCACCACGATCATGGTACGGCTGCCACAGATCGACTCATCAAACCGTCGGTGAGGAGACCCACATGTCCCGCCCATGTCCCGCCGCTTGCAGGACCTGTGCTCTACATCCCCGGTTCGGTCAGCGCGGTAGCGCGCTCGCGCGCCATGAGCCAGGTCCGTGCGGCAGTGCCTGCCGCAACAGCCGGGACCTGTCGCACCACCCGGAGCGGGCGCGGGCATCCGCCCGTCCTCGGCGCGCGGCTGCCAGGGCGCCGGCCTGCCTCGCGGCGGCGGCGCGGGTGAGCGCGAGTGTGGCCACAAGGGCGGCCGTCTCCTCGGCGGTCGCGTCGCCGCGCACCACGCGGAGCAGTGGCCGAGTGCCTGCGTCGTCAGTCACGAAGTGTCCTCCAAAGGGTAGGGGCGGCGCGCCAGATACGCGGGGTCCCTACTTGCGCATCTTCCCTATGCCGATACCGAACTCACGGTGGACGCGCTCCCAAAACGCGTCTCGCAGCCATTCCCTGGCCTCCTGGTAGGGACGCAGCGACAGGCCGAGTTGTTTCTCCGCCTCGACGAGCAGCTCCTTGTCGATGACCGGCGGAAGGATCGGCCCTGGGAGCAGATCGCGGATGTTGTCCCTGCCGCGGGTGAGGATCCACTTCTGCGCCACATGCTCGCCAGCCTCCTCGACCCGCTCGCGTTCCGGGCCGAGACGCGTCGCTGGAGCGGTCATCACACCATGCCCGAGGACCCGGGCGCGCGGCGCTGGCCGGTCGCCGAACAGTTGCGCCGGCGAAGGCGCGGCGTGCGGTACGACTGCGTTCGGCCTGACCGGCTCGGTGACGGTGAGCTGGTGTTTGGTGAAATACGCCTTGAGGAATGCGGCGTCGAGCACCTCGACGGTGTCGGACTCCCAGACGAGGCGCTCGGCCTGGTTGGTTCCGTAAGGTGGCTCGACTCCCCACAGGTGGACCCGGACCCCGTATGCCTGCGCGGCCTCCACGGCCGGCACCATGTCCTCGTCGCCGGCCACAAGCACGGCGTCCGTAATCGCCCTGTGCCGGGCGAGCGCCTCCATATCGGCACGAATCTGCGCGTCCACGCCCTTTTGCTGGCCGCGTGCATTGAGGTTGCCGAGGCGCAGTTTCACCCACGACATCTGGGCGATGACGCGCTGATCGATCGTGGGCACCCGGTCCTTGGCTGCGTCGTACCAGTACACCCGGAGAAGCTCGCCGCGAAGCTGGCTCGCCGCGTGCTGCGTGAGAGTCCTGATGAGCCTGTCCGCGTCCACGCGATACTCGCGCCGCGACTTCGCGTCGAACAGGAGCTCGCCGGCCGCAGCGTAGATATACCCGACATCCACCATGATCGCATAGCGCGCGACGATCGGCAGCGGGCTCGCGAACTCTGTCATGGTGCATTGACTCTATGGCAGCACCTCCTGTCCCTGTGACGTCACAACGGGATGTTGCCGTGTTTCTTCGGCGGCAATGTCTGGCGCTTGGTGCGCAGCGTACGCAGCAAGCGGACCACATGACCACGGGTCTCCGCGGGCCTGATCACCGCGTCGACGTAGCCGCGTTCGGCGGCGATGTACGGATTGGCCAACGTGTCCTCATATTCGGCGATCCGCTCCGCGCGCAGGGCGTCCGGGTCATTCGCTCCGGCTAGTTCGCGCCTGTAGAGGATGTTCACCGCGCCCTGAGCACCCATCACGGCGACATGAGCGGTCGGCCAGGCCAGGTTGACGTCGCCGCCGAGGTGCTTTGACCCCATGACGACATAGGCGCCGCCGTAGGCTTTGCGGGTGATTATGGTGATCTTGGGCACGGTGGCCTCGGCGTAGGCATAGATGAGCTTGGCGCCGCGCCGGATGATGCCGCCCCATTCCTGGTCGGCGCCTGGCAGGAATCCGGGCACGTCCACGAAGGTGAGCAGCGGAACGTTGAACGCGTCGCACGTGCGCACAAACCTTGCGGCCTTCTCTGAGGCGTCGATGTCGAGGCAGCCGGCGAAATGCATCGGCTGATTCGCGACCACCCCGACGCTTGCGCCGTCGACCCGGCCGAACCCGACGACCACGTTGGCCGCGAATCCGGCGTGCACCTCGAGGAACTCGCCGTCGTCGAGGACGTGTTCGATCACCGTGTGCATGTCGTAGGGCTGGTTCGCCGAATCCGGGATGAGCGTGTCGAGCTCGGCGTCCCCGTCGGTGATCCCGGGGTCCGCGGCCGAGCCGGTCGCGGGAGGGTCCTCCAGGTTGTTGGACGGCAGGTAGGAAAGCAGCGCCCGGGCGTAGTCGAGGCAGTCGGTCTCGTCGGCGGCCTGATAGTGCGCCACGCCGGACTTGGTGTTGTGCGCGTGCGCGCCGCCGAGGTCCTCGAAACTGACCTCCTCGCCGGTTACCGTCTTGATGACGTCGGGCCCCGTGATGAACATGTGTGAGGTCTGATCGACCATGAGCGTGAAGTCGGTGATGGCGGGCGAGTAGACGGCACCGCCCGCGCACGGTCCCATGATGAGGGAGATCTGCGGGATCACCCCTGATGCGATCACGTTGCGGTAGAAGATCTCCCCGAACAGGCCGAGTGCGACCACACCCTCCTGGATGCGGGCACCGCCGCCGTCGTTGATCCCGATGAACGGGCACCCGGTCTTGAGCGCGTGGTCCATCACCTTGACGATCTTGGCGCCGTAGACCTCGCCAAGCGAGCCGCCGAATACGGTGAAGTCCTGGCTGAACACACAGACAGGACGCCCGTCCACCGTGCCGAAACCGGTGACCACGCCGTCGCCGTATGGCCGGTTGTCCTCGATGCCGAAACCGGTCGCGCGATGCCTGGCCAGTTCGTCGAACTCGGTGAAGGATCCGGGGTCGAGGAACTGGTCGACCCGTTCCCGCGCGGTCATCTTGCCCCGGTCGTGCTGTTTGGCGACGGACCGCTCTGATCCGGCGTGGATGGCCGCGCTCGTCCGCCGCTCAAGATCGGCGATCTTCGCGGCCGTGGTGTGCGGCGCGGGCTCCGGCTTCGGAGTCACGCCGCTGGACATGGGAACGCCGCTGGACATGGGAACGTCGCTGGGCATGGTCAGGTCGGCGGGCATGGGAACGTCGCTGGGCATGGGAACGTCGCTGGGCATGGGCAGATCGGCGGGCATGGGAACGTCGCTGGGCATGGGCACAGGGTAGCCACCTCACCGCACCGCAGGTCATGGCCGGCCGGTGCTCGCCCACGAGCGCCGCGGGGCTGGTCCATCACCATACCGGTAATGACATCTCAAATTTGAGATACCATCGGGCATATGGATAGCACGGTGCCGGAAGCGCGGCTCGCACGAGGCGCATCGGAGCCACTGCCAACGTCAGAAGTCTCAGATGCGTCAAGAACCTCCAACGCACCGGGGTCGCCGAGGCTCGCAGAAAGCCCAGAAGCCCTCGCAGAAAGCCCAGAAGCCATAGAAACCTCAGAAATCTCAGAGGCTGCTGGGCAGTTGCCCCTTCTGCCCGGCTTCCGTGAGATGGCGATGCGGCGCATGTCGAAGGACAGGCGCAGGCTCATCGCCGACCTGGCGGTGCAGCGGCAGGCAGCCCGGCTATCACAGACCGAGGTGGCCGCGCGTATGGGAACCTCGCAATCCGCGGTGGCACGGCTGGAGACAGGAGAGGGCGACGTGCGGGCGTCCACTCTGGAGCGCTACGCGGCAGCGATTGGATGCCACATCACGTGGCAGCTTCGGGACTGAGATCTTGCCGAGCCGACCGGAGGACAGCGACATGAACGCATGGGCGGAGCTTTCATCCCCGCCAGAGTGGCCGAGGCAGCCAGGCACGCCGGAAGAGCCTGGATGGCCAGGCCGTCCCGGCCCCCATCCTGGGACGCCCTTCCCGCCGCGCTACCCGCCTCACCCGCAGCCGAGCCCCCAGCCTTCACCGCTCGTCGCGCCGGCACGAACGTGGAGCGGCTCAGCTGATTGGCAAAGCCGGCTGGGGGAGCGGTTGCTCGAACAGCGTGTCGTGATGGTTCATGGCCACCTCGATGAGACCGCCGCAACGCTGCCCTCGGCTCAACTGCTCACCATGGACGCCGACAGTTCAGACCGGACGGCGCCGATCCGGCTGCACCTGCAGAGCCTGAGCGCGGACCTCCAGGCCGCACTGACCGTGATGGATGCCATCGACGCGGTCGGTGTGCCCATGCACGCATTCGCGCGCGGTCACCTCAGCGGTCCCGCACTCGGCGTGCTCGCGGCGGCGGGCCGCCGGGTCGCCTACCCCAATGCGGGATTCCTGCTCGCCGAGCCGGAGGCTGGGTTCGAGGGCACCGCGGCCGACCTGGCGAGCAGGCAGCGGCAATTCGACTCGATGCTTGACGTGCTGTACTTCCGGCTCGCCGACGTCACCGGCCGCGAGGTCGACGACATCAGAGACGACGCGCGGCGTGGCCTGTTTCTCACCGCCGATGAGGCGCTCGGCTACGGCCTGGTCCACGAAGTGATGCGGACACACCGCGAGTCCTAGTCGCTACATTGTGCGGGAAGGTTTGTCATGCCGCGCAGTCTCATGTGAAGGATCGGCAGCCTCCGAAAATGGGACCCCCAAGCTCTTCCGCGGCCAGCCGCGCCGGCCGGCGCCCCGCCGCGGCGGTGTGAGCGAAAGACCGGCAGGCAGGCAGGCAGGCAGGCAGGCAGGCAGGCAGCGCCTCGCGCGCGGCCACGTCGGCCATGGCGGCCAGCGCGGCGGCATGGGTCGCGCGGCAAGCGCCTGAGCGGGTGGCGCAGATAATGGGCCATGTGACAGGCCCTCAAGCCGCAGAACGCGACGCGGCCCGAACGGAGATGCCCGCGCGGATGCGCCGCGACGTGCGGCTGCTCGGCGACCTGCTTGGCGAAACGCTGAGCGAAACCGATGGCCAGGACGCGCTTGACGATGTCGAGCGGCTCCGCCGCCTCGCGATCGCCGCGCGTGCGGGCACCGCCGACGACGAGGAAATCGCCGCGCTGGTCGCGAGCTGGCCACTGGAACGCGCGGAATTGGTAGCGCGTGCTTTCACGGTCTATTTTCATCTCGTCAACCTCGCAGAGGAGCTTCAGCGGATCCGTACGCTGCGCGAACGCGACGCAGATGGCACGCCTGTGCGCGAATCGCTCGCTGCGGCGGTGGATGAGATCAGCCGCGACGAGGGTTCGCAGCGGCTACGTGAGCTGCTCCGTACCCTCGAAATCCACCCGGTCTTCACCGCGCATCCGACCGAGGCGCGCCGCCGCGCGGTGGTTACCGCGCTGCAGCGGATCACCGCCCTGCTGTGGGATCTCGATGACGAGCGGCGCGGGCCGCTTGAACAGGCCGAGACACGCCGCCGGCTGCGCGAGGAAGTCGACCTGCTCTGGCGCACATCGCCGCTGCGAGTGAAGGCAGTGGGGCCGCTTGACGAGGTGCGCATGATGATGGCGGCCTTCGACGAGACGATATTCCGCGTCGTGCCGGCCTTCTACCGCGCCGTCGACCGCGCGCTGGCCGGGCCGCTGTCCGGCGCGGTCGCGCCGTCGGTGCCGGCTTTCCTGCGGTTCGGCAGCTGGGTAGGTGGTGACAGGGACGGCAACCCGTTCGTGACCTCGCAGGTCACCAGGGAGACCGCGCTCATCCATGCCGATCACGTGCTGCGCGCGCTCGAGAATGCGGCTACCAGGATCGGGCGGGCGCTGACCGCGCACTCCTCGACCACACCGCCCTCGGATGGTCTCCGCCGGGCCCTCGCGGTGGCGGAGGCCGCACACCCGGAGCTGCTCGGGGAGATCGTCGCACGCTCGCCGCAGGAGCCGCACCGTCAGTACGTCCTCTATGTGGCGCAGCGGCTGCGCGCGACCCGCCTCAGGCATGCCGACCTCGCCTATCCTGGGGCGGGTGAGTTCCTTGCCGATGTCCGGCTGGTGCAGGAGTCGCTGGTGCTTGCGGGCTCTCGCCGCCAGGCGTTCGGGGAACTGCAGCATTTGATCTGGCAGGCGGAGACGTTCGGCTTTCATCTGGCCGAGCTCGAGATCCGCCAGCACAGCGCCGTGCACGCGCAGGCGCTCGCGGAACTGCGCGCGGGCGGGCCAACGTCGCCGGAGACGGAGGAGGTACTGGCGACGCTGCGGGTGGCCGGCTGGATACAGGATCGGTTCGGGACCGAGGCGTGCCGCAGGTATGTGGTGAGTTTCACACGTTCCGCGGCCGACATCGCCGCCGTGTACGAACTCGCGGCCCGCGGCATGCCGGACGGCCGCGCGCTCGTGCTCGACGTGGTGCCGCTGTTCGAGAGCGGTGACGACCTGCGACGCGCGGCTGATGTCCTTGACGAGATGCTCACGCTGCCGCCGGTCAGGCAGCGCCTTGCCGACACGGGCCGGCGGATGGAGGTGATGCTCGGTTACTCGGACTCGGCCAAGGAGCTCGGGCCGGTAACCGCGACGCTCCTGCTGTATGACACGCAGGCCGCGCTGGCCCGCTGGGCGGCGGCGAACGACGTGCGGCTGACGCTGTTCCACGGCCGTGGCGGTGCGCTCGGGCGCGGCGGCGGACCGGCAGGGCGTGCGGTGCTCGCCCAGGCTCCAGGCTCGGTGGCGGGCCGGTTCAAGGTGACCGAGCAGGGCGAGGTGGTGCTCGCAAGGTACGGTCACCTGGCCATCGCCCACCGGCACCTTGAGCAGGTGACGTCCGCGGTGCTGCTTGCGGAGACACCGGCCGCGGCCGGGCGGATCGCGGCCGCCGCGGAAAGGTTCCGCGGCGAGGCCGACCGGATCGGCGCGGCGGCGCTGCGCGCCTACCGCGAGCTGATCGAGGCCGATGGGTTCGCCGCCTGGTTCGCCAGGATCAGCCCGCTGCAAGAGATCGGCGGCCTGCGGATCGGTTCCCGGCCTGCCAGGCGCGGCACCGCGACAAGTCTTGAGGACCTGCGGGCGATCCCGTGGGTGTTCGCGTGGACGCAGACCCGGGTGAACCTCCCTGGATGGTTCGGGCTTGGCAGCGGGATCGCGGCGGTAGCGGCGGAACCTGGGGGAATGGACCTGCTACGTGCCGCGTACCGTGAATGGCCCTTGCTGCGGGTGCTGCTCGACAACGCGGAGATGAGCCTCGCGAAGACGGACCGCGACATCGCTGCGAGGTACCTCACGCTCGGCGGCAGGGACGATCTTACAGCGCTTGTGCTCGCCGAGTACGACCGGACGATGGCGGTGACGGCCGACGTCACAGGACACGAGCGGCTGCTCGGCGGCCGTCCGGTGCTTTCGCGTGCGGTGGCGCTGCGGAATCCGTACGTGGATGCGCTTTCTCACCTGCAGTTGCGGGCATTGGCGGCGCTGCGCGCCCCGGACGGCGGCGTCGCCCACCGTGGCCGGCTTGATGGTGGCCCGCCTGATGGTGGCCCGCCTGATGGTGGCCCGCCTGACCGTGGCCTGCTCGAGCGGTTGCTGCTGCTCACCGTGAGCGGCGTGGCCGCCGGCCTGCAGAACACCGGCTGAACCGCCTCGCGTTACGGCTGCGGCTGCGGTTGCGCCGCGGTCGCGTGCCCGGTCACGCTGCCGCCGGTGGGCTCGGCATCGGAGTCCGATCTTCCGGTGCGTGCAGCGAACGCGAGGGCTGCGGCGAGGCAGGCGACAGGGACGGCGGGAACCACATATCGCAGGTCGAAGTCGGCCGTTGCCACGGGTATCAGCAGCAGGACGACCGCGGTGAGCCAGGGCAGCAGCGCCGGACCGCCCCAGTCGCGCAGCCGGCTGATGCCTCCGCCGAGCCAGGATCTGACGATGGCGGCGAAGCCGATGAGCAGAATGATCCCGAGCAGCGTGCCACGCAGGTACACAAAGCGCTGGTACCCACGCAGGAATCCGGCGTAGGGCTCGTACGCCTTTGTCGCGTTGGACGCCGAGCCGGAGTAGGTGTGCTGGTCGCCGCGCAGGGTGCCCCCGCCGGGGGTGCGCAGGCCGGGCGATGCCCACACGCGCTCCGCCATCGCGAACTGGTACTTGTCCGCCGTGTACGCGGTCGGGTGCTGTGGCCGGTTCCAGTAGAAGCTCAGCATGAAGTCGTGCAATACGGCTCCGGCATAGCTGGCTGGCTGCGCGGCGATCGCCCGTATCGCGAAATTCTGCGCCAGGCTGTTCTTCTTGGCGGTGAATCTCCCCACCGGGGATCTTGTTCAGAGGTGACTGCGGCACCCAGATGTAGCTCGACGCCCCAAGCCGGTGGCCGCTCGTCGGGCAAAGCGCCGCCTCGTCGGCGGGTGGTTTGATCACTGAGCAGTTCGCGAAGCTCATGGTCCGTGACCAGAGGAAGATCCCGTCGCTCCTGGTGAAGTTCACCACGTGGAGCGCGGAATCGAACCAGCCGAGGTACATCACGATCGGCAGCGCGGAGGCGAGCAGCGTTATGCCGACGACCTTCCAGCGGACCCGGCGAAGAAGCAGATAGCAGGTGAAAAGTGCCACAAGCGGCAGCCCGATGGGCCGGATCGTGGCGGAGACCGCCAGCAGTAGGCCGGCGGTGACGCCTGCCCAGGCAGGGCGATCCCTGCGCCACCACAGCGCGACGACGACGGCCGCCACGACAAGAAACTCGAAGGCCGCGTCGGACAGAATCTCGTGTTCGAGCTGGATCTGATAGGCGTCGAAGAGCACAGGCACCGCGGCGAGCGTCGCCCCCCACGCTGGCAGCGCGAAGCGCTGCCGCAGCAGTACGTAGATCGCGAGTCCCATGAGCAGGCCAAGCACGTGCTGCACGGCTACGACCAGCATGAAGCTGTGCAGCGGTCGCAGGATCCCCAGCAGCAGGCCGTAGCCCGATACCCGGCTGACATCGGGCTGGTGCCGTAGCGCGACGGCGACATAGCTCGCCGAGTCACCGCCGAACCAGATCGCGGGCCGGAATGCGACCAACGCGTCGACCCGAACGGCTGCCGCGAGCAGCAATGCGACCGTGAAGGCGCGGTTGTGGCCGGGGAATGCCCGGATCGCATGCAAGACCTTCATGGTCTCTCATCGTGCCATGCCCGCCACTGCTGCGGCCGGGCGTCCGCGTGTCGAAGAACGCGGCGGTCAGGTAATACCGGTCAGCAAAGCGGACAACTCAACCCGCTCGGTCCACAACACAAAAATCTTGGTCCGCGACGTACGACGTAGGTACGGCCCCGGTATCCCGTCGTCACGTTGGTAGGGCGCCGTTCGGCTGGGCAGGGTCGAGCGGCGCGGTGGATCCGTCCTGTTGGCCGACGGCGGCCGGGCCTGCCCGCTCGGGCGGCGGCGAGACGCGGCGGATGCGTCCGGGTACACGGGCCAGGCCTGCCGCGATGCAAGCGCAAGGTATCGCGGCGAGCACATACCGGTAGCTGAACCCGGCGGTCGCGGACGGCACGATGATGAGCGTGACCGCGGCACACCACGGCAGCAGGCCTGGTGCACCGAGGCTCCGGCCGGTCACCACCCAGGCTGCGCCGATCAGCAGTGTCAGGAACAGCAGCGGCCCGCGGAAGTAGAAGTAACGCTGATAGGTGACGAGCAGCGCCGAGTAGGGCCGGTGGACATGCGTGGTGAGGTCACCGGGCTCATACTCGTGCAGGTCCGCCATCGGTGCCCAGCCGGGCAGCGGCTGATCGCTCGTGGCGAACTGATACTGGCCCGCCGTTGCCGGATCGGGGAAGCTCAGGGAGCGGTTCAGGCTGAACGTGCGTGCCACGTCCTTCGCCGTCACCCACAGGTAGTCGAGCGGTTGCTTGCGGACCGCGAGCAGCGCGAAGTCGCTGCCCAGCTTGCTTGCGCTGGCGGTCCACGGATTCCCCGTATACGTGCGCAACGGGTTCGCGTCCCAGACGTAGTCCGCCGAGGGCGCACGCTGTGAGGGCGGCCGGTTGTCGCAGAGCGGGCGCAACCTGGCGGGCGGGTCCATCTTCGCGCAGTCCGCGAAGCCCATCGCCCGGCTGTAAAGGAAGGCGCCGTCGCCCTCGGTGATCGAATACAGCCCACGCGTGTGGTGAAACCAGCCCAGGTAGCCGGCGACCGGCAGCAACCCGGCCACGATCAGGGCGGCGACGGGGCGCCAGCCGGCCCGGCGCACGATCAGGCACACGGCGGCCACCACAAGCAGCGGCCGCCCATCCGTGCGCACGATCGCCGAGGCCCCGATCAGCAGCCCCGCCGACGCGGCGGCCATCCATCCGGGCTGATTGCGCAGGCACAGCAGCACGATCGCGGCCGTGATCAGGAACATGAACAAGGTGTCGGCCATCACCAGGTTCTCGAGCTGGATCTCGTAGGCATCGAAAAGCACGGGCACGGCCGCGAGCGTCGCCACCCACGTCGCAGCCCCCCGAGCACGGACCACGGCGTACACCAGAACTCCGGCGGCGAGCCCGAGCAGATGCTGGGCCAGTGTCACCGCCGCGAAACGGTGCAGCGGCTCGAACATGACAAGAAACAGCGCGTACCCGCTCGGCCGGATCGTCTCCGGCAACAGGGTCACGGCCGCGGTCACGTAGCTGTAGGAGTCGTTGAACCACTCCACCGGGCGGTACGCGAGCATGGCAAGCGCCCGCGCCGCCGCGGCCAGAGCGAGCACCACGGCAAACAGCCAGTGTCGTGACGCGAGTGCGCGCACACGGCCCCGCAATGGCACGTGAGCGACCGCAGCAGCCCCCGCGGCGTCCTCGGGCACAGGCCTCCTCCGCAGAGAGCTTCCCCGCAAAAGATTCAGATCCGCCCACGCTACTAGAGCCGCGGCGCCCCAGCATTCCAGCTGACAGGCCACAATGGCCGGGAAGGGGGGCACCGATGTGCATCGACCCGTTGGACACCGGTCCGCCACCACTTATGGCGGCGGATCTGGAGCATGCGCTCGTCCGGCCGGGCGGGCTGTGGCGTGAGATCCAGGTGGTTGCCGCGACCGGCTCCACGAACACGGACCTGCTCCGGTCGGCTGCGTCCGGGGCACCCGAGGGAACGGTCCTTGCGGCGGAGGCGCAGACCGCCGGCCGCGGGCGGATGGGCCGTAGCTGGCTGAGCCCGCCGCGGGCGGCGCTGATCTTTTCTGTCCTGCTGCGCCCGTCCGGCGTTCCCGCGAGCGGCCGCGGCTGGGTACCGCTCCTTGCCGGCGTGGCAGCAGTGTCAGCGCTGCGCCGGGTGAGCGCCGTGGACGCCGTGCTCAAATGGCCCAACGATGTCCTCGTTGGGCATCGGAAGCTGGCCGGGATCCTCGCCGAGCAGACCGGCGACGCGATCGTCGTGGGCATCGGCATCAACGTTTCCGCGCTGCCGCCCGGTCCATCAGGTGCCGCCGCGACCTCGCTCCAAGCGGAGGGGGCGACGCCAGTGTCCAGGGACCGGCTGCTCGTCGCCATGCTCGGCGAACTCGAGCCCAGGTACCTGCGCTGGACGGCGAATCCAGACGGGTCCGGGCTGCGGCGGCAGTACCAGAGCGTATGCGACACGATCGGGCGCGCAGTGCGGGTCGAACTCCCTGGCGGGCGCGCGCTTGAGGGGACCGCGGCCGAGATCGACGGCTACGGGCGCCTCGTCGTGCGGACCGGCAACTCGCTCACCGCCGTGAGCGCTGGGGATATCGTGCACGTTCGTTGATGCCATTACGTTTTGTGACGCTTCATGTCAACATGAGCCCATGCCCCACGACCGCTCGCTGATCGAGGGCGAGGAGCCCGTCCTTATCCACCGGGTCAACGACGTTTCTTTCTCGCACGGCCCCATTGACCGGATGCTCGGCTGTGGAAGGCTCGTGGTTGAGTCCGCTGGTGCGCACGGTCAGCTCGTGCTGACACAGATCCCGCAGGTGGAGTACGTGCAGAACACCCTGTACCAGCTCGTTGAGGAAGAGCGCCGGCGCGCCACGGGCGTGCCCGACGAACGCTGAGGCCGTTGTCTGGGTGCCGAGGGCGCCCCGGGCGCCGCCGGGGAGGTGAGCGCGATGGATCCCGCGGAGCCGCGGGAACCGGCGCAGATCGAGGAGTTGCTTCTTGGTGCGAGGCTCCGCTACACCCGCCGCGAGGTAGCCGCGCTGGCCGGCCTGAACTCCGAGTTCGTCAAGCGGCTGTGGCGTGCACTTGGTTTCGCCGATCTTCCCGACGACGCCGTCGCCTTCACGGAAAACGATATCGTGGCCGTGCACATTGCCGCTGAGCTGCGGACGCTCCATGAGGTTGATGACGAGACCGTGATCAGGCTCGCCCGTGCCATGGGCCAGACCATGGCAAGGCTCGCCGAATGGCAGGTTGGCATCATTACGGCGAAGCTGCTCGATCCGCAGCAGCCGCCCGCCCCGGGGCAGCTAAACCGGGCGCTTGACCTGGCCGGACTGCTCATGCCGCGGATGGAGGCGCTGATCGGGCACGAATGGCGGCGGCATATCGCAGCCGCGGGAACGCGCGCTCTTGCGGTCGCGGCCGCCAACGACGACGTGATTCCCAGCCGGGTTCCCATGGCGGTCGGTTTTGCCGATCTGGTGGGATTCACCGAGATCAGCAGGGAACTCGACGAAGTTGAGCTCGCGGCGCTTGTAGAGGGCTTCGAGGCCACGGCGGCGGACATCGCGACCGAGGACAGCGGCCGGCTGGTCAAGACGCTCGGCGACGAGGTGCTTTTCATCGCTGACGAGCCGCGGACCGCCGCTCGCATGGCGCTGCGGATAGCCGACGCGTATGGCGGGGAACTCGGCCCGGATGTGCGGTCGGGACTCGCGTACGGCCCGGTGCTCCCGGTCATGGGTGACGTCTTCGGCACCACAGTGAACCTCGCCAGCCGGCTGCACCTCGCTGGCGCGGCCTGGCACGGTGCTGGTCGACAAGGAAATGGCGGCGGCGCTGGCCGGCGACGACGACTTTCGGGTAGCCCAGATCATGCGCCGCCGCGCACGGGGTCTCGGCCTGGTCCAGCCGTTCGCGCTTCGCGCCGCAGGCTGAGTCACCACAGACACCAGGTATCAGCGCCCCGGCAAGCGCCACGGTGCGCAGCCGTTAAGGATCATGCTCGTTTGACCGCGCAGGAGCGGGCAGCGCTACAGCGGGACGGTTCTCGTCCGCGGCCCGGCGCGAAGCACCTGCGACGGCAGCTTGTGGCCGACCATCCGCTCCGCCCGCGCGGCCACGTCGATCAGCCGTGCCAGGTCGACGCCCGTTGCCACGCCCATGTCCTCGACCATGTGCACGAGTTCTTCCGTGGCGATGTTGCCCGTGGCTCCCGGCGCGTACGGGCAGCCGCCGAGCCCGCCCACCGACGCGTCGAAGTCGGCCACCCCCATGTCGAGCGCGGCGAGCACGTTGGCGAGGCCGGTTCCCCTGGTGTTGTGGAAGTGCAGGTTGAGCGGCATTTTCGGGTGCTGCGACCGGAACGTCCCCACCAGCGCCTGCACCCGGCACGGTGTCGCCATTCCCGTCGTGTCGCCGAACGACGACGAGTCCGCGCCGTCCGCCACCGCCCGCCCGGCGACCGCCGCGACCCGCTCGACCGGCACGTCACCCTCGTACGGGCAGCCCCACGCCGTGGAGACGATCACCTGGCAGGTCGCGCCGCGCCCGTGCGCCAGATCGATGATCTCGGCGATTTCGTCGAGTGACTGCGCCGTGGACCGGTTCACGTTCCTGCGATTGTGGGTGTCGGACGCGGACACGACCGCCTCGAGTTCGGTGAAGCCGGCGCCGAGTGCGCGCTCGGCGCCGCGCAGGTTCGGCACAAGAGCGGAGTACCTGACCTCGTCCGCGCGGCTGATCTGCTTCCACACCTCGTCGGCGTCGGCCATCTGCGGGATCGCCCGCGGATGCACGAACGACACGGCCTCGATCCGGCTAACGCCCGTCGCCGACAGCGCGTCGATCAGCGCCACCTTCGCGCCGGTGTCCACCGGATCCTCGTTCTGCAGGCCGTCCCGCGGCCCGACCTCACGCAGCGAGATCCGGGCGGGAAGATCACTCACGGCGTCACTCTCCTGGCCAAATGGGGCGCCTCTTCTCGTTGAACGCCGCGATGCCCTCTTTTCTGTCCGCGGAAAGAACGGCGGTCCGCCAGGCGGCATCCTCGATGTCGAGGCCAGCCTCCAGTCCGGTGCCCCACCCCTGCCGAAGGGCACGTTTAGCAGCCTTAACGGCTATCGCGGAGTTACCCGCGATCTGCCCGGCGAGGTCGAGCGCGCGGGTCCTCGCGTCGCCGGCTGGCACCCGCCGGTCCACCAGGCCGAGCCGCTCGGCCTCGGCGGCGTCCACCCGCCGTCCGGTCAGCACCAGGTCGGCGGCCCGTGCCTGGCCGAGCCTTCGCAGCGCGAGCTGGGTACCACCGCCGCCTGGCACAAGGCCGACGGTCGTCTCTGGCAGGCCGAACGCCGCGGTCTCGTCGGCCACGATAAGATCGCAGGCCAGCGCGAGCTCGCACCCGCCGCCGAGGGCGTAACCGCTCACCGCGGCCACGGCCGGCTGCGGCAGGCCGAGCACGGCGCCGAACATCCCGCGCAGCACCGTCCGCTGCGCCATGATCTCCTGGTCGCTCATCGCGTTTCTTTCCTTGAGGTCGGCGCCCACGCAGAACGCGCGGTCGCCGGCGGCGCTGAGCACGACGGCCCGGGTGCTGCCGTCGTCCCGGTCCCCGCCGATCTGTGAGCACGCGCCGGCCAGCTGCCGCGCCATGTCGGTGTTGATCGCGTTGAGCGCGCCTGGCCGGTTGAGCATGATCTCGGTGACACCCGAATGATCCCTGCTGCCCCGCTGGATGGTGACCAGGTCCATGACCGCAGGGTACAGGCGCGTGCCTTGCGCCGGTCCGCGGTGCACACTCGCTTGCACGCACTCGGTACGCTCGCCATCGTGGATGACGAGCGCGATGACGAGCGCGACCTGCGTGACCTACAGGTGACCGATCAGCCGGGTCACCCGCACCTGGCGAAGCTCCGCGAACAGATCGAGCGCGGCGGGGCGCCCAGGTACCACGAGGCAGCGGCGGCGCGGGGCAAGATGTTCGCCCGCGACCGCATCGCGCTGCTCGTGGACGAGGGCAGCTTCACCGAGGACGCCCGGTACGCGAACGCGGCCGCGGGCGACCTGCCCGCCGACGGCGTGGTCACGGGCACGGCGGCCATCGATAGCCGGCCGGTCGCGCTGATGGCGAACGACTCCACGGTCAAGGCGGGCTCGTGGGGCGCCCGGACGGTCGAGAAGATTATCCGCGTCATCGAGAAGGCGTACGCCGACCAGATCCCCATGGTCTACCTGGTGGACTCGGCAGGTGCCAGGATCACCGACCAGGTCGAGATGTTCCCGGGCCGGCGAGGTGCGGGGAAGATCTTCCACACCCAGGTGCGTGCCTCCGGCTGTGTGCCGCAGGTTTGCGCGCTCTTCGGCCCTTCCGCCGCGGGCGGCGCCTACATCCCCGCCTTCTGTGACTACGTCGCCATGGTGGACGGCAATGCCTCGATGTACCTGGGCAGCCCTCGCATGGTGGAGATGGTGGTCAAGGAGAAGACGACGCTCGAGGAGATGGGCGGCGCCCGGATGCATTGCTCGGTGTCCGGCTGCGGCCACTACCTGGCGAAGAACGAGCCGGACGCGATCGGCGCCGTGCGGCGGTTCCTCTCCTACCTGCCAGGCAACTGGCAGGGCCTGCCGCCGGCCGGCGCGCCGCGCGAGGCGAAGCCCGCGGACCTGCGGGCGCTTGTGCCTGTCAGCGAGCGGCAGGCGTTCGACATGCGCCGTTACGTCGCGGGACTGGTGGACGAGGAGTCGTTCTTCGAGATCCACGCGCTCTGGGCGAGGGAACTTGTGATCGGGTTCGGCCGGCTGGCGGTGAGGTCGTGGGCGTGGTGGCCAACAACCCGATGTTCAGGGGCGGTGTGCTCTTCGTGGACTCCGCCGACAAGGCGACCAGGTTCATCCAGCTCTGCGACGCATTCAACGTGCCGCTGCTATTCCTCGCGGACGTTCCTGGGTTCATGGTGGGTACCGCGGTGGAGAAGCAGGGGATCATCAGGCACGGCGCCAAGATGATCAGTGCGGTGTCAGAGGCGACGGTGCCGAAGATCTGCGTGGTGGTGCGCAAGGCCTACGGCGCCGGCCTGTACGCGATGGCCGGGCCCGGTTTCGAGCCTGACGCGACGCTGGCCCTGCCCACGGCAAAGATCGCGGTCATGGGCGCCGAGGCGGCGATCAACGCGGTGTACTACAACAAGCTCGCGGCGCTTGAGGTCGCGGCTGACCGCGAGAAGGAGACCCAGCGGCTGCGCGCCGAGTACGAGGAGGACATCGACGTGCTGAGGCTCGCGAGCGAGCTTGTAGTCGACGACGTCGTCGAGCCAGAGAACCTGCGGCACGAACTGATCAGGCGGCTGGCCGCCGCCCGCGGCAAGAACAGGGATTTCTCCAGGCGCAGGCACGGCATTACCCCGGTGTAGCCGGGGATGAGCGGGGCCGTCAGCTCCAGATCTGGTCTACGGCGCCCCGGACAGCGCGTCCATCGGCTCCGCGACCCCCCGGATGGCGAGCCGCCAGAGACTGGGGCCCCTGGCACCAAACCTCGCTAAACGCTGGCGGAACGCGGTAAACCCGCCTTCCCCACCGGCCGTCTTCCCTGCGGGGACTTGCAGGACAAACCAAACGAGGGAAGGCAGTCAAGTGCAACTCACGCGAGGTATCGCGGTCACCGTCACCGCGTTAGCGGCCGCATTCGCCGCCTCAACGGCAGCCGGCGCATCGACGCCCGCATCAGCCGCGCAGCCCGGCGACCAGGCCGCAAGCGCGTTACCGGCCCCGGTGCCGCAGGCCAGGCATGCGTGCAGCGAAACGCCCCCGAAGGGGTACGCGGCGTGCATGTCACTGGTGCGCACCGACATCAAGTCCCGCACCGGCTCCGACCCGCTGATCACACCGGCCGGTTACGGCCCGTCTGACTTTCAGTCGGCGTACGACCTGCCGTCAGCTACCGCAGGTGCCGGGAATACCGTGGCCCTCGTGGACGCCTACGACGACCCGAACGCCGAATCTGACCTGGCCGCCTACCGCAGCCAGTACGGGCTTCCGGCGTGCACCACCGCCAATGGGTGCTTCAGGAAAGTCAACCAGAACGGTGCCGCATCACCGCTGCCTCCCGCAGAGCCCCCCGGGCAGGACTGGGCACTGGAGGACTCCCTGGACATGGACATGGTGTCAGCCATCTGCCCAAACTGTCATATCGACCTCGTGGAGGGTAACGACAACTCGTTCGCCAGTCTCGGCGCCGCCGAGAACTCAGCCGTCGTCACACTCGGCGCTCAGTATGTGTCCAACTCCTACGGCGGCACAGAAAGCTCAGGCGAGACCGGGCTGGATGCGTCGTATTACAACCATCCCGGCACGGTGATCACCGCCAGTGCGGGTGACTCCGGTTACGGAACGGAATACCCGGCCGCGTCCAGCGACGTTGTCGCGGTCGGCGGCACCAGCCTGACCAGGGCCAGCACGCCACGCGGCTGGACGGAGAGCGTATGGGGCACCAGCGGCGGCGGCGCCGGTACCGGCTCCGGCTGCTCCGGGTACGAGACGAAGCCGGCATGGCAGGCCAATTCCCTGTGCGCCAACAGGACCCTCGACGACGTCTCGGCGGACGCCGACCCCAGCACCGGCGCCGCGGTCTACGACACCTACGACGCCGGCGGGTGGGTCGAGGTCGGGGGCACCAGTGAATCGTCGCCGATCATCGCGTCCGTGTACGCGCTCGCGGGTACGCCTGCCGCTAGCACCTACCCGGCGAGCTACATCTACGCCCGGCACGGCGCGGCGGACATCAACGACGTGACGACGGGCGCCAACGGGACCTGCGCACCCGCGGGCCTGTGCACCGCCGGCACCGGATATGACGGGCCGACCGGCTGGGGCACCCCCAACTACGTCTGCGCGTTCACGCAGGCGGCGTGTGCGACCCCGGCGGCGCCCACAGTGACGGGCGTCGCGCCTAACAACGGCCCAACGGGCGGCCACACCGCGGTCACCGTGAGCGGCACGAACCTGGCCGGCGGCTCGGTCAAGTTCGGCAGCGTAGCCGCCATCTCAGCGTCGTGCGCAGCTACCTCGTGCACCGCGACATCTCCGGCGGAATCCGCCGGGACTGTGGACGTCACGGTCACCACCACGGCGGGCACGTCCGCGCCGTCCGCGGCCGATCATTTCACCTACACCACATCGCCTCCCCCTCCGCCTAGCGGCCCGATCAAGGGCTACGGCGGCAAGTGCGTCGACGACCATGGCTCGTCCACCGCCGACGGCAACCCGATCGACATCTGGACGTGCAACGGCACCGCCGCACAGACGTGGACAGTCGCCGCCAACGGCACCCTGCAGGTACTCGGCAAGTGCATGAACATCACAGGGGCGCACACCACCAGCGGAACGAAAATCATCCTGTACACGTGCAGCAGCGCGTGGAACGAGCAGTGGAAGCACCAGTCGAACGGCGAGCTGGTCAACCCGCACTCCGGTATGTGCCTGAACGACCCGGGCTACTCAACGGTCAACGGCAAGCAGCTCATCATCTGGAGCTGCGTCAACACTGCGAATGAGCACTGGACGATCCCGTAGCCGTCTGGCATGCGAAGGGCCCCTGCCTGGAACGCCGCGTTCCGGCAGGGGCCCTTCGCGCCAACCCCGGCGAACTTCCAGTTCCACCCGCCACGGAAGAGCGGTCCACGGGTGGTGCCCGGGCGCCACGGGATGGCATGGATGAGCGTGGACTCGCTCATGCGGCCGGGCCGTAGTATCTGGCCATGACATCCGTTCTGCTCGCCGAGGACGACACCTCCATCTCCGAGCCGCTCGCCCGCGCCCTGCGGCGTGAGGGGTACTACGTCGACGTCGCGCCCGATGGGCCGCACACGCTGGACCGGGCGCTCGGTGGCGGGGTCGACCTGATCGTTCTCGACATCGGCCTGCCCGACCTGGACGGGCTCGAAGTGTGCCGCCGCATCCGCGCCGAGGGCCACGGCGTGCCTGTGCTGATTCTGACCGCCAGGGCCGACGAGGTCGACACCGTCGTCGGCCTCGACGCTGGTGCGGACGATTACGTCACCAAGCCGTTCCGGCTCGCCGAGTTGCTGGCCAGGGTGCGTGCGCTGCTGCGCCGTGGAACCTCGGAGACGCCGGTCGTGCAGGGGGTGCGCATCGACGCGGACTCGCGGCGTGCCTGGATGGAAGGCGACGAGCTCCAGCTCACTACGAAGGAGTTCGACCTGCTCCGCGTGCTCGTGCGGGACGCGGGCAAGGTGATCACCCGTGAGCAGATCATGCGGGAGGTCTGGGACACCAACTGGTGGGGGTCGACCAAGACGCTCGACATGCACATCTCGTGGCTGCGCCGCAAGCTCGGTGACGACGCCAACAACCCGCACTTCATCACCACCGTGCGCGGCGTCGGCTTCCGTTTCGAACGCGGCGACTGACATCACGGAGACGTTGAGCGATGCGGCGACGCCTGCTGTTCTCCACCCTGGCCGTGGCGGTCGCCGCGGTTCTGCTGCTCGGCCTGCCGCTCGCGGTCGTGCTGAGCCGCCTGGAGCTGAACGAGGCCGGGCAGCAGCTCGAGCGGGATGCGACCATGGTCGCCGAGGGAATGCAATACCGGCAGCAGGCACACAAACCGACCGATCCGCAGGAGATCGAGAGGACGCTGCCTGACCGGTATGTCATCATCAGGCGCTCGGGCGTGACCACCATCACGCTCGGCGACAAGCCCCCCGCCGGCAACACCATCACATCGCACGCGGTGACGGGGGACTTCGACGTCACAGTGGAAGCGGATGGTGCCGTCACCGGTGGCAGGCTGACCACGGCACTGGCGCTGATCGGCTCACTGGGCATGCTCGCGATCGGGGTGGCGGTCGGCCTCGCGTTCATTCAGGCGCGCAGGCTCTCCATGCCGCTTGTTGAACTCGCAGAGGCCGCCGAGCGGCTCGGGTCGGGTGACGCACGCCGGGTCGGCCGCAGGTACGGGGTGCGCGAGCTCGACCAGGTCGCGGACGGCCTGGACCGTTCCGTGCGCCGGGTGGCTGACCTTCTCGCCGCCGAGCGCGAGTTCGCCATTGACGCCTCGCATCAGCTGCGAACCCCGCTGACCGCGCTGTCGATGCGGCTGGAGGAGATGATCGCGGCGGCGGACAACCCGGAAGTGGTCCGCGAAGAAGGCGCGGCGGCGCTCGCCCAGACCGAACGGCTCGCCAACGTGGTGAGCCAGCTACTCGGCCGCACGGTGCCGAAGGAGTCGAGCAGGGCCGAGCTCACCGGCATTGACGACATCGTCGCCCAGCAGGTTGCCGAGTGGGAGCCGGCGTTCCGCCGCGCGGATCGCAAGCTCGAGGTCACAGGGACCAAGGGGCTGCAGGCGCTCGCCAGCCCCGGGAGCCTCGCCCAGGTGGTCGCGACCCTGGTGGACAACGCGCTCGTGCATGGCGCGGGCACGGTGACGATCCGGACGTGGCAGACGGCGATGTCGGTGGTCGTGGAGATCCGGGACGAGGGCCGTGGCGTACCGGCCGAACTTGTACCGCGAATCTTCGAGCGCAGCGTGAGCGGCCGCCCCGACGGGACCGGCCTGGGGCTGGCGCTCGCGCGGGATATGGCGGCCGCCGACGGCGGCCACGTCGTGCTCGTCCGGCCGCGGCCCGCGGCGTTCGCGATCTTCCTGCCGCGCGCGGGGAGCGGGCGCGAGGACGCTCCCGCGGTCAGCGGACCCGCGTGAAGACGCCCGAACGCTCGCTGGGCTGCGGTTCGTGGACAGCAGGGTCAAGCTCCTCCGGCGCACGCAGCCAGGTGCCGGTTGACCCGTGAAGGCCGCCCCGAGGGGGCGTGGGCAGGCCGGAACGCAGGTCGACCGCGGGCATCTCGGGTGGCAGGAATACCCACTCCTTGTACGCCAGGTACCTGAAGATGGTTCCGATCGCTGTGCCCGTCACCTGGGCCACGTTGAACGCCAGCTGCCCGCGCATGCCGAGCGAATGCTCGGTGAAGCCGATCACCAGCAGCGCGATGAGCAGCCCAACTCCGTTCAGCGCGAAAAAGAGCAGATACTCACGCGCCAGGCCCACCCTCGCCCGGTGCCTGAACGTCCAGATGCGGTTCCCTGCATAGGCGAACGTGGCCGCCACGAAGGTGGAGATGGTCTTCGCGCCCAGCGGGCCGAACCCCGCGGCGCCATGCAGCACCGCAGCGCCGCCCAGATCGAGAACGGCCGCGATCACGCCGATCGCACCGAACTTGGCGAGCTCGTGGATGAGTTCTGCGAAGCGGCGGTACAGGCTGGCGATCAGGCTCACGCCGGAGCAGTCTGCCACGCCCCGGTGGCGGTCCCTGCACGCATAGCGAAAGCCATGACCGTGTCTTTACCTTTTGGGCATAACTCCCCTATCGCTGGATTTATCCGGCCGCGCGCGCGCCGTGGATGGTGCGCAGGGTTACGTAGATCACTGCCGTAACCACGAATCCGACGGCGAAGGTGATATCGCCGACTGCGGGGAAGCGCGTGGGAACAAGCCCGACGTAGTCCGTCTGATTGGAGAACAGCCAGATCGAGACTCCCATGCCGACCAGCATCGACACGGGGCCCGCCAGGTTGCGGTGCCCGGTGTCGAACAGCAACGGTTCCGCGTCGGTGCCGCGCCGGAGGACCTGGTCGGTGAGCACGACGGCCAGCCACGGGGCGATCCAGTACGCGATCACGAGCAGGAAGTCCTCGTACTCCGCCCCCGCGTTGTGCAGGCCGAGAAGCGCCACGACGAAGCCGATCACCCCGAAGACGAGTGCCACGATGGCACGTCGAAGCGCGAGCGGCAGCCTGATGCCCATGGCGACGAAGGAAAGCGCGCCCGAGTAGATGTTCAGCACGTTCGCCGCAACCGCGCCGAGCGCGATGGCAAGAAGGGTGAGATCGGCGATCACGGTGGGCAGATGGCTGGTGAATGCCCCGGTGGGCTGGCCGAGTGCGTTGCCGCCCGCGGTGACGGACGCGGCGCCGACGATCTCGAGGATGGCGCAGGAGAGAAACAGTCCGAGCGCCGACCACAGGGCGACCGCGCGCTTGCGCGTTTGGGGCCGGAGGTACCTGGTGTAATCGGAGGCGTAGGGATTCCAGCCGACCGCGTAGCCGTAAGCGGCGCTCAGGGCGAGCAGGAATCCGCCGATGCCGCCACCGTGACCGCCGGCTCCCGGGTGCGACTTGGTAAGGATGATCACCGATGCGATGACGAAGATGATGCCGAGCACAGGAAAGGCGTAGCGCTCGAAGGCCTGCACCAGGTTGTAGCCGAAGAACGCGATCACGACCTGCACCACGACGACGATGACCAGGCAAGCGGGCTTGGGCAGGTGGGTGAGGGTGTTCAGCGCGAACGTGCCGCTCACACTGTTCACCGCGAACCAGCCGATGCCCGCGGTCGCGGCGTTCAGCCCAGCAGGAAGCGCGTTGCCCCAGTACCCGAACCCGAGCCTGCCGATCACCATCTGTGGCACACCCACGGAGGGCCCGCGCATCGACAGGATGCCGTGCGTGATCGCGCCGAGCGCACTGCCGAGGACGACCGCCAGGACGGCCTGCCAGAGGCCGAGTCCGAACACGGCGACCGCGAGCACGCCGACGAAGATCGTGGCGAACTCCAGGTTGGGTGATGTCCAGGTCCAGAAGAGCTGCAGCGGATGGCCGTGCCGTTCTGACAGCGGGATGAACTCGGCACCGCCGGGCTCGACCTTGACGACGCTGTCCCCGTACGTGCCTTCGCGGACGAGGACGCCGACAGGCGCCTCCTGCTCGCCGGAGCCGGGCTGGCGCTCTGTAACCATCGTTTGTCTCCCGCGAAGCCACCTGCACGAACGCTCGCTGCACATCGTAGGCTTGCTGGCCGTGACGGGACAGCCTGCATGTGCGCCGGTCGTTGGCATGGTCGGCGGTGGCCAGCTCGCCCGGATGACCCATCAGGCGGCGGCCAGCCTCGGCGTCCGGCTGCGGATCCTCGCTGCGTCACCGGACGACAGCGCGGCGCAGGTCTGCCCCGAGGTCTCGATCGGCGATCACACCTCCCTTGCTGACCTGCGGGAATTCGCCGCCTCTTGCGACGTGCTCACGTTCGACCATGAGCACGTTCCCAACGGGCACCTGTCCGCGCTGGAGCGCGAGGGTGTTCGTGTCCGCCCGGGCGCGGAGGCGCTCCGGTACGCGCAGGACAAGCTGGTGATGCGCGAAAAGCTGGCCGGGCTTGGGCTGCCGTGCCCGAGGTACGGCCCGGTCCGCACCCTGGACGAGGTGCGGGAGTTCGCAGGCCGTTACGGCTGGCCAGTGGTGCTCAAGGCGGTGCGCGGCGGCTACGACGGGAGGGGGGTGTGGGTGTGCCCGTCGGCTCGCGAAGCGGCTGAGGTGCTCGATGCCGTGCGAAAACAGCATGCCATCGCGCTGATCGCGGAGGAGCACGTGCGGTTCCGGCGGGAACTTGCCGCCCTGGTCGCACGCTCGCCGCACGGGCAGGGCGCCGCCTTCCCTGTTGTGCAGACTGTGCAGCTGGACGGCATTTGCCACGAGGTGATCGCACCCGCCCCTGGCCTCGATGCGGGCGGCGCGGCCCGGATCCAGGAAATGGCGTTGAAGATCGCCGCTGAGCTTGGCGTGACCGGGCTTCTCGCGGTGGAGGTCTTCGAGACCGCCGGCGGGCTGCTGGTCAACGAACTGGCGATGCGGCCGCATAACAGCGGGCACTGGACGATCGAAGGCGCGCGGACTTCGCAGTTCGAGCAGCACCTGCGTGCCGTGCTCGACCTGCCGCTCGGCACGCCGCGGCTCGCCGCACCGCAGGTGGCGATGGCGAACATCTTCGGCGGGGACGGGTGCGACTCGGCCGGTGACGTCTTCGCCAGGTATGTGCACGTGATGGCCGCGGATCCCGGCGCGAAGGTACACGTTTACGGTAAGCAGCCGCGTCCGGGCCGCAAGATCGGGCACGTCACCGTGCTGGGGGACGCCGGCGATGACATGGCGGCGCTGCGCAGGCGGGCGCGTCGCGCGGCCAGCTACCTGGGCAGCGAACATGAGGACGAGGCCGGGCGAGACGCGCCGCCGCCGAGCCGCCCTGCCTCGGACTCCCATACAGGGCCCACCGGCAGGTCATAACCAAGCGGGAGCTGATGACGTGGGCGTGCTTGTGGGCACCGTCATGGGCAGCACTGTGCTGGCCCGGGGGCGGCCCCCCGGATCTCCCCGGATGCCGCCGCACGCGGAGGGAGGGCTTTGCGATGACAGCACTCGTCGGCATCGTGATGGGCAGCGACTCCGACTGGCCGGTCATGCGGGCGGCGGCGGAGGCCGTCGCCGAGTTCGGGGTCGGCTACGAGGTGGACGTCGTGTCGGCGCACCGGATGCCGCACGAGATGCTCGCGTACGGTTCCGGCGCCGCGGCACGCGGGCTACGGGTGATCATCGCGGGAGCGGGCGGGGCGGCACACCTGCCCGGCATGCTTGCCTCGGTGACCCCGCTGCCGGTGATCGGCGTGCCTGTGCCGCTGAAGTACCTTGACGGCCTGGATTCGCTGCTTTCCATCGTGCAGATGCCCGCGGGCGTCCCGGTGGCAGCGGTCGCCGTGGGTGGCGCGCGGAATGCCGGGCTGCTCGCGGTCCGCATCCTCGCGGCCGCCGATGACGGGCTGCGTGGGCAGATGGCTGGCTTCCAGGCGCGGCTGAAGGAGCAGGCGATGGCGAAGGGCGCCGCGCTGCGTGAGGCGCTCGAGGGCCCGGCCCGCGAGCCGTCAGGCGAGCGCTGACCGCACCCACCAGCCCACACCGGCCACGGGCCCGGGCCTCATCGCCGCCGTCGCGCTCAGGGGCGGCCGAGGGCCCGGTAATTCCAGCTCGCGGCCCGCCAGCGTTCCGGGTCGAGGGCACCGCGCCCGTCCACGATGTTCCGCTCGGCTACCGCCTTGCCGAGCAGCTCGGGATCAGCGTCAGCGAACTCGGGCCATTCGGTGAGCAGCAGCATGATGTGCGCGCCGGCGGCGGCGTCAAGCGCCGAGGTCGCGTACTCAAGCTCCGGGTGTGCCTGCCGTGCGTTGGGCACCGCGGCCGGATCGTAGACAGTGACCCGCCCACCGAGCCCGTGGATGGTCGGCCACATCGAGCGCGGGCGAGTCGCGGATGTCGTCGGTGTTCGGCTTGAATGCGGCGCCGAGCACGGCGACGCGTCGGCCGCGAAGCGAGCCGCCGACCAGCTCCCGCGCAAGATCCACCGTCCGGGCGCGGCGACGCATGTTGATCGCGTCCACCTCACGCAGGAAGCGACAGCGCCTGGTCCACGCCGAGTTCGCCGGCCCGGGCCATGAAGGCACGGATGTCCTTGGGCAGGCAGCCACCGCCGAAGCCGAGCCCGGCGCGCAGGAACCTGCCGCCGATCCGGGCGTCGTAGGACAGCGCCTCGGACAGCATCGTCACATCGGCGCCGGTGGCCTCGCACACCTCGGCCATCGCGTTGATGAACGAGATCTTGGTCGCCAGGAACGCGTTCGCCGCGACCTTCACCAGCTCGGCGGTGGCGAAGTCGGTGACCACGAACGGGGTGCCCGCGGCAAGCGGCCGGGCTAGACCTCGCGCAGCACGTTCTCCGCCCGCCGCGACTCGTCCCCGCCACGATCCGGTCCGGGTGCAGCGTGTCCTCGACCGCGAACCCTCGCGCAGGAACTCGGGGTTCCAGGCCAGCTCCGCAGCGGCTCCGGCTGGTGACAACCGCGCCAGCCGCGGAAACGTGCTGCGCGGTACCGACCGGCACGGTCGACTTGCCGACCACGAGACAGGGCGAGCCGCAGCAGCGGCGCGAGCGCGTCGACGCACGCGTCCAGCGTGCGACAGGTCCGCCGCGTAACCATCGCTGCATCTGCGGCGTACCGACGCACACGAAGTGCACGTCGCCGAAGGCTGCCACCTCGCTCGAGTCGGTGGTGAAGCGCAGCCGGCCGAGGTCCAGCGCGCGCTGCAGCAGCTCGTCGAGCCCGGGTTCGAAGAACGGCAGCGTCCCGGCGGCCAGCGTGGCGACCTTGCCGGCGTCGACGTCAAGCCCGAGCACCTCGTAACCCAGCTCGGCCATGCACGCCGCGTGGTCGCCCGAGGTACCCGGTGCCGATGACGGTGAGGCGGCACCACGGCGTCATCCTTTCCTGCGTCAGCCGTCTAGTCCGGTCACCGCGCTGTGCAGGCCGCATGGCCTTGCCGCTCGGGCGAGCACTCTACTATCGAGGACATGAGCCGTCGAATGACCCGGCATTCGACCCAGCTGACCGAAGAGCACGAGATGCTGCGCGAGTCTGTCCGAGCGCTCGCCGACGACAAGATCGCGCCGCGGGCCGCAGAGATCGACGAGACGGCCGAGTTCCCCTGGGACGTCTATGAGCCTTGCTCATTGCGTCGACTTCCACGCGATCCACATGCCGGAGAAGTACGGCGGCGCGGGTGCCGACGCGTTCGCCACCGCATCGTCATCGAAGAGATCGCGCGGGCGTGCGCGTCCTCGTCGCTGATCCCGGCAGTCAACAAGCTCGGCACGTTGCCGCTGCATCCTCGTCGGGCTCGGAGGACCTCAAGCAGAAGTTACCTGCCCCCCGTCGCGCGCGGGGGAGGCGATGTTCTCCTACGCGCTTGACCGAGCCCGAAGCGGGATCGCGACGCGGCGTCGATGCGCACCCGCGCGCGCGCGACGGCGACGACTACGTGCTCAACGGCATCAAGCGCTGGATCACCGGCGGCGGCACGTCGCAGCTACTACACGGTGATGGCCGTGACCGACCCGGACATGCGGCGCGCGCGGTATCTCGGCGTTCGTGGTGGAGAGGGGCGACGAGGGTTGCTCCTTCGGCGCGCCGGAGAGCAAGCTCGGGATCAAGGGCTCGCACGACCCGCGAGCTCTACTTCGACAACTGCGAGATCCCGGCGGACCGGATGATCGGCGACCGAGGGCACGGGCTTCGCGACCGCGATGCGCACGCTCGACCACACCCGCGTCACCATCGCCGCGCAGGCGATCGGCATCGCGCAAGGCGCACTCGACTACGCGATGCGTATGTGAAGGAGCGCAAGCAGTTCGGCAGCGCGATCGCCGAGTTCCAGGGCATTCAGTTCATGCTCGCGGACATGGCGATGAGGCTGGAGGCGGCGCGGCAGCTCGACCTACGCGGCCGCCGCCAGGTCGGAGCGCACCATGAAAGGCGCCGCGGAGGCCGATCTCACCTTCTGTTCGGCCGCGTGCAAATGCTTCGCGTCCGATGCGGCGATGGAGATCACGACCGACGCCGTGCAGCTGCTCGGGGGCTACGGCTACACGAAGGACTACCCGGTCGAGCGGATGATGCGCGACGCGAAGATCACCCAGATCTATGAGGGCACCAACCAGATCCAACGGGTCGTGATGGCCCGCCAGCTCCTGCGCTGACAAGCCGCTTGGTGAGCGAGCCCTCCCAGCCCTCGCGGCCCATGCCGTTGTCTTCGGTGTGGGGCCCTGCTCCCCCTGTGGGTACGTATGTGGCTTGCGGTGCATGTCCTCATGCTTGCCGCCCACCGATAGCGGGCGGCTCGCCGCGCAGGCGTGGCCGGGCGCTGCAGGGTGGGGCATCATGGCCGCATGGCAGATGGCCCCGTCGTCGAGCGGCGCTGGCCAGTGTCGGGACCTTGGTCGCTTGCCGCCAGCGCTCGCTTCTGGGAGGGCTTCACCCCTGCCGGGCATACGGCCGCACGGGAGGGGACGCTTCATCTGGCCTTCTGCGTCGAGGGCAGCTGGGAGCCTGTAGCGGCGACGGTGACTCAGGATCGGGACGTTGCCGTCATCCGCGTGGCTGGCGCGGCAGGCGCCACAGCGGAGTCGGCGGTCGAGCAGGTAGCCCGGGTGCTCGCCTTGGACGTCGATGGCGCTGGCTGGCCTGAGGTCGCCGAGCGGGATCCAATTGTCGCCGAGCTGCAGCAGCAGTACCCGGGACTGCGGCGGCAGGTTTCTGCTCGCCGTGGGAGGCGGGTGCCTGGGCCCTGCTCAGCCAGCGGATCCGCATCGTGCAAGCGGCCGCATTCAAGCGGCGCATCGCCGAGCAGCACGGGCACGTCGTGGAGATCGACGGGACGGTCATGCGAGCATTCCCCTCGCCGGAGCGGCTGGTCGGCGTGCTCGGCGAGTTGCGGTTGCATGAACGCAAGCGCACCTATCTGGCCGCGTTTGCCGCTGCGGCGCGGGGCGGCGCTTTGGATGGCAAACGGCTTCGTGCCAGCGACCCGCAGGCCGCCATAGCCGAGCTACAGGAACTCCCGGGCATCGGGCCATTCAGCGCCGAGCTGATCATTGTCCGGGGCGCCAATCACCCCGATGTCCTGCCCCGTCACGAGGACCGGCTCACCAAGGAGATGGCCGAGGCGTATCAACGCCCTGACCCGAGCCAGCAGGAGCTTGCCGACATCGCCAGCCGCTGGCGGCCCTACCGGGCCTGGGCAGCCGTCCACCTGCGGGCCAGGCGGGAGGAACGCAACCACGAGATCGCTGGCCCTTTCGCCGCCGACCGCACGGTGGCCACCGACGACCGCCGCGGCCCGTCGTGTAGCAGCATCGACGACCCTGCGCAAGCCATCCGGCTCGAGACCGAACAATGACGCTGATCGTGGTGTCCGGGGCGCCAGGTACCGGCAAGTCGACCGTCGCCGCAGCGCTTGCGGCAGACCTCGGGTGGCCCCTGCTGGCGCTCGACACGATCAAGGAAGCACTAGCCGACGTGCTCGGCCTGGGCGACGAGGACTGGTCCTATCGTGTCGGCGATGCCGCAGCGGAGATCGTCTTCCGGCTGTCCGCACAGTTCCCGGACGCGGTAGCCGAGGGCTGGTGGCGAGGGGAAAGACGCGAGCGGGCGGTTGGTGAGTTCGCCGGGGCGGTCGAGGTGTTCTGCCGCTGCGACCCGCAGGTGGCCAGAAGCCGGATGTCAGGCCGGCATGTCACCGGGCGTCACCCGATCCACCGTGACGTAATCAACCCGTCGATCATCGATCAGGCCGCGACGCTCGCGGCGGCGGTCATACCGCTGGGACTTGGCGCGACGCTTGTCGAGGTGGACACAGGGCAACCAGGTGCGCCCGCGCGGGTGGTCTCCGCGGTGGCGGCGGCCGTCGGCCGATGAACTTGTTCCCCGCCTCCTGCCATGTAGTGCGCCCGGCGCCGCTGCCAGGCGGCGCACCATAGCTGCGGCCGGGCCGCTCAGGCGCCGGGGTTCAGCCGGACGATCTCGGCGTTCAGCGCGGTGGCGAACGCAGTCCAGCCGGCGTAGGGAAGCAGCAGGACCGCCGCGGTGCGGTCAGCCCGCCACGTCAGACGGATCAGCAGCACGTTGGCGATGTCGAGGCAGGCGATCTCGGCCAGCGCGGCGCGAGGCCGCTGGGCTCGGAAGAACAACGGCGTCCACGCGGCGTTCAGGGCCAGGTCGAGGAGGAGGCTGCGGGCGAGCCTGCCACGGTCGGGGCTGAGGGCACGTGTGAGCGCCCGGGAACCTGCGTAAGTGATGACTACATACAGCGGCGTCCATACCAGTGCGTAGGCCGGAGGCGCAGGCTGCCACGATGGCTTGCGCAGACCGCGATACCAGGCGGACCCGGGATCCGCCGCGACACCGCCGATCGCCGCAGTCGCCGCCACTGCCGCCGCCACGGCGCCGGCAGCGGCGATCGTCGCCTTCATGGCAGTTGCGATGCCCAGGCCGTGAGCAAACGAAACAGATTTGTGATCACGGCGTGATCTCTCGTGCCCGCTATGTGACGGGTCGTCGCAGACATGAAGCTCGGGCCCGAACCTCGGGAGCGAGCGCCGTTACCACCTCAGCCGAGCAATCCTGTCGTAGTCAACCGAGGAGTATCCGACCAGTCCGTCCGACAGAGCGAAGATCCACTCCTTCACACCGAGGGACAACGCGAGGCGACTGCAGCGGGCGCAGAAGTGAGGTTCGTCCAAGCGGACCGAGTCGTCCGCCTCGAGCCGCACATAGAGGAGCTGCGCTCCCTGCAGCATTCTCCAGCCATCGCCCTCGCATGCAAGCGTTATCGCTCGTTGCTCAGAATGAGTCCGGCAGTTGTCGTGGTGGCCAAACTCTGCAAGCTTGCAGTAGCAATGGTCTTCGCCAGGAAATGGCACCCCGTTGATGCCCCATGCGAGGAGACTTCCATCCTTCACCAGAACCGCGGCATGCCGGCTCCGTGCATGGGAATCCTTGGCGAGCCCCGCGGCCCGCTCCACCATCTGCTCCGCCACATGGCTTTCGTGCCGTTTCAGCGGCCGCCGCTCGGGTCGTTGCCCTGGTTGCACGTCTACACTCCTTCTGAGCGAAGACTAGTGGTGCGTAAGAACGGTTGTCTCAGCCCTGGCGCGCTGCATCCTGGCGCCGGATCCGGTCGGCGTCCTTGGTCTGCCACGCCGGCCCCGGCTTCGTTCACCACAGGCTGCCGCCGTCCCCGCGGTGAGGAATGTCACGGATCCGGGTCCTGCAGCCCGCCGCGGATCTTGTCCGCGATCAGCTCGAAGGAACGGATCCGCTCCTGGATGTCGTACACCAGCGTGGTGAGCATAATCTCATCGGCTCCGGAGCGCTCAAGCACCCCCGCCAGCTGCCGGCGGACAGTGTCGGGGGAGCCGACTGCCTGATCAGCAAAGCGCTCCCTGGCGAACTCCCGCTCCATCTCCGAGTACGGATATGCGGCCGCCTCCTCGGGGCTGGCCAACGGCTGTGGCGCTCCGGCACGCAGCCGCAGGAACGCCAGGGCAGCGGGGCCGGCCAGCCATTGGGCCCGCTCGTCGGTATCGGCGCAGATCGCGCTCACCGCCACCATCGCCTGCGGGCGCTGCAGCCATCGCGATGGCCGGAAATGCCGCCGGTACAACGCAAGCGCGGGCACTGTGTTGACGGCGCTGAAATGGTGTGCGAACGAGAACGGCAGCCCCAGCAGCCCTGCCAGCTGCGCGCTGAACCCGCTGGAGCCGAGCAGCCACAGCGCTGGCATGTCACCTCGACCGGGCATCGCCGTGATCGGCGCCCGGGGGTCCTCACCGGTGAACAGGCCGATCAGGTCCTCAAGCTCCTGCGGGAATGCCTCGGCCGACAGGCCCTCCACCGTGCGGCGCAGAGCCAGCGCCGTGAGCTGGTCGGTGCCGGGTGCACGGCCGATACCCAGATCGATCCGGCCCGGATGCAGTGCCTCCAGGGTGCCGAACTGCTCCGCCACCACGAGCGGAGCGTGGTTCGGCAGCATTACCCCACCGGAACCAACCCGGATCCTGGAGGTTGCCGCCGCCAGGTGCGCGATCAGGACAGCCGGAGCCGAGCTGGCGATCGCCGGCATGTTGTGGTGCTCGGCCACCCAGAAACGCCGGTACCCCAGCTGCTCGGTCCGCAGGGCCAGCTCGGTGGTCTGGCGAAGCGCCTGACCCGATGTCGTGCCTGCAGCTACAGGTGAGAGGTCAAGCACGGACAAAGGTACGTCGATCACATAGCGAGCCAACTCCTACCTGTCCCGGTTTCTTCCGCGGGCCCGGCGGGCGGCGGCTTGGGCTCGCGTGTGGTAACGGGTAAACCGTCAGCGGTTACCCCCGGACCTGCTGGCGTGCGGACGCCCTCAGGCCCGTGCCACGACGCGTGAGCCGTTAGGGATCATTTATACAGAACGGCTGCCGCGCGTCGGCTCCCGCGGGACGTGAGGCGTTCCAGGCGTGCTTGGTGCTGACCGTGAACTGGTGGCGTGCGGGCAGGTTCCTCGTCTTCCCCCCCGAAAACGTCGTCCCTGCGGGCGGAATGTCCGTTTTCGTGACGTTTTCGGGGGGGAAGTTGTGTTGCTGGCCTGCAGGCGCCCGGGCCGGTGGGCTGCTCATGTTTTCCGGTCAACGAGCCAGCGAGGCTCCGCCTCGGACCGCCGAGTCTGTCGCCCGCTGACCTGGTTCTTCCCGTGGTAAGCCCCACGCTGCCGCGCGGCCGGCATGAAGCGGCATCGGAATGCCTCGTGGATGCACCGTACGGTACGGTCATGGCTGCAAATGGAACGGCATGTTCGCTGGGACGGGCGCGGCACCAAGGAACAGCGCCAAGGCCTGCACACCTGACGAAGGAGACACCCTCGCGGCAGCCGTTAGGGATCTGGCCTGTCGTACCGCGCGCTGATCGCGGCACTCCCGGCGAGGCGCGCTACGATCACCGCTCGACGGCAGTGATCCGGGATCGCGCTGGGCGACGACGGACCGGGCCGAAATCACGCCCGACGGCGGGCGCCTGGTGGGCGGCCGCCGGATGGCCGCGCGCCGGATGGCCGCGCGCCGGATGGCCGCGCGCCGGATGGCCGCGCGCCGGATGGCCGCGCGCCGGATGGCTGGCGGACAGGTGAGGGCGCCGGACGCGGTCGTCGTCGGATCTGGGCCGAACGGCCTGGCGGCGGCGCTGACGCTTGCCCGTGCCGGCCTGGCGGTCGATGTGATGGAGGGTGCAGCCACCGCGGGCGGGGGGTGCAGGACAGCGGAGCTGACGCTGCCAGGCTTTCTGCACGACATGTGCTCGGCGGTCCACCCGCTGGCCGTCATTTCCCCGTTCTTCTTGCGAGCCCCCTTGGCGGCGCGCGGGGTAACGCTGCGCGTGCCGGGGGTCGCGTTCGCCCACCCGCTTGACGGCGGGCGGGCCGCGGCGGTCGTGGGCTCCGTCGGTGAGACGGCCCGCGGGCTCGGTGCCGATGCCCGTGCCTACCGGCGCCTGCTTTCGCCGCTTGTGCGTGACGCCGACCTGATCATGCCCATGGTTCTCGCGCCGCTGCGGTCGGTGCCCACCCATCCAGTGGCCCTGGCGCGTTTTGGTGCGGCAGGGTTGCTGCCCGCCTCGCTGCTGGCCAGACGATTTGACACCGACGAGGCGAAGGCCCTGCTCGCAGGGGTGGCCGCCCATGCCCTGCTGCCGCTCAGCGCACCGCTCACCAGCGCCTACGGGCTCCTGCTTACGGTGGCGGCCCACGCGGCCGGGTGGCCGGTCGTGGAGGGAGGCAGCGCACGGATCGCCGGAGCGCTCGTCGACGAGCTCACCTCCCTGGGTGGCACGGTCACGACCAGGCGCTGGGTGCGCACACTTGATGATCTCCCCTCAGCCCGGTCGGTCCTGCTTGACGTGTCGCCGCGCCAGTTCATCCGCCTCGCGGGTGACCGGCTGCCCGCCAGACAGCGCAGGGCGCTCGGGCGGTTCAGGTACGGGCCAGGGGTGTGCAAGGTCGACTGGGCGCTCGCTGGCCCTGTGCCGTGGCAGGCCGGAGCCTGCAGGGAGGCGGGAACAGTCCACCTCGGCGGCACCCTGGCCGAAGTCGCGCGCAGCGAGGCCGACGTGGCGGCCAGCGGCACCCTGAGTGGCCTTACTGCATCGTGACGCAGCCCGGCGTCGTGGACCCGACGCGTGCCCCGGCAGGGCGGCACACACTCTGGGCCTACTGCCATGTGCCCGCCGGCTCAGCCGTGGACATGACCGACCGCATCGAAGCCCAGATAGAGCGCTTCGCGCCCGGGTTCCGTGACCTGGTGCTTGCCAGGGTCACCACGACCGCGGCCGGCGAGGAGCGCCACAATCCGAACTACGTGGGCGGGGACATCAACGGTGGCCTGGCGACCCTGCGCCAGACGATCTTCCGGCCGTCCGCCAGGTGGAACCCGTACAGGACCGGGCTACGCGGCGTCTACCTGTGCTCGGCATCCACGCCGCCCGGTGGCGGTGTGCACGGCATGTGCGGTTACTGGGCGGCCCGCACCGCCCTCGCCGACCTCGGCCTGACCGCCACCTTCACCCAGACGGGGTGACGCGCCGCACGCCCGCAGGGGCCATCCTCACATGCGGGCATCGGTTGCCTGGCACCATTGATGACGGGGAACCGTGTCCTGCTGACGCTGCGACGACCAGGAAGCCGCCCGACGATGACAGAAGAACAGACGCCACGTAGCGACAGGCCGCCCGGTGGCATTGACCTGCCGCAACCCGGCACAGAGGCCGGCCGCGCTTACGAAGAGGCCGCGGATCATCAGGTCGATCCGAACGCTGACTTCGAAAGCAACGAACTGCACGCCGCCGGCCGGACATGTGCGCGCTGCGGGCGGGTCATCCGGCCGGAAGACGACGTGCGCCGCACGGCGAGCGGCGCTTACGAGCACGAGTATTGCCAGATCAGCGTTGATCCAGGGCCCGGCGCCACGGCGGGTGGCTGAGGCGTATGGCCCCGCAGTAGCCTTCGCTCATGAGTCCGCACGGCTCGCTCAACCCGGGCGGCCGCGGTGTGAAGGCGGGGCGCGGTGACGGCAATAGAGGCCGGGATCGAGGCACGTGCGGCAGGGTTCGATCCGGACCGGCTGGCCCGGATCGACCGGCATCTCATGGGATATGTGGACGACGGCAGGCTGCCGGGATGGCTCGTGCTCGTGACCCGGCACGGGCGCGTCGCCCACACGTCGACGTACGGCTGGCGTGACCTGGAGGCCCGGTTTCCTATCGAGCCTGACACGCTCTTCCGGATGTACTCGATGACCAAACCGGTCACCTCGGTGGCGGCGATGGTGCTGTACGAGGAGGGTGCCTTCGAGCTGTCGGACCCGGTCAGCCGCTTCATCCCATCGTTTGGGGACATGCGGGTGTATCTGAAGGGCCCCGCGGCGAAACCGGTCACGGCGCCGGCTGCCTCGCCGGTGACGATCCAGCATCTGCTCACCCACACGTCCGGGCTCACATACGGCTTCCACCGCGTTCACGTGGTCGACGAGCTTTACCGTGCCGCCGGATTCGAGTGGGGTAGCCCGCCGGGCAAGGACCTCGCCGCCTGCTGCGACATATGGGCATCGCTGCCGCTTGTCTTCCAGCCGGGCGCCGAGTGGAATTACTCGGTGGCCAGTGACGTACTCGGCCGCGTGGTGGAGGTCGCCTCCGGGCAGCCGCTCGACCAGTTCTTCGCAGAGCGGATCTTCGGCCCGCTCGGCATGATCGACACGCGGTTCTCCGTCGAGGGCGACGATGCACAGCGGCTCGCCGCACTCTACGTCCGTGGCCCGGATGGCCGTGCCACCCGCTTCGACGCGATGGGCTCAGCCGCTCTGCACCCCCCGCTCCTCCTGTCCGGAGGCGGTGGGCTCGTGTCGTCCGCCGGCGACTACCTTCGTTTCGCCCGCATGCTGGCCGGCGAGGGACAGCTCGACGGCGTCCGGCTGCTCGGCAGCCGCACGGCACGGCGCATGACACGCAACCACCTGCCCGGCGGTGCCGACCTCGACTCATTCGGGCGCCCAATGTACGCAGAAGTGTCGTTCGCAGGTGTCGGCTTCGGATTGGGCCTCGCCGTCGTGGAGGACCCCATCGCCCACGGGACGTTGTGCAGCCCTGGCGAGTACTCGTGGGGCGGCGCGGCGAGCACGGTGTTCTGGGTGGACCCGGCCGAGGATCTCATCGTGATCTTCCTGACGCAGTTGCTGCCTTCCAGCACATACCCGCTTCGAAGCATGCTGCGGCAGCTCGTCTACCAGGCGCTCACGGACTGACCGTGGAGCCTGGCGGACCTGATCAGAATGGGGCATCCGGTGCGAGCTGGCGTACCTCGGGCAGATAAGGGTCGAGTTCGCCCGGCTCGAACCTGCACATGCCGATCACATGCCAGAACTGGCCGGTGACCTCGCCGTCGAACTTGTACCTTCCATCTGGAGCCAGCGCCGCCCACCCTTCTGGCAGCCCGAGCAGGGTCACCCGCGGCGCCACCACTGCGGCGTCAGCGCCGGCGTCCCACAGCCGCACGGTGCCGTCATCGCCCGCGGTCGCGAGCACGTCGCCGCCCGGGCTGAACGCCACCGACCAGATCCGCCGGGTATGCCCGGTCAGCGTCCGCAGCAGGCGGCCAGTACCGGTATGCCACAGCCGCACCTCCAGGTCATCTCCTGCCGTGGCCAGGACACCACCTGGACCAAAAGCGGCGGTCCACAGACTGCCGCTGTGGCCGCTCAGCCTGTACACGAGCGCACCGTTGGCTGGATCCCACAGGCAGGCGCTGCCGTCATTGCTCGCGCTCGCGAGCAGCGCCCCGTCCGGGCTGAACACCACCGAGTACACGCGGTCCTCGTGGCCACGCAGGGAGGCTCGCAGCGCGCCGGTCCGCGCGTCCCATAGCCGTACGACCCGGTCATCGCATCCGGTCGCGATGGCAGCGCCGTCCGGGCTGAACGCGATCGACCGGACCCTGCCCCGGTGCTCGGACAGAGTGTGAATACGCCGTCCCGTGGTCCGGTACCACAGCCGCACCGTGTCGTCGTCATTGGCGGTGGCGAGGATGGCGCCGTCCGGTCCGAATGCCTCCGCCCACAGGTGATCGGTCTCGACGTTCATCTCGCGTTCATACGCACCGGTCGCCGCGTTCCACAGGTAAACGCCGCCATCGTTGGTCGCCGTGGCGAGCAGCGATCCGACCGGGCTGAAGACCGCTGACACGAGCCGGTCCGCGACGCCGGTCAGTACCCTGCGGACCTGCCCGGTCCCCGGATCCCACAGCCGCACCACTCCGTCGTTCCCGCCCGCCGCGAGCAGTGAGCCATCGGCGCTGAACGTCACCGAGGTGACGCGCCGCCCGTGCCCGCGCAGCAGGTGCCTGCACTGGCCGGACGTGGGATCCCACAGCCGCGTGGTCCCGTCGTTGCTGCTTGTGACGAGCTGCTTGCCGTCCGGGCGGAATACGGGCGGCCATACCGAGCTCTTGTGACCGCTCAGCTCGTGCAGGAGTTGCCCCGTAGCGGGATCCCAGAGCCGCACCGCACCATCGCTGTCGGCGGTCACAAGCTCGCTGCCGTCTGGGCTGAAGACGGCGCGGTACACCCCGCCCCGCTGGTCGGGAAGTGCGCGCTGCAGCCGACCCGCCTGGGTGTCCCACAGCCGTACGCCGCCAACGGTGTCGCCGCTGGCGAGAAGCGGGTCCTCCGGGTGGAAATCCAGCGCGTACACGTGTCCCGCGTGGCCCGTGAGCTCGCAGCGGAACTCAGCGGTGCAGCCGTCCCACAGCCGCACCGCGCCGCCGTGGTCAGCCGCCGCGAGCAGCGATCCGTCCGGGCTGAACAGCAGCCGGTACACTGGCCCGACGCCGTGGCTGAGCTCGTGGCGCAGCGAGCCTGTAGCCACGTCCCACAGCCGTATCGCCCCCGCGGCGTCCCCCGTCGCGATGACCGTGCCCGCCGGATCGAAGGTCGCCGTGTAGACAGGAGGCTCGTGGCCGCCAAGGCTGAAACGCAGCGCGCCTGTGGCGACATCCCACAGCCGCAGCACTCCGTCAGCGGCGCCCGCCGCGAGCACTGAGCCGTCTGGGCTCAACCCGACCGGCCATACACCCTCGGCATGCACGTCGATCACGCGGATGCATCCACCTGTGGCCGGATCCCAGAGCCGGACCGTGCCATCGCTCGCTCCGCTTGCGAGTACCCGATCGCCTGCGCCGTAGACGACCGCATACACCCGTCCCCTGTGCCCGTGCAGGCTGCGCAGCGGCAACCCGGAGGCGGTGTCACACAGCAGCACCGCGCCGTGCTCGCTGCCGATCGCGACCACACCCCCATCGTGGCTGTAGACGACCGGCTCGGGGAGCCTGACACCCGGATCGCGGTAGCCGTACGGCACACCCACGGCCGGGGGCGCCAGCTCGGTATCGACCGGCTGGCCGGGCGCGATGGCCGCGCCGAGAAGCTCAGGTACCTCGCGCAGGCCTGGATCGGTGGCGGCGTCGATGAGCGCGGCGCGCGTCCAGCGGCTGCCCGCGAGGAGCGCACCGCGCAGATCGGTGCGGGCCAGCCTGGCCCGCGTCAGGTCGGCGCCGCGCAGGTCCGCTCCGGCCAGCCGGGCATCATCCAGCCGTACGCCTGTCAGCTGGGTATCCCGCAGGATAGCGCCGGTTAGATTGGCCCCGACCAGCCGGGCATCGGTGAGATCGGCGCCGGTGAGGTTGACCTTCTGCAGGTCACGGTGGGACAGGTCCTCACCCTGCAGCGACGCGCCGCGCAGGTCGGTGCGCGTCGGCGTGCGCAGGCGCGTCGTGACCTTGATGGCGTTGGCACGCGTCACGTCTTCGGCCGCAGCGTCGCGGAGCACCCGCGCGGCCCACGCCTGGCACCGCTGCGGGTTGGCGAGATCGCAGAGAAAGTCGACGGTCAGCTGTGAGAGTGGACGGCGGGACAGCGGCGGGGGATCGGCGGTGCCCGCGTTGAGCCTGCTGGCGATCTCGTTCGCGACGAGCCACTCAGCGACGGAGGAGTGGATGAAGCCGAACCGTCCTTGGTCTGTCCGCACGAGCAGGCTGCCCGTGCCGACCGTGTGGGCCGTTTGGTGCGGCGAGAGCCTGCCGCCGGTCAGTCCGGTGAGCGAGCTCGCGACCTCCTTGGTAAGCTCCGCGAGCCTGAGGTAGTGCTCACCCGACTCCCATAGCCGCATGGCGAGCGTGCTCACTGCGTGCCACAGGTCGTCGGGTGCGAGGCCGCCAGGCACGCCGGGGACGCCCTGGATGCGCCGCTGTTCGTAGGCGAGCCAGGACCGGAGGATCGCGGCGTACAGACCGGCCGCGCTGAAGCGGCCTGCGTTCGCGACGGCGTGCAGCCGTTCCTCATCAAGGTCCGCGATGAAGGACAGCATCCGCGGGTTCTGCGAGAGTCCGAGCAGGTCCTCGATGCCGCTGATCAGCTTCAGCCGCTCATCGGCCGCCTCATGGTCACCGTCGTATCTGTGCACGAGGAACATCCGGATCTGGGCCTGCGTAAAGTTCTCGATAGAAAGCACCCGCCGGTCCGGTACAAGCCCGACCCGCTCACCGAGCGCGGTAAGCACCTGGGAATCGGACTTGAAGTGCTGGGTGCGGCTAGCCACCACGATCTTCGCCTTGTTCTGCGCGGCCTGAAGGAGAGTCTCGAGGTGGTCGGCGGCGCGGTCGTAGGTGACCCGGGTGACAAGCTCGTCGAATCCGTCGAAGAGCAGGGCGATGCGGCCCTGGCGCAGCATGTAGTGGAAGGCCTTGAGGTCGATCAGCTCCTCGCCGTGGTTCGCAAGGTGAGCGGCGACCAGTCCGTCCACGGAGTGTGCCTTGTCCAGTGCCCGCAGCTCGATCAGGATAGGGATGAGGTGGGGCAGCCGTCCTGGGACGCGCCGTGCCACCTCTTGCAGCGCGAATGTCTTGCCCCTGCCGAAATCGCCGAGGACGAGGATGAAGCGTCCGTGATCGGCGGCCAGGAGCCGGAGTATCTCGTCGGCCAGGTCGTCGCGCATGGGCTGCCCAGGACGGTCAAGCTCGCGGAACCGCTGCGGCACGTAGAGCCCTGGCGGGTAGAGCGGGTCGGAGCGGAGCCGCGCCGTCTGCTTGGCTATGTAGTCATCGAGGTCGAGCAGGCCCTGGAATTCGGTGAAGCTCAGCAGCCTGACCCCGCGGCGCAGCGCCTCGTCGCGGAGCACCTGGTGCGGCCGCGGGCCCTGGTACACAAGCTGGGCGCCGGGCTCGGGTTCGCCGGTCCGGAGGTGCGTGACGAACGCCTCGACGTCCTCGCGGGTCAGTTCGCCGAGGTGAGCGGCCACCCGCCACTGCAGGAAGACCCCCTCCTCCTGGTGCCTGACGAGCAGGTGCGGCGGTTCGCCAGGGACGCGCCGGACCGTCCCACCCGGGTGACGGGTCTCGAGCACCTCGGTGATGCGGTCGAGCAACCCGCTGACAGGGTCGGCCGCTCGTTCGGCCGCCTCCTCGGCTGCGGCTGCCCCGTCCGGCCCCGGCAGGGCAGCTGGGGCGCTGGCGTCGTCCTGCCCGGCGGGCGTGGTCGCGAAGGTGGCGCCGACGGCATGCCATCGCCGCTCCACACGTTCCGGGGCGCCGGCCGGGGCGCCCGGCGCCCCGCCCCTGCCGTCCGTACGCACCAGCCCGCCGTGGGTGAGCTGCAGTACTTCATGCTTACCCGAGCCCGTAGCGGGCACCATCAGCAGGCCAGAGCCGAGTGATGCGCTTCCCGGTCCGGCCGGGCCCGGCCCGTGCAGCAGCAGGTTGAGCCGCTGCCCAAGCAGGCGGTCGAGTGTGGCCGTGTCGCGCAGGGTCTCCGGATCGGCATGGGTGGCAGTCGGGGCCATGTCATCGGGCGCCGGCGAGTGCCGCACCACACCGATGCGCAGCCACCCGGCCTCCTCGTAGGGCCTCAGCCGCTCGGCGAACCATGCCGTCTGCGCCTCGCCGATCCAGCCGTACCGGTCCTCTGCGCGGTGGCTGTCGGCCATCGTCGAGTTCAGCCCTGCCACCGCCACCCGCAGGTCAGGCACCGCGAACAGCGTCCAGGGCTGCGCACTGTCGAAGACCGGGCCTTCGAGACCCTGGTACAGCTCTTCGAACATGCGCGCAAAGTGCCGCCATTTCGGCCAGTAGGGCAGCTGGGGTTCGATGTCGTCGGCCTCGCAAGAGGCGAAGTACGCTTGGCATGCTGGCCTGGTGAGGTCGTGGCCACCCGGAACGATCACGAGGCGGCCTTGTTCAAGGCCGAGCAGCATTCTGAGGCCGGTGAGGAAAGTCAGTGCCTCTTCGGTCTCACGCAGCCCCCCGGACTCGGTGATGTCGCCTGTGACCACGAGAAGCTCGGGCCTGTCCACCCCCGAATCGGTCAGCCGCGTCACGTCGGCCCAGATCCGTGCCTGGAGTTCCGCGGCGCCGACCGGCTCGCCGCCGGTCCCTGTCAGCCCGCGCCCGAATCGCGGACCTGGCACATGAAGCACAGAAAGGACCGATCGCGGCTTCGGTGCCGCGGTTAGCGCGGGCGGGTAACTGGGCGGCCCTGCGGGCGCGCGCCTGACGCGCCTGTGGATGGAGCCGCCTGAAGGCGTGGTCGCGCCGGGAGCTGTGGCAGGCGATCCGTCTGAGGCGGGTGCGGGAGCATTGGGGAAGTCCGGTCCCTGACCTGGTTTCGCCCGTCCAGCCAGCGCGTGCCTGATACGGGCCATGAGCATGGCCCGTGCCTCGTCCGGATCGGTAACGCCGACCAGGTCGACGTATGTGATCGTCGACAGCAGCCCTTCGAGCGGGCATTCGTCGACACGGATGGTGATCAGCTTGCTCGCCGGGTTGTCCGGGTCGGCGCGAATGGCCGACTGCCACTCCCAGCGGCCGTATCTCGACTTCAGATAGTTGCGGGACAAAATTGCGATCATGGCCGCCGACTCGCGGATGCCGCGATCCATGAAATCGATGAAGTTGGTCCCTGGAACGAAGTCCCATGCCTGCAGCATGGTGCGGTAACCAGCGCTCTCAAGCTCCCAGGCGATCCAGGCGGCCCAGCGTTCGTCGGCTGGAGAATAGCTGACGAACAAATCGGTAGGATGATCTGGCGCCGACGAGATTAGTCCCCCTGCCACACCGCAATTATGCCGCCACGGCTGCGGAATCCGAAGAGGTTACGTACTCCGCATGCTGTGCCGCGCGTGCCGGGTATGCGCAGGTACCCAGCGGGGCGACTGGATCCGTTATGGGACCATGGCGCTTGTGGCGGCCGAGCATCAGGAGACTCCGTAGCCGTGAGCCGGCCCAATCCGCAGTCAAGCGGTTCAGAGGTGAAGGGACGTGGCGCCAGGGCACCTGGCGTAGCCGAGCGCTTCCTCACGGTCCTCGGACGGCTTCAGATCCTGGACTGGATCGGGATCGGCCTTTTCGTCGCGGGCTGGCTGTGTGTGGTGACCGGGCTGTTGCCGGTGTCGGCGGCGGACGCGACGATCCGCCGGATTCTGCCGTTGCTGCTCTTCCTCGCCTCGGTCATCGTGCTCGCAGAGCTCACGGCGGGGGCCGAGGTGTTCGACGTCATCGCAACCCGCATCGCGATCATTGCCCGCGGTCACTACTTCGTGCTGTTCCTGCTGTGCACGGCGTTTGCCGCCGCAACCACGATTTCGTTGAACCTCGACACGACGGCCGTGCTCCTCACGCCGGTCATGCTTGCCCTCGCCCGCAAGCTAGGGATCGTCGCGCTGCCGCTTGCCATGACGACCGTCTGGCTGGCCAACACGGCGAGCCTGCTGCTGCCTGTCTCCAACCTGACCAATCTGCTCGCGGCCAACCGGGTCGCGCTCTCCCCGGCGGCGTTCGCCGGGCGAATGTGGGCGCCGCAGCTCGCGTCGATCGCCGCGACCATGGCGTTCCTTTGGGCCTTCTACTGGCGGCGGGGGCAGCGCGATGCCGCCGGATACGATGTGCCATCTCCGCACGTGCCCAGGCAGCGGCTGCTGTTCCTGGTGGCATCGACGGCTTGCGTCCTTTTCGTCATCGGCATCCTGGCCGGCCTGCCGCTGGGCGTCGCCTCGTCGGTTTCCGCCGGGCTCGTCGTAGTGGCCTTCGCGGTGCGCAGTCGCCGCACGCTGCGTCCCGCGCTCATCCCATGGCGATTGCTTGTGTTCGTCACGGGCCTGTTCCTCGTTGTGCAGACGATCAGCAGGCACGGTCTTGGCACCATCACCGGCGCGCTCATCGGCACGAACGGTGGTAACAGTGGCGCGTTGCGCGCCGCTGCCACCGGGGCCGGCCTGTCCAACCTGCTGAACAACCTGCCGTCCTACGTCGCGGGCGAGGCTGTGGTGCCGGCGGGGAATCACAACCAACTGCTGGCCCTGCTGATCGGAACGGACGTCGGCCCGATCATCACGCCGTGGGCATCGCTCGCGACGCTGCTGTGGTACGAGCGCTGCCGAGCGACCGGGATCGACATCCCGATGCGAAAGTTCGTGCTCACAGGTGCCGGGCTGGCCGCCGTCGGCCTGGTGGCCGCGGTCACCGCGCTCCTGCTCACCGGCTGAGATCACCCGCCGAAACGGCGGCGCGGCGGGGGGTTCCGGGGGGTCGTCCCCCCGGGCTGGCAGAGTCGTAACGGCTGCCGCGCGGCGTGCCGGTCGTGAGGCTGCGGGGGGCGCGGCGGGGGGTTCCGGGGGGTCATCCCCCGGGCTGGCAGAGTCGTAACGGCTGCCGCGCGGCGTGCCCGAGTGTCGCGGGTCACCAGGATCCCCAGGACTGTTGGCCGCGCATCAGGGCCGATCCCTCCTCGAGGCGACGGGCCGCCTGAACCAGGTCGAGCAGGCGCCCGATGACCTCCGGCAGGCCGGCCACGAAGCTGCGATCCTCGCATTGAAGCCCGATCCGCTCGTCGAACCTGCTGCCGTCGAGACGGCACACGATCATGCCCGCCTCAGCCGCGATGAGCGCTCCGGCTGGGAGGTCCACCGCCTCGGCGCGGTACCCGACGATGCCGTCGATCGCACCGCGGGCGAGCATCACCCACGAGAGCAGCGGCGCCCACAGTTGCAGCAGCCTGCGGGCGGTTGTCTCGAGAACCAGCTTGAGCGACCTGGCGGTCGCGTCATCGCGGGCGACCCCGTGACCCTGCGTCCAGGCGAGCACCGGCCCGTACGGGGCCGGCTGGTAGGGCGGCTGCAGGGGAGCGTTGCGCGGCCCGTATGCGCCGCCGCCGCGGATCGCCGTCCAGGTCCGCTTGCTGACCGGGTCGTGTATCACGCCGAGCGCGGGGAGCCTGCCGGCGCACAAGGCGATCCCCACGACGTAGGCGGGCAGGCCGATCGCGACATTGTTGGTTCCGTCGAGTGGATCGACAAGCCAGGTGAAGCTGCCGTCCCGGGCGCCGAGGACTCCGGCCTCCTCGGCGATGATCTGGTGATCGGGGAAGACATCGCGGATGCGGCCCACGATGAGCCGTTCAGCCGCGAGATCGAGATCAGTCACCACGTCACCCGAGGAGCCTTTGTGGCGTACCCCCAGATCGCCCAACCAGCCGTCCCGCAGCAGGTCGCCAGCGGCCTCTGCGGCCTCGACAGCGACTCCCAGCGCATCGCCGAGACCGGCCGGGGCGGCCGGAGTCGTCTTCGCGTCTGTCACCTGATCCTCCAGCCCCCGCCTGGCTCAGGCGGAACGCGTTCCCGCCAGCCGTCCGGCGATCATACGGGCGACATCGGCGGTCTCTTCGCCGTCGCAATGCTGACGCCGCACCCGGTGCGTGGGGGTGTCGACATTCCCAAGGGAAAGGTCGGCCGATCCTGCCCTGCTTGTGCCGAGCGCCACAGTGGCCGTATCGACGTCCGCAGGGATGGCGGTGGCGTGGAACGTGCCCGCGGGCATGGAGTAGGTTTCACCCGGGTGACTCACCTCTCGCATCCTCCTGTCACAGCGGACCAGGCGAGGCGTCGCCCGGATCTCATCCAGATCGCCCCGGCTGTGCACCTCGAAGACCCGGTACGCGCCGGCAGCGTAGTCGCAAACCGCCTGGCTGTCGTCCGTCACGCCCGACACGCGCATCACCTCGTTGGACACCCGTCCAAACAGGACGTGACTGACCAGGTCCCAGCTGTGCGCGTGCATCGCGGAGGTGGTCGGGCGGGCCTGGACAAGCCGCGCGGTCCAGACGTGGACGCAGATCCCGTGGTCACCCTGGCGCAGTACCGGTAAGCAGACAAAGCCGAGCGGGTGGCGGGTGGCGGTGATCGGGCGCCGCCCGGCCGCCACCTCCCAGAGCACCTGATTGGTCCAGCGCAGCACCGACTCGCTTGCGCTGCCGCCCTGGAGGTCCTCGTAGAGGCGCGAGAACTCCATCATTCGTACGGATTCTTGGGCTGGATGGCCTTGCGGATGATGTCGGAGACGTCACGGTCGGCGAACGACCGAGGAAGCTGGACGTTGAGCCTGGTGAAAAGCTTGCGTGTCTCGTTCACGGTCGGCTCGTCGCCGAGCGGAATGTCCCGTGCCAGGCTGATCGGCACCTGCCGCGTCTGCTCCAGGCTGGCCAGCAGTTCCTGGCTGTAGGAGCGGTAGTACGGCTTGCTCGCCTCGATCACCATGGCCGGCCTGCCCGGGTCCTCCTGAGTGATGACGAGGCAACCCGATGACATGTCCCACCGGAACGTGGACATGATCTGGGATAGCCCGACCGTGATGGTAAGGAAGGTGAAGCGCTGCCGGTACCAGCAGCTCGCGAGAATAGTCGCGAAGGATTCCTTGCGAGTCCGGTCCAGCGTCCACAGTTCGCCTGTGCTATCCGGGCCTGGCGCCAGAGAGTGGCGGTAGTCCGCGTACCGCTGGCACACCTGCTGGTCCGTCGGGTCAATGATCTCCAGTTGTACGTGCAGCGTCCGTTTCTCGCGCCGGGCGATATCAACGCATTCAGGCAGGGTGACCGCGCGCACATAGGTCCCCGTGCCGCCTCTGAATACCCACCGGTCAGTGCTGCGCCGTGCCTGTGCGAATGTTTCGCTGACCTCTTTGCCATGCAGGACCCGCACCGTCGACATGTCGTCGAGCGTCTGGCGGATTCTGGCGATCGTGTGCTCGATGTCCTCCACCCGGCCGGGATCAGGCATACGGGCGAGCGCCGCAGTGGCATTGGCAAGGACCCCCTGCACCTGCCGCTGGGCCGCCTCATCACGGGCGCGGTCGCGCAACACGGTCGCGGCCACCAGGGCGAGGATCAGCAGGATGGCCGCGTTCACGTCCTGCGATCCGACAATGTCGGCGAAGCCGAGGATTCCCACGGCAACAGAAAGTACCAAAGCAATCACGCCATCGGCGTTTTCCGCCAGCCATGCAGTGACCCGCTTCATCGGCTTTGTCCTCAGGATCCGCCCGTTTCATCGTATGAGCAGCCTGTCTGAAGACCAAGCCGTCTCCGGACCCAGATTCCGCTGAGGGCCGCCCTTGCGAAATAGCATTCGCGCCGTTAGCAGGTTAACGCCTGCCCGTCAGCCCCAGAGCCCACCGGCGAAGCCGCCGCAGACCTGCACAGTGTGGTCGAGAGGGCTCAGGCGGCCCAGCGCAGGGCGCTGCGCGCCCGGCACGATCCTGCCCGTGGGCTTGCTTGCGTGCCCGTCACGATCATGAGCCGGAGATGATCACGATTGGTAGTTTGCGAGAGTCATGCTGTGAGAATGTGACCTATATCACATTACTCGCCCCAACGGCGACACAGCTTTCCCATCTGAATCGGTTGCGGACCCCTCCCATTCCTCTGGCAAGGTTGGGCGCCGACGGCACATTCGGGACGGGACACTGCTCCGGTGGTTTCCTACCGCGCGTTGTCGTCGGAGCCCGGCCCGCGGTCGTCCGGACCTGCTGCCCTGAAGCGCAGCGGTCTACGCACCGGTCGTCTCGTGGGCGCGTTTGGCCGACGGAAGGGACCGCCTTGTCACCACGCCCGGAACGGGTTCGGGGGAGGAGGCACGCGCACCGCCGCGGGGGATCTGGTGCCGGAGTTGCGATGGTGCCGGTTGCGGCGGTCGCCGCTGTTGTCGCGGTCGCCGTCGGGGCGTATGTGCTCATGTCGGCCACAGGGCCTTCCGGTCGCCCGGCGCAAGCCGCGACGGTATCGGTCGGGGCCCGGCATGCTGTCGTGCTGCTCGAGCAGGAGCGGCAGCAGATGATCGCCATGGATGAGGCGTCGCGTTCGACCCGTATTCTTGCCGCGCCGAAGCTCGCGAGCACCGCCGTGCCTGTCGCATCGAAGAGCACGGGCGGTTCGCAGGGCACGGGCGGTTCGCAGGGCACGGGCGGTTCGCAGGGCACGGGCGGTTCGCAGAGCACGGGCGCTTCGCAGAGCACGGGCGGTTCGCCGTCATCGGGTCCCGTCCCGCCGCTCGGCCCGGTGGATCCGGGCACCGCGCGGGCGGACGCGGAGAACATGATGCTGAGCTTTGGCTGGAGCCCTGGCAAGTATTTCGGCTGTCTGGACAACATCTGGTCGAGGGAGAGCGGGTGGCGGTACAACGCAGCGAACCCCAGCGGTGCTTACGGGATCCCACAGGCACTGCCTGGATCCAAGATGGCCAGCGCCGGTGCGGACTGGCAGACGAATCCGGCCACCCAGATCAAGTGGGGCCTGGGCTACATCCAGGGAAGATATGGCGATCCATGCGCCGCGTGGGCTTACTGGCAGGCGAACGGGTCCTACTAGCGATCTGGCGACCGAGCGATCTAGCGATCCGGCGGCGGCTTGTTACCAAAAGTTGATAACAAAATGGTATAGGTAGAAGTCGGCCGGGTAGGCAACGTGTCACAAACGGTTACTTAAGGTGATTGACCGTGTGGGAGGGGTCAAAGTGTGACGGGGGTCACGTTCCGTCCTAAAAGAGGACGTCTCGGAGCCAAAGTCCCAGGTGGGGTGGCCTCTATCCCATCTCGAGCGGTTGAGCGCGCGGAAATGTGATTCGGCTTACATCTCATTTTGGCTGCGGCACTGCCAAAAATTGTGCAATGTGGGTGGCCGTTAGCACCCGACGTGCGTGGTGATTACTGAGAGTGATCCGTCGCCTTGACCCGCGGCGCGCCCGCACGCCACCGTCTCGCTGCGGTAACCGCGGCGGGACGGATTGTTCCGGGTGGAAGCCGTCGCGCACCGCGCGACCGACCGAAGGCTCACCTTGTCTCTTCACCGGATCCATTTCCGGAAACCATTCCGGTTGGTCGCGGCCACGGCCAGCGTGGTCGCGGCCACGGCCAGCCGGGTCGCTTCCGCTGCCCGCCAGATCCGGTTCCGCAGGCCGTCCAAGGTAACGGGCTTGGCAATCGGGACCGCTGTGGCGGCCGCCATCGGCCTGGGTTCCGCCCTGTTGTGGCCGGCCAGCGCTGCTCCGAATGCCGGCGGCGCAGCCTCTCGCCCGCCAGAAATCACAGAGTCTGTCGGTGGGTTCGCGGCGATCGACGCCAGCCTGGATGCGCGGCAGATGCGCCCGGCGCAACTCGTCGCAAGTGATCGCGCCGCCAGGCTGAAGTTCATCAAGGTCCAGAAGGCGCGCAAGGCGGCCGAGAGGAGGGCGGCCGCACTCGCCGCCGCACGGCAACGTGCTCGGCAGCAAGCTGCCACGCGGGCGCAGGCGGTTCACTCGGCGCAGGCGGCTCAGTCGGCTTCCTCGGGTTCGTCAAGCTCGTCGGGCACCTCACCACAGCCCTCCGGCTCACCACAGCAGATCGCCAGTGCGATGCTCGGGAGTTACGGCTGGGGCCAGGACCAGTTCGGGTGCCTGGTCTCGCTCTGGGGCGTGGAGAGTGGCTGGAATCCCAGCGCGTCCAACCCAAGCTCGGGCGCGTACGGCATCCCGCAGGCACTCCCTGGTTCCAAGATGGCCAGCGCCGGTGCGGACTGGCAGAGCAACCCGGCCACCCAGATCCGCTGGGGCCTCGGCTACATCCGGGGGCTCTACGGATCGCCATGTGGGGCATGGGACCATGAGGAAGCAACCGGCTGGTACTGATGATGCGTGGCGGCCGGGCGGATCTGCGGTCCTGGCCCTGGGGCTGGCAGGCGCGGAGGCAAGGCTGGTCCTTTGAATCACAAGTGCCGGGAGCCACTGCGAGTGCGGGGAGCGGGCCGCATCGCGGCCGGCTCCCCGCACTTGTGATACTCCGCTACCAAAGTGTCCGCCAGTGCGCCGGCCTTCAGGCCGGTGGTGAAGGCGGATGGGCCTGAGCCATGTCACAACGGCTGGTTCTGCTGTTCGATGTACTGTCGCAGGACACTGATTGGCGGGCCGCCGACCGAGCCGGCGAAGTAGGACGGGGACCACAGCCGGTTCGCCCGCCAGTAGTGCCGTGCCAGGCCGGGGAACTCCTGCCGCATACGCCGCGAGGACACGCCCTTGAGGCTGTTGACCAGCCGCGCGAGCGCGACCTTGGGCGGGAAGCTGACCAGCAGATGCACATGGTTGGCCGCGCCGTTGAACGCGGCCAGCCCGGTCTCAAAGTCGGCGCATACGTCCCGCATGATCTCCTCCATCCGCCGCAGGTGCGCGGCGGCGAACACGGGGTGCCGGTACTTCGTCACGAAGACCAAGTGTGCGTGCAACACGAAAACACAGTGCCTGCCGGTGCGTATAGCGTCGTAGCCGGTCATGAGACCAAGTATACTGAGCGGGTGCGGCTCCGGTATCAGTACCGCCTCGACCCGGCACCTGGGCAGCGTCAGGCGCTGGCCAGGGCGTTCGGCTGCGCGCGGGTCGTCTTCCACGACGGGCTGCGTGCCCGCCGGGAAGCGCACGCAGCCGGGTTGCCCTGCATCACGGGCGCCGAACTGCCGGCCCGGCTCACCGCCGCCAGGGCCACCCCGGAACGCACCTGGCTGGGCGAGGTGCCCGCCGTGGTGTTGCAGCAGGCATTGGCGGACCTGGGCGCCGCGTACCGGAACTTCTTCACCTCGCTCACCGGAAAGCGCAAAGGACTTGTGCGTGGCCGGGCTCGGCCGGACCCGGCTCGCCAAGCCGGTGCATGACGCCGGCTGGTCGGCGTTCACCGGGATGCTCGAGTACAAGGCGAAGCGGTATGGCCGGGTGTTCGGCCGGATCGGCAGGTTTGAGCCCACGTCCCAGGTGTGCTCAGCCTGCCGGGTCAAGGACGGCCCGCAACCGCTGCACGTCCGCACCTGGACCTGCGGCGCGTGCGGGACGGTCCACGACCGGGACCACAACGCCGCCAAGAACGTGCTCGCCCTCGGGCGGAGGGTGAGCCTAAACGCCTGCGGAGGGACCGGAAGACCAGGGCTTGCCCGGGCAGGACCCAGTGAAACAGGAACCCACCGGAGCGCCGCGTGAGCGGCGCAGGAGGAATCCCCATCCCTTCAGGGCGGGGAGGACGTCAACCCACGAGCCGTGACTATTGCTCTTCCTGTTCGCGTGGATCGGTGCCGAGAGCGATTCTCACCGCGAGGCCACGGATGTCGGCCAGAGCCGCATCGAGGTTGTTTGTGACGTGTTCGAGGTCGCTGTCGTCACCGCTGAAGCGTAGGCGCGCTCGCACGCTCGCCAGATCGAGCCCGGCGGTGATCAGATGGCTCACGGCGTCACCGAGTAGCTGCGCGATACGGTGCGGTGCGTCAGCGGACAGGGGGGGTCCCTCACCGAAAAAAAGTCCCATCTCAGCCTGCGCACGGTCCTCGCCTGACAGCGTGGGAACCATCTCGGATTCGGCGGGATGCATACTGAGCCGGGCGGAATCTACACCGGGCATGACCATGCCGACACTCAGCGGAGCGGGATCCGCGTTCGGCGGGGTGGGTGCCGGAGCAGAGTGCGGGCCCGTGTGGCCGTGCGTCATTGTCCTGCTCCGTTGCTAGTCCGATCACGGTTCGTTCGGCCGGACCGTGCCGCCGGGGCGCCGGGCGGCGGGTCTGCGGGCAAAATGCCCAGTGGGTGGCGCGGGGCCTGCCGCAACAGCGCCGACACTCGCTGCCGGGTCACGCCCAGGACCACAGCGATCTCATCCATCGTCAAGCCCTCGTCGTACAGGGCCACGGCCTCTACCTGCCGGAATCTGCCGCCAGCGTCAGAGAGTACCTTGAAGGCGTCCGAGATCAGTTCGATGATCTGCATCCGGGTGTTCAACGGCACCATCTGCGCGTACGACAACCCTTCCGCGCTGCCCAGATGCGTCAGCGGGCCACCGTCGAACAACATGCTGAGCCTGCGCCGCAACTCTTCAGCCGCGGCGGCAAGCTCATGGAGGCAGGCCCGCGCGTCGCCCGCTTGATCCTGCGCACCCGGCTGCACGCTCCTCAATCTGTCACGCAACAGCTATTGCGGCAAGGGAAATTTACGAGAATTCTCGATGTGCCTGGCCCATGTGTTATCTGTGGAGAAATATTCGAATTGCTTGTAATCGCGGGTCGCCGATTGCTACGTCGGTCACCAGACCGGTCTGAAGGTGGCAAACAGGTGGATCTGGACCGCGGCCACGGCGGCGACGACGAAGATCGCCAAACCGATGATCACGAAGGTGATGACGCGGCGCCCATGGTGAGGCGTGGCAACGCCCACGGAGGCGGGCCCCATCGACGCGGGCCCCAGCGCAGCGTCCGGCGCCCCCGGGGGCGGTCCTATCGACATAGGCCACATCGGGGCCGGCGCCATAGCGGGCGGCCCTACCGGTCCGGGTGCGCCAGGCAGCGCTCCGGCATGCGGCGCTCCGGCATGCGGCGCTCCGGCGTGCGGCGCTCCGGCGTGCGGCGCTCCGGCGTGCGGCGCTCCGGCGTGCGGCGCTCCGGCGTGCGGCGCTCCGGCGTGCGGCGCTCCGGCATGAAGGGTGATCGCATCAAGCATGCGCGCGACCGCGCCAGCACTGGGCCGCCGCGCAGGATCGCGGCCGAGCAGGGCGCCGATCACCGCGATGAGCGGTCCCGCGGCTTTCGGCGGCTCCGGGTCCGCTGTGATGACCGCGGCCATCGTGGCCATGACGCCGGCATGGCGGTCGTATGGCCCCCGGCCCTCTACCGCGGCGTAGAGCGTGGCGCCGAGTGACCACAGGTCGGAGGCGGGCGTGGCCGCGCCGCCGCGGATCCGTTCAGGTGCGAGAAAGCCCGGTGATCCCACCACCATGCCGGTCCGGGTGAGGGACGGATCGCCTTCCACGGTCGCGATGCCGAAGTCGGTGAGCACGGTCCTGCCGTCCTTGGCGAGCAGGACGTTGCCCGGCTTGACGTCGCGGTGCAGCACGCCGGCCGCGTGCGCGGCCGTGAGGGCGGCAAGCACCTGGCGTCCCATCTCCGCCGCACGCCCGGGTGACAGTGGCCCGTCTTCCGCGATGACCTGGTCGAGAGAGCGGGCGCGAACCAGTTCCATCACGATCCACGGACGCCCGAGTTCCTCGACCAGGTCGTAGACTGCGGCCACGCCAGGGTGACTGAGCCTGGCGGCGGTACGGGCCTCGCTGAGCGTCCGCTGGTAGCCGTCGTCCCGTTCCGCGTCGCTCACACTCGAGGGCAGCTGGACTTCCTTGATCGCCACCTCGCGGTCGAGAAGTTCGTCCCTGGCCCGCCATACCGTGCCCATGGCACCCCGGCCGATCGGTCCCGCCAGCCGGTACCGCCGGCCGATCAGGCGCTGCCCCGTTTTATCACGCCAATTATCACGCCCATTACTACGCCCATTATCACGCCAAGTCGAGGTCGCCATCGCACTCCCCTCCCCGAGCCAAAGGATGCAATAGCCGGACGATACCGTTACGGATGTCGTGGCGCGTGTCAAGCGGGGCCGGTGAGTCGAACGTGTCCCGAATCGGGCAGATCCCCAGGTTTCGCTTGGCAAATTCACAGGATGCGGGGCCGGCGGGGGTGTCGCATGCTTCCAGCCAGAGGGATCCGGTCGATGCGCATCCCGGACACCGGGAGGTTCGTCACCGCGCGCTGGGTCTGCGCGCCCCACAGCGCGTCAGCGGGGACGCGGACATCGCCCATCGAGTCGTGCTCGATGCGGAAGGCCGGTTCGCCAGCTGGCACATCACGATCCCCGGCAGTCATTCACCGCATTCTCTCCGCGATCATGGGGCCTGGCTCCCGATGGTGAGCACCGGGGCGGTCGAACCCGCGCTGTAGAAGTCGTTGCCCTTATCGTCCACAATGATGAACGCGGGGAAGTCGCGCACCTCGATCTGCCATACGGCCTCCATGCCAAGCTCCGGGTATTCGAGGACCGACACCGAGGTGATGCAGTCCTGCGCGAGCCTGGCCGCAGCGCCACCGACGGAGCCCAGATAGAACCCGCCGTGCTCCTTGCAGGCGTCGGTTACCACACGGGACCGGTTCCCCTTGGCGAGCATGAGGAGGGATCCCCCTGCCGCCTGGAACCGCTCCACGTAGGAGTCCATACGCCCCGCCGTGGTCGGCCCGAACGACCCTGACGCGTAACCCTCGGGGGTCTTCGCGGGGCCGGCGTAGTACACCGCGTGATCGCGCAGATAGGAAGGCATGGGCTCGCCCGCGTCCAGCCGTTCGGCAATCTTGGCGTGTGCTATGTCCCTGGCGACGACGAGCGGGCCCGACAGGGACAGCCGGGTCTTGACCGGATATTTCGACAGCGCCGCCAGGATCTCGGCCATCGGCCGGTTCAGGTCGATTGCCGCGACATCGCCGCTGAGGTCGCCGGTTGCCGTCTCGGGCATGTACCGCGCGGGGTCGGTCTCGAGCTGCTCGAGGAACACGCCGTCGCGCGTGATCTTGGCAAGCGCCTGGCGGTCGGCGGAGCAGGAGACCGCGATGGCGATCGGGCAGGACGCCCCGTGCCTGGGGAGCCGGATCACCCGCACGTCGTGGCAGAAGTACTTGCCGCCGAACTGCGCGCCGATGCCAAGCCGCCGGGTGAGCTCGAACACCTGCTGCTCGAGCTCGAGATCGCGGAACCCATGCCCGGTGGCGGAGCCCGTCGCCGGCAGCGTGTCCAGGTAGTGCGCGGACGCGTATTTGGCGGTCTTCAGGGCATACTCGGCGCTCGTCCCGCCGATCACGATCGCCAGGTGGTACGGCGGGCAGGCGGCCGTGCCGAGTGAGCGGATCTTCTCCTCGAGGAAGGTGAGCATCCGCTGCGGGCCGAGCACAGCCTTGGTCTCCTGGTAAAGGAACGACTTGTTCGCCGAGCCGCCGCCCTTGGCCATGAACAGGAACTTGTACGCGCCGCCCGGGTCCGCGTAGATCTCGATCTGAGCGGGCAGGTTGCTGCCGGTGTTGCGCTCGTCCCACATGGTCAGCGGCGCGAGCTGTGAATACCTCAGGTTGAGCTTCGTGTACGTTTCGTAGACACCGCGGCTGATATGCTCCTCGTCCCGCCCGTCGGTGAGCACGTGCTGGCCGCGCTTGCCCATCACGATCGCCGTCCCGGTGTCCTGGCACATCGGCAGCACACGCCCGGCCGCGATGCACGCGTTCTTCAGCAGGTCGAGCGCCACGAAGCGGTCGTTCGGGCTCGCCTCCGGGTCGTCAAGGATGCGGCGGAGCTGCGCCAGATGGGTCGGCCGCAGCAGGTGGGAGATGTCGGCGAAGGCATGTGCGGTCAGGGACGTGAGCACGCCAGGATCGATGTCGAGGAATTCCGTCCCGAACGACTGGCGTGTGGTGACACCCCCGGATCCGAGCATCCGGTAATCGGTCGTGTCCTCGCCGAGCGGGAGCAGTTGGGTGAAAGCGAATTCAGGCATGGCAGCCCTCCGTCGGCCGCTGATGGGCTCGCCTCAAGTTTAGAGGCCGTGCGGAGTGTGCCTGCGGCGTCATGTCGCTGCCAGATGATCTGGATGCCATAGAAGATGGCGATGAAAGGGCGGACTGTGCGAGGATCCCCGGCGCCAGGTAATCCAGGTAGGAGATGTTGCCCGGGATCTTGATTGCCTTGATCCTGATGAACGTCTCACCGAAGATGAGCAGCCAGAGCGCGGGCTGGATGGCCCGGGTGCACAGTCCCGTCTGATCGTGGCGGATCTTGTGAGCTCCACCCAGCACAGGGTGACGATGCGGCTGCCCAGACGGCGAAGTGCGCCTGGCACCGATTCTGACTGCATCGGCTCTGACCGCATCGGCGGTGGTGACATGCAGTGTGCCGCCTGTCTCAGCCGTGGCGGCGTGCGGTGCGCCGGGCGCGGCGGACGTCACGGATCCCTCCCTTTTCTGGGTCCTCTGCGCCGTCTGTGCTGTTCACGAGCGCTGCGCCACTGCAGTGGCGGAACACGTCGTCGAGGTGGCGCCTTCGCCGAGTGCCGCCTTGAGGCTCGCCGGGCTGTCAATGGCGCGAATGGTGGCGTGGTGCATGAGCGCGACCCGATCGCAGTAGTCATCCGCTTCGTCCATGTAGTGCGTTGTCACGAGCACCGTCATGTCGGCCCGCTGGCGCAGCCTGGCGATGTGGTCCCACACGTCGGTGCGGGCGATGGGGTCGAGCCCGACGGTCGGCTCGTCGAGCACGAGCAGCCGCGGCGCGTTGACGAGCGCCTGGGCGAGTTCGAGCCGGCGGATCATGCCGCCCGAGTAGGTGGGTCTACCAAGCCGGCCGCGGCCGGCCCAGAGCTCACCGCATGCTCACCGAAACCAGCCCGGTCCAGGACAGGCTCACCGGCATGTTCGGCCTGGCCCGCTACGCCCCTAGGCGCTGACATGGGTAATACGCGAAAACCAGGCCTGGCACCATAGCTGACCAGCGGAAACAGTCCAGTCCACACCATGATCATCGGAAACTCGGGCTAGCGGAACAAAGACTCCGAGAGGGCGTTCCAGCAGCCTGCCCGTCGACCTCGGCATGACCTTGTCAGTGCCGGAAGCGAACCCACGTCACTCGGTGAAGCGCTTGGCAAACTGGTCCTGTTCGCAGATGCGCAGCGTGTGGGCCCCGAAGAAGGCGGTCGAGCAGCGCGCATGATCGGGTTACGGGTAAGAGTGGTGGTCATGACAGCTACTCCCTGCAAAGTGTACACTTTGCAGTATGTCTGATCCGTATAGCCTGACTGAAGCGCGCGCCCACCTTGGAGAGCTGGTTGCGCGCGCCAAGCACACGCACCGTCCGGTCCCGATTACCGAACACGGTAAGCCCACCGTCGCCATCGTCAACATAGATGACCTGGCTGATCTGGAAGATCGCGCCGCGCTGGCTGCGCATTACGCCGACAAACTGGCCGGCCGCGAGGGTATCCGGCTGGCCGACCTGGATGCAGCCCTAGACCGGATTGACGCCGACAACGGGCGATGAGCCTCACCGTCATCGTGCAGGAGACGGCGATCCGGGCGCTGGCCCGCATCCGCTCGGAAGACAAGGATGCTTTCGCCCAGATCAGGCAGGTGATGTCGGCGCTGGCAGATCAACCGCGTCCAGATGCAGCGGTCGCATGGGGAGACAGCGGGATCTACCGCCTGCATCTTGCGGGCATACGGATCTTGTATGAGGTTGATGATCGCGCATCAGCTGTCTACATAATCAACGTCGCGTCAACGGCGTAACTACCCGCCCACCCGACCGGGTCCGCGGCTGTCGGGCGGCCGGGCGGTCGGCACCGGGCTCCAGCCCACGTTTCGCCAGCAGCTTGGCGACCTTGCCTGCTTCAGCCAGCGTGGTCTCATAGGGATCCTTGATGCCGGGAACATCTCGCGGGCGCTCAGGGCAGTCTCGCTCACCGCCTCGGCGGGCGTCCGGGGCGCCGTCAGAGCCAGCCCGCACAGCAGCGCCCAGAGCTTCTGCCAGTCGTCAGCACCCTGGGCGATCTCCGCGCGCAGCGCCGCCCCGGTCTCCTCTGCGAGGGCGCGCAGCCACTGGGCTGGATGAAGACCGGTCTCCGGCGACTGAAGGCGATCGTAGAATTCGTCGCCCACGATCTGGCAGGCTTGCGACTCCAGATCGACCAGGCGAGACGGCCAGGTGAGGGCGCGGGCCCGGGCGAGAATGCGTTCGTGGGATTCCCGCCACCACGCCGCATCCGGCGCACCGCCAGCCAGGCGATAGGCCAGCTCCCAGACCGAGCTGTGCGGCAGGCTCGCCCTGATCGAGGCACTCGATGAGGGGGATGGGGCCGGTCAAGGCGCGTCGGCGGGGGTTCACCGGCGGGCAGGTGCTGACCGGGATGGCCGCGGCGCAGCTGGCCGGGGAGGATTTCCTGGTCGGCCTGGACCGGGTGCGCGCCGATGCCGCGGGCCAGCAGGTGACGCCGGTGCCGGGCCTGGCGACCTCCACCGCGACCGGGCTGCGGATGATGGTGTACGGGCCGGTCCGCACCTCGCGGATCGCTTACAAGCGGCAGCCGGCCGGTGATCGCCTGGGCGGCCATCTTCCCGTGCTCGAACAGGGTCAGCTGCCGGACCGGTTGGTCGTAGTCCTTCAACGTGGTCAGCTCGTCGGTCCAGGCGACCTGGCGCTCGCGGTGCCCGCGCAGGGTGATGGTCTGCAGGATCGGCAGGTGAGCGGTGGCCTGCGGGGGGGCGCGCCGCCAGGTCAGCCAGTCGTACCCGGCCGCGTCCACCTCGGCGAAGGTGGAGGGGAACGCGGCCCCCCGGTCGAACACGATCAACGGCCGGCTGGTCTGGCCGGGCTTGGCATCCGCTGGCAGCACGTCGGTCAGCGCCGCCAGCGCGGGCGGCAGTGTGGAGCACAGCGCCGAGGGTGCGGGTGGTGGTAAAGTCCGGCCCCACCCCGGCCCTTGTGCGCAGCGTGATCACGGGTGCCGGGGAGTTTAGCCGTCTCTGGTGGCGCCGGGTGGCCAGATGACGTGGACGGTCATCGCGCGTTTGCGGGCGGCGTCGATCACGTCGGCAGTTCCGCCGTAGCCTCGTGCTGGTTGGCCGTCCCAGACGGCGAGGAGTTCGTCGGCGAGGTCGAGCATGCGTTCGCTGCCGCGCATGTGCGCCTCGGAGGTTGAGTCGGTGAATGGGAGCGGGTGCACGGCTGCGACCTGCGCGAGGAGGGCGTCATATTCCGGGTGTGCCGCTTCGGGTAGCTCGTCGCGGTAGCGCTGTGCGGGCACGATCGCTTCGAGGTTGCCACCGATGTCAAGGACGGCCCGCGCGAAGATCTGGTCGGCGCCGTCGGCGAGGCATGACAGGCCGACGAGGCCGGCGGCGTGGTGGGACAGGTGGTCGCGGATAGCCGTGTCGATGAGCCGTTGGGTTGGTTCGGGCAGGCCGCGGTGGCCGGTGAAGGCGATCCGGGTCACTGTGGCGTTGTTTCGCGTAGCTGCTGGTCGAGGGCGCGCAGTGCTGCGGCCGGGTGGGCGGTGCAGGCGCGGTGGAATTGGCGGGCTTTGGCGATAACGCGTTCGGACGCGTGTGTGCGGCCGGTGGCCAGGGCTTGGGATGCGAGCGTGACTGCTTCGTTTATTTCGCCTTGCTGCCGGCGGAGTTCGGCTAGTTCGAGGCCGAGCACGGCGGCTTGTTTAGGCGCCGGGGTGACGGCGGTCAGGGAGTGCGCGAAGGCGGTCGCGGCCTGGGCAGGGCGCCGCAGCCGGACGGCCACAAGCGCGCGGTAGCCCGCGAGCTTGGCGGCGTCGAAGGGGAACACCCATGGCCAGGGCGGCGCGGAGGTATCAGCACCGGCGGCGCAGCGCTCGGCCGCCGCCAGTGCCCGGTCGGCCGCGTCGGGGTCGCCGCGTGCGGCATCGCCACGCGCGGCGTAGCCGACCGCGCGGACGGCGTTGAGCCAGGCGCGGGCGGTTGGATGGGCGCGTTCCCCCAACTGGCGGGCGGCTTGGCCGGTGAGGTCCAGGGCTGTGTCGGGGTCACCTGCCTCGATCTCGAAGGAGGCGAGGCTGCCGAGCATGTAGGCCGCGAGCAGCGGATGAGCGGCGTGGCGGGCCTGATCGATCGCGGTGCGGTAGTAGCCACGGGCCGAGCCGAGGTCGTTCATGTCCATCCGCAGCCAGGCGGCGAAGCCAGCCGCTTCGCTGACGGCGGCGGCGACGTCCGGCGTGTAGGGGGAACGGCGGTCACGCCGCAGCGCCCCGACGCCAACTTTCACATGTGCCTCGGCTGCGCTGGCCAGTTCGTGCGCCGGCGTGCCTGCCTCCAGCCGCCGGTACGCACCTGTGATCGCGGTCAGTGTCGGTGCGGTTGTCCCATCCAGCCCCGCCCGTTGCGGCGCCGGGAGCGCGGCAAGGCCCGCCAGGGCCACCGCTTTGCCGAACTCTCGTCGTTTCGTCGGATTCTCCCTCCCTCCGCGCTCACCAAACCGCAGCTGGTGCAGCGGGACGCCGAGGCGCGCGCCGACCTCGCGGACCTGGTCAATGGTGAGGGCCTGCTCACCGCGCAGGACCCGCGAGGCCCACGTCTGCGAGTAGCCGAGCACGGCCGCTAGCTCGCTCTGGGTCCATCCCTGCGCCAGCCGGATAGCCTCCATCAGGGCACGCACGTCACACGATGCCAGCGCGGAGGCAATATCTGGCCGGGACCAGAATTCCGGCGGCAGCCTGGGGTGAGTCCCGTTCATGACCGTAGGGTAAGCCGCCACCCGGGGTCCTGCAGAAATTCCTCTGGCGCATGGGGCTAGTCCTGATCCGGTTACGCCATCGGGCAGGGGGCTGGCTGGGGCCAGCATGAAAGGCCATGACAGCGTTCCGTATTCGGCTGGGGCGAGTGCCCGGCCGCACGGGACGGCGACGTCGAACGATCCACCCGGAGCCGACGCGGGAGCTTTGTGATGGCTGAATGGGACGACCCGGCCGAGCGTGACCTGGACAAGCTCGCCGCTGCGGTAAACGGCAGTGACTATGAGGCGCGGCTTGTCGCGCCGCCGGGCAGGCGTCCTTACCTGCATGTGCGGAACCGCCATGCGGGGGTGCTGACGGAGAACATCTACGCTGGCGACGGATGCTATTGGTGGGGATGGGCCGAGCGGATAGCGCCGCTTTCCGACGTCGCCGCAGCGGCCGAGATCGTCATGCGGGTGCTGCGGGCCGTGGGAACCGGGCAATGAGCACCTCCGTGGACGAGCGTTTACTGGGCGGGACTGGCGATGCGGCGTCGGGCGAGGCCGAGTATCACGCGGTGTTGCCTGCCGCCCCGGCAGCGGTGCCGGCGGTGCGCGCCTATGTGCGCGCTGTGGCCGGGTGTGGCGGGACGCCGGGTGAGCTGGAGCTGATCGCGTCGGAGTTGGCGTCGTGTGCCGTTCGCGGGTCGGCAGGCGGAATGTTCACGGTGACGGCGCGGAGCGGGCCGGGACGGCTGCGAGTGGAGGTCGCTATGTGCAGCAGCGGGTGGTGGCCTGCCGGTCCGCTCGACGGGGATGGCGCGGATGCGGTGGCGTACGCGTGTGGGCTCGCGGTTGTGGCTGGGCTGGCCGACCGGTTCGGGCATCAGGGCTCGGCCGACGGCGCGGCGGTGCTGTGGGCCGAAGTGAGCACTTCAAACGGGTCCGCAGCGGGAGATCACGACGAAGACGCGCTAGCTAGCCCAGCGATCACGGCACCAGCCCTGCTGACGTTCACGCCCCAAACCACGCATAACACCACATCCGCAGCGAGGGTCCGTCCCCACAGGGCAACTGCCGCGCGCCCGGAAAGGTCCGGTTTCGTCTCAGCCATGCCACCTGGTGATGACCAGCTCGTTAATAACGCGTCGCGTTATCATGAGGCGTGTGCTGCGATCCTTCGGGGACAAGGACACCGAAGCCATCTGGCACCGGCGGCGATCGAGGAGACTGGACACAACAACACAACGAGCTGCCTGGCGCAAGCTGGCGATGCTGGATGCGGCGGAGATCTTGGCGGACCTGCGCGTGCCGCCCGGCAACCGGCTGGAGAAGCTGGCCGGGGACCGCGCAGGACAGTACAGCATCAGGATCAATCGGCAATGGCGGATCTGCTTCCACTGGTCCGACGCGGGACCAGAGGACGTCGAGATCGTCGACTATCACTAAGGAGGAGGCGTGACGGCAGACACGATCATGTCACCGGTACACCCGGGCGAGATCCTGCTCGAGGAGTTCCTGGGGCCTCTTGCCGTGAGCCAGTACCAAGTGGCCAAGGAACTGGGCGTCCCGGCCCGGCGGATCAACGAGATCGTCCACGGCCAGCGCCGTATCACCGCCGACACCGCGCTACGGCTTGCCCGCTACTTCGGCACCTCCGAGCGGTTCTGGATGAACCTGCAAGCCCGCTACGACCTTGAAGTCGAGAAGGACCGGCTCGGCGCTGCGCTCGATGACATACGCCCGCTGAGCGCTGCGGGCTGACCCGCCGCATTGCACAGCAGGTCGGCTTTCGGCGCGGGAAGACGACGGCATCGAATCCGCGCCCCCCGCCACCGGCCGCAACCGGTCCCCGCCGTCACGCCGCGGTGCCACGCCGCACGAGCAGGACCAGGCCGTCACGCTCGCGCGCGATGCGCCAGTCGCCGCCGGTACGCACCTGTGATCGCGGTCAGTGTCGGTGCGGTTGTCCCATCCAGCCCCGCCCGTCTGTTGCTTTGCTGTCGCTGGTTGTGCTTGCTGTTTCCTGCTGTGCCGTCGGCTTGCTGTGCCTGGTCGCGCCGCGCGGAGCGTCGGCGCCGCCTGGGTGGGCTGTGGGATAAGGATGGGGGTCCGGGGGAAGCGCAGCTGGCCCTAAAAGGGACAGAGAGTCACATCCACGGCCCGGGAGGGTGGCGCGTGGCCGCACGCGGACCGGGTCGGGTCCGCGATGCGGCGGCGATACGGCTTCAGGCGCTGATCACGGTGCGGTCCTGGTGCGTTCATTTGCCGTGCCGGCAATGCCATCCGGGCTCCCAGTGCCCACAGTGCCCACGGTGTCCACAGTGCCGACAGGGTTCCCAGCGTCGGCGGTGCCCACGGTGTCCACAGTCCCGACGGGGTTCCCAGCGCCGGCGGTGCCCACGGTGCCCACAGTGCCGACCGCACTGGCTGCGGCGTGTGGGTCGGTGGTGCTGGAAGCATCCGCGGCGCCTGGCGTGACCGCTGTCTTGTCTTCGTTCACGTACCGGCCGCCCCGCAGCAGCGACGCCGCGGCGGCGATCACCAGGACGGCTATCGCCATGCTGAAGACGATCACCAGGCCGTGATGGAAGGGCTGCGCGATGAGCTGCGGGAAGAACGTCTTGCCCGTCAGCAGGGCGGCGTGGCCCGGCGGAAGGTGGTTCAGCACCCCGGTGGGCCCGAGCAGTTCCCTGACCGGGTTGAAGCCGAGGAACGCGGCGAACAGGCTGCCCACAGGTGGCAATGAGCCGATCTTGTGCGCGATCGTGTACGGCACCCCCTGAGCGGTAAGACCCCGGGTCATCGTCGTGGGCAGGCTGCTGGCCAGCCCGGCGATCATCAGGGAGAAGAAGATGCCGATGGACAGCACGAAGCCGGAGTTCTGGAAGGTGGCAAGCATCCCCGAGGCGGCGCCCCGCTGACGGGCAGGCACGCTGTTCATGATCGCGGTGGTATTCGGCGCCGCGAACAGTCCCATCCCCGCACCCGCAAAGAAGATGAGGACCGCGAAGTCCACATACCTGAATTCGGTGGGAACGACCAGCAGGCCGAAGAACGCGGCAGCGGAGACGAGCAGCCCGCCGGAGGCGAATGCGCGCGCACCGTGCCTGTCGGACAGCCAGCCAGACAACGGCCCGGACACGATGAAGCCGACCGTCAGCGGCAGCAGGTAGATGCCCGACCACAGCGGCGTGTCCTTGTAGGCGTAGCCGTAGAGCGGCAGCCGGATGCCCTGCAGCCATATGATCAGCATGAACTGCAGGCCCCCGCGTGCGATCGAGGCAAGCAGGGTGGCGACGTTGCCGGTAGCGAACGCGCGGATCCGCAGCAGCTTCAGGTCGAACATCGGCTGGGCGACCCGTGTTTCTATGACACAGAAGATGGCGAGCAGCGCGGCCCCGCCGATCAGGCCGGTCAGCACCATCGGGTTGGTCCAGCCCATGACGTGCCCGCCGTACGGCTGAATGCCATAGGTTATGCCGGCTAGCAGCCCGATCAGGCCGATGGCGAAGGTGATGTTGCCGAGCCAGTCGATACGCGCCTTGGTCCTGATCCCGATCTCGCGCAGGCTCAGGTACGACCAGAATGTGCCGAAGAGGCCGACGGGGACAGACACAACGAACACGAGCCGCCAGTCGATGGCGGCGAGCACACCGCCAAGCACGAGGCCGAGGAATGAGCCTGCGATGCCCGCCACCTGGCTGATTCCGAGTGCCATGCCGCGCTGGTCGGAGGGGAACGCGTCGGTCAGGATCGCCGGTGAGTTCGCCATCAGCATGGCGCCGCCTGTGGCCTGGAAGACCCGCCAGCCGATCAGCCAGAGCGCCCCTGCCGGCCCGGTGTAGGGATCGAACGGCAGCGCGAGAGCGCCCACGGTGAACAGGGCGAAGCCCATGTTGTACATGCGTACCCGGCCGTAGATGTCACCGAGCCTGCCGAGCGTCACCACAAGCACGGCCGAGACAAGCAGGTAGCCCATCAGCATCCACAGCAGGTAGCTGATGTTGCCTGGGGTCAGCGGGTTCAGGTGGATCCCGCGGAAGATCGCGGGAAGCGCGATGATCACAATCGAGGCGTTGACCGTGGCGGCCAGCATGCCAACGGTCGTGTTCGACAGCGCCACCCACTTGTAGTGGCTTCCACGCCCGGGTATCCCGGCCAGTCCCCGCTCGCCGCGACCTGCGGGCCCGCCAGGGACCCGAGCGCCGGTGTTTGGCACGCCTTCGCTCACGATGACCTTCGCATCCGCGCGTCCGATGAATACTTGCTATAAGCAAACTAACGGATGCGGCCATTCCCTGGGAGCCCGGGCCACGGTGGAGCGAGCATCGATGGCGGGTTATCGTCGGGAGGTGGAACGCCGAGCACCGCTACGCAGCCTGCGGGCATCCGACGCCGACCGTGAGCGCGTGGTCGCGGTGCTGGCGGGTGCGGCCGCAGATGGGCGGCTGACCCTCGAAGAACATACAGAACGGGTGGCCCGGGCTTACTCCGCCCGTACCCTGGGAGACCTTGCGGAGCTCACGGCCGATCTTGCCGAGGCGGCCGCGCAGCCGCTGCGTCTGGACGCGTCGAAATCAGCTCTCGGCATCTTCGGCAACGACGTCAGGACGGGCCGGTGGGTCGTGCCGGAGAATTTCGCCGCTACGGCGATCTTCGGCGAGGTCAACCTCGACCTGACCGAGGCGCTGCTCCATCGGCCACACGTGATCCTGCACGCGACCGCGATCTGCGGCAACGTGCACGTGCTCGTGCCCGAAGGGGTCAATGTCGAGATGAGCGGCACCTCGATCGCCGGCAGCAAGGTCAACCATGTGCGGGCTTTCTGCGAGGGCCCGGTCGTGGACATCCGGGCGTTCACCGTGTTCGGGCTCGTCACCGCACGGACACCGAAACGCCGTAGGTGGCGCGGGCCCCGCTTCGGTATGGGCATCGGCAGGGCCAGGCGGCGTGCGCTGGGTGGCAGCTGAGAGCTGCCACCGCGCGACCCACGGAACCCCGCCGAACGCGGGCGGGTGACATCCTCGGTTCACGTGACACCCCGCGCAGCCGGTAAGTATCACGCTGCATGTTTGCCCAGCGTACCGGCCATGTGGGGCACCGCTGGGAGCCAGAGCAGGGAGCCATGCGCTCCCATGCGCGACGGTGCGGAGCCATGCCCAAAGCAAAGAGCCTTCGCGCCGGCAGCTTGCCTGCCCGCCACTGGCCGGGAACCGCTTATGACCCGTTACGCTCCCGCACGAAGTCATCGCCCAGGTGGCCATCTGCTCAACGACTTCGCGCCGCACCAGAGGGGGCGTAACGGGAGATCATGTCGCCCCCTGGCTCCATTGGCCAGTGGCGATTGAGAGCGCTTCGTCCAGGATCTGAGCGGCTTCCCGGTATGCCATGACCTGCCCGTGGCACAGGGCGGCACGGAGCGGTCCCGTCGATGGCTCACCCGCTTGCCAGATGTACAGCCCAATGTTGGCGCGGAAGCCGTCGCGGGCTTCCAGGACCGCCTCAGCGAAGCGGCGCAGCACGTCCACATCACCACCTGGCCCCGGCAGCTCTGGCTCCGGCATACGGGCCACCTCGACGCACGCGCCAGACGGGTTGCTGTAGCTCGACTTACGCCAGTTCACCGGCCCGGCCCGCTAATCCAGTGGCCCAGGTCAACGCGCACTCCCAGCGCTGGGGCACGCTCGTCCAGCCAGGCGTCCGTGCCATCCGGGCAGTATCCGGCCAGCCAGTAAAGCAGCGCTTCACGGTCGTCAGCGGTTAAGGCATGGACGCGATTCAGCCGCTCAGCGCGCGCTGAATCGTCCTGATCACCGGCGTGTGCCCCGTGGGTGTGTGTCACCGTTCCTCTCCTCTCCGCACGCTCAGCGCCGGTCAGGGTGACTCCTGGGCAACTGATCGTGGTCATGCGATCAGAGTAATACGGTGCAATCGGTCTGCATACAGCAATCGGTGCAATGACTTCGCGCACCTCAAACGCTGGTTGGGATCATGAACGGGTGTCCCGTTCCCCGGAGCTTCCGAGCAGGCGTGTTGAGGCCGCACTGAGAGGCCGGATTGCCGCCGGCGAATGGGAGCGTGGGGAGCGGCTGCCAAGCGTGGCCACGCTCGCGGCTCAGTACGGTGTGGCGACGGCCACGGTCGTGAAGGCTCTCAGGCGTCTTGAGGCTGACGGCCTGGTGACGGTGATCCCAAGCTGGGGGACCTTCAGATCATGAGAGCCAGACCAGGGAGCCAGCCGGGATGCACTCCGGTGCGCACCAATGCACGTCGATGCATCCCATGCAGTCTCTAACCAGGCGTTATGCACTCCGGTGCACATCCAGGCGGAGTTGCACCTTAAGCAGCCGTTAAGGAGAAGAGGGGTATCGCGTTGCTTGTGACGGGCGGGCGGCGTGAGGCCCTGGCGTCTCAGGCGGCGCTGTCGAAGCTTTGTCCGCGTGCCGCTGGCCCTGACCTCGGCGACGGTCCCCTGGGCCAGCACACCGCCTCTGTTGCCGGGCGTAGTCTGAGCAGCGGACGTCCCTGGGACCGTGAGGAGTACCGCGACCGCGCATGACACAGCAGGCACACACCGCCCTCCGGGTTTCGGAACGTGGTGCCGCGACAAGGACAGGCCTGCTCGCGGCGGCGCGTGATGTCTTCACGTCGGTCGGCTTCGCGCAGGCCGGGGTGACGGATATCGTCACGAAGGCGGGCGCGAGCGTCGGCAGCCTGTACCACCATTTCAGCGGTAAGGCCGACCTTTACCTCGTGCTCTTCGAGGACTTCCAGCGTGAGCTCGCGGAACGGACGCGGCGGGCCGTGCACCAGGCGCGTGCCCGTGGAGTCACCGACCCGAAGCAACTGTTCCTCGCCGGCGCGACCGCGAATCTCGATGCGTGGATCGAGGAGCGCGATCTGGCCCGGCTGTTCGTGTCCGGCGACGGGCCGCCCGGTTTTGACCTGATCATGCGGCGCCGGATGCATGACTGGGCGATGAAGAACATCGACTTCTTCGCGCGCAGTGCGGAGCCCGTCGACGAGGCGGTCGCGGTCGTGCTGACCGGCGCGATGGTGATGGCAGTGGCAGAGGTTTCGCTCGGCGAGGACGCCGCCAGGATGAGGCGGCTCGCTGACGGGGTCCTGCAGGTCATGTCGCGGATAGAGACCCTGTGATCGGTGCCGCCCGCGGTGACATTCGCGACGCGGCCTGTGCAGCGCAGAGCGCGGGGTCGCCGCGGCCCCGCAGCGTGGGCTCTGTGCTCGTCGCGGCGCTCGCTTGCCTGGTCATGGCCGCCCTGATCATCGTGCTCACGCCGCGCCCGGTCACCCAGATTGCGGTGCCGGTGAACTACCAGGGTGATCTGGTCAAGTTCCGCCGGGTCGCGCCATATCCGGTGCTCGCGCCGCGTAGCCTTCCCGCGGGCTGGCTGCCGGTAAGCTCGCGCCTCACGGTGGTGCCTGGCGGCGCGGTCAGCTGGCATCTCGGCTTCGTGACTCCGTCCGGCCGGATGGCCTCGCTCGAGGAGAGCAGTGAGCGCCCGGCCCCATTCATCCTGCGGATGACCAGCAACGGCAACATCGCGCCCCGGATATGGTCCGCCGGCGCGTGGTGGGCCCGCCGCTGGCGGCCTGACAAGGATCAGCGGTCGATGTACCGGTCGGCGGCGGGAGCGTTCACGATCGTCGTGACAGGGACCAGCGGCTGGCGGGAACTGTCCGTCCTGGCCGGTTCCCTCGGCACGCAGCGCTGAAAATCCGGTCGCCGTCTTGGCCGGTGCCAGCAGCCGCAGCTATGCGTGGCGCGGAGCCTCAGGCGGCTGGGCTGCTGCTCGGCGCAGCCGCAGGGGACGTGGCTGCGGGTGACGACGTGGCTGCGGGTGACGACGGAGCCGGGGCCGGCGCCTGTAGTGACGCCGGGCTGACAAGGGAACTGCCGTTCGGGCCGACCATCACAGCGTCGTGCAGCGCGCTGCGGCTGAGCACCTGCGACCAAGACAGGAACCAATCGGTCCACCCGTCGTCCCACGCCCCGTGCACCGGGCTGCCGGATACGATCACCGGATCCCCTGGCACCTCCATGTTGTAGTAGATCGGGGCGTAGGAAGGCCCAAGGTTGACGCAGCCATGGCTGACGTTCGAGCTGCCCTGCTCACCAACCGACCACGGCGCGGAGTGGATGTAGTCGCCGCTCCAGGTGAACCGGACCGACCAGTCCACAAGCACGTCGTAGTAGCCGGGTGCGCCTGGCGCGATGTCGGCAGGCTTCATTTCCACCGGGTTGCCCTTGTCGATGGTCAGGAATGTCCCGTTGGGGGTGTCGTCGCCGGGCTGCCCGGTGCTGATCGGCCAGGTGTAGATGTGCTCACCGTTCCTGTACACCTTCATCTCGTGGCTGGACGTGCTCACGTGGGCGATCAGCGAGTCTCCGATGTCGAAGCTCTGGGTCAGGTCGGAGGTGCCGTAGACACCGGGCGCTCCCTCGAGCCCGTCCAGGTGCCCGACCAAACTGATCGCCGTGTTCGTCGGCCAGTAGTGCTGCGGGCGGAAGTCGACTGTCTGGTCGCCGTCCCACCACCAGGCTCCGACCACCCGCTTCGATGTCCGCACCACGAGCGCGCGTTCCACGGCGGCCCTGTTGGTGATCGGCTGGCTGAAGGTGAGCTTGATGGGCATGCCTACGCCATAGACCTGGCCGCTGCCCTCGAATATCTGGGCCTGGAAGGTCGCCTTCGGGGTGAGTGTGCGGAACGAGCTCGTCGCGGTGGTCGCCTTTCCTGTGGTCGTGACCGCCGTGGCGGTCACCACGAAACTCTGCGCCGCGCCGAGCGTCCATTTACTCCGCCAGGACGTCCCGTCCGCATTGAGGCTGCCGGTGACGGGAGTGCCTGACGTGCGGACGGAGACGTTGGTCACCTTGCCGCGCGCCGCGCTGACGGTGATTCCTTCACTCGGCGTGACCTGCGTGCTGCCATTGGCGGGCGTAATGGTCAGCTTCGCGAGGGGAGACGGATTCGCCCTCGCTACGCCGAGCACGCCGCCGGCCGAGCATGCGGCGATCAGGACGAGTGCGGCAGCCGATGTGATGGCCGTTATCACCCTGACCGCTTGCCGGCGCCGGCGCCGCTCAAACGTACCCTCGCTGCCCTGCACGCTGAACCTCCCGTTACCGACCCTGAGGTTTTAGGCTCATTGGCTGTGACACGACCCATCCAGCCGTAGGTTACGCGGTGCGACCCAGCGGTCCTGCCGAGGTCGCCGCCCTGCGACCCCAAAGATCCCGGGATGCGTCGGGATTTACCAGTGTCACGTTACCCGCCCCACGGACGGTTCACGCCTGCCGCGAATCCGACCGGACGGCCGTTGGAACGGGCGCTAGAACGGCGTCTCCGGATCTGCGCCGCCCGGATTTTCCGTCCGCCCAGCGGCCATGGCGGTCGCGAGCCGTGCGCGGGCACCCTCGAGCCATTCGGTGCAGATCGTCGCCAGCCGTTCACCGCGCTCCCATAGCTCAAGGGAGTCTTCGAGGGTGAGACCTCCAGCCTCAAGGCGCTTGACGACATTCGCAAGCTCCTCCCGTGCCTTTTCGTACGGGAGAGCTTCCGCCTGTTCGTCGGCCACCGGATCACCCTATGTGATCGCGTGCCCGCGCGGCAGCGGGGGCGGCGGCTCGGCTTGCGTCGCGGTCACCCCAAGCTGGTCACCGGTGAATCTGATGAGCAGCTTGTCGCCCGCGGCCACCTGAGCGGCGCTGCGCACGATGGCGCCGTCGCGGCCTTGCACGATCGCGTAACCACGGCGAAGCGTTGCCGCGGGGGAGAGGGCGAGCAGACGCGCCCGGGTATGGAAGATGTCGTCGTTCGCGCGGGTGAGCATGGCGGTCAGACAGCGGCGGGACCGGCTAGCCAGCTCGTCCACCTGCTGCGCGCGCCGCTCGACCTCACGCACGGGGTCGGCGAGCGCGGGCCGTGAGCGGATGCTTTTGAGCCACGAGTTCTCCCTGTCGAGCCGCCCTGCGACGCACCTGCGCGCCCGGTCCCGCAGCCCGCAGATGATCGAGATCTGCTCGCTGACGTCAGGGACAACTCGCTTCGCCGCGTCCGTGGGGGTGGCGGCCCGCAAGTCCGCGACATGATCGAGCAGGGGTGCATCCTGTTCGTGGCCGATGGCGCTCACCACGGGCGTCGCGCATGCGGCCACCGTGCGGACGAGCGTCTCGTCGGAGAACGGGAGCAGGTCCTCGATGCTGCCGCCGCCACGCGCGATGATGATCACGTCGACGTTGGGGTCGGCGTCAAGCCGCTGTACGGCCTCGACGATCTCGGTCACCGCGTACTGCCCCTGCACGGCCACCTCCTCGACGGAGAACCTCGTGGCGGGCCAGCGCCGGTAGGCGACCTCCTGGACGTCGTGGCGTGCGGCCGAGTCCCGTCCGCAGATCAGCCCGATCGCGGATGGCAGGAATGGCAGCGGGCGCTTGCGTTCGGCGCCGAACAGGCCCTCGGCGGCGAGACTACGGCGCAGTCGTTCCAGCCGGGCCAGGAGCTCACCGATGCCGACAGCACGGATCTCGAGGGCGGTGAGGGCGAATGAGCCGCGGTTGGCGTTGAAGTCCGGCCGCGCCCACACGACGATGCGCGCACCCTCATGCGGCGCTGGGTCGGCGGCGTCGAACACCTGTCTGGTGCAGATCACCCGGACGGAGACCGCGGCGATGGGGTCGCGCAGGGTCAGGAAGACCGTGCCGCGCCCGCCCCGCGCGTTCAGTTCCGCGATCTGTCCCTCGACCCAGATGCGGCCGAGGCGCGCGATCCACCCACCGACCATCTGCAGGAGGGTGCGGACAGGCGCGGGCGACTCGGGCGATGTCTCGAGCGGCATGGCGGTAGCGGTCAGGAGGGTTCGCGGCTCAGCCGTCCGCCTCCCCCAGTTTCGCGATTCTGCGCTCGTACATCGCGATGACATCAGAACGGCTGCCGCGTGACTTCTCGTAGCTGAGCAGCTGGCGCACCTGCGCGAGATCGAGGCCGCGCAGGCGGGCGCGGAGCGAGGCGACGGAAAGCTGGTCGTAGTTCGGGATCGGCGGCTGCGTGGCCGGTCGCACAGCCGACAGCGTCCCGTGGCTCGTGGGTGTCTCCGCCTTGGCTGCGAGTTTGCCCGCGGGAGCCTTGGCGGCGGGCTTGGCCGCGGGTTTGGCGGCGAGCTTGGCCGCGGGCTTGGCGGTGTTGGCGGTGTTGGCGGTGTTGGCGGCCGGTTTCGTGGCGGATGTCACCGTGGGGCCTTTGGCGGCAGGCGCGACGGTGACGGGAGCGGTCGACTTGACGACCGTTGGCCTGCTCGCAGAGACCCTGACCGCATCCGGTCCCGCGTTGTCGTCCGCGTCAGGGCCCTTCAGCTTGCGGCGCATCCTGTCCGACAAGAGCAGCGCCTGACCGATCCCGGCGAATACGGCGCGTAGCGCGCGCGCCGGCGCCTCTTTTACGCGTGCAGGAACGTTCTGTATGCGCGCCATCCGATCTCTCCCTTCGGCGTGGTGCCTTGTCTTCAAGCCTGCCGGACGCCGGATTCAGCGGCAATGCCGTGGTAACAGCGGGTAGGCCTCTTCCTACCCAGGATAGGAGCAGGTCACGTCCGGTCGGGTACGGACAAGCGGCCCGCACCGCCCCCGTACCATGGGGGCATGCCCGGACGCGTCCTGCTCGCCAAGCCACGCGGTTACTGCGCGGGCGTCGACCGCGCGGTCCAGACCGTCGAGAAGGCACTGGAGCGTTACGGCGCCCCCGTGTACGTGCGCAAGCAAATCGTGCACAACACGCACGTCGTCCGCTCTCTGGAGAAGCGCGGGGCGATTTTCGTGGAAGAGGCAGACGAGGTTCCAGGCGGCGCGGTGGTGGTGTTCTCCGCGCACGGGGTCGCGCCGGAGGTGCACGAGGACGCCGAGCGGCGTGGCCTGCACACCATCGACGCCACATGCCCTCTGGTCTCGAAGGTTCACAACGAGGCAAGGCGCTTCGCCGCGCAGGATTACGACATCTTGCTGATCGGGCATGAGGGGCATGAGGAGGTCGTCGGCACGACCGGTGAGGCGCCCGCCAACATCCGCCTTGTGGGTGGCCCGGATGAGGCGTCCGGCGTCGAGGTGCGCGACCCCTCGAGGGTGGCGTGGCTGTCCCAGACAACGCTCTCGGTGGACGAGACGAACGAGACCGTGACCGCGCTCCGTGCGCGTTTCCCGCTTCTCGCCGACCCGCCGAGCGATGACATCTGCTATGCGACACAGAACCGCCAGGCGGCGGTCAAGCAGATTGCCCAGGAGTCCGACGTCGTGATCGTGGTGGGCTCGCCGAACTCGTCCAACTCGGTACGCCTCGTGGAGGTGGCGCTCGACGCGGGTGCTGACGCCGCGCACTTGGTGGATGACGCGGCGGCGATCGATCCGACATGGCTGGAAAATGCCAGTGTGGTTGGTGTGACCAGCGGGGCGTCAGTGCCGGAAGCCTTGGTGCGCGGAGTGCTCGACCATCTGGCTGACAGCGGGTTCACCGACGTCGAAGAGGTCGAAGCCGTCGAAGAGAGCCTCGTCTTCGCGCTGCCGCGCGAGCTGCGGCGCTGACCCCGGAGGCGCACCGGGTCTGCTCAGGCGGCGGCGGTCGCGTAGACGACGACGTTGCTCAGGTAGGACTTCAGGCGCGGATCGAAGGCCCCGCCGCAGCTGATCAACCGCAGTTCCGCGTCGGGCGTCGGGCCGTACACGGCGGAGGTCGGGAAGCGGGTCTTCAGATACCAGCGCACCGAGTCGACGCGGAACACCGCGAGCGTGCCATCCGTCCGTCGCACGTACACGCGCTCGGGTGGGCGCAGGCGTCCGAGCGCGTAGAAGACCGCGGGCCCGGACAGCGAGTCGATATGGCCGAGCATGATCGAGGAGCCGATCGCTCCAGGGCGCGGGCTGCCCGTGTACCAGCCCGCCATGGCGGGGTCGGCCGGCACCTGGACGGTGCCGGCAGACGTCAGACCCAGATTGACCAGCCGCGTGTTCACGCCGATCGCCGGAATGATGAGTGCCAGGGGACGCGGCGTCGGGTGCCTGGCGGACGGCGGGGTAAGCGTGGCAACCGGGCCGGCCGGAGTGGGGACGTGAGCGGCAAACACGGGCGGGAGCGGTACCGCCGGGGCGGTGCCACCGCCAGAAAGCAGCAGGCGGGCCGTCCAGGCTCCGACTGCGATCACGCCCGTGACCACCGCCGCCGTTGCCGCCGGCAGGCTCGCCAGCCGCCTGATCACGGCATGCTGGCCGCGCTGCCACGGATCCGGCGCAGCCGCAGCACGCCGGCCGCTGCGAGGAGCGCGCCGCCCGCCATGCTCACAATCCACGGCACCGAAGACGCACCAGGCGCGCGAGGAGAGCTGCCACCCAGTCCTGTCGCGGCCCCGCCGACCGGCATGACATGGCTGCCCGCCGCATCCACCAGGCTGACGACCCGCAGCCCTCCGGGCTGGTCGAGCACAACCAGGGTGTGGATGGTGTTGGCTGACAGCGTGACGCCTTGGGTGGCCTTCTCACTCCCACCGGCGACGCGCACGGTCTGGCCACCGGGGGAAATGGCACTGTAACCGGTGACGCTGGAGAACGAGAGCCCACGTGCGAGCACGTCCGTGCCGTCGGTCACCGTCACCTTGTGCTCCTGCAGCGAGGCCTGGATGACGCGCACAAGCGCCCGCCCGGGGGGCGCCGTCAGCTCGTCCTGCAGCACCTGCAGCCTGAGCCCTGACACCGGTCCCATGCCCGCGACCGTGTACGCGGCACCAGCGGCGACCTTGATGCTGGTGGACAGGATCGGCGAAGAGGACGACGCCGCGCCTGCCGGGCGCATGGCGACGGTATAGAAGCCGCTCTCGAACGGCATGTAGGCAGAGACATCGCCGTAGGCGACTCCCTTGAGCACCATGGGTGCCATCTTGCTGTTGAAGGAGTAGAGATAGATGTCGACCCGTGGGGCATTGGGCGACAGGTGGGCGCACCGGACCCAACCGACGCCTGTCGCGGATGCGGTGGAGGGAGCCGCCGATGCGGTTGAGGGAGCGGCCGCAAGCAGGCCAACCGTAAGCCAGAAGGCGGCAACCGGCATGGCCAGCCGGAGAGTCTTACGCGGCAGGTTCATGTCTTCCTCATTTCTCACGCGATGAACGGTCTCCCCAACCGGTTCAGGATCGCGATGTCATAGGGCCATACGTTGATCACGGGGTCACGCGTGCGTGCCGAGCAGCCCGAGCGGGCTGGGCGCGCCAAAGTCGACGCGGAGCACGGCCGCGCCGCCGTGCCCTTGCACCTGCGCGCGCATCGGGCGATAGGGAGGCAGTTGGGCCTGCAGGAACGCGAGAACCGACGCAAGCTCAGCGCCGCCGTCTTTGCCGGTTCCGTTGATGTCCACAGAGCGCAATGGGACAGCAGGGCTGGCACCAGGAGCCGGGGTGCCGAATGCGGCGATGTTCAGGTGGTACCTGGCGGCGACGGCCGCGAGCACGATGAGAAGCCGCGAATCCACATGGCCGCCCGCGAGTTCGCGCCCGGCCGCAGGCTCCGCGGTGATCTGCGGGTTACCCAGCAACTGGCTCCCTGCTGCCAGCCGGGCAAGCCGGTCGGAGCCGAGTGCGGCTTCGTAGGCCGCGGTTCCGTCCGGCGCGACCGCGCGGACATCGATCCGCGCGGCCCCCGACCCGAAGGTTGCGATGACGGTCGGCGCGAATACGCTCGCCAATCGGCTGCCGAACTGACTCCGCACCGCCGCCGTCGCGACCACGACATCGGAGCCGAGCGGATCGGACGCGGCTGGCTGCAGTGTCAGCAGGTTCTGTGCGGCGAGGCCCTTCGCCTGCAGCGCGGCGCACATGACCGGGTCACAGGCCACGATCGCGCTCGGGCTCACCTGGTCGGCGACCCATGTCGCGGTCTCGCGGCGGATGTTCGCCGTAGCATCGAGCGCGCCGCTGCCCTGGCCCGATGCCGGGCCTTTCCCTGTGGGGGCTGGCCCGGTGGTCGTGGCGTGCCTGGTCAGCGCGACGATCAGTCCGCTGGCGACCAAGATGGCGATCACAAGGACGATCAGGCCAATCATGAGGCGGCGCCCCGGGGCGGTCTCGCGCTCCCCGTGCCGGCGGCGCCGCACCCACAGCCGTACGGTGGTGGCAAGGACCCGTGCCCATGATGGCGAGGTCAGACGCGTTTCGGATTCTGTCTCGGACGCTGTCCCGTATTCTGTCTCGGGTTCCGGGCCGTCTCCGGCGGTCTCGGCTGGTTGGGCTCCGGCGTTCTCGCCTGGTTGGGCTCGGGCGGTCTCCCCGGGTTGGGCTCGGGCGGTCTCCCCGGGTTGGGTTCCGGTAACCGCGCCTGGTTGGGCTCGGGCGGTCTCGCCTGGTTGGGCTCCGGCGGTCTCCCCGGGTCGGGCTCCGGCGGTCTCGCCTGGTCGTGCTCCGGTAACCGCGCCTGGTCCGACAGGAGCTTCCGTTCCGCTCGGATCCCCGCTGGCGAGGTCGCGACCGGCCATCCGGAGCAAGCCAGCCACCGTCGATGGTGGAATCTGGTCCCTGAGCGCCTGTTGGCTCGCGAGCGTACGACCGCTCTCCTGACCCATCCGAATGTACCCCCCGGAGCGCGCCGACAGCGGGGACGCACCCCAGAGAACAGGCCAGCACACGCCGAGCTGCTTTTCAACCGAATTGGGCAATTGCTACCAATAAATTGCCAATTGACCGTTGGGGCGCAGCCCGATGGGAGGGGCACGACGGCTCGCGTTCCGCCCTTGCCCGGTGTTGCCAACCGGCTCGTCGCTCACGTTCAGCGGGTGACGTTTCGCGGCCCGGAGCACCGCGGGGTTCAGTCCGTCTCGCCGCGCGGCCGACCTCGGTCGTGCGAATCGCCGCGCAGTGACTCACGCAGCGCGCGGACATTCCCGGCCATGCCGCGTGCAAGCGCGATGACGAGTCCTGCCGCGGTGCCGGCGAACAGCCAGGGCGCGACGTTGCCGAGCGTCACCAGGGTTCCCTCGGCAACGGACAGCACGCCCGCGCTGGCCGTGATGGCCTGCACGCACACCACGGCGGCCCCGAGCAGCATCGGCGGGGTCGCGACCACGGGCAGCAGCTGACTGGGCCGCACCGCCCAGGCAGCGAAGACGCACCCTGCCACGTACGAGAGTCCGGCAAGCACACCGAGGTGCGACGCGCTGGCGGCCAGCGCGCCGGCGAACGAGATCGCGAACACGGCGAGCACGCCACCGCGCCCGGTCAGCCGCACCGGCCGGGTGCGCACGATGCCCCGGGTGGCGCCCGGCTTGTTACGAGCCCCTAGGGCGGCGAAGCCCCCGGGCACGTCGTCTGCCGCGGCCCCGGGTGCTCGCCGTGACGGTCGGTCCGGCGGCGCCGGGGCGCCAGACCGCCGCTGCCCAGACTGGCTCGTCGTCACTGTCCTTCCTCGAAGCGCGCTGATCGGGCCGTTCCATGACTCCGGCATCCGGATCGCGGGCACGTCTTTCCTCCCCGTCGTAGTCTTTCCCCCGTAGGCCGCCCCGGATGTCAACGGCGCAGGGACAGTCGCGCTGCACGGCCCTCACCCCGCGGCACCGGCGCGCCTGGATGGGGCGAGCAGTTCGGCAGGCGCCTCCGTGACGAGCTCAGGGCCGGATCCGGTGACGAGTTCAGGTGCCGAGATCGCCCGTGTGGTCTCCTCGACCGGCCGTGGCGGCTCAAGTTGCGCCTCGACGACCCCGAGCTGGTTGAGTTTGCGCGCGCTCACGAGTACCCGGTTCTCCAGCGAGCCGACCGCCTGGTTATAGGTCGAAACCGCGTTGGTCAGTGCCCGGCCGAGCCTGTCCACGTGCCTGCCCATCCCTCCGATCCGGTCGTAGAGCTCCCTGCCCAGGTCGAACACGGCGCGGGCATTCTCAGAAAGCGCGGCCTGCTGCCAAGCGTAGTGGGCCGTCCGCAGCATCGTCACCAATGTCGTGGGCGTCGCGACGTGCACCCTCTTGGCCAGTGCGTGTTCGAGCAGGCCGGGGTCGTGTTCCAGGGCGGGGGCCAGGAAAGCCTCGCCAGGGATGAACAGCACTACGAACTCGGGTGATGGGCTGATGCAGGTCCAGTACGCCTTGGCAGCAAGCCGGTCCACGTGTTCCTTGAGATGGCGCGCATGCGCGGCGAGCCGAGCACTGCGCACGCTCTCGTCCCTGGCCTCCGCAGCCTCCAGGTACGCGGCGAGGGAAACCTTGGAGTCCACGATGATGTTCTTGCCGCCGGCCAGCCGGACGACGAGGTCCGGCCGCTGCGCGCCGTCCGCCGCCTGGACGCCTACCTGCTCGTCGAAGTCACAACGGGCGGTCATGCCTGCGAGTTCCACCACCCGGCGCAGTTGCAGCTCACCCCACCGTCCGCGCGCCTCTGGCCGGCGCAGCGCGGTCACGAGGGCCTGGGTCTGCTCGCGCAACTGCTCAGAGCTGGCCTGGGCGAATTCGACATGCTTGGCAAGCTCGGCGTGCGAGACGCGGCGTGCCGCATCCGACTCGCGGAGCTGGGTCTCGACCCGGGCAAGAGTGTCCTTCAGCGGGCCGACCAGGTGCTCGACCGCCGCGCGCCTGGTCTCAAGGTCACTGGTGGCCCTGACACCGAACGCCCGCATCTGTATCTCGGCGAGCTCGAGGAACCTGCGGCTGTTGGCATCGAGCGCTTCGGTGGAAAGCGCGCGTATCCGCTCAGCAAGCTGACCCTCGACGAGCTCGGCCTTCTCCTGTGCCGCCCGCTCGACCAGAATTATCTTCTCTTCTGCGGCGCGCACCTGTGCGGAAAGGCTCCCGGCCTCGGCGGCGTGGCGCCCGCGGGCGATGAGGAAGCCGATCGCCGCTCCCACCACGGCACCTGCCGTGAGCCCGGCAAACAGCGAGATCGCGTCCATGTTTCGCTATGGTGGCAGCCCTCGGCGAGGGTGGAGCGCCTGACACGCCAAGCCGGTGCGGATTCGTCTGCCCGGTTGGCGCTTCGTAGACTCCCGCGAGTGAGCTTGTCGATTGGCATCACCGGCCTGCCCAATGTGGGCAAATCAACCCTGTTCAACGCGCTGACCCGGGCCGGGGCGCTCGCCTCCAACTATCCGTTCGCGACCATCGAGCCGAACGTGGGGGTCGTGGGTGTGCCTGATCCGCGGCTCGCCGAGCTCGCACGCCTCTACAACTCGGTCCGCGTCATGCCCGCCACCGTGCGTTTCGTGGACATTGCGGGGCTCGTGCGCGGCGCGTCTGCGGGGCAGGGCCTGGGTAACCAGTTCCTCGCGCATATCCGCGAGACCGATGCGATCTGCCAGGTGGTGCGCGTATTCACCGGCGCCGACGTTACGCACGTCGAGGGCGACGTCAGCCCGCAGCGCGACGTCGAGACGGTCAACACGGAGCTGATCCTGGCCGACCTGCAGACGCTGGAGAAAGTGCTCCCGCGTCTCGCCAAGGAGGCGAGAACCCATAAGGACCCGCAGCGGCTGCGCGCGGTGGAAGCCGCGGCTCGCGCAGCGGAGATCCTGGACGCCGGCCAGCCGCTGCACGCTCACGCGGCCGCGGGCGGGATCTGTCTCGCTGATCTCGGCGAGCTTCATCTGCTCACCGCAAAGCCGTTTATCTATGTGTTCAACCTCGACGACACCGAGCTCCAAGACAGCGGTCTGCGGCAGCGCCTTGCCGGGCTCGTCGCGCCGTCACCTGCGGTGTTCCTCGACGCGAGAACCGAGGCGGAGCTCACCGAGCTTCCCGACGACGACGCCGCCGAACTGCTGGCCGAGATCGGGCAGGATGAGCCGGGGCTCGCGCAGCTTGCCCGCGCCGGCTTCGCCGCACTCGGCCTGCAGACGTTCCTTACCGCGGGACCGAAGGAGGCGCGGGCCTGGACGATCAGGGCCGGCGCGACGGCACCCGAGGCCGCGGGCGTGATCCACACCGACTTCCAGCGCGGTTTCATCAGGGCCGAGGTCGTTTCCTACCAGGATCTGATGGCGGCGGGCTCGCTCGCAGCGGCGCGCGCGGCGGGAAAGGCACGCATCGAGGGCAAGGACTACGTGATGCGCAACGGTGACGTTGTGGAGTTCCGGTTCAACGTATGAGCTGCGATGATTCGACCGCAATTACGGTGCGCAGTCGGAGGGGAGGAAGCAGTGGCCTTCTGGCTAGCGCGGGACACGCGGGGGCCGCTGGGAGAATGACGTCCACTACTGGGGTCTTATGCCTCACAATGGACCACAGGACCGGCACGATTGACGTCGGCCCGTAACTGCTGCGCCCGGGATGCCAGGCAGGACTCGGAGGTGCGATGGCTCGCAGGTCGACCGTCGAACGCGATCCGCAGCCGGCGGCTTCCCGCGGCGGCAGGTCCACGGCGGGCGGGCCTGATGACCCGGCCGTGGCGCCGCATACCGCGCGAGGCTGGCGGGGTGCGGGTGGGCGCTGGGGGGTGTGGGTCGGGCGTGCCATCTTGTGGGCGGTATTGATCGTCGTCGCGGTTAATGGCGTGCGAGCGATTTTCCTTCGTGCGACCCAGACGCCGGGCCCGGCGAGCACATCGGCCCAGCAGCCGACCCCGTCGAGCAATTTTCCCGCGGGCCTTGCCCAAGCCTTTGCGGTGCAGTTCGGTCAGATCTACCTGAATTTCGACCCGGCGCACGCCGATCAGCGCGCGCAGCAGCTTGCCCCGTTCATCCCCTCGGGCGCCGCGCAGCAGTTTGGCTGGAACGGTGCGGGCCGCATGCAGTTGCAGTCCGAGCAGGTCGCGGGCATAAACGTGCAAGACGCGCACAGCGCCCTGGTGAGTCTGCTCGTCAGGGTGAATGGCCAGCTGATGGAGTTGTCCGTGCCGATCTACGCGGCGTCGGGCGGAATGGTTGTCTCTGGTGAGCCCGCGCTGCTCCCGCCGCCCGGCCCGGCCAACCCGCCGTCCGTGCAGGCCAGTAGCCCGGATCTGACGGCGCAGAACCAATTTCAGACCCTTCTGCCCTCATTCCTTATCGCGTATGCGGCAAGTGACACCGCGACGCTTGCCCGTTACATCACCAAGGGTTTCTCCATCACCGGGCTCGGCGGTGTGGTGAGCTATAGCTCGATCGTGAGTCTGACGGTGCCGCAGGGCGGGTCGAAGCGGGACATTACGGCTACGGTTCGCTGGCAGCTTCCGAGCCAGGGGGGAAATGCGCCAGCCACACTTGACGTGACATACGAGATGACGTGGATATACCAGAGCGGAACTTGGACCATCGAAACCATCACGGGCTCGACCCAGCAGGCCGGGCAGCCGTGATGGCCAGGCGCGCACGTGAGGAACCGCTCACCATAGTCACCTGCATGTCCCCGGAAGTCTCACCTGCCCCGGAAAGAGTAAGTTGATGTTGTTCAACCATTTCGTCACGGCGGCCCCGGCTGCGGCCACGTTGAACTCGAACGGTCTTGTGACGTACCTTCAGCAGCTGTTCGGCCCGCTGTTCCTGGGTATCGTGGGGATCGTCGCACTCTTCTTCCTGTTCACCCGGGAGATCACCAGGTTTGTTCAGTTCCTCGTCCTCGCAATAGGGATCGCTGTCATCTTCTATACGCCAAGCATCGTTCAGACGCTCGCCACAGGTATCGCCAACGCACTCGGCGTCCACTAAGGCCGCCCGCCAAGGCGGAAGGAGAGCACCCGCGTGGACCTCCCCACGTACACCAACATCTGGCGCATTGAGAAACGGCTCTACAAGATCTACGATCTCCGGCTGCCGTTCCCGCTGCCCATTGGCCAGATTGTCGTGTTCGTGGCCATTACAGTGCCGTATGTCATGGCGCTTTCGTTGATCGGCTTGCCGTTTGACCACCGCCTTTTCTGGCTCTACATTTTGCCGCCGGGCGTTGCGACATGGCTTGCGACCAGGCCCGTTCTTGAGAACAAACGGCTGCCCGAGTTGCTTACGTCACAAATCCGTTATCTCGCCGAACCGCGCATGTGGTCCCGGCTGATCCCTGCCGAAGAGGCGGACGAGATCGTGATTGTGGGTCGCGTCTGGCACCGTGCGCCACCGCTCGCCCCGGTGTCGCCGCCTGTGCCCGCCCCATGGGCTGCGTCCGCGTCAGCCGTCCCATCGTCCGCCTCAGCCGCCGCGTCGGCTGCGTCCGCGTCGGCCGTCCCATCGTCCGCGTCGGCCGTCCCATCGTCCGCGTCGGCCGTCCCATCGTCCGCGTCGGCCGCCGCGTCGGCTGCGTCGGCGTCAGCCGTCCCATCGTCCGCGTCGGCCGTCCCATCGTCCGCGTCGGCCGTCCCATCGGCTGCGTCGGCGTCAGCCGCCCCATCGTCCGCGTCAGCCGCCCCATCGTCGGCCTCAGCCGCGGAGGTGGCGGCTTCAGGCACCGATCGCGGCGTCAGGGAGCGGCGGAAGGCACCCTGGCTGTCGAGGTCGGCACGTAGGGCGGTCGCTTCTGGCGCTCGTGCCGCGGGCAGGGCGGCAGGCGCGGGCAGCGTGGCAGGTGTGGATGGTGGCACTGGTGGGGCAGGTGTGGATAGTGTGGATGGTGGGGCAGTCACAGGTGGTCAGGCGGGCGTAGGGGCCCGCGCGGGTGCAGCGGCGCGTGCTGCGCCGAGCGCCGCCGCAAGCGCAGCGGCCGGCGGTGTTGGGAGCGCCGTGGCTAGTACTTCTACCGGCGGTGCGGCGAGCACTCGCGCAAGCGGAACCCCGGGCACTCGAGCAACAGGCGCCGCAAGCAATGCCGCGCGCTTGGCGCATGGAAAGCCTGCGGGCGGCTCGGGTGCCGGCCTGCCGAAGGCCGCACCAGGCGCTGCCACAGGCGGCGTGCCGAACCCTGTGGCGGGCAACGGGGCTGGCGGCGTGACAGGTACCGCAGGTACCGCAATTGGCAGTGCGGCAGGCACCCTGTCAGGCAACGCGGCGGCCGCTGCGGCTCGCGCCGCGGCGGATCATCAGGCAGCGCCAGGGGCTGATCCCCTCGGCGCGTCACCGCGCTCGGAGCGCGCACGATACGAATCACATCACGAGCGGTTGCGCTCGGCGGCCCGCGAGGGCGATTCGGCATCGGCTCGTGGGCGCGCGGCGCCGGGGCCCCCGCCTGCGGCGGGTCAAGCCCCTGCGGCACGGCACGCCAACGCTCGGGGGCACGCGGGACCGGCGGTGCGGCCGCCTGCGGCAGGCCAGTCTCCCGGGTCAGGGCCCCCGCCCCCGCCAGGGCGGGCCAGCCCTCGGGGGCACGCGGGACCGGTGCAGCAGCCTGCGGCGGACCCTCCTGCAGCAGGGGATGCCAAGACTCGCGGGAACCCAGGACCGGAAATGAAGCGGTCTGCCGCAGCTGATCATCTTGCCGCAGGGGACGCCAAGGCTCGCGGGCACCCGGGACCCGCGGTGCAGCCGCCGGTAGGACAGGTCGAGGCGGCAGGACCGGCACGCATGGCCTATCGGAGCCCGCTCGAGGTTGCACACTCCGACCAGGTCGACGAGGTCTCTCACCCACATGGCCCGGCCTGCGAAACCGGCCGGGCAGGTGAGGGCGGCGGTTCCGGGCAGGCCGAGGTATGGGTTGGGCAGGCGCACAAGGCGCAGGGCCCGGTGGATTCCCGTCCGCGCTTCCCGCATGCCGATCCGGTGTCACCGTCGCAGGCGCAGCAACCCCAGTCGCCGGAGCCACCACGGGCCGTCCGGTCACCGCGGCGTGCGGAGAGTCCGCAACCCCAGGCCAAACCGCAGGCGGACGAGTCTCCAAAGGCGACCCAATCCGCGGCGGGATCTGTGCCATCTGCCGCACCGGGCACAGGGCCGGGATTTGGGCCGCGTGGCGCAGCGGGCGCCCGGTCGCATGCCATGCCGTCCACAGCGCACGGCGCCGGCTCGACGCCGCGGCCGGATGCTGCGCCGCCCGGTGCCGCGCCGCCTAGCGTTCCGTCGGCTGAGCCGCCCGGCGTTCCGTCGGCTGAGCCGCCCGGCGTTCCGTCGGCTGAGCCGCCCGGCGTTCCGTCGGCTGAGCCGCCCGGCGTTCCGTCGGCTGAGCCGCCCGGCGTTCCGTCGGCTGAGCCGCCCAGCGTTCCGTCGGCTGAGCCGCCTAGCGCCGCACGGTTTGTTGGTACTGCACCGTCGGGTACGGGGCCGCCTAGTGTTCCGTTGGCCGCGCCGCTTGGCTCTGAGCCGTCCAGTACTCCTGCGCCTTCAGGCACTGGGTCGGCCGTCGCCACGCAGGCGGTGCAGTCTGCTGCGCCTGCGGCGCCGCCAGCGCCGGCCACCCCGCCACCGCCACCCATTGCAGCGTCGGGTGCGCCGCTCGCCACATCGGGCTTGCCCGCGGGGCCGCGTGGGCTACGGGTTCCGCGGCACGCTGCTCCACGCACCGCCTCCCACGATGCCGATCCCCGCCCTGACCGTCCCGAAGCTCCTGTGCCACCACCCCCGGCCCACGTGGTTCCAAAAGGGCCACAGCCGCCGCCGGCGTCATCACCACTAATCCAACCAGTTCCACCAGTTCCACCAGTTCCACCAGTCTCGCCAGCGTCAACATCGACCGCAGGAACGCTGGTTCCATCAGAGACAACTCCATCAACATCGAAACCATCAGCCCGGCCCCGCGCGCCGTCTCCACCACTCCCGCCGATTCCCCACGTCACCAAGACGCCGCCTGTCGAGGCAGTAGCTGCGGCCGGGGCGGTCATAGGTAATGAGGAGGCTCCGGGTTCCCAGGCTCCGGGTTCCCAGGCTCCGGGTTCCCAGGCTCCGGGTTCCCAGGCTCCGGGTTCCCAGGCTCCGGGTTCCCAGGCTCCGGGTTCCCAGGCTCCGGGTTCCCAGGCTCCGGGTTCCCAGGCTCCGGGTTCCCAAGCGCCGGAATCACAGGCGCAGGGCGTCAAGGTGCGAGGCACCCGGGAACTGCCGCGGTCCGTAGAGCGGGTGGTCCACCGCTCACGCGACGAACGCGGTCCGGGCTGGCATCGGCGGGCGAAGGTGGTTGTGGGCGGCCTGGGTCCTGGGCGGGCCGAACCCGAGGAACAGGACAAGGCCCGCTGCCGTATGCCGCTGCCCGGACCCCGCAGGATCGTGGTTCTTGGCTGCACGAGTGGCGCTGGCCAGACCGCGACGGCGCTCATGCTCGGCCAACTGCTCGCCAGCCTGCGCGCAGAACCGGTCGCTGCGCTTGATCTCAATCCCGGTGACGGGTCGCTCACCCGCCAGCTTCGGACGCGGGCCACCGCCACCGTCGGTCAGTTGCTAGCCGATGCTGTCAGCGGTTCCCTCGCCCCCTACGGCGTTCCGGCTGCCGCGGACCCCCAGCTCGAGGTGATCGCATCAGGCGAGGACCGGACGGCAGTCCGTGCGCTCAGCGAGCACGACTTCGTCCAGCTCGTCGGCGCGCTCGCCAGGCGCTACGAGCTCACCCTGGTCGACCCGGCTGCGTCCACGGTGGCGCGGGTGTTGCGGATCGCGGATCAGCTGGTGCTTGTCGCACCGGCAAGCGCCGACGCCCCACGCGCGGTGGCGATGACACGCGAATGGCTCGACGGGCACGGCCACACCGAACTTGCCGCGCGCGCGGTCACGGTGATCAACGGGGTGAGCAAGCGGAGCATGTCCCATGTGCTGCAGGCCGAGAACGTGGCTCGCGGTCGCTGCAGGGCGATCGTACGGGTGCCGTGGGACGATCAGCTCGGCGCCGGGCGCGGCCAGGGACCGGGGCCACGATCACTTCGCGCGCAGACCCGCCACGCGTACACGGCGCTCGCGGGGGTCACAGTCGCCGGTCTCACCGTAGCGGCGGACGCGGCGGAGGCGTCCCGATGAGGCCCGCACCGGCGGCCTGCGTGGCCAGGTGCTGCCTGCCAGGGAGGCGAGGCGCATGAGCAGCCGCACGAGGGAGCGGCGAAGGCTGTCCGTCAGGTATTTCGATGACCGGATCGTGCTCACGGACACATACGCGTGGGCGTACTACCGCATTCCGACGGTGCCGTATGAGTTCACCACGCCAGAGGAACGTGAGGCTCTCGCCACCAACATCACGATCGCCCTCGCGGCCATCAGGATGTCCGATGCCGAGGTACACCTGCGCATCATGCACCGCTCCTATCCGGCCGCAGAATGGGCCCGCCGCCTCGATTCCACCTCCGACGGCGGGCCGGGCTGGCTCGAGTACCTGGACGAGATGTACCGGCACGTATGGGCAAAGGACTTCTGGGCCAAGGAGGTGTACCTCGGCGTCCGGCTCGGCCAGCGCGGCATGCGGATGCAGCTTTCGGGCGGGGTGCTCGCACCGTTCATCTCCCTCTACCAGCGTAGTGAGAAGGCGCTTGGCCTGGACGACGAGGCTGTCGACGACAGCGAGATCGCGAAGTGGACCGCGCAGGCCGATCGGCTCGGCCGCGCGCTCGCGGCGGGTGCTCTCGGCGCGCGGCACGCCAGGTCCGACGAGATCGCCTGGCTGCTCCGGCACACCCTGGGCGGCTCGATTGGCGACCCCCCGCCGTCGGCCACACCCCGCCGGACCTGGGGCACAGGTGAGATCGAAGGGCTGCTCGAAGGGCAGGTGCACAACGGCAGGACCTTACTGCGCCTGGAGCACCAGGCGGGAGAGTCCTTCGCCGCGCTCCTGTCGTTCTCCCGCTTTCCCGACGTCATGGCCTTCCCCGAGGGTGAGCCCTGGCTGCATTTTGCCGACTCGCTGCCGTTCCCCGTCGAGATCAGCTCCCGGATGAAGCTGATCCCGCCCGCCAAGGCAAGCAAGGATGTGAGCCACAAGCTCGCCCACGCACGTGACATGGACATTCACATCCGCGAGGCCGGCGCCGAGGCACCCATCGCGCTCGCCGAGCAGCTCGAGGCGGCGCGGATGCTCGAGCACGGCATCACCAAGGAGCGGCTGCCATTCGTCTACGGCTGGCATCGGCTGCTCGTCGCGGCGCCGACGCAGGAGATGTGCGTCCGTCGTGTGGAGGCCGTGATCGAGCACTACCGCGACATTGGCATCGACATCGTCAACTCCACCGGTGACCAGTTCTCGCTGCTGTGCGAGTCGCTGCCAGGCGACCGGATCAGGCTCAACGCGTACGTGCAGCGCCAGCCCCTCTACACGATCGCGGGCGGTGTGCCCACCGCGACCGTGGACCTCGGTGACCGAGCAGACGGCGCCTGGATCGGTCCCTACATCGGTGAGACTTTGGGCCGGGCGAGGTCCGTCGTGCACTTCGACCCGCTTGCCGCCGCCGCGCGAAACCGGCCCACCGCGATCGCCATTACCGGTGAGCCAGGCGGCGGCAAGACCACGCTGGCCCTGTTGTTGATCTACCAGCTTGCCCTCCGCGGCGTGACGGTTGCCGTGATCGACCCGAAGGGCGATGCCGAGTCGCTGGTGCGCCTGCTGCAGATGCGTGGCCGCCGCGCCCGCGTGCTGCCGCTCGGCGCAGCGGCACCGGGCCTGCTCGACCCGTTCTCGTTCGGTGACGATCTGGCGGCCAAGCGCACGATGGCCACGGAGACACTCCGATTGCTGTTGCCTCGCATGAGTGAGGAACGTGAGAGCGCCATGATCCAGGCGGTCGGCACCGTCGCAGGGCGGGAACGGCCGAGCCTCGGCAAGGTCGTCGATCACCTGGAGGGGTCAGCCGACGCCGCGTCCAAGAACCTCGGCGCCGTGCTCCGATCGATGTCAGAGATGCGGCTCGCTCGGCTGTGCTTCCACCCCTCAGGGGGCGAGCAGATCGACGCGGCCACGTGGACCACGGTGTTCACGCTCAGCGGACTCAGCCTTCCTGACGCGGCCGTCAGGCGCGACGACTACTCCTACGAACAGCGGCTTTCTGTTGCTCTGCTCTACCTCGTGTCGCAGTTCGCCCGGCGGCTGCTCAACGGCATGGACCGCGGCCTGCCGAAGGCGATCTTCCTTGACGAGGCGTGGGCGATCACCTCGACGCCCGAGGGCGCGAAGCTTGTGCCCGAGGTGTCGAGGATGGGCCGGTCGCGAAACACTGCCCTGATCCTCGTCTCACAGAACGCGGGTGACCTGCTCAGCGAGCAGGTCACCAACTGCATCTCCGGGGTCTTCGCCTTCCGCTCCACCGAGCGCGTGGAGGTCGGCAACGTGATGGCGCTGCTCGGCGTCGAACCGTCGGACGACCATAAGGCCGTGCTTCGCAGCCTTGGCAACGGCGAGTGCATCTTCCGCGATCTGGACGGCAGGGCCGGCCGGATCGGGATCGACCTGATCTCGGAGGAACTGGTGCGCTGGCTGGACACCAACCCGACACGGGCCAAGCCGGACGAGCCTGCCACACCGGCCGGGCCAGCAGGGCAGCAGCGTCAGGCTCCCGGGACAAACCCGGGCAAGCAGTGAGATAACCGGAGACCGATCCCCAGGAGTGCCCGATGGCGAGAGTGACACTGGCCGCCCGCCGTGCTGCGGGCGTGCTGATAGTCATCGCCGCCGTGTCCGGCATCCCGGCCACCGCGGTCGTGGCCGGCACAGCCAGCACCGTGGCCGTGCACGCACCCCGCCAGGTGCGTGCGGCGACCGTAAGTGACCACGCGGCCACATCGGGCACGGTCCATCCGGGTGGCTCACCCGCGGCCTATCGCGCCACGCCTGCCACATTCGCCACACCGGCCACAGTGCCGCAGAGCGCGATCTGCGACGGACTGACGATCGCCGGGCTCGGCGGGCTGTGCCAGGCGGGGTCGTCGGTGGCCAGTTCGCTTAACGATCTGTGCTCTCCCGGCCCGCCGGCGCCCGAGCCCGCAGACAGCGGTATCGACGCCATGATCAGGCCACCGGCGACGGCAGCGGCTGGTCCGCCGTCGAAACTCACCCTCTACCAGAGCTACGGCATGGCCGGCCAGTCCTGGGCGCCGTACAACCTCAAGTGCTCCGACATGACGTCCATGATCGGAAACAGCGTCGCGAACGCCGTCTTCGACGCGGCCAAAGCCATCGACAGAATCACGATCACGACCTACCAGTCCGCAGCGGGCGAGGGCCTGCTCGGCTGGCTCAAACAGCGTGTGGACCAGCTCATCTCGCAGATCGGGAACGCGATCTACTTCCCCTACCTCGCCCCGATCGTGTTGCTCGGGGCGGTGTGGCTGGCCTGGGAGGGCCTGATCCGCAAGCGAGCCACCCGCACGATCGAGGGCACCATATGGATGGTGGTTGCCTGCGCGGCGGCGATCTGGCTGATCGGCCGCCCCGCTGACTTCACCGGGCTCGGGCAGAAGGTGTCCGATGGGATCAGCCAGGTGCTCAACGCCGCCTTCAGCAGGCTGCCCGTCTCGGGCGGCACAGGCTGCGTGCCGGTTGGCAAGGGTGACCCCCAGAGCACGGGCGAGAACTACGCCTACACCGGGGGCAACGAGGTGGTCAGCCAAAACGCCGACGAACTCTGGGCCGTCCTGGTGTGCAAGCCATGGCTTGCCGGTGAGTTCGGCACGATGTCCACAGGGGACGCCGCCAGCCCGGTCGACCAGTACGGTCGCGCGCTGCTCTGGTCGCAGGCTTACGCCGTGACCGAGCAGCCAACGGCGCAACTGGCAACCCAGAAGCAGGACGTGTACGAGGGGATCGCGAGCAAGCTGCAACAAGACCCGGCCGTGTATCCGCTGTTCCAGGGCAAACAGTGGGCAACCCGGCTGGAGATCGCGTTCAGCGCGCTCTTCGCGGCCATGGTGGCGGGCGCCCTGGTGCTGCTGATCGCGGTCACGCTCATCGTACTGAAACTCGGGTTCTTGCTGCTGCTCGTCGCTGGGCCCTTCTTCCTGATCATCGGGACCCATCCGGGCTTCGGCCGGGTGATCGCCATCCGTTGGGTCGAGATGCTGCTGGGGGTCCTGATGAAACAGGCCGCGGTGGCGCTGGCCCTGAGCGTGCTGTTGTACTGCTATGCCCTGGTGATGGCCGTCAGCGACAATGCGCTGCCATGGGTCTTCAAGATCATGATGATCGCCCTGCTCACCGTCGCGGTGTTCATCTACAGGAGGCCCTTCCAGCATCTGTTCACCTCTGTTGGCTACGACATGGCCGGCGCGCGCGAGCGCGCTGAGGCATACCGCGAACAGTCGCGGTACGGCTTCCGCGGCCAGACGGTACGCACCGCGAGCGCCACGGTCCCCGGTTACGCTGCCTACCGGGCGGGCCGCTGGGCACGGCAGAACCCCGATCAGGCGGATCAATCGGTCTTCCTCGCCCGGAACATCGCGCGTGCGGCCGGAGGCACGGGCAGCGGTGGCGATGGGCTGCCGGACGGGCAGGGACCGCACGACCTTTCGCCCGACGACGGCGGACCCGATCACGGCGGGTCGTCCCGGAGCGGATCCAGGCCCGGTGGTCGAGCGCTCCGGCCCGACCTGTCTGGCGGGAACGGCAACGGCCGCAGCGAGCCACCACCGCTCGACCTGCAGCCGCGCTCGCCCAGCGGGCCGCCGCGCTGGCAGCCGGGACCCTACCCGGCGCGGCGCGGCAGCGCCTCAGCTCCGCCACCCGCGACCGTTGGCCACGGGGGCGTGGGCCCGGCCGAGGCGCCGCCGAGACACCAGGCCGCGAGGCAGCAGGCGCCCGTACCTCCACGTTCGGCACCGGTGCAGCCACGGTCTGGGCCGGTGCCGCCACGGTCTGGACCGGCGCAGCCACGGTCGGCACCGGCGCAGCCATGGTCTGGACCGGCGCAGCCACGGTCGGCACGGGTGCCCCCACGGTCAGGGCCGGTGCCGCCACGGTCAGCGCCGGTGCCGCCACGATCAGCACCGGCGCAGACACGATCAGTGCCATCGCAGCCGCGCCAGGCACCGGCTCAGGGCCGGTCGCCGGCGGCCCCGCCCCCCATGCCGCAGCGCCCCGCGACGGACCAGGAATCCGGCGAACGCAAGACGTTCAGCAGGAGCTGGGTCAGGCCGCTCAGGCGTGACAGGCAGCGGGAGCCGTGATGGATCTTAACCCGGCTCAGCAGAAGCTGGCGTTCGCCGTGATCGTCGTGATTCTGGCCGGCCTGGGCGTCTACCTGGTCCTGCCTGACACGACGGCGGCGCCGCATGCCGTGCCGAACACGACCGCATCGGCGACTTCAGGAGCCGCCGGACCCCCGCCGCAAACTGCCGCGACGCCGGCGCCCCAGCCGAGCTCGGCCGTGAACATCTACCGGTGGCTGCCGTTCTCGCAGAACGACCTGGCCAACGCGGCGTCTGTCGCCGCGCAGGCATCGGGGTACTACGACACCTTCAGCTACACGGAGAACGCCACCGCCTACGGCGGCCGGATGTCCAATCTGGTGACCAGCCAGTACCTTCAGGTACTCGAGAGCGACTACGGCACCTATGGGGTTGCCAATCAGCGGAGCAAGGACAAGGAGATCTCCACCGCAAGCGCGATGATCAACTCGCTGCGGTCCTTCGACACATCAAGCTTCACCTTCGTGGTGACGATCAGCCAGCACATCCAGCAGGCGAGTGGGAGCACGTCGCCGACCGGCCAGTACGCGGTGACGGTGGTCAACACCAGCGGCACATGGCAGGTGGATCAGATCCAGCCGGCGTCGGCGGGCAACCAGTAGCCAGTGGACAGGCGATGACGCGCGATCTCGACTCCGCGGGTCGGCGGGGCGGTCGCGGCTTGGCCACAGAAGACCGGGTCACGCGGTACGGCTCGTTGGATTGGTCGGGCGGGCGGGGCACGCCGGGCGCGCCCGGCGGTTCAGGTGGCCACGGCCCGTTGTTCGGCCTGCTGATCGGTGTCGGGGTAGTCGCTTTCGCGATCGGCCTGGCCGTCATCCCGATCGCGATGTCGGGAAGTCTCATCGGGCTGCCCGCGTTCGGCCCGCAAAAATGCACCCAGCCGGCCAGCCAGCTGGCCGCGAGCCAAGACGCGAAGGATTCGATTCCAGCCAACTACCTCGCGGATTACCAGCAGGCGGGAAAACAGTACGGGATCCCGTGGGAGGTGCTCGCGGGCATCGGCGATATCGAGTCCGACCACGGCCGGGCGAACATGCCGGGCGTGCACAGCGGCCAGAACGGGTTCGGCGCCGCAGGCCCGATGCAGATCGGCATCGGCGGCGCGGCGGGAGATGAGTGGGGCGGCCCGGCGATTCACCCGGCCAGCCAGTCCTTCGGTGGGGTCGCGATTGATGGCGACGGCGATGGCGTCGACAACGTCTACGATCCGGCCGATGCGATATCCGGCGCGGCGAAGTATTTGCTTGGGCACGGTGCCACTGGTGACCTGCCGACGGCGATCTTCGCCTACAACCACCTCGAATCGTATGTGCAGGACGTGCTTGCCATGGCGAGTACCTATACCGAGGGTGGCTTCACGGTGAGCGCAGTGAACCTCGACAACGGCGCGTCATGCTCGGACACCGTCCCGGCCGTGGCCACCAACCGGGTGGTATCGGCCGCGATCGCGTACGCGAAGCAGCAGCTCGGCAAGCCCTACGTGTGGGGCGGGACAGGACCGGATGGCTTCGACTGCTCGGGCCTGGTGATGATGGCCTACCGCGCGGCCGGGATCAATATCCCGCGGACATCGGAGGACCAGTGGGCATGGGGGCCACGCATTCAGCCGGGCCATGAGCAGCCAGGCGACCTTGTGTTCTTTGTCGGCTCGGACGGCACGACGACATCGCCCGGTCATGTCGCCATGGTGCTCGGCAATGGCATGATGATCGAGGCTGAGGAGACAGGCGTGCCGATCCACATCGTCACCTACAGGGGCAGGGGCGCGATCGGATTCAGCCGTCCCTGGGCCCACTCAGGCGTCGCCAGCTGACGCTCATCATTTCCTGGTGAGCAAGGATGTTCATTACAGCGGCGCGGAGTAGCCCGTGATCCAGTGCTGCATCGAGCCGATCGCGGTCGCCCAGACACCTGTCACCTGCGCTGCCCCGACCACCACCAGCATGGCGCCGCCCGCCTGCATGATGAGCCTGGCATGCCGCCTGGCGAAGCCGAACGCGCGCATCCCGCGCTGTACGGCGAACGCGGCGATCACGAAGGGAACGCCCAGCCCGAGGGCATAGACGAAGGCCAGGAACGCGCCCTTGGCCGCTGTTCCTGTGGTCACGGACATCGACATCACCGCAGTCAGGGTCGGGCCGATGCACGGTGTCCAGCCGAGGCCGAACATCACGCCGAGCAGAGGCGCGCCTGCCAGGCCTGCGCGCGGCCGGAAATTCGGACGCACCGCGGCGCCGGCGAGCCGCAGCCGCTCGAAGACGCCCATGAAGAGCAGGCCGAGCACGATGGTGAGCGCGCCAAGCACCTGGGCGAGCCCTCGCTGGTGCGCGCTGAGCGTGGCCCCGAGCCCGCCGAAAAGCGCACCATAGGTGGCGAACAAGGCGGCGAAGCCGAGGACGAAGAGTGCCGAGCCGGCCAGCGTCCGGCCCCGGCGGGTAGACCGTATTGTCTGCGCGGCCTGTGCGCTCGCACCATTGCCACCAGCGGTGCCGGTGCTCGCGCCAGGGGCGCCGGCCGAGACGAGCGTGCCCACGCGACTGGGAGCCGCCCGTTGCTGCAGGTCCGCGCCCGACATGCCGGTGATATACGACACGTATCCGGGGACCAGAGGCAGGCAGCACGGCGACAGGAACGAGACCGCACCCGCGGCGGCAGCGACTGGGACCGCGAGCACGAGCGGCCCGGAGAAGACCAGGTGCGCTATTCCGCTCATTGGGCGCTGATGACCTCCGTCAGTTTCCCGCCGAACCAACATATCCCCGTTCGCGCGGCTCGCGGCGCAAGGGTGCCAGTCGCCGCGTGGCCACAAGCAACCGCATGTCCCAAGGTGCCGTCCTACAAGGAGACCGTCTTGTCCCAGCGGGGGAGGGGCGGCCGCACAGGGGGAGAGTAGATGAGATCGGTGGTAATGAAGACCCGCCTGGCCGTGCTCGCGGTGGCGGCACTGGCCGCGATGGGCCTCAGCGCCGGGACGGCGCTGGCGGACGGCACCGCGGCGCCCGCGGCGCCCGCGGCAGGCGCGGCAGGCGCGGTACACGCGGGACCGCTGGCCTTGCGTCGGTGCGGCACCGGGCAGCTTGGCCTCAGTTTCCGCGGCTTCAACGCGGGTGCCGGTCAACGGTTCCTTACGCTCGTGCTCATGAACCAGTCGCGCTCGACGTGCTCTGTGAGGGGTTATCCAGGCATTCAGTTCTACGGCGCGTTCGGGCACGCGCTCGCCACGCGCGAGTCCCGGGTCGCGGGGCCGCGGCCCACGGTGGTCCTGCGCCCAGGCAACAGGGCCCGTTCTTGCCTGCGATGGAGCGCGATCTCGCCGCCATTCATCCACCCGAATGTGATCGCCGTCACTCCGCCGGCCAACCGCTCCGCCCTCATTGCGGCATGGAGGTGGAGTCAGGTGTTCCATGGGAACATCAGCGCGACCGCTCTCAACGGCGGCAACGTCTGCCCGTGACAGCCAAGTCCCAGGGTTCGCTCCGTGCGGCGGCGGCACCGGTGATCGCCCCCGTGGGGTGAGCCACCCTACTGAAGCGATCAGGGGGGTGGCGCGGCCGTGTCGGCCTCCTGCCCGGCCAGGTACGCCTCGTGCACGCTCTCGAGGAACCGCGCCGCGGCCTCCACCGCACGGGCGCTCCTGTGCGAAGGGAAGACATCGAAGGCATGCTGCGCCCCGGCGAGTTCGGCGTACAACACGGGCTGCGTGGAGACGCCGCGGAGCCCGGACACGAACGCCCGCGCCTCGGCCACAGGCGCGAGCGTGTCGATGTCCCCGTGCACCACCAGAAACGGCGGGGCGTCAGGCCGTAGCCGGTCGAGCGGCGACGCCATGGCGAAGTCGGCCGGGTGGTCGGCGAGCGTGCGCTGCATGATGTCGCGCTGCAGCATGCGCATCTCGTGCGGCTGCCAGGTGCCGAGCCTGTTCGTGAAGTCGTAGACGCCGTACCATGCAGCGGCCGCACGCAGTCGGGTGTCCACGCCGGTGAACCCGGGCTGGTACTCGGCATCGTTCGGCGTAAGCGCGGCGAGGGCGGCCAGATGCGCGCCGGCCGAGCCGCCTGTCACGCACAGGAAATCCGGATCGGCGCCGAACTCCGCCGCGTGTGCGCGGTACCAGGCGACGGCCCGCTTCACGTCCTGCAGGTGAACGGGGAAGGCGACCTTCGGGCTCAGCCTGTAGTTGGCGTTGAGGCCGACCCAGCCACTTGCCGCCAGGTGGCCAAGCAGCGGCAGGCCCTCCGCGCGCTTGTCACCGAAGCTCCAATCCCCGCCATGGAGCTGGAGGATCCCTGGCCTGGGCGTGCCCGCCGCGCCGCCGTTAGGGAGGTAGATGTCGAGCCTCAGCGGTTCACCTTCCACCTCGGCGAACACGACGTTCTTCAGCCGCCTGACGCCGCGTCGGTGCGTCAGCAGGAAAGGAAAGATCACTTGACTGTGCGGGAACAGGACCGGGCCGCCGGGCGGCGCGCCCACGGCCCGCAGCGTCGCCGAGGTCCGTGAGGAAATTACGATGAGCCAGGCGAGCGCCGCCCAGCTCACCGCCATCATGGCCGCGCCCGCCCAGCCGGCCCAGCCGTGCAGCGCCCCCGCTGCGGCGAGGCCGGCGAACGCGGCTACCTCGATCGCCAGCCACCAGCCGGCCAGTTCGATGACAATCCACGAAAAGAAGAAGCTCGGCGCCATGACGAGGCGCAACCGGGTCGGCCAATACGCGTTCGCCTTCGCGGCAAGGGCCACGACGCCGATGACGAGCAGGGCAACCGGCATGCTGTATATCTAGCTGAATCGCCGTTCACATACAACTCGCGGCCGGCGACGAGCGCGTCGTCCGCGTTGAGCACGAGCTTGCCGCCTGGGCGGATCTCCTCCGCGACGGTGCCTTGGTGTCGGCGAGGTCGGGCACTCGGCGATCACGTCGTAGCAGCCGTCGCCCCAGCCCAGACGGCGCGGCCGGGGTGCCTTCACGGGCGTGCGCGCGGTGGGCTTGTTCGGCGGCATCTTTTGCTCACCTTGCGTGAATTACACAGTACATGTAGCGCTACAAGTCAGTTACAGCCTGCCACGGCGCCAACTGCGGCGTGGTTGCGGTCGGCCTGTATTACCGGGTCGTCGCCGTGAACTGTGTCGCCGTGAACTGTGTCGCCGTGACTGTGTCGAGGAGAGGGTGTTGCCATCTGGGTCAGTGAACCAGGCGACCATGTCACCGCCCGGAGTTGCCCAGGCGCCGTCGCTGTCCTGGCCCATCCCCTCATAACGGGTGAACTCCACGCCCCGGGTGGCCAGGTCCCTGACGAAATGTTTGATCTCGGGGACGGGTCCAGCCGAGGACGGTGAATGGCTGTGGCCGCAGTTCGTCTACCTTCGTGATCCGCATCATCGTGTCGCCCGCCCGCATAACGCAGGCGAACGGGGTGACGCCGGCCACGGTGAGGCCAAGGGTTCCCTCATAGAAGCGCCTGGCGGCGAGCTGGGTCCAGGTCTTCGCGGAGAACGGCACACCGCCCGGTTGGTGCTATTCCGGCCTGGGCAGCCACGGCCGGGTTGCCCGGAGCCCCTGATTGTGCCCCGATCTGTGCGGGCTTCCAGCCGGACGCGTGTACCTGGCGGGGCCGTTACTGTCCCACGGGACGGCTGCCCGGGTAACTGACGGTCCCGCCGGAGCCATCGGGCCAGGAATCGGCGCGCCTGCGGCCACGGCGCACGTGGCGCCTGTGGCGGGGTGCCGTGTGGCCGCCCGCTGGTGTCCTCCGGCCGTGCCGGGGCGCGGCTGTGCCCGGGTTCGGCCGGCGCCGGCCCGCTGTGCCGAGCCGGGAATGCCGGGCCGGGCGTTCGGTGCCAGCCGGGGTGTCCGCGTACGACCTCTGCTGTCGGATGGCGTACGACCTGATGTGACGGCCGGGATGGGCGGGGTGTATGCCTTGTCTTGCTGGTCCTCTCCTGCTGTAGGGGGACAGTGGCCTGCGGGGCTGGGCGTGCGGTTGCCTCAGAACTCGACGCGGAACTTCGGTGTGAAGGTTGCCGTCGTCGGCCGGATGCCGGCGATACGGTCCACCCGGTAGCTCCGAAGCTGTCCGTAGTCGTTGACAACGAACAGGATCAGGTTGCCGTCTTGGGTGTAGCGCAGCGAGTACGGCTCGACCCGCCGTGACCCCCATCGGCCGTTCTCGGCCTGGTAGTCGATGTCGACTTTCAGCCGGTTCACCCCTGCATAGCGGAGAAGCTCCAGGGGGACGCCGCGCCGCCATGAGGTGATGGCTCTGGGTGCCTGCCAGCCGGGGTCCAGGTTGCCGAGCGAAGCTCGTGGCAGCTGGACGATCCGGAGGGTGCCAGCCAGCCAGCGGAACACGTCATCGAGTGTGGACCAGAAGCCTGCGAACGGGGGGAGCGGCTGCGGTAGCTGATGGCCGAGCATGTTCTCCCATTCGCCTTCGATCTCCTGGCGAAACGGGGATGACCGGATCGTGTCGGCGGTGGGAACGTCGATGCCGGCGTGATCGCATTTGCGTGCGAGCACCGTGCTGACTGCTTGCTCCATGCCGATGAGGTCGGGGTGGCGGTGCATGTGGACGACGTCGTAGAGGTCCCGGGGCCGGCATCGCTCGGCGAGTGCCCGGAGCTTTTCGGCGAACAGCTCGGTGAGTGAGTAACAGAGCACGCCGTCTACCGGAAGCGGCGCATCGCTGTACTGGTGGCCGATCGCTCGCAGAACTGGGTGCTCGACGAGGATCTCGTCGGTGGTGATGTCGAGCTTCACCTTGGGAGACGTGGGCTGCGGGTTCGGGCCCCGGTAGGCGATCCGTCCTTGGGTTGTCGGGTTACCCCGGCGGTTCCGCCGCCGCCGGAAGGCCGTGTCGTCGACGGTCAGCTCGGTACCGGATTCCTCGCGCAGCCAATGGGCGATCTCGCCGAATGCTCGTTGCAGGTCTCCGGGTTCGTCGGGGCCGACCGGCATGATGGTGAAGTCGAGGTCCTCGGAGAAGCGGAAGGTCTCGTAGTAGCATTTGCGAAGGCAGGTGCCGCCTTTGAACACCCAGGTGCGGGCAAGCTCGGGATGCTGCGCGATTCCCGCTAGCAGCCAGCCCAGGACGCAGTCCTTCTCGATGACCCCGATGTCGAGGGTCCACTCGGCGCGTAGCTGCTCCAGCTCACGTCTGGAGATCACGTCGGCTCCTGCGGCACGATCGTCACGTTGACTCGCAGCCCCCACCGCATGGTCCGCCTGCCGCCCTCGGGTCCGTGGGGATCGAGAGCAGAAACGCCGGCGGAGACCCGGTCCCTGCAGGCTTTCACCAGGTCTGGCGCGTCTCGGCCGAGAGCTTCGACGATGTAGCCGAGCCGCTTGAAGACCGCCCGGTTCCCGCCCGGTCCCCGTACTCGACAAGAATCGCGGGAGTGTGCTCGTCGAGGAACGAGCCAGTGATCTCTGCAGCGTGACGGATGCCGCCGGCGAGCTTCGGGTCATCGAGAACGTCGATGACGGTGCGGGCGGGGTCGGCGAAGCGAAGCCTGGCATCGCCATGCCACTCAGTCCTGAGGCCCCAGTGCAGGGTGTCGTCGCTGGTGTGAGCGAGCAGATAGTCGTGATCGAGGAGGCGGACTTGCGAGGCGCGGACTCGCTCGGCCGTCTTCAGCACAGTGGTGCGGAACACCTGGTCGGTCAGCGCCCAGTGACCAGCTGAGGTCCATCCGGTGAAGTAGCACGGTGACCAGACCGCCGTGGCGACGATCAATGCGTCCTCTGACCAGGCAGCGGGGTTCGCGGCGTCCACCGGCACCCCGATGTACATTCCTCGCCGGACCCGGCGCACCCAGCCCTCGTTGGCCCAGCGGGACAAGCGCTTAGCCGCCGCATCGGGATCGATCCTGAGCACGTCCGAGACGTCAGCCGGCGTGATGAACCGCTTGCCCGGAGCGAGCACCGCGGCGAGCTCCGCCCGGCCCCTTCCAGAGATGCCCGCTGATCCGGACATCGTATGACCAGCACCTCCAACAAAACGTGATGTACGGGACTGCCAATATCATAAGGCAGCGCCAGTCCCGAACCGGCCGTCGGGTGAGAAGTACAGGCCTTGCACTGTCACTACCTGTATCCTCCCTTCGGCCCTGTATCCCGGGCAGGCAGTACGCCGACCGACACGTGAGGTCGTACGCCGACGGCCGGGGTGTACGAGGCGGTCTCATCGGGGCCGGGCTCGGTTTCGCGAAGGTGGGGCTGGGTCCTGTTTTCGGGTGGGGATCGATGACGGGTTCTTCGTGCTGGGCGGGCATTCGCTGCTGGCCACTCGGCTTGTGGATAACCCGCTGGCCCGGGTTCGGCCCCGCCTGCACCCGCGGCCCCGCCTGCGCCCGCAACCGGGCCTGCGCCGGTGCCTGTGCCGGTGGCTGGGGCTGTGCCGGTGGCTGCCGCGGCGGGCGGTGCGGCCGGGGGCGGGGGGAGCGGCGGCGGGGTGAGCGGGGTGGGGTGGCGGCGTGGCGGGCGGGATGAGGAGTCGTGGCAGGCTGCGGTGCTGGCGGAGGAGCTGGCCGCGTTGGGGGTCGCGGAGCCGCCGGCCGAGGAGGAGCTGTGGGGGTGTGCGCCGGATCCGTGGGCCGATCCGCCCGGTGACGCCGAGGCCGATGTGCCCGGGCAGGTGTGGGCGGCGGCGGAGCAGGCGGCGGCGCCGGGGCTGTTTGCGGCCGGGATGGTGCGGGGTACCGGCACCGGGGCGGGCAGCGGGTTTTGTGACGGCGGGGCGCTGGATGTGCTGGAGCCGGGGGTGGTGCTGGCCGGGTTCGCCGCCGACGTGTGGGCCGGGGGGCTGGGCAGGCCATCCGATGATGAGCTGATCGGGGTGCTGCGGGCGTGGCGGCGGCTGTCGTCGTGGGCGGCCGCCGGTGAGTTCGCGGCGGTGGCCGAGCTGGCCGCGCGCCGCGAATCCGGCGCCGGCTGCGGCCTGCGTTTAACTCCGGGTGACTGTGTGGCCGATGAGCTGGCGTGCGCGTTGACGCTGACCCGGCGCGGCGCGGAGAAGCTGGCCGACCGGGCGGCGCGGCTGGCCCGGCTGCCGGCGACCGCGGCGGTGCTGGCGCGGGGCCGGATCGACGTGCCCAGGGCGCTGGCGATCATCGATGGGCTGGACGGCGCCGGCCCGGGGTGGCCGCCGCGGTGGAGGCCAGGGTGCTGGCCAAAGCCCCCGGCCAGACCAGCGGCGAGCTGCGCGCCGCGGTGCGCCGGGCGGTTGCTGCGGCCGACCCCGGCGCCGACCGGGCGCGGCGCGAGGAGGCGCAAAAAGACGCCCGGGTCGAGCTGTGGGACGAGCCGGCCGGGACCAGGGCACTGGCCGGGCGTGACCTGCCCCCGGCCGGGGTGCTCGCCGCCGACAAGCGGATCTCCGCGATCGCCGCCGAGCTGAAGAACGCCGGCGCCGGCGGCAGCCTGGACCTGCTGCGGGCCAGGGTTTACCTGGCGCTGCTGGCCGGCGGAGCCACTGGACGCCCTGCTCCCCCCGCCCGGCTTGACAGCGCCCAGTGGACAGCCCCCGCCCGCCGACACCACCCCGCCCGGTGACAGCACCGAGCCCGGTGACGGCGCCCGACCGGCGACGCCGCCCTGCCCGATGCGGCCATAGCGCCTGCCAGCCCGGTGACGGCGCCCAGCCCCGTGACAGCGCCCGGCCTGGTGACGGCGCCCGGCCCGGCGGCACCGCTCGCGCCGATGCGCCCGCCCCCGCTCCCTGGCGCGCGGTGCCGGGAGCGCCGTGCCTGGGGGCGGTGCCGGTGCTGGGAGCGGTGCTGGGGGCGGTGACGGTCGCTGCCGGGGCGGTGACGGTCCGCTGGCCGGGCGGGGCGGATGCTGGCCGCCAGTGGTCGGCGGTGCTGGGCGGCGGGGCGGATGCTGGGAGTGGTGGCGGTGCCTGGGCGGCGGGGCGGATGCCGCTGGCGGGGCCGGGGCGGATGCCGGCTGCGTGGGGCCGGTCCTGGCAGTTGCGCCGGATCTGGCCCGGGCACGGGGGTGGCGGGGCGCCGGTCCCGGTTGCGCTGCGCCGCGCCGCGGCGCCCGGCGCCGCGGCGGGCCGGCCCCCGGGCCCGCCGGGACCGGCTGGGGTGATCTTGATCTCGGGCGGCTGGCGGGCTCGGTGAACCTGACCGTGCCGCTGGCGACGCTGCTGGACCTGGACGGCCCGCCGGGCGAGGTGGCCGGGTTCGGCCCGGTCGACGCCGGCACTACCCGGGCCCTCGCCGCAGCCGCCGCCCGCCACCCGGCCACCCGCTGGTGCGTGACCGTGACCGACGAGGCCGGGCGGGTGATCGGGCAGGCTGCCGCCGCCGCGAACACGCTGCCCCCGGCCACGGGCCCCCCGGTGACGCTCCCCCCGGTGGCGCTCCCCCCGGTGGCGGTCCCGGCGGCGGCGCTCCCCCCGGCGGCGGTCCCCCCGGTGGCGCTCCCCGCGGTCGGTCGAGGCGGTGACGCTGCCTGCGGTGGCGCTGCCGCGGGTGACGGGCCCGCGGTGACGGGGCGCCGGGCGGCCGGGCCCTGCTGATCAAGATCGATCCGCTGGCCGTCGGGCGCTGCGCCCACGAGCGGGAGACGGCCGGCGACCAGCTGACCCCGCGGCTGCGGCACCTGATCGAAATCCGGGACCGGACCTGCACGTTCCCCGGCTGCCGGCGGCCCGCCACGCGGTGCGACAAAGATCACACCCTGGCCTACGATCAGGGCGGCCGGACCTGCGAATGCAACATCTCCCCCGCGAGTATGACTTAGTGCATCACCTACGTCAGGCCATCCAGGGACGTGGCCTGACGTTGCGCAACCGCTTGCTCCAGCTTGACCGCCAACCCGTCAGGATGCGAGCTGGACAGAATGTCCTGCTGCCGTGGCTTCGGCGTCGCCAACCACACCCCAGGTTTCGGGTGAGCTATCCAGTAATGCTCCCCGTACCGCGCGATCAGGTCCTGCCGGTCTTCCGCGTCCCATTGGGTTTCCCAAGCTGTCATCGCAACGTGCTTCCTGCTATCGGTGATGTTGGTGGCACCGCCCCGTGGGGGATGCCAGGAGTTGACCCCACGGAACGGCGCTACCAACACACCGTAGTAGCTCTATAGAGCTAAAGAAAGCCCCCGCAACGTTTACGCTGGTCACATGGCCTTTAGCGTGCTCACCATGGGCAAAGTGCCGCCGTGGGAACCGTCCCAGCTACGGCTCATGTACATCCAAGTAGCCGAGCACCTAACCGCACGCATCGAGGCCAACGATCTGCACCAGGGACAGCGGATGCCCCCCGAACGTGACCTTGCTATCGAGTACGGCGTGTCATACGGCACCGTGAGACGGGCCGTAGCGATCCTCCGCGACAACGGCCTGATCGTGACTATCCACGGGCGCGGCACCTACGTCACCGAACGGGACTAGACCCGTCAAGCCCAAGGCGGCCATGGTGCCTGCGGCGGAGACGGATGCGACACGTTAGGGGCAGGCTAATCAGGCGGGTCAGTGCTCACCCACGCATGAGCGCTGGGTGCCAGCCTTGGATCGTCGACCGCCAGGGGGTTCATCGCCGTGCCTGGTGAGGGATCGGCGTGGATCGCGGCAACCGCGGCACGGATCGGTCTGTGGACGGTTGCGCCGACCGCGGCGGCACGCACTCAGACGTTCGGCAGCTGCGGGGCTGGCTGCACGGGATCCGTAGGTTCGGCGACCATCCACTCACCGTCGCCCAGCCACAGCCATGGGCGGCCGTTTCTATCGCTGGCGCTCGCGCGCCGCACCAGCCGGGCGCTGACGAACTCGCCGGGGCCGGGCGCAGGCAGGCCGAGCGCGGCGGCGGTTTCCCTGTGGCTGCCGTAGCCACCGAGAATGACGATTCCCTCGCCCCGCAACTGGTCACGCGCGCCGCCACCCGCACGGACGCGCTTCATGTAGTCGTCCTGCTGCGCGATCGTGGCTATGACGGCTCTGGTGATCCGCCTGCCCTGCGCACGGCGGAAGAGCTCGTTCACACGCTGCTGTCCCGAGGGCAGGGCGAGAATCTCCGCGACGGTCCGCGTGGGCAGCCGCAGCAGTGCGTTCTCGGCCAGCGGCGCGCGCAGGTGCAGCCAGCGGATCGCGCCGATCCCCGTCTCGTTGAGGCCACGCTTGAGATCACGGTTGGCCGCCGTACGCAGGTGCTGCTCGCGCGCCCGCACGAGGCCCGCGCACCAGCGGCCCTGCTCGTCGCTTGCCGAGACAAGGAGCAGCAACAATCCGAACGCCTCCGGTGGGATCATCCAGCCGCCCACGCGCTGTGAGAATTTGCAGTCGACCTCGGCACCGGCGATCGAGTAGTCAAGCACAGCACCGTCCGCGAAGCCGAACTCCCGCTGCAGGCCGATCTCCACCAGGGTGCCCGCGTGTGTCTTCTCGGTCTTGTGTAGCTGGTCCCAGCGGTACCGGCCAGTGTGCTGGCCGTCGAGCAGCAGGTCGATGGTGCGGCGGAGTGCGGCGCCGATGCGCTGCCCGCTCGGGTCGAAGTCGAGCAGGTGGCGCGTCACAAGTTCCTGCTCGGGATCTTCGTCGGCAGCGATCTCCATGCCGGGAAACGGGGCCTGGATTGCGTCCCACATCACCCGGCTGAGCGTAGCCCAGGGCTTACTGTGGGCCGGGATCGAGGCGCGGCAGGCGGTCAGCGTCGCCAAGCTCTTCATCGCATGTCGCGGGATGCAGATGCCGGCTGGCGCGCACGTCCGGGGCCGGGTCCGCCGCCTGGTGCAGGAGGGCGCGCAGCGCCTCCAGATCACCGTCACCTATGTAACCGGAGTCGGTGGCGCCGGGCGGCGCCCGGTCCGGAGATCATCGGTATAGAAACAGGAAAGAACCTGACGAACAGCTCAGAAGTGGGTCATTACCGGATATTTTCTGCAATCCTCTGCACATTGTGATTCACGCGGTCGCTCTCAGCTTGGTGCTCGCTGCCGCTCTAGCGCTGTGTCTACTCGCCCAGTGGCGTGGCTGGACGCCCTCCTTGCGGATGGCGCTGGCGGCCGGGGTGACGTTGCGGGCCGCTGTATGGTTCCTCGCGGCCACTCGGTCGTGGCAGCCGTATGACTTCAAGCACGACTTCGCTGCAGCCGCCGCGGCGGTGCTCCATCACCATGATCCGCTGCTGTCGGGCCGCGCCAGGGGCTGGCCGTTCCTGCCCACGATGGCTTTCGTGCTTGCCGGAGAGCTCAAGATTGGCCTGCTCGCGCATCTGCCGTGGCCGGTCGTCGGGCGGATCGCCCCGGTGGTCGCCGACTTGGTGATCATCCCGCTCGTTGGCCGGCTCGCAGGCGAACAGCGTTTGCTGCGTGGGTTCCAGTACGCCTGCAATCCGCTCGCGATCATGGTGTGCGCGATCCACGGCCAGCTTGAGCCCGAGGTGCTCATGCTCGGTATCGCTGCTCTGCTGCTCGCCCGGTCGCGTCGCGGCACGTCAGCTGGGGTGCTGCTCGGCCTTTCCATCTCCATCGGCATCTGGTCGATGCTGCTCGCGCCCGGCGTGCTCAAGACGTTGCCTGACTGGCGGCAGCGTGTGCGCACGGCATGCGCCGCGGCCGCCGTCCCGGTAGTGATCCTGCTCACATCGCCGCTCACGGTTGGCACACCACCCGGGCGACTACCGACCGTGGCGCACCGGATCCTGGGCTTGCGTTCGGTCGTTGGCAACTGGGGCTGGACCGCGATCGTGGCACGGGGCCACCTGGAGTTCTCGCAAGGGGTCGGGCGGCCTGGTCTGCTGCTCCTTGCCGCCGCCCTGCTTACGGCCGCCTATCTGTGGCGGCGCGCGGATCCTATCGACCTCACCAGCGCATTACTGATCGTATTCCTGCTGGTAAGCCCCCGCGTCAGCTCTCAGTACCTCGTCTGGCCAGTGCCCTTCCTTATCGCACGGCCCACCCGGTATTCACTGCTCGCCCTCTCGCTGGCCGCGGCCTGGGACGCGATCGGTTATCTCTACCTGGGCCCGCGTGTCGCGCCACCGTGGGTGCACGCGTACATGTGGTATTTCGCGTCCTGGGATGTCATCCCGTTGCTGTTGCTCGCCCTGCCCTGGGGCCGCTGGCGTGATACCGGTGACCGCGTCGAAGCTCACGCGGGCAGACCTGCGATGCCCGAGATCGTGGGCTCAGGCTAGCGCTAGCCACTCGGCCCGGGGGCCTCCTCAAGCCCCGCCCAGAAATGTCGGACCCCTGTGAGACGGTCGACGTAAGGCGCCGGATCCTCGGTCGGGGCATCGCATGGCGTGTGGCACGCTTGGAAATGAGCGAAAATGCGGCTGTCCCCCGAGCCGGATCTGGCGCGTGCTCGACCAGTGAGAGCGACACGAAGGAGGGCCACCTCATGATCCGTGCCCGCGACGATCGTTTGCGCCCGGGACCGGTTTCCGCCCCGGCGCCCGATTCCGTACCGCTGACAGAGCAGGACGCGGAAGCGCATGTTCACGGCATCTGCTTCAAGACAGGACCGCCCGAGCGAGTCGGCGTCGAGCTGGAATGGCTGGTCCGCGATGCGCGCGACCCTGCACTGCCGGTGGGACCGGCACGAGTGGAGGCGGCGCTGGCCGGTCTCGGCAGCCCTGGGGCACTGCCCGCCAAAGGCTGCCTCACCACCGAACCCGGTGGCCAGCTCGAACTCAGCTCGTTGCCGGCCGCAGGCATTGGACAATGCGTAGCGGACACGGCACGCGACATGGCTGCCGTGACGGAAGCCATGCACGCGGCAGGCCTTTGTCTTTCTGGTCACGGCCTTGATCCCTTCCGCCCGCCCCTCCGAGTCCTCGACTCGCCGCGATACGCGGCTATGGAGGAGTTCTTCGACCGGTCAGGTCCCGTCGGGCGGATCATGATGTGCAGCACCGCCTCAGTCCAGGTGTGCCTGGATGCTGGGGAGGACGGCGTGGGTGAGCACAGCTACCGCAGGCGCTGGCACCTTCTGCACACCATCGGGCCGGTGCTTGTGGCGGCTTTCGCGAACTCGCCACTGCGGCAGGGCCGCCCGACAGGCTGGCGCTCCACTCGTCAGGCTGTGTGGGCCCGGCTCGATCCGGGCCGCACGAGGCCACCGCACGGAACGCGCCGGCCCGGGGTAAACACCGACGTCAGGTCCCAGTGGGTGGATTATGCCCTCGATGCGGACTTGATGTGCATCAGGCGCGGCCGGGCCGATTCGTGGGTGGCCCCCCCTGGCCTGACCTTCCGTGACTGGCTGCTCGGCACCCGTGGCGAGGTGAGCCGGCCTGGCCGTACCGGAGGTGCGGGCGGTGCTGGCCGTGGTGGCGGCGGAGATGCGGGCCACGGCGGCGGTGCTGGCCGTGGTGGCGGTTCCGGTGGCGGCCGTGCCGACAATGCCGGTGGTTCCCATGTCGGCCACGCCGGTGCTTCTGCCCGTGCAGTCCGCTCCCGCCGTACCTGGATCACCGGCGGTGCTTCCTACGACGGTGCCTCCTACGACGGTGCATCCTACGACGGTGCCTCCCACGACGGTGCCTCCCACGAGGCTGCTTGCCACGACCGGCGTCCCACCCTTGACGACCTGGACTATCACCTGTCGACCCTGTTTCCCCCCGTCCGCCCGCGCGGTCACCTCGAGCTCCGCATGATCGACGCGCAACCCGGAGACGGATGGGTGGTGCCCACCGCTGTCGCCTGGGCGCTGCTCAGCGACCCCCTGGCAGGAGATGCGGCGCTGGCGGCCGCGGAGCCGCTTTGGGCCGGTCGCGGCGACCCCTGGTTGCGCGCCGCGCGGTACGGTCCTGCCGACGAGTGCACCGCCCGCGCCATTCGTGTCTGTTTCGAAGCCGCCGATGCCGCGCTGCGGCGCAGCGGCACCTCTGCCTCCCTGCTGCGGGCGGTGGCCGACTTCGCAGAACGTTACGTGCAGCGTGACCGCTGTCCCGCCGATGATCTGCTGGAGGAGCCGGCATGACCTTCCCTACTGGCGACGAAGCCCTGCGCGAGCGAATCGCCGCCTCGTTGCTGGCCGCGAGGGACCGTACGCGTGGCCTCACCGAGTGCGTTGACGACCCCGATCTGATCCGCCAGCACTCCAGGCTGATGTCGCCACTCGTATGGGATCTCGCGCATGTGGGCAATCAGGAGGAGCTATGGCTGCTTCGCGGCGTCGGCGGCCGCGAGCCGATGCACCCGGAGATCGATCCGCTCTATGACGCTTTCGAGCACCCGCGCGCCGAGCGCCCGGCGCTGCCACTGCTGCCCCCCGCGCAGGCGCGTGCATACGTCAGCGAGGTGCGGGGCCACGTTCTCGACCTGCTGGAACGTGTGCCGCTTGCCGGCGCGCGGCTGGTGGAAGACGGGTTCGCGTTCGGCATGATCGCCCAGCATGAACAGCAGCACGCCGAGACGATGCTTATCACCCACCAGCTTCGCGAGGGAGCGCCTGTGCTGCGGGCGCCAGCGCCCCCGCCGCCCGTAGCCTCGGCTGCCATGCCTGCCGAGGTGCTGGTCCCACGGGGGCCGTTCATGATGGGTACCTCCACCGAGCCATGGGCCCTGGACAATGAGCGGCCCGCGCACGTCGTCGAGGTGGACTCTTTCTACATCGACACCGCCCCGGTGACCAATGCTGCCTACGCGGACTTCATCGCCGATGGCGGCTACGACGAACCGCGATGGTGGAGCGCCGCGGGCTGGGAACACCGTCAGCGTATGGCACTGACCGCGCCGCTGTTCTGGCACCGTGAGGGCGGCGGGTGGGTACGGCGCCGGTTCTGCGCGGTCGAGCCCGTCCCCCCGGCGGAACCAGTCCTGCACGTCTGCTGGCATGAGGCCGACGCGTACGCGCGCTGGGCGGGGCGTCGGCTGCCCACCGAGGCCGAGTGGGAGAAGGCGGCAAGGTTTGACCCGGCGTCCGGCCGGTCCCGCAGGTACCCATGGGGGGATGACGGGCCGGCCGCCGAGCACGCCAATCTGGGCCAGCGGCACCTGCAGCCAGCGCGGGCAGGCTCCTATCCCGCCGGGCAGGCGCCGTGCGGCGCCCGCCAGCTGATCGGCGACGTCTGGGAGTGGACGGCAAGCGACTTCCTGCCGTACCCGGGCTTCGTGGCCTGGCCGTACCGTGAGTACTCGGAGGTGTTCTTCGGCTCCACCTACAAGATCCTGCGGGGCGGCTCCTTCGCGGTGGATCCGGTGACCTGCCGTGCCACGTTCCGCAACTGGGACTATCCGGTCCGCCGCCAGATCTTCGCCGGCTTCCGCACGGCACGGGATGTCACGCCACCGGAGCGCCGCTGATGTGCCGTCACCTCGCGTACCTCGGGCCGCCCGCCAGTCTGCGCGAGCTGATCATCGAACCATCGCACGCGCTGTACAAGCAGTCCTGGGCACCGCGCCGCCAGCGGCACGGCACCGTGAACGCTGATGGGTTCGGCGTCGGCTGGTACGCGGAAGGCGACCCGATCCCTGCCAGGTACCGGCGGGGCCAGCCGATCTGGGCGGATCCATCGTTCACCGACGTCGCGCGCGTCACAAGCACGACGGCCGCGCTCGCCGCGGTCAGGTGCGCTACCGCCGGCACCGAGGCGGGCGAGGCGGCCGCGGCTCCGTACACGGCAGGCCGATGGCTGTTCAGCCACAACGGGGCGGTCAGCGGTTGGCCGGGAGCTGCGGCCGGACTTGCGGCAGCACTGCCCGCCGCCGACCTGCTTGCGCTTGAGGCCCGCTCGGACTCGGCCCTTCTGTGGGCCCTCGTGCTGCACGGGCTCCGCGCAGGGGCAGATCTGGCGCCTGCCCTCGCGGCCACCGTCGACCTGCTTCGGGCCGAACGCGTGCCAGGCAGGTTCAACTTCCTGCTCACTGACGGCGAGGTCATCGCGGCGACCGCTGCCGGGGACACACTGTGTTACCGGTGCCATGACGGCCAGGTGCTTGTCGCCTCCGAGCCCTGTGATGACGCGCACGGGTGGATCTGGGTTCCCGACGGCTCGGTGCTGACCGCGGCGGCCGGTGGCGTCGACATCTGCCCGCTTGTCCCTGACGGAAGGATGGTGACTGGATGACCGCGCTCGAGATTGTCTGCCTCCTGCCCCCAGGCTTCCTCGCGGAATCGCTGCGCGGCGACGCACTGGCCGGCCTGGCAAGCTCACCCAAGCGGCTACCGCCGAAGTGGTTCTACGACGACAAGGGCAGCGACCTGTTCGAGCAGATCACCCGGTTGCCCGAGTATTACCCGACCCGGGCCGAGCGGGCGATCCTGCGTGAGCGCGCCGGTGAGATCGCCTCCGCGAACTGCGCGCACACCCTGGTGGAGCTCGGCTCGGGGTCGGCCGAAAAGACCATGCTGCTGCTGGATGCGCTGCGTGACTGCGGCAGCCTGCGCCGTTATGTTCCTGTCGACGTCAGCGAGGCGGCGCTGCTGGCCGCCGGCCGCTGGGTGCGGGCCACTTACCCTGACCTGATCGTGGTCGCTGTGGTTTCGGATTTCGAGGAGCACCTCGGCTTGCCGGCGGCGGAGGGCCCGCGCCTGGTGGCATTCCTGGGCGGCACCATCGGGAACCTGGAGCCCGCTGAACGCGCCGAGTTCCTCGCGTCGCTGCGCGCCGGCCTGGACAGGGGTGACGGTGTGCTGCTCGGCACCGACCTGGTAAAGGATCCGGCCACCCTGGTGGCTGCCTACGACGACGCCGCCGGTGTGACGGCGGCGTTCAACAAGAACGTCCTCAACGTGCTCAACAGGGAACTGGACGCCGACTTCGATCTGGACGCGTTCGAGCATGTCGCGGTATGGGACAGTGCCAACGAGTGGATCGAGATGCGGCTGCGTTCGCTGACTGAGCAGACCGTCAAGCTCGGCGCCCTCGGTACGGACGTGGCGTTCGCCGAGGGCGAGGAGATGCGCACAGAGGTCTCGGCGAAGTTCCGCAAGGAAGGCGTGCGTGCCGAGCTGATCGAGGCGGGGTTCGAGATGCGGGCCTGGTGGACCGACCAGGAAGGCCGGTTCGCGCTCTCTCTTTCCCTTGCTGTGTAAGGATCCGGCGGTCATGCAGGTCATGGAAGCAAAACCGCTCGCTCCACGGGTGAACCGGGATGGCCTTTGAACCGGGGTGGCCTTGTCATGCGTGACATCTCATGGATGGTGGTGAGCATGCGCGAGGGGAAGGGCGGTGATGAACATGATCGAGGTGGCTGTGGTCTGGGACGATCCCCGTCTGTTCGAGGGCATGTGGGGATATGCCGCGCGCGAGCCTGACCTGGAGGTGCGGGAGACCTCAACGGCCGCGCTGCTGAGAAGGGCCGAGCCGCGGCCAGATGTAGTGCTCGTCGAGGTGACACCGCGCGCGGGCGCGGACCCCGTCGCTGACGTGCGCGCGCTCTGCGGGGCAGGCCACCGCGTCCTCGCGCTGAGCAGGAGCGCGGATCCCTACCTGAGCGCCTCGTTGCTCGGCACAGGCGCATGCCTGTTGCTCGGCAGGAAACAGCCCATGCGGGCCATAGTCGCCGCCATCCGAGCCTCCGGGCGCAACCCGGCCCACGGGTCCGGCTCCAACAGCTCCAATGGCTCCAACAGCTCCAACAGCTCCAACAGCTCCAACAGCTCCAACAGCTCCAACAGCTCCAACAGCTCCAACAGCTCCAACAGCTCCAACAGCTCCAACAGCTCCAACAGCTCCAACAGCTCCAACAGCTCCAACAGCTCTGACCGTACCGCACGAGCGAGGATGCCGCGGCTGTCAAAGCGGGAGAGGTCGGTGCTGCTTGCCTATGCGTCCGGGCTGACCCTGGACGCTGTTGCCGAGCAGGTGGGAATCCGGCCGAGCACCGCCAAGGCCTACCTCGAACGCGTCAAGGCGAAATACCGCGAGATCGGCCGCCCCGCCTATACCAAACTGGAGCTTGCCCGGCGGGCGAGCGAGGACGGCGCGCCCGCCGACGGATTCTGACCGGGTATGGTCCGGAGCGTGGCTCCACCGATAGTCCTTGTGATGGGTGTTTCAGGCAGCGGCAAGACCACGGTGGGCGCGATGCTCGCTGGGGCGCTGCAGTGGACCTACGCGGAGGCCGACGATTTCCACTCGCCGGCGAACCTGGCGAAGATGCGTGCGGGGATTCCACTCGACGACGAGGATCGCTGGCCATGGCTGCGGGCGATCGCGGCGTGGATTGACGAGCAGGCAGCGGCAGGGAAGCCCGCCGTGGTGACGTGCTCGGGGCTCACGCGGCGCTACCGCGACGTGCTCACGGGGGGCAGGCCCTACGTCCGGCTCGTCTACCTCGACGTGGATCGCGAGCTGATCGCCAAGCGGCTCGCGGCACGGCACGGCCATTTCTTCCCCGCTGGCCTGCTGGACAGCCAGTTCGCAGAACTCGAACCGCCGGAGCCTGGCGAGCATCCACTGACGGTATCCGGTGACGAAACGCCACAGCGTGTCGTCAGCGAGATCATCAGACGGCTTGGCCAGCCTGTTCCACGAGCGTGAGGGAGATCGAGTTGATGCAGTACCGGTCGTCGGTGGGCGTCTGGTAACCCTCGCCGTGGAACACGTGACCGAGGTGCGAGTCGCAGTTCTTGCAGCGCACCTCGGTGCGGGCCATCCCGTGTGCGTGATCCACGCGCAGTTCGACCGCGTCGGTGTCCGCCGGGGCGTAGAAGCTCGGCCAGCCGCAGTGCGACGCGAATTTTGCCTGGGAACGGAACAGTTCCGTACCGCAGGCGCGGCAGCGGTACACGCCCACAGTCGTGGTGTCGGTGTACTCACCCGTGAAGGGTGGCTCGGTGCCGGCCTCGCGGAGGACGTGGTATTCCTCGGGGCTCAGCTGCTCACGCCACTCCCGCTCTGTCTTTCCCGAAGTGCCTGCGCCACTCGCCATGATGTCAGTGTCTCATGTGCTTGTTTCAGCGAGTGCGGCGTGAACGCGAGCGCGGCGGCCAGGCACGCGAACGGCAGCACCGCGAGCAGGTACCGGTAGTCGAAGTCAGCGGTGGCGATCGGGAACAGCAAGAGCGTGACCGCGACCGCCCAGGGGAGCAGCCCCGGGCCACCCTGCCGGCGCCAGCCGCGGATCAGCCCGGCGAGCCCGGTCAGCAGGACCAGCCCGAACAGCGGGCCGTAGGTGTAGAAGAACCGCTGATAGACGCGGAGGGCGGAGGAGAAAGGCCGCACGACGCGGCTCGGGCTCGCCCGCCCGTACGCCTGCACGTCGTGGGCAGCGGTGCCGCCGGGAATCCAGGCGCGGCTGGCCGGGACGACCTGCGGCCGGGAGGGGAACGTGTAGTGGCTGGCGGTGTAGGCACCCGGATAAGGGATGCGGTGGTAGTCCACCGTCAGCAGCACGCCGTTGGCGATCGCACCCAGGTAGCTGAACGGCTGCGCGGTCATAGCCTGGATCGCGAAATCGGTCAGCAGCTTGTTGTTGGCCACAGTCACCGGGCCTCCGGGCAGGTGACGTGCGGTCGGGTTGAGCCAGACGAACTGGCCGGGCGGCTGCCGCTCGGCGACCGGCACGGACAGGCACAGCCTGCGCAGCGCCCGAGGCGGTTTGATCCGCGCGCAGTCGGCGAACGACGACGTGCGGCCCCAGAGGTAGAACCCCGTCGAACGGGTGAGTGTGTACTGGCCGTTGACCGTGTGGAACCATGCGCCGTATGCCGCGACTGGCAGCGCGCACCCCGCGAGCAGCGCGACAGGGATCCGCCAGCCACGCCGGCGGACAAGGAAGTAGCCGGTCAGCACCACGATCAGGGGCAATCCTGCCTCGCGGACGAGGACGGCGTAACCGGTCAGCAACCCCGCGCCGAGCATGATCCACGGGCTCGGTCTGTCCCTCCACAGGGCCAGCGTGACGGCGGCCGCGACCAGGAAGGCGAACAGCGTGTCCGCCATCAGCATGTGCTCGAGCTGTATCTCGTAGCCGTCGAGCAGAACGGGCAGCGAGCATAGCGTGGCTCCCCAGCGCGGCAGCCGCGCCCTGCGGGCCAGCGCGTAGATCATGACTGCGATGGCGAGGCCCATCAGATGCTGGATCAGCGCGACGAGGGTGAGGTTGTGCAGCGGTTCGAGTGCCCGGAGCAGAAAGGAGTAGCCGATCGTCTTGCTGAGGTCGGGCCGCGGCCGGAGGGCCGCCCCGAGATAGAGGTAGGAATCGCCAGGGAACCAGAGCAGGCCCGGGTAGCCGGCCATCGCAAGCAGCCGCAGTGCGGCGCCGGCGGCGAGGGCGCCCGCGAGAAGCCGGTTCCTTGCCAGCAGGCGCAAGATAGCTGCACGATCCACCATGGGGACGTTAGCGCGGTCATGGTGAAGGCTCATGCGCCAGCGGCTGACGGGCAGGTAAACGGGTGGCTGCCTGCGAGTGGTACGGCGTCAGTGGTGGGTGCCCAGCTGGATCGCCTTCACCAGCAGCAGCAGCACCGACAGGACGATGTAGGCGTACATAGCGAGCATGGCCAGTCGCATCGCGGGTGACCAGCTGACCGGCTTGAGCAGCGCGAGCGGAGGCATCCGCCAGCCGCTGCGCTGCTCACGCGGGACCGGGGCCGGCGGCTTCGCCGCGCCGTGGCGGGCCCGCAGGAGCCGCAGCCAGGCGGTGGTCCCGATCAGGACCGCGAACAGGATGACGGACAGCCAGACCGCGACCTTGCCCGCGTCGAGGTGCCGGAACACGGTAGTCGCGACCAGCGTGCCCGACAGCATCAGCAGTGTCGCGATGATGAACGTGGCAAGGGCGTTGAGCCAGCGGGGATTGACCCAGGGGCCAAGGACCTCCGGGTCGTTGCACAGCAGCAGCAGGAAGGTGCTCGCGCTCGGAAGCAGCACGCCGGCGAGGGCCTGGACGCTGGTGGTGATCAGGCCGAGCGGCGCGCCGGGGATGAGCACGATCGCGGCGGCCGTCACGACCACCGCGGTATAGCTTGCGTAGAAGGCCTTGGCATCGCGGAAGCTGCGGTGCAGCGAGTGCTTGATGCCGAACATGTCGCCGAAGGCGTAACTCGTTGCGAGCGTGACCGCCGCGGCACCGATGATGCTCGCGTCGAGCAGCACGATCGCGAACAGCGCGCCGAGCACCGCGTTCTTGTCGCCAAGTGCGTTCGCGACCCCGAGGGCGTCGGTGAACCGGCCGACAAGCGCGGTGCCGCGCACCGCGTAGGCCGCGACGATTACGATCGCGCCCGCGCCCACGACCACGACAAGCGAGCCGAGGACCGTGTCGGCGCGCTCGTAGCCCATGAACCGTGGCGTGATCCGTTTGTCGATCACGTTGGACTGCTGGAAGAACAGCTGCCACGGAGCGACAGTCGTGCCCACGATCGCGATGATGAGCAGGATGCCGTTCGAGTTAATGCCACCTTTGATGCCGGGCACCACGAGGTGGTAGAGGCTAGAGCTGTAGCCCGGGTGCGACAAGACCGCGAGCGGGACAAGCACCAGGCTCGCCGCGATGAAGAGCAACATTGCGCGCTCCCACCGCTGGAAACTGCCGCTCGCGGTGATCGCTACGAGCACCGCAGCCGCGATGGGCACCGCGATGTACTTGCTGATCCCGAAGTACTGCAGGGCGAGGGATACGCCGATGAACTCAGTGACGATGGTGAGGAAGTTGAGCAGGAACAGGTCGCCGACGCTGAACCAGCCCCAGAAGCGGCCGAACCGTTCGTTGATGAGCTTGGCGTGCCCGACACCGGTCACCGCACCCAGCCGCACGACCATTTCCTGGTTGACGATCAGCACGGGCACGAGCAGCAGCAGCACCCACAGCAGGGTGTAGCCGTAGTCCTGCCCTGCCTGTGCATAGGTGGAGACGCCGCCCGCGTCGTTGTCGCCGACCATCACGATCAGCCCGGGGCCGACGATCGCAAGGAACGTGACAAGCCGCCGCTTGAGCCCGTGCCTGTGGTCGTCCTCGCCTACCCTGATCCGGCCGAGCGCGCCTTCGATGTCACCGAGGTGCTGGTCGTCGAGGACGGCGCTCGGCAACTTGAGCAGCCGCTCCTCCGGCTCGCTCACGTCCCCTCCTGGCGCGGCAGGGCGGGCGGGCCGTGCCCTTCAGGGGCTGTGCCGCCCCCACGGCCAGGTCTTGGCTCATCCTCCTCATCGGCGTTGTCGCCGCGGTGCGCGTCAGGCGGCATCGCGGCCTCACGGCGCCTCCAGTCTTCGGGCAGGGTGACCTCGAGCACGTCATCGACGGTGATCACACCGAGCATGAGGCACTCGTCGTCCACGACAGGGATCGTGATCAGGTTGTAGTCGCTCATCATGACCGCGACATCCATGACATCGGTATCGGGCCCGACCCGCACCGGATCGGTGTCGCTGACCTCTATCAGCCGCGCGTCGGGATCGGATTGCAGCAGCGTCACCAGGCGGGCCACGCCGAGCAGGTGGCCGCGCTTGTTCACCGCGTGGACGCTGGTCAGCGCCTCCGGCTGCAGGTTGCCCGACAGGCTGACCGCCTCAAGCGCTTCGCGGACCGTGACCTTGCGCGACATGGCGAGGAAGTCGACTCCCATCAGGCCACCGGCGCTCGTCGGGTTGAAGCCCATCAGCGTCATCACCTTGGTGCGCTGCCCGGCCGGGAGCAGGTCAAGCACGGGCTGACGGCGGCGCTGTGGAAGCTCGGCGATCGTGTCCGCCGCGTCGTCGGCCCGCATCCTTGCGAGCACGCCGGCGATCTCGGCGTCCGTCCTTGCGCCCAGCAGCCGCGAGGCGAGCTCTTCGTCCAGTTCCTCGAACACGTCCGCCTCGAGTTCGGGGTCCGCGTGGACTTGGCCGAGGATCTCGGTCTCTTCGTCCTTTGAGGCCTCTTCGAGCAGGTCAGCGATCTGTGCGGGCTTGAGCCTGCGGATCCGCGCGAATGGCCCGCGCAGCACCGCGCTGCGAGTGTGGCCGATGAGTGCCTCGAACTCCCGCCAGTCCCTTGCGTCGTGATGCTGGCCGTCACGGCTGAGGAATCGCAGCAGCCGGCGCGGCCGCCTGCGCTCGTCCACCGCGGCAAGCACCCAGTTGCCGTCCACGCGGCCAAGCTGAAGGTCGCCCGCGCGTACCAGGCGTGCCCGGCCGACGTCGATGAGCCTGTGCCCGAGCACGTCCGCCCGCAGCAGCACCTCACCGTCGCGGCGTTCGAACCTGCGCAGGTCCAGTTTGGCGCTTGTCAATTGCAGCTCCTCGCCGTCGAAGGAGCTGACCTGCTCGATCGGCACGTAGACATCCCGTCCCCCCACCGCGGCGACCAGGCCTGTGACCAGCGGGTAGTCGGCACCGCGCAGCCGCACGATGACGTCGGACAGGCGCCCGAGCGGCTGGCCGCTGCGATCCGCGAGCGGGCGGCCGAGCAGCGCTGACAGGTAGATGCTGCGCGTACTCGCGGCCTGCGGTACCGGCGCGGCCGGCGGTGTCGTGGTCATGTCCTGTGCCTCCTCGGATGGGTGACCCGGCCGGGACTGTCCGTGTCACCCTGCACCGGTTACACCAGTACCAGACAATCGGACAGGGGGACAGAGCGGCAAGGCGGCGTCTGCGGGAGACCGGCCGCCTGCCCTCAGCCAGGCCGCCGGTGCAGTCGTGGCGCCAAGGCGGTATCCACAGGCAGCGCGGCACGCGCATCCGCCCACTCTTCCAGTTGTGCGACGAAGGTCCGCGCGAAGACCGGCCAGTCCAGCGTCTCGAGTGCCGCGCGGTGTCCGCGCCGGCCCATGTCAGCGCGCAGCCCGCGATCGTAGCGCAGCCGGAGCACGGCGTCGGCCGCAAGCGCGGGCTCGCGGAATGGCACCACGACGCCGCATCCATGACGCTGGACGAGGTCGGTGGCGGGCATGGTCGGGCTTGTGACAACGGGAACGCCGCGCGCCATGTACTCCACCACCTTGGTGGGCAGTGAGTGCCGGTAGTTCGGCTCGTCGTGCAGCAGCGACAACCCCGCAAGTGCCCCGTCGACCATCCGGAGCGCCTCGGTGTTGGGTACGAAACCGTGCCAGCGCACAAGCCCGGCCGCCTGGGCCTCACGTAGCTTTGCGCGGACCGGCGGGTCCGCGTCGCCGATGAGCTCGATAGCGATACCGTGCGGCCGCAGCAGCCTGGCGAGCTCGATCATGTCCGCGGTGCCGCGGGCCGTGGACAGCTGGCCCAGATAGACGACCCGGTCGTCGCCCGGCGGCCCGGGCGGCCGCAGCGGAACGTACGTCGTGTTCGGTACCACCGGGTGGGGCTTGCGGAACCGCTCCTGGTAGTCCCGTTCGGCAAGCAGCAGGTGGATGCGGCGTTCGGCGATCCGCTCGGCGGCCCGCACGGCGGCGGCGAGCGGCCGCCGCAGCGGCTGGGGAACCCAGCCCTTGACCGCGATCGCCGCGGCGGTGTCTTCGTGCACGTCCCAGACCGCCGGCGGGTGGCGCAGCGTGGGCAGCATGAGCAGCAACTCGGGGTCGTGGATGACGAGCAGGTGAGCGCTGGCCGCGTGGCGTGCGAGCGCGCGGCGTGCTGCGAGCAGCGCGCGGAGCCTGCGGCGGCCGGTCGCGCGTGGTACGTCCGCCACCGTGAGGGCCGGCCACGGCGTCACCCGGCAATGCCTGAATGGCGCGATATATGTAACGTCGTGGCCGGCGTCGAGCAGGGCGCGGATCTGCCGGTGCAGAATGCGCGCATCGGCTGGATTGTGAACGACGGTGCACACCAGGACGCGCATTTCGACTCCAGAGTTTCACCGGCCCCAGATACTCAGACACTAAAAGATCGATTGTCTGAAAACGTCAGGTGTCACAGGTTCTTCCGGCACTGTTAATGCCCCGGTCTCACCAGGTTTGGCGAGGTCCAGGCGCTCGGCGCCCGGATCGTCGGCGCCCGCGCCGGCGCCGAATGCGAGCGCCGCATCGCCGGCGCCGCGCCGGCGCCGAATGCGAGCGCGGCGGCCAGGAATGCGAAGGGCAGAGCCAGGCAGGAGATAGCGGCAACTGACGTCCGCCGTCGCGATCGGGAACAGAAGCAAGCGTCTGACCGCGTGAGCTCGTACGAGCGACTGGCACGCCAGGCCGGCCAGTCGCGCGGCCGCCGCCACCACCCTGCCCGGGCTCAGAGCGCCTCGGCCTGCGCGGCCCCAACCGTCCCCCGCGTGTCGAGCAGGAGCCGCGCGCCGCGGGCGACCGCGGCCGGGTCGTACGCGCTGTGCGCCTGCAGCAAGATGGTCAGGTCGGCGCCGGCGACCTCGGCGTCCAGGTCGGCGGCGCGCCGCACCGGCTGCCCGTCCACCCACCACTCGGCCACGTACGGATCGTGGTAGGCGAGCTTGGCGCCGCGGGCGCGGAGCTTACGCGCGATCGGCCGCACCGGCGTCGCGCGCTGGTCGGCGATGTCCTTCTTGTAGGTCACGCCGAGCAGCAGCACCTCCGCGCCGTTGAGCGCCCTGGAATTGCGGTTGAGCAGCTCGGTGGCACGGTCCACGACGTAGCCGGGCATCCGGCTGTTGATCTCCTGCGCGAGCTCGACGAACCTGAACGGATAGCCGAGGGTCCGGACCTTATACGACAGGTAACCGGGATCGATGGGGATGCAGTGCCCGCCGACCCCCGGGCCCGGGTAGAACGCCTCGAAGCCGAAGGGCTTGGTCGCGGCGCACCTGATCGCGTCCCACAGGTCCACGCCAAGCTCATGACAGAAGATCGCCATCTCGTTGACCAGGGCGATATTCACGTGCCGGTAGGTGTTCTCGAGCAGCTTGGCCATTTCCGCCTCACGGGTGGACCTGGCATGCACGACCTGATCGCAAATCCTGCCGTAGAACGCGGCGGCCGCGGCGGCACAGTCCGGCGTGTGGCCGCCGATGATCTTGGGGGTGTTACGGATGCCGTACGTCTTGTTGCCCGGGTCGATCCGCTCCGGCGAGAACGCGAGGTGGAAGCCGGTGCCCGCGGTCATGCCTGACAGCTTCTCCAGGATGGGCCGCACGACCTCATCGGTGGTCCCCGGATAGGTGGTGGACTCAAGCACGACGAGCATGCCGGGATGCAGCAGCAGGCCCGCCGTCTGTGCGGCGGCGCGTACCGCGGCCAGGTCGGGCCCGTCAGCGGCGGACAGCGGTGTGGGCACGCAGATCACCGCCGTGCCTGGCACGGGCAGGGCGGGCTCGTCGGTGGTTGCGCGGAACCCGTGGGCCAGCATAGCCGAGATGTCGTCATCGCCGACGTCGTCGATGTGGGAGTGGCCGGCGTTCAGACGGCCCGCCACCTCATGGCTGTGGTCGTAGCCGATCACCTTGAGGCCGGAGCGGACTGCCTCGCGGGCAAGCGGCAGGCCCACATAACCGAGCCCGATCACGACCAGGTCGACGCGCACCGTGCCTCCGTCCTTTAGAGCGCTCCCACCGACGCATACGCCGACAGGTACCTGTCGGCGTTGCGGGCCCAGGTACGGTCGCGCGCGGCCCAATCCCTGGCTCTCGCCCCAATTTCGCGGCGCCTGTCTGGACTGTAGAAAAGGTCTCCGGCACAATCGGCCAGGGTCACCGGATCTTCCGGCAGCGTTAATTCTCCCGTTATCCCTGGTTCAATGATTTCCCGAAGTGCCTTTACTTCACTTGCCACCACGCACAGACCACTTGCCATCGCCTCCACGGGTTTGAGTGGCGTAACCAGATGACAGACACGGTCGTCGGTCCGAGGGACCACGAAGATATCGAGGACCGCATGGTAGTGACGCACATCCGCCATCGGCACCCGGCCGGTGAAGACGGCGAGGCCGCCGAGACCGAGGTGGCTGGCGAGACGCTCGAGGGCCGGCCGCTCGGGCCCGTCGCCGACGATCAGCGGCCGCGCGGGCACCCCGCGGCGGCGCAGTTCCGCGGCGGCCCGAAGCAACGTGTCGCCCCCTTCGTACGCGAACAGACTGGAGACCATGCCGATGACGAACTCGGTCGGGCCGATGCCGAGTGCGGCGCGCCTTGCGCTGCCGTCCGGCAGGGGCTGGAGGAATTCGGCTGCTACGGCGTTCGGCATCACCAGGACCTTCGCCGCGGGGACGCCCCGGCTGATGATCTCCTCGCGCATGACGTCGCCGAGCGTCACGACCAGGTCGGCGGCGTGCATGCAGTGGGTCTCCATATCCCGGCTCATGCGGTAGAAGTCGCTGGCCTCGGCCGGCGCCGTCGCGTACGCGGCTTCGCCACGGCGCGACAGCCACGTCTCCTCCAGGAATCCGCGGACCTCGTAGACCACCGGCAGGCCGCAGCGCGCACCTGTGGCGAGCGCGACCTGGCCGTTGAGATGGTTACTCGCCGCGTGCAGAACGGCCGGCCGCAGCCGCTGGGCGAGGCGCGCGGCCAGTTCCGTGCCGCGGGCAAGCGCCACGTCCGCGGTGGCGGGGAGCACGTAGGGCAGCAGGCGGTGGTAGGTGATCCCGTCGACGTCGACGCGGTGGCGTGCGTCGGCCTTGCCCTGTGCCACAGGGAACCCGCACCTCGTCACCACGTGCGGGTCAAGCCCGGCGGCGCGCTGCGCGACCGCGATGCGATGAGTGCGCACGGTGTAACCCGCATGCGTGACCGGCAGCGCGTTCGTGACGATGTGAAGGACACGGGCAGGCACCCGATCGCGGGGCGCCCCGCGGTGCCGGGCGGCCGTGGCAGGCGGGCGCGCGGGTGCGCTGAGCACAGCAAGTTCCCCGGCCAGCGCGCGCCGCATCCGGCGTGCGCGTGGCAAGCGCGCGCCTTCGAGCAGGCGCGCCGCGTCGTTGAGCCGGCCCTCGCGCCACGCCAGTCGCGCCGCGAGCCACGGCGGGGCAGGATCGCGCCGCGGGCGGGGGCCGCCTGGGCCGGTGCCGCGCGGGCCGGTATCGTCCGGGGCAGGATCGCACCGCGGGCAGGGGTCGCCTGGGCCGGTGCCGCATGGCTGCGCCGGGATACGGGCACTGCCCGCCTGCGGCCGGGGGCCCGCACCTACCACCTGCGCATGGAGGCGATCGAGCGCCGCGCGGGCAGCATCCGGGCGATCCATCGCGAGCGCGAACACTGCCTGGCGCCGTGGCCACGGCTCGAGCAGTTGCAGCGCCGCCTGCCTGTCGCCGCGTTCCCAGAGCCAGAGCGCGCGGCTGTAGCGGCTGAGCCGCCGCAGCGCGCCGCGGCAGGGCCCGGGCAGGATCCGCCAGCCGCGCGCGGCCGCCCGCGCCGGGTCTTCCCTTACGTGCCGCCACCCCACGCTGGCGACGAGCGTGACAAACCGCAGCGAGATCCGCCTGTTCCAGAGATTCACCGTCACGGCCGCGGATGGTAGCCGCGCCGCGTGAACAGGCAATGAGACGAGTACCGCTCCACGGAGGCAGCCAGATGGTCACACCGATCGTGCACGTGCTCGGCGCGAGGCCGAACTTTGTCAAGGCCGCGCCGGTGATCAGGGCACTCGCCGGAGTCGGCTACGAGCAGCAGGTCATCCACACCGGCCAGCACTATGACGAGCGGCTGTCTGGCGTGTTCTTCACCCAGCTAGGGCTGCCCACGCCAGACGTGGATCTCGGCGTGGGCTCTGGGACGCACGGCCAGCAGACCGCCGCGGCGCTGACCGGGCTGGAGCAAGAGTTCGTCCAGCGTTCACCTGGCCTTGTAGTGGTCTACGGTGATGTCAACTCCACGCTCGCGGCCGCGCTTGCCGCGGCGAAGCTCGGGATCCCCGTGGCGCACGTGGAGGCCGGGCTGCGAAGTTTTGACGACTCGATGCCGGAGGAGCTGAACCGGCGGCTTACCGACCAGCTCTGCGAACTGCTCTTCGTCACCTCGCCCGAGGCGATCGGGCACCTGGCGAACGAGGGCGTGCCGGCCGGTCGCGTGCATTTCACGGGCAACCCGATGATCGACACGCTCTTCGCTTGTCTCGCCGCGCCCGGTAGCCGCGATTTTCCCGGCCTGGGTGACCTGCCCGCGCGGTACGTGGTGGCAACCCTGCACCGGCCCGCCAACGTGGACGACCGCCGTGACGCCGCCGAGCTTGTTCGCGCGCTTCTCGAGACCGCCGCCGCGGGCGAGCTTGGCGTGATCATCCCTGTGCATCCGCGAGGTCGCGCCGCGCTCGCGGCGGCGGGGCTGCACAGCCGCGGCCGGATCCGGGTATGCGAGCCGCTTGGCTACCTGGAATTCGTCGCGCTTGTCCGTGGCGCCGCCGCGGTGATCACCGATTCGGGCGGAGTTCAGGAGGAGACCACGATGTTGCGCGTGCCGTGCCTGACGGTGCGGCCAAATACGGAGCGCCCGATCACCGTCACGCATGGCAGCAACCGGCTCGTCACCCGGGCTGAACTCGCGGCAGCCGTGCTCAAGGCGTGCGCGGACGGGCCGTACGGAGGTGAGCTGCCACCGCTGTGGGATGGCGCCGCGGGACCGCGGATCGCGCGCGTCGTCGCGGACTGGCTGGCATCCCGTGGCTGAGCGACTCCTGGCTGAGCGGATGCTCACCGGGGCCGATGCGGCCGCCTACTGGGACGAGAGGCACCGCCGCGCCGATGACCTGCGTTCCGGGGGGCATATCGGCATCGATCACGCCAGCAACGAGCTGTTCTACGCGCGGCTCGGCGCCCTGCTGGAGATCATCGGGGATCATACGAGCGCGGCGGAGCCGCTGTTTGTGCTCGACGCCGGATGCGGTAAGGGCTACTTCGCCCGCGCTGTGGCTCGCTGCGGGCACCGGGTGGACGCGATCGACGCAAGTACGGCGGCGATCGAATACTGCCGTGACCAGGACTGCGAGGAGCACTCCGAGGCGAGCGCTGCGCGCTCCGTGGCCCGCTGGGCGGTGTCGCCGCTCTCGGGCTGGAGCATCCCATGGCTCTATGACGTCGCCTACGCGATCGACGTCCTCTTCCACATTCTCGACGACGGTGAGTGGGCCGCCTCCGTCGGCAATCTGGCTTCCCTGGTGCGTTACGGTGGCGCGCTCGTCATCACCGATGAGGACGCACCGCGGCGCAGGCAGCGGGGTTCCTACATCGCGCACCGCCCCCGCGGCGAATACGTGGCGCAACTCGCGCCGCGCGGCCTGGAGCACCGGCGCTTCCGCCCGTACGCCTTCCGCGACAGCCAGGTCGGCTTTCATGTCTTCACGAAGGTCCGCTGATGCGCCTTATCGATCTTGCCCAGCCCTATCTCGGCGGTATCCACACGATCGTGGAGATCGCCGCGGGTGATCTCGACCTGCGGCCGTATCTCCGCGACGCAGGCGATGCCGCGTACGTGCGCTGCGACCCCGGTGGGGACATCCCTGCCGTAGGCAAGGGCGTCCTGCTCATGCTAGCCACCGGGCCCGATCCGGCGTGGCACCTCCCACCGGAGGTATGCGGGCAGATTCTCGGGCAGGTGACCGATGGTGGCCGCGGCCTGGTGCTTTTCGGCTACCGCGGTGCGGAACTGCCCTACCACCAGATCCTCGACAGCCTGGTCGCGCGACGCTGCCAGGTGCTGCAGGCGGCGAGCCTCGACTACCCGGATCTGCCCTGCGGGATCGCGTTCGCGCACGCCGGGGACGTGCAGGCGCCGCCGGACTATTTCGGGCGGCGGGTGAGTGCGGGTGATGTCTGGATCCGGATCGCCAACGAGCACGTGCTCGCCGGCTTCGTGTGGCGCGGCCTGCGCGCGCGTTACCAGGACCTGGAGCGTGCGGCAGGCGCTGCTCCACCGGACCGCGCGGGGCTGGCCGCGGACAACGAGCGGCTGGCCCGCGCTCTGAGCGACGCCGAGCAGCGACTCGGCCGCGCAGAAAAGCGGCTTACCGCGGTCGAGCGGTCGGCCACGATGGAGGTCGGCCGCCTGTTCGTCACGGCGGCCAGGCGCCCGTGGCGCGGCGCGCTGCGCCTGCCACGCGAACTGCACGCCGTGGCGCGCAGGCGCAGGGGTGGCGGTGGACCCGGGCAGGCCCGCGTGGGGGCGGAGGCCGAGGTTCCTCCGGCACGGGCTCCGCACCACCGGCTGTTCGCGGCCGCCGCGGCCCCCGCGCTCGGCTGGCGGCCGGCCGAGGCCGGCAAGCTCGTGATCACCGGGCTGCTGACCGCGCGCACATGCGCCACGCTCGAGCCTGACGCGGCCGTGCACCCGCTGCTTCCGCACGACGCCGCGCTCGCGCTCGAAGGCACCGGCGCCGATATCATGATCATTGATGCGGCCGCCGCGCTGCCCGGCGGTCCATGGTCATACATTGGTGACCCGGCGGCGGCGGACAGGGGCCGGCGGCTCGCCGACCTGATCGCCGTCGCCAGGTCGCTCGGCATCCCCGTCGTCTTCCTGCGCACCCTGCCGCCGCAGCGGGCGCCCGGCCTCGAGGTCGTCGCGGCCCGCTGTGACGCCGCCTACGAAGGCGATCTCGGGGTCCAGCTCGCCAGGTTCAACCCCGTGGACCTGGATCCCCTGCGTCCCTGTGACGCGATCTACGCCGGCCGCATTGATCCGCGGGAGCCGCCGGTCGAGCGGCGGTTGCTCGACGCGCTCGACCTCACCTGCGCTGGAGTCCGCACCGTCGTCGACATCCCCTGGCAGGCCGAACCGTGCTGCTACAGGCGGCACGGCCTGTTCGTCACAACGTCGCCGCGGCAGGCACGTGAGCAGCTTGCCTGCGGCGCCAGGGTGGTCGGGCCTGTCGGGGCGGCGGAACCGGTCGCGGGCGCGGTCCACCTGCCGGACGCGGGCGCCGCGGCGGCCGCGATCGCCGCAGCCCGCGAGCAGGGCGCCAGGCAGCCCAGCGAGATCCGGGGCGTGCTGCGGGAGCTTTTCACCAGGCACGCCACCCCGGTGCGGCTCGCCGGGCTCGCCACGCTCGCGGGCGTCACAGCGGATCCGCTTGCGTCGCGGCAGGTCGCGGTGCTTGCCGTGCTGCCTGCTTCTGCCTGGGCGGATCCGGCGAGCCGCGACGCAACCGCCGAGGCCTGGGAAGCGGCTGCTGAGCGCTGTGCCGGCCGCCTCGCCGCCGGAGTCCTGCGCCAGCGGCACCGCCCAGGTGAAGTCGTGCTCGCACCGCCAGAGACGGCACGGGGAGGGCCGGTGCCCGGCCAGAACGCCCGGCGCGATTACGCGGGCGCCTTCCCAGGCCGTGTCCCTTCCGGGCTTCGCGAGCTGAAGGACGCGGGTATCGCCGTGCGGATGGCGCGCGAACCCGGCCTGGCCGGCGCCGCGCGCACCGCGCGCTGCGGATGGGTGGCGCCCTGGGACGCCGCCCGGGAATACCCGGACACCCACCTTCTCGACCTGGTGTGCGCGCGGGAGCTATCCAGGGCGGACGCCGTGGGGGCAGCACACGATTCCACCGGCCACGGCTATGTCTTCGCACCCGACCTCGCGCCCGCGCTCGCCCGCCGTGAGCTGCTCAGCAGTGGTGGAGCGGGGGATTTGCTCCACCGGAGCGGCCACCGGCTGTTCACGATCTCAGGGAGGCACTGACATGCGCCGTGACATCAACGGTCGCGCGCTTGTGTACGGCGACATCGACCTCAACCTGATCGACGGCTCGGCGATCTGGGTGCAGTCGATAGTCCAGGCCCTGAGGGCGGCCGGGCTGCACCGTAACGCTTGTGCTCAAGTCCCCATCGCGGACATCCCGCCTGCTCGCGCCGCTTCTTGCCGATCCTGGCGTGGCCGTGCGGCGGCCGTTCGAAGAAGGGCTGCTCGATGGCCTCACGGGCACTGGGATAAGCCCGGTTCAGGCGTCGCGCCTGCTGACCATGCTGGACGCGGAGCGCCGGCACGATCTGCTCGTGCTGCGCGGAAGGCGGGCCGCGTTTCAGGTGGCGACCGGCGGCGGGTTCGACGGGCGGCTGTGGACGTACCTGACCGACATACCGCAATCGGCGTTCGAGCTCGATGCCGGCGCGGTCGCCGAACTGACCCGGATCGCACAGTCCTGCAGGTACCTGCTCTGCCAGACAGAGGAACTGCGCTGTTTCCTTGAAGCCGCCGTGCCCGCGGCCTGCGGCAAGTGCGAGCTGCTGCGCCCAGTGGTGCCGCCACTCGAGCTGAAAGAGCCCCGTGTGCCAGGGCGGGCCGGGTTCCTCAGGCTCGTCTACACCGGTAAGTTCGCGCCACGCTGGAACACCTACGAGATGACCCAGCTGCCGAGAATGCTTGCCGCCAGGGGCGTGCGCGCCCAGATCCACATGGTCGGCGACAAGATCCATGATGATCCCGCCGATCCCGGCTACAGCCGCCGGATGCGCCGCGTTCTTGGCTCTGCGGCGGCTGACATGGCGGCTCCCGTGGCGGCCAATGGGGTGGCCTGGCACGGCGGCCGTCCGCGACAGGAGGCGATGCGGATCGCAGCGGCCTGCGATATCGGGCTCGGCTGGCGCCATCCCACGCTCGATGCGAGCCTGGAGCTTTCCACGAAGATCCTTGAATTCGGCTCGCTCGGCCTGCCTGTGGTGCTCAACAGGACGCCGATGCACGAGGCGCTGCTCGGTGTGGACTATCCCCTGTTCGCGGCCAGCCAGGAGGACGTCATCGAGGTCGTGGCGACGTGCGCAGCCGACCCGGAGGTCGCCAAGCTCGCCGCCAGCCGCGCGGCGGCGGCCGCGGACGGTTTCAGCCTGGAGCGGGCGGTTGGGTGCCTGGGCGGGTTGCTACGCCGCACCTTCCCTGCAGGCGGCACAGTTTCTTCCGCGGGCACAGCCCCAGATTCTTCCGCGGGCACAGCCCCAGTTTCTTCCGCGGGCACACCCCCAGATTCTTCCGCGGGCACAGCCCCAAAGCTCCTCAAGGTCGCCGTGGCCGGGCACGACCTCAAGTTCTTTACCCCGATTCTCGAGTACCTGCGTAACATTCCCGGGCTCGACGTCCGGCTTGACCACTGGCCCGCGCTCGCCGAGCACGATGCGGCGCAAAGCGGCGCCCTCGCGCGCTGGGCGGACGTCGTGATCTGCGAATGGTGCGGCCCCAACGCCGTCTGGTACAGCCGCCACAAGCGCCGTGGCTCACGCCTGCTCGTCCGGCTGCACAGGTTCGAGCTGTACTCGCGCTACGTGCGCGAGGTCGACATCGCGGCGATCGACCAGCTGGTGTGCGTGAGCCCGCACTACGCCCGGCTCGCAAGCGAGCGGGCCGCTGGCCCGCCAGCAAGGTCGTGACCGTGCCGAACTGGGTGGATGCCGCCCAGCTTGACCGGCCCAAGCTTGACGGCGCGCACCATCACCTCGGGATCGTCGGCGTGGTGCCCTCGCGCAAGCGGCTCGACCTGGCTCTCGACGTGCTGGCGGACCTTCGCGCCGAGGACGAGCGGTACATGCTGTACGTCAAATCCACACTGCCGTGGGATCATTGGTGGATCTGGAAGCAAGCCAGCGAACGCGCACACTATGAGGCCGCGGCACGCCGGATCCAGCGCGACCCACTGCTTCGTGGTGGCGTGGTCCTCGACCAGGCCGGGCCCGACGTGCCAGGCCTGGCTGCGCCGGGTCGGTTTCGTGCTGTCCACAAGCGACGATGAGAGCTTCCATGTCGCCGCGGCGGAAGGCATGGCCTCGCGGGCGGTTCCCGTGGTGCGGAACTGGCCAGGCGCGCACACCATCTACCGTCGGCGGTGGATCCACGCCGCCCCGGCGGCGATGGCCGCCGCGATTGGCTCCATGACCGTCAGCCAGTGGGTGAGCGCGGGTGAGATCGCGCGACAGCACGCGGAGCCGTTCGGGATAAGTAAGGTCTGTGCGGCCTGGCATGGGCTGCTCACCGCTGACCTCCCCCCGGCCGCGCCCGAACCAGCGTATGAGCTGCTCGGCACGGTCTGAGGAGCTCTCAGCCGCGGCCGTATCTCGCCTCCGAGCGCCAGAAGTACACGAATCCGGCGATGAGCGTGATTGCCGCCCACGCCGCGCCGTACAGCCAGAGGCTGCGGATACTGACGATCGGGTGACAGTACGCCTGCAGCGGCGGCGGTTTCGCCTTGCTGACGCTGAACAGTTCACATTTCGCCGCGTTGTAGGGCTGCGCACCCGGTTCGTTGCTTCGCTCGGTCGCGAGCAGCGTCCACCTGACCAGCGAGATGTAGACGGCGGCCGGGTTCACCGCGAGCGCCTTCTGCACCACGCGGGGCATGTTGGCGGCTATCACGCTCACGCTGTACATTACGCCGCAGAAGTACCGCCAGGTCCGCAGCAGGAAGGGCAGCAGCTGGCTGATGTCACGGGCTTCCGCGCCCATCCTGGCCATGACAAGGCCGGCGCCGAGGTTGAACAGGGTCTGCAGCAGCAGGACCACTACGACGAGCAGCCAGTACCAGGTGACCGGCTCGCCTGTGGCGAGCACGATGGCGATCAGCACCACCATGGAAAGCAGCATCTGCTGCAGTTCCACGATGACGTAGCTGAGCGGCAGGCAGGCGCGGGGGAAATGCAGCGCGCGGATGAGGGAGAGGTTGCCCGGGATCACCCGTGATCCGGTCAGCATCGAGCGCTCGGTGAAGCTGAAGACGAAGACGCCGGCGACCAGGAACGCCGTGTAGTTGGCGATTCCGCGCCTTGCCTCGAATATCACACCGAAGATCAAGTAGTAGACGCCGGCGTTGAGCAGCGGGGTGAGCACCTGCCAGACCTGGCCGAGCTGGGACTCGGTGTAGAGGGCGATGTTGCGGGCGGTGGCGAACGTGAGGATGAAGTGCCTGCGGCTCCATAGCGAGCGCACGTAGGCCGTGAAGCGTGGTCGGGCCGAGCTCGGCCGTAGGCCGGAGCGCCGCGCGAGCCCGGCAAGAGGCTCGTCGGGCAGCGCCTTGACCGTGGCCTCGGTCGGGCCCGCCGCGGTCTTCAGCTCACCGGGCCCCGACAGGCGCGCGAGTTCTCTCACTCCGCAGAGCGTAGGAGCCCGATTCGCTGGTGACCGGCCTCTCGGCCCCTAATACATCGGCTGTTCCGGAGGATTTCCGCCGCTGCTACCTGCGGTTGGCTCGTGCGTTTTCGTGGGCAGCAGAGGGCTCAGCCCGTGAGTTCTGCCTCGCGCTCCTGCGGCTGCGCGGCCCCGCCGCCCTCGGGCTCGCGGCCACGAAGCGGGACCTCTTTGATGAACCAGCCGATCACGAACACGATCGCCGCGAACGGCGCCGCCCAGAGGAATACGTAGTGGACGGCGTGGGCGATGGCGAACAATACGTCGTCCCGCACGGCAGGCGGCATGCGGAGGATGACCCGCGGGTCGAACTGGCCGCCGCTCGCGTTCAGGTGCAGACCCGGCGCCCTGGTGCGCAGCGTGTCCTGCAGGCGGCTCGCGAAGATCGCCCCGAACAGGGACACGCCGAACGATCCGCCGATCTGCTGGAAGAACGTCCGCGAACTGCTTGCCACGCCCATGTCGCGCGGGTCCACGCTGTTCTGCGCGATCGTGGTGGTGATCTGCATGAGGAAGCCCATGCCGATGCCGAGCACGACCATGTAGAAGGAGGCGGTGACGCGGCTTGTGCCCACGCCGAGCAGGGATAGCAGGTACATGCCCGCAGCCATGGCAGCGCCGCCGATGATCGGGAACGCCTTGTACCGCCCGGTCCTTGTCATGACCTGGCCGGAGACGAGCGAAGTCACCATGGCACCCGCCATCAACGGCAGCAGCAGCAGGCCACTGCCGGTGGCGGACGCACCCTGCACGGTCTGCTGGTAGAGGGGCAGGAATGTGAGCGCGCCGAACATCGCGAATCCGGTCAGGAAGATCATTACCGAGACGATCGCGAAGTTGCGGTTGCGGAACAGATGCAAGGGCAGGATCGGCTCGCTGGCCCGCGTCTCGGCCCATACGAACGCGGCCAGGGCGGCTGCGCCCACCACGGCGAGGCCCATGATCGGCGATGAGGACCAGGCGTACTGCGTGCCACCCCAGCTCGCGAGCAGGACGAGAGCGGTGGCCGCGACGGCGAGGAGCCCGGCGCCCAGGTAGTCGATCGTGTGACTGACCCGGTGACGCGGCGCGTGCAGCACGATGGCCAGGTAGACAAGCGCCGCCCCGCCGACCGGCAGGTTGATGTAGAAGATCCAGCGCCACGAGAAATTGTCCGTGATGGTCCCGCCGATGAGCGGTCCGGCGATCATGGCGAGCATCATCACCGCCATCATGTAGCCCATGTACTGGCCACGTTCCCGCGGCGGAACGAGGTCACCGATGGTCGCGATCACCCCGACCATCAGCCCGCCCGCGCCCACTCCCTGGACGGCGCGGAACGAGATCAGCTCGGCCATCGAATGCGACTGGCCGGCCAGCGCGGAGCCGATGAGGAAGATCACGATCGCGGCGATAAGGAATCTCTTGCGGCCATACAGGTCGCCGAGCTTGCCGTAGAGCGGCGTTGTGATCGTCGATGCGAGCACGTACGCGGTGACGACCCAGGACAGGTGCGCCACGCCGCCCAGGTCGCCGACGATGTGCGGCAGCGCCGTACCCACGATCAACTGGTCGAGCATGGCAAGCGTCATGGCCAGCATCAGCGCAGGCAGAACCAGGAGGATCTCCCTGCGCGACCCCGGCGCCCCGTTCACTCCGCCAATGACTGCGCCGTTCACGGCCACGGCAAGCTCCCTGTTACTACGGCCAGGTTCGCTCATGTTCCCCGGTTGTAACGGCCCGGTTCGCTCATGTCTTCCGGCCGGTTTGTTTACTTACTTGCCGCACGGTAAGCTACCGGGCGGACGGCCGTCAAGTTGATATCCGGCCGCGACTCATCGGTCGCTACACGGTCGCTACACGGCGGAGCTGGCGAAGGCAATGGCTGAGGACAGACACGGCACTCGTGGCCGGATCCAGGCGGTTGCCCTGGACCTGTTCGCGGAGCAGGGGTACGAGAAGACCTCGCTCCGCGAGATCGCCGAGCGGCTCGGCCTGACCAAGGCCGCGCTCTACTACCACTTCAAGTCGAAGGAAGACATCGTCCGCAGCCTCTTCGAGGACTACGCCCGCGAGGTCGACGAACTCATCGCGTGGGGCAGGCGGCAGCCCCGCACGGCGGGGACCAGGCGCGGTTTGCTCGACCGCTACCTCGACATAGTCGTGCGGCGTACGGGCATCTTCCGCTTTCTCGAGAACAACCAGGCGGCGATGAGAAACCTCGACTCCGGGGGCACGAAGGAAGTGTTCCGCGAGCGCATGCGCGCTCTCGTCGACCTGACGCGTGAGCCCGACGCGTCGCTGCCCGAGCGGATGCGAGCGAGTCTCGCATTCACGGCGGTCCACGTGGGCTGGCTGTTCTTCCAGGATGAACCGGTCAGCAAGGACGAGCTTCGCGCCGTCGTCTACGGCATCGCCTGCGACCTGGCCATGGCGCCCCGCGAGGGGGAGCTTTCCAGGCCGTAAGCAGTGCCAGCCAGGCCGTAAGCAAACAGTGCCCCGCCGCGCGCAGATCTGGTGCTATGTGGAGGCGGCAGGCGCCGCCGGTGGCCTGCCGATCAGTTCAATCAGGCCGAGCACGACAAGCAGTAGAACGACGATCACTATCACGTCCGCTGCTGTCGGACGGCCCAGGAAGACGAAGATCACGGCGGCGAGGCCAACCGCTCCGATGCGCAGCCCACGCCGGTGTGTGTATGTCCAGCGGCCGACCGGCCCGGTGCTGACGCCCATGGAGTCGCCACGCGAGCGGGTCCAGCGGAATGCGGAGGCGAATCCGCCACGGGTCCGTACCGCGGTCACAGAAGGCCCGGTTATGAAGGCGCCCGCGGCCACCACCAAGCCCACCACGAGAAGCGTACGCAGCGCGGTCTTGATGAACCGCACGAGCGTGTCGAAGGCCGCCGCGGCGGCGTCTGCGGGGAGCACATTGGCCGGCACGCTGCCCAGGTAGATGCTGCGGGCAATGAGCAGCCCGGCGCCGAGCACCAGCATGGACGCGGCGAAGCCGAGCCCGGCGCCGATCAGCGCCCTGCGGTGACCCCTGGCGACGTACACACCGAGCCCGAGCAGGATCAGGGTGGCGATCGGCAGCACGATCTTCAGGTCGTTGATGAGCCGGTAGGCGCTCTGGGCCTTGACCAGGTACTTGGACGGGAACAGCGCGAACGACACGCTCGGGGTGGGGAGCTTGTTCACGATCGTCAGCCCGCGGGCTGACAGGTCCTGTTTGGCGATGCCGATGAGGGGCGCCAGGTCGGCGGTGACCTGGCCGTTGCTCACCTTGATGCTGCTTGACCCCTGGCCGGACAGGGCCTTGACGAGTTCCTGGTGTACCACCTGGTTCACCTGCACCCACGCGTTGGCCATCCGTGGGCCTGTGATGATCTTATGGATTTGGCCGTGGATGAATCCCTGGACCGCGCTCGCGATCGAGCCGGAGAAGCCCTGCAGCAGGGTGGCGACCTGGGTCAGGCCTTTCTGCTTGAGCAGGGCCGCCGCCTGGTTCGTCAGGCCCTGCACGTTGATCTCTGCGACGATCTCATTCGTGATCTTGTCGGTCAGTGCGTTCTGTATCGACGGTTCGTGGATCAGCGGCGTCACGTTTTCCACGTACCGGCTGGTATTGGAGACCTGGTTCGCTGTCCATACCCCAAGGACCGAGAGAGGTGCGAGTACGCAGCCGAGGACAATCAGCAGCGTGGCGACCGGGGTACGCCAGCTGAACCGGTGTCTCGGGGCAGGCTCCGCGACCTGCTCAGGGCGGCGGCGAAGCTCCGCGACCTCGGTGCGCAGGGTCTCGAGCTCGGCGCGCTCATCGGCGGTGAGCGCAGCGTGATCGCCCACCGGCTGATCGCCTGCAGCGTGATCGCCCACCGGCTGATCGCCTGCAGCGTGATCGCCCACCGGGTGATCGCCTGCAGCGTGATCGCCCACCGGGTGATCGCCTGCAGCGTGATCGCCCACCGGGTGATCGCCCACGGCGTTGTCGCCTTCATGATCGGACATCGGTCACCTCTTCCGGTCCTTCCGGCGCGGATGTGGAGCGGCGCTGCTGCATAACCTCTGCGGCCATCCGGATCCTGCGGCCCATGATCGTGACTAGGATCAAGCCCATCAGGCCGCTGGTGCGGCCCATCATTCAAGATCACTTCGACGGGGAGTCCACAGGCCTTCCTTCTATCGCTCACGTTCTCCCGTCTCTCACGTTCTCCGGTTTACACGACGCATCACCTCCCCCACGCCGGGTGAATCGCCTCTGAGCCGGGCCCTTCCCGGGCCCGGCATTCGGCAGCCCGGGCCCGGCATTCGCCAGCGGGACCAAGCGGCCGGTCCCGCTTTCACCCGGTGTGGGTGGTGCCTCGAAGCCCGGCTCGGGCGTCATAGCCAGGAAGCAGAGGCTGGCCCGCGGAGCTCAACGCCGCGGCCGTGACCACGAGCGCGGCGTGGCTGGCTGTCAGCGGGAAGTTGCCCGCGAGCCGGCCGCGAAGCGGGTCGTACTGCTCGGCAAGCAGTCCCACATCGTTGCGCAGATCAAGCAGCCTGCCGAATAGCTGGCGGGCCTGGGCGCCCCTGCCCATCCGGGTGAGGCATTCGGCCAGCCAGAACGAGCAGGTCAGGTACGCGCCCTCACCTGACGGGATCCCGTCCACACCGCCGAGCATGTCGGCCACGTGACGCCGCAGCAGCCCGTCGTCGCTCAGCTCACCTGCGATCGCGTCCACGGTTCCCTTGATCCGCTCGTCGGTGGCGGGCAGGAAACCGATGAGCGGCAGCCGAAGCAGGCTCGCGTCCAGGTCGGGTGCGGCATAACGCTGCACGAAGGTGCGGCGGTCCGCGTCGTAGCCGCGCTCGAGCACCTCGGCCCGTGCGGCGTCACGCAGCGCCCGCCACCGTTCCACCGGCCCAGGGTCGCCGAAGTGCTCGATCATCTTGACCGCCGAGTCGGCCGCGGCCCACACCATCGCCTTCGAGTGCACGAACTGGCGCGGTACGCCGCGCACCTGCCAGATACCGGCGTCCGGCTCGTGCCATGCCGATTCAAGGAAGCCGAGTACTGCGTCTGGTTTCCAGGGGTCGGAGCCGGCGGGCATCCCGGCCATGCGTGCCTCCAGCCGTGCACTGAGCACGTCGCCGAAGACGGTGAGCTGGAAATGCTCCGCCGCCGCGTTGCCGATCCGGACCGGCCGGGCGCCTTCGTAGCCGGTCAGCCAATCGAGCTCGAGTTCAGGCAGCCGCATCTCGCCCGCCAGCCCGTAGAGGGCCTGCACACGCGCGGGCGAGCCGGAGACCGCACGGATCATCCAGTTCAGGACGGCTGTCGCGTCACCGATCGCGCCAACGCGGATGAGTGCGTCCACGGTGGCGGCTGCGTCGCTAAGCCAGCAGTACCTGTAGTCCCAGTTACGCGAGCCCGCCGCCTGCTGCGGCAGCGAGGTGGTCGGCGCCGCTATCACGCCACCTGTCGGCGCGTAGGTGAGCGCCTTCAGCGTGATCAGTGACCGGATCACCTCGTCACACCAATCGCCCTCGTACCGCAGGCCAGCCACCCACTCGCGCCACCAGCCGACGGTCCGCGCGGCCAGCGCAGGAACCAGAGGCGCGACCGGTGGGCCCGCATGCGCCGGCCGCCAGATGAGCGCGAAGGGCACCTTGTCGCCCTGGCTCACAGAGAACTCGGCGACGCCGACTCCGTGTCTGCGCCGCAGGTGGACCGGGCTGAACAGCCACAATGCCTCCGAGCCTGCCACCACGCAGGATGCGTCGCCGCGCCGCAGGATCTGCGGCTGAGCGGAGCCGTACTCAAAGCCCGCCGCCAGCGTCATCCGCAGCTTGACTGCCCCGCTCACACCCTCCACCATGCGCAGCACGATCGGGTCGCCGCCGGTCTCAGGCAGCCCGCGGGGCGGCATGCAGTCGACGAGCCGCGCCGAGCCAGACGCGGTCGTGAACTCGGTCTCGAGCACCAGCGTGTCCGGCACGTACCTGCGCTTGACCCGGACGGCTCCGTCCTCAGGGCCTATCTGCCAGTACCCGTGACGTGAATCCCCGACCAGGGCGGCGAAACAGGCCTGCGAGTCGAATCGGGGCAGGCATAGCCAGTCGATGGAGCCGTCACGGCACACCAGGCCGGCCGAGTGCAGGTCACCGATGAGCGCGTATTCGTCGATCGGTTGGGGCATCCGCAGGCTCCTGGCGGTCGCTGGCGCGGTGTTCTTCGCCGTTCCCTTGCTGGGCAGCGAGAACTCTCAGCCGTCGTATGAGAGAGTCTTGCCAGGGACTACAGGGACGTCGTCATCCCGTAAAGGTGAACGGACTTCAGGCCACCAGGCCCCGATGCCGTGCCAGGGCGATCGCCTCACGCCGCGACCGTACCCCGAGCTTGCGGTAGGCGGAGCGCAGGTGCGTCTTGACCGTGTTGACGGATAGGAACAACGCCTCCCCGATCTCTTCGTTCGTCAGGTGGGAGGGCAGAAAACGCAAAACGGCGAGTTCACTCTCGCTCAGCGGGAGGGCGTCGTCATCTGGCGCGCATGATCCGAGCGGCAGCTGGGCATCGAGCCGCTGCAAGATCTTGCCGGCGAAACTGGCGCTGCGGCTGGTGGGCGGGATGAGCACGGTCAGCACGGAACGCACGGCGGGCCCGCCGTCGACGAACGGCCTGAAGGCGCCCTCGGGCTCGGCAAGCAGCAGCGCCTGCTCAAGCAGGGCCGCGGCGCGTTCTGGCGCCTTGAGGCGGCGGTGCGCGACAGCGGATACGAGCAGAGCGCTAGTCCGCTCGTACAGCTTGATGTCGTCGGCCGGCCCCGCGATGCACGGTTCCGCGGCCCGCAGCGCCCCGTCCGGATCCGCGGACGCGAGGAGCAGCCAGGCGAGCGTGAGGCGGTCACTGGCCCGGCTCGGGCCTGCCACGTCGGACGTCAGGCGGGCGACGATCTTGCACCCGAGGTCGTTGTCACCCGACCGCAGCGCGATCTCGCCTTCAAGATGGGTGATCACCTCAGCGACTGCGGGGTCGTGATCGCCGAATTCGTGGTCAAGCTGCATGAGTGCGATACGTGTGCGCGTCGTGTCGCCCTGCGCGACCAGCGTGCGGGCGCGGATCAGGCCGGCCGACGAGACGATCGACGGCTCGCCGGGTATCGGCTCGTGTTGCTGGTAGTCGATCTGGTCGAGGAACTGGTGGACGGCTGTGAGCTCGTCGCGCATCAGGCTGACGAGGGCGAGGGCGAGACGTGCGATATTGCGGGTCGCGTGCGCGGCGGGCGGGTCCGCGTTGAGCACATCGACAGCGGCGGCGTGAGCTGCCATAAGGTTGCCGTGCCACGCCTCGCCGAGCGCCCACCACATGCGCGCCCGCGCCTGCAGTTCGGTGAAGTCTCCCGCGCAGAGTTCGCGATCGGCCGCGCGCATGGCCTGGCGGGCCTGCCGCAATTCTGATCTGCGCAGCTTCGCGACGCCGAGCGCCCACCACAGGATGCCGGCGCCGCGGTGCTCTCCCTGGGTAGCTGCTACGTGTGTGGTCTGCTCGGCCTGCGCCCACGCCCGCGCGAGCAGCCCGGGGTCGGCTCCGCCGCGGCAGTTCGCCTGCAGCACGCTGAGCGCCGTGAGCTTGGGTTCCATGGTGCGCCGTATCGGCGTCGCAGCCCGGTCGAGTGCGGCGCACGCCGCCTGCAGGTGCGCCTGGGCTCCTTCCGGGTCATCCCTCCAGAGCCGGGCCGCGCCCCAGGCCGCGCCGACGGTGACGTCGTCAACGGTCAGGTCCGGTGGGATCGGGGCGAGCATTGGCTCGAGGGCTCCCGGCCCGTGGGAGAGCAGGATGCTGACGTCGCTGACGGCGAGGACCTGAGCCGCGTAGTCCCAGTCCTGCGCCTCGACAGAGCTGCGCAGTGCGTCGACCGGCCTGCCGTGCTGGCTGTACCAGCGGGCCGCGCGGCGCAGCAGGATGGGTATCTCGTGCGGCATCTCCCGCCGCAGTTCGGCGAGCAGCAGTTCCCTCAGCAACGGGTGATAGCGGTACCAGGTGCGCTCGCTGTCGAGCGCACCGACGAAGCTGTTCTCCCTGCTGAGGCGGTCGAGGCAGCGGGCGCCGTCGGCGGCGCTCGTGAGCGCGTCCGCGAGCTTGCCTGTCAGATTCTCCGCGATGCTCGTGCGCAGCAGGAACACGCGAGTCTGCGGATCTTGCCCGTCGAGCACCTCGTCGCGCAGATAGTCGGTGACGATGGGGTCGTCGCCGGCGATGTCGGTGATGTTGGTGCCGCCGGACTGAACACGGGCCCGCAGCGCCGCGAGCCGGATGCCGGCCATCCAGCCCTGGGTACGCCGCAACAGTTCCTCACGGTCCCCGCGACTAACGTGCAGGCCGAGCAGCGCGAAGTAGGACTCAGCCTCCTCGGGCGTGCAGGCCAGGTCGGCCAGGTCGATGTCGGCGAGTTCACCCGACACGCGCAGCCGGGCAAGCTGCAGGGGCGGTGTTCTGCGGCCAGAAAGGATCAGCCGCAGCATCGGCGGCGCGTACCTGACAACCTGATCAAGCCAGCCGAGCACCTGTGGATCGGAAATCTCGTGGACGTCGTCGAGAACGAGGATCAAAGGCTCGGTGAACCGTTCCGCCGCCTTGATCAGCGGCACCGGGAACTCGGCCTCCGCGGCGCGATCCATGCTGGCCGCGGTCTCCTTCAGCGCAGGCTCGGCCCGCTGCAGCGCCGCGAGCAGGTAGGCACGGAACCGCCCGGGGTCATTGTCGCCGCGGTCCAGGCTGAGCCAGCCGATTCTGGTCGTGTCAACGCGGCTGTGCGCCCACGATGCGCACGACGTGGTCTTTCCCGATCCGGCCGGCGCGGAGACCAGGGTGACGCGGTGCTGCGTGGTGAGATCGAGCAGGCCGGCCAGTCGGCTGCGGCGGAGCACGCGGAAGACGGGCCTTGGAAGAACCAGCTTGGATTCGAGGAGACGGCCGCCTGCGGCCTCTCCGTTGGGCTGCTCCGTTCCGTTCACCCGCTGCGGTGTCAATCGTTTGGCCGATACGGTCGTCATCGATCCCCCAACCCGGCATCCCAACCCCTCGCGCGATGAGCCGGGCCTTTTGCTCACCCGCTACGGGTTATTCCGTCGGCGGTCTGAGGCACTCGAACTTGATTTGGCGCCGACTTGCCGCAGCCACGGCATGCCAACGCTCAACCCGCCGTGAACCCGGGATCCTCCCATCCATGCAGCGCCTGATCCTTGGCCGGAGTGTGGCGCGTCACCCAGCAGGTATGAGGCTCCCAGCCCGCTTTGTGGCGGCACTGAACACACGCCGTGGTTATGTGCGGCTTTGCCTCACCCTTACCCTCCGCCACGCAAGGCGTTAGGGCCAAAGGTCCTGCGACTAACCGCCATCGCCGTACCTTACCTGCACTTACGTCGCGGTATCGCCCACTCCGGGTGATCCGGCGGCAGCTCCAGGCGTGTCAAGCTTCACCTGACTCGTGCGGGTCGCGGACAAGCAGGTTGAGTAGCCATCCGACCACCCCCACGATGATCGCTCCCCAGAACGCCGGCCAGAACCCGCTCACATGGAATGGCACGCTCAGCTTTCCCGCGATCCAGCTGGTGAGCAAGAGCAGTAGCCCGTTGACGACGAGCCCTATCAGCCCGAGCGTAACGATGTAGAACAGGCATCCGATGGTCTTCACGATCGGCTTGAGCAGGGCGTTGACGACACCGAAGATCAGTGCGACGACGATCAGAGTGCCGGCCTTGGCGGCTGTGCTTCCAGCCGTAAGCGTGATGCCAGGAACCAGGGCGGTCGCGGTCGCGACCGCCGCGGCCGAAATCAGTACCCGGATGAGGAGTCGCATAACGCCGATCCTGGCACGTTCCGGTCGCTTGACCGGCACGGTAGACGGTATACATCGCGCGATACGAACGGCCTGGCCCGTACCGGTACCTTCGCAGGCGGCGGGTGGTGCATTCCCGAACGGCTCCCGCGGGGTGCGCACGCATGGTGCTGCGGCCCGCCCTCGTGCGGACCCGGTGCTGTACGCGCGTAGTGTCCTCGGGCCGGGTTACCGGTGGAAAAGCGGGATCGCCGCGCTACTGCCGCTTGCGGGCTTTGGCCACATAGCCGGGCGTCCCTGCTTGTCCACGTAGCCAGCGTCTCTAGCTTGTCCCTATAGCCGGCGTCCCTGCTTGTCCCCATAGCCGGCGTCCCTGCTTGTCCCCATAGCCGATCCTGCTAATTCTGACTACACTAATCCTTTCGATCATGTCCGTCGTGGCACCAATACCAGTGGGAATACGGTGTTACGCAGCGCAGGATCGCGGCGTCCGAAACCCAGAAGGAGCCAGAAATTCTGACTACACTCTTCGCGACGGGCTTCGCTGCGGACGGGCGGGTGTCGTGCGACTATGCAACCGCGGCGAAACCTCCGGTGAGGCATGCTCGAAACGCCATTGGCATCGCCCACTGCCGACGACGTGCTCGTGCCTGGCACATGCGATGGGCACGCGCAATCGGGTGTGGCCTGGTGCACAGGGTCATGTTCACGATCACCATGTGGGAGGCGAGTGTCCAGTGCCGCAGTCTTCAGGGTCCGGGTGGCAGGGCGGGCCCAAGACGCCAGACGATGACACGTGGCTGCACGATCATGCGCAGCCGGTCCATGACGAATTCGGCGGATACCGGGCTGTGGCGGCGTCCCCGCGGGCTCCAGGCGGCGGGGCGCGGGGGCGGCACCGTAACTTCTCGGTGCTGGCCGCGGTCGCGGTGGTGGCGGCCGCCGCAGGGGCGGGCGCCACCCTTGCGATGGCGGGGGGATCGTCAGGGTCACCCGCCGCCGCACCCAGCAGCGCACCGTCCATCGTGGCACCCGGCCCGACCGGCGGCAACGGCCTGGTCCCCGGCGGGGGCAGCGTGCCGGGTGCCGGCCCGGTCCCCGGCGGGGGCAGCGTGCCGAGTGCCCGCCCGGTCCCCGGCGGGGGCAGCGTCGCGGGTGCCGGCCCGGTCCCCGGCGGGGGCAGCGTCGCGAGTGCCGGCCCGGTCCCCGGCGGTGGGAATGGCGTCGCCGGGCCCGTCCCGGGCGGCGGTGGAGCTGGCGGGGTAATGCGAGGCCTTGCAGTGGGCAAGGTGACCTCGGTGAGTAGAACGTCGATTACGACTAGTGGCAGCGGTGCCACCTTCACGGCTGAGGTCACGAGTTCCACCAAGGTCACGGGGCGAGTGACGAGCATCACCTCGGTCAAAGTCGGTGACACCGTTTCCGTGCAGATCACGCAGAGTGGTGGTGGCAAGGCAATCGCAACCGCAATCCAGGATCCGGCCAGCACGCCGCTCAGCGACGGGGGTTAGGAGTCGGCTGGCCGCCATTCGAGGGCGCGACGCGCTCTGCGCGGCCGCTGACCGGAAAATAACTCACCTCAATTGGGCGCGCGGCAGCGGACCCGGGGCTGGTTCGGGCGTCGGGCCTGGTCAGTGATGTATGGGTCAGGCGGCCGGGGTCAGGGTTACCTCCAGTCCCAGGGCCTGCAGCTGGCGGACGTGGTTGCGGATCTTCTTGTCCCGGTCGGTGCGGAAGGCGACGTAGTCCGGGCCGAGGTCGGTGTAGCGCGCGGCAGGCTCAGCGAGCAGGTGCCAGATGATGATCAGGATGGACCGGGCGACGGCGACCTGGGCTTTGGCTTTGCCGCGGCGGCGGGCGACGCGGCGGTATCGTTCGCCGAGGAAGGTACCGGTGCGCGCGGCGCCGAGGGCGGCCTGGCCAAGGGCGCCGCGCAGGTAGGCGTTGCCGTGCTTTTTCCTGCCGCGGCCGGTGCGCGGGCCGGACTGGTTCGCGGCCGGGCATAGCCCGGCCCAGGAGACCAGGTGCGCGGCGGTGGGGAACCGGGTCATGTCCAGGCCGGTCTCGGCGATGATCGCCGCGGCCAGGTCCGGGCTGATGCCGGGGATCTCCGCTAGCCGCGCGGCGGCCGGCAGCACGGGGGCGTCCGGGCCGGTGCCGGCGGCGGGGCCGGTGGTGCCGTCGGCGTCCACGCCCTGCGCTTCGGGGATCGTGGCCAGGGTGTCGCGGATGCGTGCCTCCAGCTGGGTGATGTTCTGGTCCAGGAACTTGATCTGGTCCAGTTCCAGCTGGGCGAGCTCGCCGTGGTGGGCGTCGAACATGCCGGTCAGCGCCTCGACGAGCGCATCGTGCTTGGCTTTCATCCGGGTGCGGGCCAGGCGGCCAGCACGTGTGGGTCACGTTCCCCGGCGATCATCGCCCGCACCATGTCCTTGGCCGATTCGGTGGTCAGCTTGCTGGCCACCGACGACAGCTTGATCAGGGCGCCTTCGAGCAGCTTCTCCAGCCGCTGGTAGCAGCGGGTCCGTTCGCGGACGTAGTCGGTGCGGGTGCGGGTGTAGTCCCGCAGTGCCCGGATGAGGGCCGGCGGCACGAAGCACGGCCGCAGCATCCCCCATTCCGTCAGCCGGGCCAGCCACATCGCGTCGTGCTTATCGGTCTTCGGGCGGCCCTTGAGCTGCCTGGCCTGGGCCGGGGACACGAGCTGCACCGCCAGCCCGAGCGCTTCCAGCAGGTAGTAGAAGATCCGCCAGTAGTCGCTGGTCGCCTCCAGCGTGGCCATCTGGACACCGTCCTTGAGCAGGTGACGGCCCAGATCGCTGATCGCGCTGGTCACGGCCTTCACCTCCCAGACCTTGCTGGCCCGGGGCCTGCCGTCCCGGCCGGGCAGCCGGACGCACACCATCCCCGACGCCTTGGCCACGTCGATCGCGGCCACCCGCTCGAACACCCGCTGGTGCTCCTCGTCCTCGATAACCTGCGGTTTCGGCTTGCCCACCGCGGTCACCTCCGTATCCTCAGGTGTGGGTTAACAGGGCGGGCTGCCCGGGGACCCGCGGTCACGGCCTCAACGGCCCGAATACTGACCGGCGTGCTCGAAGCAACAAAAAGCGACCCTCAGGTCGCAGGTCCCGGCGCCAGGCTTAGCTACGGGCTCGTATCCCAAAGAAGCTCGACGTCACGGGCAGCCCGCACCTAACCTGCACCATCCGCCACCCGCTCCGCAGCCACATCGCCCAGCCCCGGCCCACCGCGCGGCAGCGAACCCCAGCCCGCCACGACCGGCACCCCCCGCCATTTTCACGCCGCGGCGATCACCCCCCGGGGTGAGGAAGGCTTAGCTTGCCGTTTAACCTGTTTTCTTGTTCGCCGTGCTCGCCTTGGGGTGCTTGCCGACGTTGTGACGTGCGGCTGGTCGGCGGTTCTTCGATCCGGGCGGGCGGCCGGGGCCGGGCTTGCCGGGTTTCGGCGCGCCGGCCGGGCAGGTGATCTTCGCGCGGATGTTCCGGAACCCCCGCCGCACCCGCGCCGGGGTGAGCCGGCCCGGCGGGGCGGGGCGCTCCCAGGGCCGGCGCAGGTCGGCGGCCAGCGGCCGGGCGAGGCGGAGCTGGGCATGGCAGGCGATGACGACCCAGGTCCACCGGTCGGCGGCGGCCGGGTCGCAGATCTTCGGGGCGGTCCAGCCGAGAACCTGCTTAAACAGGCGGAAGGTGTGCTCGATGTCGAACCGGCGCAAAAATGCCTGCCAGCACCGGTCCACGTCGGCGGGCGTGGCGCCGGTGGCTGACCACCACAGCCATACCGGCTTGGGGTCACGGTCGCCGGGCAGGTGATCAACCTGCAAGCGGATTAAGGTGCCTTCGATGACCGGCAGCTCGCCGTCGTGCTGCTGCCAGGCGGCCCGGCTGGTCAGCCGGGGATGCAGCCGGTCCCACGACTGGGCCATGGCAGTGCCGTACCGGGTGGTCTGGGTGACCGTGGTGACCGGCGGGTCTGGCCAGGTGCCCGGCTCGGCGAGCTTGAGCTCGGGACCGTGCCGGGACGGGCGGCCGTTCGCGCCGGGGGCGCGCGGCGGGGCGGGGAAGCACAGCACCCGGTCCGAGCGGAGCCGGCCAAGCAGCTCCACCGGCAGGTCCGCGAGCAGGAACGCCAGCCGGGTCACGTCGTACCCGGCATCGAATACGACCAGGATGTGCGGGTCGTCTTCCTTCTGCTGGCCAGCCTCGATCAGCCGGGTGACCACCTCGCGGACCTGGGCGGCGGTCACGTCGGTCTCATCGTCGGCCGGGCCGAGGCGGACCGCGTCCAGCACCGCGGTCCAGGACGTGCGGCCCGGCTCCAGCGCGGCGACCACCGAGTACGGCCAGCCCGGGATCATCTGCGCATTGCCCTTCCCCCGGCCGTACACGTGGCAGAACAGGCGCTCCGGGCTGGTCGCCGCGCCCGGCCGCCGCCAGTTGCTCACATCCACCGCCAGCATCAGGCGGCCATCGGCGGCGCGCGGCAGCGGCACCCCCGCCACCGCCCGCCGCAGCCGCCCGATCTCGATCCGCCCCGCATTCACCGCGTCATACAGCGCGCCATGCCCGCGCCGGTGCTCCGGCGCCAGCGATAACCCCGCCAGTGTCCGCACCGGCCCATCCGCGCACAGCATCGCATCGGCCAGCCCGGACAGCGCATCCGCGCGCTTGGTCAGGCATCCGTACAGCGCGCCGCGGAAGGCGCCCAGCCGCTCCAGGGCCTCCCGCGTCCCGGCCACGGCCTCGCCCGCGGGCTCGACGTCCGCTCCCTGCCACGCGATACTGAATGCCACGGCCACCGCCTTCATCTCCAGGCTCCTGGTAAGAACCCGAAGATGATCACGCGGTGGCCTCCTCTTGTCACTGTGACACGCCGGACAGGACCAAAGATCTGCGTCAAGCGGGACAGCAGAGGTTAAATAACAAGCTTAGTGGGTGGCGCTGTCAGTTCTTCTGGAGTTGGCCCGGGGCTATGTGGCAGCGCGGCGAGGTGGTTCGTGCGGAGGGCGTTTTGGGCTGCCCGAATGCCGGAGGTAGAGCAGCCCGGGCACGGGCGGCTCCACGGCGAGGCCCCAAACGAGACGTTCGCGGCGATGCGGGCGAGCGGCACCGCAAGTGGCGAAACCACCCCGCAACCCTTGAAGAGGACTATTGGGGCATGCGCTGGGCATGGTCAAGGGCCGCGTCAGTCGCGAGGTCAATCGCTGGGACGCGATCGTGTCTTGCATGCGCGGCGGGCGCGCGCCCGCCCGGCGACGCGGCCTGGTTTTCGGTTGATCTTCATGATCACTATATGGGAGACCACTGTCCAATGTCGCTGGAGTCTTCAGGGTCCGCAGAGCCCTCAGGGTCCACCGGATCCTCAGGATCCAGGCTGTACGGTGACGCCAGATGGCCCGATGATGAGGAGCGGCTGGACGATAACGAGTCTGGCGCACCCTCCTGCTAGGGCCTGCCACGGTAGGTCCACGAACGGCAGGTGGCTGAGATTTGTGTGCTCCCGCGGCCGGAGCCCGAGGCCGCGACGTGCGTTCGGTTATGCGCGACGTGCGTTCGGTAATGCAAGAGCGGACAAGTTAGCGATTGCAGCTTAGCGACGGCAGCGAGTGGCCGAGGTCACGGGTGCCAGCGGGAGACGTCGCTAGGTCGAAATCGTGTGGGGTGCCTTGCTGTCCGTGCTCGGTCGGCAGGGACGAGGTCGGGTGACGTTTGCGTCGGTGTCCAATTGAGGAGCTTCTCCGGTTGGACGGCGGTTAGGGACGCCGCGGCAGCGCGGGAGGCCCTGAAAACCAGCTGCCGGCGGTTGGATATGCGCCAGGCCCATCCCCAAAGCCACAGCAAAGCCAAAGCAAAGCCACCCGTTAGCCCGTTTAGGGGCAATGCCGGGGAGTTAAGGACCGCGCACGGCGGTCAAGCACCCTTGTGGGCGTGTCGTCGCGGCAAAGCAACGGAGGTCCGGTAAGACGGGAATCTACCAAGATCGATCCGTCGCCGAGGACCTCCGTTGCGCATTCAGTCTGCCACCCGTACTGCTGTTGTGACCATTACGAAGACGATCAGTGTGGCGGCGGGGGTGTTCGCCCCCGGGCACCTGGGCGAGTTGACCCAGCAGGTGCCGTTCGAGTTGGCGGATGCGGTGCTGGAGGGGACGCGCACTCAAGAGCGGCGGCTGCGGTTACTGCCCTCGCGGGTCGGGCTGTATTTCGTGCTGGCGATGTGCCTGTTTCCCGGAACCGGGTATCGGGGCGTGTGGGCGCAGCTGACCGCGGCCCTGGACAGCCGGGGACTGCCTTCGCCATCTTTGAGGGCGCTGCGTGACCTGCGCCGGCGTATCGGTATCGCGCCAGTGAAGGCGCTGTTCGAGATGCTGGCCGGCCCGCTGGGCCGGCCGCGCACGCCAGGGGTGTGCTTTGGCCGGTACCGCACCGTCGCCTTCGACGGGTGCCGGTCGATCAAGGTCCCGGACAAGCCCCGCAACCGGGGCTGGCTGGGCAAGCTGAACGCCAGCCGGGGCGAGACCGGCTACCCGGCGATCCAGCTGATGACCCTTTGCGAGACCGGCACCCGCGCGCTGATCGGGGCGGTGTTCGGCACGCCCGCCGACGGGGAGATCACCTGGGCCCGCAAGCTGCTGCACCACTTGGACGACACGATGCTGCTGCTGGCCGACCGCGGTTTTGACGCCGGGGAGTTCCTGCGCGAGGTCGCCGCCACCAGGGCGCAGTTCCTGGTGCGGCTGACAGCCACCCGCCGCCCGCCGGTGCTGGGGCACCTGCCCGACGGGTCGGTGCTGTCGGTCATCGGCGGCGTGAAAGTCCGTCTCATCGCCGCCAGCGTGACGGTCACCTGCGCCGACGGCACCAGGTACGGCGGCACCTACCGGCTGGCTACCACGCTCCTGGACCACCGCGCCTACCCCGCGGACGCGCTGATCCGCCTGTATCACGAGCGCTGGGAGCACGAGATCGCCTACCTCGCGCTGCGGCACACCCTGCTGCACGGGCGGGTGCTGCGCTCGCACGACCCGGCCGGCCTGGAGCAGGAGATGTGGGCGCTGCTGGCCCTCTACCAGGCGCTGCGGATCGCCATCACCGACGCCGTCCAGACCGTCCCGGGCACCGACCCCGACCGCGCCAGCTACCAGATCGCCGTCGAGACCGCCGCGACGCTTTTGACCCAGGCACGCAACGTCGTCACCGGCACGGTCGACCTGGCCGGCGACATCGGCCGTGCCATCCTGGCGAACCTGCACGGGCCGCGCCGGCCCCGCGTCTGCGCCCGGAAGGTCAAATCCCCGCTGTCCCGCTGGGCCAAGCACCCACCCGACAAACCCACCAAGTGCCTGCCGATCACCAGCCTGACCACCACCATTCACCAGGCCGCGGCGCCGGAGAAGACACGCCGCCGGAGATGCTTGACACAAGCGCCCAGCCCTTAACTCCCTGGCATTGCGTTTAGGGGCCCTTTAGCGGTGGCCAAGTCCGCAATCCAGGGATCCGTTCACTGCCGTTCTGAAATAGCGGTTGGGCGAGCCTGACGAGTCAGCGGCGGGAACGGGCATCCTCAGATCCGGTAGCCGGATTTGGCGACCGTCTCGATGACCGGGGGGTCCCCGAGCTTGGCCCGCAACCGGCTGATCGTGATCTTGACTGCGTTGGTGAACGGGTCGGCGAACTCGTCCCACACCCGATCGAGGAGTTCCTCGGCAGAGACTGTCCGGCCCTGGGAGGCCAGCAACAGCTCAAGGACCCCGAATTCCTTAGGTGCAAGATCGAGCGGTCTGTCCCCCCGCCAGGCGCGCCGCTGCGCAGTGTCAACCACGACCTCACCATGGCGGAGCACCGGGGGGATGGCTGGCTGGGCACGCCGCATGAGTGCGCCGATGCGGGCCACGAGCACGGGGAAGTCGAACGGCTTGGACAGGTAGTCGTCGGCTCCAAGGCCCAGCCCGTCCACCAGGTCCTCGACCGCCGCCGCGGCGGTGAGCATGAGCACCCGGGTGCGGCACCCTGCGGCGACGAGCTTGGTGCAGATCTCGTCGCCGTGCATGCCAGGCAGGTCCCGGTCGAGCACGATCACGTCGTAGTCGTTCTCGAGGGCTCGGTCGAGCCCGGCCTGGCCGTCGAATGCGACGTCGACGGCCATCCGTGCCCGGCGCAGGCCGACTGCGACCGCCTCTGCCATCTCCTCGTCGTCTTCGATCACAAGGACGCGCACCCTTACTCCTCTCGCGAGCCGGGGCAGCACCCGGCCTGATCCAGCGCAGAAGTCCCGCTGCAGGCGCCGACGCAGATGGCTCCTTCTCCAGGATGCCTCGACTCGGGTATCGGCACGGTTTCCCCCGGGGCCACCTCCGGCGAACGGGGCCGCCCGGCAGGTGCCGCCGCTGCCCGATCCGGGTCAGAGCCGGTTCGCAGCTGTCGATACCGGGCTGAAACCCCGACTGCCGTAAGACGGTCTCAGCGGCGCCATCCGCCGAGCTCTGAATGAGAAGGAAAGAAAACGAGATGGAAGACACTGCCAGCGCCACCAGTGACCGACACCTGAGACGGCGATGCCGTCTCAGGCGGGCCAGGTCCCTTGACTCGCCCCAGTTTCAGTCCGCCCAGAAGGCGTGCAAGCACGTCATGGCCGGTATGCCCGGCGGCGGCAACACGACGACGCAGAAAGGATCCCCGGGGGGTGGAGGATGAGCGCCGCGCCGACCCAGGTGAATGCTGACGCTGCTGATGTTGCCGAGGAACCAGGCGGGCGGCCACCGCGGCGCCATCGCCTGAAGGTACTCATTGCCATCGCGGTGGTCGTGGTTCTTGCGGCGGCTGGCGCAGTCGTGGCCGTCACCCGCCCGTTCGGCGGTGGGAGCCACCCGGCCAGCGGGGTGCGGGACAACGGGTACCCGACGTCGCTGGCGACGGTGACACTCCAGACGTTGTCTGCGCAGACCAACGTCAACGGGACCCTTGGCTACGCGGGCAACTACAGCGTCGTGAACCAGGCCAGCGGCGCGTTCACCTACCTGCCGTCCCCGGGCCAGGTCATCCGCCAGGGCCACGTGCTGTATCGGCTGGACAATAAGCCGGTGGTGCTGCTTTTCGGCTCTGTGCCCGCCTACCGCAGCCTGTCGGAAGGGACAAGCGGGCCCGACGTGAAGCAGCTCAACGCTGATCTGGTCGCGCTCGGCTACGCCACCAGTTCCGAACTGGACCCGCACTCCGACTACTTCGGCTCGGAGACCCAGGTCGCGCTTGAGAAGCTCCAGGCACACCTGGGCGTGGACCAGAACGGCAAGCTAACCCTCGGCCAGGCCGTGTTCCTGCCCTCGGTGCTCAGGATCACCGCGGTGAGCGGTGCCCTCGGCACGCGGGCGAACCCCGGGATGTCGGCGATGTCAGCGACCTCGACGGCCCGCCAGGTAAGTATCAACCTGGACGCCGCGCAGCAGTCCGAAGTCAAGGTCGGCGACGCGGTAACGATCACGTTGCCAGACAACCGGACCACACCGGGTACCGTCTCGTCGGTGGGTAAGGTAGCCAGCTCGGGCGCGTCGGGCTCGGGACCCACCATCGCGGTAGACGTCACTCTCACCAACCCAGCCGCCAGCGGCAACCTGGACCAGGCGCCCGTGCAGGTGGCGATCACCACGGCCAGCGTGCGGAACGCCCTGGTGGTTCCCGTTAACGCGCTGCTGGCGCTTTCCGGTGGCGGTTTTGCGGTCGAGCAGGTCACGCCGAGCGGGGTTCACCGCGTGGTGGCGGTGTCGCTGGGGTTGTTCGATGACGCGGACGGGTTGGTCCAGGTGAGCGGCTCTGGGCTGGCGGCTGGCCAGCATGTGGTGGTGCCGGCGACATGAGCGCTGAATCAGCCGCGCCTGGTGCCCTCCGGGACCGTGCGGATGACGTCGGGCCGCTGGCCGGGGCGGTTGGCGGGGCGGCGCCGGTCCTGGAGCTGGATGAGGTGACGAAGATCTACCCCAGCCGGCCGCCGCTGACCGCCCTGGACAGGGTGAGCCTCAGCGTGCTTGAGGGCGAGCTGGTCGCTGTTGTTGGCCCGTCTGGGTCGGGGAAGTCGACGCTGCTGCACCTGGTGGGCACCCTCGACCGTCCGACCACGGGGAAGGTTCGGGTCACCGGCCTGGATCTGGCCGGGCTGACCGACCGTGAGCTGGCTTGGCTGCGGGCTACCCGGATCGGGTTCGTATTCCAGCAGTTCTTCCTGGCAGAGCACGCCACGGCGCTCGAGAACGTGGCCGACGGGCTGCTCTATGCCGGTGTGGTGCCGCCGTGCGGCGCAAGCGGGCGGCTGAGGCGCTTGCCCGTGTCGGGCTCGGAGACCAGCCGGCGCGCGTCCAACCCAGCTGTCGGGGGGCGAGCGGCAGCGGGTGGCGATCGCCCGCGCGCTGGCCGGACGGCCGGCGATCGTGCTGGCCGACGAGCCCACCGGCAACCTCGACAGCGCCACGGGACAGCCATCCTGAACCTGCTGGAGGAACTCAACGCGGACGGCGCCACAATCGTCGTCATCACCCACGACCGTGACGTCGCCGCGCGCCTGCCGCGGCGATCGAGATGCTCGACGGGCGGATCGTCGTCGACACGGGCAGCCCCACCGCCCCCTGGCTTGCCGGTGACCTGGCCAGCCGTGCCCGCCGCGCGGGCGGTGGCCAGCCCGTTTCGGTCCCCAGCCCGCGGAAAGGAAGCTGCCATGACCGCGCTGGCCCCCAGACGCCTGCGGCCTGCCGACCTGGCCCGGGTGGCGAGCGTGGGACTGCGTACCCGGCGGCATGCGCGCCGCCTTGTCGGCCCTGGGCATCGCGATCGGGGTCGCGGCCATCGTGGCCGTGCTCGGCCTGTCCTCCTCGTCCCAAGCCGGGCTGCTGGCCGAGATCGACCGGCTGGGCACCAACCTGCTCACGGTCACCAACGGGCAGACCCTGCTCGGCCAGAACGGCCGAGCTGCCGAAGGCCGCCCCGGCGATGATCGGCACGGATCGGGCCGGTCACGCAGGTCCAGTACACCGGCACTCACCAGCGCCAACGCCTACCGCAGCCCGCTCATCCCGTCGATAACACCAACGCGCTCTCGGTCGACGCCGCCAGCCTTGACCTGCCACCGCACCGTCGGCACCAGCGTCGCCCAGGGCCGCTACCTGAACGCGGCCACCGCGCACGAGCCCGTCGCCGTGCTCGGCGCGGTCGCCGCCCAGCGGCTGGGCATCGACCGGGTCTTCCCCGGTGAGCGGATCTGGCTCGGCGGCCAGTGGTTCTACGTCGTCGGCATCCTCAAACCCGCCGTCGCTCGCCCCCGAGATCGACAGCTCCGTGCTCATCGGCTTCCCGGCCGCCGAAAAGTACCTCGGCTTCGACGGGCATCCCTCGACGATCTACGTCCGCGCGGTCAACCAGCCAGGTGCATGCCGTCTGGCGTGCTCGGCCGCCACGGCCAACCCCGAGAGCGCCCAACCAGGTCAACGTGAGCCAGCCCTCGGCTGCTCTGGTCGCCCGGGCCGACGCGCAAAGCGCGCTCAACGGCCTGTTCCTGGGTCTCGGTGCCGTCGCGCTGCTTGTCGGTGCGATAGGCGTCGCCAACATCATGGTCATCTCGGTCCTCGAACGCCGCTCCGAGATCGGCCTGCGCCGCGCGCTGGGCGCCACCAGAGGCCATATCCGCGCGCAGTTCCTCTCCGAGGCGATCCTGCTCGCCCTGCTCGGCGGTGTCGTCGGTATCGCCTGCGGCAGCCCTCGCGACCGCCATCTATGCCACCACCAAGCACTGGGCCGTCGTCATCCCCACCGTCGCCTGGGTGGGCGGCATCGGCGCCGCCTTAGCCATCGGCGCGATCGCCGGCCTGCTCCCCGCGCTGCGCGCCGCCCGCATGTCACCGACCGAGGCGCTTCGGACGGTATGAACGACCGCGGGAGCAGGCACCCAGGGGAAGCCAGCATCCTGCAGGCCCAGTGACAGTCTGCGGCAGCCGTTGCGGATCATTATCCCGAACGGCTGCCGCAGCCTGGCGCGCTCAAGCATGCTGTCATCAGTGCCGCGCAAAGCCGGTGTTCCTGTCGCCTCACCGGGTTCTGACGGAAAGCCGGGTCGAGCCCGCAGATCTTGGCGGCTTGTATTCGTGTCGGCGTCACGCGATACTCCGGATTAGGCACTGTGGGCGCGAATGGCGTCGTAGTGGCGATGGAGTGAATGGACAGTTGGACAGTTGGACAGTTGGACAGGCTGAAAAGCCAGCGGCCATATAGCTGGCTCGCATTTTGATTGACCCAATCTGAGGACACTGCTGCAGGGAGGTTGCCGCGCCATGATGGCTGGGCCAGCGGTGACGATGGGCAGTTCGGCGGGGTTCCTCGGTGTGGGCGGGCTGGCGGTGTTCGACACCGCTCGTCGCCATCGCTGCCCCTCAGCGCTCGGTGGTTATCGCCCGCGACGTCCGCGCCGGGACGCCGCGCATTCCCAGGTCCACTGGCAGATCGCGGCGCCTTATTGGTATTCACACAGAGGTGGTACTCGGCCCGGATCAGCGAGGTCCTTTTCTACGATGTGCGCTCCAATAGGGCACTCACGCAGGCAGCCGGGAGGTGATGGTGGTCCGTACGGGTGGTTCAGCCGCTGACTCGCCGGCCGATGTATTGCTTGCCTTGTCAAGGTCCGGTCGCCTTGGCGCTGAATATCCGCTGGTCCGGTCGCTGGTTTCGGCGCTGTCTGGTCCGGAGTTGCTGCGAGCCGGACGGCTTCTCGCGCGGCTCGACCCAGCTGAGGTCGTACGCCAGCACCCAGCGGTGCCGAGCGTGCGGATTGCGGTTACCGGTCATGGCACGCTGTCGGCGCTGATTCCCGCGCTCACGGCGGAGCTGGCACGGCACGGCATGGTGCTGCGCCCGTTCCTCGCTGATTTCGACAGTTACGTATTCGATCTTTCCAACCCGGCGAGCAGCCTTCATGCCGAGCGTGCCGATCTGGTTCTGTGCGTGCTGGATTCAACCGTCGTATTCGATGAGGTGCCGGTGCCGTGGAGCCCAGAGGATGTAGAGCGTGCTTTTGCCGCCAAGCTCCGCCTTCTCGGGCAGCTCGCGACCACGTTCGAATCCGCGTGCCGGGGAACCCTGGTGCTGAACACAATGCCGCTGTTACGGCGTTTTTCCGGCCAGCTCGTTGATACCCGTTCGCGCGCGCGCCTCGGCGCGGTGTGGCGTCAGGCGAACGCTCAGTTGCTGAGGCTGCCCGACCTTCATCGGTCGGTGGTCGTGGTGGATCTGGAGCCGATCATGGCGGACGGTGTCGCGGCGAGCGACGTGCGATTGAGCGTGTACGCAAAGGCTCACATGAGCCCGGATCTGCTTGCCGGTTACGCTCACGAAGTCGGGCACCTAGCTCGGCAGACCTCTGGGTTCACCAAGAAGTGCCTCGTGCTCGATCTCGATAACACTCTGTGGGGCGGCGTGCTCGGCGAGGACGGGATCGAGGGTATCGAGGTTGGCGATGGCTATCGGGGCGAGGCATTCCTCGCCATGCAGCGGGTGGTCAAGCAGATTGGATCGCAGGGCGTGCTGGTGGCGGCGATCAGCAAGAACGATCAAGAACTCGTCGGTCAGGCGCTGAATGAGCACCCGCGAATGGCCGTGCGCGAGGAGGACTTCGTTCAGATCATCGCTAACTGGCAGCCAAAGCACGACAACCTCGCGGCGCTGGCCGAAACGCTGGGACTGGCGGCAGATAGTCTCGTCTTTGTCGACGACAGCACATATGAGTGCCAGCTCGTGCGCAGAGAACTGCCTGGTGTAGCCGTGGTCAACGTGGATGATGAGCCGGCGCTGCACGTTAAGAAGCTGCTGCATGATGGCTGGTTCGACGTCCGCGAGCTGACGGCAGAGGACCGGGTTCGGGCATCGAGGTACCGTGGCGAGCTGGCACGCAAGACGTTCCTCGACGGCTTCGACTCACTGGAAGACTACCTGCGCGAGCTGGACGTCAGTGTACACCTGGAGCAGGCCGCCGAACGCGACGTAATGCGCATTTCTCAGCTCACACTGCGTACCAATCAGTTCAACCTGACCACTCAGCGCCTTCAGCCGAACGAGGTGCGTCAGCTCATCGAGGACGCGGCCGCGCAGGTGCTCGCTATCCACGCAAGCGACCGCTTCGGCGACAATGGGCTCGTCGGCGCGATATTCACGCGCCACGAGAGTGACCTGTTGCATATAGACAACTTCCTGCTGAGCTGCCGGGCATTTTCCCGGGGTATCGAACAGGCGTCTCTGTCCCGTGTGCTGCAGCGCGCACGCGCCAGCGGATTCCGTGCGGTGCTCGCCACCTACCGGCCAAGCACCAAGAACCACGGGGTCGCCGATTTCTATCCGCGCCACGGATTCGTGTCCACCGCTAGCCATGAGACGACGATTACATTCCGCCACGACCTGGCACAGATCGCATCCGCTCCAGCATACGTACGTGTAAACGAAAGTCTTGAAGGGAAGCCTCGTGGACAGCATCGGCGATTTTGTCACTCTCGTCCGTGAGGAACTAGATTTGCCGATAACGGCCGAGGACGCGTGCCGCGAATTCGATGAGATTCCCGGCTGGGACTCAATACACCTGCTGTGGCTAATCGCTATTCTGGAGCAGAAGACCGGCCGCGGCATTAGCGTAATCGACGTTCTCGAGGCTCCGAATCTTGAGTACATCTATGCGCTGGCGGTGGAAGCGTGACATGTCGGCGCTTGTGCGATTCGGCGTGAGTTGATCAATTGCCCCATCGAGCCGAGTCGATGAGCCGGCGTTGTGGAGCAGCGAGCTCTTCGCCACGAGACATCATGTTCCGGCCACACCGGTGAGTAAGGGACGGGGCCGCGACCATCGTGATCCCGATCCCGGTTGGGCGCGCGAACCGGCTGTCCGCCCGCGGTGCCCGGCCGGGGGGGAGTTTGGTGCCGACTGCCAGGGCGGCGGGCCCCCGAGCTGGAGCTTGGCCTCCGCCTACTCGGCCTGCGGCCTAACCGTCTCGGCCGGTACCTGCCCCCCCTGATAGGGGAGCACCTCGCCTGTTTGGCCAATGGTGCGGGCAACGGATCCACCCGAAGCGGTCAACCTTCTCGCTGAAAGGCCCCGCCGCCTCCACGGATTCCGGAGCTGGCATAACTGCCGGCTCCCGCCTCTTGCTCGGCGGAATTAACGGAATACCATCTCGCGGCACGGGCCAGAAAGCGCCGTCCAGTTTGGTGGCGGCTGGCACAGATAAACTGGACGTTCATTCCGGCTTGTGCGGTGCGCAAGTGCGTGAGGGCAGGCTACGTGTGAGGACGGCTGCGCCGTGGAAGCGCCGCGCTGCCTGCGAGCCTTCGGTGGCCTATTCCGGCCGCACGCGTGGTTCATAACATGCTCGGCCAGGATTTGTCCAGGGCATGGTTTCACGGGCGATTCAGTACGCCAGCTAGTGAGCTTGCTAGGTGATACGGGAGGAATGGTATATTGATCCTGATCGTCATGGCACGGGAGGCAGGTATTCTAGGCCGTATGTATACAGAGTGTGAACAGGCGGTGGATGGCGGCGTGGCGACGAGTTAGTGCTTGTGCTGGACTGATCGTATGATCATATTTCACGGGGAGTGGGTAGCGTATTCTCGGCGCAGTATGGAGAAGCTGCCCCGTTCAGGAGTCCACTGCATGTGTTCAGGAATCCACTGCTGTTCGCGAATCGACTGCCGAGTCCGAAGCAGTATTCCCTCATTATCCCAAATGATCTGCCCGCAAGCAGCGGCGATGCCGAAGGTCACTGGAGATGCCCGATATGCATGATGACAAGGACGGCCGATGGCCTTTGTCCGCCGCCCAGGCTGACGTTTGGCTGGCGCAGCGGGTAAATGCTCCCGGCCCGGTATATAATTCTGGCGAATACGTCGAGATCGGGGGGCCCGTAGATCCGGTTCTATTCGAATCGGCGCTGCGGCAGGTCATCGTGGAGACCGAGGCGCTCCATGTCCGGTTTGTGGAAGATCGTGATGGTCCTTGGCAGCAGATTGGCTCGCCGCCTGACTGGTCCCTTCCCTTAGTTGACGTTAGTACCGAGCCAGATCCCAGGGGATCCGCCGAGACGTGGATGCGCGCCGAGCTCGCTCATCCTGCCGATCCGACCCAGAGTCGGCTGTTCGCTTATGCCCTGTTAAAGGTATCGGATGATCTGTTCCTCTGGTATCAGCGTTATAACCATATCATTATGGATGGTTACGGATGGTCATTGATCGCCAAGCGGGTAGCTGCGGTTTACACCGCTCTGGCGCGGGGAGTAACTTGTAGCGAACCCGTATTCCGGTCTTTCCGTGATCTTTTGGAAGAGGAGATCAGCTACCGTTACTCAGAATCGTATTCAAATGACCGCAAGTTCTGGCTGGATAATTTTTCCGATCGGCCGGATACGGTAAATTTGCTGAGTGGCTCCTCGATTTCTTCTTCTCAGGCAGGTCCGCGGACAAGGACGGCATATTTGGACGCCTCGCGCGTTGCACAGTTGCGAGATGAATCGCGCCGGATGAGGGTGAGCTGGCCGAGCGTTGTTCTTGCTGCGGCTGCGGCGTATATGTCCCGGCTGACTGGCGCACCTGAAGTGGTCTTCAGCGTGCCGGTTACCGGCCGTGTGACTGCTCTGGCGGGGCGCACACCGGGGATGACGGCGAATGGCTTGCCGATCCGCGTTGCGGTACATCGAGATACGCATGTGGCGGAGCTCGCCCGGCATGTGTCGGCTGAAGTTCGCCAGATTCTGAAGCATCAGCGCTTCAGGGGTGAAGAATTGCGCCGCGAGCTGAATTGGCCGAATAGTGAGCGGAGAAGTTTCGGCGCATCAGTTAACGTCATGACGTACGGGCGGAGCCTGAATTTCGCTGGGTATCCCGCCACTGCGCATGACATTTCGATTAGGCCGGTCGAGGATCTGTCAATCCAGGTGCACGGTGGATCCGTCAGCGGTGACATGCGGATCGATTTTGAGGCAAATCCAGCTGCCTGTGGCGGCGACGAGCTCGCGGGCTATCAGCGGTCGTTCCTGAACTTCCTCGG
>CAVQKF010000017.1:0-69738 GCA_963712955.1 uncultured Actinomycetota bacterium | reverse complement strand
CTCGGCTCGACGCACGCGCTCGGGTTCAGCCCGGAGATCGTGATCGGCGTGACCGCCGATGGAACAGTGCTCAGCGAGCCGCTGGCCGGAACGCGCGCCTTCGGCACGGGGCCTGCCCAGGACCGCGCGCTGCGGGCACCGGGTTTCTGAGAGATCCGAAGGAGGTTTACGAGCACGCCATCTCCGTACGTGCCGGGCTGGAGGATCTCCGGCTGGTGTGTGAGCCGGCGGCGCCGCTCGACGACTTCATGAGGGTAAGAGAACGCGGCAGCGTCCAGCACCTCGGCTCGACCCTGGGCGGCAGGCTTCGCCCGTCGCTATCGAGGTGGGACGCGTTCTGCGCCCTATTCCCGGCCATCACCGTGTCCGGGGTGCCCAGGCAGCGTGCCTGAGACGATCAGCCGCCTCGAGCGTCGGCCGCGCGGACTGTACGGCGGTGCTGTGTTCATGGCCTCGGCGGACGGAACACTCGACGCCGCGCTGGTCCTAAGGGCGCTGATCGACGAGGGCGCCGGCCCCTGGCTACAGGCTGGCGCCGGCATCGTCGGCAGCTCGTCCCCGGCCCGCGAGTATGCCGAGACTTGCGAAAAGCTGCGAAGCGTCGCCCAGCATCTCGTTTTCACCGGACGCAACCCCGGCGCTGCAGTCGGCCGAACCGATCACCGCGCTGGCATCGGCCGCCGCAAATACGCCATCAACCACGACAATACGAGGGAGGGAAGCGGCCTGAAAACCTCCATCTGAACGCGGGGGTTCACACGCCGCGCACATTATGACTGCCCACACAGCGCGTGCGGACGGTGTCGTCCTCCCGCCCGCGGATGTGGTTGCACGGTACCGCGCCCGCGGCCTGTGGGGTGACGGCCTCCTGCACGAACTCGTCATGCGGCATGCGGCGCGGCGCCGGGACGCGGTGGCTTTGGTCTGTGACCGGCAACGGATCAGTTATGGGCATCTCGCCGCGGCTGTCGACCTTGCCGCCTCCCGGCTGTGGTCGGCAGGGCTGCGCCGACATGATCGCGTGCTGCTCCAGTTGCCAAACAGCGCCGAGCTTGTCACCACGATGCTGGCGCTCATCCAGCTGGGCGCCAGGCCGGTGCTGACGCTGCCCTCGTTGCGCGAGCGGGAGATCCGCCACGTCGGCGAGCTATCGAAGCCTCATGCGTACGTGTTGCACGCGCCCGTCAGATCGAGCTATGCGCTGGAGTCGGCGCGCAAGCTCCACGCTGAGCAGCCATGGCTCGATCACCTCATCGTGCTCGGCCGCGTACCTCTCGGCGACGGTGAGATCGATCTTGCTGCGATATGCCTGCCCGGCGGCTGCGTGCCCCCAGCCGCCGTAGCGGCGGACAGCACAATCCCCGGCAATCGGATCCCCAGCAGCCCCGGCTCCCACGGCCGGCTCCGTGACGGCACCGATCACCCGGGCGACGTCGCCCTCTATCTGCTGTCCGCTGGCACGACGGGGCTACCTAAGCCCATCCCGCGCACCCACCGCGACTACGTCTGCAACGTTCACGTCTGCAGCGAGGTCTGCCCCGTCGGCGAGCAGACTGTGTACCTCGCGGCCCTGCCGATGGTGCACAACTTCGCCCTCGGTTGCCCCGGCGTGCTTGGCGTCCTCGCGGCAGGCGGCCGGGTCGTCATAGGCCGGCCAGATCCGGCCGAGGACGCCCTCGCCCTGATCGAGCGGGAGCGCGTCACACTGACGTCGCTGGTTCCCTCACTGGCGCTGCAGCTGGCCGCCGCGGTTCCCGCCGCGCGGCGAGACCTCTCCAGCCTCAGGGTTATTCAGGTGGGCGGTGCGCGTCTTAGCGCCCAGCACGCCGACCAGGTCCGTGACGCCCTTGGCTGCCAGGTTCAGCAGGTCTACGGAATGTCGGAAGGTGTCATTAACTGCACACGCCTTGACGACCCCTGGGATGTGATAAGGCAGACTCAGGGCCGACCGGCCTCGGCCGCCGACGAATGGCGAATCGTCGACGAGTCAGGCGCTGACGTTGCAGCCGGCCAGAGCGGCGAGCTACTTGTCCGCGGGCCCTACACAATCGGCGGCTATCTCGCGCCGCCCCCGGTCAACGAGAACGCCTTCGACGCCGACGGTTACTACCACACCGGCGATGCGGTGCGCCTGCACCAGACGGGAAATTTCGTCGTCGAGGGCCGCCGCCGCGATTTCGTCAATGTCATGGGCGAGAAGGTTTCCGCCGCCGAGCTCGAGGAACTGCTCGCTGGACATCCCGCCATTGCGCAGTGCGCGGTGGTGCCGGTACCGGATGCCCTAACGGGAGAGGCTATCTGCCTTTACGCCACCGTTCGCGCGGACACCGGTCTGACGCTCCAGGAGGTCAGGGCCTTCCTCAACCGCGCGGGGGTCGCGCGGTTCAAGCTCCCGGAACGGCTGGAGATCGTGTCGGCCATGCCGGTCACAGGCATGGGGAAACTCGACCGGACGGCGCTGAGGAAACGCTGTGGAAATCACACCATGGCCGCTAAAGATCTTTAATGGTGGCGGCGGGTGTTAGCCGCCGGTGGCAGGGCGGCACTGGCGTCGAAAGGGCCGGGTGGTGCCCGCTGCAAGCTCACCGCTGCCCAGTTGTGTGAGCTGGAGGCGGTGCTGGACGCTGGCCCGGCCAGCTGGGGCTGGGATGAGGATCAGTGCTGGACGCTGGCCCGGATCGCTGAGCTGGTGCACCGCAGGTTCGTCACCGCGCTGGTGAAGACCCCGGCTCAAACGGATGCAGTACCGGCCTGGCCTGCTCGACGGCTTCCTCGCCAAGACCAGGCTCGATCTCACCCCTACGTAACCCCACCATTAAAGATCTTTAGCTCGCGTTCTGCCGGTACCTGCCGAGCCCACGCAGCGCGAACGCATTGGCCAGGTGGTCGCTGCTGTACCAGAGTGAAGAGTAGTACACGCCCAGCACCGAAGGAATCCATCCGCCCGTTGGCTGCTGCGCTCCGATGAGCCACCGCGCGGCCCGGTCCAGGCGGCTGGCAGGCGCGCTGAGCCCGGTGCTCGAAAGAGCCGCAAGGGCAGACCCTGTCTCCTCGGCGGTTCCGGCCTGGCCGCGGCGACCGCCCCAGCTTCCGTCATCGTTCTGGTTGTCGAGCAGCCAGCGGGCACAGCGCACGGACGCGGGTCCGTCCGGCCGGTCGCACCTCGCATGCGCCTCCAGCGCGACGGCGGTGGCGTACGTGTGATTCCTGAACCACAGGGAGTGATAGGAGCCATCCGGCTGCTGTACCCGCCGCAGGTACTCGAGCGCGCGCCTCGCGTGCTCTCCGCAGCCGTGATCACGCCTATGGAACGCCATCAGCACCCGGGCGGTCAGCGCCGGGCACGGCCGGTCGATCGTGACCCGGCTGTTCCGGACGAACATGCCCCACGAGCCCGCACGGTTCTGCATGGCGGCCAGCCACCCGTAACCGAGGTTGATCTGCTCCGATGTCGCAGGTATGCCGAGACGGAGCAGCGCGCAGAGCGCTCCGGCAGTGTCCTCGGTGTCCGGCCAGCCCGATGGGTAACCCCAGGTCCATGCTCCCGGCGGGCATCCAGTGGCGTCGAAGGGCGCGTCGCACTGGCGGTCGAGCAGCCAGCGGGCCGTGTCCTTCAGCCGCACCTCGTCGAGATGCCCAGTAGCGTCAAGCGCGTCGACGATCAGGGTGGTGACCGAAAGCTCAAGGTCCCGTTCGCAGGTCCACGAGCCATCGGCTCGCTGCGTGTCCGCGATATAGGCCAGGCATCGGCCAGCGACGCGCTCAGCGACCGGACCAGCGACGCGGTCGGCCAGCCCGGCACACCGTAGCCCGACATAGACGACGCCGTTCAGCAGCGGGGACTCCTGATATCCGCCGTTGCTGCCCTGGCAGCGCTCCAGATAGCCGAGGGCGCGTGGCTCGGCGTGTCGCGCCAGTGCGCGCAACGGGGCGGAGACGGCCTTGGCACCCGCGTGCAGCAGGCCGAGCGCGAAGACCGCGGGCACGGTGAATGCGACCCGGCGCCAGGCCGACTGCGGGAAAAGCGCCAGCTCAAGCGGTAGCCTCGGCACGTCCCGCCAGGAGCAGAGCCCGGCCACCGCCCACAGGGTCAAGACGACAGGCGCGAGTGAGCACCTGGACCGGTCGCGTAGCGCCGAAAGGCCGCCTGCTCGCTGGATAAAGGCGTGCCCCCGGGCGAGCGCCCGGGCAGAGTCGTCTCGGGCACATAGATGCAGGGCCGCCAGGGCGAACGCGGTGGAGTTGAGATTGCTGTTGTCTACGACGGCGTCGCCCCAGCCACCGTCGCCGTGCTGGGTGTCCCGCAGCCAGCCGCATCCCCGCCGCACCTCCCCTGCGTGCCGGGCCGCGTCGGCCAGGTGAAGCGAAAGCAGGCAGACTCCGGTCGCGAGTGCCGAGGACGACACGTAATCGCACCATGAGCCGTCGGATCGCCGCACGCGGTAGATGTATTCGGTGCCGCGGTAGACCGATTGATCAAGCCGTTCGGCCGCACCTGCGTCAACGGTCACGATGACCCACTCCGTCCTGGCTGGCCGGGAACGGCTGCCGCGTGCGGGTCGGGCAGCAAGCCCAGCTGGCACATCCGGTCGCGGATCGTGAACCGCTGCTCCCCGAGGCCGGAGACGTTGTACGCGATCATGTACTGCAACCGGTGGTTGGACCGGTTCCTGCGGCCCATGTGTGTCGAAAGCCGGCGGATGAAAGGCGACGTGGACGTGCAGAAAACGGCCATCCGGTTGCAGATCCTGGCGACATTCCGGAACTCCTGGAGCCGTTGCGATTCGTAACGCGTGATCGCTTCGTCCATTTTTCCATCGTCTGGGCGGCTGCCGCCGGCCGTCGTGATAGCGGCCGCCAGCGTCCATGCGTCGATGATGGCGGCGTTCATGCCCTGCCCGGCCGACGGGTGAACCGAATGGGCCGCGTCGCCGATCAGGGCCGCGCCCGGCCGCGTCCACTGCGGTGCACAGTAGCGCCAGGCCCGCTGCACCTGCGCCGACCTGAACCGGTCAGGGAACGAGGATCTCAGGTGCGCGAGCCCTGGTGCGCCCGCAAGCAGCTGGCCCAGCCACTCGTCAACGCGGCCGCGCTTGATCTGCCCGAACTCTCCGGTGCGGATCTGAACGTACAGTCGTCCCCTGCCGCCGGGCATCGGGTATAGCGCGCGCAGCCCGCCGTTTGTCAGGTAGGCGACGACCCGCGGCCGCAGTTCGGCGCTCGTTAGGTCCAGCGACATCATTTCGTGGTCGTACTCCTTGGGCCTCAGTTGGATCCCAAGCTCGCGGCGCACGAGCGATAGCCGGCCATCGGCGCCGACGGTCAGCCGCGCGCCGACGCTCTCGCTGCCGTCACTGCCCTGGAGCTGCACCCCGGATACCCGACCGCTCGCCGTCCTGAGCAGCTCGACCACCTTTGCGCCACGCTGGATGTCGACGAGAGCCCCGGCGCAGCCCTCGAGCGCGCCCTTCAGCTCCTCGTAGTACTGAACAAGGCCATAGTTGAAATCTGAGGGAAGAACCCGATAATCAAGCTCGCCGAGAAACTCGCCGTCCGCGTCGCGAGTCTCCGCCGCATCGATCTCGACCGCGCCGCCGAGCCGGATCGTTGGCAGCACGCCCCACTGATCGAGAATGTGCAGCGATCTAGGCTGCAGGAACTCTCCCTTGTGCACGATGGAATCCGCTCGCCGACGCTCAATGAGGAGCACAGACAGGCCAGCCCGGCCGAGTCCGACGGCGAGCGCGAGCCCACCGACGCCGGCGCCGCAGATAATGACGTCGTATCTACGCACCTTCGGCCTAGCTCCTCCCAGATTTCCTGAGGCCACGCGCGCCGCGCGTAATCCAGGTCGGTCACGGCACACGTGGGGCCTCTGGCTGTGCGTCCCTGGCACCGGGTTCCCGGAAGCACCGGGTTCCCGGAAGCACCGGGTTCCCGGAAGCACCGGGTTCCCGGAAGCACCGGGTTCCCGGAAGCACCGGGTTCCCGGAAGCACCGGGTTCCCGGAAGCACCGGGTTCCCGGAAGCACCGGGTTCCCGGAAGCACCGGGTTCCCGGAAGCACCGGGTTCCCGGAAGCACCGGGAATCCTGACCATGAAGGTACCCGGGCCCGGTTATACCGCGGTTATTGATGAAACTCCGCCGTCAGCCCGCAACGATCCTGGATCCCGCAAACGGACTAACCACGTCTTAACCGCGTCTCGTCATTCTCACGCCTAGGTCGGCCCCGCGCCGCGGTGGCAGCGGCCCGCCGTAGCCGGAGAGGAAAGAACGAGTGAGTGACGTTGAGATGGCTCATCAGGCCGCCGGAAGGTGCCCGGCCGGGCGGGCGCTGGTCCTGCCGTTTCCCAGGGAGACCGTCCTCGACCTCGCCCCCTTGTTTCAGGCCGTCCGATCAGCGGCGCCCGCGGTGCGCGTGCTGACCCCAGCAGGCGACCCGGCCTGGCTTGTCTCAAGATACGAGGACGTCAAGGTGCTGCTTGACGATGAGAGGCTGGCCCGGTCACATCCGCACCCGGAGCGGGCGTCGCGGCTGTCGAACTCGGCCATCCTCGGCGGCCCTGAGGGCAGCTACGCGACCGAGCAGGCCGACCACGCACGGCTGCGCAGGGTCGCCGGCTCGGCCTTCTCGGCTCGGCGCATGCACGCCCTGCGGCCGCGTGTGCAGGGAATCGTCGATCCGCTGCTCGATGCGATCAGCGCGAGCGCGCCACCAGCCGATCTGCATGAGGATTTTTCCCTGGCGCTTTCCATCCGAGTGATCTGTGAGCTGCTCGGGGTGCCCTTCGCGGACCGTGCGCGCTTCTCCGCCTGGTTCGAGGCAGCGATCAGCCCGCCGGAAGGATCGACGGGCGAGCAGCCGCTGACGGAACTCATCAATTACGTCAGCGCTCTGATCGAGGAGCGACGGCGCATACCCGGCGGTGATGACTTCATCTCCCACGTCCTCGCTGTCAGGGACGAGTCCGGCACAGTTGCCGACAACGAGATCGTGCTGATGGTCGCGGGCCTGCTATTCGCCGGCCATCACTCAACCGCCACTTATCTGGACCTCGGCACAGTTCTGCTGCTGACCGATCCGCGTCACCGGGCAGCGATACAGGACGATGGTCCACGGGCAATTGCCGTGGTGGAGGAATTGCTGCGCATCGTCGTCCCCGGATTGGGGGTCACACCACGCTACGCGCGCAATGATCTCCGGATCGGCGACGTCACGGTTGCGGCCGGGGATGCGGTGCTGCTCAGTATGGCGGCTGCCAACCACGACCACAGCGTCTTCGCCGAGCCCGACAGGTTCGACATGGACCGCAAGCCAAATCCGCACATAGCGTTCGGGCACGGCAGGCACTTCTGCATCGGAGCGAGCCTGGCCCGTATGGAACTGTCCATCGGCCTCGGCTCGCTCTTCCGGCACTTCCCCCGGCTGTGCTTGGCCGTGCCGGTTGAGACGTTGCGGACCCGACGCGAGTTCCTCAGCGGGGGCCTCGCCGAAGTCCCTGTGACCTGGTGAACAGGCGAGAAAGTGCAGGTAGCAGTCATCGGCGCGGGGGCCATCGGGAGCGTGCTCGGCGCACTCCTGACGCGATCCGGCCACGGGTGCGTCCTGATTTCCCGGCCTGCCCACCTCGCGGCGATGCGCGCAGAAGGACTGCGGCTGAGTGGTGCCGTGGGCGCGCTCACCGTCGACGTCGAAGTGGCTGCGCGGCTGACGGCGGCGCCCGATCTTGCGCTGCTCACAACCAAGGCGCCGGACGTCGCCGAGGCGATCAGGGCGAATCTCGGCCCACTGGGCGGCGTGCCGGTGCTCGTCATCCAGAACGGGCTACGGGGGATCGACCTTCTGAAACCACTGCTTTCGCCCGAGCAGATCCTCGGGGCCGTGGCGGTAATGGCGGCGACCTACCTGGAACCTGGCCGCGTGGACGTTCCCTACCTGGGATCGATGGTCGTCGGGCGAGCGGCGGGGCCGCCGGACGGTGCCGTCATGAGGGTGGCGGGGGTGCTTGGCGACGCGCTGCCCACGTTCGTAACGGGGAACCTCCGCGGAGTTCAGTGGACCAAGCTGCTGATCAATCTGAACAACGCGCTTGCGGCGCTTACCGGTCTCGACGATCACGACATGCTGCAGGCGCCGGCGCTGGCACGACTAGGGCGGAGCCTGGTGCGGGAGGGCCTGCGGGTAGCGGATGCAGCCGGGGTGCGGCTGGAATCCCTGCCAGGGGTTCCAGCCGATGTCGTGCGCCTGCTGAGCAGGCTGCCAAGCTCGGTGTCCGCCCGGCTGGCCCGCCGCCGGTCGCGGCGGCTGGCGATCACGGGGCCGGTCGTGCTGTCGTCCTTGCAAAGCGTCCGCCGCCACCGGCCTACCGAGGTCGACTACCTGAACGGCGAGGTCGTCCGCACCGGGAGGCAGTTCGGCGTGGCGGCTCCGCTCAATGAGCGGGTGGTTTCGCTCGTGCACGACGTAGAGCGCACCAGGCGCCGCTACGCGCCAGACGAGCTTGCCGCCCTGCTCCACCAGCCGCAACTGCCAGGCAGGAGGTAGTCATGAGCAACCTGGCGGACAGGATCGGCCGTCTGTCGGCCGGGCAGCGATCTGCCCTGCTCACCCAGCTCGTCGGCATGCATGCGGAGCGGCCTGCCGACGTGGGAGGCAGGGATGACCGCAGCTCCCCTGTTGGTCCGGTGCCACTCCTGCCAGCGCAGCGACTCCTCCTCGATCAACTCGGAGCCCGCGGAGTGGACCCGGGCACGTACAACATCACCTCGCTGATGGAGGCGCCAGGCCCGCTCCGCGCCGACCTGGCCGAGTTGGCGCTTGCCCACGTCGTAATGCGACACGATGCGCTCAGGCTCCGCTTTACCCGCTTGGCCAGCGGGTGGCGTCAGGAGGTTGTCGACACCGCCGAGTCGGTACCGCCCAGGCTCGTCGACGTGACCGGCCTCTCGGCTGGCGAACGCTCGAAGGCATGGCGGCGCGCGGCGCGGGAACTGCACGCGAGCCTGGACCTGGGCGCCGGGCCGGTACTGCGGCTGGCGATGTCACGGTCCCGATCCGGCGAGGCTGCCCGGCTGCTGTTCGTTATCAGCCATCTGGTGGCCGATGGCTACTCGCTTGGCGTGCTCATCAACGACTTCTGGACCGTCTACCAGCAACTCGAACGCGGTGAAGTAATCCGCCTGCCCGAGCCGACGACCTCATTCAAGAAATGGGCTGAGCGGCTTCAGGCATACGCCCAGGCGCCGGAGTGCAAGGAAGATGGCCAGTACTGGCACGACTTCTCCTGGGACCGGGTGACCGAGCTGCCCGCCACTGCGGCTGCCCTCCCGGCGACGCCGGCCGCGAACAGGCCCGGTTATCCGGGCGCCCTTACCTCAATCAAGGCAACGCTGCCCGCGAATGAGACCAGCACGCTGCTGAAAACTCTGCCACCTGGCACGCAGCTGCCCGAGGCGCTGCTTGCCGGCCTGGTCATGGCACTGGGCCGTTGGGCGGGCGGAGATGCCCTTGCGGTCAGCCTGGTGCGGCATGGACGCGCGCCCCTGTTCCCCGGCATCGACTTGTCGCGCACCGCTGGATGGCTCACCGTTCATCCGACGGTGCTGATCGACCTGGCTGGTGCGACTGGGCTCGTGGCGGCGACCACCGCCGTAGCTGAGCAGCTTCGCCATGTGCCGCTCGATGGCATCACCTGGGAGTGGATGCGGTACCGCATGGCGCCCGAGGAGCGATCGCAATGGGCGAGCAGGCTGCGGCAGGGCCATCTGACGTTCGATTACCAAAGCGGCGGCCACGCCTTTCCGGCCGGCCTGCAACCCATTACCGACGATGCGGACGTTGAATTGGGGGCGCCCCACATCTGGGCCGGGCGCAGCCTGTTGGTCGGCGCGCAGGTCATGGACGGCCGGCTGCGCGTGAACTTTGGTTTTGACCAGCTGGCCTACTCGCCGGACGCGGTGGGCTCAGCTGCCGAAGATCTCATGGCCCTGCTGCGGGCGCCCGGATAGCGGCCCCGACCAGGCGCCGTCATTTCGACGAGGAGATTATATGGATACGGTATACAGGGTGGTCATGAATGACGAAGAGCAGTATTCAATCCTGCCCGATCATATCGGCAACCGACTGGGCTGGCGTGAAATAGGCCATGTGGGTACCAGGGAAGAATGCCCGGCCGACATCGACCAAATCTGGACCGATATGCGCCCGCTAAGCGTGCGGGCCAACTCAGAATGAGGGTGCCGCATGCATATCCTCCGAGGCGCAGCATGACCATCGCAAACGATGCGGAAGCACTCGCTTATCCGTTCCCCCGAGATTCCCGCACAGACCCGCCAGCCGAAATTGCCCGGTTTCGCAGCGAGGCTCCCGTGGTACGGGTAACGCTGCCCACCGGCGATGCGGCCTGGCTGGTAACACGTTATGACGACATCAGGGCGGTGCTCGCGGATCCGCGGCTGCGCCCACGCTATCCCGGCTTTGTGGGCGCCGGGGGCCAGCCCGGCGCGAGCAGCGCGGGCGGCTCGAATTTCATGTTCAGCAAGGGACCCGCCGACCACGCAAGGCTGCGCCAGATCGTCGGCTGGGCTTTTACGCCCCGTTACATCGAAGGCATGCGGCCCCGGATCCAGGAAATCGCCAGCAACCTGCTCGCCCGGATGGCCGATCAGTCGCCCCCGGTGGACCTCGTAGCGGCCTACGCGTTTCCGCTGCCGGTCATCGTTATCGCCGAGTTGCTCGGCGTCCCGATCCCAGACAGGGAAGAATTCCGCGACATCTTCCGCGCCTGGACAGCGGCCCGGCTCGTAACCGGGGGACAGGGCTCGGAAAAGGCCAAAGAGGCCGGCCAGCGGCTGAGAGACTACGTCGACGACATGATCGCGGCCAAGCGGTGCAATCCGGGTCGTGATCTGATGACAGCCCTGATCGCGGCACATGGCGACGCCGGTGACCGGCTTTCAGATGCCGAACTGTTCTCCATGGCCACCGGACTTCTCATCTCAGGCTACGTGACGTCGGTCAACGCAATCGCGCGCGGCACGCTCGCTCTGCTGCGGAGCGGCGAGTACGCGGAACTCAGCGTCGGCTCCGTGGGGATCGTCCAGGCGGTGGAGGAGATCCTTCGCTATGGCCAGTCGGGGGACACCGGGGTATTGCGCATCGCGACAGAGGATGTACAAGTCGGCGCGACGGTGATCGCCCGTGGTGAGGCCGTGCTCACGCCCTTGGCCGCGGCCAACCGTGATCCGAGCTACTTCCCTGAGCCGGACCGCTTGGACCTCGCCCGTAAGGACAATCCTCATCTCTCGTTCGGTTACGGCCCACATCACTGCGTCGGGGCGGCGCTGGCCAGGCTGGAACTGCAGGTCGCCTTCGCGTCGCTCGCCCATGCTTTCCCGGCCCTGCGCCTCGCAGTCCCCTATGACGATGCCCTGCGCCTCGTCGTCCCGTTCATCGAGCTACCCGGGCGCGGCGGCGTGCTCGTCGGGGGCGCACGTGAGCTGCCGGTGACGTGGTGATGCGAGAACCACTGTGGAAGGCATACCAGGCATGACCCTTGACGTCGCCTGCCCGAACGGGGGCCCGCGCGGCTGCCGGGCCGAGTCGGATCACGACTGGATCGAAAATTCTCACGCTTCCACGGCCCTCTCGTACGCCGACGGCCTGGCCAAGGCGTTCGGTCTGCGGGGCCTGGCGCGGCGCCGGGTGATCGCGGTGGTTGGCGACGGGGCGCTCACCGGTGGCATGTGCTGGGAAGCACTCGACAACATCGCGGGCTCGCAGCGCCAGGTGATCATTGTGCTCAACGACAACAGCCGCTCCTACGATCCCACCGCCGGCGCCGTGGCGGCCCATCTCGGCGGGCTGCGCGCGAACGGCGCTGGTCAGGGTCACGCCTTCGGCCACCGCGCCAAGTGCTTGTTCGAGAACCTCGGTATCGCCTACCTCGGACCGGTTGACGGGCACCACATCGGGTCGCTTGAGCACGCCCTGCGCAGCGCGGCCGCACAGCATCGCCCTGTGCCTGTGCACACAGTTACCGCGAAGGGTAAGGGGCATCCGGTCACCGGTGGACTCGGCGGCCGGATCAGCGAGGCGCTCACCAGGGCTGGAGCCGCCGCCCACGTTCATGGTCTTGGGCTGCCCGGCTGCTTCTACCCGCACGGCGACCGTGCCGCGATGTTGGCCAAGCACCGGCTCGATAGCGCCGGGATCACCGCAGCCGTGCTGGCTTACCGCCAGAAGGCACCAGAGGCGGGGACGCTATGACCACCACCAGGCTCGGTATGCCTGCGGCCAGGTCCGGGGAGCCCTTGGCAACTCGACGGATCTCCCGGCGGATCACTGTCGGCGACGGCGAGAAGGCGGTGCCAGTTGGTGGCGGTGCTCCGGTGTCCGTGCAGTCGATGACCACGACGCAGACGGCGGACACAGAAGCGACCTTGCGGCAGATCGCTGAGCTGACGGCAGCGGGCTGCCAGATCGTGCGGGTCGCGGTCCCCAGCCAGGCCGACGCTGACGCGCTGCCGGTGATCGCGGCAAAGTCACCGATCCCGGTGATCGCCGACATTCACTTCCAGCCCCGTTACGTATTTGCCGCCATCCGGGCCGGCTGCGCCGGCGTACGGGTAAACCCCGGCAACATCAAGGCTTTCGATGACAGAGTGGCCGAGATCGCCAGGGCAGCATCCGAGGCGCGGGTGCCGATCCGGATCGGGGTCAACGCCGGGTCGCTCGATGCCCGCCTCCTGGCTAAGTACGGCAGGGCCACGCCGGAGGCCCTCGTGGAGTCTGCGCTACGGGAATGCTCGCTCTTCGAAGAGCACGGTTTCACCGACATCAAGATCTCCGTGAAGCATCATGACCCGCTGGTCGTGATTGCCGCGTACCGGCAGCTCGCCGCCGCATGCGACTACCCGCTGCACCTCGGGGTCACCGAGGCCGGCCCATCCCTCCAGGGCACCATCAAATCCGCCGTCGCGTTCGGCGTCCTGCTGGCGGAGGGCATCGGCGACACCATCCGCGTTTCCCTGTCCGCCCCGCCCGTGGAGGAGGTGAAGGCCGGCCAGCAGATCCTCGAGTCGCTGGCGCTCCGCCCGCGGCGGCTGGAGATCGTGTCCTGCCCGTCATGCGGTCGCGCCCAGGTCGAGGTTTACAAGCTCGCCGACCAGGTCACCGCAGCCCTCGACGGCTTTCCGCTGCCGCTGCGCGTCGCGGTCATGGGCTGCGTGGTCAACGGCCCCGGTGAAGCCCGGGAAGCAGATCTCGGGGTCGCCTCAGGCAACGGCAAGGGGCAGATCTTCGTGCGCGGCAAGGTGGTCAAGACCGTGCCCGAATCACAGATCGTCCAGGCCCTTGTGGAGGAGGCTCTACTGCTCGCCGAGCATGCCGCCAAAGGCGCCCAGTGACCATGGGCATCGCGGTAGGCGCCGTACCGGTCCCAGTCGCGCAAGAGAAGGTCGTGCGTGGTCCACGACACCGCGACACCGCCGTGGCCATGGTCGTAGTGCACGGGGACGGGCAGCAGGCATACCCCTCCGAGCCGGTAGAGGGGGTGCGCCGGGCGCAGTGGTGAAGGGTGAAGCCCGCCTCGACCAGGCTGCGGGCGATGTCGCGCGCCAGCGGTGCCAACGGGTCGGAATCAGGCAGACGGTAGCCGTTGGCGTCGGTCAGGCTGGCTACGGCGTCTGCCAGTTCGGCGCGCTCGGCAGCGGCTCGCAGCCGGCCGAGATCCGGTGGGCCAAGATCGGGCGGGTCGCCAGGATCGGACCCGCTGAGATTGGGCAGGGCGAGACCGTCGGGAGCGCACGGCGCGTGTGCGCCGGGTGTGCGGTCAGCGTCATCGCCCGGTCGCCGCGGAACAGCGCGACGACCAAGCCGAGTATCCGGCAGACCGGCGCGCCGCGGCCGCCACCGACCCGAGCGGTAGCGCCGCCTGGCGACCGTGGTGGTCGGCGGTGGCGTGTAGACGATCTTGAACAGCACCCGCCCAGCCAACCACCGCGTCCAGCCTGCCGGCGACAGTGCAGTTCAGGCACCCCAATTGAGTATTCGAGCGGCACAGGTTGCGGCCGCGAAGCAGCCCGGTCGCGGCGGCGGGCACTGCCGGGCCCGGGGTGTTGACCGGAGCCCGCCCGGTACGCTATTAAGTTTTGCGTAGTAAGCGGTGCTGGAGGGTGGGGGTGGGGCGTGCACGGCAAGTTCGATGGCCTCGGCCGGTTCGCGGACCCGTCGGTGCTGATCTTGACGAGCCTGGCCGGCGGCCCCAAGCACGGTTATGCGATCATGACGGACGTCGCCGCCTTCAGCGGCGTCAGCATGGAGCCCGGCACCTTGTACGGCGCGCTGCCGCGGCTGGAGCGGCGCGGCTGGGTGCGGCCGCTGGCCACCCAGGAGCGCCGCCGCCCGTATGAGATCACCGGCGCCGGCCAGGAGGTGCTGGCCGAGCAGCTGGCCACGATGCAGCAGATCGTGCGCGTCGGCCGGCTGCGCAGCGCGACCGCGTGAGGCATCTGATGGGGCGCACGCTGGCCGCCCGGCTGTCCCGCGCGCTGGCCGGCTGCTACCCGCGCCGCTGGCGGCAGCGCTACGGCGAGGAACTGCTCGATGTCCTGGACCAGCACCGCGCGGGCGCGCGGACCGTGCTCAACCTGGCCGCCAGTGCCCTCGGCGCGCACCTGGACCCGGCCTGCCGGACCGAAAGGCTCCCCGTGATCCGCCTGCATAAGAACGCCTTTGCCGCCGCCGGTTTCGTTATCGCGGGCCTCATGGTGCTCGTCTTGCTCGCGGGCATCGTGGTCTGGCAGGACAATTTGGGCAATGACGGGCCGCCGCCGCCGCTGAGCCAGGGAGTGTTCGGGGTGGCGGTCTCGCCGGACGGGCGCACCGTGGCCACGATCAGCACCAGCCTGGAGATATGGAATGCCGCAGACCTGGCCCGTCCCGAGCGGCTCGGCTACTCCAGGGGGGACACCGTCAGCGGGACAGATCCGGCGTTCACGCCGGACGGGCGCGTCCTGGCCACCGCCGGCGGCAAGACCGTGATCTTGTGGAACGTGGCCCACCACCCGGGCCGGCCCGCCCAGATCACCGTCCTGCCAGCTGGCCCCGCCGGGGTGGGTGCGGTCGCGTTCTCCCCGGACGGGCGCACCCTGGCCAGTGGCTACGACGACGGCACGGTGGCCTTGTGGAACGCCGCCGACCCGGCCCGCGTCGCCCGCATCGCCACGCTCACCCGCCAGGCCGGCCGCATTGCCGCGCTGTCGTTCTCCCCCGGCGGGCACCTGCTGGCCAGCGCGAGCGACGGCGGCACGGTGGCCTTGTGGAACGCCGCCGACCCGGCCCGCGTCGCCCGCATCGCCACGCTCACCCGCCAGGCCGGCGGCATTGCCGCGCTGTCGTTCTCCCCGGACGGGCACCTGCTGGCAAGCGCGAGCAACAACGGCGCCGTGGCCTTGTGGAACGTTGCCGGGCCGGCTAGCCGGCCATCACCGCCACGCTCCGCCTCACCGTCCCGGCGCCGCCCGCTCGGCAGGGAGGTTTTCCTGACGTCGCGCTCGCGTTCTCCGCCGGCGGGCACGCGCTGACCACCATCGCGGGCAACAGCACCGTGACCCGATGGAACGTGACCGGCCCCGGCAGGGTCACCCGGATCACCACCATCACCGGCCACAGCATCGGCTCCGGGCCCGTCGCGTTCTCCCCCGGCGGGCGCGCCGTGGCCGGAGCGCCCGTCACCGGCGACACGGTGGCCCTGTGGACACTGCCCTGACCCATCCCGGCCGCACCAGCACCGCCGCAGCCGGATACGCAGGCCCCAGCCCCAGGCACAGCCAGCATGCCCGGCTGGACCACTTTGACTAGATGAACAGCGACGGACGTCCGGGGTCGCGTGATCGTCCGGACACCCGTCCCACAGCATCCCTGTTACGGCGAGGAGGCTCCCCTGCGGGACCTCCTCGCCGTAGCAGCACCCCGGAGTTCATCGAGGCTGCGAGGCCATGCCGGCATGCTCCTGGTGACCGGTGGTTCGTCGGCGAGACCTACCTGAAGGTCGCGGTAAGTGGACCTACCTCTACCGGGCGGCCGATCAGCATGGCCAGGTCATAGATGTTCTGCTGTCGAGGAGGCGTGACCTGGCGGCCGCGGCGCTTCTTCACCCGGGCGCTGCGCGCGGGCCCGGTCCCGGTCGAGGTCACTACCGGCCGCGCGCCCTTCTACCCCGCGGGTCCTCGACGAGCTGGTCTCCCGGCGATGCACACCGTCGAGCAATACGCGAACAACCCGATCGAAGCAGATCACGGACGGCTGAAGGCCCGGCTCCGGCCGATGCGGGGCCTGAAACGGCATCGCTCGGCGCGGACCCTCGCCGCCGGTCACGCCCTCGTGCAGAATCTGCGCCGCGACCACTACGACATCGCCACCGACGCCCCGGACCGCCACCGGCTCCGCATCGCCTTCGACGACCTGGCAATCACCATATGACCAGCGCGGCATTCGAGTGATCATGCCCTGACGCGCACAGGGATGACGCAACGCAACAGTGCCCCGAGACGTCAGCGTCATCACCAAACCGCCCTGGATGGACCAGGCGCAACGCCCTGACGATGAAATGATTGTGAATGCTGTGGCCAGGCAGTTCTGCTACCGGTATCGGAGGCAACCCATGCGCGTTCCACCCCTCGCGTTCACGGCCCAGATCAGCCGTTTGTCCCAGCGTCCGCGATTAGCCGCGCGCGGCGCCACGGCATTGCCCTACTGGGCGCCGTATGCCCGGTCGCCGTCCGCGACGCCAGCATGCCGCCTGGCGCGGTCAGCGGCGAGAACGCGGCCGCGTTCAACGCCATCTGGCAGCTGGACACCCGTGGTTGCATCCCGGCGCCCGGCGCGGCGACGGCCATCCTGGAGAACTCCCCGGTGGGGGCCGTGCTCGCCGCCCCGGTCGCGAACGGCTACCGGTCGCTGTACAACCTCACGTTCGACACGCCGACCACCGCCAAGTGCACTGGGCCCTGCGCCGGGATCTGGCCACCGCTGCTCACCAGCCGGCAAGCGGCCGCCGGGCCAGGAGTGAACCGGAGAGGGCTGGGCATCCTGCTGCGCCCGGACGGGACCCGGCAGGTGACCTACCTTGGCCACCCGGTCTATCGGTTCGCCTTCGACCTCGGCCCCGGCGCGCCGTCCGGGCTGACCAACGGGAATACCTCGTTGACCAGTTCGCCAACGGCGTCTGGTACCTGCTCGGCCGCTCCGGGATCGCCGACCCCGGCCCGCTGCCGGTCGCCAGCATGACGGCCGCACCGGGCACCGTGCTGGCGGTCAACCCGCCGTCACCGTTCGCCTTCCGGCCGTTCGCCGTGTACGCGTTCAGCGCGGACAGCGCCACCACCAGTGCCTGCACAGGAACCTGCGCCCGCTTCTGGCCCCCGGTACTGGTCGCGGACAGCCTGACCACCGCCGGCTCCGGCGTCAGCCAGGCAGGCCTGGGCACGATCACCCGCCCCGACGGCACCTTCCAGGTCACCTACTTCGGCCACCCGCTTACTTCTTCGCCTTCGACCAGCCGGGCCAGACCCTCGGCGAAGGGATCACCGCCTTCGGCGGCACCTTCAAGACCGTCGACCTCACCGGAACAACCCACTGACACCGCGAAGGGATCGCTGACACCGCGGCCCGCCCGCTTTGGGAAACAGGGCCCGCTCGTCACCCGTCCGTCCGCCAGGCCGCCGGCAGGCGGCGGACGGGTCACGCCCACCGTCAAGCGACGAAGCAACGAAGGGAACACATATGTTACCGACCGTGCGGCGCGCAAGGCGCCTCATGCGCTCCCGGCCCCGCCGGGTAGCGACCACAATGGCCGCCGCGACCGCCATCTTGGCGGGTGTCTTCGCGGCGGGAGCGCCAGCAGCGACGGGGGCCGCCGCCTACGCCGCCGCTCCCGCTGCCGGCACCGCCGCGGCAGGGCAATGGCCCGTGGCGGGCCAGAACCTGGGCGACACCCACTTCCAGGCGGCAGAGCACAAGATCTCCCCCGCCAACGTGAGCGGGCTCGCGCCGAAATGGACGCTCACCACGAATGGGAACGTGTCCGCCACCCCGACCGTCTACGCGGGCGTGGTCTATGTCTCCGACGGCGGCGGCACGCTCTGGGCCGTAGACAAGAGCAGCGGCCGGGTGCTGTGGTCCCACCCGATCGCCAGCTACACCGGCGTCGCTGGTGACCTCTCGCGGACGAGCCCGGCCGTGTACGGCGACGAACTCATCACCGGCGACGGCTGGGGGGTGGGACCCAGCACCGGCGGCGCTCGCGTGTTCGCCGTGAACCGGCTGACCGGCCGGCTGCTGTGGTCGACAAAGGTGGACAGCTTCGCCGGGTCCATCATCACCAGTTCGCCCGCCGTCCACGCCGGCGTCGCCTACCTTGGCATCTCCTCCACTGAGGAGGGCCTGTCCCTCCAGCCCGGGTACCAGTGCTGCGTGTTCCGCGGTGCGATCGTCGCACTGAACACGAGGACCGGCCGGCTCCTCTGGAAGACCTACACGGTGCCGTCGAACAACAACGGGAGCGACACCAACCTCACCGGTTACTACAGCGGGAATGCGGTGTGGGGCTCCTCACCGGTCGTGGACCCGGCACCCGGGCTCCTCTACATCGGCACCGGCAACAACTACACCGTCCCCGTGGGCGTCTGTACGATGCCCGGCCAGACCGGCTGCACACCGGCGGCGGCCGGCGACTACGTCGACTCGATCCTCGCGCTGAACCTCAGAACCGGCGCGATCGTCTGGGCCGACCGCACGCTGAGCGGCGACGAATTCACGATCGCCGCTCCGACCGGGCCTGACTTCGACTTCGGCTCGGCACCGAACCTGTTCACCACGACCAGCCCGGTCACCGGGCGGCCCGAGCAACTCCTGGGCATCGGCCAGAAGAGCGGGTTCTACTGGGCCGTCGACCCCGGCACCGGGAAGGTCGTCTGGAGCGCCCAGGTCGGCCCCGGCAGCGCGCTTGGCGGGATCGAGTGGGGTCCGGCGACCGACGGACGGCGCATCTACGTGGCCGAGGCCGACGCCTTCCACCTTCCCTACACGCTTGGCGGCTCGGGACCCGACGCCGGGCAGACCGCCACCGGCGGCTCGTGGGCCGCGCTTGACTCGGCCACCGGCAGGATCATCTGGCAGACCCCGGACCCGCAGACAGCCGTGGACCTCGGATTCGTCAGCGCTGCGAACGGCGTGATGTACGCCGGGTCGAACGCGGGGACCGGGCAGAACATGTACGCTCTGGACGCCGCCACCGGGAGGATTCTGTGGGGATTCGCCAGCGGCGGCGCAGTCATATCCGGCGCGGCCGTAGTGAACGGCACCGTCTACTGGGGTTCCGGATACTACGTCGCAAGCTGCCCGCCCGCAGTGACCTCCTGCGGAGGCAACGACAAACTCTACGCATTCGCGCCTCGCTGACGGCCGTGACGCAGCCGCGGCAGCCGTTAAGGATCATTATTCGAAACGGCTGCCGCGTAGCGTCGTCGATCGCGGGCGGCCTGGCGGTAGGCTGCGGGTTTGTGCCCGGAGAGACATTCGCCGTCGGCTCAGCGCTCTCTCCGGACCCCGCAGGCGCTGATCTTCGCCACCGTCCAGCCCGTGATCTTCGTGCTGCTGTTCCGCTACGCGTTCGGCGGCGCGATCCACGTGCCCAGAGTGGACTACGTCGATTACCTGATGCCCGGCATCTTCGCGCAGTCCGTCTGCTTCGGCGCGATCGGCACCGCGGTAGGGCTGTCTACCGATCTTCGTTCCGGCATCCTGGTCCGCTTCCGCACGCTGCCCATGGCCCGCATCGCGGTGCTGGGCGGCCGGACGATGGCCGACCTGGCCCGCCACCTGGTAGTCGTCGCGGTCATGATCGGCGTCGGTTTCGCGGCCATGTTCCGCAGCCCCAACGGCGCAGGCGGTCTGCTCGCCGCCCTCGGCCAAGTGGTCGCGTTCGCGTACGCGATCTCCTGGGGCTTCGCGGCCCTCGGCCGAGTCAGCGATCCGGAAGCGGCCCAGGCGGCAGGCGTGCCGGTCATGTTCCTGCTCGTCTTCACCTCCTGCGTCTTCGTACCGTTGAGTGCCATGCCCGGCTGGCTGCAGGTCATCGCGCTGGTTCGGTGCTAGCTGCTATAGCTGACCCGCGCAGCGTGGGGCGAACTCGGGATTGGGCTCTACCGGGCTGATGATCGTGCCGGCGAACCGGGCCACGTCAGGAGTGCCGTACTGAGCGTCCTTCCCGAAGCTCCGCAAGGTGTTGGGCAACTCGTTCCCGAAATTCCACACGCACAAGGTCTGGGTCGACCCGAGCGCGACGCGATGCGGGCTGAGCGACCAGAACGGATAGAACTTCGCGCCGATCGGCGCGACGGTGCAACCCACCCCGGTCACGGTGTCGCACAGGGCCGAGGATCCGCCGACGTTGGTCTCGAACTGGATCTGCGGATATGGCCTCCCGTTTGCCTGGAACGGTCCGGCGTACTCGAACGATGTCGGATGGTCCCTGGTGCCATTCGGCCAGGTATTCGGCACGTAGTCGACACCGTCGAAGTCCAGGTCACCATTCTGGTACCGACCGGTGTTGCACCAGTTGGCCTGCGATACTTCCGTCACTGGCGCGCCGTTGATCGTGACCGTCCGGGTGCCTTTCTGGAAGCAGTAACCGTCGGCGAACTCGCAGTTCGCGCCGCTGGCCGCCTCGTTGGTCGGGCACGCCACCGGTCCGGTGGGTCCTTGTGTCTCCGCGTTCTGACAGATGCCCGTTTGCGGATTACACGGGCCCTCACCTGTGGCGGTCGGGCCTTCCGACCCGCCCACGCACGTGTCGAAGACGTTCGGGTCACTGTATGTCTGGCCATTGATGGAGACCGAGAACGGGTCCTTGTTCGTCACCGAGTTGCAGACCTCGGAGTGACCGATCTCCTGCTGCATCAGCACGCCGCCCTCGAGCGCGGCCCACGGGACCTGATTCTGAACAGACGCGGTGCTGTACTCCGCGTGGAAGGTGTGCGGAACGCCAGAGCAGTCGCTCATGTTGGTGTCCGCGAAGCCGTTCGCCGCGCTGGCCGTCATGAACCCGGTCTGATGGGTAGTTAAATCCCGGATTACCGTCGTGAACCCCTGCGGCGGGTCCGAGATGGAGACGGCGAGCGTGTCACCCGAGTTGATCATCAGGGTATTGCCGTTCGGGGTGAACGTGCTGACGTCGGCCTGCTGCGGGTTCGGCGGTCCGGCGGGGACGCCGTTCGTCTGCAGGTAGCCGAAGTTGACCGGCTCAGTGCAGTTGTTGTTGCAGGCGCCGGTGGCGTTGCACGCCAGGCTGTCGATGGTCAACGCGGCGCACCACCTGGTCGCGCTGCAGCTGGTGGATTCGCGGAACGGGGTGTAGCCCGGCGGATACAGCTGCAGCTCCGTGAACGCGGAGCCAGCCGCATTCGGGTCATTGCTGTCACTGTCCGGCGTACAGGCGCCCTGCGGGAAGGACAGAGAGTCACAGATGGGAAGCCCGAACCAGGGCGCGACAGACAGCTCAGCGTAGTCGGTGACGCTGCCCGACGCGGTCGGGGACTTGCGCGGGTCCACCGGGAGCTTCGTCAGGTACGTCATCGTGTTGCCAGAACCCGGCGCAGTGGAGATGAACTTGACGCTGGGCTCGTCGTGGCCGATGTACCAGCCGTTGTCGATGAAGCGGAAGCGCTTCCCGCTGACGACCTTGACCGGGTCCGTACAGTTGCTGGCGAGCTTCCTGACCGTGCCGTACTTCGCGCTCCAGCCGTTGCAGTCAAGCTCGTTCACTCGGTTGGGTGCGATAGTGCTCGAGGCCGCAGCTTTCACTGTCCTCAAGGCCAGGGCGGCCGTGCCCGCCATCCCCAGCTGGCAGATGACCGCGACGCCCACCGCGGGCACCAGCAGCAGACGCCACCTTCGCCATCCTCCCGTTGGCGACCCCGGCCCGAATCTTGCTAAAGATCCCCGTGATGACCAGACAGTGCGCATATACGAGCCCCTCCCGTTCCCGCGTGCCGCCAGTCCCGGTACCCACTCAGGCCCGCGCGATAACGCTCACCTGACCGTCCCGCGATACGAGACGCTTCCGACGGAATCTAACAATCAGCGCAAACGGCCGTCAATCACAGAGGCGCCCGCGGCCAGATTCGGCGACGCAAGGAGCCGACCCACCCGGGAACAACAGGCAAGCTGCCTCCGTGGCAGATGAACGGACGCGCACCGTAGGTCAAGATCCGCATGCAATTAGCGTGCGATTAGCCCGGAGTGGCACGGCGGTCGGCACAACTTTGGGCTTCGGCCCGAGATTCGCGTCTGTGAGGGAGGTGTGAGGGAGGTGCCCTCGAGTTGCGCGTCGGTGAGACGAACGTCGCGGCGCGGATAGCCGCCCGCGGGACGTTTTCCGGCCGGTTCAGGTCACTGGGCTGGGGATCGACCTGACATCGAAGACAGATCAAGTGCTCAACTTCGCCGGGATCCGCTTCCCCGGCTACGACGACCTTAAGGCGCGATGGGCGGGAGTGGCTGAGCCGTGACGGCGGTGGACGTGACGGGCACCGCAGGCCGAGCGCCCGGCACCGGTGAGGTGCCCGGCACCGGTGAGGCGCTGGGCTACCGTGTGGTGGTGCCGGACGAATGGTTCACCGTTGACCTCGACCCGGTCGACCGCCTGCGGTCGGTGGCGGCATTGGTCAAGCGCCAGTTCCGCGGCGCGGAGAACGTCCCGCACCTGAAGGCGCAGGCCCGCCGAGAGCTCGGGGCCAGGGCCAGGGCCGCCTATCAGGCGGGCGGGCTTGAGCTGTACGTCTCGCTGCAGGAGGCGGCCGGTATTCCCCTCGCCGCGTCGTTAGTGACCTTCCTGATCCCTGCGCCTGGCGATGGCAGCACCACCACCGCTGCCGGACTGGCCCAGGCGCGGCGCGCTGACGGGCACGAGGTCGGTGTGGTGGACCTCCCCGCCGGGACGGCGGTGCGGGAACTGCGCCGGGCTCTCCCCGGCGGCGAGCACGCGGAGCCGGCGACCACCTTGGCGGTGTTCGTGCCCGTGCCGGGCAGCGGAACCTGGCTGCTGCTGTCCTTCTCCACCCCGCTCGCACCCCTCGCCCCTGCGCTGACCCGCCTGTTCGACGCGATCTGCACAACACTGAGATGGGTGAGATGAGCGAAGAAACGAACTGGGTTGCCCGCATAAGCCTTCCCCCGAACGGTGCCTGGCTGCCGGTCAGAGTCGATGGCGATCCAGGCCCGCAGGCCGAACAGACGGCAGCGAAGCTGCTGGGGGCAGACGCTCGGCCATCCCAGATCCGTGAGCACGCCAACTGCCTGAGAAAAGCAGCTCTTGAGGCCAAGGCCAGGGCTGACCCGCCATTGATATTGGCCGCGCTGTTGTTTCTTCCCGAGGTCACCCGCTTGCCACCCGCGGCCCATATTGAGGTCCAGGCGTTTGGCCCTGTCCGGCAGGGCTCACTGACCCTGGAGTGGTTCAGAAGAAGCTACGGGAAGCGGGATAATGCCACAGTTGGCGAGGTTGAGATGACCGAGGCGAAGCTACCGGCCGGGCCCGCGCTGCGCGTCCACCGCTATCGGCAGAACAATCCGTCGAAGCGCCGCAGCACCATCAAGAAGACTTGGTCTGGGTGGTCTGGCCGCCGCAGATCAGCGACGCGGTGGTAATCACCACGTTCTGGCTCGAGCCGGTTATGGGCAAGGGTGTGATCATGCTCGCCGACGGGATTGTAGAGACCCTCTCGGTTGAGCTAGCGGGCAAGCGGGGTGGGCCGGTATTTTTTGGACATGTAGGGACGTTGCTGCCTTTCACTTGACCGGTCGCCTGGCTCAATCTTCGGAGCAGGCCACGCCGGGCCCGTCAACCATCAGCCGGAGTCGGACGCGCATCGCCTGGGCTTTTTGCGCCCGCGCAACGGGTTAAGCCAAGTCAGCCAATGCTGCCGGGGCCAGCCCCGCGGCGTGTGCCGGTAGCCGGCCGCGGTGACGGTGGCCATCGGGCCGGGGCCCGTGCCCGGTGACCGGGTGACGGTAAGCACCACCTTGAAGCCGCCCACCGCCCAGGCGAACGTCGGTGACGAGGTACGGCGGCGGATGATCCGGGTCGCAGCGGACGTGCGGGGCGTCGTGCCATCGCCGGCCGGTGTCCCGAGCGCCATTCATGAGGGTGCCACGCCAGCGGCAGCCGTTATGGATCATGATCCCGAACGGCTGCGCGGGATGGCGCAGGCCAGTAATGCTGGGCGGGCTCCCGCTGGCTGACTACTTGCGCGGGCTGGCCGCTCAGCGCACCCGCCTGCCGCGGACCAGCACCGCGACCGGGTGGGCCAGCACGGCGGGGTCGTCGCGCGGGTCGTCGTCGAAGCTGATCAGATCGGCGGGCTCGCCGTCGCCCAGTGCACCAAAGCCGAGGTAGCTACGCGCCGCGGTGGTGGCCGCGGCCAGCGCATCGCGTGGCGCGAGCCCAAGCCGCGTCATCAGGTCAACCTCCTGCGGGATGGTCCCGAACACATCGGTCCCCGTCATGACCGTCACGCCCAGGCCGACGGCCAGCGGCAGCAGGTAGGCCAGCCGTTCCCTGCGTTCCTGCCAGCGCCTGCGCTGCTGCGGATCGCGGCCCCGGCCCAGGCCAAGGGCCACGCAAAGCGTGGGCGTCCAGGCTCCGCCGCGTTCGGCAAGCGCAGCCAGGCTCACCTCGTCCAGCGCGTAGCCGTGCTCGATCGAGTCGGCTCCGGCGTCGATCAGCTCCTGCACGTACCCGCTCGTCGTATGCACCGCGACCCGGGCACCCGCGGCGTGCACAGCCTCGGCCAGGCGCCGTACGTCAGCCACGGGATAGGTCAAGGTGGCGTTCTCCGGCTGAGCCGGCCGGATCCGCATCGCGCGTGATCGCGCGGTTCCGTCGGGATGCCCGCTCGCGTCCGGGCGCGCGGTGCCGTTGCCGAACGGGGAATCGCCGACCAGCTTCACCCAGCGCGCGCCGGCCGCGATTTCGGCGAGCGCCGCTGGCACCAGGCCAGGCGCCCCGGACCGGGGAATACAGCGAACCGAAGTAGCGGCCCGCGGGTGCCAGGAACCGGCCGCACACCACCAGGTCACCGCCGTCGTCTGCCAGCAGTTTCAAGGTGACGCTGCCCGGGCTGCCGACGTCGCGGATGCCGGTAATCCCCTCGGCGCGGGCCTGCGCGACCGCGGCCCGCGCCGCGTCCACGCCCAGCCCGGCCGGACCGTCCTGCCCCGGGCCAACGCTGAGATGACAGTGCGCATCGACCAGACCGGGCAGCACGAACATGCCGGGCAGCGGCTCCGCATCCGGCTGCGGTTGCGATATCCAACGGCCAGCGGCGGTGACTCCCGCATCGATGGCCTCACCATCGGGCAGCCGCACTGCACGGACCCGCCACACCGTCACACACCGAACGTATCTTGCGGATGACGGGTGGCTGCCGCAAATGGTTCGGCTCAGACCTGCCGCGGGACTTTGCCCGTCATGGTGAACACCAGACGCATTGCCTTGTGCCCGGGGTCGGCGGTGGGATCGAACATGCACGGGCACCCTCCGTCGATCACCGTAATGCCGTGCTCCCGGCCGTAATCGGTGGCCGTTTCGGAGACGCTCCCCGAGCCGAAGGACCGGTGCATCCACACATGCTTGATGCCGAGCTCGGCGCACTCACGCATGGTGCTTTCAGCGACCTGCGGCCTGGTTCCGATGACGACCGCGTCAACGCCGTCGGGGATGGATGCCAGATCGTGGTAGCAGCGATCGTGCTCGACTTCGTCCGCGTTCGGGTTGACCGCGAAGACCTGGTAGCCGCGTTGCCGCAGGCGCTGGTACACGACGTTGCTCCCGTGGCCCTGTGGTGTCCGGGAGACCCCGGTGACTGCGATGCGCTTGCTGGCCAGAAACCCGGTTGCCGCCTCTTTGATTTTCATCATTCGTGTGCCGTCCTCTCGCGGTTGCATCGACATCCGCGTCGCCAGGTGCGCGCCCTCTTTGCCCGGCCGCCCCCCATCCCCATGCCTGACACGCGGCTGACTCGATCTCGTTCAGATGGACTTTGCGGTCTCGCCGGCGCATCACCTCCATGTCGGCAGGTGCGTGGCTCCACTTCTCCCGCGGCCGCTCTTGTGGCAAACGCTGGTCCGCTTGGCTCGCCTACCGCAGAGCCGACCGGCCCTTCCTGACCGGGGCATTGGTCCTTTCCCCGTACCGTCGGCCGGTTTTTCTCCGCCGGTGCCGACCGCCGGACAGCGATCGCGCGGTGCATGAGCAAGCGGAAGAGGTGCCGGTCCGGCGTCGCTGCCAGGTCGGGGTTATTGTCGGTTGGGGGTCATCTGAGCGAGGCGGCTGATTGCGCCGCTGGATCGCCCCGAAGGGAGAGCATCCGCGTGAGCACCGTAGATGCGGAGCTTGAGATAGGCCAGACGCCCGTTATGGCTCCTGGTCTTGAAATTACTGGCGCGCGGGAGGCCAGAGTCGGGGACATGACCGTGCGCCGGCTGCTACCACTCCGGCTGCGCCGGAGTGTCGGGGCGTGGTGCTTCATCGACCACTACGGGCCGATGTCGGTGGATGGATTGGCCGGGATGCAGGTTCCGCCGCACCCGCACATCGGCCTGCAGACCGTCACCTGGCTGATGACGGGCAACGTGCTGCACCGGGACAGCCTGGGCAGCGAGCAGATGATCAGGCCGGGGCAGCTCAACCTGATGACGGCTGGGCGTGGGATAGCCCATTTCGAGGAGTCGCCGACCGAGCACGACCCGCGCCTGCACGGCGTGCAGTTGTGGGTGGCGCTGCCCGACGCGGCGCGGCTGACCGAGCCCGCCTTCGAGCATCAGGCGCAGCTACCGGACGCTGGGATCGGCGGTTTCGAGATCACTGTGTTCATCGGGTCGCTGGGCGGCGCCCGGTCCCCTGCACGGGTGTTCTCCGACATCGTCGGGGCCGAGCTTGTTGGCCCAAAGACGCCCGGGCCCGGCTGCCGCTGGAACCGGCGCACGAGCACGTGCTCTTCGCGGCCAGCGGGTCGGCGGAGGTGGAAGGGACCGTCCTGCAGCCGGGTCACCTGCTCTACCTGGACACCGGGCGCTGGATCTCACACGGTTGCGGTGTCCCACCAGGTAGAAGTGCTCAGCCATTCGGCTCGCCATGCATCTTCGGATTTTCCACGTGGGGAACGATATAGCTGGCAGGCAAAACGCACATCAACCGCGAGCGACGTCGGCGGCTGCCCGCAGGACCTCACCCGCGCCCACGGCCTCGACCCGGACCTCCGGCCGGTATCTTCTGGCCCGATCCAATCCGCAGGATGCAAGGCATGTTACGGCGCTCAGGATCGCCGGCACTAAGCACAGGGACATCCCTGCGCACTTCAGTAAGCCCAACGGAAGGCATCGTAGTCATCGCCATATTCCATCAGCATCCGCGCGGCCCATAGTGTTTCCGGCCGGAAGTGCCTCATGTACCAGCGGTGGAACCTCATCCTGATCGCCTTCCCTTGGCGCGCGTTGTTGGTGACGGAGGCGGTCGTCCCGTTCGGCGTGATCGCGATGCCTTCGGGCTCGTTTCCGACGGTGATCGGCTTGCCTGCGGTGTTGGTGCCGGTCCGGATCACGGTCACTGTGTTCGAGCCGAAGCCGTCGTTGGCGATGTAGGCAAGCGGGTTTGCCGACGCCGCCGGGGTGGCGGCCGCGGCGTGCGGCGCGGCTGCGGAAGCGGCCGTGGCCGCGGAGAGGACGGCGGCTCCGAGCCCAGCCACCGTAACGGCGGACCTTGCCGGCACGCTCATGTTCTTCGTTTTCATTGCCGGATCGGCCGGTGCCCGGCGCGGGCTGCGGGTGGTGTGCACGGGTGAGACCTGTCCCCTTCAGGTGAGCCGCTAGTGGGCTGTGATTCCACGCTCACCGATGCCGTTACGGCGCACCTACGGCTCCTCACCGAACAAGCGCCCCGGTCGTGAGCGGTCGTAGTTCGAAGCAGAGTCCCTTCACCGGGTTGGCCCGGTTTGTCGATTGTCAAGAGGAGCCAGCTGGGCGCCTGATACAGGGATCGCGTCTGTATCACCATGCAGCCAGTCGACTGATGTCGGTGGAAATCCGGGTGGTCACAGCCTTGCTGGAGCATGGGCCGGTATCGGGGGGCGTAGACAGCGCGTTCAAATGCTTGCGCTTGGACGGCGGCCCCGCCGTATGGTTGCGGTGTGGACACGCGCAGCCCGGACGATCCCCTCGGCCGCGATGTCCGCACACGGCTACGTCGTGCGCTTCGTGAGGCGCTCAGCGCGCGGGACATGACGGCCTTGTCGGCGCTTCGTTCAGCGTTGGGCGCGATCGACAACGCTGAAGCCGTCCACCCCGGCTGTGCGCCTGCCGCCGCCGGCAGTAATTCGCATTTTGCGGGCACTGTGGCGGGTCTTGGTGCCGGGGAGGTTGAGCGGCTGAGCCTCAGCGAAGAAGAAATCGAGGAGATTGCTTGGGCGGAGGTCGCTGAACGCGAAGTCGCGGCCACCGAATACGAGCGGGGCGGGCACCTTGGGCACGCTGATCGGCTCCTGCGTGAGGCGCATGTTCTTGCGTCGGCTTTGGCTGAACGTGAAGATCCTTAGCCGTGAGGCTGCGGGGTTAGCCCAGGGTTAGCCACCCGCGCCGACCCTAATACCTTCAACTTAATGATCATCAGGAACCGGCAAGGGCAGCATGATCAGGGTGAACGGCCCGCGGGATCTTTCCCGGCGGGCGGGGTCTGCGGGCTTGGCAGGATAGCGGACCCGCTATCGGTGAGACGCGCTCAGCGGCTCCGGTAGATGCGTGCCACCTCCCTGAGCTGCTGGTGCGCACCTCGCATGATCTCACCGGCGGGCAGGTAATCCTTGCGTAGCTTGGCGACCGACGTGTAGTTCGTGTCGCAGACATTGGCCAGCGGAGCTTCGACGGCCTGGCTGACGAACTGGTAGGCATCCATGGCGGAGAGCCCATGGTCCTGGACGATCCACTGCACCAGATCGATTTGCGCGATCCGGAACGCGTCCTCCAGTGGCCGCGCCGACCCGGTGGACATGATGTGCGTGTCTGACTCGATCCGGGGCCACGATGTCGCCAGCCCTTTGATCAGGTCAACGGCCAGGACCGTGTTCATCGCGCACTCCACGGCCACACCGCAGGTCTCGCCCTCGCCCTGACGGGCATGCCCATCACCTATCGACAGCAGCGCACCCGCCACGTTGACGCCCAGGTAGCAGGTGACCCCGGTCGTCATCTCGGGCGTGTCCATGTTGCCGCCGAACGCGTCGGGTACCAGGGCCGAGCGGACCTCCAGGTTGGCCGGCGCCACTCCGATCGTGCCGTGCATCGGGTTCATGGGCAGCACGGCGGTGAAGTCGCTGTCCCGCGCGATAAACCGGCAGTTGCCTGCCGCCCGGTCAAGTTCCCAGATCCACACTATCTCCGGCAGCGGATCCTGGAGCGTTGCCGTGAGGTGCGTGGACGTCAGTGCGCCGAAGAGCGGGACCGTGGTGGACGCGGCCCAGTCCCGGCTTGGCTCGATCGACACGAAATGGACGGCGAGGGTATCGCCGGGCTCAGCGCCCTCGACATAGAACGGCCCGGTCTGCGGGTTCAGGAACGGGAACTGGCAGACCTCCGATACGAGATCATTCGTGCCGCGCACCCGGCCGGCGAAGCAATCCTCCGTCCACAGCTCGAGCATGGCACCTGGCCGGATCCGCGCCACTGGTGTGGCGCCGCCGAATGTCCAAGCAAACTGCTCAGCTTCCGGCCGGAAGGACAGCACCTGCGGATCGCTCATCTCAGCCTCCACCCTTCATGACTGCTACTGACGATTCGATATCCGGGGCTTAGCATGACATTGCCGCCACCTGCAATGAGGGCGGGCAGAGCCATTTCCTTGGGCTCTACCGGGTACGCCTCAAAAGTGGGAGCCTGCCGCGGCAGCCGGGTCGAGGCGGCCCACGTCGTGGACGGCATCCGGCGGCTCTGCCCGCAGACCGTGCCCGCCCCCGACGTCCGGGTCGGCGGCGACGAGATCCTGGCGGTGGACGTAGAACTCTATCCGGTGGCGTACCGGGTACAGGCCGGGCACCGGATCCGCGTGCAGATCAGCGGCGGTGCGTTCCCACGGCACGCCCGCAGCCTCGGCACGGGAGAGCCATTCGGCGCGGCGACCCGAGCGCTGCGGTGCCGATTCGAAATCTATTACGGCTCCCAGCACCCCGCATACGTCCTGCTGCCGCTCTTGCCCCACCTTTAACACCCCTGTCACGGCGAACCCAATACTGACGCCGGGGGGGTCTGGAATAGCCATCTTGAGTACGCAGTCCTCAGCGTGTGGGGGTGGAGCCATCCGCTACTGACGTGCTGAGGAAACGGCGGCTGGCAGCCGCGGGCACGGCGTCCGCCCCGACCCGCCCGCTGTGGGCGTAGCGCTCGACGAACCGGCGCAGGATGGCGGGCGGGTGGGTAACGTTGCTGCGGTGGGCCAGCGCTTTGAGTTCCCCGGCCTGTTCGGGTGCGAAGTAGCCGGCGTGCTTGTAGACGTCGATCCGGGTGCACAGGCCGGCCGCGTTCAGTTCGGGATGGAACTGAGTGGCGTAGACGTTCGCGCCGATCCGAAACGCCTGCACCGGGCAGGTGGGAGAACTGGCGAGCAGGACGGCGTGGTGCGGCAGCCGGCTGATCGCCTCCTTATGGCCGACGAACGCGTCGAACGCGGCGGGCAGCCCGCCCAGCAGCGGGTCTTGCCGACCCTCGCGGGTGAGGGTGATCGGGACGGGACCGACCGGTTCGGCGTGCCGCCGATCGACCACCGCCCCTTGGTGGCTGCCGAGCGTCCCGATGCCGTAGCAGGCCCCGAGAAACGGGAAGTCCGCGCTGATCACCCGGTCGAGCAGCCTGCGCAGGTCTGCCTCGACCCGCCGCTGCACCGGCGATTTCGAACCCTCCGGGTCACTGGAGTTGAACGGCCCTCCGCCGAGCAGGATCCCGGACCAGGCCTGCAGATCGACGTTACCCAACGCTCGTTGCTCCAGCCGGGACCGGCGCAGGCCGCGCTCGTCCAACCCCGCGAAGGCCAGAAACGACTCGTACTCGTTATCCGCTGCGGCATCCTCAGCACGGGTGGCCAGCAGCAGGAACGGTTTCATGAGATCACTCTAGTGAGCTCACAACCCTGGCCCCAGCAACGAGGCTGAGACTGCGGCGACCGGGGGCCCGTTGGCTAATGGTCGCCGGCGCCCAGGTACCGGTTGCCTTTCTTCTTAAAGAACATCCAGATCCCCGGCAGCCCCAATTCCATCCCGCCAGCCAGTGAGCGTCACCCCCACCACGGTCCTGACTATTTTGCGCAAGTGTGGCCCGCTGACGTCGTTGCCCTGCGGCCCGGTTGCCTGACCCGGTTACCTGGTAGCTCCGCCTCCGCGCTGGATCAGCTCGAGGAGCAGGTCGGTGTTCTTCTTCACCGGTTTGGTTTGCCCGGGCATGACAAAGGTGCCCGCGTAGTTGCCCCAGCCGGGCGAGACGTTGTATTTCTCTCCGTTCACCGTCAGCGATAGCGACTGGCCGCGGGTAGCCGTAGGTCATTGGATCCAGCGAAGTGTGCCCGCGATCGCGTCGAACAGCGCGACCAGACTGTCGGCGAGCGTGTCCATATTGGTCGAGAACGCCAGCACCAGGTAGGAGCCACCGCTGGCCGGGACCGGCACGTGGATTTCCAGATTGGTGACGGGTGATGTGTTTCCGCTCGGGTCGCCCTCACCGGGAATGGTACGGCGCCTTGACCGCACGGCAGGCCCGGCCGGCAATTGGATCACCGAGACGTCTTCGTCCGCGCGGAATATCTCAGCCAATTGTTCCACCGTGACAGCCTGCCCGTCCGCGGCCGGGGGGGTGAGGGTGACGACGAGCGACGCCGGGACCGGCACGCCGAGAACGTCCTGCTGGCAGATGTAGATCTCGATCCCGCCGGTCTGGTAGGCCGCCTTTGCCATCTCCATCAGCCGGGCAGCGGTCTGGTCTTTCAGTTGCGCGGCATTTTCGATGCCCAGGAATTGCCGGTCCAGCAGCGTTTTGATGGCGCGCTTCCTGATGCCAGGGCGAACGTCGATCCGGAACCAGCCGTCGGGCAGGACAAGCTGGTAGTCCTTCGGCCGCCCGGGAGGCGCCCCGGGATGGCTGGTCAGCACGCAGGCTCCACTCTCAGCGTTCGTGCGAGTTCGTCGGCGTGGGAAGCGAGCTCGTCGCCGTAGGCGAGCATCGCCCACGAGGTAGAGAGCAACAGGAGGTCGTCGATCTGCGGCGGCCGCACGGCGTGCATGATCCGCTCCACGAGCATCCCGCTGCCCTCCTGATCCTGCTGGTTCGCGTAGATGCCCCGCAGGCGCACCGCCGGGCCGGCCGGCAGCTCAATGACCTCGGGCGTGGCCGCGCCCACCGCTGGTTTCTGGTCGAGGGCAAGGTTGCCGTTTAGCCATTCGGTCGTGCCAGCTGACGGGTCGTTCTCGTCCATCCGGTAGGTGTGCAGCTCGGCGAGAGCGGCGACGGTGGCGAGCCGTTCTGGCACGAGCGCCAGGGCTGTCGCCGAATCGCGCCGCTGGCAGTCGCTGAGCCAGAAGCCGAGCTGCTTGGCCAGGTCGGCGCGCAGGTCCAGCGGCGTGTCGGGGGGGAGCAGCCGGTTGGCCGCGTCTTGCGCCCAGCCGTCGGCAGGGTGCGAATCGCGCGGCAGCTGAACCCAGCGATCCGTCGGCGCCAGGCTCCACCGGTACGCTGCCCAGATCACTGTCCCTCCCGCGGCGGAGCCGACCCCGCGTCCTGCAGGGCTGTCACTGGGTTTCCCCGGGCTGGACCGGCCGGTCGAGCTGGCGACGAACTCGGCGGCGCACATACCACGGCCCGGCTGATACGGCTACCGCCGTGACCGCAAGCGCGAACGCCACCGGATCCGCGATGCTGAAGATCGCGCCCACAGCCCCCATGGTCACCGGGATGCCGAGGCTGGCTGCCCCTGGCAGGCCCTGCCAGCGCAGGTAATGTTCCGCTTCCGCTGCCGACCCAAAGCGCACCTGCCTGTACTGCCATATTCGCTCTTGGCTTCTGGTGAGCCCGGCTGGCCGCCACCTCTCCAAGCGGCAACCCGGCGCCCGTCGCGAACTCGGCGAGCGCTTCCTCGCCGCCGACGCCGGCGAACCAGTCTTCCCACGGCAGCACGGCCCGCGGCCTGCCGTCGGCCGTCCGCAGCTCCAACCGGTCGGGCTTGCCTTTCGCGGTGACCCGCGTCAGCCCGGCGATCCCGGTGGGCCCCGAACGCGGCAGCCACCTTTCCTCACCGCCTTCCTCGGTGACCACCAGATCGCCGGGGAACACCCGCAGCGATGCGGTGCGGAGGAAGCGCCGGGTCGTCACGCCGCTTGGATGTGGCGCAAGCACTGCAGACGCCGCAGGCAGCGCCCGCGTGCCTGCGCGATCCAGCCACCAGGCACGGGCGAACAGCACCCCGGCGAGCAACGGCTGCGCGAGCACCGCGCTGGCCCACGTCAGCGCGAGCGCCCGGTAGGTCCCGGTGGAGGCGAAGCCGTGGCCTAAGGTCTTCCCCGTGCCATGCGAGATGTCAAAGACAGCGAACGCAATGAGGACACCCGCCGGGACCATGGACAGCAGGCTGCGCGCGATGAGAAACCAGGCCGGCAGGACCGTCCCATAGGACACCACCGGCACGTTGCCGCCTTTGTGGCGTCCCGTGAACGCGGCCTCGCTCCGCGTGACCGGTGTGCCACGCCTGGGGCGCCCCGCTGACCCGGTCTGGCTGCTGCCGGTTACCGGCAGGCCGGTCGCGGCGGCGAATGCGGAAGCGTCATCGGCCGCCTCACCGGCGAGGTGCACGGACTCGTCTACCCAGCTCTCTGGTTTCCAGGACAACCGGGGGAAGCGCGCAAGGACACGGCCGTTCTCGTCGCGCAGATCCAGGCTGCCAAGAAACTGCCCGGGCGCGTCCGAGTGGCGTTCAAGAACCACCCGGGCGGCTCCGCCCGGCCCTGCTGGTATCCGCCGTTCCCTGCCGCGCGGGTCACGGATCACGATCATCGTCTGGGCACCTGTGTGATCCACATATACCCGGGCTCTGCGGACGACGTAACGATTCGGAAAGCGCGCGTCCATCGGACGCAGTGCCGGCTCCGGGACCGTGGCAGTTATCTGGTCCGCCTCCGTCGCGCGCGTCCTCACCATGTCACGTATCTCCCCGGCTGACGATTCGGTTAGCCCAGCGGAAGGTACCGCTACGCTAGCGCGGACCCTCACCTTTTGCTTGGTTCCACTGCCGTAGCACTGGCCACGGCGGTTCAACCTGAGACGCTTTGTCGAACCCGTCTACGACGGTTCCAGCTGCGGTGCTCGCGTAAAAGCGGAACCTCGCGGCGCTGGCTATGCTTGTCCATCGCGCGACACTGGGAAGTTTCTCAATCTTCGGGAATGCTGCCACAACCTTACCGAATTTTTCTTCGGCGAGCTTCACGGCTGCGTCACCGACCGAGAACTCGGTTCCCGGCCACTTTTCAGCCGGACTAATTGCACCCCACACGTCTTTTGCGATCAGTCTTGGCGACAGTCCCTTGAGGCCTGCGTCTGCCCATCCGGGCAGACGCAGGCCGGATTTCGCGCTGGTGATGGCCGCCTTCGCGTCCTTGGCTGCGAACCCGGTGATCTTGTTTGCCGCCTGGGTAAGTTCAGCTTTGCTCAGGTCCCCGGCACCCTTGCCGATCTCCCGGACCAGCGGAGTCCGTGCGGCAGCACGGGCAACTGTGTAACCCTCCTCGGCGGTCTTGGCGTAGATGCGGCCCATGCCGAACGTTGCCAGCGCGAAGAGGTCGAGGCCGACATCGACCCAGGAACCGTTGCCGGTGATCCACAGCATGAAATGGCAGACCAGCGACACGGCTGTCGCCAACGTCGCGATTGTGTCGAGCGCCGCAGCGAGGCCCCACCCGACGATCGGTATCCAGCCCACCACAAGCGATAGGAGGCCGCATGCGGTGGCGATCCAGCCCGCGACGTTGGCGATTTCCCTGATGACGCTGGCGTGCGCGGTCACCCAGTGTTTGAAGCGGTCCCAGTAGGAGTCTTTCAGGCCGTCACTGCCGATCACACTGTTGATCATCGACGCGGCGGCGTGCGCGGCGGTGTCCCGGTGCCACTGGGCCTTCTGCACCAGGTGCACGGCTGCCGACAACTCGTCCACGGCGTTGTTGTACTGCCGCTTGTAGGCTGCGACATCGGCTGGGTCGCCCGTGAACGGCGGCAGCCTGTCCGGGATAACCCCCGGGCTGGCCGGCGGCGGCACCGGCCCCTGGTAGGCCGGGCTCTTGGGAGTGCCTGAGCCCGACGACCCTCCCGGCGGTGGGGCGACCAACGGATCGGCGCCACCATTGGCCGCAAGGATCGCGCGGAACGCGGCTGCCCGCGCCGTCTCCGCGTCGCGCGCCTGCCGCCATCCCCTGTCGGCCAAGACAGTCTGCGCATACCACAGCTGATGCGCATACCCGCCAGCCGCGGCGGCCTCATACCCGGTGCCAAGCGCCCGGGCCGCGGTGTCGTAGCGGTGAAAACAGCGGGCCAGCTTGTCCCCGGTGTCATGCACCGTGGCACGGAACGCGCTCCCCGCCTCTGAATCCCACCAGAACGTGTCCTGGCAGAGGTTCTTCAGATAGTTCGCCTGCTGCGTGATCGCGGTTGCGGCCTTCTGCAGCTTCGCACCTAAACCGGCCACCGCCGCGGGGTCACCGGGCACCGGATCCGAATCGCACAGCGGCAGCCAGTCCGCCGGCCTTCCCACCTCAGCGCACCCTCGGAACGAGCGGGGTCCACGGCGACACCGGGTTCTGCCAGTCCGGATCCGGTACGTTTCCGGACTTCGTGTCGTTCTCGGCCTTCGCGTCCTGTTGCTTTTCTGCCTTCGACAGGGCTGCGGCAAGCTGTTCATCCGTGGTGGTGTAGCTCTTCACCGCGGTGGCGCACAACGCGGCTACCCGGTCCAGCTTGGCGATCAGCGCATGCCGGTGCAGCTCCCAGTCACTTCCAAATGCATCAAGCGCGCTGGCCAGCTCATCCGAGCCGATGTCAGCCCGGTACCCCGTCGGCGGCTTGCTCGTCTCCGTGAACTGCTGCTTGATGTCGTCGATCCGCTGCCCTGCAGAACTGACCTGGTCCAGGTCAGCCTTAAGATGACCCGGCTGCCCGCTCATGCTTCCTCCGTCTCCGCAACTGCGGCTGCTATGGTACATACCTGGCAGGCGTCGCACTGGAACGTGTTCTGATGGTGATCGGCCCCTCCAAGGCGGCTCCGTACTCGCGGGCGGCACCCGGGCCAGCCTGTCTTCGCGCTGGCTGAGGGTCGTCGCCCGTTACCGGCGTCGTCTTCGGCATCTGCTGCTGCGCCGTTAAACCAAGTACGACGAAAAGAGCGAAGAGGTTCACACCCGGGCGTGGCGTTTTTCCTGCGTTGGTGCCGCCATGCGCCAGCGCCATTCAGCTTGACGGATCCCGCCGCACACCCCAAGATGACACAGCAGCCGCAAGGTGGTCCCTAGGTCGTAGCAACGCCCTGGTCCCATGGTCCTGGCAAATGACACAGGTCGGCCTCTCCGGCCGGGTCCTGCCGGCTGCCGGGGGAGCGATTCGAGCCTCGCGAGGGGACCTGAACACCTCAGCGCGGTCGTCGGCGCGGAGCTGGCCGCGGACGACACCTGGCCCTCACTGAATGCTACGCCGGGGACTGAACCCCACAAGCACCGGTAGCTGACGTTGTGATGCATGAGTAACCTGGTCCCCTAAGGCGGTTCTTGACGATCAAGGGAGGCCCCCCGTTAGGGACAATGGCAGAGCCGGCACCAGCAGCGACAGCGGCGGAACCGGCAGGTCCGGCACCGGCGAAGTCGGCAGTCCCGGAACTGATGGCAGTAGTCCCGGCACCGGTGGCGGCCATAAAGGATCAGACGGCGGTGCCAGCTGCCCCTGGCGGGCGCCGTTGCCCACCGGCGGCGGCTCCGCCAACGAGCCGCAGGTGGGTCAGCAGGGCGGCACGGGCAGCTACACAGGATCCGAAGGCGGCGGATACAACTTTGACGGGACCTGGACTTTCTGCTCCGGATTTGCCGCGCGGGACGTCAGCACCCCTGGGCCTGAAACTGATCGCCCGGGGGGGCGTGCCTGGGATGATGCGCCGCCGGACGGGACGCCGGGCACGGATCCCGTCCTCGGCGAAGGCACCTGGCGGGGCGGATTCTTCATCGATAGTAATGGCGAGGCATGGGATGCCGTGCACTACTCCCAGGACGAAATACCCGGCTACGTGTCCTCCGAAAGCCTTGTCCGCCCGGACGGCCGCGGAGGCATATGGTCCTACTGCAACTTTGGCGCTCTCGATTTGCCGTTCGGGGCGGGAGACCGGCCCACGTCACAACGACCGCGCGCCTCAGGCCCGAGCGCGGACATCGACTGGGCGTGGGTCTTCCAGCAGAGCGGCCCACGCGTGCTCCACGCCGAACCCCCGGATCCATCCGGGCCGCCCGGGGGTATCCAGATCGCCGCGGGGGTGGATCTAAAGCGCCTGACGGTGGGCGACTTGACGCTTTCGGGCCTGGACACCGGCGCGATCGGGCGCCTGATTCCCTTCCTCGGCCTGCGGGGTGACGCTGCCACCGCGGCACTGGCGCAGTACGTCGGAACATTCGGCCCCCTCGCTGTGAGCAACTCCGAGGCCGCCGTATTGGAGCAGGCCATGGCCACCAAGACATTGGCCGGCCTTCAGACGCGTTACCTGCGGGACGCCGGGCGCGTCTTCGGTGTCCTCAGTTCCGACGTGCAGACCGCCATCGCCGACCTGGCATACCAGTACGGTTCGGATATCCCGGGCTACAGCCCGATTCTGTGGGGCCAGCTCCGGGCCGGTCAGTGGGCCCTGGTGGCCGCCGAACTGCTGCGCTTCCAGGGTCCCTGGGCGGCGCGTCGGCGCGCGGAAGGGGTTCTGGTGTTACGCGCTCTTGAGACCGGCCCACTGGCGCAACGCATCGCCAGGATCTGGCAGCGTGCTGCTGACAATTACCAGCTGTGGCTCCAGCCGCCGGCCCGGCGAGGCGGCCTGCACGGGCCCGTCTGCCTGCCCTCGGCGATCTTGCCGTCCTATCTGCCCGCCGGCTACACGGAGACCGCGCCAGGCGTTGGCGAATTCCTGCTGTGAGCCTGCCAGCGCCATGTCGCGCCGTCTGGTCCTTCTGGACGAGGCCCTATCAGGAGGCAAGCGGATCCCGCTGGGGGAGTCACGAGGCGCATCTTCTTTCCTGGGTCCTGTCCTTGCTGACTGCGCGTGCGCACTATTCGCACACGGTATTGGTTACCGACACCGATGGCGCGGATTTGCTGTACGACAGGCTCGGGCTCGAATTCGGCGAGGTCAGCGTGGCACTCGATGGCCTGCGCAGCCAAAATCCGTCATGGTGGGTGGCGGGCAAGCTCACCACTTACGCGATGCAGCGTGAGCCTTTCCTGCATATCGATTCAGACGTGTTCCTATGGCGGTCGCTCCCCGAACGACTTCAATCAGCATCTCTCGTGGCACAACATCCCGAAGACTTCACCGCCGGAGATCCGGCAAGCTACTACCATCCCGAACTGGTCGATGCACTCGTCCAGCAGCATCGGGGCTGGCTGCCGCCCTGCTGGCGGCTCGCGTCGGCTGGAGTGGCACGCCGTCGGGCGATCTGCTGTGGAATCCTCGGCGGCAGCGACGTTGCGTTCCTCAACGGCTACGCGCGCGAGGCGCTGCTGACCCTTAAACACCCGCGAAACCAGGAAGTGTGGCGACACCTTCCCCGGGTGGAGGCACATAACGTCCTGTTCGAGCAATACCTTCTCTGGGCGCACCTATCCCATCCAGGTGCTGTACCAGGGGCTCCGCTCCCAAAATTCGAATATCTCTTCCCGTCGCTGGAGGCAGCATTTACGCCGAGTTCCGCCGCACAGGCCGGCTTCACCCATCTTATGGGGTCAGCCAAGCATAAACCGGAGCTTCTCGACAGACTGCGTCGCCGTGTTACCGAAATCTCACCACGCCACGCGGACCGTGCTCGCCGGATCAGCGCGGCACTCGGCGACTCGCCGTAGGTGGGACCAGTGTCGAAGGCTCCTCCGCGGTATGTCCGCATGACTCCAGGCCGGGATGCCGACCTGGAGCCACGGCGCATTCTCACTGCACGACGCGGACCCCTCTAGTGCCCGGACACCTCAAACACCTGCGTTCCCCAGTTGTCGTAGGGATCCTGGAAGGCTGCCGGTGGGATGTACTCCGTTCCCAGCCAGATGCCCGTACCGTCCGGATCGGGGGCGGCGAATGAGTAGTCGCCCCAACGGGCCGTGTTATAGGGAGGGGCATCAGAGAAGCTCAGGTGCGGCCCTGCCCCCGCGGCAACTGTTGTGATCGTGTGTGAGCCCAGCGTGGTGAAGGCAGCGCTTGGGTTGATGCTGCTGCTCGTGATCGTGAACACCATCGCGGCAGGTCCAAACTGCGGCGCCAGGATGGCCGGGTAGAGCAAATACGCCCCTTTCGCGGCAACATAGCCCTGGTTGACGACTCTCTCCCTCGTGGGGTCGATCTGGAACCACGTGGCGGCGTCGCGAGCGCTGGAGTCCCCGTTGATGGACACTGCGGCGTCCAGCGCCGTCCATAGTTGGATCCCGCCGCCGAACGTCCGGGTCACCTCGACCGGCGCACTCATCCGGCTGTCGTCCGGGTTGAGGAATGCCTCCGAGGTGATGACTGAGCCGTTGTATGTGGTGGTCGAACCGTCACCAGTGCTCGCGGCTGGCACCGGGAACTCGTACGACTCGCTCGGAATGATCTTTCCGGTAAGTGCCGGAATGCCGTGGCCGGTCGTCACCGCGGCGTCGTTCCTGATGCTCCAGAGGCCCAGGGTGTCGGCGACCGGGTTGTTGTTCCCGTTCGACAAGAACGGGAACGAATTCACCAGGTACCCGGCGCCGGTGCCGGTGCCGATCGCGGGATCTAGCCCGGTGATCGGAATGCCCGCCAGCGAGACGGGCCCGAGCACTGCCTCGTTGACCATCTTGTCCTCGGCGACCAGCTGGGATTTGGAGATCGCGAGGACGATCGCGCCCTCGTAGTCGGATTCCGTCGGACCGCAGTACTCGTCGGTCGAAATGATCAGCGCGTTGTTGTCGAAACCAGTCTTTGGCTGGTCTCCGAAGCAGTCCCCGCCGAGCGGCCCGCCGAGCGAGGTGTCGAACTGGTACGCGGCGACACCGCGTGAATTCATCACGACGACGTCGGCGGTGGTGTTGTTGTCGTCTGACGCCGGACCGGTGGCAACGGGAAACCCGATCTCGGTGAAATAGAAGCTCCGGGTCCCCGGGTCATACAAGCAGCGCACGTCGCCCTCGGCGTAGGGGTCCTGGAACAGCGTGGCGAGGCTCACGTCGGGCCGAACAGACGTGCCGTTCACGCTGGTCTCCCGCGCCGCGCTGTTGATCGGCTCCCAGACAGCGTCGGGGTTGCCCTTGACCGTGGGGTCGTGGCCCACGCACAGGCCCTGGTCGGGCGGGGTCAGCGGAAAGCCGTTCAGGTCATAGGAGTTAAGGTCGCTCAACCCGTTGAAGCTGTGGACCACTGAGCCACCAGAATGGCCATCGCTTGATGCGGTGCTGCCTGCCGCGACAGCGGCGTGGCCGATCGTCGCACTCGCATTGATCTTCGGTGCTCGCGCTCGGGCGCCCCCGGCAGACGGGGAGGGCCCACCCGGAGATCGGAAGGGGATCAAGAGCCTCCGCCCCTGCGCCCCGAGGCGTGAGTCGACCGTGCGAAGGCCCGAGACACCATGCCGGGACACAGACACACGCACGGCGTGACTACGTGTGCCGTGGTAGGTCACGGACCGTGGAACCTGTGCCCCTGCCGCGGCCGCGAGGAATCCCGAGGCCGGAAGCACGGCTAAAGAGCAGAGAACTCCCAGGACAGCGATAAGTGAAACACGTTTCATAACGGAGACCCCCTTGGGCCAGTCATGATGGAGACAACCTCCTACGCGGCAAACGCCAGCGGCATACGACCGGGCAGTGCCCACACCAGCGGCCGTAGCTGATGATGACGGCTCGTTCGGGGGCCGTCAAGAGTTCCGGTGCTGGCCCCGATCGGGACCCACCACCTGCGGCCGGAGGCCACATCGTGGTCTCGCGGTTACCCGCTCGGCAGCGACGCGGTGGGCGTTCGCTTCAGGCCGGGAGTCGGTCCGGCAGTTGTCGGTGTCGCCGCATCGGACGTGCGCGATGCGCGGATCCCGCAGCTGGGCGCATAGTTTTCAACGTGCTTTGTACGTAGTATTCTGGGTAAAACGACGTACTCTGCACGTTGAAATAACTGCGTGCTGCGATCCGGCCCGCCTGAGGCTGACGAGACAGGAGGCAGAACAGCCGATGAAGACCATGTCCGCGACGATTCAGATCGATGCCCCGCCGATGGCCGTGTGGGCTGTTATCACTGACCTGAGCCGCTATCCGGAGTGGAACCCGCTCTTCCGCGAAGCGTCCGGGGAGGTCACCGTGGGGAAGAGGATCAGGCTCACAAGCGTGCACCCGGCCAACGGCCGCCTGATGACCGTCAAGCCAAAGATCACCCTCGCCGAGCCCGGCGTCGAGCTGCGGTGGGCCGCCAGCCTGCCTGGCATCATGAGCGGCGAGCACAGCTTCGCGCTGAGCGCGGCAGAAAGCGGCACCCGGCTGGCTCAAAGCGAGACTTTCCGTGGCCTCCTTGTGCCCTTCTCCGGCAAGACGTTTGCCCGCACCGAGGCCAGCTTCCAGGCGCTCAACAAAGCCCTCAAGAAGCGAGCAGAGGCCATCTGACGCCATCCGGCCGCGTCACCGCCGTTAGCTCGCACGGGCGGTCAGACCTTGCCCAGTGCCGCACGTCAGATCGGCCGCGCAATTCGTCGTACATCAAGTCAGTCCCTAGGCAAGGCATCAGCCGCACCACCTGGGCCTTAGCCCGCATCGTCAACGCCACCCGATCCAGAGAGAAAACCGGTACCGCCGGGTGTACGCGGCCAGCTCCCCCCAGGCACGTGGGGGCGCGCATGAGCAGGCCGCGCCAGATGCCCAGCCACGCCCGCCGGATGCGCCGTTACTGCCCGCAGCCCATGATGGTCATCAGCGCGGATGACCGGCTGCCCGAGACCGCAGCGGCGCTGATCTTCCGCCGGGCCTGGCGGCACCGCTCCGAACTCGCGCCGCTGCACTTCTCCGTAACGGCTGCGCTCGCCGCGTGGGTCCTGCACATGGCACACCCGCGCTGGTGGCCGGTGCTGCTGTGGCGCCGCCGTGGTGGCCGCACCCGGCCTGGCCGTGCTTGGCCACCGGCTCGGCCTGCCCACGCCCGGCGAGCGCCTGTATGCCGCGGCCGTCTGGTCCGGGCCCGTGGCGGGGGCATCAGCGAACACACGTATCACAAGCTTCAGCGAACGCTCGGAGATCGTGGTCGTGCCGGACTCCCAGCGGTGGACCAGAGACGAGCGACTGATAACGCGTCACGCGGTGGCACCGCTCCCGTCTCGTCAGCGACGCGCGATATCTCCCGGGCAAACTTCGAGACGTTCCAGCCACGTGCGGCACGTTCGGTGCGTATCCACTCGCTCAGGGGCACGTCGTCAGGCATGGGACATCGCTTCCAGTGTGGCGATCTGCGCGCGGATCTGGCCGACGAGGAACGCGAGAACCGTGGTCCCGGCACCGGACGCGAGCACCGTCGTTGCGTAGATCATCCCGAATGAGCTTGTCCAGATACTCCAATCCGGGAAATGACCTTTCACGGTGCTGAGGTCCCGTTGTATCCACCAGCGCGATCCCACGGACCGCCAGTGAGGCAGCGACCCCCGGCCAGTGCAACTCGCAGAAATCGACAGGTACCGCGGTACGGTGCGCCAGCATCCGCACCACGGCGACGCTGCAGCAGTATTCGGATGTGCACCTTGCACCGTCCGGCGGCACACTCGCACTATGAGCCAGCATGATCACTCTCGCCTGTTCGGTTGCTTGTGGTCACCTGCGATCCTGCCCGCGTGACAGGCGCGCCCGCAGCACAGGCAACGGGCACCGCTCAACGGTAAGATTGCCCGATCGGCTGTAAGGAAGGCGGCACGCAACGTGAGCCCTGACCCCAGCTCCAGCCCGCTCGCGTTCTTCGTCGCTGAACTGAAGCGGTTACGCGGTATCGCTGGCATTACGCAGGAAGCGCTAGCGGAAGGCACCACCTATTCGCCGGCCCTGGTCGCCGCCATAGAGACCTGGCGCCGTATCCCATCGGCTGACTTCGCTGAACGTGCTGACAAAACCCTTCAGACCGACGGCATCCTCACGAGGCTGCAAACGTTAGTCGAGCAAACCTCCGTCCTGCCCTGGTTCCGTGATCTGGTGGACGTCGAGCGGAGAGCGACGGAGATCAGGATTTACGAAACGTACGTCATCCCGGGTTTGCTGCAAACCGAGGATTATGCGCGCAACAGCATCAGCGCGACACGGCCAGTCCTCTCCGCCGAAGAGATAGATCGCGCTGTCGCGCTCCGGATGACCCGGCAGGAAACTCTTTACCGCGAAGACGACCCACCTCGTGTCTGGGTCATAAAAGAGGTAGCCGAGCAATATGAATGACAAGCTCCGCTGGCGTAAGGCTAGCTACTCCAATCAGGGCGCTAACTGCGTCGAAGTCGCACGCACCGATGACGGGCACGCCGTCCGCGACTCCAAAAACCCTGAGGGGCCCGTCCTCAGGTTCAGCCGGGACGCGTGGCGCGAATTCATTGACAAGGTCAAGCGCGGCACGGGTGGCTAACTGAATCGGATGAATCAGCGTCCCACCTGTGGCTGGCACATCTTCCACCGGCTCTGTGGTGAAATGCCCGGAGCTTCACTGCCGCCCGCATATAGTCAGCATCCGCCAGCCCGCGGACGGTCATGCGTCGATCCCAGGAACGACGTGCGCCGCCAGCCACGGGCGACGCACCCGTTCCATGCCGCAAGAAGAGTACGCCGCGAATGTTAGGGCGAGCCATGTGCGGGTGTGCTCCTTAACGTTGACACCCTGGGTCCGCGTTTGCGCTGAGTGCTGACCAGGTCTTTGGTCACCCGGCCGCGCGCACCGCGCTGCGGGCGTCCCCGCCAAGACCGGTGACGACCCGTATCGCCATCGTGCCCAGCATGCGCTGCATGCCGGGACCAACGTGCTGGACAGCGATCGCCTCAACCTGGTTGTCCTGGAGGAACCGCGCCACCCGCGCGTGATGGGCACCCTCGCTCCCCTGGTCATGCAGGGTTCCCCAGCCGACCATAAGCTCCTGCCAGTCACGGATCTCGCCGTCGGCCACGTCAGCGAGCGCGACGCGGTCGGCTCGTCCCCAGCGCGGGTCGACCTGGCCATCAGCGGTGATTGGCACGCACACCTTCATGTCGAGAAGCCTCCTCGCCGGTACCTGGGACCTTGCCGGGCGCCTACGACGTTACCCCGATCCCGATCGAACCAGGGGGATGAGGTTTCTCAGCCGGTGTCGAGGACCTCGGCGGCCCCGGCGGCGAAGCCTCGCCAGTGTGGGTTGTTGTGGTGGGGGACGCTGGCGGGGTCCGGGTGTTCTTTGCCGCTGGTGGGGCCGGGTGGTGGATGTCTGGTGCCGGCGTCGCTGCTGCGGCCGGTCTCGAAGTTCTCCACGAGGGCGCGCAGCTCGTCGGCGGTGGCGTATTCGCGTGCCCAGACGATCCCGTCGCCGCGTCCTTTGCGGTATTCTTCCTCGTCGGCGCGCTGGTGCAGGTAGTCGTGGATGGTGGTCGCGGCCCGGCGGCCGGCGCCCATGGCCAGGATCACCGTCGCGGCGCCGGTCGCGATGTCGCCGCCGGCGTAGACGCCTTCGCGGCTGGTGGCGCCGGTCTGCGGGTCGGTGACGACGCAGCCGTGGCCGTCGATGTCGAGGCCGTAGGTGGTCTGCGGGACGAGCGGGTTCGGGTTGGTGCCGAGGGCGATGACGGCGACGTCGGCGTCCATGGTGAATTCTGAGCCGGGTACCGGGACCGGGCGGCGGCGGCCCGATTCGTCGGGTTCGCCGAGTTCGGTGCGGATGCATTCGAGGCCGCGGACCCATCCGTTCTCGTCGCCGAGGAAGCGCTTCGGGAGGGTGAGCCAGTCGAAGATGACGCCCTCGTCGCGTGCCCGTTCGTAGTCTTCGGCTCGCGCGCCTTTCTCCTGGTCGGAGCGGCGGTACACGATGTGGGCCTCCTCGGCGCCGAGGCGGATCGAGCAGCGTACCGCGTCCATCGCGGTGTCGCCGGCGCCGATCACCGCGGCCCGTCTGGGCCGCCGGACGGGCGTGTCGTACTCGGGGAAGGAGTACGCGTGCATCAGGTTGACGCGGGTGAGGAACTCGTTGGCCGAGTAGATGCCCTTGAGGTTCTCCCCGGGGATGTTCATGAAGATCGGCGAGCCGGCGCCGGTGCCGACGAAGACCGCCGAGTAGCCGAACTCGTCGATGAGCTGGTCGATGGTGACCGTCTTGCCGATGATCACGTCGCGGACGAACTCCACGCCGAGTGCCTTGAGGTGCTCGATGTCCTCGTCGACGATCTCCTTCGGCAGGCGGTACTGGGGGATCCCGTAGCGCAGGACGCCGCCGAACGCGTGCAGCGCTTCGAAGATCGTCACGGGGTAGCCGAGCTGCGCGAGGTCGCTGGCGACGGTGAGGCCGGCCGGGCCCGAGCCGATGACGGCGATTTTCTGGCCGCGCCACACCCCGGTCGCGGGGGTCTCGCCGCTGGTGCCGTGCTCGCGTTCCCAGTCGGCGACGAAGCGTTCCAGCCGGCCGATGCCGACCGGGTCCTGGCGGGGGGTGAGCACGCAGCGCGCCTCGCACTGGTGCTCGACCGGGCAGACGCGGCCGCAGATCGCGGGCAGCAGGTTGCGGCGGCGGATCGTGTGGGCGGCGCCCTCGAAGTCCCCCACCGCGACGCGGCGGACGAAGTCGCTGATCGGCACGTTGACCGGGCAGCCCTGCTCGCACACGGGGTCCTGGCAGGTGAGGCAGCGGCGCGCCTCGGCGATGGCGCGTTCCACGGTGTAGCCCTCGGCGACCTCGTCCCAGCTCCGGCTGCGTTCCTCCGGGTCTCGGCACGGCATCGCGGTCTTACGCGGATACACGATCGGCATGGCGCTTACCTCCCAGGTCCTGTCAGCTCGCAGGCGGCCAGGTTCTCTTGCTCTTTGTAGGTCATCAGGCGGGCGTCGGCGTCGTCGAAGTCGACCTGGTGCGCGTCGAAGAACGGGCCGTCCACGCAGGCGAAGAGCGACTTGCCGCCGACGCTCACCCGGCAGCCGCCGCACATGCCGGTCCCGTCCACCATCAGCGGGTCGAGAGAGACCATGGTGGGCAGGCCGCGGCGCCGCGTGGTCGCCGCGACGGCGCGCATCATCGGCATCGGGCCGACGGCGAAGCAGTGGGTGAACCCGGCGCCTGCGTCCATCAGTTCCTCCAGCCTGCCGGTGACGAAGCCGCGGTAGCCGAGGGAGCCGTCGTCGGTGCACACGTGCACCTCGTCGCTCTCGGTGGCCAGCAGGTCGGCGAGGATCACCAGATCGCGGGTCCGGGCGCCGACGATGGACGAGACCCGCACGCCGCGCGAGCGCAGCTCGCGGGCCAGCGGGAACGCCGCGCCGGTGCCGAAGCCGCCGCCGATCAGCACCGCGTGGCCCTGCTCGGGGAGCGGCGCCTTCAGCCCGAGCGGGCCGGCGAAGTCGAGGAACACGTCGCCCACCTGCAGCGCGCAGATGAGCGCGCTCGAGCGGCCCACCTGCTGGACGACGATGGTGATCGTGCCCGCGGCCCGGCTGAAGTCGGTGATGCTGATCGGGATCCGCTCGCCGGTCTCGGTGACCCGCAGGATCACGAACTGGCCGGGCGCCGCGTTGCGCGTCACCAGCGGGGCGTGGACGACGAACAGCTTGGTGATGTCCGTCAGGTCGCGCTTCTCGATGATCCGTGCGGTGGTGTCCATGGTCACTCTCACAGGAGGGGATGCTCGTCGTTTGCTCTCACAGGAGGGGGTGCTCGTCCTTGGCCTTGAGCCGCTGCCAGCGGCGCTCCACCTCGGCCTCGATCAATGCGAGCGTCGCCTCGTGGCCGGGCTTGCACAGGTGCTTGGTCTTGCCCATCAGCTTCAGCCAGTCGCCGACCGGCACCCGCCGCCCGATCGGCTCCGGGTCGTAGGTGATGCGGGTGACGCCGCGTTCCATCTCGTACAGCGGGAAGAAGCAGGAGTCGACCGCGGCCTGGACGATCTCGACGCCGGCCCGGTCCTCGGTCTTCCAGTTCAGCGGGCAGGAGATCAGCAGCTTCCCGTAGGCCGTGCCCTGGTGCTTCGCGTACCACTGCGCCTTGGCGGCCTTGGCCACGAGGTCGTCGGGGTAGCCCTCGACGCCGGTGAAGACGTACGGGATGTTGGTCGCCGCCATGATCTGCGGGGTGTCCTTGTGGTGGAAGGCCTTGCCCAGCTCGGCCGGCCCGACGTGGCTCGTCGACGTCATGTGGCCGAGCGGCGTGGAGTAGCTGAGCTGGCTGCCGGTGTTCATGTAGCCCTGGTTGTCGTACTCGACGACGATCATCCCGTGGTTGCGCAGCGCGGCCCCGATCGCGGCGCCCATGCCGATGTCCATGCCGCCGTCGCCGGTGACCATCACGAACGTGATGTCCTCGCCGGCCGGCAGCTCGCCGCGGCGCACCCGCTCGTGGAACATCTCGACCAGCCCGCTCAGCGCGGCGGCGCCGTTCTGGAACAGGTTGTGCACGTAGGTGATGCGGTGCGAGGTGTAGGGGTAGCCGGTGGTGACGACCATCGCGCAGCCGGTCTGGTAGAGCACCACGACGTCGCCCTCGATGCCGCGCAGGAACTGGTCGAGCGCCGGGAAGACGCCGCAGCCGGGGCACGCGCCGTGGCCGGGCAGCACCCGCTTCGGTTTCGCGGCCAGCTGCCAGTAGGGCGGCGCGTCGACCTCGAGCCGGCCGTTGGGGCCCGGCTCCACCTTGAGCAGCCCGCTCGTCGTCTCCTCGCGGGTCAGCGGCGGCGCGCCGCGGCGCGGCCGCGGCTTCGCGGGATCGCCCGGCTCCACGCCGTGGTAGTCGAACGGCACCGCCACCACGCCGCGCTCGGCGGCCTCCAGCGCGAGCCGGAAGAACGCCTCGGCGTCCTCCGCGTAGAAGTCGCGCCCGCCGAGGCCGTAGACGCGGCTCAGGCACAGGGTGCGGTTGTCCAGGTCATCCTTCAGCGCGGACTTCACCTCGTGGGAGAGGTTGGCGCCGTGCCCGCCGTAGGAGGCCGACCGCTCGCCGAGCACGACGGCCCGCACGCCGCGCAGCGCCGCGCGGATCGCGTCCGCGGGGAACGGGCGGATCACGTTGAGGCTGAGCACGCCGGCCCGGACACCCTCGGTGCGCAGCCGGTCGGCAACGTCTTTCGCGGTCTCCGCGGCCGAGTTGAGCAGGAACACCGCGACCTCGGCGTCGTCCATGCGGTACAGGTCGAGGGGATCGTAGCGGCGGCCGCTCAGCGCCTCATACTCGGCGACGACCTCGGGCAGCGCGGCCAGCGCGGCGTCCATCGCCCGCTCGAGCTGGTACTTGTTGTTGATCAGGTCGGGGTCGTTCATGTACGGCCCGATCGTCACCGGGTGCCGCGGGTCGAGCGCCGTCACCGACGGCGGCACCGGGCCGAGCCAGTCCCGCACGGTCGCGTCGTCCTCGAAACTGCAGACCCGGCGCTTCTGGTGGCTGGTGAAGAAACCGTCGAAGGCCACGATCGCGGGCAGCCGCACGTCCGCGCGCTCGGCCACCCGCAGCGCGATGAGGTTCTGGTCGTAGACGGCCTGCGGGTCACGCGCCATGAAGATCAGCCAGCCGGTGTTCAGCGCGTAGTAGACGTCGGAGTGGTCGCCGCGGATGTCAAGCGGCCCGCTCACCGCGCGCGTCGCCAGGTCGAGCAGCATCGGGAAACGCGTCCCCGACTGCACCGGCAGCTGCTCCAGCGAGTACAGCAGCCCCTGCGAGCTCGTCGCGTTGAAGACCCGGCCGCCGCCGGTCGCGGCGCCGTAGCAGATACCGGCGGCGCCGTGCTCACCGTCGGCCGGCACCATCACGATGTCGTGCTCGCCGGCCGCCTTCATCTCGTCGAGCAGCTCAGCGATCTCAGTCGAGGGCGTGATCGGGTAGTAGCCCATCAGGTGGAAGTCGATCTGCTTCGCGGACAGCGCGGCCATCTCGTTGCCGGTGCGGAACCCGACAACCTGCGTGGCGCGGCCGGCCCTCGGCCTCGGCCTCGGCGGTGCGATGGCCATCAGTTGGCCCCTTTCTCGGGCTCAAGCCACGGGAAGAGCGGGACGCGATTTTCCCCGGCCCAGCCGGGCTCCTCGCGGAGCTCGGTGAGCGAGCCGGTCGGGCACGCGTCGATGCACTTCAGGCAGCCCTTGCAGTACAGATAGTCGATGCCGAGCAGCCGCACGGCGGGCTCGCCGTCGCCGTCATCGGACCACACGAAACACAGATCCGGGCAGACGATGTCGCAGATCCCGCAGTGCACGCACGAGTCGGGGTCATAGGCGGGCAGGAAACCCTGCCGCGACATGCTCAGGTCCTTCACGACACTGTTGCCCGTGTCGAGGATGACACCGCCGATCGGCGCGTCGAGATACCCGAACGCGGGCGCGGCCCGCTGCACCGGCCGCCCCGGATCGCCGGGCACCGCCGGCCAGGTCATGCTCCGCAGCTCCCGGTAGCCGCGGTCGAACGTGCGCAGGTTCGCCTCAACGAGGTGCGCATTGCGGACCGAAAGCTTCTCGGCGATCGTCTCCTTCACCGCGCCGGGGTCGACGAACGGGCAGCTGCGGGCGACCGCGCCGAGCATCGCGGTGTTCACCCGCGTCTTCTCCTCCAGCGCGATACCGAGCGCGTCGAGCACCGCCACCGTGCCCGAGCGCAGCCCCAGCGCCTCCCGGATCTCGCCGGGCGCCGAGCGCGTGTTCACGATCAGCGTGCCGGTCGCGCTCAGCCCGGCGGCCACGTCGAACGACCGGGCCAGCGCCTCGTGGAAGACCGCGACCACCTGCGGGCTGTCGATCGGGCTGCTCGTACGGACCTCACGGTCGGCCAGGCACAAACGCACGAACGACTTCACCGGCGTGCCCTTCTTCTCCGAACCATACGAAGAGAAATGCGCGCCGTTCAGGCCCTGCCGCAAAACCCCGGCCTCGGCCAGGATCTGCCCGGCGAGATGGGCGCCGAGCCCGCCGATCGACTCGAACCGGATGCCGAAGAAACCGTCGCCGTCGGCACCGGGGAGCACATCCGCCGCCCCAGCACCCGCTGGACTGGCCGCCGCCAAAGCTGACATTGCCGCACCTCCGTGACCCGAACCGTGGCTTATCCCGTATCCGGCACTCCTACGCTGCGCCACCCCCAACGCCCCCGCCTAGGGCCGAAAGTGATGCCACCTAGGGCCGAAGGTACCGGCCCAGCAGGCGATACAGGACCAGGGAAGCCGCAGGTACAGCCCCCACCGGGGCATGCGCACCCCGGCACCGAGCGGCCGTCCCCGGAAAGAAAACCCGGACTGTAGTACCGGCGTACCGGCCAGATCACGGGCACTTGCATCGGTGCTCGCGGAGGCCGTCCGATGATCGGCCCTTGTACGATCGGACCGCAGCACATACCGTGTGGCGCCGCGGCCGAACCATGGAAGCGTCACCGGAGGACGTCATGAAGCTGTCCAGCGGCCAGTTCGCCGAATTTCCACGACCGGGGATGTCTCTTCCTACGGCACCGCGACGAGCAGCTATCCGCTGTGGACCTGCGGCAACGAAACGATCGCCAAACCGCGAGTTCACGCCGATCGAGATGCCGCCGGACGATTGCCTGGTGAGCTACGCCCGCGACCGGCGCAGTGCCGCGGGGTGAGCCGATGAATCTCCACGCCCTTCTGCTCGCCCGCGAGGCGCAGGGCAGGCCGCTGCGCGTCGGGCTGATCGGGGCCGGCAAGTTCGGCTCGATGTTCCTGTCCCAGGCGCTCCACATGCACGGGCTGCACCTGCTCGGCGTCGCCGACCTGTCGCCGGCGCGGGCGCGCGCCGCGCTGGGCAACGTCGGCTGGCCGACGGCGCGCATCGCCGCGAAAAGCCCCGGCGAGGCAGCCGATCGCGCCGCCACATGGGTCTGTGACGACGCCATGGCGCTGATCGCCCATCCGGCGCTCGAGGTGGTGATCGACGCCACCGGCCATCCGCCGGCCGGTATCGCACATGCCCTGGCGGCGATCGCCCATGGCAAGCACATCATCATGGTCAATGTCGAAGCCGACGTGCTGGCCGGACCGCTGCTGGCGCGCAAGGCCGCCGCGGCCGGCGTGGTCTACAGCCTCGCCTATGGCGACCAGCCGGCGCTGATCGCCGAGCAGGTCGACTGGGCGCGCGCCTGCGGCTTCGAGGTGGTCGCCGGCGGCAAGGGCACCAAATACCTGCCGGAATACCGCCGCTCGACCCCGGACACGGTATGGCCCTATTACGGCTTGACCGCTGAGCAGGCGCGGCTCGGCGGGATGAACCCGCAGATGTTCAACTCCTTCCTCGACGGCACCAAGTCGGCGATCGAGATGGCCGCGGTGGCAAACGCCACAGGGTTGACCCCGGCGCCGGATGGGCTTAGGTTCCCGCCCTGCGGCGTCGACGATCTGGCGCGAGTGCTGCGCCCGCCGCAGGACGGCGGAGGGCTGCATCACAAGGGCCAGGTCGAGGTGATCTCGTCCGTGGAGAGGGACGGGCGGCCGGTGTTCCGCGACCTGCGCTGGGGCGTCTACGTGGTGTTCGAGGCGCCGAGCGACTATGTCAAACGCTGCTTCGCCGAATACGGGCTGCTGACCGATCCGTCCGGCCGCTACACGGCGATGTACAAGCCCTATCACCTGATCGGCCTGGAACTCGGCATCTCGATCGCTTCGGCCGGGCTGCGCGGCGAGCCAACCGGCGCGCCGACTGGTTTCCGCGGCGATGCGGTCGCCACCGCCAAACGCGATCTCAAGGCCGGCGAGACGCTCGATGGCGAAGGTGGCTTCACCGTGTGTGGCAAGCTGATGCCGGCGTCGGAAAGCCTTCGGCTGGGCGGGTTGCCGATGGGCCTGGCGCACCACGTGACGCTGCGCCGCGCCGTCCCGATCGGAATGCCGCTCACCTGGCAGGACGTGGCGGTGGACGAGAGCACCGAGGCGGTGCGGGTGCGCCGCGAGATGGAGGCGATGTTCGCCGCCGAAGCCGGGCTCGCGTACGACGCCGGCGAACAGCGGTAAGCCGGCGAACAGCGGTAACAAGCGGGCCCCATTCCTCCCCCCGCCAGCTTTGACGCCTTGCTCTACAGATCACCGGGGGCCGGCTGCGGGCGTGATTCTGCGTACGTACAGGCCGCCGGGCATGCCGCACGGCGGCCTGACCGGCCAGGCGCAGGCCCGGATGGTGTGTGCGAAGCTGCCGTGTAGCGGCCGGAAGTGGCTGGTGAAGTAGGAGACAAGCGCGGGTGTCCAGGGAATGCGCCCATATGTGAGCCCGTCAAGCCACACATACTGCGCCCGCGTGAACGCGGACGCCCACACCCGCGCAACGGCGGCCAGTTCTCGCGCGGTCGCCCCCCACATGTCCTGGCCTCGGGTGAGGGTCATCAGCGTGCCGAACGAGTCCACGGGCCCGGAGCAGCCTGGCACGTTCGAGAAGAACCGGTCGGCCGCGATTGTCGCCGAGGACGTGTCAGTAACCACGCAGGCCCCACGCGGGATCACCCGCCCCGCGCTGGGCCCCGGGTCTGGCACCGGGAGCGCGGCTGCCGCTGACTGGGCCTGCGTGACGGCCATAGCGGCGATCGCCGCGAGGGCCACACCCGCGGCGCACCAGTTCAGGGCACCCCTGGCGAACGGCTGCTCAGAAGAGGACTCACGCGCGCGCTGCCCGGCGGCGGGCCCGGTAACACCACGCTGCTGCAGGGCCGCAAGCAGCCGGGAGGCCGGCAGCGCCATGGACAGCGCGAGGAAGGGTGCGCCGAACGCCGCGTAGTGGTCGTAGAACTGCGTCGTCCACATGAACGCCGCAGCCACGAGCGCCGCGGTCGCCAGGGCGAGCCACTCGAGGGCGGGCGGGGGCCGCCGGGTAACGAGCGACGCGCCCACGCAGGTGAGGACCACGAACACAGCGATCACGACCGCGCCACCCGCCGCCCAGTGCTGGGTCAGGTGGGGGATCCCGTTCAGGCCGGTGATGTCGCCCATCCGCGGCATGACGCCAGGCCCCACGCGGGTGCTTACCAGCTGCGCGACGACCACCCCATCGTAGAAGGACTTCGGGGCCACCACGGCGAATGGGAGCACAGGCACGAGGTACCCGGCCGCGGCTCCGCCCAGGTACGCGGCGGCGCGCCGGGCCCGCTGCACCGGCCGGACGCCACCTTGCAGCACGCACAAGGCCACCATGACGAGCACGGGGAGGATCGCCCAGGTCTTGACCGCGCCCGCGACGCCGAACACCAGCCCACCCCATACGAGCCGTCTCGTTCGCGGCGCCAGGTGGTCACCGTCGAATGACACCAGCGCGCCGGCCAGGCAAGCAAGCACTAGCCACGGCTCCAACAGCAGCGCACGGGAAGCCACGATCCCGTCCGGGAAGACCGCCAGGATGCCGCAGGTCACGGCGGTGGCCACGATGCCGCGGTGGCGGACGAGGAGGCCAGCCAAGGGCACGGCTGCCGCGCCGGCGCAGGCGGTGAGCACGCGCGCCACCGCCATCGCTGAGGCAGTCCCTGCGACCTTGGCGACCAGCGCCACCGGCGCCATCAGCAACGTGATCCCGGGCGGCTGCACGTCGGCGAAGTCACGGTATGGCAGCATCCCGTCGACGAGCCTCAACGCGCCACCGAAATAAACTCCGTCGTCGTACTCCGACACCCCAAGCAGGTAGCCGGGCCGGGACAGCTGGTACAGCCGCAGGCCGAGAGCGAGCGCGGTCGCGAAAGCGATGATGACGCTGGTCGCCCAATCTGGCCGCAGCCCCCAGGAGGCACCCGTAGCCGCTGCCTGGGGCACCTTCGGCGATGTGGTCCGTGCCATCCGGAATGCTCGCTCCTCAGCCGAGGTGAACGCGGCGTGGTGACATCGTGGTGACCCGCGGCCCTGATCACGTCCTATACCGGCCCGCTTGTCCAGTCATCCCGCGATGCTGTGATCTTGTCACAGCGGTCCATCGTAGGGCCGTACGGGGACAGGATCGAAGGCTACCGGCCGTGTGTCACGCTGGCAGTGACAGCGACTCCGACAGTGAGCACTCTGCCCGCTGGCAGGGATGGCGTTCCTGAGCCGGCCCGTAACGGGCGCTGTGCCGCACGGGTCCGGAGGGATCGGTCCTAGGGTCCGCACCCAAGCGCATTAAATGCGTGGCTTCCCATCATCCCTGGACCTGTACGACGCTGGATGTCATCACGGGCGCGTGCCGTGCGCCCTCGCACGCGCCCGTGACGCCTTACCCCTAGCACCTAGCTGAAGGCACAGTCGCTAGGTCCCCTCGCGTGCCGCTTCGCTCTCAACATCACACTTGAAAGCCCGTTTGCACTTGGCGCAAGTGATTTCGATGATCTCTACTGGCACAGTGCCCACACCACTTTCCGCTTATCACGTCCGTGGCCACGGCGTACCAGTCCCATCGTGCGCTCACGGCTTCAACGAGCATCAGCCCTCGCCCGCCTTCCGTGCAGTCGTCGGGCTGCATGGGAATCGGCGGATTCGGGTTGGCGTCATAGACCATGATCAGAACTTGTGAGCCGCCCGACAGTACCCATAGGCGCACGGGGCACATGCACTCTGCCCATGCTGTGATGGTGTTCGTCACAAGCTGGCAAGTTATTTTTGAAAGCATGCTTTTTCGTTCGATGTTATCGCAGGTCAGTGCCACTGGTGCGGCCGGGCACGCGGCGTGCTGGAGATCATCGGGAACCGTGCCAGGCAGTTTGCGATCTTGCCGCTGTGCATCGTGCACGTGCACCGCGTAAGTGGCCGCCATGCGTGCAGACGCGCGCGAGGCGTGCACGTGCACAAGATCGTCTGCGCGGCTCCGGCGGGCCACCGCACACCCGTGATCATTGTAACGGTGTGTAATTGTCTCAGTCGGCCTGGTTGTCTCACGCCTCGCGCGCGTCTGCACGCGCAGGGCGGCAAATGCAGATGAGACGAGACAACGAGACGATGACTCACCGTGAGACTGCGTGGTGTCTACGTCTACGTCTACGTCTACGTCTACGTCTACGTCTATGTCTACGTCTACGTCTACGTCTGCGGCCCTCTTACGTGCAGACGCGCGAGCAGGCGTAGACGTAGACAACCGGGCGGTCACGGCGATCTGGATCATTTCAGGCCCCACGCTTCTTTTTAGATGCCTGATAGGCGTCACGCTCGCGCTTGAGCTGAACCGTTGCGTCGATGCGTTCAATGATTTCGTCCAGGTGCGTTTGCTCGTGAATCCACAAAAATCCCGACTCGCGCACCTTGACGGCTCCTCCGCGTAGCGTCGCGAGCCGGTCATAGCTCCAGCCGGCATGCGTGTCCGATACGGCCTGGCGAACATGCCGTATCGGCTCTTGGCTGAGCGGCAAAAGCTCCTCCATCTATCGGCCTTATACGGATACAGGGCCGGGGCTCAGCACGTAGGCAATGGCCGCGGCTGCGGCCCCTATGTCACCTATCGGCCCGATTGGGTCGGCCCACGACCACCAGAACGACCATTGGCCGTTCCTGCTCGTTGCCGCGTACACGTCTTCGGACATGCGCGCGACATGAGTGTTAGTGACTCGCACGCACGGGTGGCGCAACCCGTTCGCTCTTACCGCCGTAGCGAAACCGCGCCGGCTCAGCTCCTGCGCCAGGGCTTCCACCAAGGCGCGAGGGTCTACCTCTGTCGATTGCTGTGTGCTCATACGTCCGACCTGTCTCTGTGGTGACCCCTAAGCCGTGTCGTTGTTCCCCCTGGTTATGTGATAGCGATGTTCGCGCAACAGGCGTACGCTTCGCAGCACGTAGTGCACGCCAAAGCAAGTGACGCAGGACGGGTAGGCGAAGTAGCATAGGACAAGGGACGGTAGCGCGGATGGACGAACATGACCCAATAGGCCCGGTGAACGCTTTAGGGGAAGAACTGCGCGCCTGGCGGCATAAGGCAGGAATGCGCCTGGAAGACCTCGGGCCGAAGCTCCATTTGTCGCATCAGATGGTAGGCGCAATGGAGCGCGGAACACGTGCCGCTACGCACAAAACAGCAGAACTGTGCGACGAGGTATTCGGGACTCCTGACACATTCGTTCGCCTGTGGAAGCGGGAGGCCCGGCTAGCCATGCCTTCCAACGTCAGCACGTACTTTGATCTACAGGCCGAGGCCACACGTATACATCAATGGGAACTCCGGTGCGTTCCTGGATTGCTGCAGACGGAAGCCTACGCGCAGGCAATTCTGCGTACTGACCTCGCCAGGCGTGACGAAAACGTGCTGGAAGAGGACGTAAAGATGCGTATAGAAAGGCAGAACGTCCTCGTCAAGAAAAATGCGCCTCTGGCATGGTTTATAATAGACGAGTCAGTGCTGTACCGGGATTACGGCGACATGCACGAACGGTGATGCGGATCTTCACCGAAGCCCACCTGGGGCTGCGGACGGCGCGGGAAGAGCGGCGCGCCGACGTCGCCGACGCCGCCGGGGACCTGCGCGTGAGCACCGAGGACGGCCAGGAGCACACGCGGATGATGGTATACGGGCCGGTCCGCACCTCGCGGATCGCTTACAAGCGGCACCGCAGGCCGAACCTGTATCCCCAGGACGCGGACCTGAACTGGGCGAGCGCGCATTCGTATTCCGCCGGGGTGGAACGGCGGGTGGCGAAGGCGTCCGGGGTGGTGCCGTTCGCGCAGGCCGCGGCCCAAGTCAGCGAGGCGGGCGCGATAACGGTCGGCAAGCGCCAGGCAGAGCAGCTGGCCATCGGGGCCGCGGTTGACTTCGAGGCGTTCTACGCCGCGCGGCGGCCACAGCCATGCCCGGCTGGCACCGGGCTGCTGATCAGCGCGGACGGGTCCGCGTTCAGCGTGCGGCCCGGGGCGCTGCGGCCCGCGACCGCCAAAGCCGCCCGGGCCCGGCAGCGCGCGGCCGCAGCCAGCGGCTGGCCCGATGACCCAGCCGACCAGCGCAAAAGCAAGAAACGCTCAGCCGAGCTGGTGTGCGTCGCCGACATCCCGCCCGCCCCCCGCACTGCAAGCGACATCCTCACCGCCCTGTTCGGGACGCCCCGGAACACCGGCCGCCGCAGCAATGACGGCGATGCCCCGTCCGCCCGTCACGGCCCGAAGGCCGAGGGCAAGACGGTGCTCGCCTCGGCCCGCAAACCGATCCCGGCCGTCGTGGGCGAGGCCTTCGCCGAGGCTCACCGCCGCGACCCCGGCCACCTGCGGCCCTGGTTCGCCGTCGTGGACGGCAATAACGCCCAGATCGACGCGATCCGCGCCCACGCGGCCCGGTACCAGGTGAGCGTGCCGATCCTGATTGACCTGATTCATGTCGTGCAATATTTGTGGAAGGCCGCGGGCTCTTTCTTCTACACCGGCGACCCCGAAGCCCGGGCCTGGGTCAGCTTAGCAACCTCATCCGGGCGGCGCAACTTCCGAACGTCATTATTCAAGTCCTTCCGTATTCCATGAACGATCACCCCGGTCTAAATGGGCCTCTGACGATCCTCGAATTCACCGGCTCCCCGCCAATAGCGTATGCACAAGGGTGGGGCAGTGGACGACTTATAGAAACCCCTGCCGATGTCGCCACTTTCATAGCGTGCTATGATCTTATACGTGCCTCTGCCCTATCACGGGATACTAGCCTTGCGATGATGAAAAAAATAATGGAGAGTCGAAATGAAGTGGGTTAAATCTTCATATTCCGCGTCACAGGACGAATGTGTGGAGGTTGCCACCCTCGCCAGCGGTGGCCACGCCGTCCGTGACAGCAAGGATCCTGACGGCCCGGTACTGCGCTTCTCGGCGGATGAGTGGCGCGCGTTCATTCGCCATGTGAAGGCCGGCGACTGACCAACTGAGCGACCGGACGGCCGGTGCGGATTCGGGGATCTTGCCTGCGCCCGGCCGTCTTTGCGCGCTAAACCCCGCGCCTGGCGGCCGGTCATGCGCTGGGGCGCGCTGAGAGCGCCTGTGGGCGGTTCGTGCCGCGTGACCCAGGTTTTTGAGTGTGACCCGGGCGTCGTGGGCGCGTCTGGGACGATCTGAGGGCTTGACGGATGCGCCACGCTATGGGGAAAATCGGCGGCCCGGCACGCGAGGCGCGCAGGTGCCACCACGCCACGGCATCCACCACGCCAGGCGTGACGGAGCGTAACAGACGATCGTTAATCGTCCATCCCGCCTCGCGCGCCTGCACGCGGACGTCCGGCGGGGCAAGCGGTGAGATCGACAGCCTGTCAGGGCCGCAACGCCCGGGGCCGAAGCTAGTCGGTAAACCTGGGATCCGGCGTCCGCTGCAGGCTGCGCGGGTTCACCAGATCGCCCACCGGTTGGCGTTGGCAGCAAAGCCGTAGCGGGCGGCAAGCGCCACCCCTGATGGTGTCGTGTCACCGGCCAGCAGCGTGGTTGCGAAGCCGCGCCGGCGCAGGCCGCCGATAGCCGCCGCAGCGCGGACAGTTGCGCCCCGCCGGTTTCCAGCACCCCAGCACCCGGGCGACCCCCGACCGTCCGTCCCCCGGCGCGGTCACCCTTTTCGCACCCCTTCACGATGCGGCCGAGCGCCGCATACGATCCGGCCGGCTCATCGCCCGGCTCCCGCCCGGCCTCCAGGCTCTCCCGCGTGTACGCGGTCGTGAGCTCCGCATCCTGCAGATCCCAGCATTGCCAGGCAGTGACCGTTTTGCGATAGTTGCACGTAGTCGGTGACGACTCTGCTCCAGACCCAGGCAGTAACAGAACTACTGCGCTGGGAGGGATCGCGTGAGTACCGTATCCCCGGACATCGTCACCGGTACATTGACGGCTAACCGCTCGAGCCGCGTTTTTGCCGGGTTGTGGCGGTTCCTCGGTTACGGTGGCCGACGGTGTTACGCCTGCCGCACCTCTTTGGTGACGCATCACATCCCGGCCACGGGTAAGCACGCCTGCGCCAGGTGCGTTAAGTGACGGGCCCGGTGGCGGGCGAAGTGAACGTCGCCGAAGGAAGTGACCGCTGACCCCTCATGTCCTTCGGCCAGGATCTGCCCGTAGTGCGGGAAGGTCAGCCACACAAATCCTGCGACCACGCGCACATCGAGGACATGGCCGGCCGGGGGGTGGGCACCTCGGACCACACGGTCTGGCCGGGGTAACTAGTCGCCCGCGGCGGCGATCGTGTCCGGGGCGTCGGCGTACCGGGAGGGCCGGTGATTCGGATTGTCCGTTGAGCTGGCCGGGCGGGTTGGCCGTTAGATGGCGTAGCGTCGGTGCCGAGGGGCTCGGTGATCCGGGCCCGGAAGGGGCGTTGAGTCCAGTCCCCGCTGACGCTTTCCTTTCTCGGGCGAAGGAGGCAGCAGGTGGACGATTGCCGCGATGCTGCGGGCCGTAAGCCGGACTCGTGGCCGGGCTGGTGTGGCTGAATGGCAGGCGACAGGCTTCACCGGATTTTGGCTGAGCTCTCCGCCGGGGGCGAAGAAGTGTGGTCCTCAGCCCGGCTGTGCCGGGTGTGCCCGGAGATCGTCGGGGTGAACGGTGCCGGGGTGATGCTCATGTCGGGTGACATACCAAGCGGGTCCTTGTGCACCAGCAACGAGGTGAGCCACCTGATCGAGGATCTGCAGTACACCCTGGGCGAGGGCCCGTGCGTCGACGCCTACCAGCAGGACCGGGTCGTGGCCGAACCCGACCTGGCGGATCCGGTGACCCGCCGGTGGTTCGCCTTCACCCCGCCCGCGCTTGAGGCAGGGGTGCGGGCCGTGTTCGGGTTCCCGTTGCGGGTAGGCACGGTGCGCCTCGGGGCGCTCAACCTCTACAGGGACTGGTCCGGTCCGTTGAGCGACGACCAGCACGCCGACGCGCTGGTAGTGGCCGACGTGGCCGCCCGCTGGGTGCTGGAGGCCCAGGCCGGGGCGCCCGCGGACGTGGTGGCCAAGGGGCTGGAGATCGGCGCCGACTTCCATTTCGTGGTGCACAACGCGGCAGGCATGGTCTCGGTCCAGCAGGGGATCAGCGTCACCGAGGCGCTCATCCGCCTGCGGGCGTGCGCCTTCAGCGACGATCGGCTGCTCGCCGATGTGGCCGAGGACGTCGTCGCCCGCAGGCTCCGGCTGGGATGAACGCCACACGCCCTTACCGCTGGAACGGAGACAGTTCGCTACTAGAATGGGGTTCGATGGCCCGGGCCGCGATCCGGCGTCTGTCGGCCGTGACCGGCCGCCGGGCGCAGGAGGGTGGGTTGAGATGACCCGAGAAGCCGACGTGGTCCGATCGCTTGTCGAGATGGCCGACACCCTCGTCGACGACTACGACATCGTCGACCTGCTGACCGTGCTCGCGGACCGGTGCGTCAAGCTGGTCGGCGTCTCCGCCGCCGGGGTGATGCTGGCCTCACCCGAGGGCAGCTTGGGGCTGGTGGCCTCCTCCAGTGAGGCGATGCGCCTGCTGGAACTGTTCGAGCTCCAGGCCCAGGAGGGCCCGTGCCTGGACGCCTTCCGCACCGGCCAGCGCGTCGAGCACGAGGACCTGGCAGCCGGGTCGGGCCGCTGGCCGTCGTTCTCCGCCGCCGCCGTCGGGGCCGGCTTCCAGGCCGCGTCCGCGCTGCCCCTACGGTGGCGGGACGTCACCCTCGGCGCCTTGAACCTGTTCAGCGTCACGCAGACCCGGATGACCGAGGCGGATGTCATCGTCGCCCGGGCCTTCGCCGACCTCGCCACCCTCAGTATCGTCCAGTATCGCGCCACCGCCGAAGCCCGGCGCCTGACCGAGCAGCTGTCTGGCGCCCTAACCAGCCGGGTGGTAGTCGAGCAGGCCAAAGGCGTGATCTCGGAGCGCGCCGACGTCGACCTCGCCGAGGCCTTCGCCCGGCTGCGGAGCTATGCCCGCACCCGCAACCTGCGCCTCACCGACGTCGCCGAAGCCGCCGTCGACGGCACCCTCGATCCGCTGGCATGGGCCCCGCCCACCCGTCCGGCCCCCTCCTGACCACACCACCCGGGCCAGCCTGTTTTCGCGGATGGAGAACCAAGCACGGGAACGGCCCGGCGTTCCACCGTCAGCCCATGGTCAGCGGCCCGACTGCCGGCCGGACGGCCGAGATCGTCTTGGTATTAACCACGGTGCAACGTGGTCAGCCGCGGCGACTGCCGGACACGTGACACGGACCACAGGAAATCATGGCCCACCTGCTCTCGATCAAGCCCGTGGTGAGTCAAGTTGACGGTTGTCCGGTGAACGTGATACATGCTGGCGGCGTCAGGCTGCGCTGGGCGCCGACATCAAGTAGGACACGAAGAGCGTCAGCGTGGACAGCTTGGGATGGTCCTGGGAGGGAATCTCGATACCGGTGCGGTCGTGAATGGCCGTCACCAGGTTAAAGAAGTCTATCGAGTCGATGCCGGCCGCCTCCTGGAAGGGGAGGTCGGGACTGACGGTACCGAGATCCACCTCGGGGGCAATCTGGTGCAGCGTGGTCGCCAGCAGGGCGGTTGCCTCCTCGTTGGTCATGGGTGGTCAGTGCTCCCTTGCGGTATGGCGAGGTCCCGCGCTCTCAGCAGCCTGCGGATGATCTTTCCGCTGTTGGTCTTGGGGAGGTGCTGCTCGAAGACGATCTCCCTGGGCGCGATGACGGCACCCAGCCGGCTGCGGCCCCAGCCGATCAGCTCCAGGCGGAGCTGATCATCGGGCGCGTGCCCCGGCGCGACGGTGACGAAGGCCTTGACGATCTCCCCGGCGATGGGATCCGGCGCGCCGACGACGCCGGCCTCAACGACGGCCGGATGCTCCAGGAGGGCGCTTTCGACCTCGAAGGGGCTGACGAGGTGGCCCGCCGACTTGATGACATCGTCGGCACGGCCGACAAACCAGAAGTAACCGTCGGCGTCCCGGCGAGCCAGATCGCCGGTGAGGTACCAGCCACCGGCAAAGGACGCGTGGTAGCTGGCCTGGTCGTGCAGGTAGCCCCGGAACATCGAGGGCCAGCCCGGGCGCAGCGCCAGTTCGCCCTCGTAGTCCGGCCGGTCGACGACGGTGACCTGGCCGTCGCGCACCTCGGCGCGGCCGTCCTCACCGCGGGCCAGGATGGCGGCTTCCACACCGGGCGCTGGCCGCCCCATCGAACCGGGGCGGATGTCCATCGAGGCGTAGTTGGCGATCATGATCCCGCCGGTCTCGGTCTGCCACCAGGTGTCGTGGATCGGCCGGCCGAGGGCGCGGTCACCCCACACGACCGCCCCGGGGTGGAGGGGCTCGCCGACACTGGCCGCGAGCCGGAGCGCGCTGAGGTCGAATCGGCCCGGCACGCCGACGCCGGAACGCCTGAGCATCCGCAGTGCGGTCGGGGCGGTGTACCAGACCGTGACCCGCTCCGCCTCGAGGATGCGGAACCAGCGTTCACTATCGAATGTGCCCCCGTCGACGATGCTGGTCACGCCGCGGGTCAGGGGAGCGATGATCCCGTAGGAGGTGCCCGTCACCCAGCCGGGGTCCGCGGTGCACCACAGGACATCTTCAGGATGAAGGTCCAGTGCCGTGATGCCGGTGGCGAGATGGGCCACGACGGCCTCGTGGACGTGCACGGCTGCCTTCGGCGGCCCGGTGGTGCCGCTGGTGAAGTGGATCAGCGCCATGTCCTGCGGACCGGTCGGTTCGATGTTGAACTGCTCACCGGCGGCGGCCAGCGCCTCATCGAAGTCCAGCAACCGTCCTGGCCCTCTGCTCAGGTCGTGGGCATCGACCAGGAGCACGTGCTCGAGCTGGGGAAGCGAGTCGAGCAGCCCGGCCACCTTGGCATCGAACAAGGCCCCGGTGGTCACCAGCACTTTGGCATCGCCAAGCTCGAGGCGCTGGCGGATCGGCCCGGGGCCAAAGGCCGAGAACAACGGGCAGAAGACGCTTCCGTTCTTCAGCGCCCCGAGCGCGGCGATGTACAGGGCAGGAATCCGCCCGGTGAGCGCGAAGACCCGGTCCTTCTTGCCGACGCCCAAGGACCGGAGCAGGTTCGCGAAGCGGTTCGTCAGTGCCCGCAGCTGCCGGAAGCTGATGTCGGTTGCTGTGAGGGACTGGTCCAGGAAGCGCAGGGCAACCTTGTCGGCCCGCCACCCGCCGCCGTGCCGGTCCACTGCCTCGTGGGCTATGTTCAATCCCCTGCCCTGGGGCAGGCCATCGAGCATCCGGCGAGCGGCGTCCCACGAGAACGTGCGCCGGGCAGTGTCGTAATCCGCCATGTTCGCCCGGGCGGCCAGATCCATCCCTTCCTTGTGGATGGCTTCCCAGGTCATGGCCGCTTCTCCAGATCAACCGCGCGACGGCGCTATGCCAAAGCATATGACAGGGCCGGACCGGCGGACTCGGTAGCCGCGAGCACGACCGACCTGCCGGATCAGCGCTGTGGACAATCTGCCCTGACGCTTCGTAAAACGGATGATGGGGTCACCATCCGCCTCGTAGTTCACGCGGCGCGGCCGGCGCGATCCGCCAACGGCCGGGCGAGCGGACGGGCATGACCGGCCTAAGCCCGTCTGGGTATGGTCTCGGTGAGTAAGACTCCGTCGCCCAGGAGAACTCATCGATCGCGGCCAGGGCGCGGCGTCGCCATGGCGGAACCCGCCGGGAAGGCTGGCCGGCGCCCGTGCTGACCTGGGATCTGTCATCAACGCGATCGAGCGGTCGAGCACAGGGAGCAGCGCGATGAGTGCCCGCTTCACCGGCGAGCTCTGGCAGGGTATCGCCGGCATCTACAGCGCCATCCTGGTCCACCCGTTTCTCACCGGGCTGACCGACGGCAGCCTGCCGCACGACGCCTTCGCTTTCTATGTGGTGCAGGACGCGCTGTACCTGCGGCGGTACGCACACGCGCTGGCGGCTGTAGCCAGCCGTGCGCCGGACACCGCGGGAACCGAGATGTTCGCACGCCACGCCGCGGACGTTGTCGCAGTCGAGCAGGCGCTGCACAACTCGCTGCTGGCCGACCTCGCTATCGACCCCGCATCAGCCGACGTGGCGGAGGCGGCGCCCACCACCCTCGCCTACACGAGCTACCTGCTCGCGACCATACGTGGCGGATCGTACGCCGAAGGGGTCGGCGCGGTGCTGCCGTGTTACTGGATCTATTGGGAGGTCGGCAAGGAACTGCTGCGTCGCGGCTCACCCGACCCGCGCTATCAGCGGTGGATCGACATGTACGGCGGCGAGGAGTTCGGCGATATCGTCCGCGCGGTGCTGGCCGTCACCGACGAGCTGGGCCCGGGCCTTGCGCCCCACGAACGCGCGCGTGTGCACCGGCACTTCCGCACGACGAGCCGCTACGAGTGGATGTTCTGGGACATGGGCTACCGCAAGGAGAGCTGGCCAATCTGATGCTCCTGGGCGGGACATCGCGGGTTCTGCCGGCCGGGCTGGGGCAGCCGGCCGCGCCGGTCCTGGGCCGTGTGGCCTGCGGCGGGGCGGTCGCGGGAAGGTCCCCCCAGCGGATCGGGTGGTGCCTGCCGCGCCCTTCCCGGCCCGTTCGGCGCTAGTTTAGGAAGGTGGATGAGAATCGGGCCCGGCGGGTCGTCGACGCACTGCGCGACCGCGGCATCGACGGCCACCTGGCGAAGGTCGGGGTGGATCAGTTCGGGGTGCGCGTGTCGCTGCACGATGGCCGTGAAGCGGAGTGGGACACCGACGGCGCGGCTGGCCTTGAGGCCCAGGTGATGCGCGACGGGATGCTCGTCGGCTACGTGCCCGAGATCGACGGATCCGAAGACTTTGACGACCAGCAGGTCATCGACGCCATCGCGCGGACCGACTACAAGCAGCCGGTCGCCCGGCAACGTCCAGTCGCGCCGCCGCCCGCCCCGCCCCTGCCTCGTGAGGGTGGCGTCTTCCGCCGCTTTCTCGACGGCTTCCGGTATCGGTAGCAGCCGGCCACCCGTTAGTACGCCAGCCTCCCGGCTCCGCCGGGACAAGACCATGCAGCGCTGTACTGACGGGCGGCATCGGCCGAGCGTCGCCGGCATCCCAGTGGCTGGGGCGTTCCCCACCAGCCGGCCGTGCGTCGCGATGATCGTGTGGGCCCGGTCGTGAGGAGACGCTGAGGCTTGCCCGCAGACCGCGGTCAGGGTCCGTGGGCTGCGCGCGGACGCCAGGGCCTCGTCCCGCGGTGCCCGCTCGGCGGCGCACTCGCCAGCCGGCTCGCCACGTGTCATCCTGATTGTGCGACCGCGGGGGAAATCATGACACTGTCAGCCGGAACCCAGGTCGGCTGCGCCGGTACTCGCGGCAGGGCAGCGCTCGGTGCCCGCCGTGCCTGACGTTGCTGTGCGGACCGTGCCGCATGCGCGTGCGCCGTTAAGGATCCTGGGCGAGCACCGGGGAAGACCGTGCACGGGCCGTATTGGCAAGATGATCAGCGCGGCCTGCGTTGGGCTTGCGGTGCTTACGGCCTGCACGGCCACGGGCGGCCACCTCTCGCAACCGGCCGCAAACGCGGTCGGCCGGAACGGCGCGGTCATCACGGTCGGGTCGTTCGATTTCCCCGAGAGCGTCCTGCTCGCTGAGATCTACGGCGAGGCCCTCGCGGCGAAGAGGTTTCCCGTGCGGATCCTGCCAGATCTGGGTCCCCGCGAGCTCGTCGATTCGGCGCTGATGGACGGCCTTCTGCAGGTCGTGCCCGAATACGCGGGGTCGGCCCTGGAATTCGTCAGTCTGGGAAGGCTGCGCGCACGTCCGGGCGTCGAGGCGACAGGCAGGGCGCTCGCTTACGCGGCGGGCAGACGGGGGCTCGTCGTGGGGAACCTGGCTGCCGCGCAGGACGCCAACGCCATCGTGGTGACAGCTGCGACCGCCGCCCGCTACGGCCTGCGATCGGTCGGCGACCTTGCCGGGGTCGCGCCGCGGCTGGTGTTCGGCGGTCCGCCCGAATGCCCTGAACGTGCCTATTGCCTGCAGGGACTGAACCGGACCTACGGTCTCCGCTTCAAGGCTTTTGTCCCGCTGGACGCAGGAGGCCCGCTGACGCTGCAGGCGCTCGATGCGGGCGACATTGGCGTCGCGTTGCTCTTCACCACTGACCCGGACATCCCGGCGCACCATCTTGTCGTGCTGACCGACGATCGCGGTCTGCAGCCGGCCGAGAACATCACCCCTGTGCTGCGCCGTGGCGTCGCCGCCCACTATGGCCCGGGCCTGCTCGCGCTGCTCAATGCGGTCTCGGCCCGCCTGACCACCAGTACGCTGCGCGGCTTGGAAGCACGCGTTGAGCTGAACGGGCAAAACCCAGGTCTGGTCGCCGGGCGCTGGCTGCGGGCGCAAGGACTGATCTTGAAAGGGCGTGAGGTGCGTTGAGTGAGAACGCCGACGCGGTGACCGCCAGCGACGGCGCGGCCAGCCTTCAGGAAGGCCTCCCCGGGGGCGTCCCTGGCAACACCACCGTCCAGCGGGCACGCCGGCAGCGCCGGCCGACTGGGACACCCCCGCCGCTGGCGCACCCGATCTCCGTCAGCACCACCGCGTGGCTGGTTCTCCTGGCGGTCATCATGGCGGGGACCATCCTGATCTCGCAGCAAGCGTCGTGGCTGCGCGTTGATGACCGGCTCAACACCGGCGCCCTCCGCCTGCTTTCCGCCGGCCGCGCGTGGTGGCTGACCGACGTCGCCAACGGGATCAAGGTCGCAGGGTCCGGCTGGGGGGTCACCGCGCTCGGGCTGTCGGTTGTGGCGCTGACCATGGCGTTCCGGCGGTGGCGGCACCTGCTGGTACTCCTGTGCGGCCTGTTCTTCTTTGAGGTTGTCGGCCAGTGGCTTTACTTCGGGCTGCGGCGGCCGCGCCCCTACGGCGTAGAGATCATTGCCAGCTGGGCAGGATACTCGGCGCCGTCGCCGCCGGTTGCGACCCTTACGTTCTTCCTGGTAGGCGCCGCGTACTGCCTGGCCGTCCCGGGCCGCCCACGCGCCTGCACAATGGCGGCAGTGGCCGTCGTTGTCGCCTTGTTCTGCCTCGCCCGCCTCTACCTTGGCGTGGATCATCCCGACGACGTGCTGTTTGGTGTCGTGGCCGGCGTCGCCATCCCGGTGGCGGCGTTCCGCTTTTTCACCCCGAACGAGGTATTCCCCGTCGTCTACCGCCGAGGGCGCACGGCCCATGTGGACGTGACCGGGCGGCGGGGTGAGGCGATCCGGCAGGCCGTGCGCGACCAGCTCGCGCTGTCGGTAACCGAGATCATGCCGGTCGGGCTCGAGTCGTCGGCCGGCTCCATGCCGCTGCGGCTCCGCGTCGCGGGGAATCCGGGCCAGCCGGGCGGGGATGCGTGCCAGTACCTGTTCGCCAAGCTCTACACCAAGGGGCACGTCCGCGCCGACCGCTGGTACAAGCTGTGGCGAACGATCCTCTACGGCTCGCTGGAGGACGAGCACCCCTTCCAGACCGTGCGGCGTCTGGTCGAGTACGAGGACTACGCCCTTCGCCTCCTGCGAGACAGCGGGATCGCCACGGCCCGGCCGTACGGCATCGTCGAGATCACACCGGAGCGTGAGTATCTGCTGGTCACCGAGTTCTTCCAGGGTGCTGTCGAGCTCGGCGAGGCCGACGTCGACGAGGATGTGATCGACCAGGGGCTGCTGCTGATCCGCAAGCTATGGGACGCGGGGGTCGCCCACCGTGACATCAAACCGGGCAATCTCATGGTCCGCGCGCGGAAGCTGCTGCTCATCGACGTGTTCTTCGTGCAGGTGCGCCCGTCGCCGTGGCGGCAGGCGGTCGACCTGGGCAACATGATGCTGGTGCTCGCGCTGCGCACCGACCCGCAGCGGGTCTACCAGCGCGCCCTGGGCTATTTCACCCCGGCGGAGCTGGCGGAAGCCGTCGCCGCCACCCGCGGGGTCGCAAGCCCGACGCAGCTGCGCGCATCTGTGAAACGGGATCGGCGCGATCTGCTCGGTGAGTTCCGCGCCCTCGCACCCGCGCGGCCACCGATCGTGCTGCAACGCTGGAGCATCAGCCGGGTGGGCCTGGCCGCTGGGATGCTCACCGTCATCGCCGTGGCCGCCTTCGCCGGCGGCAAGGCGTTCTACCCGGCGCAGGACCTCGGCGCGAGAGCCCCAGAATGCGGCACCGGCCCCTCGATGATCCTAAGCGCCCAGGCGGTGCCGTCCGCGGCGCTGCTGCCCTGCATCGCCGCGTTGCCATCGGGCTGGCGAGTAGGTGGCGCAGACATCTCCAGCGGACGGGCCAGCCTCTGGCTGGACTCCGACCGGGCCGGGACGCGTGCGGTCACCATAACTCTGGCCGCGACCTGCGCCACCTCGGGCGCTCAGCAGATCCCATCCGACCAGGCCGGCACGCGCCGTTTCGAACGCCCGCTGAGCCTGGCCCCACAGTTCTCCGATCTCCGCTTCTACACCTTTCCCGGCGGCTGCGTGACTTACCGGTTCCGCTTCGCCCCCGGCGCACCTGCGGTCCAGGCGGTCGCCGTCGACAGCGCGCTGGCGTTCCTGCCCCGATCGGTCCTGGTTGACTACGTTCGGCACACAGAGGGCCTGATGCTGTGCGGGAGGGGCGCCCGATGTCAAGGCTGAACCGTCCGGCCACGGCGAAGGTTTTGTACCCCCCGCCAAGCTTGCGCAAAGTTTGGGCGAGTGGTTGCGTAGGGGGGAACTACGGTCGTCGGCTGCCAGCCCCGGGGGTCCCCGATGAGCAGAGCAAGAAGGATCGCAGAGATTCCGGCCGGGAGCTGGACCAAGTGGCTTGTGGTGGGCTTCTGGGTGGTCGTGTTCGTCGTCGCCCTCCCACTGTCGTCAAAGCTCATGGGTGCGGAGAAGAACGACGCGAGTGCCTGGCTGCCCGCGAACGCGGACTCGACCAAGGTCCTTAACGTGCAGGCACACTTCCAGTCGCCCAACGTCTACCCCGCGGTCGTCGTCTATCAGCGCGCCTCGGGCCTGACCGCCGCGGACCGGGCCAAGGCCGCCGCCGACGCCAGGACGTTCGCCGGGCTCCACGGCGTCGGACCAGGCCAGGTGGCTGGCCCGATCCCGTCGGCCGACGGCAAGGCCATCCAGACCATCCTCCAGGTCAATCTGGGCTCGCAAGGCTGGAACGGCGCCACCAAGGCCGCCGACTCCATTCGCGCGATCGCCGCGTCGAACGCGAACGGGCTGACTTATCACATCACCGGCCCGCTCGGGAGCGCGGCCGACAACAGCAAGGTGTTCAACGGCATCGACAGCACGCTTCTGTACTCGGCCCTGGCGGTCGTCATCGTGATCTTGCTGATCACCTACAGAAGCCCGGTGCTGTGGCTGCTGCCGGTGGTTTCGTCCGCCGTGGCGCTGATCACCGCCGAGGCGGTGATCTACCTGCTCGC
>CAVQKF010000016.1:0-115436 GCA_963712955.1 uncultured Actinomycetota bacterium | reverse complement strand
CCGACAAAGATGTCGGCGCTCTTCAGTGACTCCTTGTAATCCTTGGTGCCCTTGCCGAGATCGATCTGGCCGATGCCCGCGGGCGCCGCCGCCTCGGCCAGGCGCAGGTGCCCCACCATCCCCGGCGAGTACTTGTGGAAGCGGCGGTCATATGCCGGGAACCAGCCGCCGAGGATGTCGTCGAAGCGGAGCCCGAAATGCCCGGCGACCGGCTCGCCGCCCGCGTACAGGAAGGACAGCAGGCCGGTGAAACCGTCGCTGCGCACGTCGAACAGCGACTCGACAAGCTCGATGGTCCCCGGCTGATCGAAGCGGTCGATGCGGCGGGTCCGGCGGTACTGATCCGATTTCCAGGCCATCAGCGTGTGCAGCGCGCCGAGGTCGCACGAGTCGAGCACGTAGCGGACCTCACCCGCGTCACGGGCAAGCTTGCGCGCTTTGTACGAAATTGTCCGGCAGAAGGAACTGGATTTGACCCGCAGTTTCGCGTAGTAGGTGTCAAACCCGTCTCTCAGGTCTATGTAGGGTGAGGGGGCCGTGACTGCCTGATAGCGCTGAAACGGCGCCTGGCCGGGTACCAGATGGTCGAATTCCCATGCCGGGATCCGGCACGCGCGGAGCAGTGCCCGCGGATCCCACTCCGCCCCGGGTGCGTGGACGAGGCCGTGGAAGTCGGTCAGGCCCGCGCCGATCGGCGCCCCGGCACCAAGCCGTCCGCGTTCGAACGCGAAGAACCCGACCGTCTCCGGGCCATCGCTGAGCACAGCGACTCGGGCGTGGCTACGGCACCTGCCGACGGCTATCGCGAACTCCGGGCACAGGAATGGGTTGGCCAGGGACGGTGTCGCGCGCTGCATTGAATGCCATGCGGCAACCTCCGCCGGCCCCAGCTCACCAGGACGGACGACAGAGATCTGCATGCCGCTGCCCCGCTCTCCCGCCGCCGGCACGCACCGCCGGTTTCCTGCCCGTGCCCGCCGTCGGCCGGTGCAGCGAGCCTGCACGGGGCCGGGCAGGCGTCCTGGCAGCCGCCACGGGTGTGTTCACTTAGCACCATCCTCTGATATCGGGTGACAGTGTGGGGACACCCCGGGCCGGCCCGTGCTCGGCCACCATGGTGAGCTGGCGTGCCCGGCTGGGGGTGCCTCTGCGATCTGGGCGGTGGCCCCGCTCGGTGCCCGGCCGTTCCTGGCCTCCTGCGGGCCGACCGGAACGGCCGGGTCACCGCAGAACCTGCCCGCGTATCGCACGCGATGGCCGAGCCTTGGTGAGCCCGGTCCACCGTGCTGGTGTGGAAGGGAATGCCCAGGCAAGTTCTCCTCCGAAGTGTCACGACAGTGCGATGAAACGCTCGGCCACGGCGAGGAGTAGCAGCGCAAGCAGGGGCAGCGATGCCAGCGTGAGAATCCGCAGGAGCCGACGCGGAGCCGGATGGCAAACCCGCGCGAACTCCCTTGTCATGAGCATCAAGAGGAGGAGCCCAAGGACGGTGAGCCCGACAGGGGTCCACAGGTCGCCCCGATCGCCCGCCGCCCACGCTGACGTTCAAGGGCCTGGTGGGCGCACCGGGAGGCCAGTGCATCGCGAATACGACGGCATCACGGTCGGCGAAGGCCGCCCGTACGCCGGGAGCCGCAGCCATGTCGGCACGGAACCTGCTTCCCCAGCCAGGCGGATAGCTCACCGCCTGTTCGAGATAGGTCTCCTGGGTGCGGGTGGTCATCAAGTAAGTGCCCGGGCCCAAGCTACGGAGCGTGGCGACCAGCCCTGCGACGTTTGCCGGGTCACGTGGCGCCTGCGCGGCGATGTAGTCGACCTTCTCGATATCGCGGTACTGCCAGGGCATCTGCGGCGTGTTGTCGACCGCCGGATCCGGGCTCAGCCAGACGAGCCTGGCGCCTGCGCTGTCATGTGCGTAGACGTAATCTGCGGCGGTCAGCTCACCGCGCGGAACCTGCTCGTACGCCTCATTGCCGTAGCGCGCGACGAAGAACGCGAGGACGAAAACGACGGCGCATACAGCCGCGCCCGGCAGCACCCGCCAGACGCGGCCCTGCGGTCGCGTGGCGGGGAAGAAGAAGCAGGCAGCCAGGATGCACGCGGCGGGCAATGCGAACAGGTAGATGCGCAGCGCGATTTCGCCGCCATAGCTCTGCAGCCCGAACGCCAGGAACGGCACGCACAGCAGCACCAGCGCGGCGCGATCGTCAATTGTCTGGTGCCTGCGCCGCAGGAAGCCCAGCGCGGCCAGGATCATGACCGCCGCAGCGAAACCGGCCCGCACGTAAAGCACGAGGACATGCTCGGGCGTGCTGCCTGTCATCCGCCCGCTGACGCTGGTGGACAGGTTGGCGCCGACGTGGCCAATGCCGCCGAACATAGCCGACAGGTGGCCCGACCAGAAGGCAACGCTCGCGAAGCTGATCCAGCCGGCCAGGATGACGCCGAGCAGCACCGGCAGCCCGGTGAGGGTGCAGCGGCGAGCGACGACCAGCCCGCCGCAGGCACCAAGGAAAAAGAACGGCGAGAGCTGGTGGCTGGCCGTGGAGACCACGAAAAGGCCGATGAGCAGCCCGAGGAGGATCGCCCGCTCGCTGGTGCTGGCGGGGCGGGCTGGCAGTTCGCCTGACTCAAAGACTTCGCGCCACCTCAGGTGGGCGAGACGACGGGTCAGGCGATCCGTCGGCGGGTGCCGGGCTGCGGGGCGGGCGTGGGTACCAGGCCGGAACCAGGTGAGCAAGATCGCAACGAACAGCAGGTAGAGCAGGTAGTTGAAGGCCTGCGGCGAGAAGTAGTCCTGGCCAACCCAGTTGCCCGCGCAGAAGAGCAGCGCCGCGAACCACTTCGCGCGCCACGTCACGCTTAAGTTACGCATGATGAGGAAGAGCGGCAGCAGGCACAGCAGGTCGATTGCGGGCGGCCACAGCCGGAGCACCGGCAGGAGGTCGTGCGTGCCTGCCATGCCTTCCACCATGGCCACCAGCGCGAAGAACCCGGGCCAGCTGAAGTAGGCGGCGATGCCCGGCGCTGTGTGCCCGGTCCGGCTGATGTACTCAGTGAACCCAGCGATCTGGTAAGTGGTCGGGAAGCGCGGCTCGGCCTCGGTTATGACGGTGACCCCGTCCAGGCAGATGACGAGACCGGCGAGCATGAGGCCGAGCATGACGGGGTGAGCCCTGGGGAGGCCGAGTGCGAGGATAAATGCAAGGGCCAGCAACCCCACCCCGGCCAGGGATTCGACGGGCAGTGCGGAGATCAGCCCCAGGCCATTCATCCGGCTGAGGTTCACGCCGCGCAGCGGCACCAGGAACAGCGCCAGGCCGCCTGCCGCAAGCACGAACACCGCCGCGGCGGGCAACCAACCCGACGGCCTGCCCAGCGTCCGGGTGGGCCGCCAGAGGGGCGGCCCAGTTGGCTGCCAGCCGGACGGCCGGTTTGCAGGTGCGGGCGGCAGAGACACGGCGTGAGCCGTCTGCGAGTCTCGGGGTGTGAGGCTCAACGGACATCACCTTTTGACGTGAGGGGTGGCGGCTGCCAGCGCGCCCCTGCGAACCCGCGGTGCGGTCCCGGTGCGACCAGCACGGCCACAGGCACCTGGCTGGCAAGCACCGCTACCGGGCGCCGACGGTTCCCACCAGCCCGGTCAACGCGAGCGCGAGACCGAGCACCAGCACCCATCGCACCCCCTGGATGAGGGCGATCAGCGACGTCTTGCTCTGCCCACGCAACGCTCCTACGTAGATCCCGGTCACGGTCTTGGGCAGTGTGGCGACCGCGAGCAACTCCAGGATCAGCGCCCCGTGCGCCGCGTAACCCGCGCCAAACAGGCCCAGCGCCCATGGCGCGAGCAACGCAAGGCCGACGGAGATCGGCACCAGTATCAGCGCCAGGTGGAGGATCCGCCTGCCGTCCCTGATCGCCCGGAGGTTGCCCGACTCGGGCAGGCGCGGGCGCGCTGGCGAACTGGACGATCTCACGTGCGTCCGTTGAGCCATCTCCGTCGATCGTCACGATGATGTCGCCGCCGCACGCAGCGAAGCCCGCGGGGGCGTCTCCTTTGCTGACACTCTGTTTGCTGACACTCTGCTGCGTCACGATTTTGACATCCGGGCAGATCCAGCGGGCCACCGCCACGGTGTCGTCAGCCGAGCGCCCGACCACCAGCACGACCTCGTCCACCCATAGCGGCAGCGTGGCGGAGGCGTGCGGAATATTGGCTGCCTCGTTGATGGCCGGTATGACCACGCTGACGCCCGGCGTGATGGCGAGAACGGTAGAGACGGGCCGATATGGAAGCAGTTTTTGGGACGCCTTTGCGGGCCCAAACTGACTGGCCGGACTGATCGGCCCCGGCAGGCTGCCTGCCGCTTACTTGGCAGATTCGACAACCGCATCACCGACGCCGCATCACTCACATGGCCAGACCATTTTCACAAAACGAAGTCTGGCATGTGACCGCTCGGGATGGAAGCCTCTGCTAACCTTTTCTCAGTAGCTGAGAGCTACCCATATGAGTACACCAAACTAACGGATTCTCATCTCTCGAGAATCCGCTCGAAGAGCTCAAGAACTAATGCGGCAGGCAGGCTACAGGAGGGCTCCTAGACGCTCGGCGCCGGCATGGCGCACGTGGCTCACGTATCCCAAGAGACGCGCGACCTTATCCCAAGAGACGCGCGACCCGCCCATGAAGTTTACGTCTCGCGGCATGGCGAAGCGATTGCCGGTCGTGACCCGGCCGTCACAGGCACACCACCAGCAAGATCAAGCACTAGCCCGCTGGCGTGTCGCGCCGACCCGCTCATACCTCATCCACGCACCCCCGATAGCACGCCGCTCCTTCAGGGATGAATGGACACGTCATCAGCGATTCGCTCACGCTCGCCTTCCCCGCCCGCGCTGACGCGATCGCTGTCGCGCTTCTTCCCGCAGCGCTCACCACGAACGGCACCAACGCGGCCTGCGGTGGTTCAAGATCTGAGTTTCCCCCGAACCGTCGAGGACTCCCTATGCTGCGTCGAGTGCGCGGAATTCTCGAACTCGACGGGTGATTTCATGCCACAAGGACTGTGCCGCCGCGGCTATTACAAGAGTCACACGCCCGTCGCGCGACGAACACCCCTTGCCTGATCCTGGGTGCTAAAGTGGTGACGGGATAGCACCTCCCATTCCAGGGTGGCAAGAAACGATTCTGCGGTAGCATTGTCGAAGCTAGGTGAAGCCGCCTCTCTGCCCTCGACCGCGACGCTGCAGGCTACGGGCTACTTCGCCACGATGCTTGATCGCGCTGTCCGAGCGGGGCTGGTAGCGCTCACGGGGCCGGGCGGCTGCCAGGTGCGAGGGCCTCCAGGATCTCCCCGGCACGCTCGGTGGCGGCCGCAGGTTCCGTGTCGGGCGATCCGATCAGCGGATCCCAGTTGAGGTCGTAGAACACTTCGGTCACGCCCTGCGTCTCGAGCCAGGCCGTGTCCTCGCGGATCTGGTCGTAGGAGGCCGGCCAGCCGTGGCCGGTCGGCCGCTGCTGTGCTCCCCACAAGCGCACCGGCCTGTATGACGCCGCGGCAGACCACGCGCACAGACGCCGGGTCGCGCCCGGCCTCCTCGGCGGCCTGGCGGACGATCGCGGCCTGCTCGCCGATCGCGGCGAGGTTGGCGCGGCTGCTGCTCAGCCAGCCGGCCGCGAGCCGTCCCGCCCGGCGCAGCGCGGCAGGCACCACGCCACCGAGCAGGACAGGCGGACCGGGCTGCTGCAGCGGCTTCGGCGCCATCCGGCTCGGCGGGATCTGATAGAACTCACCGTGGAACTCGCTTACCTCGTCTGCCCAGAGTGCATGCAGGACGGCGAGGTACTCCTCCGCCCGCGCGCCGCGGCGCGCGGGGTCCGCGCCACTCGCGGTGAACTCCACCGGGGACCAGCCGGCGCCGAGGCCGAGGTCAAGCCTGCCGCCGGAAAGCACGTCGATGGTCGCTGCCTGCTTGGCGAGCAGCGCCGGTGACACGAAGGGCATGTTCACGATGGACACGCCGAGCCGGATCCGCGCCGTCCGCGCTGCCGCGAAACCGAGTGAGATCAGCGGGTCGAGTACGCTGCGGTACACGGGCGCGGGTTCCTCGTCCGCGGGGACGAGCAGCCGCTGGAAGGCCCACAGCGAGTCATAGCCGAGGTCATCCGCGCGCCGGGCGAACTGGGCGAGGGTTTCCGGCTGTGCCCACGCGCCCGCGACGGGCAGGCCGAATCCGATGCGCATCCACTTACCCTACTGGCCGGCCCCCGATGCGGGCCGGCGGGCTAGGTCGACGGCTTCCGGCCGGTGCACTCGCGATAACGGTGATACGCGCTCTGACCGTTCGGACCTTGTTAGGTGATCCTTACTTAGGTTAGCCTAAGCGACGGTGGTATTCTTTCGTCCTTGGAGCAGCGTATGTCAGCAGGCAGCATCGCGCTGCTCGGCGCCGTGGCCGGCCTGACCATCTTCCTCGGCCTCCCATTTGGCCGGTTGCGCAACCCGATGCCCAAGGTCAAGGCGCTGCTCAACGCGGTCGCCATCGGCATCCTCATATTCCTGCTCTGGGACGTACTCGACAATGCGTGGCACCCGGCCGACGTCGCGCTGTCCCAGCACGATTACGCGGCAGCGGTACGTGATGGCGCCATGATGCTCGCCTGCGTCGGGATCGGTCTGCTCGGCCTGGTCTACTTCGACCGCTGGGTCGCCAGGCGCGCCCGGCGCGCCCGCATGGCGCGGCCCGAGGGCCCAGGAGCGGCCGTCGCGGCCACCAGGCCGGTCGGCACCCCCCACGTGGCCGCTGCCGAGTTGTCGATGCTCATCGCGGTCGGCATCGGGTTGCACAACTTCGGCGAAGGCCTGGCCATCGGCAATTCGGCCGCGGCGGGCGAGCTCAGCCTTGCGCTGCTGCTCGTGATCGGCTTCGGTGCGCACAACGCCACGGAGGGATTCGGGATCGTGGCGCCGCTCGCGGCCGCCGGCGATCGCCCATCCTGGGGCAGGCTCGCGCTGCTCGGGCTGATCGGCGGCGGCCCGACCTTCCTCGGGACGCTCGTTGGCGAGCAGGTGACAAGCGAATTGCTCTCGATCGCGTTCCTCGCGCTCGCGGCAGGTTCGATCCTCTATGTCGTCATCGAGCTGCTCGCGGTTGCACGAACCATGGCGTTCAAGGAGATCACCACATGGGGCATCCTGCTCGGCCTGGTTCTGGGGTTCGTCACAGACGCGATCGTCACCGCGGCCGGCGCATAAGCCGCGTCAGCGTCATCGCCAGCACGGTCCCGACCGGGTCGTGGAGAGCCTTGCAAGGCCTGACCCGCTGGTCAAGCGTGGCTAGGTCCCGGCGCCTGCGGGCCAGCCGCCGGTGCTCTCGTAGTAGGGCCACAGGTCACCGTGATCGGCGACATCGGCGGTAAGGGTCGCGCCTCGCAGGGTTGCACCGGAGGCCATCGTGGCCCTGAAGGTCACGGGGAAGCTGCCCTCATTCTGACCGGCGGTGACCATCGCTGTCGCCGGGGCTGAGGAACTCGCGGGCACGGTGAGTGATCCGCTGGCCGGGCTCACCGTGACACCGCTCGCCGCGCTTGCCGTCCAGTTAACGGTCAGGGTCTGGCCCGTCATGTTGGTGACGTCGAACGACGCCGTTCGTTGTGACCCCGGTGCCAGAAACAGCCCCCCCGACGGCGACACCGAGGTGAGGGCCGGCTGCTGTCCGGTTGGGTCGGACGGCGGCGCCGCGTCGGGGCCGCTCGCCCACGAGGAGTCGGGCGTGGTGGACAGGTCGAAGTTGAGCGTGGCGCCCTTGGCCAGGGTGCCGTAGTCAAGGTACGCCTTGTTCCACGCCCGGCCGTTGACCGTCAGGCCGTGCACATACGGTGCGGCCGGCTGTGCGCCCGTCGCATGGATCGTGATGGCCCGGCCATTGGCCAGGCGCACCGTGGCCTTCTGAAATACCGGGCTGCCGAGCGCGAGTGTCTGGGTGCCCGGGGTCTGCGGGTAGAAGCCAAGCTCGGACCAGACGTACCAGGAGCTCATAGCGCCGAGGTCATCGTTACCGAACTGGCCCACAGGCGCGTCGCAGTAGAGATCCTGCTGCGCCTCGCGGACGACGTGCTGTGTCAGGTACGGCGCGCCCGCGTCGTCGTACTCCCATGGGATCTCCATGCTCGGCTCGTTGCTCAGGTTGGCATTGGTGGCGCCGGGGCTGGTGATGTTGGATAGCAGGCTGTTCAGGTAGCTCACCCAGGCCTTGTCCCCGCCCCTGGCGTTGATCAGCGCCTGCAGGTTGAACGGCACCATCGGCGTGTACTGCGCGGACGTGCCCTCGACAAAGCCCGAGCGCGTGCCGGGCGTGAAGCCGGCGAGCCAGCTACCGTCGGCGAGCCTTGCCCGCATGTAGCCGTCGGCGGTGTCGAAGACGTCCTGCCAGCTCTGCGCCATCGTGGCGAACTTCGTGTAGTCCGCTGTGTCGCCTGCCGCCCTGGCCAGTGACGCGATCGCGTAGTCGGCGGCGTCGTACTCGAGCTGGGTCGACACGGCGCCATAGAAGTTGCAGCAACCGTAGGAGTGGTCATAGGGGAGGTAGCCGTACTGTTGCAGGTCGGCGAGGCCCGGCCGGACGTTGTTCGGCCGCGTCGCCTCGGTGATCATCGCCTTGAGTGCTTCCGAGATGTCGAAGCCGCGGGCGCCGAACGCGTACGCGTCCGCGATGATCGCGTCGGCCGGGTCGCCCACCATGACGTACGACTCACCGCCACCGAGGTTCCACTTCGGCAGCACCCCGGTCTGCTCGTCGTCGTCCAGCATCGACCTGATCGAGTCGCTGGTCTGCCGCGGCGCGACCATGGCGGCGAGCTGGACCTGGCTACGGTAGATATCCCAGCCGGAATAGTTGGCGTACTCGGCGTGGCCAGGGCTGGTCTCCCTCACCTGCCCGTCGAACCCCACGTACTGGCCGCTGTCATCGCTGACGACGTTCGGGTGCAGCAGCGCGTGGTAGAGCGCGGTGTAGAACTGCACCTGCTGCGCCTGTGAACCGCCGTAGATCTGGATCCGGCCGAGGATGTCGTTCCAGGCAGTGTGGCCGGCCTGCCTGACCCTGCCGAAGTTCCAGCCGGGAATCTCCGCGTTCAGGTTCGCGCTGGCCGCGGCATCACTGGTGAAGGAGATCCCGACCTTCGCTGTGACGGTCTGGCTCGTCATGGTGTCGAAGGTCAGGTAGACGCCGCCGGGGTTCGCGACCCCCGACGCGGTCTGCGGCGTGACGCCATGAGTGGTGGGCGACGTGGTCTTCGGCACGGCGAAACGTGGCTTGCCGCCGGCGAACACCTTGGTGGACGGTGGCTCGGGCGTGGCCGGCGGCCACGAAGGCGACGTTGCCGTGCGCCACGGTGGCACGGGCGTGACCGTCGGCCGTGGCGCCGACGTTGCGGCGGGCCGCGTCGCGCGCTGGGTGATGCGGCGTGTCCCAGGCACAACGGTCGAGGCCGTGGTGCCGCCCCAGGTGCCGCTCGCCGTGAACGGCTGATCGAAGCGGATGTCGAAGTGGAGGGTGTAGTCACGCTCCCAGCTACTCGGCGCGCCGCAGAAGTGCCCGGCGGTCACTGATCCGCTGACCTCGTTGCTTCCGATGATCTGGGCGCTGGTGCCGTCGACTGGGTCCTGGCTGCCCGAGAGCTTGAGCAACAGGTTCGCCTGCGTGCCTGCCGGGAAGTTGAAGGTTCCGATGCCCGCACGGGTGGCGTCGGTGAGGTTCACGGTGACGCCATTGCCCAGCGTGACGGCGTAATAGCCGGCCTGCGCAGACTCGCTCGCGTGGGAAAACGTTGCGGTCGCTGAGCTTGGGGAGGCGCCGATGTCGCCCACGGTGGGAAGGATCGGCACGTCGCCGTAGGCACGGCAGCCTGGCCCGCTCATGTGGGTCAGGCTGAAGCCCTTGAGGCTGCCGTTGTCGTACTCGTACCCGCCGCCGTCTGGCCGGTTGGGTGAGGTATCCGGGCTCCACTGCATCATGCCGAACGGCATATCCGGGCCAGGGAACATGTCGACCGAACCGGACGTGCCAATGAACGGATTGACCAGGGAGGCCGGATCCTTCACCGGACTCAGGGCGGACGCCGAGCCGGCGTCCGCTGCGGCGCCCACCGCAACGTCCGCTGCTGCGCCCACCGCAACGCCCGCTGCGGCGCCCACCGCAACGCCCGCTGCTACGGCTACGGCTACGGTGCTGAGCGCACCGGCTATGGCGACAAGCCCCACGAGCGCGATGAAGGTCCTTCGGTGATGACGCACCATGAAAAGCCGCCCTTCGATCCTTGGGGAAACCGGGGTGGCCAGGCCCGCTGGGCGACGGTGCCCGCGGATCCAGGCAGCGTTCCGTTGAGTTACGGATGTGTTGCTAAGAGTGACAGTGGTTCACCCAAGCATCCTTAGACAACGCTGTCAACGAGGTCGGTAAACGCGGTGTCACGAGCCCGCGCTAGCCCCGGCTGGAGTCCGGCTAGAGTCCTGGCGTGGGCGAGGGGGAGAGCAACGGCGACGAGCGGGCGACGGCCACCGTCGAAGTGGGCACGTCCATGCTGGGTCGGCGGCTTGTCGGCTGGGAGCTCTTCGTCGTCTTCGCCGTCTCGCTCGGCGCAAGCGGCGTGCAGGCCCTTGTGTCGTTGATCGGATCGCTCACCGGGCCCGCGCCGCTTCGCCACCAGCACGCCGTGCTCGTCGGATCGCTCGCGCCCGGCCGCCCATGGCTCGATCTCGCACTCCAGGTGACCGGCACTGTCCTCTCGCTCGCGCCGGTGGCGCTCGTGATTTACATGCTCGCCAGGTCAGGCGAGCCCCCCTCGGTAATCGGCCTGGATCTGCGATCCCCAGGCACCGACGTCGGGCGCGGGATGGCGCTGGCTGCGGTGATCGGCGGCAGCGGGCTGCTGCTCTATCTGGCCGCGTTTCATCTTGGGATCAACCTCAACGTGGTGCCCGAGCAGCTACCCGCGGTGTGGTGGCGGATCCCGGTGCTCATCGCGGCGGCTGCGCAGAACGGCATCCTGGAGGAATCCGTCGTCCTCGGCTATTTCCTGCATCGGCTCGACCAGCTTGGCTGGCCCGCAGGGCGCGCCATCCTGGCCAGCGCACTCCTGCGTGGCTCGTACCACCTGTACCAGGGGTTCGGGGGCTTCGCTGGCAACGCGGCGATGGGCGTGATCTTCGGCTTCCTGTACCGCCGATGGGGCCGGGTGATGCCGATGATCATTGCGCACACCATCATCGATTCCGTCGCGTTCGTCGGCTACGCCGCGCTGCACGGCCGGGTCTCCTGGCTGCCATGAGTCACGCGACGTCCGGGCGGCCAGCGAAAAGCGGTCGCGCTGCACATCACCCGTGATCCAGCATTGCCGGGTGGGAATTGCCAGGCGCGCGGATTGCCGGGTGGGATTCTCGGGTGGTCGCCGGGCGGAAGGGGAAAGCGATGGATGATCATCTAGCGTCCGCGGAGTCGATCCTTGTCCACGCGGGGACGCTGCGTTCACCTGGCGAGGCGGGGACGCCGCCGCTCGTCCCGGCCAGCATCTTCGTGTCCTGCGGAGACCCGGATCCGGCCCGCGCCTACGGCCGGAACGGCAACCCGGGCTGGGAGGCGCTCGAGGCCGCGCTCGGCGCGGTCGAGCACGCCCAGGCCCTTGTCTTCGCCTCGGGCCAGGCGGCGTCGATGGCACTGATGCTGGCGCTCGCGAAGGGCCGGGACCAGATCCTGCTCCCCTCCGACGGCTACTACAACGCCCGTGTCCTCGCCGAGCGGCTGCGCCCGCATGGCGCAGGGCCCGTCCTCGTGGATCTGGGGGATCTCGCCGGGGTGGAGCGTGAGCTATGGGCCGCGCCGTCGCTGCTGTGGGCGGAGACACCGACCAACCCGCTGCTGCGCGTGTGCGACATCGCACGGCTCGCCGAGCTCGCGGCCGCGGCGGGCGCGCCGATGGTGGTGGACAACACCGTCGCGACCGGGCTTCTACAGCAGCCACTCGACCTGGGCGCGATCGCCTCGCTGTGCTCGCTCACGAAGTCAGGTAACGGCCACTCCGACGTCATCCTCGGCGCCATCACCACGCGTGACGATCAGCTACGCGGCGATCTGCGTGACTGGCGCACCATCGGCGGCGGCATCCCAGGGCCATTCGAGAGCTGGCTCGTCCTGCGCGGCCTGAAGACATTGCCACTCCGGATCGCCCGCCAGTGTGACAACGCCCTGGCGGTCGCGCGGCACCTTACCGCCCACGCCCGGGTGCGATCCGTCCACTACCCGGGCATCGAAGCCGCCACGCTGCCGCTCGCCCGCCAGCAGATGCCGGCCGGCTTTGGCCCGCTGCTGTCGTTCGAGCTTGATGGCTCCGCTACGGACGCGGATGCGGTGGTGGCAGCGTCCAAACTCATCCTGCCGGCCACAAGCTTCGGCGGTGTCGAGTCGACATGGGAGCGGCGGGCCCGCTGGCCCGGCGAGACCGCGCCGCAGTCCCTCATCCGGCTGTCCGCGGGGATTGAACCGCTGTCGGCGATCGTGGCCGATATCGATCAGGCGCTGAAGGTAACGTGACCTGGTGTGCCCCGCCCGATGAATCGCTCAGCGGCCGAGGTCCTTGAGCACAGCCGAGCAGGGAAGGCCCGCGAGTGCCGCGCCGGGCAGCACGAGCTTTGACCGGCGCACCCCGCTGCCGACGACGACCCGCGGGGCCGCGGCTACCGCGGCATCGATCAGGACCGGCCAGCCGCCGGGCAGGCCCACCGGGGTGATGCCGCCGTAGTCCATGCCGGTCTCCGCGACGGCGGTGTCCATCGGGGCGAAGGACGCCTTGCGGGCATCTAGTTGCCTGCGCACCAGGCCGTTGACATCCGCCCGGGTCGTGGCGAGCACCACACATGCCGCCAGCGTCGTCTCGCCGCCGCGCCGCCCGGCCACCACGACGCAGTTGGCGGACTCGCTCAGCGAGACGCCGTATCGCTCGCAGAAGGCCGCGGTGTCCGCGAGTTCTGGATCGATCTCCCCGACACCTATCTCGGCGGCGGGAACGGCATTCTTCCAGTCGGCGAGGGCGGCTGCGACGGGCGGTGCCAGCAGGTCAGGGCGGTCGAGTGCGGGCACGATGTGCAAAGATCCCATCCGCGAGTCCATAGCCAGGTAGCTTAGAACGGCTTTCACACGCGATTGTGCCACCGGGTTCCGCACGGCCGGTGAGGGCATGCTGGGGTTGCTCACCCTTCACGCCGCGGCCGTGGCCGGGTATCCGGCCGTGACCGTGCCCGCGGGGATGGTGCAGGGCCCGCCGGCCGGATCACGTTCATGTCCGCGGCCTGCCGCGAACCCGCGGCTGCTCGCCCTGGCGCTGCGTCCGGGGAGGCCACGCGGGCCCGCGGCGCACCCGCGTACGTTTCTGCGATCGAATGTACCTAACGACTGCGCTGGCGGCCCGCTTGCGCCCGCCGGCTCACGTCCGGGGGTCAGGATAGCCTGGCTCGCATGTTGCGTCCTGGAAGCTGGTCCAGCCTGCCGGCGGAAGTCCCGTCCGGGTAGACACCGGAGTGCCCGGTGGCAGGGCCCGGCTCGTCACCCGGAGGCGGCGCGCTGTGCGGGGTGCCGGAAACGATTCTTGGAGGGAGCGAGCACGCGGGCCGTGGCGTGAGGCGAACTTTGCAGCCTCGTCACGTAATGACACGGTTCCACGGCTTTATGATCAAGATGGGAGACCGGAACCTGCGAGCCGGGCAGGCCCAGGAGCGGACAGAGGAGTGGTTCAACCGGCACGGCCTGTACCGCCTCCGTGGCACCGTCCGCTACCCGAAGGCAGTGTGACCAGGCCGAGAAGATCATCGGTGAGCCGTATGCGGGAAAAACCGCACACTTGGAAGGGGGATGGGGGAAACGGGCCCACACGGGCACCGCGCCCCTGACTGCCAATGGAATCGTGGCGTGCCGTCAGCCTCCCCGACCTGCCCGGACGTGGCCCGGAGCCGCGGCTGGCTGATACCGCGACAGGTGAGCTTGCCGTCGCTGCCGAGGGACACACCGCACGGATATACGCGTGTGGGATCACGCCGTACGACGCGACGCACATCGGGCATGCCGCGACATATACCGCTTGGGATCTGCTCGTGCGGGCGTTGCGTGATGCCGGCCATGACGTGCTGTATGTGCAGAACGTAACCGATGTGGATGACCCACTGCTCGAGCGTGCCGCACGGGACGATGTGGACTGGCGTGGGCTCGCCAGCTCGGAGATCATGCGGTTCCGGCTGGATATGGAGGCGCTCCGGGTACTGCCGCCCGCGCACCTGATCGGCGCTGTGGAGGCGCTGCCGTTCATCGAGGCGATGACCAGACGGCTGGGGGAGCGGGGCGCCCTGTACGAGCTTGAGGCCGATGTCTACTTCTCGCGATCATCGGATGCGGCATTCGGTTCGCTGTCGGGGCTCGAGCCCGAGGTGATGCTGCGGCTGTTCGCGGAGCGCGGCGGCGACCCAGGACGCCCGGGGAAGAAGGATCCGCTCGACTGCCTGGTGTGGGTGGGGGAGCGGCCAGGCGAGCCGTCGTGGCCGTCCGCGTTCGGCGCGGGCAGGCCTGGCTGGCATATCGAGTGCGCCGCGATCGCGTCGAGGTTTCTCGGGCTGCGGTTCGATGTCCAGGCGGGCGGCAGTGACCTGGTGTTTCCGCACCACGAACTGAGCGCGTCGCACGCCCGGGTGGCCTCGGCGGATCCGGCCGCGTTCGCCCGCGTGTACGCGCACGCGGGAATGGTGCGGCTGAATGGGGAGAAAATGTCCAAGTCGCTCGGGAACCTGGTCCTCGTCTCGGCGCTGCGCGCCGCGGGTACGGATCCGATGGCGGTGCGGCTCGCGTTGCTCGCCCACCATTACCGGTCCGGCTGGGACTGGACCGACGCGGGCCTGGCGGACGCGGTAGCGCGCCTTGACCGCTGGCGCCGTGCCGTCGTGGCGCCTGCGGCGCCGCCCGCCGAACCTGTGCTCGCCCTGGTACGCGTGCGGATCGCACATGACCTGGACGCTCCAGGAGCGCTCGCCGCAGTCGACGAGTGGGCGGACGCCGTGCTTGGCGGTGCTCCGCAGCCGTCCTGGGTCCCGGATGCGCCAGCGCTAATAAGGAACACGGTAGACGCGATCCTCGGCGTGGCTCTCTGATCAACCCGCCTGCGCCCTCCCTGTGACGCCGCCTTCTGGCCCGCCGCCTTCTGGCCCGCTGCCTTCTGGCCGCGCTGCGTTCTGGCAGCGCCGCCTTCTGGTCGCGCCGCCTTCCGGCCGCGCTGCCTTCCGGCCGGTGCCTCCCCACCGCGCGGTTTGCCGACGACGCCGCCGTCCGGCGACGTCGGCCCGCCGGCTGACGCTGGCGTTGCAGGTGCCCGATCCTGTCTGCTGCCGGGCACTCCTGGACTAATGTGATATCGTCTCCGATATCGTCCGATATCGGATCGCCGGATTGGGCCCGCCCGAGGCGGGCCGGATTGGGCCCGCCCGAGGCGGGACTGAGTTGCTGCAGTGGGGAGCTTTCGTGAGCGAGGATGTAAAGGATCCGGCGGCGCTGCTCGTGCAGGCAGTCGGGACGCTGCAACCCGGGGACCGGGACCTGGTACTGGCCTGGCTGCTGCGCAGGGACCCGCGAAGGATCAATGTTGCCGCCCTCGCCCAACCCGGCTTCGCACATCTGCGCCAGGCACAGGTGGGCGTAATCGAGGATTTCATCACCGCCCAGGCGCCAGGCGCGGGCCACCCACAGCCCCGCTCACAACAGGTTGTGCCGGTGCGTTTCCCCACGGAGCAGCACGCGCAGCTGCGGGAATGGTGCGCTGAGCATGGCTTCTCCATGGCGACTGTAATCCGGGGCCTGGTGACACGGTTCCTGGAAACGCAGCTACCTGAGCGGGACTAATGTCAGCCCGTAACAGCGTTGATTTCTCGCTGTAGCGCGATGCCTGTGCTCAGCACCCCTGCCCCACGAAGCCGCCCAGCCTGGTTGAGGAGGCTGGCCTCCGGCCGAAGGCATTTGGCTCCGGCGAACCGGTCAGCGGCTGGCACGCGCCCAGGCCCGGGGCCGGGCCGTGTGCCGTAAGTTTACTGAGCGTGGCCGCACTTCATGCGACGCCCAGGGCGGGCCGGATTCGGCATGCGGCCTGGCTGACAGCCGGGATGCTGCTGTTCGCCGCCGCGGTCGCCGCTCACGTCGCGCAGATCGTCATCCACCCGCAGTTCTACTGGCAGCAGACGGACGAGAGCGTCTACCGGGCGGCGGGCGCCGCGGTCCTGGGTCATCATGGCATGCTCTACTCACTCCGCCTTGGGTCGCCGAGGCTGCCGTTCACCTATCCGCCGTTCGCAGCGCTCCTGTTCGCCGCGGCGAGCCCGTTCTCATTCGCCTCATGGCAGCTCGCTCTGGCAGCGGCGAGCATCCTGATGCTTCCTGCTATCGCACACTTGTCTCTGGGGCTCGCCGGGCACGGGCCGGGCGCGGGGCGTATCGCCGGGGCACTCGCCTTGGCCGCGGCCAGCCTCTGGCTTGAACCGGTGCAGAAGACCCTGCTGTTCGGTCAGCTCAACCTCCTGCTGCTTGTCCTGGTCGTGGCCGACCTCGCGATGCCCGACACGCGCCGCTGGAAGGGCGTGGGCATCGGCATGGCTGCGGGGATCAAGCTCACTCCACTGATCTTCATCCCGTACCTGCTCTTGACGCGCCGCCGCAGGGCCGCCCTCGCTGGGCTCGTGACGTTCGTGGTCACAGTGGTGCTCGGGTTCGTACTGCTGCCCGGCGACGCCGGAGCCTACTGGGACGGTGGATTCGGCAAGCCGGGAGATAGTCCCGAGCGCCTGGTCAACCAGTCCATCAACGGCGCTATCCAGCGCGCGATGCACGGCGGCACCGCGGCGGTCGCCGTGTGGCTCGGCCTGGCGGCGCTGATGTGCGCGGCCGGGCTGGCCACCGCCGCGGCTGCGAGCCGGCATGGCCGGGAGTTGCTCGGAATCGTGGTCTGCGGGGTGACCGGACTGCTTGTTTCGCCGATCTCGTGGACCCATCACTGGGTCTACGTCATTCCTGGCCTTGCTCTCGCCGCGTGCAAGACGGTGCGTCCGGCTGTCACGGCGCGCAGCGGAGATGCTCGTCTGGGGGCGGTGGGCACAGGGGCGGTGGGCACAGGGGCGGTGGGCACAGGGGCGGTGGGCACAGGGGCGGTGGGCACAGGGGCGGTGGGCACAGGGGCGGTGGGCACAGGGGCGGTGGGCACGGGGAAGCAGGGACGCGCCCACGCCTACGGTCCGAGCGGCGATGAGGTCAAGAACGAGGACGCACCACTCCGGCGGTCAGCTGCCGGGCAGGACACGCCACTGAACGGCACCAGAGGTGTCGTGGCCCCGGCGCGGCCAGGCGAGCCTGGGACGCTGAGCACCGGGCATGCCTGTGGGTCGGCAGCAGGCGGTACGTCACGAACTCGGCTCCTTGTGGCGGCCCGCCTGGCCGGAGCCGCGGCCGTACTCGGGCTTTTTGGCATGTGGCCCGCGCGCAGCGGACCCAACGGCTACTACGATCCAGGAGCGGCTTTCGTGCCGAGGGGACTGCTGCGCTTCGCGCCGCATAATTTCGGCCTTGAATACCACTGGTATGGCCTAGAATTCGTGCTCGGCAATTACTATGTCCTGGCCGGCATCGTCTTTGTCGCCGCGACGGCGGCTTATCTGGCAGTTATGAGCAATCAAACGCGTTCCGACCTTCCGGTCAAGCCCAGTTCCACCAGTTGTGGATGAATCGGTGGATAAACCAGGTTATCCCCAAGTATATCCACAGAATTCGTACTGATTTGTACTCGTTCTACCAGGAACTGGTGGCGCCCCGCACGCTGGTCGGCATGAAACGTAATTCATCATCGCCCGGCGCGCCACCGGCGCGCATCCCAACGAATCAGCCGGACAGCTCACGCCAGCCACCGGTCAAGGTCGGTTCCCCGGCCGAGATCCTGGCAGCCGTGCCCTACCTGATCGGCTTCCACCCCACGCGTAGTTTGGTCGTGATAGGCGCGCGTCCGCCCCGCGACCGGGTGCATGTCAGCTTCCGTTACGACCTGCTTGACCCACCCGAGGACGGGTACGCGCGTGAGATCGCGGAACATGCCACCTCAGTGCTCGTGAACCAGCAGGTCACCGTGGCGATCCTCGCTGGATACGGCCCGGGTGCCCTCGTCACCCCGATCGCGGAGGAGTTCCGTGCGCAGCTCAATGAGGCCGGAGTCGACGTACGCGAGATGCTCCGCGTCGAGGACGGGCGGTATTGGTCATACCTCTGCCAGGACCCTGGCTGCTGCCCACCAGACGGGGTTGCGTTCGACATCTCCGCAAGCTCGGTCGCGGCCCAGATGACGCTGGCCGGCAACGTGACGCTGCCAGACCGGACCGCCCTTGAGTGCACCATCGCGCCACTCGGTGGTGTGGTGCGTTCGTCGATGGCCCAAGCCACAATCCGCGCGGAGAATCGAGCCGCCGCTCTCGTCGCGCGGGCAGCGCGGTCGGGCCGCGATCGCGGCGGGATCCTGCGGCCGATGATCGATGACGGTCTGCGCGCGGTTAGCGAAGCGATCGGCACCTACCGTGGCGGTGGGCGGATCAACAGCGACGACGACATCGCCTGGCTGACCGTCACACTCGCCGATATGCGTGTCCGAGACGATGCCTGGGCGCGGATGGATCCGGAATTCCGTGAATCGCATCAGCGTCTGTGGACCGATGTCGTGCGCCGTGCTGAATCACACTACGTGCCTGCCCCCGCATGCCTGCTCGCCTTCACCGCGTGGCAGTCCGGAGACGGGGCACTGGCGAACGTCGCGCTCGCGCGGGCGCTCCAATCCAATCCCAGCTACACGATGGCGCTGCTCCTGCTGGAAGCGGTCGGCGGTGGCCTGCCGCCGTCCGCTGCGCGGCTGCCAATGACGCCGGAGGAGGTCGCCGCTTCCTATGCCACTGTCGAGGAGAGGCGAAGGCCGGCCAGAAGGCGGCCCTCGGCGTAGCGAAGGGCCGCGGCAGGAAGCTCACCCGGAACGCCGCTCAGCAGTATGTGGACCTCCGGCGCACGTGGGTCGACGCCGGCTGGGCCGTCATCCGCTTGCCTCCCCGCAAAGCCGGCCGCCTCGCCTGTGCCGGATGCGCCCCCAGGGCTATAAACGCCCTTGCAGCCGTGTTCCCCTGAAGGGCCGTGTTCCCCTGAAGGGCCGTCTTCCCCTGGCGGGCCGGATGCTCCGGCGGGACCGGGCGACCCCGCCGGCACAGCCAGTCCTGGTGACGTGGCGGCCCGCTCTGGCGCTGGCTGCTGCCGGTCGGCTGACCCCACCCGGCTCTGGGCGGCGGGCGCTTTGTCACCCTGGCCTCCCGGCTCCGCTTGCCGCCGGTCGGCCGGTCCCGCCGATGTGGCGTCGGACGTGCTGGGCGGTCGGCTCGCCATCCGGCGGATCGCCTGGGCCGCAACGGCGGGCGCGGAGCCGTACAAGCGGACTCTTGGCAGCACACCGCGAATCCGGTCCATCGCGAGCTCATACTGGGTGCAGCCCAGCACCACCGTCCTTGCCTGGGCCGGGGTGAGCGCCGCGGCCGCCTCGACCGCAGCCGCGATCGCCTCCGGGTCCGCCAGTTCGATCGCGTCGGCGAGGCCGGGACAGGCCACCTCCGTCACGTGCACGCCGTCGGCAAACCTGCGGATTAGCTCCTGCTGGTACGGGCTCCCGGTGGTGGCGGCGGTCGCCCAGATCGCGACCGCGCCGCCGCTCGCCGCGGCAGGCTTGATCGCGGGCACCGTGCCCACCACCGGCACGGCTGGTTCGAGTTCGCTGCGTAGCACGTCGAGCGCGCGGACCGAGGCGGTGTTGCATGCGAGCACCAGCACGTCAGGCTCCCACGGGAGCGTCGCCTGTGCGCAGGCGAGTGCGCGTTCGGCGATGTCGTCCGGGTTGCGCGGACCCCACGGCATGCCCTCAGGGTCCATGGAAAGCACAAGCTCCGCTCCCGGGCACAGCCTGCGCAGATGCATGGCTGCGGGGAGGACGCCGAGACCTGAATCGACGAGCGCGAATCGCATGCGCCCAACCTTAGCGGCGCACCCGGGGCCTCAGCGTGATCGTGACGAACTGCGCGTGCCCGGTGGTGGGCGCTGTCCAGAGCCGGCGGGGGTCCTGAGCCAGCATCCGACGTGAATCGCGAGCGCGGTCACGAGGGAGCGTCATCCCCCCCTGGACGCGGGCCTGCGTGCCGGCCGGATGGACGATTCGGCGTCGCCGCCACCAGCGCCCAGACAACCTTTCCAGTCGGCTGGCGTTCTCCATCCGGCCCGTCTGAACCATCGGCGGCGTCCTCGATCACGTGGTAATACCCCCACGTCGCGCACAGGGCCTCGACCAGGAGGAGGCCGCGGCCGCTTTCCGCGGTGAGGTCAGGATCGGCGCGGAGAGGCGGCTCTGGGTTGCTGTCCCACACCTCGACCAGCACTTGCCGCTTGCCCGGAGTGAGACGCACCCATACGTACGGGACGCCACGCACCCCGTCGGGATCCTCCTGCGCGGCCGCCGCCTTGACACCGTTGGTCGTCAGCTCCGAGACGACCAGTTCGACGGTCTCCGCGAGTTCTGCCAGCCCCCACTCCCACGCCAGCGACTTGGCATGCAGCCGCGCGCACGAGGCCGCCGTCGGGTACGCGCCCAGCTTCAGGTTCGACTGAAGCGGCGTGGTGGTCATGGGAAACGCTCGTCCTCCTCGTCATTCGGGTCCGGTGGTAGCGGCACGGGGCCGCGCCATCGGGCAGGTATAGCCAGTCTCTATGCCAATGCCGGTCCGGCCGCTCGTTCGGGCGATGCGGAAGCTATCAGGTGGGAATGTGGGGGGTTGGTCACGGCTTGCCTCCCACCGAACGCAGCACCGGGGTGATCTTGGTAGTAACTGTGCCCAGGGCATCGGTTGCCGCCATGGCCGCCAGAAATACCACGATCCGTCCAGTACGAAGGCTACGGCAGCACCCAAGCAGCGGAGCCTCAGCCTCAGTCGCCCACGGCATCACGGCTGGATGGTTCATCGCGGCGAGGGTGCGTCGGCCGGGTTCACCTGTGCGATCAGTGGCGACATGCGCACGATGCCAGGGCTTTCTTCTTCGCCTGCGGCCGAGGTGATCGACATTGATGAGGCCGGCGACGTGGTGGGCCTTGTCTGAGCTCCGCGACCCGCCGTCGCCTGCGCCCCGGTCCAACCGGGGAACTAACCCCGGTCCAACCGGGGAACTAACCCCGGTCCAACCGGGGAACTAACCCCGGTACCCCTTCGGTGAGACGTTCACATGCCCGCCTTAAGCCGATGCGGACCCAGATGGCGCGGTCGCCATGAAGTAGACCGGCTGGTCCACGATAAACTCAGTCAGCCGTTCGGCTAGTTCGGCGTACAACTTTCCCATGGGCGCCTCCTGCATCCACTCTCGGCAGGGGCGGTGCACGTGGAGGGGAGAAGCTCGTGACAGGCACTACAGGCGGGCGGACCGCAGGCCCTTCGCCTGACGGCCGCGGGTCCGGCGGTGCCGCGGGTGGCGAGGGCGGCCCGGCGAGCGCGGAAAGCGGCGTCGGCGGCGGCGCCAACGATGGGACCAAAGACAGCGCCGCCACGGCTCTCCCCGCCGGCACCCTCGGCCGCCAAGGCGATGGCGCTCCCGGCCGCCGCGGCGGCGGCGCCCCCGGCCGCGGCGGCGGTGACGCTCCCGGTCGGCACGGCGATGCGGTGGCGGCGCTGCGCGACGCGTACGCGGACCTTCCGGCCGGGGAACCTGTCCGGCTGATCAAGCCCACGTCCAACCTGTTCCGGTTCCGCGACCCCTCGCCGGCCCACCGCGGCCTCGATGTCTCAGCTTTCGATCAGGTGCTGCACGTGGACCCGGTGGCACGCACCGCGGTCGTCGGTGGCATGACGACTTACGAGCACCTTGCCGACGCCACGTTGCGACACGGCCTGATGCCGCTCGTCGTGCCGCAGCTCAAGACCATCACGCTGGGCGGCGCGGTCACTGGCCTTGGCATCGAATCCAGCTCACTCCGCAACGGCCTTCCGCACGAGTCCGTCATCGAGATGGAGATCCTGACCGGCGATGGCCGGGTCGTCACAGCCGCACCAGAGGGGGAGCACGCGCGGCTCTTCCGGGGCTTCCCGAACTCCTACGGCACGCTCGGTTACGCGCTCTCTCTGACCATCGAGCTCGAGCCGGTGAAACCGTATGTGCATCTCCGCCATCGGCCGCTGCGGAGCATGGAGGACTGCATGCGCGCGATCGGCCAGATCGCCGCGGATGGGACCATCGACGGTGCTCCGGTGGATTTCGTGGACGGGATCGCCTTCGGGCCCGACGAGCTGTACCTCACCCTGGGCACGTTCAGCGACGTCGCACCGTGGCTGAGCGATTACACCCGCCAGCAGATCTACTACAGGTCCGTCCAGCGTTACCGCGAGGACTTCCTGACCGTCGGTGACTACCTGTGGCGGTGGGATACCGACTGGTTCTGGTGCTCGCGCCCGTTCGGCGTCCAGAATCCGGCGATCCGCCGGATGTGGCCGCGCAGGTACCGGCGTTCCGACGTGTACCGGAGGCTGGTGGCCTTCGACCGCAGGTACGGGCTCACCGACCAGATGAACGCCTCGCGCCGGGTCGGCCCGCGTGAGGACGTCATACAGGACGTCGAGATCCCGGTCGAGAATGGCGCCGCTTTCCTCGACTTCTTCCTTCGTGAGATCGGCATGAGGCCGGTATGGCTGTGCCCGCTGCGGCTGCGCTCCGGCCAGAGCTGGCCGCTCTACCCGCTGGAGCCAGGCCACGTCTACGTGAACTTCGGCTTCTGGGGGACGGTTCCGCTCGGGCCAGGCCAGTCCGACGGCCACCACAACCGGCTTATCGAGGACAAGGTCGCGGCGCTCGGCGGCCGAAAGGGCCTGTATTCGACCGCGTTCTACACAGAGGACGAGTTCTGGCGGCAGTACAACGGGCAGGAGTACCGGGCGCTCAAGCGCGCCTATGATCCAGACAGGCGCCTGCTCGGCCTGTACGACAAGTGCGTGCACGGCAGGTAGCGGCGAGGTAACAGGCGAGGGGTAACAGCGGTAGGGGCCGCGGAAGATCGCGGCGTCAGGAGGGTCGGACAGCATGGCACTGGCTCAGGTCTTCGAACGGGTTGCCGGGCCCGGCGCGCCGGTGGAGTTCCGTGCATACGACGGCAGCTGCGCGGGCGAGCCAGGCAGCGCGATCAAGGTCGTGGTGCGCTCTCCGGTTGCCGTCTCCTACCTGGCGCAGGCGCCCGGGGAACTCGGCCTCGCCCGCGCCTACGTGGCCGGGCACATCGACGTCGAGGGCGACATGTACACCGCGCTGGTCCGCATGTCGGACGCGCAGCTGAACACGATTAATTTGCCCGAACGGCTCCGCTTGCTTCGCCAGCTCGGCGGGGTGAAAATCCTCTTCCCGCGGGTGCCGCCACCACCGCAGGAGGTGCGCAGCGGCCGTCGCCTGGTGGCGGGGCTGCGGCACTCCAAGCGTCGTGACGCCGCCGCGATCTCTCACCACTACGACGTGTCGAACCGCTTTTACGGGTGGGTGCTCGGCCCGTCGATGGCCTACACCTGCGCCTGTTACCCGAGCGCCAACGCCACGCTAGAGGAGGCGCAGGCGTACAAGTGCGACCTGGTCGCGAGGAAGCTTGGGCTGCGCGAGGGCATGCGGCTGCTCGACGTCGGCTGCGGCTGGGGCGGGATGGTGATGCACGCGGCGCGTGAGTACGGGGTCCGCGCGCTCGGGGTGACGCTGTCACGCCAGCAGGCCGAGTGGGCGCGCCGCGCGATCGAGGCCGCCGGCCTTGGCGATCTCGCGGAGGTGCGCCACCTCGATTACCGCGATGTCACGGAGAGGGGCTTCGACGCGGTCAGTTCGATCGGGCTGACCGAGCATGTCGGCAAGGCCAATCTGCCCAGTTACTTCTCCTTCCTGTGCGGGAAGCTCAAGCCGGGCGGTCGGCTGCTCAACCACTGCATTACCAGGCCGGACAACCGCGAGCCCGCGATCCGGCAGAACGGTTTCATCAACAGGTACGTCTTCCCTGACGGTGAGCTCGAAGGGCCGGGGCACCTCATCTCGGTCATGCACGACACCGGGTTCGAGGTGCGGCACGAGGAGAACCTGCGCGAGCATTACGCTATGACCCTGGCCGGCTGGTGCACGAACCTGGACGCGCACTGGGCCGAGGCGGTCGCCGAGGTTGGCCCGGGTACCGCGCGGGTCTGGCGGCTGTACATGGCCGGGTCACGGCTCGGCTTCGAGCGCAACCAGATCCAGCTGCACCAGGTGCTCGGCGTCAAACTCGATTCCGGGGGGAACTCGGGCATGCCGCTGCGGCCGGACTGGGAACTTGCGGCCAGGCCCGTGGCCGACCTCATCTCCGGCTAGCCGTCACCGCGGCGTGACCTCACACGGCAGGCGCTCGATGCCGTTGATGAAGTGATCATCGAGCCGGAATACTCGGCGAACCCGGTCGGTATGTCCCGGCGAAGAGCACGGGCCGCGGCTGTGCCCACAGGAGTGCGCAGGCTCAGGCCGATGCCGGATACGGCTCGCCTGACGGCAGGTAAATCGTCGTCCCGCCGACGCGGGCGCGCAGCGCCGCAGGGACCCGCGGCGCGCTGTAAGGCGGCAGGTACGAGGCCACCGCGGCCGGCTCGACGAACCGGTACTCGTCGAGTTCCTCGTACTGCAGCCGGATCCCGGTCCCGTCACCCAATGTGCCGCCGTCGAACACCAGGTGCATCATCGACTTGGGGCGCTCGCCCTCGGGCGCGGTCCAGTTGACGACGAGCAGCGGGCCGACGGGAATCGGGAGCCCGAGTTCTTCGAGCAGCTCGCGGGCGCATCCCTCGTGCGGGGGTTCACCGTGCTCGCAGATACCCCCAGGCATGGCCCAGTGGTCGCGGTAGTTCGGCTTCACAAGCAGCACCTGGCCGCCGGGGTCGGTGATCAGCGCGCCTGCGGCCACATACACGGTAGGAAGGCTGGCGAACCACGCCTCCGGTTCGAGGAAATTGGCGTCTGTCGTCGTGTTCATTGGCTGGCCAGGAGAGTTAGCGGTGGCTCCGCCGCGTCTTCCGCCACCCCCAGGATATGCCGCGCGGCGCGCAGATCTCGTGGCAGCCGCAGAGTCGGCGAGGGACCAGTCACGGGTACTGACTCTAGCCTGGCTCCGCAGCCTCTTACGGCGTCGGCTGCTGCGATCGGCCGGGCCGCAGCGGCAGTGGTGGCTGGGTTCGCAAGTCCTCCACCTGCGGACCGGCCTCCCGCGGGGTGGCTCCGGCCGCGGGTCCGTACCCCATGCGCATGATCATCTGGGCGTACCTGGGCCACGGCCACCGGCGGCTCGCGGCCGTGGGCTGTCTGTCGCCCAGTTCAAGCGGCTGGGTGGAGAACGACGCCGCCACGTGGCGGTGGACGGCCGTCAGCAGGATCCGCTGCAGGCCCTGCCCGGCGCGGACCCAGTCCAGCAGCGTGTCGGTTTCTGTCGACAGCACCAGCAGCCGGGTGCGCTTCTCGAACCGCGCAATCCGGCGTCGGCCGTGCCATTCGAGCCCCAGGTCACGGAACAGAACGTGGTCCTTCCGCGGCAACGGGCCGAAGGCCGCCTCGGGAATCCCGAAGCCCCGCGTGCGCGCGCTCGTGTATTGCCGCAGTTCGTCCCGATAGGACGGGTCTGCCTTCAGCGCCTGGTCGGCCTCGGCGATCTCGCGCAGCAGTTCCCTGGCCTCCCCCCGGTGTGGTAGCCACAGATAGGCCCGCTCCATCCTGGCGGCTTGTTCAAGCTCAGCTACGACGTTCATCCCGATGCGGGTGCCGCTGAATGGCTGGCGGTTCGTGTGCCGCCACGGGATCATCTCGTAGAGACGCCGCTCGGTAACGGTCGGCGGTCGCTGCTGGCCGAGCACGATCTTGACCGACGCGAGCAGATCCGGATCCTCGTACGGCTCGGGGACCAGCCGGACCACGGGGTCGTACCCCGTGACGCCGAGCGCCATTCGCAGGTTGAACAGCGCCGCTCCGCAGCTGATGGCGAGTTCGCGTCCCCGCGGATCGGTGCGATCCAGGCTGCGCTCACGGTTGGCCCGCAAATCGATGCGATCATCGGCGCGGATCTCGAACTTCCACGGCTGGGTGTTGTGGATGGACGGCGCCGCCTGGGCGGCGCGAAGCAGCCGGAAGAGGCTGGCTCTGGTGGTGAACGGGCTCGACATGGCGCACCTCGCTCGACTGTCGGCTAACACTCAGGCTCGCTCGCCCGATCCCGCCGCGGCATGGCCCTTGGTCCCCGGTGCCAGGGCCGCATGTCGCTTCCTTGGCCAGTGTTCGGCTCGAATACGGCCCGTATGGCTGTTGCCGCGTGACAGTCGCGGATCAGGAGCCGCCGCTCACGCGGATCCTGCGTTCCGTGCCGGCCGTCATGATCGCCACAGCCACCGGGACGGTCACACCGCTGACCGCCACGACCGTACTGGCTACCGCGGCGCCCCCGGCACGCAACAGAACCCAGCCGTCGCCGTGCACCTGGTCAAGCACGAGCGGCGAGCCGGATGGCAAGCCGGCCTTTGACATGCACTCGACCGCGGTCCAGACCCTGGCCGTCACCGTCGCGGCTGGCTCGCCGCACCGCTCGCGCAGTTGGTCGCGCAGCGCTTCACAAGCCGGCGTGCGGGCAAGCGCGGGATCATGCCGCGTTTCTGCCGCTGCCCAGTCACAGGCAGCAGGTCCGGCCGTCTCGACCGTGAGGGTGAGCCCGTCGAGGTAACTGTGGCACGCCCGGCTCGCCGGTTCCGTCCCGGCGTACCGCAACGCACCGGGCCGGTAACCGCCGTCGCCGGAACCGTCGCCGGAACGGCTGCCGGAACCGTTGCCGTTGCCGGCGGCATGGTCATCGCCGCGGGCGATGTGGTGGCCGGTCCCCGTCGCGGGCCCGTTGCTGCCGCATGCGCCCCAGACCTGACGTGGATGCCCGGCCCGAACGGTGACCCGCACGCCTGAGCCGAGCCCTAGCGCGGTGGCGCCGCGCTCGAGATACACGGCGAGCAGCGCGGGCGGCCACGGCTGGGTACGGCGGAGCGGACCGCTGTCAAGCAGCCGGAGACCGGCCCATTCGACCACCATGCGGCCGTCGCCGTCGACTGCCTCGACGTCCCATACGTATTCATCCGCGGTGGCGGAGCGCTCGCGGGCACGGATCTCCACCGCGCCGCTGACGGTGAGCCCGCTCGCGGTCATGCTCTCGCATCCGGCTGCGACCAGCCGGCGGTGCGGCACGCAGGCTTGCAGAACGTGAATGGCCGCGTCGTTCACGCCCGGGCTTCCGAGCAGCAGCGGGCCGTGAGCCAAGCTCCGGCCGAACCACGGCGCGTCGTCTGCGCCGCGCAGCAGCGCACAACAGCTTCGTGGTGTCAGCGCGGGCAGGAACGCCACACGGCGGAAGCGCCCCGTGTGGGCGCACAGCGGTCCGTACAGTTCGCTGCCGTCCACGATTGCCGTGGTCATCGGGTCGAATGGCCCGCGGGTGACCCCCATGTCGCTGCCCGGTCCGGCGATCACCGGGAACATGGCACGCATGTGATCAGCGCTCTGGCCGTTCGCAATGCTGCACAGGACGGCCTCGACGGCGTCATCGCGGCGCAGCGCGCAGACCCGGATCCGCGCCGCCCCGTCCCGGGGGACAGCCACCGGGCTGACCAGTTCCACATTCCTGGCCTGCCGTAGCGGCAGCCCCGACAGCACGGCCGCGGCCTGCGCCATGGCTTCGAGCCCGATCACGGCCGGCAGCACGGTCCGGCCGTCGGGGCGGTAGTCGGCCAGGTAGGGGTCGGTGTCCGGGCCGATCGCCGCGTCGGCGACGAGCTCCACGCCCGGGCGGTGCACGCGGACCGTCTCAAGGAAGCGGCAGCGATCGCCTGCCCGGCCGGCCGCGCGCGGATCGGTGATGAAGACGGGCTCCCGCCAGATGTTGACAGGGCGTGCGGCGTGGCCGCTGTGTGCCGCCTCAAGGCTGGCAGCCGCTCCGGTGGTCGTGGCTTCCGGGTTCTTCGTGGCTTTCGGGTTAATTGCTACGGCGCTCACCGCTTTGGCAGCGCTGCCGCTGACAAGTGTGCGTGCTGCGGCGGAGTCGTCGCCGCTGCCGGCCGGTCCGGCCGCCTTCGCTGGTTCCGCCTGGTCCCGCTGGCCGCCGCGGCCGTCGGTGCGGCACAGCACCACATGGGCGTTGGTCCCGCCGAAGCCCATGGTGCTCACCCCGGCGAGCCTTTGACCTTCCGGCCATGGTTCGGGTACGGCAAGCACCCGGACCGCCGAGGCGGCGCGCAGCAGCGGATGGGGCTGCTCGCACCCCGTCGTGGGCGGTAGCGTGCCTGCCGACATCGCGAGCACGGTCTTCAGCAGCCCGGCGATGCCCGCCGCGGCCCTGGTGTGGCCGATGTTCGCCTTGATCGAGCCGAGTGCCGCAGGCTGCGGCGCGTCCGCGCGCAGCGCCGCGAGCGCCGTCAGTTCGGCGAGGTCACTTGCGGCGGTGCCGGCCGCGTGCCCCTCGAAGAGCTGGACGCGCGCCGGATCGGCCTCGGCCCGTTCGTAGGCACGGCGCAGCGCGAGCAGCAGGCCGTCGGGCTCCGAGCTTGAGCGGCGGTTGCCCGCGGAGGAGATACCCCAGCCGGTGATGTCGGCGTAGACGGGCACTCCGCTGGCGTGGGCATCCCTGGCGCGCATCAGGGCGACGATGCCGCAGCCTTCACCGAGGAGGAACCCGGTAGGCGTGGCGTCGTAAATGCGCATCTCGTACGTGGCCAGTGCGCCGGCCCTGGCGAACCCGATGAGGTCAAACGCGTCCAGGCCGATGTCGACCCCACCGGCGAGCGCGAAGTCAAGGTCGCCTGTCGTCAGTGCGGTGCAGGCCGAAGCGACCGCGATCAGGGACGATGAACAGGCCCCCTCCACCGCGTGCCCACCGCCCTTGAAGCCGAAGTGCGCGCAGATCCTGCCCGCGATGCTGCTGGCGAGCCCATTGGCCAGGGTGTCGGCCGTGACCTCGGGCAAGGATGCGGCGAAGCACTTCGCTGCCGCCTCGAGCACCTCGTTGTGCCACTCGCCTGGGGCGCCGGCCGGAACGGAGGCGAGGGCGGCGGCGAGCGCCCTGCGGACATATGGCCAGTGCAGCCGGAGCGTAGCAGCCCTTCTCACCTGGCTGGTGAGGGTGTTCCCGACAATGACACCGGCTCGTTCGCGGCCAAGACCCTGCCCGCCGGGGAACCCGGCGTCGCTGAGTGCCTGTGCCGCGGTCTCAAGGGCGAGCATGTGCCCGGGGTCCGCCAGGCCGTTCGTCGCGCCTGGAGGCTCACAGGCGGCATGGTCGAGTTCCCAGCCTTCGATCAGGGCCGCCCGGGTGAAGTAGGCCGTGTCCGGCGCGCCCCAGCCGCCGTCTCGGTAATCGCCGAGGTCGAGCCGGCCCGGCGGGATCCGCCGGAACGCCCGCCGTCCGGTGAGCACCAGGTCCCAGAGTGACTGGAGGTCGGACGCGTCGGGGTACTTGCAGGCGAGCCCGACGATCGCGATGGCCTCCGAAGACATGGTCAACTCCCCGCGTGAGCTTTGATGAGAGCCGCCGTGGCGGCGCGGCCCGTGGCGGCGCCGATGAAAGCCGCGCGTCCCGCTGAAGGCCTGAACCGATGCTTCAAGGAATCGGCGTGGCAGTTCTCACGCCACAGGTCCGCGGAAATATTCCGAACGGGCCACACGCGTGCCGCTGGTCCCCGAACGTCCACCTGTTCCCCCGGTGCCATCCGGGGACGACCCCCGGAACCCCGCTACCCATCCCGGGATGCGTCCCCAGAAACTCTGTGCCCGCAGGTACTAATTCCGGCGCAGAAGATGCGAATAAGCGCCCCGCACCGTTGAGAAAGACGCCGCGGCAGGCTGTTCACGACCATATTGGCATCTCCCTACCCGGTCAAGGGGCATAAACAACTAACACTTTTGGCGTCTGATGCGCCTATTTGGCAGTTTGAGCCTGGCCACGTGAGCCGATTCATGACGATGGTGAATTCGATGCATTTCGCCAGCACCGCCCCGTCTCGTCGCGTGGGCGAGGTTTGGCGACGATACCGGCGTGCGCTTGCGCTGCCCGCCCAGTGTGTTGCCGCCCGCATCAGGGCAGCGTTTCCATCCGCGGGGATGGACCCGGTCAGCCGCGCTTGGCCAGGTAGCTCCCGCGTCCGGGCACCGTCCGCACCGCGCCTGCCTCGCGTAGGCAGGGCCGCGGAGCGGCACGGATCGTAACGAAGAGTGTACGGAAAGCACGGAGCGTAACGAGCCGACCCGGTCTGGCGGGTCTCAGGCGTACCCAGGGGGCTACGGGAGGAAGCGCAGAACCGCCCAGACAGGACCAAAGGCCGCAGTATTAACAGCTGGGAACGGGGTGGAATAGGTACATCAGGGACGGTACGCTGGCCCGGCGTTCTCCCCGTCCGGGGGGCGTGCCCCAAAATGATCAGCGGGGAGCACGATGGGAACAGAGCACGGACACCGCTGGACGGCCGCCGCCAGGTGGCCTTACCCGCCGGCAGGCGCGGCCCGCCCTGTCAGCCGCCAAGCTCCCCGGACAAGAAAAGATCATGGCCACGGCGGCACAACGTCATGAGTGCCCCACTGGCCATGTTCGCACTCGGTGGTGAGTTGCGTGTTCGACAAGCATCGTGGTAAGCACGCAGCGCACAGGTACCAGCAAGAACTTGCCGAGTGGCGGAGGCTGCGGGACGGTTACGCGGATCTTCTCCAGGTCGCGAGCAGCTACCCGGGCGAGCCGTCGTCCGCGATCATGCTCATGGCGGGCGAGAGCATATTTGCCACGCTGATCGAGGCTGCGCTCGTCGAGGAGCTCAGCGGGCCCGGGTACTGGGAGGGGCTCTCGAGCGGTGTGTCGATCCCGGTCGCAGCAATAGACGGCCGCTCTCTCCGCTACCGCGCCGGCGCCAATAAGGGTCACCACGTTCAGGCGCCTCGGACTGCCAAAGCGATCGACACAGGCACTGCGTACATCACGAACAGGCGGGTCATCTTCCAGGGTGCCAGGCACACTCGTCAATGCATGTTCGGCAAGCTGGCGGGCTGTAAGCACGATGACAAGGAAGGGACAACTTTCTTCTCCGTCTCGAACCGGCAGAAGCCGACGACCATCCATTACGGCCCCGAACTGGCCGCCTGGTTTGACTTCAGGCTGGACCTTGCCATGGCTCACTACCGGAACGAGCTTCCTGTGCTCGTCGCTCAGCTGCAGAACGAGATCGCGAGCCTGGATGCACACAAGCCACGGCCGCCAGGCCGCGGAGATAACGGAGCCGGAATCTGCCGTCGTTCACGGTGAGGACAGCCCTCATTAGGGTGGCTGGCGGGGAGATCCCGGCGGCAGCCATGCGGGGCGGGAGGGCAGGCGGAGCACGCACGGTCACGTCATGGTGTCCTGAGCGGACACATCGTGCGCTACCCTGACAGCATGTGTCCCGTTCGGCTGCTACTTACCTAGCCGCGCCAGGCCTGTTGGCCATCAGCGCGGCTGCCCCTCGGTCACGAGGGGCCATTTTCTTTGAGGCACTGTCTTTGGGGCACAAGTCGTTGGAACACAGTCGTTGGAACACAGTCGTTGCAGGACAGCCTTTGCAGGACAGCCTTTGCAGGACAGCCTTTGCAGGACAGCCTTTGCAGGACAGCCTTTGCGGGACCACATTGAGCGGAGCGGGTGTGAGGCACAGGGCCGGAACGAGAGCCGTGAGGGAACGATGACAGCCGCCCAGACCGCCGGGCCGGCCAGCAGGCCCAGCCGGAACACACTGCGCGGCCGGAACACACTGCGCAGCAACGAAGCGCGCAGCCGGAGCGCTCAGTGCAGCCCGCGCATGGCGCGCGGGCCGATGCCGTCCCATACGATCCGCGTGCCGTCCAGGACAAGTGGCTGGCTCGCTGGGCAGAGTCCGGCCTGTTCCGTGCGTCCAACGACCCTGCCGACACCCGGCCGCGGGCCTATGTGCTCGACATGTTCCCGTACCCGTCCGGTGACCTGCATATGGGGCACGGTGAGGCGTTCGCGATCGGCGACGCGGTCGCCAGGTACCTGTTCCACCGCGGTGTCAACGTGCTGCATCCGATCGGCTGGGATGCGTTCGGGCTGCCAGCGGAGAACGCCGCGATCAGGCGCAACGCCCACCCAGCCGACTGGACCTACGCCAACATCGAAACCCAGGCGGCATCGTTCCGGCGGTACGCGGTGTCCTTCGACTGGTCGACCCGGCTGCACACCTGCGATCCCGGATACTACCGCTGGAACCAGTGGCTGTTTCTGCGGCTGTACGAGCGTGGCCTCGCCTACCGTGCGGGCGGCTACGTGAACTGGTGCCCGGTCGACCAGACCGTGCTCGCGAACGAGCAGGTGATCGACGGGCGGTGTGAGCGGTGCGGCGCCGAGGTCGTCAGGCGCACGCTGACCCAGTGGTATTTCAGGATCACCGAGTACGCGGACCGGCTGCTCGATGACATGGCCCAGCTAGAGGGAAAGTGGCCGGAGCGGGTGCTGCTCATGCAGCGCAACTGGATCGGGCGCTCGGAGGGCGCCGAGGTCCGCTTCATGATCGAGGGGCGGGACGAGCCAGTCACCGTGTTCACGACCCGGCCGGACACGCTGTACGGCGCTACCTTTTTCGTCGTCGCAGCCGATTCGCCGCTGGCCGGGGAGTTGTGCGCGCCGGACCGCCTGGACGGGCTGCGGTCATACGTGGCCGAGGTCCGTAAGCTGTCCGACATCGAGCGCCAGTCGGCAGAGCGGCCGAAGACCGGAGTTTTCCTCGGTCGCTATGCGACCAACCCGGTGAATGGTGAGCGGATCCAGGTGTGGGCGGCGGACTACGTGCTGTCAGACTACGGCACTGGGGCGATCATGGCAGTGCCCGCGCACGACCAGCGTGACCTGGATTTCGCCCGGACCTTCGGGCTGCCCGTGCGCGTCGTCCTCGAGACGGGTGAGCCGGACCCGGTGCAGACGGGTGTGGCCACGGCCGGTGAGGGCACGATGGTCAACTCAGGGCCGCTCGACGGGTTGTCGAAGGCGGACGCGATCGGCCGCATCATCGAGGTACTGGACGAGCGGGGCGTGGGAAAGGCGGCCGTCAGCTACCGGCTGCGCGACTGGCTGGTCTCCAGGCAGCGGTTCTGGGGCACGCCGATCCCGATCGTGCACTGCCCGTCCTGCGGCGAGATCGCAGTGCCCGACGACCAGTTGCCCGTCGTGCTGCCCGACCTGCGGGGCAGGGACCTGGTGCCGAAGGGTGTATCGCCACTGGCCGCGGCGGCCGACTGGGTGAACGTGGAATGCCCGAAGTGCGGCGGGCCGGCACGCAGGGACACCGACACGATGGACACGTTCGTCGACTCGTCCTGGTATCCCCTGCGGTACTGCTCGCCAAGTTATGAGGACGGGCCGTTCGATGTCGAGGCGGTACGCCGGTGGTGCCCCGTCGACCAGTACGTCGGCGGCGTCGAGCATGCCATCCTGCATCTGCTCTACGCGCGGTTCTTCACCAAGGTGCTCTACGACATGGGCATGCTGGACTTCACCGAGCCTTTCGCCAGGCTGCTGAATCAGGGGCAGGTGATCAACCGGGGCCGTTCGATGTCGAAGTCGCTCGGCAACGGCGTCGACCTGGGCGAACAGGTGGCGGCACACGGAGTCGACGCGATCCGGCTCACCATGGTGTTCGCGAGCCCGCCCGAGGACGACATCGACTGGGCCGACGTGTCGCCTGCCGCGTCCGTCAAGTTCCTTGGCCGGGTGTGGCGGCTGGCGAGCGACGTGGCCGCCGCCTCACCTGCCGGGCCGGGCGGCGGCCCCGCCACGGGTGACGTCGAACTGCGGAAGGTGACACACCACGCCATCGATGAGTTCACCCGCCTGGTCGAGGTCTTCCGCTTCAATGTCGCGGTCGCCCGGCTGATGGAGTTGGTCACCGCGGCGCGCCGCGTGATCGACTCAGGCGGCGCGGGCGACGCAGCCGTGCGGGAGGCCGCGGAGACCGCAGCCGTGTTGCTGTCGCTGTTCGCGCCCTACACGGCCGAGGAATGCTGGGAAGTCCTTGGCCATCCGGCGCCGGTGGCCATGGTCGCATGGCCGGCCGCGGATCCCGCGCTGCTTGTCCGGGATTCTGTAACGTGCGTGGTGCAGGTCGCGGGCAAGGTCAGGGACCGGCTGGAGGTGCCGCCAGGGATCTCTGAGGACGAGTTGCGGTCGCTGGCGCTCGCCACCGCAGGGGCCCGCCGTGCACTCGGCGGGCGCGGCATCCGCAAGGTGATCGTCCGGGCGCCCAAGCTGGTCAATGTCGTCCCGGACTGACGCCCGCCGCCCCGGCCGGCGGTCGGTTCTCCTGCGGCGCTGACAGCCCCAGGATCCGCGACGCCTGCGGGCCGGCGGTGGGCATGACAGCCGGAATCAGTGTGTCACGATGTTGGCGACCCTGCCCGGGACGATCACGACGCGCTGGATCACCGCGTTGTCGGTGTAGCGCGCGTAGTCCGGGTGCCCGGCCATCACCTGGTGGATTTCCTCCTCGCTCGCGTTGGCGCTGATCTCGATCCGGAACCGCGCCTTGCCATTGATCTGCACGGGTATGACGACGGAGTGCTTCGCTGCGAGTGCCGCGTCGAACTCGGGGTATGGTTCGTACGCCAGCGAGTCCTTGTGCCCGATCCTGGCCCACAGTTCTTCGGCGATGTGTGGCGCGAGCGGGGCGACCATCAGCAGCAGCGGTTCGGCAAGCGCGCGGTGTATCGTCCCTTCGCGTGATACCACCCTGCTTGCATAAGTGTTCAGCTCGATCAGACGCGCGATCGCGGTGTTGAAACGCAACTCCTCGAAGTCCCTGCGCACGATCATGATCGTCCGGTGCAGCCGCCGCGCCGTTTCCTCGTCCAGGGAGCGGTCGTCGACCAGTGGCGCGCCCGTTTGCTCGTCGATGATGTTCCGCCACAGGCGCTGCAGGAACCGGTGGACGCCCACCATGTCATCCGTCTGCCATGGCCTGCCGACGTCGAGCGGGCCCATCGCCATCTCGTAGAGCCGCAGTGTGTCCGCGCCGTATGCGGCGTAGATCTCATCAGGGCTCACGCTGTTCTTCAGGCTCTTTCCCATCTTCCCCGCCCGGCGGTCCACTCGCTCGCCGGCGTAGCGGAACTCACCGGCCGTGCTTTCCACGACCTCGGCCGCTGGAACGTACATGCCGCGGGAGTCGGTGAACGCGTCGGCCAGGATGTAGCCCTGGTTGAATAGCCGTTTGAAGGGTTCCCTGGTCGAGATGTGCCCGAGGTCGTACAGGACCTTGTGCCAGAACCGGGCGTAGAGCAAATGCAGGACCGCGTGCTCGACGCCCCCGATATACAGATCGACGCCGCCGTCTGGAGGCGCGGCACCGGCCGGCACCATCCAGTACCGCTCCACGTCGGGGTCCACCAGGCGTTCGTCGTTGGCCGGGTCGAGATAGCGGAGGTAGTACCAGCACGACCCGGCCCACTGCGGCATGGTGTTGGCCTCGCGGCGGTATCGCTTGAGGCCGTCGCCGAGGTCCAGTTCGGTTTCCACCCACCCGGTGACGCGGGCGAGCGGCGGGACCGGGTCGGCGGACTCGTCCGGCTGGGGCTCTGGACGGAATTCGGTCATTTCAGGAAGCTGGACGGGCAGCATCTCTTCTGGGAGTGCCGCAGGCAGCCCATGCTCGTCGTAGACGATCGGGAATGGTTCGCCCCAATAGCGCTGCCTGGAGAACAGCCAGTCCCGCAACCGGTAAGAACGCGCATGCTGGCCGGCGCCGCGCCGCTCCAGCCAGCGAATGGCCGCCTCGATTCCAGCGTTCTTGTCCAGGCCGAGGAGATCGAGCCCTGGCACTCCCGAGCCGAGATAGCCATGCTCACCGACGAACGCCTCTGGCCACTCGCCGGCCGGGGAATCCGTCGCAATGCGCTGCTGTTCGAACCACGCCGCCGGAGGGTGGAGAACCGCGCGAACGGGCAAGCGGTACCGGTGCGCGAACTCAAGGTCACGGTCGTCGTGCGCTGGTACCGCCATGATGGCGCCGGTGCCGTACCCCATGAGCACGTAGTCGGCGATGAAGACAGGTATCGGCTCGTCCGTCATGGGGTTGAGCACGTAGGAGCCCGTGAACACGCCGGTCTTCGCGTAAGACCCATGTGCCCTGTCACGCTCACCCAGTTTGGACATCATGTGCCGATAGGCGTGGACCGCTGCGGCCGGTGTCCACGCGCCCGCCCGGCGTTCGCGCGCCGTCAGGTGTTCGCGCCCCTCCAGATACCGCCATTCGTGTCGGGTGTCCGCGGGCCACGCATCGGTGACGAGGATGTCCACCATGGGGTGCTCAGGGGCGAGCACCATATAGGTGGCGCCGGGGAGCGTGTCCGGCCGCGTCGTGAAGACGCGGATCGTGAGATCCGGTATGCTGTTGACCCGGAATTCCACGTTGGCGCCGTCACTTGGGCCGATCCAGTTGCGCTGTATCAGCTTGATCGACTCGGGCCAGTCGAGAAGGTCCAGGTCGTCGAGCAGGCGCTGCGCGTACGCGGTGATCCGCAGCATCCACTGGCGCAGCGGCCGCCGGTAGACGGGATAGTTGCCGATGTCACTGCGGCCGTCTGCCGTTATCTCTTCGTTGGCAAGGACCGTGCCAAGCCCGGGGCACCAGTTGACGAGTTCTTCCGAGATGTAGGCCAGGCGGTAGCTGTCGATGACCTTGCGGCGCTCGAGTTCGGCGAGCTCAGCCCATGGCCGGTCGTCCGGGTTGGCACCGCTCGTGGGTTCCCGCTGACCTGATTCGAATTCGATGACCAGGTCCCCGACCGGCCGCGCACGGCCGGTCTTGTCGTCGAACCAGCTGTTGAAGATCTTCAGGAAGATCCACTGGGTCCACCGGTAGTAGGACACGTCAGTGGTCGCGAACTCGCGGCGTCTGTCGTGGCCAAAACCAAGGCGGCGCAGTTGGCGCCGCATGTGGGCGATGTTGGCCGCCGTCGTGACGGCCGGATGCTGCCCCGTGTCGATGGCATACTGTTCGGCCGGCAGGCCGAATGCGTCATAACCGAACGGATGCAGCACGTTATGGCCGCTCATGCGCTTGTAGCGCGCGTACACGTCCGTGCCGATATAGCCCAGCGGATGACCCACATGCAGGCCCGCGCCGCTGGGATAGGGGAACATGTCGATCACGAAGAACTTCGGGCGGCCCGCCACCCGGTCGAAGCCCTCGGCGAGCGGCCCGGACGGGTTCGGGGTGTGGAACGTCCCCGCTGCCTCCCAGCGGTCCTGCCAGCGAAGCTCGATCTCCTTCGCCAGGCGCGCGCCGTAACGGAACGGAGGCGCGGTGTCGGCGCCGCTACTGCTGCGGGCACCGGTGTTGTCCGCTGGCCCGCGACCGCTCGCGCTGTCGTTCATCTGATCCTCACCACGATCTGCCCACGAAAAAGCCCCTCGCGCACAAGGGGCCGCCGCGCTGATTCAGGCCATCAACGCGGCGCACCAGGAAGGAGGCGGAAAGCTCGCATGCCCTAAGGCTAGCGGAGCCGTGGCGGGCGGCATCAGTCGAGACGGTCAGGCGGGTCAGCGGGCCCCCGCCCCCCGGTGCGGCTTCATACGCGGCGCAGGACGGCCACAACCCGGCCAAGTACCGCGGCCTCGTCGCCAGGGATCGGTTCGTAGGCGACGTTCTGCGGCATCAGCCAGACATGCCCGTCCTTGCGCTTGAGCGTCTTGACTGTCGCCTCACCGTCGATCATGGCGGCAACGATGTCGCCGTTCTCTGCGACAGGCTGCTGCCTCACGACGACCCAGTCGCCGTCAGCGATGGCTGCTTCGATCATCGAGTCACCGGCCACCTTGAGCAGGAATAGCGTTCCCTCACCGACAATCTGCCTGGGCAGCGGGAATATGTCCTCCACAACCTCCTCTGCGAGGATCGGGCCGCCGGCCGCGATCCGCCCGACAAGCGGGACATAAGCGGTGTCCTGTGCTGCCTGCGTTTCCGCTCTGTCCGGCTCGGTGACGCCATCGGCGACCGCCTCGTCCATGCCATCGGCCGGTGCGCCTGCCCGTACGGGTGGCTTGCCCGGCAGCCTGACTTCGACCGCACGCGGCCGGTTCGGATCGCGGCGCAAATAGCCCTTGCTCTGCAGGGTGGACAGCTGGTAACTGACGCTCGACGTGCTCGTCAGTCCCACCGCCTCGCCGATTTCCCGCATCGACGGCGGGTAACCCCTGCGCTGTACGGAGTCACGGATCACCTGCAGGACCCGGCGCTGCCGCCAGGTGAGCACGTGCGCGGGGTCGGGCTGATCGGGGAACTCCACGACGGTCGGGCTTTTCCTCTTCCCTTTCCCTTTCTTCCGGGGCGTCACCACCGGGTCGAGGGGGTGTTTCCGCGGCCGGCCCGGGCTCCTCGGTGCCGGGCCGCCGCCGTCATTGCTGCTCATCTCCGCGGTCTCCTTATGCCTGTTGCCTGGTGCATGGCTGCGTTGCCTGGTTCACGGGCCAGTGCAGCGGGCCGGGCTGCGGATCGCCCTTCCGCAGTCCTGCCGGCGTGCGCGGGCTTGCGATGCCGTGCGCGGTCTGTGCTGTCTTACGCGGGCTGTACTGCCTTACGGAGCCGACGTTAGCGGTTCTCGCGCGCTACCTCAAACACCTGTTCGACGGTTGTGGAAAATGTCGTACCCCTGCGATACAACGTACCTGTGTTCGATCGAACGCACGTACGATCGAACATGTGTGCCTATTCGGAGGGAGACCGCGATGACTGCAACTGGAGCCGCCGCACCCGCACTCAGGCTCACCCGGCGCGGCAGAATCGCGCTCGTCGGCTTCCTCTTCTTCGCCGCCGGCTTGATCTGGCTTACGGTGGCGGGCGGCGCGGACGCGACCGGGTCGGGCGTACCGCCCAGCGTGTACGAGAAACACCTGTCCCAGGTTGTCGTGCGGCCTGGCGACTCGCTATGGTCGATCGCCGCGCGCGCCGAGCCTGACGCGGACCCCAGGCTCGTCATAGAGCAGATCACCGACATCAACGCGTTGCCGAGCGCGCAGATCGCCGCCGGCCAGCGGCTCTGGGTGCCGAAGGGCTGACAGCCCGCGAGACCAGAGGGCTGACAGCCCGCGAGACCAGAGGGCTGACAGCCCGCGAGAATAAGCGCTGTCCCGCAGCGCGTTACCCGGCGGCCTGGCTGCCAGCGGGGGCATTCTCCTGGCCCTCAGGGCGCCGCCCAGGAATGCAGTGCGTGGTCTATCTGGCGCCGGATGCGGTCCCTGGCGACCTCACGGGGGACGCCGGACATGAGCAGTGCGTCGTAGCCAGTGTCCTCGTGCCGTATGGACGCGACGACGGCAACGGTGATCGCGTCCTCGTCCAGCGCCCGGCCGGCCGCGGAACGCCCCACCCGGCCGCTGCCCCTGGTGCCTGTGTGGCGGGCGATCGCCTCCGCTCGCGCCGCCGGGCAGCCGGGGAACAACCGCAGGATGCCGGCCGCCAGCCGAGCCTGGAACTCCACGTCCTCGTTCGCGCGCCGCTCCCTGTCGCGTTCACGGCGCCGCGTCCGTGCCTCCCCGTCGGCGAGGCACTGCTGTTCAGCCTGCTCGAGCGCCGGTTCTTCGACGAGGATCCCCTGCCGCTCGTAGCGCTTCCTTGATCGGCTCCACCGCACGACCACGGCCGACAGCACGCTGGCCTTCCTGGCCCTGCGGGTGAGCGCCGCGTCTCCCGCCCCGAGAAATACCAGGTGGTCCATGTCGGCGCAGGTCAGGCAGAGCGGCCCGGAGCCGTCCATGATGAGGAATTCGCCGGTGTCGCCGCAGTTCGCGCAGGTCCAGTCCTTGATCGGCATGACGACGACCAGGTCAGGCGCCTTGCTCTGACGCTGCGTCAGCCGTTCGCGGCTCGCCTCGGACAGGGCCGGTGAGATCCAGTGCGTTCGATACGTGCGCTCAACCCCGGGATCACCGTCGGCGGTGAAGCGCAGCGCCCGCCGGTCCCTTGTCGCGGCCGCGTAGCTGGTCTCGGCCGGCGTCGCCGGCCCCCCGTGCCCAGTGGACCAGATATTCAAGCGCCGATGCGCGTTTGCCCGGCTGTGCGGACATGAGCTCTTCCAGGCAGTCGACCCGGCCCTGCCGCCACGTGTCGACGAGGGTCTGCGGAAGCCAGCCGATACCGGTGAGCACGTCGAGCGGCGCGACGTAGTTCTGCCTGGCCAGTGCGGCCCCGGCCGCTTCCGCGACACGACGTTCGAGCTTCGACGGAGGATTCTCGCGCACGGACCGAGCCTAGTAAACTGGCCCTCGCGCGGCGAAACTTACGTGAGAGCAGGCGATACTTCTCCCTAACGGCTCGCGCGTTGAGGCGGCGGTCACGTAGGCGCTTTCCTGGCGCAGGACGCGGCGCTGCGCGCCGGGGGGGCTGCCTGGCCACAAGCACCCGGTACATGACACAGGCCCGGCCCGCACGCGACCAACGGGCCATCGCGCAGGTGCGGCGAGCGCGCTGCCATGATGGCGGCATGCGGACCTTGCGCACGCCCGTTGACCGTTTCGCCGCGCTGCCCGGGTTTGGTTACGAGCCTCATTATGCGGAGGTGCCGGACGGTGCCGGTGGCACGCTTCGGATGGCGTGGGTAGCGGCGGGCCCGTCGGACGGCCCGCCCGTACTGCTGCTGCACGGTGAGCCGAGCTGGTCGTTCCTCTACAGGAAAGTGATGAACGTGCTGGCCGAGGCGGGCTTGCGGGCGATCGCCCCTGACATGCCCGGCTTCGGCCGCTCGGACAAGCCCGCCGACGTGGCCGACCACAGCTATGCGCGGCACGTCGAATGGATGCGGTCACTCGTGCTCGACAGCCTCGGCCTGGACGGCATCACCGTGGTTGGCCAGGACTGGGGCGGGCTGATCGGGCTGCGGCTCGCCGCCGAGCATCCAGGCCGGTTCGACCGGATCGTCGCTGCGAACACCGGACTGCCCACCGGAGACCAGGAACTGCCGGAAATCTGGTGGGTGTTCCGCAATGCCATGACCACCGCGCCGTCGATCGACATCAGCAGGTTCGTGCAGTCGGGCTGCAAACAGCCGCTGGCCGGCGATGTGCGCGCCGCCTACGACGCGCCATTCCCCGACGCGAGCTACCAGGCGGGGCCGCGCGCCATGCCCGGCCTGGTCCCGGCCACCCCGGGCGATCCCGCCGCGCCTGCCAACCGTGCAGCCTGGCAGAAGCTGCTCGGCTGGCAGAAGCCATTCCTGGTCGCGTTCAGTGATGGTGACCCGATCACAGGTGGAATGGCGCCGATCTTGAAGCGCGCGATTCCTGGCGCGACTGGCCGCGATCACCCGGTGATCGCGGGTGCGGGCCATTTCCTCCAGGAGGATGCGGGCGAGCGGCTCGGTGAGATCGTCGCCACGTTCGTCCGCGGGACAGCCTGATGCACCCAGGAGTTCCGCCCAGAAGTTCACCCCACTGAACTCACCAATCCCTAGCACCTCTCTGGTGCTAAACACCAACAGTGCTTACGGCGGGCTGGCGGCGCGAATCGGTAAGCTGGCCGCGCCATTTTCCTGAACCGTAACAGCGTGCGGCACCGGGTCAAGGGCGGAGCCAAGCGGTGGGACGCCGCGCGCGGCTGCGGCCGCGCGGCCGCGCGCGGTATCGATCCGTTGTGAAGGGCCTGACCGGCGCGGGGTGGGCGCGGGGTGGGGCGTTATCGGAACCGGGGACGGCCGGTTCTGGTCCGCCACTGACGCGGGTTCTGCATCATGTAGACGCGGGTTCTGCATCATGTAACAGATTTGGTGCTGCCGCATCGGGCGGGTGTGCGCTATACAGAGACGAGTGCGAGGGAGCAAAGTGCGGCCTCAAGAGAAATCCTGGCCCGGTAATAACCGGCCGCAGGATTGGCTCAACCGCGCCCGGTCCTGGTTCGCCCGCTCGCCGGTCGGCCTGAAGATCGTTCTCCTGTTCATGGCCGTCATCATCGGTGCCTTCGTCTCGCCGTTCCTTTTGCTCGCCACCCTCGGGTTCGCGATCGTCGCCGTGCTCGACGGCCGCGCAGGAGTGGCCGCTTCTGCGTCGGTTGCGATCTGGGGTCTCGTCGCGGTGTGCTTCGGTGCAGGCGGGCACCCAGCCTGGCTGCTGCCGCTCCTCGTGCTGCCCGTCGTCGTCGTGGCGGCCGCACATGCCGCCACGCTCGTCAGGTGGTATGTACCCTGCCGCACGGTGGCGTGGGCGCTGCTTTGGTCCATCCCAGCGGGAGTCGCGGCGCTGAGGATCTGGCCGTCCCAGCCGGTCGTCGGGCTCGGTGCGGCGTGGCTGCTTGCCCTCGCCGTGCTCGGCTGGCGGCTGGCCAAGGCCATGCAGGACGAACGGGTGCGCGGGCGCACACGCCTGCGCGGAAGTGGCATCGCCGGCTCGTACGGTTATGGCCATTCGGCAGACACCCCCGTGCGCGAGCAGGCGCTCGCAGGTGACGCCGCCAGGCCGAGGGACAAGGACTCAGCCGCCGGTGCGGTGGAAACCGCGCTGCCGGAGATCTCGGTCGATGAAGCGATGGCCGAGCTCGCCAGCATGATCGGGCTGGCACCGGTCAAGGATCAGATCAGATCGATCGCCGCGTCGATCGAGGCGGCACGGATGCGTGCCCTCGCGGGTTATGCGACCGACAAGCCGATGCGCCACTTCGTGCTCCTCGGCCCGCCAGGGACAGGTAAGACCACGGTCGCGCGCGTCATCGCCAAGATTTTCTATGCGTTCGGGCTGCTCGACACGCCGTACGTGATCGAAGCGCAGCGGGCCGATCTTGTCGGGGAGTTCCTCGGCGCCACCGCGATCAAGACAAACGAGCTTGTGGATACCGCCCTTGGCGGCGTCCTTTTCATCGACGAGGCGTACAGCCTTGTGAACGAGGGTGACGGCCAGGCAGACCGGTTCGGTAACGAGGCCGTGCAGGCCCTGCTGAAGCGGGCCGAGGACGACCGCGAAGACCTCATCATCATTCTCGCCGGGTACGAGAAGCAGATGGAGAACTTCCTTGCGAGCAACCCGGGGCTCGCGTCACGGTTCGCCACCCGGGTGAAGTTCCCCAGCTATACGCCGGCCGAGTTGCTCCAGATCGCCGAGTTCTGTGTGGAGCGGCGCGGCGACGTGCTCGAGGCCGATGCGCGGCCCGCCCTCTGGCGGATGTTCGAGGAGGTGGCCCGCCGCCGCATCGTGGATGATCTCGGCAACGGGCGGTTCGTGCGCAGCCTGGTCGAGAAGGCGGCGGAGGCGCGCGATGTACGGGTCATGAGCAACGGGCGCGATCCCGAGCCGTCCGAGCTCATCACCATCCGCCCACCAGACGCTGATCGCGCATTCGCCGAACTGACCTCCCGTTTCCGTGGCTACGAGAAGACGCCCACGCTGGCGAGCGCGCTCGCCGAGTTGGACGGCCTCATCGGCCTCGAGCCGGTGAAGCAGCAGGTGCGCGCGATCGCCGCCCAGCTTCAGGTCGCGGGCATGCGTGAGCGCCAGGGGCTCGCAAGCACGCCGCCCGCACGGCATTTCGTGTTCACAGGCCCGCCGGGTACCGGGAAGACCACCGTCGCCAGGATCCTCGGCCGAGTCTTCGCAGCACTCGGCCTGCTTGCCCGTCCTGTCGTGGTCGAGGCGCACCGGGGTGACCTGGTCGGTGAGCACCTCGGCTCGACTGCGATCAAGACCAACAAGCTGATCGACTCCGCGCTCGGCGGGGTGCTGTTCGTCGACGAGGCATACTCCCTCAGTAACAGTGGGTATTCGGGCGGTGACGCGTTTGGCGCTGAGGCGATCCAGATCCTGCTCAAGCGGGCTGAGGACGACCGTGACCGCCTCGTCGTTGTCCTCGCCGGATATACCTCCGCGATGGAGGCGTTCCTGGCCAGCAACCCGGGCCTGGCGTCACGGTTCGCCACTCGCGTGCGGTTCCCGAGCTACTCGGCCGTCGAGTTGCAGAGCATTGCCATGCTTCTCGCGGGCCGGGCGGGCGACGTTTTCGACTCCGACGCGCTCGCCGGGCTCGGGCAGATTTTCGGCGAGGTGTGCGCGCAGCGCCGGGTCGACGAGCTTGGCAACGGCCGGTTCGCGCGATCGATGTTCGAGCGCGCTTGCGCGCACAGGGACCTGCGGGTGGCGCGGCTCGGTGAACAGGCAAGCGCGGCCGAACTGACCACCGTGACCGGCGCCGACATCCACGCCGCCTACCGGGAGTTCACAGCGGGCTGATCAGCGTTATCCGGTACCGGCCCGCCGCGCCGCGGTGGCCCTTTTGCCCGGTGCCCGTACCCGAGCCCTGTGCCGGTGCGCCCGTAATGTGGGGATGTCCGGGGCGGACGCGAGAGTACACCCCCTGCTTGCTAACCCGTCCAGGTCGAGCTGATCCAGCGGTTGCGGGGATCTGGATCACAGAGTCCCACTCAACGCGCCACGCCGGGAACTGGCGCCACAGCCGGGCAAGATCGTCTGCCATCTTGATCGCCTCCTGTGGTACCGCGCGGCCGGGCGTCGTGCGAAGAAGCACCCGGCCGCACGGGTCTCAGGTGCGCCGCCCCTGCCCCCATCTGCCGGTGGCGATCGAGAGCGCCTCGTTTATGTGCTCGGCAGAACTCGCGAATGCCATCGCCTGCCCACGGCACAGGGCGGCGCGGATGGGGTCGGCAGCCAGCTCGTCGGCGCGCTCGGTGTAGAGCTTCGCGTTGTCGCGGAAGCTGTCGCGGGCGTCCAGCACGGCGTCAGCGAACCGCCGCAGAGAGGCCAGGTCTGCGCCGGTCAGAGGGCCTGCCGCCAGGGGCGGCGGTTGCTTATGCGCGCCTGGCATGGGTGCGGTCCCCGATCGACCGCAGCACGCGGCTTACCGCCTCCGCCGCGCGGCCCACGTCGCCCACGTCCGCGATGCGCTCGGACCACCCCCACCAGTACGCGTCGCCGTCGCAGTAGATGCGCTCGGTGAGCTGGACGGCCTGCCGGTTGGTGACGTGCAGGTGCGGGCGGCCTTGCGCTCTCACGAGAGTGACCGCGTACGCCTGGCTGTCGATCTGGGCCGCGAGCCTTTCCAGGTCGGCCGCTGAATCAGATGAATCGTTTCCCCGCGTTGCCATCAGCGAATCACTCTTTCCAGCTTGTACCAATGTGATTACCGGCAGCCAACTGGGCGCAGGCGTAAGTTGGAAGATGATGCCCGCTGCCCGCTGTCCTGGAGCGGGCAGGAGGCAGCGGACAGCACTCACACCACGCGATTGGTACACGCGCGATGTCACACTTCGGTGATGAGCTGCGGCGCTTGCTGGCTGTGCAGGGCATGTCCCTGCGCGAGGCGGCGCGCCGCGTGCCATGCGACTCTGGTCACCTGTCGAAGCTGGCCAGCGGCCGGAAGCGGCCATCGCGGGCCATGGCGGAGCGGCTTGACGAGGTGCTCGTTGCCGATGAGGCGCTGGTCTCCCTCGTGCCCGCACCTCCCGCCAGCGGGCATTCCGAAGGAGAAGCGGCGGAACCCGCGCCATGGGTGTACGAATTTGGGCGGGACGTGAGCGATGCGACCAGGCGGCAGTTCACGGCCGCATTCCTCTCTGCGCTCGGGATCGCGGTGTCGACGCGTCGGCTGGCCAGCCGGGCGCGGGTCGGCGGCCACCATGTGGAGCTGCTGGGGTCCGTTCTTGGCGAGCTTGAGCGCACCGATGCGCGCGAGGGTGGCGACCTGGTGTGTGACGGTGCGGCTGCCCTGTTGGACACCGCTTACGACTGGCTCTATGCGGGCTCCTACAGTGCTGCCACGGGCAGCGCGCTGACCGAGGTGGCTGGGCAGCTCGGCGCGTGGGTTGGCTGGACGGCCTATGACGCCGACCGTTTCGCCATGTCGCGGCACTACTACCAGGAAACGCTGCTGCTGGCGCGGATGAACGACGACCGGCCGCTGGAGGCACGGGTGCTGTCGTATATGTGCCTCCAGGCGCAGCGCCGGGGACGGCCGCGTGAGGCCATCGGCCTGGCCGAGACGGCGCTCCGGGTGTCATCCGGCTGGGCCACGCCACGGCTGGACGCGCTGCTGCACCTGCGATCGGCCCGCGCCCACGCTGGCACCCAGGACGCTGCGGGTTTCCGGCGTGAGCTTGCCCGCGCCAAGAACGAGTTCGGCAAGGGCAGCAGCGCCGACGACCCGCCGTGGATCCGGTCGCTGACGCCCGCCGAGGTGGCCGGCATCGAAGGCATGTCATACGCCGCGCTCGGCAAGCCGGACCGCGCGGCTGTGCAGTTCCGCGCGGCGCTCGAAATGGCGGAGGCGGCCTTCGCCAGGAACGGCTGTTACTACCAGGTCCGGCTGGCGGAGGCCCTGAATGAGGCGGGCGATGTGACAAGTTCCTGCGAGACCGCAGCCGGGGCGGTCCCGGCCGTTGCCGCTATCAGGTCGTCGCGCACCCGCAACCGGCTCGCCACGCTCAGGCGAAAGGCCACCCCAACCAGCCCGGCGGCGCGCGAGTTCGCGGACCGGTATGACGAGGCATTCTCAGATTGAGGGGAGATCCGATGGTGCCGTTCGCCGGATTCTCGTTCAAGCACTATGACGCTGGCGCCGCGCGCCCGATCCTCGGCCAACTGATCCAGGTCTACCTGGAGGTGTACGGCACCGAGGACGGCGAGTTCTACAGCGAGGACCGCTACCGCAAGCAGCTTGATAGCCACATGAGCGCGGAGGGGTGGGAGCTGCTGGCCGCCTGGGCGGGCGGGGAGCTTGCCGGGTACGTCTACGGGTTCCCGCTGGCGCGGGACGCGCGGTGGTGGCGCGGCCTGCTGACACGGGTTGACGCCGGGGCCGTCGAGGAAACGGGGTCGCGGACGTTCGCGCTGTGCGAGCTGATGGTCCGGGCGCGGTGGCGCGGCCACGGTCTCGGCCACGCGCTGCACGACGAGATTCTCACCGGCCGCCGCGAGGAACGCGCCACGCTGCTGGTCGAGCAGGACAACGAGACCGCGTTCGGCGCGTACGCCAGGTGGGGGTGGGCGAAATTCGGGAAGGTGCGGCCGAGCTGGGCTGGCGCACCGGAGCTTGACGCCCTGATCCTCCCTCTGGCCACAGACCGCAGTGAAGCGGCCAGGCCGCTACCCTGACGGTCCGAACGAAGAGCCGTTCTGGGTCGAGGACGGCCAGCACCGCAGTGGCGGGTTGGAGACGGCGGAGGAAAAGTACGGTTTCGACCTGACCGCCTGCTGCGGCACAACCGCGCTCCGCGACGAGCAGAAAGACGAGCAGAAAGCGGTGAGCGCAGCGTAACCCGCGCTGGGGGTGCTCCGTTGCAGAACGCCGGACACCGCTCAGGGAGCCAAACGGGGAGCCAACCGTGGTGCACTCACAGCGGCGGGTGTGACGTGTTCCCGCAGGTCATGGGACTGTGTGACACCGCGCCACACGCCCGTGCACGGTTGCACCCTAAGCACCCGTTAAGGATCATGGTAGAGGTCCCGGCGGTCAGCCTTCGGGCGGGAGTTCGCGCAGGGCGGCCGCTATGTCGTCTTCGTCCGGGCCCGCCTCGTCGAGGGTCTCCATCAGCACGTGCAGGGCCTCGTGCCGCTCGGTGCCAAGGTCGAGCAGTCGCTGCGCGGCCTCCCACAGCTCCGGCGGTTTTCCGCGCCACAGCCGGTCGGCGAGCGCGACGTGACAGTCGAGATGGGTGCCCATCTCACTCTGCACGCCGTGCCGGCCCGGCTGGCTGTCGATGCCGTGGTCGGCCGCGAGCAGCTTCCTGCGGTCGGCGGGATCCGCCGGGTTGAGGCTTGCGAGATCCACCTCGCCGTGGCGGCCGGCGAGCAGCGGGAACGCGAACGTGCGCCGCGCGAGCGCCTCGAGGTCACCGTCCGGGAGCAGCCGGTTGACCAGGTCACGGTCCAGGCCGAACGACTCCGGATCGCGGTAGGTTCTTGCGAAGGTGCCGATGGACTCGAACACCGCGTCCAGGGTTGCCTTGATCGAGCTTCCTTGCAGGCGGCTGCGCCGGCCGGCCCAGCGCGTCCAGGCGGCGAGCACGTGCGGCATGGCCTCCTGCTCCTCCGGGCTGAGCGCGACCTTGCGCGGCAGCCAGTCGAGCAGGAACCGTTCCACCTTGATCGGGCTCATCCGCAGAGGTCGGCGGAAGTCCTGGTCGCAGCCGTAGTCGATGATGCGGTCGGTGCACCAGCCCGCCGCTCGCCTGTCGGACAGGTCCTCGGCCTCGTCGGAGGCGAGGAACTCGGCCGCGAGCATGGCCATGCGGTCCCTGCTCCAGGCAACTCGAAGCGGACCAGCCGTCGCCAGTCCCGGGGCGTCGGGCATAGAGCCGGGCCATGGGCCGGCCCGGCGGGAGGGTGCGGATCCGTGCCCTGATGAATGCGTGGTAGGCGGCGAAGGAATCGCTGACGGGCGGAGCCGCGGTGCGGTCAGTCTGGGTCAGTGCCGCGTCGAGCATGCGCCGTGCCTGGCCAGGCGGTAGCGGCTCAAAGAAACCGAGACCGGCACCGCTGGCTCCTCCGGCACTGCTGGCTCCTCCGGCACCGCTGGCGCCTCCGGTACCGCTGGCGGCTCCGGCACATCCGGCACCCTCCGAGCGTCCGGCGGACGCACGGCCGCGCTCGAGCAGCTTGTCCACATGCGAGGTCACCCAGCCGTCACGAAGCATCCCGCCGAAGTTGTAGTCGACGGTGGCGACAAGTGCGTAGCTTTCCTCGCCCGCGTAGCTGAAGACGCAGACCACCTCGTCGCGGTCGCCGTAGAGATCACGGTTGACGTAGCAGTCACCCGGTGCGACCTTGCCGACCTGGTCTGCCCAGCGTGGCCGCGGCACGCCGCGGTCCATCAGCTCGAGCGCGGCCTGCTCGGCCTGCGCGGCCTGGCGGGTGGTGCCGAGGCACGCGATGCCGGCGAGCAGCGCGAGCGCCGCCGGGCTGTCCTGGCGGGCGGCATAGGCGACGAGGCCCTCGCCCACGAGTTCCTCGATGTCCGCTCCGCGCCTGCCGCGCGTCCCGTGCTTCAGCCGCTGCCCCCACCAGGTGCCGAGAATCTCGCTCACCATGAGCTCGGCGTCCAGCGGGCTGCGCACCGCGAGCAACTCGCGCGCTGCCCTGAGCATCTCGGCGAACAGCGCGTTCGGCGGCGGATTCACGTCGGCCGCCTTGTGACCTGCCCGTCCATCGCGCGGGCCACGGCTGGAACCACTGTGTGGGCCCTGGCCACCTGGGGGTTTGCTACGGCGTTGGCTCACACTGAATTCCTTGTTAGCCTCTCCGCCCGTGTGCCGCGTCTGCCCACAGGCCCGGTTCATCCTCGTCGGCCCGGGCACACGCCGTCAGCTCACCGTGGTGGGCCCGGATACGGGCCAAGCCTTTCAGACTCGCGCACCGCAACGCCATCGTTGCGCGGGCGGTTCGCGCCCACGTCGTATGTTTTCGTACCTCGGTGAGTTAGCCGAATGGCTGCCCGGACGGCGGCACTGAGTTCATCAGCCCGAGCAGATGCTCGCGTGCGAGCATCTCGACCAGTCCATCGGTCACCGCGAGGCCCAGGTGCTCCGCGCAGATCGAGGTGTCTGTGACACAGCGTTCGATCGTGGCGGTTGCGAGGGCGGGGAACTCGGTGGTGAGCCGGTTGGCGACTGTATCGCTGTCGCTGTAGGCCGAATCTGTCCGGAGAAGCCGCTGCGTTTGCGCCCCTGTTACGGCGCGCTGTACCACTGCCTGCATCTCGGTCCTCTGTCAGCGTGTGTCGTCAGCATGTGTCACGGTGCGGCACTGCTCCAGTACCCATTCCAGCCGCTGTGACGGCACTGTCAAGGCCCTGACGTTAACCGCTCGTTACTTCTCTGTGACCTAGCTCCGGAAGTCTCTCGGCCGCTTACCTGCCGCTTACCTGCCGCGTGACAGGCGATTTCACCCCTGAGGGGTACCCCCGTAGCGACCGGCTGAAGCTCCGGCAGGCCTAGTGTAAGGGGCTCACACGAAACTGTCATGTCATGATTCAGGAGGCTCTGACCTGTGCTTCGCGAACTGCGGTAGGTTCTGCCTTGACCTGAGCGCTACAAGCGGTCCGGCCAGTTAGCCGTGCCCGCACCAGGTGGCGGTTCGGCCTCTGCCGTGCCCTAGCCACCCAGAATCTGCGGTGCCTGAGCCAGAAGGAGTGGCCCTCATGGGGCGAGCCCGCCCAGAGCGACAAGGATTATGTCCGCTTGCCCGTAATTCCCGCCGTGCAACGGGCCGGCTACGGCAGGAACCCGGGCCGGTCACCCTGACCGGGCAGATGGCCGCATGCCGCTTCGCGCTCCGGCCGCGGGAACGCGGGTGCGGATCGGGTCACGGCCGCGGATGGGCGGGGTCTCGGGGTGATACGCCCCGTTTGATGACCCGTCTGGTGTGTACAGGTCCCCAGTACAATGCCAAGACCGATAGCCTGCTGTATTCAGGGCACACTGAACGTCACCCAGCACAGCCGGAGGCCGAAGGGAGCCATCGGATGGCAGGCGCCGGCCCCACGCGGGGCTCTCTAGCGTGAGTACGGACACAACGGACACATCTGTGCCGCAGCCGCGGGTGTCCGGGCTGGCCGTCTCCGATTCCGCGCTGCTCGCGACGCTGTTGCGGGAAGCGCCGATCGGATTCGCGTTCTTCGATCCTGAGCTGCGGTTCCGGCGGGTGAACCGGACGCTTGCGCGCTTGCATGGGCTGGGCCACCGTGAGCATCTCGGGCGGCAGCCGTTGGAGATCTGGCCGCAGGACCTCGCCACGAGAGTCGAGTCAGCGGTGCGGCGGGTGCTCGCCGAGGATCAGCCGGTCTTCGAGGCCGACCAGCAGATCGCGACCGTCGTGCCGGACTCGCGCCGCTCGCAGTCGCCGGATGGGCGCGATCTTCACCAGGAAAATCATGCCGAAGCGCACCGGGAAAGTCGTGCCGAGGTGCGCCACTGGGCATTCTCCTGGTTCCCCTCGCACGATACGGACGGAAAGATCACAGGGGTCGTTCTGATCGCGGTGGATGTCACCAACAGGCACTACAGCGAGGAGGCGGTCCGCAGGAGCGAGGAAAGGTACCGGTCCCTCGTCCGGGCAGGTGCGCAGGTTGTCTGGGTGACGACTCCCACAGGCGAGGTCGCGGAGGACTCACCGGAGTGGCGCGCTATCACAGGCCAGACCCTGGGCGAGTACCTCGGCAGCGGCTGGCTGGACGCCATCCATCCCGAGGACCGCGAGCGTGTGGAGCACGCGTGGCGCGAGTGCGTGCGGACCGGCGCGATATTCGACGCCTCGTACCGGGTCCGCACCCGGTCCAGGGCGTACAGGTACTACGACGTGCGGGCCGTGCCCATCATGCGCGAAGGCGAAGTGGTCGAGTGGGTCGGCGCCAACACCGACGTCACCGGCGCGCGTGAGGCGGAGGAGATGCGCGGCAGGCTGACCGAGCAGCTGTCCGCGGCGGCGCTGCGGACGGCCAGGCTGCAGCAGGCAACGTCGATGCTCGCCGAGGCGCTCACGGTGGAGCAGGTCGTCGAGGTGATTACCGAGGTCGGCAGGTCGGCGATCGGCGCGGACCGTTCCGCTGTCGCCCTGATTGATCCCGAACGGCTGCGGCTGAAGACGATCAACGCAGTAGGGATCCCCGACGGCCCTGGCTCACATGGCGACGACATACCGCTCGACAGGCCGAGCATCATGACGACCGCGATTGTCACCCGGCGGCCTGTCCTGATCGAGACCCCGGATGCGCTGCGCGCCTACTTCGAGCCTGAGGTGAACATCGGCCTCTTCCTTGAGCACACCGATGAACGCGCGTGGGCCGGGCTCCCCCTGCTCGCGGCCGGCGCGCCGCTTGGCGCACTCAGGTTCTCTTTCGCCCGGCCGAGGAAGATAACAGAGGAAGAGCGGGTCTTCCTCGAAGCGCTTGCCGGTCAGTGCGCCCTCGCGGTCGAACGCGCCACACTGTTCGAGCGTGAACACACGACCGCGGAAACCCTGCAGCGCAGCCTGCTGCCGGACCGGTTGCCCGATGTGCCAGGAATTGTCCTCGAGGCCAGGTATCTTCCTGTCACAAGCAACATGGAAATCGGCGGTGACTGGTACGACGCGTTCCTGCTGGCGGATGGCCGCCTGGCGGTAGCGGTCGGCGACGTGATGGGGAAGGGGGTCACGGCTGCGGCGGGAATGGGCCGGGTCCGCAATGCTCTTCGTGCGCTCGCGCTGACCGACCCACGCCCCGCGGCGGTGCTCACCGGGCTCGACCGCTTGTTCGCGGCCACCGAGCTTGAGGAGCAGGTAACGACGGTTGCCTACGTGGTGATCGATCCTGCTACTGGGGAAGGCGTGGGTGGCAACGCGGGCCACCTGCCGCCCCTGCTACTGTCCTCCGGCGGCCCGCCACGCCTGGACACCACGCCCGCCGGCACCCCGCTCGGCTGGGCGAGCCCGCGCAGGCAGTACGCTTTCCGGCTGCACAAGGGCAACACCGCGGTCTGGTACTCCGATGGACTTGTGGAGAGCCGCGACCGTGGCCTCGACACCGGCCTTGACGAACTCGTCACGGTCGCCGGGCAGGCATCCCCGGAGGTGATCGCACATCCTGACAGGCTGCTCGAGTACCTCGTGGACCGGATGCTCGCCGGTCACGAGCAGGACGATGATGTCACCGTCCTTGTACTTCAGGTGCCGCACGAATGATGCGCATGAGCGCAGGTGAGAATCCGGGGGACGCCGGCCACCGTAGGAGTCAGACCGCCCGATCTGGACGATGCACCGTCCAGGGCGGCCTAGTGTGGTGGCTGGGATGGTCCAAGCAACCGGGTCCTCGCAGCAGGGTCCGAATCTCGCCAGATGTTCGCAGGAGAGGTATCTGTGTCGCCGGCTAGACAGCAGCGAGAAACAGCGGTCGCACTTGTGGATGACACCGTGCCCGCGTCAGTTGAAGGCGCGCCAGGCACGGATGCCGGGCAGGTGCGCCGGGGCGCGGCGAGGAAGCGGCCGCGCGCAGTGAGGGAGCCGACCGCGGAGGCGGCTCCAGGTGCGCCGACCGCGGAGGCGGCTCCGGGTGCGCCGACCGCGGAGGCGGCTCCAGGTGCGCCGACCGCGGAGGCGGCTCCGGGTGCGCCGACCGCGGAGGCGGCTCCGGGTGCGCCGACCGCGGAGGCGGCTCCGGGTGCGGAGCGCGCTCCTCGGAAGAAGGGCGGGCCCCGATCGGATGAGGTGGGCCCTGCCGGGCCGCAGCCGTTGGAAGCGGAATCACGGCCGGACGGGCTTGACGTCGGCCCGGACGGTGCGGTGGACGAGGCTGACGACCTTGACCTGGTCGGTCCCGACGACGTTGCCGACCTGGACGACCTCGAAGAGGTCGATGTCACCGACGACGAGATCGCCGCGGACATCAGCGTGGTCGTGGACGAAGCCGCCGATGTGGCCGGGGCCGAGGAGGCCGTGGAAGGCAGCGACGGCCCCGAGGACGTGACCGCCGAGCAGGAGGTGGAGGACCAGGCCGCGGGAAAGGCGGGCGACGCCGAGGGGGACGACGAGGCGTTCGTCTACGGTGACGACGACGAGGATCTCCCCGCGGCTCAGGTCGCTGCTGCCGGCGCCACCGCCGACCCGGTGAAGGATTATCTCAAGCAGATCGGGAAGGTGCCGCTGCTCAACGCCGAGCAGGAGGTGGAGCTGGCGAAACGTATCGAGGCAGGGCTGTTCGCCGAGGAGAAGCTCGCTGCCGACCGCACCCGGCTCAGCGTCGATGGCCGGGCCGATCTGGAGTGGATCGCCGAGGACGGCAGACGTGCCAAGAACCATCTGCTCGAGGCGAACCTGCGGCTGGTGGTGTCGCTCGCGAAGCGGTACACGGGGCGCGGCATGCTGTTCCTGGATCTCATCCAGGAGGGCAATCTGGGCCTGATCCGCGCGGTGGAGAAGTTCGACTACACCAAGGGATACAAGTTCTCCACCTATGCGACGTGGTGGATCCGGCAGGCCATCACCCGTGCCATGGCCGATCAGGCGCGGACGATCCGCATCCCAGTGCACATGGTGGAAGTGATCAACAAGCTCGCCCGGGTGCAGCGGCAGATGCTTCAGGATCTGGGCCGTGAGCCAACACCAGAAGAGCTCGCGGCCGAGCTCGACATGACCCCAGAGAAGGTCATCGAGGTACAGAAGTACGGCCGTGAGCCGATCTCGCTCCACACCCCGCTCGGTGAGGACGGCGACAGCGAGTTCGGCGACCTGATCGAGGACTCCGAGGCGATCCAGCCAGGGGAGGCGGTCAGCTTCACCTTGCTGCAGGAGCAACTGCACTCGGTCCTCGACACGCTGTCAGAGCGTGAGGCGGGCGTGGTGTCGATGCGGTTCGGGCTCACCGACGGGCAGCCCAAGACGCTCGACGAGATCGGCAAGGTCTACGGCGTGACCAGGGAGCGGATCCGCCAGATCGAATCCAAAACCATGTCGAAGCTGCGTCACCCCTCCCGTTCCCAGGTGCTGCGCGACTACCTCGACTGACATCCCGCCACAATATGCCATCTGACCTGCGCAAACGTCCTTGCGCGGCTCCTGATTCTTCAGCATGCCGCTGTCAGTCGAGATAGCGGCATGAGAACCAGGGCCGCGCGGGGGCACCGCCCCAGCACCGCCATGACCGCCAGAACGTGCCCGAGCTGTCAGAGGAGGAACTGGCCGCGCTGCTGAAGGCATGCCACGGCCCCAGCTTCATGGACCGCCGCGATGAGCGGTGGGCACCCCTGCGCGGTGGCGGTCCCATACCGGCACACCCTCGTGTGCGCGCCATCCGGCTTTCGGCACCCCGAGGTTAGCCAGGTAGACGGCGGCTATCTTCTCCGCTGTCCAGTTGGCCTTGCGCCTAGCCACGCTTGGTTGCTGGATCGTTGACCGGAAAATCTGAGCGCCTCCGGCGCCTTCGATGGCGAGGCTCACATCTCCCGCCGCGGCCGGCCAGCCCACCGGACCGGCGCTACAGGCCAGCAACACAACTTCCCCCCCGAAAACGTCACGGAAAACGGACATTTCGCCCGCAGGGACGACGTTTTCGGGGGGGAAGACGCAGGAACCTGCTCGCACGCCACCAGTTCACGGTCAGCGCCAAGCACGCCCGGATCACGGGCCGGGTTTCCGGTCAAACGATCTAGGGCCCCGGTCACTCTCTGTTACGTGAGGCCGCTCAGGTCGGTGGCCTCACGCTGGGCGCATGCCTGCGCCAGCTTGTACGCGAGGCCCTCCGGGTTGGAGCTGGTGAGCACGTCTGCCTGGCGTGGGCGTGGGGTGCCCATCCAGCGGCCGTTGACATGCGAGATCCAGTAGTGCTCACCGTAGAGCCTGACCAGCTTCTCGCGGTCGGCCACATCCTGCGCGGTGGGAACCATGGGGGCTGGCATTCGGTCCTCCGTCCGTCGGTGGTGATGGTGGTGGTGGTGGCACCGCCCCGCAGGGGATGCGATTTCCGAATGGCCCCACGGGACGGCACTAAACGGCACCGTGCACCAGGTCCCTATGGATGCCTAGAGGGACACCGGAATACGCAGGTGAACACACAGGTTCCCTACAATGATCATTGTGAGCTTGGATCATGACTCGCCGGAGCCGCTCTATGAACAGCTCGCCAGCGTCATCCGTGGCCAGATCGAGCGCGGGGAACTGACCGGCCGCATCCCGTCCGTGAAGACGCTGGCGCAGGAGTATGAGTGCTCGCAGGGCACCGCTGAGCGGGCGCTCGGCCTGCTGCGGGAGGCCGGCCTGATCCGCTCGGCGGCAGGCAAGGGTCACTTCGTCGTGCCGCGGCGGGAACTGTGACCAATCTCACGTCACAGCTTTATCTGGGCCTATCCCGGCCGTCCGCAGCACCACTCGGCGCGAGCAGCGTGGCCGCGTGGTCTGCTACATAGGTCTGCGAGTCGCGCGGCATCCGCACATAGCCGTGCGAGGCCGGACGCGACGGCAACTGCAGCGGCAGCCACTGGACATCGTGATAGGGGATGCTCGCGATCAAGTGCGCGATCATGTTGATCCTGGCGCGCCGCTTATCGTCGCTCTCCACGACGTACCATGGCGCCTCCGGGATGTCGGTGTGGACGAACATCTCGTCCTTGGCGCGCGAGTAGTCCTCCCATTTGGTGATCGACTCCAGGTCCATCGTTGAAAGCTTCCAGCGGCGCATCGGATCGTGCAGCCTGGACTTGAACCGGATCTCCTGCTCGGCGTCGCTTACAGAGAACCAGTACTTACGGAGCAGGATCCCCTCCTCGACGAGCAGCCGCTCGAAGATCGGGCACTGGTGGAGGAACCTTTTGTATTCCTCCTTGGTGCAAAAGCCCATCACATGCTCAACGCCGGCCCGGTTGTACCAGCTACGGTCGAACAACACGATCTGGCCAGCCGCGGGAAGGTGCTCAACATAGCGCTGGAAGTACCACTGCGTTCGCTCGCGTTCGGTCGGCGCCGGCAGCGCGGCGATCCTGGCGACGCGGGGATTGAGGTACTGGGTGACCCGCTTGATCGTGCTCCCCTTGCCTGCCGCGTCACGGCCTTCGAAGATCACGACGACGCGTGCACGCTCGGCGCGCACCCACTCCTGGAGCTTGACGACTTCCGCCTGCAGGCGCACCAGCTCGTCATAGTAGATACGCTTCGGCAGCCGTTTGAGACCTGCGTGACCGGTCTTACCGGCCGCGGCCTTCGCCTTACCGTCCTTGCGCGCCACTGTCATACCTCCCTTTACTGGGTATGAACGTACCCGGCAAACGGCAGGCGATCCTGGCGAATGCCTCGCGGCCTTGTCAGCCGAGCGGGACAAGCAGATCCACCGTCGGTGCAGAAAAGCGGAATCTTGGGGAGCTTCACGCCACCGCCGCAGCCGCCGGGAACCCGCAGGTGCCGCATGACCCTCATTGTGTCAGCAGCGCGTTGCGCCAGTGCGTCCCCGTCTGTGCGGGCGTGGGTGGAACAAGGCAAGCAGGGGGCGAAACTGCGCCCCGCCACCCATCCGGGAGGCGGGGCGCAGTCGAACGGGCTCAGCGCTCGCGCGTCGTCTCCTCGGCGCGCGAGAGCCGTTCGGTCTCGTCTTGGATTTCCACCGCTACCTTGGTCAGCACCGGCCCGTGCTGCCTGTTGTGATGCGCACAGAACAGCAGCTCCCCCGAGTTGGGGAGCAGGACGCGGACGTATGCCTGGGCACCGCAGCGGTCACACCGGTCCGCGGCAGTGAGCGGCTTGATGGGGGCTAGAGCTCCGGTCAACGTCGCTTCCTCGCCTTCAGCTGGCTTCCTTTGAGCGTTCCGGCCGGTAAATCTTTGATGACTCTCAGCTCAGCACAACACCTAACCGGACCTCCACGTTCCCAATCCGACTCGTCGTACGCCACGAGCGAAAGTCCCTCGTGAGGTGACCTAGGTCACGGCCGACCTAATGTAACGCCCCCGTTCACCTCAGTAGCTGGATTCGCCCACGTAAACGTCATAATCCGATACTCTGTACGCTCACGCACCGGCCTGCGGCGTGCCTTTCCCGTGTTGTCAGCGGGACCAGCTACCCTACGGTGAGGCATCTGTCCCCGCTACTGGCGAGGATCCCGCGCCTGGAGGAGACCACCCGTGACCGCGCCCATTAGTACGCCTGTGCCCGGAGCACCTGCCGGCGCCGATGCCTATACGGCGCATCACCTGTCGGTGCTCGACGGCCTCGACGCGGTCCGCAAGCGCCCTGGCATGTACATCGGCTCCACCGACAGCCGGGGTCTGCTGCACTGCCTGTGGGAGATCTTCGACAACTCGGTGGACGAGGCACTCGCTGGATACTGCTCTCGGATCGAGGTTACGACGCACGCCGACGGCAGCGCGCAGGTGCGTGACGACGGTCGCGGGATCCCTGTCGACACCGAACCCAAAACCCGCCTGACCGGCGTGGAGCTTGTGATGACGCGGCTGCATGCCGGCGGCAAGTTCGGCGGTGGTTCCTACACCGCGTCCGGCGGACTGCACGGGGTCGGGGCTTCGGTGGTGAACGCGCTGTCCGCGCGGCTGGATGTGGAGGTCGACCGCGGTGGCCACACCCACGCCGTCAGCTTCAGGCGCGGCGTGCCAGGCGAGTTCGCAGGCCCAGGCCCGCAGGCACCATTCACCCCGCTGCCGGGCCTGCGTCAGGTGCGCAGGATCGCCAAGCGGGTGACGGGTACAAGGATCCGGTTCTGGCCGGATCGGCAGATCTTCCTGCGCGACGCGGAGATCCCGTTCAGCGCGCTGGCAGAACGTGCCCGCCAGACCTCCTACCTCGTGCCTGGGCTTACTGTGTGCGTGGTCGATGCGCGTGACCAGCAGCCTGGTCAGGCAGGCCGCGGTGCCGAGCAGGAGTTCAGGTTCGATGGCGGCATCAGCGAGTTCTGCGCCCATCTGGCGGCCGGTGAGGCCGTCACCGACGTGGTGCGGCTGTCGGGTTCCGGGCGGTTCACCGAAACCGTGCCCGTGCTCGACGAGCACGGGCACATGACTCCCGCCGATGTGGAACGCGAACTCGCCGTCGACGTCGCGCTGCGCTGGGGGAGCGGGTACGACAGCGTCACCCGCTCGTTCGTGAACGTCATCGCGACGCCGAACGGTGGCACGCATGTCGCCGGCTTCGAACGGGCCCTCGTCCGCACCCTCAACGAGCAGTTGCGCGGCGTCAGGCTGCTCAAGAACGGCGACGACCCGGTGACCAAGGAGGACGTGGGAGAAGGGATGACCGCCGTGGTGGCGGTCCGGCTGCCCGAGCCGCAGTTCGAGGGCCAGACCAAGGAGGTGCTCGGCACGCCTGCCGCCTCGAAGATCGTGGCGCAGGTCGTCGGGCAGGAGCTTCGCTCTTTCTTCACCGAGCCCAAGCGTGGCCAGAAGCAGCAGGGGCGTGCGGTACTCGAGAAGGTCGTCTCCGCGGCCAAGGCACGGATCGCCGCTCGCGAGCACCGGGAGAACCAGCGCCGCAAGAGCGCGCTCGCGAGTTCCGCGCTGCCCGCGAAGCTGGTCGACTGCCGGTCCGCCGACGACCGCAGCGAACTGTTCATCGTTGAGGGCGACTCAGCCCTGGGCACGGCCAAGCTGGCAAGGGACTCGGAGTTCCAGGCGCTGCTGCCGATCCGCGGCAAGATCCTTAACGTGCAGAAGGCCTCGCTGGCCGACATGCTCAAGAACACCGAGTGCGCCGCGATCATCCAGGTGCTCGGCGCCGGCTCGGGGCGCACTTTCGACCTCGACGCGGCGCGTTATCAGCGGATCATCTTCATGGCCGACGCGGATGTCGACGGCGCGCACATCCGGACCCTGCTGCTCACGCTGTTCCACAGGTACCTGCGGCCGATGCTCGACGCCGGACGCGTATTCGCCGCGGTACCGCCGCTGCACCGGATCGAGCTGACGAATCCCCGCAAGGGCCAGCAGAAGTTCCGTTATACGTACTCCGACGCGGAGCTTCACCGCAGCCTGCTCGAACTCGAGCGAAAGGGCCAGCGCTGGCGCGAGCCTGTCCAGCGCTATAAGGGCCTCGGCGAGATGGATGCGGGGCAGCTCGCCGAGACGACGATGGACCCGCGGCGCCGTACGCTCCGCCGGATCCGGGTCGACGATACGGCCGCCGCCGCTGTCATGTTCGACTTGCTGATGGGCAACGAGGTCGCCCCACGCCGCGACTTCATCGTGAGCGGCTCCGCCGAGCTTGATCCCTCCCGCATCGACGTCTGACGGGTTGGAGGCCAGCCGACGGCGATCAGGCGGGCTCGTTCCCCGGCTTCCACTTGAGGCTGCAGCCCAGGCTGGGCTTCTGCGGCTCGGGCACAGGCCTGGAACTGAGAACGAGGTCGATGGCCGCGCGAAGCACCCGGCCGTCGTTGGGCACGTCGTTTGAAGGGCGTGCGCCGTCCATCTCGCCACGGTAGGCGAGCTTGCGGTCGGCGCCGTAAAGGAAGAAGTCCGGCGTGCACGCCGCACGGTAGGCCTTCGCCGCCTCCTGCGTCTCATCGACCAGGTAGGGGAAGTCGAAGCCGGCCCGCCGGGCCTGCTCGGCCAGGTGCGCCACGTCATCGTCAGGGTAGCGGGCCGCGTCATTGCTGCCGATCCCGACCGCGGCGAAGCCGGTGCCCGCGTAGTCGGCGACCATTCGGCCGAGAGCGCCCTCGATGTGCCGCACGTAGGGGCAGTGGTTGGACAGGAAAGCGACGAGCAACGCGGGTGCGTGGGCGAAGTCCCCGAGCGCGATCGTGTGACCGCCGACGGATGGGAGCCTGAAGTCGGGAGCGGGTGTGCCGAGCGGCACCATGAACGAGCTAACAGCCGGCATGCGCCCATTCTGCCCTGCTGAACCCAGCACCGGCGCCGTCCGCAACAAGCGGGAGCTTATGTTTGCACGGCAAGACCTGATCCGACCGCGGCGAGCGGATGGATGAGTCCGACTCCGGACCCATCCCGCTTGCCGAACGGGCCTGGCAGGTCAACAGGTGAGCCCGTGGCGGTGGCGCCGAGGGCGGGGGAGGGACCCGCCCACGCGAGGATCAGCTCGTCCTCGCCCCTGAGGAACCTGTGGCAGCGCACCCCACCCGTGCTGCGGCCCTTCGGTGGGAAATCGGCATATGGCGCCACCTTCACACTCGCGGCGGCCGTGCCGGGCAGCGCACCTGCGTTGCCGGCGACCGTCACCACGACGGCGGCGCCTGCGGTGCTCCCGCGAACATCGACGCAGCCGAACCAAACGACGCGGGTCCCCGCGGAGAGCCTGATCCCCGCCATCCCGGCGGCCGCACGGCCCTGTGGCCGCACCGACCCTGCGCCGAAGCGCAGCAACTGCCCGTCGCTGGTCACGAACACCAGATCGTCGGTATCGGCCGCCTCGACAGCCCCCACGACCCGGTCGCCGTCCTTCAGCGCGATCACCTCGAACTCGTCGCGCGCCTGCGCGTAGTCGGGCATCACCCGTTTCACCACGCCCTGCGCGGTGCCGAGCGCCAGCGTGGGACTGTCAGGGCGCAGGGTTGTGAGTCCGGTCAACCCCACCACAGTCTCGCCGGCGGCCAACGCCACGAACTCACTCAGCGGCGCGCCGCCTGCCAGCCCTGGCGCGTGCGCACTCGGCGGCAGGGCGGGAAGCTCGAGCACGCTGAGGCGGAGCAGCCGGCCCGCCGACGTGACCACGCCGACGCTGCCCCGAGCCGTCGCATGTGCCACCGACGAGATGACGTCGTGCGCTCCGCGCGGCCCTGCCACAGGTACCCCGGCGCCGTCGCCGGGCGTGGCGGACAGTGGCAGCCGCTGCGGATCCTGGGCGGCGGAGCGTTCGGCGGCGGCGGAGCGTTCGGCGGCGGCGGAGCGTTCGGCGGCGGCGGAGCCTTCGGCGGCGGCGGAGCCTTCGGCGGCGGCGGAGCGGGCGATCCGGCCGGTCGCCGACAACAGGACCCGGCACGGGTCGTCGGCCACCTCCAGCACGGCGGCGGCCGTCTTCGGCGCCGCGCCCGGGCCTTCGAGCAGCACCGTCCGCCGCGGTGTGGCGAACCGCTCGGCGATGTCCGCGAGCTCGCCGGAAACGACCGCGCGCAGCCTGGCCTGCGACTGAAGGATCGCGGTCAGTTCGGCGATCTCGCTCCGCAGCGTCTCACGCTCACGCTCGAGCTCCAGCCGGTCGTATTTGGTCAGCCTGCGCAGCGGCGTGTCCAGGATGTACTGCGCCTGGATCTCGGACAGGTCGAACACGGCCATCAGCCGCTGTTTCGCCTCCGCGGCGTCTTCGCTCGAGCGGATGACCTGGATGACCTCGTCGATGTTGAGCAGGGCGATCACCAGGCCGTCGACCAGGTGCAGCCGCTCCTCGCGCTTGCGGCGCCGGTATTCGCTGCGCCGCCTGACCACCTCGATGCGGTGATCCACGTACACCTGCAGCAATTCGCGCAGGCCGAGCACGCGTGGCTGGCCGTCGACGATCGCCACATTGTTGATCCCGAACGACTCCTCCATCGGAGTCAGCCGGTAGAGCTCCTCAAGTACCGCTTCTGCGTGGAATCCGCTCCGCACCTCGATCAGCAGGTGCAGGCCACGCTGCCGGTCGGTCAGGTCCTTCAGGTCCGCGATACCGGCCAGTTTCTTCGCCTGCACCAGTTCCTTGATCCGGGCGATGACCTTTTCCGGGCCGATGTTGTAGGGCAGCTGCGTGACGACGATCCCGGTTCGCCGCGGGCTGATCTTCTCGATCCGCGTGGCGGCCCGGGTCCTGAACGTGCCCCGGCCGGACTGGTAGGCGTTCCTGACCCCGTCGAGGCCGATGATCTTCCCGCCGGTCGGCAGGTCCGGGCCTGGCACGAAACGCATCAAGGCGTCGAGGGTCGCCTCTGGATTGTCGATCAGGTGCCGGGCCGCTGCGATCACCTCGCCGAGGTTGTGCGGCGCCATGTTGGTGGCCATCCCAACCGCGATGCCGGCCGCGCCATTGACGAGCAGATTCGGGAAGGCGGCCGGAAGGACTGCGGGCTCGGTCTCCTGGCCGTCGTAGTTCGGCCGGAAGCCGACGGTCTCCTCGCCGATCGAGGCGACCATCTCCATGGCCGCGGGCGCCATCCGCACCTCCGTGTAGCGCATCGCCGCGGGGGCGTCGTCACCGCCGAGCGAGCCGAAGTTGCCGTGCCCGTCGATCAACGGAAGGCGCATCGCCCACGGCTGCGCCATCCGGGCGAGCGCGTCGTAGATCGCGGTGTCGCCGTGCGGGTGCAGCAGGCCCATCACTTCGCCGACCACCCGTGCGCTCTTGACGTGGCCGCGATCGGGCCGCAGGCCCATCTCGTTCATCTGGTAGAGGATCCGGCGCTGGACGGGCTTCATCCCGTCCCTGGCGTCGGGCAGCGCGCGCTCGTAGATGACCGAGTAGGCATACTCGAGGAAGCTACTGCGCATCTCCTCGGCGACGTCGATATCGACGATCTTCTCTTCGAAGTCGTCGGGCGGCGGGGGGGTGGTGGTACTGCTCCGTCGGGCCATGCACCCCATTTTCCCGCTTCAGCCCACCATTTTTGCCGAACGGCTGCCGCGTGGCGCGCCGATCATGTGCTGCGGAGCACCGGCGGGGGTCCGGGGGTCCGGGGTCGCTCCCCGGGCTAGCGCTGTGCCGAACGGCTGCCGCGTGGCGCGCCGATCATGTGCTGCGGAGCACCGGCGGGGGTCCGGGGGTCGCTCCCCGGGCCAGTCGACCGGCGGCAACTTTCTCCCATCGGTACGAGTGGCCGTGCCGTTCCTGAATAACAAGATCCACCCGGCTGATTCGCCCGGGATGCCGTGCACCGCCCCGGTGACCCGGCCGCCGCGGCTGTCGCCGCTGACTGGCGCCTGAGCGCAGCCCGGCCGATGGGAGTCGGAGACTGCAGGCGGCGGCGGGGCGGGTCTGCCCGGCCGGATGGCGTCCAGCCAACGGCCGGCGCGCCTGCCCCGCTCGCCTGAAGGACTGGTTGGGCATCCTCAAAGCTTGGGTGCGTCGCGTCTCCGGTGATGGCTCCCGTGCACCGGACCATCCCTCGGGGACACTCCGCCGCACCTAAGGAAGTTGTACAATTTGCTACATGAGCGAGATGCCGATCAGCGAAGCACGCGAGCACCTCGCCGATGTGGTGGGCCGCGCCCGTTACGGCGGCGAAGAGACCGTTCTCACCCACTATGGCTCACCCGCCGCTGTCGTGATGTCCTTCGAGAAGTACCAGCAACTCAAGGGTGCTGAGGTGCTCCGGCTCCCACCGGAGATCAGGGCGGTCATCGACGAAGGCCGACGCCACCCCGAGCGCCGTACGCCACGGCCAAAGCGCGTATCGGGCTCCGCCGATGGTGGCCGCGGAGCCTGACAGCGAGACGATCTACGCGTCACGCGAACGGGTCCGTGCCGATATACCGCACGATGACCACCTGGTCCTGAGATTGGTCCTGCTCCCAGATGACCAGCCAGTCGTCCGCATAGCCCCGGACACTGATTCCCCAAAGGCCATCGCCAAAGGAGCGCTGGCGGGCTGCCGCGTCTCCCAGCGCGGTTTCCAGAAGCATGGTCAATCGCATCCAGCAGCCGCACCTGCCCGGCCTTGTCGAGCGCTGCGTACGCCTGCTGTGGCTGGGGATCGAATTCTAAGGTGACCATCTGATCGCTCCGAGATCATGAGGGCGTGCGCGCATGGCGCGCTGAAAGCCGGGGAAACGCGACTGCTTTCCGGCCCAGGTTGGCTGATGGCCTGGCTATGGCATGCATGTCTGCCGGTTTGCCCTCTGCCCGGAGCGCTGGCCTGGGATGCCTCCTCGCGGTGGCAGCTGCAGCCACTTTACCAAATGTCAGAACGGCGGTGGTTGCTTCCCGGGCGGGGGTGTGCCTGGCCGGATGGCGTTCAGCACTGGCGTGTGCGCCTGCCCTGGCGCCGCAGGCCTTGTTCGGCATCCGCGACGTGTGGGTTCGCGGCACCGTGGGCGATGGCGCCGCGCAGCCGGTCGTGCTGTGCCAACACGGGATCCCGCAGCGTGTGGGCGCCGCCGCATCCGCGGCAGCCGTTATTGGAGGAGGCTGGGCCGCGGCGCGAGGGCTAGAGCGCGGGGCGGGCGCCGACCTGGCCGAGAGCTTTCGCTGCCAGCCGGTTTCCCGCGGCGAGCGCCTCGCCGGGCGGCTTCTTGTCCAGCCACGCGGGCAGGAACCCGGCGCAGAACGCGTCGCCTGCACCGGTGTGGTCGAGCGGCCTGTCCACCGCGAACGCGGGGACGTGCACCGGCTCCGGCTGCCCGTTCGCGTAGAAGAGCGCCCCGTCCGCGTCCATCTTGATAACCACCTGCGGATACCACGCGGTGAGAACGCGGGCGGCCTGGTCGGGCTCCTCACGGCCGGTGAGCACGCGCGCCTCGGGTTCGTTGGCGAACAGCAGGACCGCGCCGTGGCTCAGTTCGAGGAACGGCTCGGCCCCGACCCGCTCGATGGGCGCATGCGAAGCCGCGTCGACCGATATCGACATGCCCGCCCGCTTGGCCAGGCCGAACGCGGCGAGGGCCGCGGGCCGTGAACCTTCGTTCAGCAGTGTGTACCCGGACATGTGCAGGTGGCTTCCTGGCGTGAACAGGTCCGTGGGCAGGTCTTCAGGCGAAAGCGCCGCGTTGGCGCCAGGGTCGGAAAGCAGCGTGAGGTCGCCCCTGTGGGTCACCATCACCACACAGGTTCCTGTCGGCCGCTCGGGATCCATCACGAGCCTGGCGTCCACGCCATAGCCCATGAGTTCCATGTCCCTGTTCCGGCCCGCGATGTCCGCACCGCGCCTGCCCACGAACGCCACATCTGCGCCCTCGACGGCCATCCACGCCGCGATATTGGCGCCGGAACCCCCGCCGTGCATGGTTACGGTCGCGGGCGTATCGCTCCCCTTGACGAGCGGGAACGCTGCGCGGGCGACCGCATCTGTCATGAGATCACCAACGACGACCACTCGCGTCATTGTCGTCACCACCTAGTCCCGGGCGCGGACGGCGATCCTGTTAGCGGAGGGCTCCGGTGGCCTCCTGCCGGGCACCACTGTCGGCACGTGCATTTTTCCAACAGCGTAGAGAACCTAACAGCTTTCGTTCATCCTGACAGCGAGAGCGCTCTGCCCGCTACCACAAGAACGGCTTCCTCGGATTCCGCGGAGAGCAATTGGTTGAGCCTGCCAAGCTGGTCGCGGAACATGCGGCCGCTTTCCGTGCCAGGGACAACGCCCGACCCCGCCTCCTCGCTCACTGCCACGACGTAGCTGCGCGTGTACCGCCACGCACAGACCAATTCGCTGGTTCTTTCCGCCAGACGGCTCGCGACCTGCGGATCGCCCGCCGGCCCGTGCCATGCCCCTGCCTCGTCGAGCACGGCGGTGAGCCAGGTTCCGATGCTGTCGATCAATACGGCACCCGCGTTCGCCCGCAGCACTCCGGCCACGTCCGTGGTTTCGACGGTCCGCCACCAGCGCGGCAGGCGGGCCTGGTGCGCGGCCACCCTCGCGGCCCATTCCGCGTCGTCGCCGCCCGCCGGTCGCGCCGTCGCGACGTACGTAACATCCGGTTCGGCGGCGAGCCGCCCTTCGGCCTCTGCGGACTTGCCGCTGCGGGCGCCGCCTAGCACCAGCGTTCGCCATGGCCGCGGCACGGGGGTAGCGACGACTCGCGCCCCCCGTGCGCCCTGCCCGCCCGGTGCGTCCTGCGTGCCGTATACCTGGTCCGTTCCCGGTGCGTCGGGTCTTTCGTGTGCGTCACGCGGATCCCGTGGGCCCCGCGTTGCCTGCGCGGAGAGGCTGAAACGATCACCATCGGCGGCCGCGATGATCCGCCAGAGCCCGCACCAGCGGGCGAGTTCCCGCTCCGAAGGTAGCCGGTGATCAACGTGGATGGCGGCGACTGCCGTGATATCCGTCACGAGGCCCCGCCTTCTGAGCCCACCAAGCTGTGCAGGATCGCCAAGCAGGTCGAGAAACGCGGCGTCATAGGGCGCCGCGCCATCCTGAGGGACGGGCACCGCGCCCGGCCCTGCCGCGCACAGCAGCCTGCTTCCATCGGGCGCGGTGACCTGAAGCCCTCCGGTCATCTGCTCGGCCAGATATCCGGCCGGTATCGCCTGCGGCTCGGCCAGCAGGGGAAAGGCGATCCGCAGGATCCCGTCGAGCACGATCTCGGCGGGGGCGCGCGCCTCGCCGCCCCTTCTGGCAAGGGAACAGGAGGCACACGCGCATCCGTGCTGCGGCCATCCGGCCGGGCCGCCGGTACCGGCCAACTCGACGTCCATATGGTCGTGCAGTGCAGCATGGGCTCGTGGCCGGCGTCAAACGTCACAGACCGCTCGACACTTGTCTACACTTCGAGGGTGACCTGGACGTGGCGGTACGAGAGCGCGGACGGCACCACGCTTTCCGCGAAGACGCTGCCGCAGGAAACGTTCACCAGCCAGTCCGACGCCGAGAGCTGGATCGGCGAGCGCTGGCGTTCACTGCTTGCCACCGGAATCGACCAAGTGACGCTGCTCGAGGACGGCCAGGTCACGTACGGTCCGATGAGCCTGCATCCTGCCGGGTAGCGCGCACCTACGCACGGCAGCCCTCCGGCCCGTACGCGGCCAGCTCACCAGGAAACACCACAGTCACCAAGGAGGCCCGCCCGCCCACCCCCGCCGGGGCGCCGGCTGGATCCCGCGCACCGCTTCCGCCGCAAACCCGAATGGTTGCCCTGCGGACACTCAGACCCAAAAGAGTGTAGTGCCCTCCGTGCGCCGCGCCTGCCTGGCTGTCACAGACAGGCGAGTTTCCCGGCCAGCACCTCGGTAGGCGCCTCCGCCAGCGGGCGCCACGCATAATCGGTGACTTCCTCAAGCTGGAGCCGCACCTGCGGCGACTTGACCCAGAAGCTGTAGCGGAAATCCGCGTGCCAGTGCGCGGGCTCATTCTTCGCGGCATTGGCGGGGATAGCATGAACGTCGATATCGACCGGGCACACATCCTGCCCCGGCGGCGACACCGTAAGCCGCCACGGGATGCCGGTCTCCTCCTCCAGCTCCCGCAGCGCCGCATACAGCAGGCCCGTGTCGCTGGGCTCCACATGCCCGCCTGGAAGCAGCCAGCGGTTCAGCGCGGCGTGGCGGATCAGCAGAAGCTGGCCCATGTCATCGATCACCGCCGCGCCGCAGGTGACATGCCCGCCTCTCATCTCGTGACGCGACGTCACGTCGGTTCCCGTATCCAGTGCCGCAACCAGCGGCGCGAGCCGTTCGGTCTCCTGCGGATAACGTGCCAGGTAACGTGGGACAACCTCGCGGATCTCATCAGTGGTCATGACCCACCATCGAAGTAGGTCAGCCACGCCGCCGCAATCCACCCAGCTCGCCCAGCCCGACACCGGCTCAGGCGGCATCTACGACCGCCTCGAAGAAATGGGCCACGCGCCCCTGTCCTGGACAGAAACCTTCACCGCCCGCATGCCCACCCCCACCGAAGCCCACCACCTCGACCTCCCCCCCGGCGTCCCCCTCCTCCGCATCCTCCGCACCACCACCAGCGGCACCACCGGCAACCCCCTCGAAGTCAACGACACCCGCCTCGACGCCGAACGCTTCGAAATCGGCTACCAGCTCACCCGCGACCCCACCGCCCAGCCACCAACCTGACGCCCCCGGCCGCCACTAGCAACCCACAACACCGCCACAACACCCCCACACCGCCGTCACAACGACCTCACAGCGCTCTCACACGCCGTCACGCCACTGTGAAGCCACTGTGAACGGCCCTCTGGGCCAGCACACGGGACCCGTTTGAAGTGCTCACTTCCGCCCACAGCACCGCCGCGCCGTCTGCCGAGCCCTGATGCCCGAACCGGTCGGCCAGCCCAGCCGCAACCGCGAGCCCACACGCGTACGCCACCGCATCCACGCCATCCCCGGCGGCCTGACCGGCAGGCCACCACCCGCTGCCGCACATAGCGACCTCCACTCGCAGCCGTCCCGGCCCGCTCCGCGCCGTCACAGGCCAGGGTCAGGGGCGCTTGGGCGGGCTCGCGGTCTTGGCGGGATCACGCACGATGACCGGACTGAGCGCCTCGTCGATCCTCCGCATCACCGAGTCGCTCAGCCGCACCCCCGACGCCTTCGCGTTCTCCCTGACCTGCTCGGGTCTGGTGGCGCCGACGATGGCCGCGCAGACGTTGGGATTCTGGAGGGTCCACGCGACCGCTAGCTGCGCGAGCGACAGCCCAGCCTCGCCGGCGATCGGCACGAGTTGCTGCACCCGGGTAAGCACGTTCTCGTCAAGGAAATGGCTGATGAAGCCCGACCCGCTCGGATCGGTGGCCCGCGAGCCGGTCGGCGGCGGGTTTCCCGGCCGGTACTTGCCTGTCAGCACGCCCTGGGCGATCGGCGACCAGACGATCTGGCCGATCCCCTCCTTCTCACACAGCGGAATGATCTCGGCCTCGATCACTCGCCACAGCATGTTGTATTGCGGCTGGTTGGACACGATCCGGTCGAAGCCCATTTGGTCAGCGATACTCAGTGCGTCGCCGATCTCCTCTGCCCGCCACTCAGACACCCCTATGTAAAGGACCTTGCCCTGACGCACAAGATCTTCGAAGGCGCGGAGAGTTTCCTCGAGCGGCGTCTCGTGGTCGTAGCGATGCGCCTGGTAGAGGTCGATGTGGTCGGTCTGCAAGCGGCGGAGCGAACCATGGACCGCCTCCACAATGTGCTTGCGCGACAGCCCGCGGTCGTTCGGGCCCGTGCCTGTCGGCCAGTAGACCTTGGTGCAGATCTCGATGGACTCGCGGCTCACGCCGGCGAGCGCACGGCCGAGTACCTGTTCGGCCCGCGTGCCCGCGTATACGTCAGCCGTGTCGAAGGTGGTAATCCCCTCGTCGAGGGCCGCGGCGACGCACGCCCGCGCCGCGTCCTCTTCCACCTGCGAGCCGTGTGTGATCCAGTTTCCGTACGCGATCTCGCTGATCTTCAGGCCGGAGCGGCCAAGGCGACGATGTTCCATGCGCCCGACCCTATGTGTTCTTCGCGCCCAAGCCGCGCCGCGCCGGGCCAGCGCCGGGCCCGAGTCGCACCCGTGCCGATCGTTCACCGAAAATATGAGCAGCCCACCGGCGCCTGCAGGCCAGCAATACAACTTCCCCCCGAAAACGTCACGGAAAACGGACATTCCGCCCGCAGGGACGACGTTTTCGGGGGGGAAGACGCAGGAACGTGCCCGCATGCCACCAGTTCACGGTCGGCGCCAAGCACGCCCGGACCACCGGCCCGGTCTCCGGTCAACGATCTAGATCTTGTCGCCCCGCTTGACCCGAGGCGGAGGAAGACGGAGCTTGCGGATCTGTGCGGACCGTATGATCGCGTAGAAGCCGATGCCCTTGGTGCGCTCGCCCGGATAACGTTCCGCGGCGATCTTGCTCACCCGCCGGCTGGTAATGACACCTTCGAGCACAACCGTGAGCAGCGCGGTGAGGACCAATGGGTACACGATCAGCTTTGCCGCGGCGAAAGGCAGTATCAACAGGACAAACAGCACGGCGACCATGTACAGGTAGTACTCGCTGAGCATGCGCCGCGAGTCGACGTAGTCGCGGGCGAGTGCCCGGACCGGCCCGGCGTCCTTGGCTGGCAGGTACCTCTGGTCGCCGCGCCTGAGCCCCTCTGCGCGGCGCGCTCGCTCGGCCCGGTTGCGTGCGCGCGTCTGCTGGACCGCCTGCTTGCGGTTGCCGGGCGCCGCGAATGGCTGACGGCGTGGCGCCGCCTCGCTCCGCTTGGGCGTCGGGCGCCCCTTACCCGCGGTGGTCGCCGCACGACCCTGCGCCCCACGGTCGGACCCTGTTGAGTCGCCGTTCTCGGCGGCCGAGCTGCCAGTTATGTCCTGGGCAGGCTCATCCGCCGAGGCTGCGCTCTGGCGTCGGAACACGCGCAAATCCTACCGGTAGCGCACGTGGTGACTGCCACATACGCGACCGCGTAGGGTGGAGTCCGATCTGCGGAACCGCCGCCCTGCTGCTGCGGGGCGGCGGAGCATGCGCTAAGTAGTTCTACAGTTGGTTAACACCGGGCAGAAGTCAGCGGGCACCGTGAGACGGCCTACAGGACGAAGGGGACGGCCGCGCCTATGAGCGTCATCAAGCGGGTTTCGATGATCTTCAAAGCCAAGGCCAACAAGGCCCTGGACAAGATGGAAGATCCACGCGAGACCCTTGACTACTCCTACAGTCGGCAACTTGAGTTGCTGACGAAGGTCAGGCGCGGCGTGGCCGACGTCGCTACCTCACGCAAGCGCGTCGAGCTGCAGATCAATCAGCTCGAACTGCAGTCGGGCAAGCTCGAGGACCAGGGGCGCAAGGCGCTGGGCAGCGGTCGTGAGGATCTGGCGCGTGAGGCGCTCACCCGGCGGTCGGGCGTGCAGGGACAGATCAACGATCTGCGCGCGCAGTACGCCTCACTGCAGGCCGAGGAGGAGAAGCTGACGATCGCGTCGCAGCGGCTCCAGGCAAAGGTGGACGCCTTCCGCACGCGCAAGGAGACGATCAAGGCCACGTACACCGCGGCCGAGGCGCAGACCAGGATCGGCGAAGCCGTCTCCGGCATCTCGGAAGAGATGGGCGATGTCGGCATGGCGATCCAGCGCGCCGAGGACAAGACCGCCCAGATGCAGGCACGGGCCGGCGCTATCGACGAACTGCTTGCCTCAGGCGCGCTCGAGGACTTCACGGGGACCGGGCAGCAGGACGACATCCAGGCCGAGCTTGACCGGATGAGCAGCACCTCCGATGTCGAACTCGAGATGCGGCGGCTCAAGGGAGAGATCGGCCAGGCGGCGCCTGCGCAGATCGAGCGGGGGCGAGACGGCGCGGGCCAGGCCACCGCTGCCACCGCTGGCCAGGCCGGCCAGCCGACGCCACCTGCGCAGCAGGACGACGAGCCACCAGCTGCCGGGGGGGGCGCATGATCGTCCGGATCATGGGCGAGGGCCAGGTCAGCGTCGACGACTCGGCGGTCAGCGCGCTCAATCTCCTTGACAACCAGCTGGACGCGGCGCTCAGCGATGGCGACGAGCCGGCCTTCCGTGCAGCGCTCGAGACGCTGCTCGCCCAGGTCCGCGCGATCGGGTCACCGCTTCCCGCTCACGCGCTGCACGCGTCCGACCTGATCCTGCCGCCCGCTGACGCGACCATGGAAGAAGTCAGGGAATTGATGAGCGAGGACGGCCTTATCCCGGGCTGACACCGAGGTTGACAGCATGTGCAGAGGACTGTGGGTGACGGCGCTTGGAAGGTGGAGATTTTAATGGCGCGGACCCGATTCGCCCCTGATCGGGGGCTGAGCGTGCGGATGGGCCTGACGATGTTCCTGCTCGGGCTCGTGCTTGTAATTTTCGTGGGCGCCATCGTCGCGGTCATGGCCAAGGTGGGCGCCTCGGCCGGGGCCATCGCCTTCATCGCGATCCTGTTCGCGCTCGGCATGACGATTGGCTCGCTCTTCTACTCCGACAAGATCGCACTCCGAGCCTCTGGGGCCAGGGAAGTCAGCCCGCAGGAGGCCCCCGAGCTGCACGGTGTCATCGACAGGCTCTGCGCGCTCGCGGACATGCCGAAGCCGAGGGTGGCGATCGCCGACACCGACATGCCGAACGCCTTCGCCACCGGGCGCAACAGCAAGGTGGCCGTGGTCTGTGTGACCACTGGCCTGATGGCCAGGCTCGACCGCGGTGAGCTCGAAGGCGTGCTCGCGCACGAGATGTCGCACGTGGCGCACAAGGACGTCGTGGTGATGACGATCGCGTCGTTCCTTGCGATCGTCGCCGGCCTGATGATCAGGTTCGCGTTCTACGGTGAGCTGTTCGGTGGCGGCCGGGGGCGTCGCAGTGGCAACGACAACAACACGGCGATGGTGATGCTGGCGATCATGGCGGTTTCCGTCGTGGTCTACGCCGTCAGCTTTTTGCTGATCCGCGCGCTCTCCCGCTATCGCGAGCTTGCCGCCGACCGTTCAGGCGCACTGCTCACCGGCCAGCCTTCGGAGTTGGCGAGCGCGTTGCAGAAGGTAAGCGGCGTGATCGCACGGATCCCGACCAAGGACCTGCGCGCCGCCGAGTCGCTTAACGCCTTCTACTTCGTGCCCGCGTTCACCAAGGGCAGCATCACCGGCATGTTCTCCACTCACCCGTCGCTTGAGAAGAGGCTGGCGCAGCTGGCCAAGATCTCGCAGCAGATCGGCAGGTAGCACGCGTGGGGTTCCTGGATGCGCTGCTGGGCAGGACCAAGCCGGTCCAGCCAGATCTGGACAGGCTCTTCGCGCTCCCCTCAGCCGCGATCACGCTCGCGGCGAGCACGTCGTTCACCCCGACCGGGGTAGGTTCTGTCTGCTTCCGTCCGATGGAGGGCCGCGCGTTCAGCGACGTCGAGGCTGACGTGCGCCAACTGCTCGACAGCGACGCGCAGAAGACCATGCCGGTGGAGGTCACCAGCGATTCCTACGGCTTCACCTGGATGGTCATCCGCCAGCCCCCGGATCAGTTTGAAGCGCTCGTCACCGACCTGCACGCGGTGAACTCGACGCTGGCCGACAACGGTTTCGGCCCGTCACTGCTCTGCTCGCTCGTGGCCTTCCGCGACACGCGCAAGCGCGGCCTCGCCATCGTCTACCTCTACAAGCGGGGCACGTTCTACCCGTTCGCACCGCTGCCAGGGGAGAAACGGGACAGCGGCCTGGAGTTGCAGCTCAAGGCCGCGATCGAGGGCGAGCTTCCGCTTGAGACCGACCTGGGCCGGTGGTTCCCCGTCTGGGGCGCCCCGGGCCTGTGAACGACGGCGCGAACCGCTGGCTCGCCGCCGCGCCGGCCAGCCCACGGCCGCGCCGTCCAGCCCACGGCGGCGCTGGCAGCCCACGGCGGCGCCGGGCACCCCCACGGCGGCGCGGCCAGCTCAGGGCAGCGCCGCCAGCTCAGGGCAGCGCGAGCATCTGGTCGAGTGCCGCCCTGGCGTAGTGTGCGGTCTCCTCCTCCACCTGGATGCGGTTCACCACCTCGCCGCTTGCGAGTGACTCGAGCGCCCACACCAGGTGTGGCATATCGATCCGGTTCATCGTGGAGCAGAAGCAGACCGTGCGGTCCAGGAAGACCACGGTCTTGTCCGGATTGCGGTTCGCGAGGCGCTGTACCAGGTTCAGTTCGGTGCCGACCGCCCATGCTGATCCGGCGGGCGCCTGCTCGATGGTGGCGATGATCCGCTCGGTGGAACCAATGACGTCGGCACTCGTCGCGACCTCGTGACGGCATTCAGGATGGACTATCACGCTGACCCCGGGGATCCGCGCACGGATCTGGTCGACGGCTTCCCTGCTGAACCTTCCGTGCACGGAACAGTGGCCACGCCACAGGATCATCGTCGAGCCGCGCAGCCGCTGCGGGCAAAGGCCTCCATCGGGCCTGTGCGGGTCGTAGACCACGCAATCCGCCAGGTCCATCCCCATCTCGAGCACGGCGGTGTTGCGGCCGAGATGCTGGTCGGGGAGGAAGAGCACCTTGCTACCGCGGCGGAGGGCCCAGTCGAGCGCGCGCCGCGCGTTCGAGGACGTGCACACGGTCCCGCCGTGGCGGCCCACGAACGCCTTGATGTCCGCGGAGGAGTTCATGTAGGTAACAGGGATCACATCGCCGGCGATGCCCGCGTCTTCGAGCACCTCCCAGCACTCCTCGACCTGATCGAAGGTCGCCATGTCCGCCATGGAGCACCCGGCCGCCAGATCGGGGAGCACCACCTGCTGGCGATCGGTGGTGAGGATGTCGGCAGACTCCGCCATGAAGTGGACGCCGCAGAACACCACGTAGTCCGCGTCAGGCCGCCCGGCGGCGTCACGGGCCAGCTTGAACGAATCACCCGTCACGTCCGCGAACCTAATGACCTCGTCACGCTGGTAGTGGTGGCCGAGCACGAACACGCTGCTGCCGAGCGCCTGCTTGGCGGCGAGCGCACGCTCGGCGAGCGCGGGATCGGACGCCGGGGGGAGCGCGCCAGGGCACTGAACGCCGCGCTCGCTACGGCGATCGGATCCGGCGCCGAGCACGAGCAGCGGAAGCGCGCGACCTGCTGTCGTCGTCATGGCATCCCCTTATCGTCGAAATGACGATACCTATGATACGTCGAGCGGACACGTATCGTCCGGTCAGGGTCGCGACATATGGTGATGAGGAGGGCCGCGGACGCGGACTCGTGGCTCCTGGAGGCGGAATGACCCTGGACGTCATATGGTTGAACCAGGAGACAAGGCCATGGCGTGCCGCCTGAAGAGCGGCCGTGACTCAGTAGCGAGTGCAGGAGCGAGCGAGATATGACGGTTCAGGGCGAGACCACGCAGCAGCAGGGCGTCATCCTCACCGACGGCGCCGCGGCCAAGGTGAAGAACCTGATCGACCAGGAAGGCCGGGAGGATCTTCGGCTGCGTGTCGCTGTGCAGCCCGGCGGCTGCTCCGGCCTGCGCTACCAGCTTTACTTTGACGAGCGGTCGATCGATGGGGACCAGGTAAGCCGGTTCGGTGGTGTGGAGGTTGTCACTGACAAGATGAGCGCTCCCTACCTGTCCGGCGCGACGATCGATTTCGTGGACACCATCGAGAAGCAGGGCTTCACCATCGAGAACCCAAACGCGACCGGATCCTGCGCCTGCGGAGACTCCTTCCACTAGGCCGTGCGACGGTAACCTTGCTGAGCCAGCGGGGGTTCCCCAATTACTCGTCAGCAAGGAGCGCATCGTGCGGATCGCCGTAACAGGATCGATAGCGACCGACCACCTCATGACATTTCCCGGTCGGTTCACCGACCAGCTAGTGGCCGGAAAGATCGAGAGTGTGTCGTTGTCGTTCCTTGTGGACACGCTGGAGATTCGCCGTGGCGGGATCGCGGCGAACATCGCGTTCGGAATGGCCTGTCTCGGGTTGCGGCCGATTCTGGTTGGCGCGGTCGGCCCGGACTTCGACGACTACAGGTCGTGGCTTGAGCGCAGGGGAGTGGACACGGCCTCGGTGCACGTCTCTGAGTTCCACCACACCTCGAGGTTCCTGTGCACCACCGATACCGACCAGAACCAGATCGCCTCGTTCTACGCCGGCGCGATGAGCGAGGCCCGCAACATCGAACTCGGCCCGGTGGAGGAGCGGATCGGCGGCCTCGATCTCGTCGTGATCAGCCCGAACGATCCCCAGGCGATGCTGCGGCACACGGCTGAGTGCCGTGAGCGGGGGATCAAGTTTGCCGCGGATCCGTCGCAGCAACTTGCGCGGATGGACGGTAGCGAGATCCGCCAGCTCTTGGATGGGGCCTTCTACTTGTTCATGAACGAATATGAGACGGCTCTGACACAGCAGAAGACGGGCTGGTCCGACGACGAGGTGCTGTCCCGTGTCAAGGTCCGGGTGACGACGATGGGCCCGAAGGGAGCCCGCATCGACCGGGCCGGCGAGCCGTCGCTCGCCATTCCCGCGGTACAGGTCGAGCGGCCTGCCGATCCCACCGGCGGGGGCGACGCGTTCCGCGCGGGCTTCTTTTCCGCCCTGGCGTGGGGCCTGTCCCTCGAACGCTCCGCACAACTCGGCAACATGATCGCGGTGCACGCGCTCGAGACGATCGGCCCGCAGGAGTACGAGCTGCAGCGGGGCTCGCTGCTCGACCGGTTCTCGGCCGCGTACGGTGACACCGCCGCCGAGGAGATCGCCGCACACCTCTGATGGCCGGGCCCGCGTTCGCTGCCGTCTGAAGACGCGCGACGGACAGGCAAACGCCTCGTCGCACCGCTTGGCACGCGGAGTGACGGTGGTGCTGGACGGCCGGACAAGCTGGCTGACCGGCCCGGCGCGCCGCCGGGCGTGGCGGTAGCGTGGCCGTTGTGCCGTCCCTAGCCGCACCGACCATGGGGAACGCGGTCGCGCCGCTTCTGACCACCGGGTATCACGGCCCGCCAGAGCTCACCGTGGCCAGGGCGCTCACCTCGTGGACGCTCGACATCCCCGTGCTGGTGATCGCGTTGCTTGCGGTGGGCTGCTACCTGGCCGCGGTACGCCGCCTGCGAAGGGCCGGCCCTGGCCGGTCAGCAACATCGTCTTCGCCGGCCTCGGCCTCGGCTTGCTGGTGATGGCGACGATGTCGTGGCTCGGCGTGTACCAGGACATCCTGTTCTGGGTCCGGGCCGTGCAGACGGCCCTGCTGCTGTTGCTTGTGCCGCTGTTCCTTGCCCTTGGGCGCCCGGTCAGGCTTGCCATCACCGCACTGCCTGAGCCATTGGGCGCGCGGGCAGAGGCGGCGATCCGCGGAACGGCCGCCCGGATCCTCACGTTCCCGCTGATCACTGCCGTGGTTCTGATCGCCACCCCGTTCCTGCTGTACTTCACCGGCTGGTACGCGGCGGCTTTTCACAGCGACCTGGTACGCGAACTCACCTATCTGGCCCTGATGGCGCCGGGCTTCCTGTTCTTCTGGACGCTCCTGCGGGTCGATCCGGTGCCTAGGGAGTATCCGTATCTGGTGTCCCTGTGGATCACCGGAGCCGAGGTGGTCTTCGATGCTTTTCTCGGCATCGCCATCATTGCCGACCAGTACCTCATCGCGGGCCCGCACTACCGCGCGCTGGCCCGCCCCTGGGGTCCGAGCCTCCGCACCGATCAGGTTCTCGGCGGCGGGGCACTGTGGATCCTTGGTGATCTCGTCGGGCTGCCATTCCTCGCCGCCATGCTGATTCAGATGATCAGGGAGGACGAGGCCGAGGCGGCCGAGATCGACGCCGAACTTGACGCTCGCGAGAAAGCCACGCCGGACGGCGCAGCGCATGATCCGCTGGCCGACGACCCGGGCGACGCCGGCGCTGGGGACGTCGGCACGGGGGACGCCGGCGCGGGGGATCGGCCCTGGTGGGAAACCGATCCCCGATTCGCGGGCCGTTTCCGCGCCAGCGGGCCGCCGGGCGGCCAAGACTGATCATCACGTGGCCGCGCTACAAGCTCAGGGCGCCATCGCGGCCGGAACGAGTCCTTGGGTTGTCAGTAGCAGCGGCGGACCACGAATGCCCAGCCGCGCGGCAGCGCCTGCTCGGCGACGAACTCGTGTGATTTCATCCCGCACCAGGCCGGCACGTCGGTTCGCGCCGCCGGATCGTCCGCGAGTACCGCGATCAGCGCGCCGAGCGGCACGTCCCTGATCTGCTCCGCCAGCATGATGATCGGGATCGGGCACTTGCGGCCAAGCGCGTCGACCGTGAGTGCCGGAGCGGTCTGCGCTGGCTGTCGTGGCATGCTCATGCGCTCACCGCCGGACCAGCGGTGCCGCGCAGGCCCGCGACGATCCCCGGCAGCACGGCGAGGAACCGCTCGATCGTGTCCTCGGTGGTGGCACGGGGTAGCGATACCCGGACATTCCCGTGCGTAACCACGCCCATTGCCTCGAGAACATGGCTCGGTTGCAGGGAATCAGCCGTGCACGCACTTCCAGACGAGACGCCGAATCCGCCGCGGTCGAGTTCCGTCACCAGCGCCTCACCGTTTACGTAAAGACATGAGAAGGTAACAATATGTGACAGCCGTCGAACAGGGTCACCGTACACCACGCTGTCGGGAACGACATCCGGAATGCGGGCGCGGATCCGGTCGGTGAGAGCGCGAAGCGCGGTATCACGCGTGAGCCGTTCTGTATCAATGGCTTCGAGACCGGCGGCAGCGGCGAGAGCGGCAGGGACGTTCGGGTATCCGGGCACCCTGCTGCCCCCGGTGCCGGCGGCAGCACCGTCGGGCAGCGGGCTCCGCCACCTGGTGCCCTTGCGGACGGCAAGTACGCCGATCCCGGCGGGGCCGCCCCACTTGTGCGCGCTCGCGGTGAGCAGCGACCAGCCTGCGGGGATGGGCATCCGGCCCGCCGACGCCGCCGCGTCAACGAGCAATGGTATTGATACCGAACGGCATGCGCTGGCAACCTCCTGGACGGGCTGGATCGTTCCCACCTCGGGGTTGGCGGACTGCAGGCATGCGAGGACCGTGCCGCCTGGCCGCGCGGGGGCAGGGGCGTGTCCCCGTGCCAGCGGCGCCGCGTGTCCCCGTGCCGGAGGCGCTTCGTGTCCCCGTGCCGGAGGCGCTTCGTGTCCCCGTGCCGGAGGCGCCGTAGGTATTCGTGCCGGAGGCGCGCTATGTCCTCGTGCCGGAGGCGCGGTAGGTATCAGTGCGGCGGCGAACTCGGCGGCGTCAACCCGGCCCTGCTGGTCAACCCCGACGATCGTGGCCTCCGCGCCGTCCCGTTCGCAGTGGCCGACGGCGTGCAGCACGCTTGAGTGCTCGACCGCGCTCGCTGTCAGGTGGATAAGGTGCCGCCCGGACCGTGGGGAATGCCGCCGCGCCGCCACCGTCCCGAGCACCGCCAGGTGCACCGCCTGCGTCCCCGAACCAGTGAAGGAAAGCTCATCCGCCCTGCACCCAAGCACCGCCGCTACCCGCTGCCTCGCCTGATCGAGCAGCAGACCGGCTCGCCGTCCGTCGCCGTGCAGCCTGGCAGGATCGGCCCAGCCGTCGTCGAGCGCGCTCAGCAGGGCAGCCCGCGCTGCGGGATGAAGCGGCTCGCTCGATGCGGCGTCCAAATAGGCCACGGTCATGAGACTAGCTCGGCCGTTGCGCGGTCTACCCGATCCGGCGGGAGCCGCCGGGGCGCCGGGGGCGCGGCGGACTCGTGGATCCGCCGGATAATGGGGACCCGCCGAAGCTGCCAACCAGCGGCCCGGTACTGTTTCGCATTGTGAGCCCCACCCATCTGTCCCTACGCCGGAGGCGCCAGACGCCGCGTCCGAGGCCCCGACGGCCCAGCGCCGGAGGCGCCAGATGGCCCAGCGCCGGAGGCGCCAGATGGCCCAGCGCCGGAGGCGCCAGATGACGAGGCGCCGGCTTGCCGCGCGGGCCGCCGTTTTCGCCCTGCTGCTCACCAGCGTGGCCGGCTGCACGTCAAACGCGTTCACCCGGCTCGGCATGCCGAAGCCGATCACCACGCAGGGCAAGGTGACCCTGACCCTGTGGCAGGGCTCCTGGGTTACGGCGTTGGCGGTCGGGGCCGTCGTCTGGGGCCTGATCATCTGGACAGTGATCGCCTACCGCAAGCGGTCCGACGAACTGCCTCCGCAGGTGCGTTACAACCTGCCGATCGAGGTGCTCTACACGGTCGTGCCGTTCATCATGGTCGCGGTGCTGTTCTATTTCACCGCGCGCGATGAGAACTACATCGACAAGCTCTCGTCGAATCCGAACGTGGTCGTCAACGTCACCGGGTTCCAGTGGAGCTGGCAGTTCCAGTACCCGGATCTCGGGAACGTGCAGATCATCGGGACACCGAGCAAGGATCCCACCCTTGTCATCCCAGTAGGGGAGACAGTCCGCTTCAACCTGACCTCACCGGATGTGATCCACTCGTTCTGGGTGCCGGCCTTCCTGTTCAAGCGGGACGTCGTGCCCGGCCACCCGAATCACTTCCAGATCACCACGACGACGGAGGGAACCTTCGCCGGCCGGTGTTCCGAGCTGTGCGGCTTGTACCACAGTGAGATGCTGTTCACGGTGAAGGTCGTCAGTCAGCAGCAGTTCCAGCAGTTCATCGCCGGTCTGCAGGTAGCTCAGAAGGCACCAGCCGGGAGTGTCCAGTGACTACTATCGAACAGCCAGTCTCGGGAACCGCGGAGGAGCCGCTGCCCACCCGCAAGGGCTCGATACTCGCCGCCTGGATGTCGTCGACCGACCACAAGGTGATCGGTCACCTGTACCTGATCACCTCGTTCTTCTTCTTCCTTGCCGCCGGCCTCATGGCGATGATCATGCGGGCTCAGCTGCTCCGCCCGAACCAGCACCTGGTGTCGGACCAGCAGTACAACCAGCTGTTCACCATGCACGGCACGATCATGCTGCTGCTCTTCGCCACGCCGCTGTTCGTCGGGTTCGCGAATGAGCTTGTGCCGCTGCAGATCGGATCGCCCGACGTCGCGTTCCCCCGGCTCAACCTTTTCAGTTACTACCTGTTCTTGTTCGGTGGGCTCATACTGCTCTTCAGTTTCGTCGCCCCCGGCGGGGCGGCCGCGTTCGGCTGGTACGCCTACAGCCCGCTGACCAGCGCGGTGTACTCGCCTGGCATCGGCGGCGATATGTGGATCATGGGTCTGACGATCGCCGGGTTCGGCACGATCCTCGGCGGCGTCAACTTCGTCACCACGATCTTCTGTATGCGCGCTCCGGGCATGACCATGTTCCGTATGCCCATCTTCACCTGGAACATCCTGCTCACGAGCATGCTCGTGCTGATGGCCTTCCCGGTGCTCGCCGCGGCGCTGCTTGTGCTGGAGATCGACCGCAAGCTCGGCGCGCGCGTGTTCGACGCGGCCGACGGCGGCGCGATCCTCTGGCAGCATCTGTTCTGGTTCTTCGGGCACCCCGAGGTCTATATCGTGGCGCTGCCCTTCTTCGGCATCATCACCGAAGTGCTGCCCGTGTTCAGCCGCAAGCCGCTGTTCGGCTACAAGAGCCTGGTCGGCGCGACGATCGCGATCGCTGGCCTGTCGATGACGGTGTGGGCGCATCACATGTTCACCACCGGCGCGGTGCTGCTGCCCTTCTTCTCCTTCATGACGTTCCTGATCGCAGTGCCGACCGGGGTGAAGTTCTTCAACTGGGCTGGCACGATCTGGCGCGGCCAGCTGACGTTCGAGACCGCGATGCTGTTCGCGCTCGGATTCCTTGTGACGTTCCTTTTCGGCGGCATCACCGGTGTCATCCTCGCCTCACCGCCGCTGGATTTCGCCGTCAGTGACTCCTACTTCGTGGTGGCGCATTTCCACTACGTGCTGTTCGGCACCGTGGTGTTCGCCATGTTCGCCGGCTTTTACTTCTGGTGGCCGAAGATGACCGGCAAGATGCTGAACGAGACGCTCGGGAAGTGGCATTTCTGGACGCTGTTCATCGGCTTCCATGTCACGTTCCTTGTGCAGCACTGGCTCGGCGTGATGGGGATGCCGAGGCGCTACGCCACCTACCCGGCGAATGCGGGCTTCACGACCCTGAACATGATCTCCTCGATCGGCTCGTTCGTCCTCGGCGCGTCCACGCTGTTCTTCCTGTGGAACGTGTACATCACCTCCCGGCACGGCGAGAAGGTGACCTCCGACGACCCGTGGGGCTTCAGCAACTCGCTGGAGTGGGCCACGAGCTGCCCGCCGCCGCGGCACAACTTCACCCGGATCCCCCGGATCCGCTCCGAGCGGCCGGCGTTCGATCTGCATCACCCGCACGTCCGTGCGGGCCGGCCTGTGCAGCCCGCCGGCCAGGCTCCTCAGCAGGTGCTCGAGTAGGTGAACAGCAGGTGATTGGCAGGTGTGAGCACCGCATGCGTGTTACCTGTCCCGCTCGGGCAGTAGGTCCGTGCTGTCCCGGGTCGGGTCCACCGGTGCCCGGTGCGGCCCGGGAAGTCATTGCGTCAGTCCTCTTGCGAGGTAGCCGATGAAGGTCGAAGGCTTTCTGTTCCTGCTCTGCGCGGCGTTCTTCGGCGTCGTGGATGTCATCTACTGGTTCACGTCCTATGACCCGACCGGGACGACCGCGCTGGGCATCACCGTCGGCCTCGCCTTCCTTACCGGCTTTTACGTGCTGTTTACCGGGCGCCGGCTGCCGCGTCGGAGGCCCGAGGACAACCCCGAGGCCGACATACCTGAGGGTGCCGGAGAAATCGGATTCTTCAGCCCGCACAGTTGGTGGCCGCTGCTCACGGGTTTGTCGGCGGCACTTGCTGCGTTCGGGTTCGCCGTCGGCTGGTGGCTCTTCCTGATCGGGATGCTGTTTGTCCTGCTGTCCTCGATCGGGTTCGTCTTCGAGTATTACCGCGGCGTCTACGCACACTGAGCGCCGGCGGTCTTTTGGTGCCCGCGTGAGCCTGCGACCCATCCGCGGACACTCCGGCGGTGCGCGGACGCGTCCATTCGACTGCTCTTCGCGCTAACCTCTCTGTGGATCATGGGAGTTCATTGCTTCACCCAGCGCGATTTCTCACTTACTTAACGTTATCTCGCTGCTCCTGCGGGAATGACTGTGAGGTGCCGCCTGGGGAAGGTTGAGCATGCGGGGGAGTGTTACCACGATGGAAAAGCGGCGTGGGCGCAGCACGGTCTGGCTGGCTCCGGCGGCGATGCTGGCTGCGTCATCGGTCATGATCACGGCCTGTCAGGGCGGGTGGCACGCCGCGCCAAGGCCTGCGGAGGTCGCGAGGGTCACGATCAGCCCAGGCCAGGGCGCCGTCGACGACAGGCCCGATCTGGGCGTCATGGTCAGCGCATCCGGGGGCCACCTGATCGGAGTGTCGGTCAAGGACAGGCGGGGCGACGACGTCGCAGGCTATCTCAACCCCGGCGGCACGACCTGGCACAGCACCTGGGCGCTCGCCTCGCCTCAAATCTACGCTGTAACCGCGACCGCGGCCGGCCCACAGGGGCGGATGGCGACCGAGCATGCGATGTTCCGTACGTCCCCACCGACGGGGACCTTCACCGCCTCGGTCGACATGTCACCTGGTGAGACGGTGGGTGTCGGGATGCCGATCATGGTGACCTTTAGCCGTGCAGTTCATGATCGGGCCCAAGTGGAGCGGTCCTTTGAGCTTCGCAGCAGCAAGCCAGTGGTGGGCGCCTGGTATTGGCTCGACGACAAGACCGTTTGGTTCCGGCCGAGGAAGTACTGGCCGGCCTACGACAGGGTGCGGTTCACCGCTCATCTGGTCGGCGTACGCGGTGCGGATGGTGTCTATGGGACAGCCGACCTGTCGCGGTCGTTCACCATCGGTAAGTCGCTCGTGACCGTTGCGAGCGCGAGCAGCCACCGGATGAAGGTATGGGTCAACGGCAGGCTGAGATTCGACTGGCCCATCAGCACCGGCCAGCCGGGCGATGACACACCGGATGGCGAATATCTGACGATCGAGAAGGGCAACCCGGTAGACATGGATTCGTGCAGTTTCGGTGTCTGCCCAGGGAATCCCGGCTACTACAACGTCATGGTCTACGATTCGGTCCGGTTCACCTGGAGCGGCGACTACATCCACAGCGCGCCGTGGTCGGTTGGCGAGCAAGGTTTCGCGAACGTCAGCCACGGATGCGTGAACCTGGCGCCGGACTATGCCGCCTGGTACTTCGACAACGCCGGCCGGGCGAGCCGGTCACCATCGTCGGCAGCCCCGTGCGGGGGACGTGGGGCGACGGCTGGACAATATGGTTCCTGTCGTGGAAGAAGCTGGTCAAGGGAAGCGCGCTGAAGCAGGCTGTGGTGGCAGGACCGCACGGCAGCTACTTCGCCTCCGCTGACGCGCTGAACGCCACTGCGGCAGCCTCTGCCCAGGGCGCAGCATCCTCGTTGGCGCCCGCTGGCGCGGCAGCCCCGGTGGCACCCTCCGGCTCCGCATCGGTGGCTGCCCCCTCCGGCGCGGCATCGGCGGCACCTTCCAGGTGACGCTCAGGTGATCGCGACGAGGCCCGCCTGATACGCGAAGATCCGTGCCCCGCCTGGGGCTACGCGTGGGTGGTCGGCTCCGGCTGCTCCGGCTGCTCCGGCTGCCCGGCCACGGGCCGCCCGGCCTCCGGCAGAGCCGGCCGCTCTTCCGCGCCTGCGGGAAGCTCGTGGTGGCCGTTGCCGTGGCCGTCGCCGCCGTGGCCGTCCGGGAGTGGGATCTCCTCCGCGAAGACGTGATTGAGCCGTACGCGGAGCTTGCCCATGACGCCATGCGCCACCGGGGAGGGCACGCCATTCTCGTCAGCCGTCTGGGCTGCCGTCAGCTCGGGCGGCCCATTCCTGCTGGTGAGCACCGCAAGGACCTCTTCGGGGACCGGCCGGGTGACCTCAGTGAACTCACCGTCTGCCTTCATCACGACGATGCCGGTCTCGACCCCATGTTCAAGCAGCGCACGATCCTTTCGCTGAAGGCCAAGGCAGAACCGTTTGGTCAGGAAGTACGCGATGACCGGCAGAAGGATGGTGGCGACCCGGCCGAACCAGGTTGTCCAGTAGAGCTGGATGTCGAAGAAGCGGGCGATCAGGTCGTTGCCGCCGATCAGCCAGAGCATGCCGTAGAAGGTGACACCCGCCGCGCCGATGGCCGTCCGGGTGGGCGCGTCACGCGGCCGGTCAAGGACATGATGCTCCCGCTTGTCGCCGGTCACCCATTGCTCGATGAACGGGTACAGGGCAAGACCGGTCATCAGCACCCCGAGGACGAGGAGCGCGGCTATGAAGACGCTGAGGGCGAGGCTGTGGCCCAGGAAGTTGATCTGCCAGGCCGGCATCATCCGCAGCGCGCCCTCCAGCCAGCCCATGTAGAAGTCGGGCTGCGAGCCCGCCGAGATCGCTGCGGGGTTGTAGGGCCCGAACAGCCAGATCGGGTTGATCTGGGCGAACGTGGCGAGCCCGGCGCACACGGCGAAGACGAAGAAGAAGAACGCCCCCGTCTTGGCCATGAAATACGGGTACATCGGCGCGCCCACCACGTTGCGGTCCGTGCGCCCCTTGCCCGCCATCTGTGTGTGCTTCTGGTGGAACATGAAGAACAGGTGCGCGCTCACCAGCGCCAGGATGATTGCGGGCAGCAGTAGCACGTGCACGATGTAGAGCCTGGGGATCAGGATGTCCCCTGGGAACTGGCCACCGAAGACGTAGAAGCTCACGTACGTACCGACGATCGGAATCGACAGCAGCACTCCCTCCAGGATCCGCAGCCCGGTGCCGGAGAGCAGGTCGTCCGGAAGGGAGTACCCGACGAATCCTTCCAGGATGGCGAGCGTGAAGAGGGTGACGCCGATCAGCCAGTTGATCTCGCGCGGCTTGCGGAAGGCGCCGGTGAAGAAGATCCTCAGCATGTGCGTCATGATCCCGGCGAGGAACACGATTGCCGCCCAGTGGTGGATCTGGCGCATCAGCAGGCCGCCGCGGACGTCGAAGCTGATGTTCAGTGTCGAGGCGTAGGCCTCGCTCATGCGCACGCCGTTCAGCTTCGTGTAGGAGCCGTGGTACACGATTTCGGTCATGCTCGGCTTGAAGAACAGCGTGAGGAACGTTCCCGTGAGCAGCAGGATGACGAACGAGTAGAGCGCTATCTCCCCAAGCAGGAAGGACCAGTGATCGGGGAAGATCTTCTTGAGCAGGCCGCGCACCGACCGGGCGCCACGGAAGCGGTCGTCGAGGTAGCCGCCGATACCGTCCAGTGCCTTGTCCGCGGTGCTCATCCTAGCTCCCAGAAGCTCGGGCCGACCGGCTCGTGGAAATCGCTCTGCGCGACGAGATAGCCCTCGGCGTTGACGGTGATCGGCAACTGCGGGAGGGGACGTGGCGCCGGACCGAAGATCACCTTTGCGCCGCGCTGTGCGTCGAACGTCGACTGATGGCATGGGCACAGGATGTGATGGGTCGTGTGCTCATACAGGGCCGCCGGGCAGCCGACATGCGTGCAGATCTTGGAGTACCCGACGATGCCGTCAACCGTCCAGTTCATGACGGTCGGCGGCAGCAGCTCATACGGCCGGAACTTGATGATAAGCACCGCCGCCTTTGCCAGCGCGTTGAGGTCGTCGCCTATACCCTCCGGAATCACTGTGATGATGCTGCCAGGCGAGCTGAAGTCGGCGGGCTTCATCGGCCTGTTAGTACCCAGGATAACCAGCCGGGCTGCCCCTCCTCCACGCGGTGTGCCGTAGTTGCGTGCGGGGCAGTGGGCCCAGGTCGCGCAGCAGCACGAGTGGTGCGACCCCCAGTGCAAGCGAAGCGGCGATCAGGCTCCGCCGCACCACTGGCCGCTTGACGAACTGGCTCGCCTCTGCGCCCTCCTCGAAGGTCTCAGCGAACGCCGCACGGTCCTGCGCGGTCGAGGCCAGTGGCTTGCGCTCCTCCGTGAGCTCGACGTTCGGCATCAGGTGCCTGACCCAGATGGTGGCGCCAACCCCCAGGGCGAGGAAAGCCACCGTCATGGACAGGCCAAGCCCGAGATTGGACCTGAGGGTCTTGTCCAGCGTGTGCACCTGGAAGATCACGTAGGACGCGATGAACGCGATGCTGGCTACAAGGGAGATCAGAAAGCACAATGCCACGACCCGCTCGGCGCGCTTCGCCCTCTCCGGGTTGGGCGGGTCCGCGGGCAGCTCACGCGGCTTGGGCGCCGGCGCGGACGGGCCGCCCGCGCCGCCGTCTTTGCCAAGCAGGCGCCGCGCCTCGGCGGGCGCCGGCGTGCCGATCACTCGCCGGCGTGTCACGCGGCCGCGGCGGCCGCCCGCGTGCTCGCTTTCGCGCGGGTCTTCCGGATGGTTGCCGTGTTCAGTCATTGCTCACGCTGCCTCGCGGTGATCCACATGGCGGCAAGGACCACCAGTCCTATACCAAAAAGCCAGCCGACAAGGCCTTCCGTGACAGGTCCGACACGGCCCAGGCTGAATCCGCCGGGATTGGGTTCCGACCGGGTCTGCGTGACGTACCGGATGATGTCCCGCTTCTCGCTCGGTGTGATGGTTGTGTCATTGAAGATCGGCATGGACTGCGGGCCGGTCAGCATCGCTTCGTAGATCTGCGTGGGGGTCGCCGTCGTCAGGGCTGGGGCGTACTTGCCGTAGGTCAGCGCGCCGCCCGCGCCGCTGAAGTTGTGGCACTGTGCGCACTCCGCGACGAAGATCTGCTGGCCTAGCCCGACATCGGCAACGGCGGGGTTGACCTGCGCCGCGGACGGGATCGCGGGCCCCGCCGGCAAGCGAGGCGATGTAGGCGGCGAGGGCCCGGGTCTGCGCCGCGTCGAGGCTTGGCGGCTTCTGTTGCACCTGCGCGTCCGCCTCCTTGGCCGGCATGCGGCCCGTACTCACCTGGAAGTCGACGGCCGCGGCCCCGACCCCGATCAGGCTCGGTCCACGGGCGCTGCCCTCGGCATTGAGGCCGTGACAGCTTGCGCAGGTGACCTCGAACAACTGCCTTCCCTGGGCGACTTCCTGCGCGGAGGCACCCGGGGGAGGTCCGGCCGCCGAGGCATGATGCCCGGCGAGTCCCGCGTAGACCACGCCCACGAGCACGAGCCCGAGAATGACGACGGCGTACCCCGCCGCCGGGTGCCGCCGCCGCGCGGTGATCCAGCTCACTGCTGTCCCTGTCTCCGCTCAGTGGATGAGGTAGATGGTCGCGAAGAGGCCGATCCACACCACGTCGACAAAGTGCCAGTAGTACGAGACGACGATGGCGCTGACCTGCTGTTCATAGGTGAAGCGTTTCGCGGCGAACGTGCGTCCCAATATGAAGAGGAACGCGATCAGCCCGCCGGAGACGTGCAGGAAGTGGAAGCCGGTGGTCAGGTAGAACACCGACCCGTAGCCGCTCGACGAAAGGGTCACGCCCTGCTTCGTGACCAGGTCGTGGTATTCGTACGCCTGGCCGCAGATGAAGAACAGGCCCATGAGGAAGGAGAGCACGTACCACTCGCGCAGGCCCCAGCTCAGCTTCCAGAGCGCAGGCCGCAGCAGCGGTCCTGTGCGCCTGATCTTGCCCCGCTCGACAGCGAACACGCCCATCTGGCAGGTGACGCTTGAGAGCACAAGGACGGTTGTGTTGATCGACGCGAACGACCGGTCCAGGTGTGCCCCTGGCCAGACGCCCCCGGCGCCCTTGGTGACCGAGCGCACGGTGAAATACATCGCGAACAGTGCCGCGAAGAACATGAGCTCGGAGGACAGCCAGATGATGGTGCCCACGCTGACGAGGCTGGGCCGATGCGAGGACGGCGCACGCGGTGCGGTCTGGGCCGTGGTTACTGTCGCCACGTGGGCCATTATTGCGATACGGCGTGGCCGCGTATCGCGCGCCCCCCGTACTCGGCGCAGGAAGCCGCGATCCGGGGCGGCTAGCATCCTTGCGTACACCACATAACCCGCACCTGTTGCGCAAGCAGCGGCCGACCGATGGACGAACATATGAGCGGCACTGATGACTCGTTGCAGAACCCGTCGCGGGAGAGGCCGACGCGGGAAAAGCCGATGAAGGTTGTCGTCTACAGCCACGACGGCCGCACCCGCGCGGCGATACGCCTTGCCATCGGGCGTCGGCCCGCGCCTGATGTCGCGCCAGCCGAGATCATCGAGAGCGCGACCGAGCCCGCACTCTTCCGCCTGCTGGGCACGGGAACCGTCGACGTCATGGTGCTCGACGGCGAGGCGCAGCCCGCCGGCGGGATGGGAGTCTGCAGGCAGGCCAAGGATGAGATCTACAACTGCCCGCCGGTGCTCCTGATCATCGGCCGGCCCGATGACGGCTGGCTGGCTACCTGGAGCCGCGCCGATTCCGTGGTCAGCCACCCCATCGACCCGGCGGCCCTGGCGGCCGCGCTTGGCGGCCTCATGCGCCAGCGCGCCGCTCTCACGGGCGCCTGAGAACCAGGCCCCGCGCCGTAGCCGGTCGCGCATCTCGGCGCGACCGCAGGTGATCGAGGCGCAATAGATGATCCCGAACGACTCCGAAGGTGACGCCATGGATTACGCGGCGACGTGGCCCGCACTGATTGGCGCGCTCGTGAAGGGCGATTCGCTCACGACGCAGGAAGCCGCCTGGGCGATGAACGAGATCATGTCCGGGGCGGCGACGGCCGTGCAGATCGCCGGGTTCAGCATTGCGCTGCGCGCGAAGGGTGAGACGGCCGCGGAGATGACCGGCCTCGCCCAGGCCATGCTGGACCACGCGTTGCCGCTGCGGATCCCTGGCCGGATCACGGATCTGGTCGGGACGGGCGGCGATGGGGCCAGGACGGTGAATATTTCCACGATGGGGGCGATCGTCGCTGCGGCCGCCGGTGCCAAGATGGCCAAACACGGCAATCGGGCCGCAACGTCTGCGTGCGGGGCCGCGGACGTGCTTGAGGCGCTCGGCGTGGTCATCGACCTGCCTCCCGCGCTTACCGAGCAGGTCGCGGAGGAAACAGGGATCGTGTTCCTGTTCGCCCCGCTCTACCACCCGGCGCTGCGCCACGCCGCGGCGCCGCGGAGCGAGCTTGGCGTGCCGACCGTGTTCAACTTCCTCGGCCCGGTGGCCAACCCCGCCCGGCCGCAGGCGCTCGCGGTCGGGGTGGCGAACGAGGGAATGTGCGCGGTCATCGCCGGGGTGCTCGCCGGGCGCGGTTGCAGTGCGCTGGTGTTCCACGGCAGCGACGGGCTCGATGAGCTGACCACGACGACGACGTCCAGGGTGTGGGTCGTTGAGGAGGAGGCTCATATCAGCGAGGCGGTGATCGACCCGGCCGACCTGGGGATCGCGCGCGCCAAGCCCGATGATCTAAGGGGCGGGGACGCGGCGCACAACGCGGCCGTGGCGCGTACGGTGCTGCGCGGTGAGCATGGCCCGGTACGCGACGCCGTGCTGCTGAACGCCGCCGCGGCGCTTGCCGCGGACGCGGGCGTCCCAGGCGCGGCGGCGCTGACCGGCTCACTACGCGACGGCTATGGGCGTGCGGCCGCGGCCGTCGACTCCGGAGCGGCCGCGGCGCTGCTCACCCGCTGGGCGGAGGTAACTCAGCGTTTCGCGGTGCGCGTGACATGACTGCTGGCCGGCGGGCCGTGACGTGAACTGCCGGCCGGGCCGTGACGTGAACTGCCGGCCGGGCCGTGACGCGAACTGCCGGCCGGCGCGGGACGTGGACTGCCTCGTCTGCCGCGCGCCACGCCGCAGGGTCGCCAAGGCAAAGGCCGCGGGCGCAGTCGAGGCCCTCTTCGGGGTGCTGCGGTGTGGCCGCTGGGCAGGACGCTGTCGTGATAGTCCTCGTGGCCGCCCGTAGACAACTCATCGCCTTCACTTTGCCCCGCGCTTCCGCGGCCTGCGGCGCTCGATCCGTGGATCTGCCGCTTAGCTGGCCACTGGCCAGAACTTGGGGGATGTGGAATGGCCCATCGATCATGTGGCAGCAGCCGGGTTCAGCCTTCTGCGCCGTCGGTGAAGCCGAGCGCGAAAGCGGCCTCCAGATCGTGCCGCGAATAGGTGCGGAACGCTACGTGGGTCTCAGTATGGGTGACACCGGACACCTTGTTGAGCCCTCCGGGGATGACGTCAGCGAGTTCCTCGTGCGCGCGGACCCGGACGATCGCGACGAGGTCGAATTCACCTGTCACCGAGTAAACCTCGCTGACCTGGGGGAATTGTGCGATCTCTTCGGCGACGTCGGGAATGCGCTGCACCTCGGTGCGGACGAGAACGATCGCGGTGACCACTTACTGCCTCCTTGGGCGCCGTCCGGCGGCCTCGTGCGCGGGCTGCCATCTCGCTTGCGACCGCTGTGTCTCCTGCGGCCGCTGTGTCTCCTGCGATCGCTGTGTCTCCTGCGGCCCGCTGTCTCTCTTGCGGCCGCTGTCTCTCCTGCGGCCGCTGTGCCTCCTGCCGCCGCCGTCTCACGCTGCGGCGGCTGGCTCACCCGGCGCGGCCGTCTCGCGTGGCGACAGCCGTAGGCTATCCGACTCGCTCATGGCGGGACCGGGACCGACCAGGTGCCTTCCACCTCTATCAGCCGAACACCGGGTGATTCCAGCCAGCTGAGGAGATACGCAGTCTCGGATTCTCTGGCCGAGGCCGCAGCCTGGGACTCGGGGCCGATCGTGCATGGCATCACCGCGCCGGACGCGATGTCGAGCGCCCGCGGTTCTGCGCCGCGCGGCAGCACCGCCGTGGCTTCGAGCAGCCCGCGCCGGATCCATGCCACGTCCCATCCGCCGGAGAAACGCGGACGGGCAGCCACCACCTCCCGGACCGCTGCGAGCGCATCAGCCCTGACGGGGCCCGCGGCCGCGGGGGAGCGCCAGCCAGCGGCTGATGCCCGCAGATCCGTGCCGGATGGCGGCAGGTGCATGGCGATAAGCCGGATCTCGGTCACCTCGGCTTCGAGCGCAGTCGCGCAGCGAAGCGGCACGATCCGCGCCGTCTTACTGATCATTTCGCGGATGCCTCCGCGGGTTTCGGCAGTGGTGAAGTAGCCACAGGCGCGTGCATGCATGTCCGAGCTCCGCACCACGTGGAGCACTTGCCCGTCCGCTGCGGTGAATATGCACACTCCAGGCGTCCGTGGGATTGTTGCCGTGAGCTGGCGCATCCGTCGCCGTTGCGGCGCTGGCGGCAGCCCGAAGCCACGGAGCGCCTCGAGCGTGTGCACGCCGCGGCACGCGAGCCGGTCAAGGAGGCCGTGCAAGACGGCGGTCGTCGCACGGGCATCATCGAGCGCCCGGTGGCTTGGCCGTGTGCCGGCGCAGAAGAAGTCGGCGAGCGTACGGAGCCTGCAGTCGTGCACTTCGTCGGTGGTGAGTATCCGCCGGGCCAGTGCTGCGGTGTCGAGCGTGGGGAGCGCGGGCCACGCCAGGTTGTGCCGTGCGCATGCGGTCCTGAGGAAGCCGACGTCGAAAGGCGCGTTGTGCGCGACGAGCACGGAACCTGCGGCGAAGTCGATGAACCGCGGGAGCACTTCCTCGACGCGCGGGGCGGTGGTCACGAGCGCGTTTGTTATCCCTGTCAGGGCGGCGACGTGCGGCGGTATGGCGTGGCCGGGATTGACCAGAGTGGCGAATTCCCTGCTGCGCGGACCCGCGATCCCTGGGCCGCCGGCCGGGCCTGGGTGGTCGGTCGCACCTGGGCCGCCGGCCGGGCCTGGGTGGTCGGTCGCACCTGGGCCGCCGCCGTGCTTGGAGCGTCGACCACGCATGGCCCTTCGTGCCCACCTGGCCAGTCGGCCACGGCACCACGTGTACGTACCGCGCCAATTTCTGTGATTGCCGCGTCGGCGGGAGACCCGCCGGTCGTCTCCAGATCGACCACCACGAATTCGGTTTCCGCGAGCGGGCGGGCGAGATCGTCGAGGGCACCCTGCACCATGTAAAGGCACGCTTCAAGCAGGACGTCGTCGGGCGCCCCCGAGCGGTCGCCGCTGGGCGATGACGGCTGGGAGCCGCCTAGCGGCTCCTGCAGCGCTCGCCGGGCGCGTGAGGTGTTTGACGTCCTCCCCGCCCTGAAGGGATGGGGATTCCTCCTGCGCCGCTCATGCGGCGCTCCGGTGGGTTCCTGTTTCACTGGGTCCTGCCCGGGCAAGCCCTCGTCTTCCGGTCCCTCCGCAGGCGTTTAGGCTCTCCCTCCGCCCGAGGGCGAGCACGTTCTTGGCGGCGTTGTGGTCCCGGTCGTGGACCGTCCCGCACGCGCCGCAGGTCCAGGTGCGGACGTGCAGCGGTTGCGGGCCGTCCTTGACCCGGCAGGCTGAGCACACCTGGGAGGTGGGCTCAAACCTGCCGATCCGGCCGAACACCCGGCCATACCGCTTCGCCTTGTACTTCAGCATCCCGGTGAACGCCGACCACCCGGCGTCATGCACCGGCTTGGCGAGCCGGGTCCGGCCGGGCCCGGCCACGCACAAGTCCTCCACGTACACCGCTTGGGTCTCGCGGATGATCGTGGTCGACAGCTTGTGGTGGAAGTCGCGGCGGGAGTCTGTCACCCTGGCGTGCGCGCGGGCCACCAGGACCCGCGCTTTCTCCCTGTTGGCCGGGCCTTTGTCCTTGCGGCTCAGGGCCTGCTGCACCCGCTTGAGCTTGCGTTCGGCGCGGCGCAGGAACTTCGGTGCCGTCACGACGGTGCCGTCCGGCAGCACCGCAAACGCCTTGAACCGGGCGCTGGCGGTGAACCGGATCGCCTGCCTGTGGTCCTTGCGGGACCGGAACCTGGTGGCCCGATCCTCGGGCCGTTGCGCTTTCCGGTGAGCGAGGTGAAGAAGTTCCGGTACGCGGCGCCCAGGTCCGCCCATGCCTGCTGCAACACCACGGCGGACACCTCGCCCAGCCAGGTGCGTTCCGGGGTGGCCTTGACGGCGGTGAGCCGGGCCGGCAGTTCGGCGTCCGTGATGCAGGGCAACCCGGCTGCGTGCGCTTCCTGGCGGGCACGCAGCCCGTCGTTGAAGACGACCCGCGCGCAGCCGAACGCCCTGGCCAGCGCTTGACGCTGCCCAGGTGCCGGGTCGAGGCGGTACTGATACCGGAGCCGCACCCGCTCAGTATACTTGGTCTTATGACCGACTACGACGCTATACGCACCGGCAGGCACTGTGTTTTCGTGTTACACGCACACTTGGTCTTCGTGACCAGGTACCGGCACCCCGTGTTCGCCGCCGCGCACCTGCGGCGGATGGAGGAGATCATGCGGGACGTATGCGCCGACTTTGAGACCGGGCTGGCCGAGTTCAACGGCGCGGCCAACCATGTGCATCTGCTGGTCAGCTTCCCGCCCAAGGTCGCGCTCGCGCGGCTGGTCAACAGCCTCAAGGGCGTGTCCTCGCGGCGTATGCGGCAGGAGTTCCCCGGCCTGGCACGGCACTACTGGCGGGCGAACCGGCTGTGGTCCCCGTCCTACTTCGCCGGCTCGGTCGGCGGCCCGCCAATCAGTGTCCTGCGACAGTACATCGAACAGCAGAACCAGCCGTTGTGACATGGCTCAGGCCCATCCGCCTTCACCACCGGCCTGAAGGCCGGCGCACTGGCGGACACTTTGGTAGCCAGGCGCCTCGCCCGGGGCGTTACTGCGCGCCTGCGGCACGCCACTCGAGGTCGTCACGTTGCCGACGATAGGCCCTGGTACCGACATTACGTGGCGATCACCGTCCCGCGCCCCTACGGCGCGACGGCCACGATGCCAGGTCGGAGCAATATCGCGGGGTACCGTACGACACGTCGAATCCCATTTGGTATTGCGGGAGGGTCAGTGGACACCCAATTGGCACGGGCAGCAGGCGGCGCGGCAGATGGCGCTGACGCCATGCGGGAACTGGCACGCGATCTCGCCGAGCGGAAGGCCGATGCGCTCGGGATGGGTGGCGAGAAGCTCATCGGACGCCAGCACGGGCTCGGCAAGCTCACCGTCAGGGAGCGCCTCGACCTTCTTTTCGATCCGGGGACCTTCACCGAGATCGGCATGCTGGCCCGGGCAGCCGACACACCTCAGACAGAGGGCCGCCGTACCTGGGCGGACGGGGTCGTCACAGGCAGCGGTGAGATCGAGGGCCGCAGGGCCGCGGTCATCGCCTACGACTTCACTGTGCTTGCAGGGTCGATGGGCATGCACGGCGAGCGGAAGGCGGCGCGAATACGCGAGCTCGCCGTTCGGCACGGTTATCCCGTCGTCTACCTGCTCGACTCCGCGGGCGGGCGGGTGAACGAGGCTGTCAGCGCCTTCGGCGGCACCGGTGATGTGTTCCGCGAGATGAGCCAGATGAGCGGCGTGGTGCCTCAGGTGGGCGCCGTGCTCGGGCACTGCAGCGCGGGGACCGGGTACGTTCCGGCGCTATGCGATTTCGTCCCCATGGTGAGGGGCACGTCGTCGATGGCACTCGCAGGAGTCCACCTTGTACGCGCTGCCACAGGAGAAGAGCTCACGGAGGAGGAGATGGGTGGCTCGGCCGTGCACGCGAAGATCTCCGGTGTGGCGGACGTCGAGGCCGCGGACGACGCGGAATGCCTGCGCCTGGTGCGTGCGTATTTGTCCTTCATGCCCTCCCGCTACGGTGACCCACTCCCGGTCAGGCCCGTCTCCGATCCGCCGGACCGGCGGTCGGAGACGCTGTATGAGATCGTCCCCCCGAACCTCCGCAAGGCGTACGACATGCGCCGCGTGATCAAGGAGATCGCCGATGACGGCGAGTTCTTCGCGATCAAGCCGGACTGGGCCAAGGCCCTCATCACCGCCTTCGCCAGGTTCGGTGGGCGCCCAGCGGGCATCGTGGCGTCCCAGCCCATGGTCCGGGCGGGCGCCATCTCGGTAGACGAGGCGGACAAGGCGGCGAGGTTCATCAACATCTGTGACGCGTTCGGGATCCCGCTCGTCTTCCTCGTGGACGTGCCTGGCTTTGTTGTCGGGCGTGAGGTCGAGCACCGCGGCATCCTGCGGCACGGCGCCAAGTTTCTGCACAACATCTCCTGCGCGACCGTGCCCAAGGTGACGGTCATCCTGCGCAAGGCGTACGGTGCCGGGTACTACGTAATGGGCGGCCGTCAGTACGGGGCCGACTACATCGTGGGCTGGCCGACAGCGGAGGTCTCGATCATGGGGCCGGAGGGCGCGGTCAATATCCTGTTCCGCCGTCAGCTTGCCGCTGAGGAGCCCGGCGAGGCTCGTGACGCGCTGCGCCAGGATCTGGTCGCGACCGTGCGGGCGCAGATCGATCCCTATCTGACCGCCAAGCAGGCTCTTATCGACGACATCGTCGACCCTGCCGACACAAGGGGACATATCATTCGCGGGCTGGAGATCTCCGAGCGCAAGCGTGACACGCCGCCAGCGCGCAAGCGTGGCATCATTCCTGTGTGACCGCCAGCGACCCTGTGTGACAGTCAGCAAGGCGCCGTCGCTCGTAGGCGGCCGGGGCCGCGACCGGACCGGATCTCCAGGGAGGGAATCCATGGACAAGTCCCGGCCGACTGGGCAGACACGGTGGCGTTGCACGCGGTGCGGCAACCTGACCCGGTTCGACGTCATCAGGACGGTCCGCTCCCGCGACTACGTGCACCAGGACCTGTCGGGAGAGCCGAGGGTCGAGGAACAGCAGGTGCTCGCGGAGACCGTCGAACAGGTCCGCTGCCGCTGGTGCGACACCGCGGACACCGTCGAACTCGTCGACCGGCCGGCGCAGGGCGCGTGACCCGCCGGTGACAGTGGCCGACCTGACCCGCGGCGCGCAGGGAAATGTCGGTGCCTACTCCTAACGTCTGACACACGTGGTTCCGGTACGCGGGATCACAGGCGGAAGGAGTGGCCATGCTGATCGACTGTGACCGGTGTGAAATGCGTGACATCGCATGCGCTGACTGTGTCGTCGGGACACTGCTTGGTATCGAGGTCGAGATCGGCGAGCCGGAGCGCCGCGCGCTGAGGACCCTGGCCGACGCCGGGATGGTGCCCCCGCTGAGGCTCGCTCTCCCCGAAGCCCACGCGTCCTGAATTTTAACCACGCCAGTCTGCTGAACCGCGAACGCAGTTCCGCCCGCGCGAGGCGTGGATAGCACCGGCACGGCACCGGCCCGGCGGAGGGTATGGCACCGGCCCGGCGGAGGGTACGGCACCGGCCCGGCGGAGGGTACGGCACCGGCCCGGCGGAGGGTACGGCACCGGCCCGGCGGAGGGTACGGCAGAGGGCTGTACCGGGGCCTGCCGCGCGGATGCGAACCGCGGGGGGACCGCGGACATGAAACCGCAGGTCATGCCCCCAGGTCCCCTGTCATGGACGGTAACGAGGTTTGGGCGATGAAAGCGCCCGTGGCGCAATGGCCTGGCCGCTTCGCCAAGATCGTAATTCGCCACTTAACGCGCCACGCCGGGATGAGTATGGCCGAAGTGGTTGAAACCATTCGTGATCTTCACTAGTGTCTCCGCCCGAGCCACATTACTTTTCAGCTGTCACCGTGGCGGCGGTAATGGGCTCCCGCCGAGTCCTTATCGCTGACCGGACGGTCGGTGTTGGAGCCGGGGAACCGCCGGAGGAGACCGCAGGGCCAAGCGACATGTTCCGCCGGGCCTGATCCTCCAGGGGTGAATCGGGCGCGGTCACCTGATGGCCGTACCCGTAGGGCGCGTCTTCCACCGCCCGAACCCGTCAGCTCACCCGGTAGGCGGCACGTGGGAGAAGGAGCGTGTCACATACGTGGGTGCGCACCCCGCAGTAACCGCCTCCCGTGTACGCCGAGGCGTCGCGACCATCACCGGGATAGCCCTCGCCGGTGCGTTCGTCGCCTACGGCGGGGCGGCAAGCGCCACGCCAAATCCGACGGCGAGCCAGGTCCGGGCGAAGATCAGCAAGCTGATGTCACAGCTCGATGCCGTCTCACAGCAGTATGACCAGTCGATTACGGACCTGAACGCGGCAAGTGCCAGGCTCAAGATGGTCAGCCAGACGCTCGGCAAGGATCAGCACAACCTTAAGGCGATGCGTGCCGCCATTGCGCAGATCGCTTCCGCCGCGTACGAGCAGGGCAACCTCAACTCTGCCAGTGCGATACTTACCAGCGACAACCCCCAGACCATCCTCTGACCAGGCGGCACTACTCAACCATCTGTCCACCGATAGGCGCGCGCAACTGGCCGCCTACGTCGGTGCCGCGAGCGCGGTCCTCCAGTCCGCGCACCAGCAGGCACGGACCACCGCGGCGATACGCCAGCTCAAGGAGAGCAAGCGGGCGCAGTACGAGAGCCTCAAGAAGCTCATCGCCAAGAACCAGGCCGAGCTGAACAAGCTCACCGCACCGGCCCCATCAGGCAACACCCCCAGTTCTGGCGGTGGCGGTGGCGGTGGCGGTGCCGGTGGCGGGATCGTGTACCACGGACCCGCGACCGGCGCGGCGGGCAACGCAGTGGCGTTCGCCGTGTCACAGATCGGCGCACCGTACGTTTGGGGCGGGACCGGCCCGTACAGCGCGGGTTACGACTGCTCCGGGCTCGTCATGACCGCGTGGGCGGCAGCAGGGGTCCAGATTCCGCGCACCACCTACGCCCAGTGGGCCTCCCTGCCGCATGTGGCGACCGCGGACATCCAGCCTGGTGACCTCCTTTACTACGACGCAGATGGTCACGTTGCCATCTACGTGGGCAACAACAAGATTGTCGACGCGCCGACGCCTGGGGAAAACGTCGAGGAGATCCCGATGTCCACGTCGTGGTACGCGCAGAACTTCGACGGCGCCGCCCGGCCTTAGCAGACCACGTCGCGCCGACGGCACGCGTTGCCACCCCGGCCATGGGCACCCGTTGCTGAGCCGCCACCGGTTGCTGAGCCGCCGCCCGCAAAGGCTAGGCTCTCCGAGCGTGATGCCGAAGACTCTGGTGGTGACCAACGACTACCCGCCCAGGCAGGGCGGCATCCAGTCCTTTGTGCACGCGCTGGCGTCCGCGCGGCCGGCAGGCTCGGTCGTGGTGTACGCCCCGTCGTGGGAGGGTGACAAGGCGTTCGATGCGGCGCAGCCCTTCCCCGTGATCCGTCATCCCGGCTCGCTGATGCTGCCCGTGCCCGGGGTGCTCCGCCGGACGCAGGAGATCGTCAAGGAACACGGATGCGACACCGTCCTCTTCGGCGCGGCGGCACCGCTCGGCCTGCTCGCGCCTGGCCTGCGCCGCGCAGGGATCAAGCGGTGCGTCGCGGTCACCCACGGCCACGAGGCGGGCTGGGCGATGCTGCCGGGCGCCCGGTCGCTGCTCCGCAGGATCGGGGACGAGGTGGACGTTGTCACCTACCTCGGCGACTACTTCCGTGCCAGGCTCGCGCGGGCCCTGTCGCCGGCCGCCGCGGCGCGGATGGTCCGGCTCGCGCCCGGAGTCGATGTCACGGAGTTCCGTCCAGGACGGGGCGGCGCCGCGGCCGTACGGCAGCGGCTGGGCCTGGCCGGGCGCCCGGTCGTCGTCTGCGTGTCACGCCTTGTGCCACGTAAGGGGCAGGACACACTGATCCGTGCCTGGCCGCGCGTGCGGGCCGCGATCGGCGATGCGGCCCTGATATTTGTGGGTGGCGGGCGATACGGGGCGGCGCTGGAAGGTCTAGCCGAACGGCTCCGCGTGAGATCTTCGATCACTTTCGCTGGCTCGGTATCCCGGGGCGACCTGCCTGCGTACTACAACGCTGGTGACGTGTTCGCGATGCCCTGCAGGACCCGCAGGCGCGGATTGGACGTCGAAGGGCTCGGCATCGTCTACCTGGAGGCGTCGGCGTCTGGCCTGCCCGTCATCGCCGGTAATTCTGGTGGCGCTCCGGATGCTGTGCTCGCTGGTCAGACCGGCTACGTGGTGGACGGCCGGTCGGCCGTCCCTGTCGCTGACCGCGTGATCGAACTGCTCCGCGACACCGAGCGGGCGGCGGCCATGGGGGAGCGTGGCCGCACATGGGTGGAGGCCGAGTGGCGCTGGGAGCTCGTCGCAGAGCGTCTGGCGGCCGTGCTGACCGGCTAGGGCCTTGTTCTGTCCACGAAGTTCTGTCCACGAACGCTGCGCCCCAGCCGACAGCGCTTCAGGAGTAGAGCGCGTCGATTTCGGCGGCGAAATCCTTCGCCACAAGGTACCTGCGTATGTTCAGCTTCGGAGTCAGATGGCCGCCGGCCTTGGTGAAGTCCGTGCCAAGCACGCGGAACCGCCTGATCGACTCGGCCCGCGACACCGCCTTGTTGGCATCATCGATCGCTGCCTGAATCTCGGCCACGAGCTCGGCATCGTCCCTCAGGCTGACGACGGTCGCGCCGGCCGGTTTGCCGTGCTGCCCCTTCCAGTGCGCAAGGCTCTCCTCGTCCAGCGTCACCAGGCAGGCGATGAACGGCTGCCGTCGCCCACGACGAATGCCTGGCTGATCAGCCAATGCGCGCGGATGCGGTCCTCGAGCACGGCCGGCGCGACGTTCTTGCCGCCGGCGGTGACGATCAGTTCCTTCTTGCGCCCGGTGATGCGCAGGAAGCCCGTCGTCGTCGATCTCGCCGATGTCGCCCGGTGTGGAACCAGCCGCTCGTCGTCGATGGCCTCGCTGCGTCGCCGCCTCGTTTCGCCAGTAGCCCGGCGAACACCATTGCTGCCCCGGATACAGGATCTCGCCGTCGTCGGCGATCCGGATGGCGACCCCGCTGATCGGCCGGCCGACCGTGCCGACCTTGAGTCCGGTCGGCCGGTTCACCGTCCGCCGGCTGTCGTCTCGGTCAGTCCGTAGCCCTCGTAGAATCGTGACGCCGACGCCGCGGAAGAAGTGGCCGAGCCGGGCGCCGAGCGGTGCGCCGCCGGAGACCGAGAAGTAGCACTTGTCCGCCGAGCGCGGCACGCAGCTTGACGTACACCAGCTTGTCGAACACAGCGTGCTGGAGCCTGAGCAGGATGGGGGCGTTGCCCTCGTCTCAGTCGCCTCGCTGTAGGCGATCGCCACCGCCTCGATCGCGGTCGAAGATCTTGCCCTTGCCCGGTCCCGGCGCCTGCTGCTCGGCCGTGTTGTAGACCTTCTCGAACACGCGCGGCACCGCCAGCACGAACGTCGGCTGGAACCCGGCCAGATCCGGCCGCAATTCTTGATGTCTGCCGTGTGGCCGAGATCGTCGCCGGACTCCAGGCGCCGATCTGGATGATCCGCGGCCGAATGACGTGCGCGAGCGGCAGGAAGAGCAGCGTCGATCCATCGGCGATGTCGAAAGCCTCGGCCAGCGACCCCGAGAACGCGTTTCTCGCATCCGAGAGCAGGTTGCGGTGAGTGAGCTCGCAGCCTCTGGGCCGGCCCGTGGTGCCTGAGGTGTAGATGATCGTGGCGATGTCGGCGGCGCCACGTGAGGCACGGCGCTTACCGATTTCCTCGTCGGGCACGTCGGCGCCCGCTGCGGCAAGCTCGCCGAGCCCTCCTGCGTCGATCTGCCAGATATGGCCAAGGTCGGCCGCTTTGTCCCTGACACCGACGACCCTGGCCTCGTGTGCCGGCGTCTCCACGAAGACGCCCTTGGCCCCGGAGTCGGACAGGATCCATTCCACCTGCTCCGCCGAGGAGGTTTCGTAGATTGGCACGCTGACCGCACCGGCCGCCAGGATGGCGTAGTCGATCTGCGTCCACTCATAGCGGGTCCGTGACATCAGCCCGATCCGGTCCCCGGATTCGATTCCCGCGGCGATCAGGCCCTTGGCGACAGCCACGACGTCGCCGTGGAATTGGCCCGCGGTCACGTCGCGCCAGCCGTCACCAGCCTTGCGGCGCAGCGCTACGGCGCCGGGTTCGTCCGCCGCCCGTTTGAACACAATGTCGGTGAGGTTGGCCGAGTCAGGGATGTCCACCAGGGCCGGTGTGCCGTATTCGCGCACGACGCCTCCTTGTCATGTCCTGTCGGGCCGCATGACAGCCCCCCCGTGGACGGTATCGCGACTCGCTACCGACCGGTAGTACCGGCGTCGGCAGCGACCTAGTACCAAATGGCAGGTCCAGCGCCCGCACGCCGTGGGCCCGGTGTCCGCGGCCCGGCAGCAGGAGCCGTGGCCATGACGGGCACCTTAAAGTGTCATCATGCGGGTCCACGTGGTCAGCGACGTGCACGGCAGCACCGACGCGCTCGCCCGGGCAGGTGACGGGGCGGATGCGCTCTTCTGCCTTGGTGACCTGATCCTGTTCGTTGACTACGCCGACAACGGGCAGGGGATCTTCGCCGACCTGTTCGGCGAGGAGAAGGCGCGTGAGTTCATCGCGCTGCGCACCGCGCATCGATTCGACGAGGCGCGGTCCTTGTCCGCCGGGCTGTGGGCGGCGCTCGGAGGCGATCGGGCCGAGCACATCGAGGCCGCCGTGGGCCGTCAGTATGCCGAGCTTTTCGCCGCACTCCCCGAGCCCGCATATCTCACATACGGAAACGTGGACGTCCCGCGCATGTGGCAGGACCATTTGCGGGCGGGGCACCGGGTTCTCGACGGCGAACGGATCGAGCTTGACGGGTGGACATTCGGGTTCGTCGGTGGCGGGCTGCGTTCCCCCTACCGGACGCCGAACGAGATCGACGATGATGTCTATGCCGCCAAGGTGGCAGCGGTCGGGGCGGTGGACGTGCTGTGCACCCACATCCCTCCCGCCATTCCCCTGCTTCTGTACGACACGGTGGCGCGGCGGCTCGAACGCGGCAGCGAGGCGCTGCTCGAGGCGATCAAGGAGACAAGGCCGAGGTACGTGCTGTTCGGTCACGTGCACCAGCCACTCGTCGGCCGGGCTAGGGTCGGCACCACTGAGTGCGTCAACGTGGGCCACTTCCGTGCCACCAAGACGCCTTACGTACTTGAGTGGTAGCGGTACGCTCCGGGCAGGGTCCGGACGGAAGAAAGGCGCGCCGATGGCGGAAACTGCAAGCTCGAGCACGGTCATCGCGGCGCCGCGGGAAACCGTGATGGCGGTGATCGCTGATTTCCCTTCGTACCCGCAGTGGGGCTCGTTCCGTTCCGTCGAGGTGATCGAGCAGGGTCCTGATGGGCGCGGGCGACAGGTACGTCTGGTCGTGGACGCGGGCTTCATCAAGGACACTCTTGTGCTCGTGTACGAGTGGGACGCGGACATCCGGCAGAGCTGGGAACTCGCCCAGCCGTCAGCGCTGCTTTCCGCGCTGACCGGCAGCTACGTGCTGGCTGACCATGACGCTGGCACCAAGGTCACTTACGAGCTCATCATGAACCTCCGGATCCCAATGCTCGGAATGATCAAGCGCAGGGCAATAAATATGATCATCGATCAGGCGCTCCAGGGCCTGAAGAAGTACACCGAGAATCTGGGAGACGCCCGATGACGTGGCTCGACGACCTGCAGCGGCGGCTGGCCATAGCGGGCGCCCGCAGCCTTGGCCAGCAATTCGCAGGCCAGGTCAGCAGGACCATCCGCGGCGATAGCGATGACGTGTGGGGGACCGCGACCGCCGAGCCTGAAGACGCCGTGTCAGCGGGCGACGCGCCAGAGTGCGCCTGGTGCCCCGTGTGCCGCGCCATCCGCAGGGCACGCGGCTCCAGCCCGGATCTGGCCGGCCGCGTCGGCGAGACGGCCGATGCGATGATGTCGGCCGCGTACGACGCGGTGGCCGCCATCGACGCCGCGTTCTCCCGGATGTCGGGGCCGCCCCCGGCCTCACCCCCGCCACCGGGCGGACCGGCCTCGGCCCCCGCCGAGCCGAAGGATCGGGCCGCATCGCAGGAACGGCCCGCGCCGCCTGGTCCCGCCGCTTCCGCCGGCGGAGAACCCCACGGCACACCACCCTCCCCGAACGGGCAACAGGCGTAGACATGCGCCTGGCCATCGGCGTCGACGTCGGCGGCACCAAGGTCGCCGCCGGAGTGGTAGACGAACGAGGCAAGATCGTTGAGAGGTTGCTGCGACCGACACCCTCTAGCGATCTCGCACAGACAGTCACCACGATCAGCGAGGTAGTGACCGAGCTTGGCAGCCGTCACATCATCGGCGCGGTCGGCCTCGGCGTCGCGGGATTCGTCGACGTGGTACGCGCCAGCGTCGTGTTCGCGCCGAATCTTGGCTGGCGTGACGAGCCGGTGAAGGAGGTGGTCGAAGATCGCCTTGGGATTCCTGTCGTCGTCGAGAACGACGCCAACGCTACCGTCTGGGCCGAGACCAGGTTTGGCGCGGCCCGTGGCCAGAGCCACGTCATCCTGCTCACCGTCGGCACCGGGATCGGCACAGGGATCGTCATTGGCGGCGAGCTTTATCGCGGCCGGTGGGGAATAGGCGGCGAGGCGGGCCACTACCGTGCCGTGCCAGACGGACGTCTCTGCGGGTGCGGCAACCGGGGATGCTTGGAGCAGTATGCGAGCGGCAACGCGCTCACGGCCGAGGCGCGTGATTTCGCCCGCCGGTCGCCTGAAGCTGCCACGCGCCTGCTGCGACTCGCTGGCGGTACCCCAGAGGGAATCACCGGGCCCGAGATCACCCGCGCGGCAACCGAGGGAGATCCCGTCGCGCTGCGCTGCTTCAACATCGTCGGATCATGGCTCGGGCAGGGCATGGCCGATCTGGCCGCCATCCTGGACCCAGGGTGTTTTGTCGTCGGCGGCGGCGTGTCAGAGGCAGGGGACCTGCTGCTTGATCCGGCCAGGACGACATTCGAGAAATCGCTCACCGGCCGTGGCCACCGCGCGCCCGCGCAGATCCTGGTGGCAGCGCTTGGCCCCGACGCGGGCCTGGTCGGCGCCGCCGACCTCGCCCGCCGCTGACACGGCGCAGCGGCGCCACGCGGCAGCCGTTAGGGATAGGCCCTGGCGTCTTCCCTGGCGGGCTAGACGACCGCGCCGTCGTCGGGGCCTGAGTCGTCGCGGCCCTCGTCGCTCATGCGGACCACGAGGGTGACGAACCCGCCGACGAATGCGGCTACCCCGCAAAAGGCTGCCCAGGCGGGTATCGTCCAGCCCGCTATGGTGGCCACGAGCAGGTACGCCGGGCCGCCGAACAGTGCCAGCCAGGCGCCCTTGGTGACGCTGTCGAGGTGAGGCAGCGGTGGCGGGGGCGGTGGGATGTAATGGTCATCGCTGTCGTCGGGCGCGAACCTCGCCGGCTCGCCTGCGGCGGTGACCGGCTCGCCCGGCAGGGCCGGTACGGGTTCACCTGCGAGGGCGTCAGGATCGGCCGGCTTGATCACACGGGCGCCGAAGGACCTGACATCCAGGTCCTCCTCGGCTGGCCACGGGACGTCGTCCCCGGCGTCCTCGTCCTCCGCCTGGAGGTCGGAGTCGAGCCGTGATACGAGGTCACGCCAGATCTCTTCCTCGTCGTGTTCGCGGCCAGCCCTGTCGGGCCCGTCCACCTACTCACCCCTTCCCTGCATGGCTGTGCGCGCGGACGAACTCCAGGCTTCCCTCGAAGATGGCCGGTGCGTCGTTGTCTAGGGTCGCGACATGATAACTGCTGTCGCAGGTCCGGACCGTGAGCTGGCTTGCGGGCAGTGCGCTGCGGAGCGCGGCGAGGCTCGCGGGTCCGACCACATGGTCCTCGGGGCTCTTGTAGACGAGTACCGGCTGGGTCAGCTTGCCGAGTCCACCACGGGTCAGGCCCCACAGCCGGGGCAGGCTCGCGGCCGCCTTGACCGGAACCCGGTCATAGGCGAGCTCGTGCGGACCCTCCTTCTTAATGTCGCTCGCGATGCCCTTCAGCGACGGCACGACGTATTTGATGACCGGGGCAAGAGCGAACAGGCGGCTGTCCGCGACGATCGACGGGTTGACGAGCACCAGGCCGCCGACCTGGTCTCCGCGGCTCTCGGCGAGCCGCAGTGCGAGGCACGCACCGAGCGACAAACCCATGACGAAGACCTCGCTGGCCCGCTTGGCGAGTTCCTCGAACCCGCGATCGACCTCGGCATACCAGTCCTCCCACCTGGTCCGCGCCATTTCCTGCCACGTGGTTCCATGCCCGGGGAGCCTGGGCAGTGACACGCTCAGCCCCGCGTCGGCAAGGTATTGCGCCCACGGGCGAAGTGACTGCGGCGATCCGGTGAATCCGTGGCACAGCAGGGCGCCCACCGGCCCGCCATCGTGGGAGTACGGCTCAGCGCCTGGCATGACGGGCATGGATTCCCTCGCTTTCACCTTTATCTGATTGGCATCGTCGCATGCCGGGGATCGTTCGCGCGACGGTGGCGGGTCGTGACAGGCTTCATCTGGATCTCCTTGCGCGGCTAGCGGCGATCACCGGGCCGCCGCAGGTAGGACCCGCGCTGTCGCTGATGGCAAGATGCAGCCGGGTGTGTTCCACGGTGAGGAGGCCGGGGTGTTCTACTGGCTGGTAAAAGCGATCTTGGGGCCGATCCTCAGGGTCGTATTCCGACCGTGGGCGGAGGGGACGGACAACGTACCCCGAGAGGGCCCGGCGATCATCGCGAGCAACCACCTGTCCTTCGCGGACCACTTTTTCGGCCCGCTTCCCCTGCCGCGGAAGGTGGTCTTTCTCGCCAAGGCCGAGTACTTCACCGGATCCGGACTCAAGGGCCTGGTCAGCAAGGCATTCTTCCGAGGCGTCGGGCAGATCCCTGTCGATCGTGGCGGTGGGCTGGCGAGTGAACGAGCACTGCGCACCGGGCTGCGCGTGCTCGCGGAGGGCAATCTGCTCGGTATCTACCCGGAGGGCACGCGCTCGCCCGACGGCCGGCTTTACCGTGGCAAGACCGGCGTCGCCCGGCTGGCGCTCGCAGCCCACGTCCCGGTGATCCCCATCGCGATGGTCGGCACGTTCGAGATGCAGCCCACGGGCAGGATCCGGCCGGACCTGCGGATCCGTCCAGGGGCGCGCTTCGGTAAACCGCTCGACTTCTCCCGCTACTACGGCATGGAATCGGACGGGACGGTGCTCCGCGCGGTCACAGACGAGATCATGTACGCGCTCATGGAGCTGTCGGGGCAGGAGTACGTGGACAAGTACGCCCAGCTGTTCAAGACGGAGCCGCAGGCAGCACGCGAGCCCCAGCCGGCCAGCGACCAGGCCGCCAGCGACCAGGAGTAACGCCGTGGGCGGGCGGGTGCGTCTGGCCCGGCGCCTACGCCACGGCGTTGTCCTGTTCGTCTCCATCGTGGCGCTGCTCGCCGTGCCGACTGCCAGCGGTCCATTGAGCCGGCCAAGCAGGCTGGCCCCGGCCGCGGTCCTGTCGAGATCCGAGCGCGCAGGTGACGTCAGCTTCGGCCGCGACTGCGGTTACAGCCAGCCGCTGCCCGCCAGCCCGCGGCGGAGTCTCTGGCTGTTCTGCGACACTCCGGTGTACGTCCGCGTGACGAACGCCAGCGGCCGGGACACATGGGAGCTCAAGCAGTTCATCGGCGGCTCCACGGCCGCCGTGGGCCCCAACGAGGCGCGTTCCGGCGCGGCAGGCCGCAAGCCAGGCTGGCTCAGCGAGGTTGCCACTCCAGCCACAGGAAGCGGTGCGCCGGCTGGCAACGGTGCGCCGGCTGGCAACGGTGCGCCGGCTGGCAACGGTGCGCCGGCTGGCAACGGTGCGCCGGCGCCGTTCCTCCCGGCGCCTGCCGGGCTCGTCACGCTGGCGGGCCTGCCGTGTTATGGCGACGGCGGCTACGCCACCTCGTGGATCAGCGGCGTCGCGCGTATACCGTCGTCGGCGGACCTGCTCATCGCGTTCAATAACTATTGTGTGCTGAGCGGATCGGGGGGCTTCCTTCCCGAGGGCTTCGGCCTGGTCGAGTACGATCCGGCCGCGGGAACTCTGAGCAACGAGGTAACCGTATTCCCCGGCAACGTTCCCAGCGTGGCCGCCTCGGCGGAGCTGCTTGGCTCGCCGATGTTCTCCGGTTCGTATCTGTATCTGTTCGGGCCCACATGCGCGGCTCTCGCATACGGCAGATGCGCCACGGGGACGGTATTCGAGGCGCGGGTGGGCGCGACGCCGCACGACTGGGCGAATCCGCTGCGTTACGAGTGGTGGAGCCGCGGCCCGTTCGGGCCATGGACACCGGATACCGCCGCGGCGACCTCGATCATTACGGGAGCGAGACCGTCCGCGGTGAGCGTGGCGGACTTCTCATCCGCCGGGCGCCACCTCGTCCTCGTGGAGCAGACAGACATCAATGGTGGTTTCACCGTGTACGAATCTGGGTCGCCCACTGGCCCCTGGAAAAGGATCACATCCGGCCGCGTGCCCTGCAGGATTGGCCGCGGCTACGCAAACTTCTGCCGCGCGATTATCGGGCATCCGGAGCTCAGCACCCGCACTCAGTTGGTTATGTCGTACTTCAATCCCGCCTCGGGCGCCCGCGGCCACGTGATGGTGGCCGGGTTCCCCTGGTAGGCGCGGCACAACGATTTCGACGATGGCGCAGATTTCGACGATGGCGCGGCGCGATCGCCGCCTGACCGCGCCGGAAAATAAATCATGACAAACCGGGCGATCCGGAGAAGGGCTGTGCTGGCCCGGGGGCGGCCCCCCGGACCTCCGTCGTGCGGCGCCGGCCGGGGGAGGTCCTGCGCGGCTGCAGGTTTGTAGCATCGTCGGCCGTGATGCAACCGATCGGCTGATCATCTCCGCAAGAAATTGTGGCAGCAGGTTTCTTCGTTGGGGAGGTCATGGAAAGCGCGAGCCCCGGATTCGGCGTGGGTGCGGTCGCCCGGCGTCTCGGCGTGGCCGCCTCGACCCTGCGTACCTGGGACCGCCGCTACGGCATCGGGCCCAGCCGGCGCAGCGATGGGCACCACCGCCGCTACGACGACGTGGATGTGGCCCGGCTCGAGATGATGCACCGCCTGATTCTGAGCGGTCTTCCGCCCGCGGAAGCGGCGCGCACGGCCCTCGAGGCCGCCAGGGGCGCACCCGCGCCTGTATCGCGGCGCCGTCGACCGCGGACGGCTGGCTCGGGCGGCGGTAACCGGCTCGCGCTGGCAGGTGCGGCGCCCGAAGCCCGTGCTCTTTCCCGTGCGGTGATGGCCATGGACGAGCCGGCCACGCGGGGACTCATCCGGGACGCGCTCCGCCGCCGAGGCGTCGTCTGGGCCTGGGACAACATGCTCGTTCCAGTCCTGACCGGGGTCGGTGAGAAGTATGCGTCAACTGGCCGCTGCATCGATATCGAGCATCTGCTCTCCTGGTCGGCGCTCGCCACGCTGTCTGCGGTGGCCATCCGCCCGGGCGACGCCGTCAACGCGCGGCCGGTACTGCTGGCCTGCGCCGCGGAGGAGCAGCACAGCTTGCCGCTCTATGCGCTGGCCGCCGCGCTGGCCAAGAGGCATGCCGCCACCCGCGTGCTCGGGGCCCGCGTTCCTTACCCCGCACTCGCAGATGCGGTACGCCGCATCGGGCCCGCGGCGGTGTTCGTGTGGTCGCAGACCTCAGCGACCGGTGATCCGAAACCGCTGGCCGACCTGCCCACCCTGCGGCCAGCGATCCGCGTGATCGTCGGCGGCCCGGGCTGGAACAGCCAGCAGATGCCGCCAGGGATCCAGATCGCGCAGACCCTCACCGACGCGGCCAGCGCCGTCATGGCCGCCCTCGGCGTGTGCTGATTCGGTTCGTGTCCCGGTAGCGGACTGGCAGCGGCTGGTCACTGTCCGCCCGCATTCCTCACGGTCGCGGTGTTTCCCAGGCCGCGGTGTTTCCCAGGCCGCGGTGTTTCCCACACTCCCCGCGGTCGTAGTCCCTCGCGGGTCGCCGCATCCCTGCCGGTCGCAGTGTTCCTCGCGCATCAGTCGGTCGCCGGCCCACGCAGCCGTGGCGTCCGTCAGCCACCAGGTCTCTCGCGGCGGCGGGGCCGCCAGGTCCCACGCTCGCCGCTCGCCGCTCGCCGTAGCCCCCTGGGCGTCGAGACTTCCATTATGAACAAGTTTCGAGTAGATTTAAAAACTAAATTAGCTGTTCAGAGCGATACATGTCGCGAACATCTGTATTTAGATGGGTATGTCACTGTGGCGTGGCCTACCGGTGGGAGGGCCCGAATGGACCGTGCGGAACCGGGATCTCTGCGCGCGCAGCTGGCGTATGGTGACGAGGCAGCCCTGGCGGAGTGTTTGGCCGCGCTCCGCCCGCTGCTGCGCCGCTATCTTCTCCTGCGCGTACCGCCAGACGACGTCGACGATGTGATCCAGATTGTCCTCATCGAACTGTGGCGCTGCCGCGACCGTTACGATCCGGCGCGCAGCCTTGAGGCATGGGTGCTTGGTATCGCCCGCAAGCGGGCCATCGACCACCTGCGGGCCCGCCACCGGGTGACCGTCCCGCTTGACGACGCTGCCACACTCGTCGGCGGGGGCGCGGCTGCCTTCGCTGACCGGGTCGAGCAGGCCCACGATGTGGGGCAGGCGCTGGCCGCGCTGCCACCGGTACAGCGAGAGGCCATCAGGCTGGCCTATTTCGGTGATCACACCCAGCGCGAGATCGCGGAGACGCTTGATGTCCCGCTTGGCACGGTCAAGGCGAGGACCGCGAGAGGGCTGCGCAGGCTCGGGGAGATGCTGGCCGCATGACCGGGGCGCCAGTAAGACCACGGTTGGGAGCGTCCAGTTGCCTGCTCGGTGCGCCTGTCCGCTTCAACGGAGGGCACAGCAGGGATCGCTTCCTTACCTGTGAGCTTGGCCGCCATGTCAACTGGGTGGCTGTCTGCCCGGAGATCGAGATCGGCCTCGGTGCGCCACGGGAGACGCTACGCCTCGTCGCCGACGATGGTCGGACCCGGCTCATGTCCAGGAGCGGCACCAGCGATCACACCGAGGCGGTGCAGGCGCTCGCCGGGCGCCGCAGCACCGAACTGACGGGCATCGACGGATACATCTTCAAGTCGCGTTCTCCGACCTGCGGCCTTCGCGGCATCGCCCGGTATCGCAACGGCCAGGCGACAGACCGCGGTGAACGCGGCCTCTTCGCGGCTGCGTTTACCGACGCCGCGCCGCTGCTTCCCGCTGAGGACGACGGACGGCTGAACGACGCACGCCTGCGCGAGCATTTCGTCGAGCGGATCTTCGCCCACGCCCGGCTGCGGCAGTCGTTCGCCGGGCCTTGGCGCCCCGCCGACCTGATCACCTTCCACGCCCGGCACAAGCTGCAGCTTCTCGCGCACGACCCGGCCCGCTACCGCGAGGCGGGAAGGCTGGTCGCCGAGGCTGGAACGCGGGCGCCGGGGACGCTGCTAGATGATTACACGCGCATCTTCTGTCAGGCGATGGCCACCAGGGCCACCCGCTGCCGTCACGTCAATGCCCTGCAGCACGCCTTCAGCCAGATCCGTGAGGCACTCGACGACTCTCGCCGACGTGACATCGGCATCGTATTCGAGGCATACGGCCGAGGGGAGGTTCCGCTCAGCATCCCGATCGCGCTGCTGCATCATCACGCCGCGGGCGCGGCGATCACCTATCTGATGGAGCAGACCTACTTCGAGCCGTTTCCCGCAGATCTGCGACTGCGTCACCACCTGGACTGACCGCGGATGAGCCATCACTCGTTGCATCGCACGACTGTCAACATGCACCATCGGGGGGCCTGCGTAAAGATCGTCTACACCCCACGGGTGGGCTGAAGAAGAACGAGACATTGACGCAGTGCGCGGTGCGGGAATGCCGGGAGGAAAACGGCTTGGATGTGGAGATCACTGGCCTAGCTGGGGTGTTCAGTGACCCCGGCCACGTGATCGCTTACGCTGACGGTGAGGTACGTCAGCCCGTGAACGTCTGCTTCACTGCACCCCAGATCGGCGGGCACCTCACCACCACGGACGAGGCGTCGGAAATCGCCTGGGTGCCGCCGGATAGCTTGGATGACTACGATATTCATCCCTCGATCCGGCGACGTATCGCCCATGGGCCTGACGGTCGCGGCGTTCCGCACATCGACTGGCGACGCACAACGCTGATGGGGCGGGCCTTGGCCGGGGTGTGTCCTAGCTGCGGGGCCTGGTCTTCCGTATGCCTTTCGCGACGCTGCGCCGGACGTCGCCAGGTGTCGGCTGCTGCCGGCTGCCTTGGCAACAGTGCGTTGTTGAGGTGAGCGCTTCCTTGTTATGGCCTAAACAGAAGGGAGCCTGATCGCTGTTGGGCCTTGTCGCTGACAACTAGTCCGCCACGCCAGCGACCGTTCTCGTCACGATATCGGTACTGAAGATCGCGGACCTGTTTCGCGTACGCTTGCTGCACCTCCTTGTACCGGGAGGATGCATGCACCGAGCTGGCGTTGGGTGATCCGTAGGCCGCCACCGCCATGGGAAAGACCAACGCCGATGCCAGGAGATCGGCGAGCTGAAGACCAGCGTGATTGTTGCTCTCAGCGAAGAGGGGAACCTCTACCATCGAAGGGTACGGGTCACCGGCAGTCCGCCACTTCTGCGTGAAGATCGAGTGAGCGGTTCCCACGTTGCGGTGATGACCACGGCCATCCGCGATCACCAAGCCCTCGGAGGCCCGCCAGCTGAGATACTGGCTGAAATGCCTCGCGATGTCCTGCACGGCGTAGCAATAGGTCGCGTCCGGGTCCAGACCCTTGCTCAGCTCCTTCACCCACACGCGTCCCATGATGTGGCATCCGTGGGCGCGGATGAGATCGAGCAGCTCAGTCCGGAACCGGGATGCCTGCCGCCGCCTGTCACGAGACCGGTCACGGGTCATGCGGAGAATGTCGCTGCCCTTGACCTCGACTTTGATGTGGTCGAGGGCGGGCCCGCTCCTGAACTGGCCTGGGAAGTGCTGCCGCTTGAGTGCTAGGAAGTCCCGGGTTAGCGCTGGAACCCGTGCCGCGGCTACGGCAAGACCGAGGATGACCATCACGGGCGTGGCCTCGCGGCTGGCGTCAGGAGGCTCGGCACCCCCTGACTCGTCCAGGTAGCAGAAGTACATCTACCCACCTTTAAAGCGCTGAAGCCGCCCAGCTGGGCGGCTTCAGGATGTGGTGTTCGGGTCTCCCCTAGTCACCGTAGGAAACATTCTACTGTAAGGAAAGCAGATCAAACACATGCTTGCAAGCGGAGGCCTGCTGTCCCAAGCGAATCTGGAAACGCGCAAACTTGCAGAATCATTCCCGAAGACAGGTCTAGAACTCTCGTGCCCGGTACCCGGTACGCGAACCCGAGCGTACCGGGTACCGGGCACCGGGTAACGGGTGCGGCCGATACTCTGCCAGGACCTGGATCAACAGCGGTTCCCTGAGTCTCTAGCGGATGGGTGCCTCATCCGCTAGATGCCAAAACTCTGGGGGTGGCGGGACTGCCAACCGGACCGCGTAGCGGCGGCATCATGCTTTGGACTGGTAGAGACTCCGCGCCAGCGGGGCTGGCTGGTATGGGGGGGCCTGGCTAAAGGATCATGCCGGGCGCGATCCAGAGCGGCGGCGGGGCCGGGTGCGCCGGCACCGGTTCCCAGAGGGCCGGGCCGTGGCCATGGTCCGGGTGATGCGCTTGATGATGTGTTCGGCGGTGATGGGGGGTGAGCGGGCAGGGGGTGGAGGGTTCGAGGTGCTGGGGTTGCCGTATGACCCGGATCTCTCCGATGAGCGGGAGGGTGCCCCCGGTGCGCGGTGGCTGGGCTGGCCGCGTTAGCTGGCTGGCGGGTTGGCGTTCACCGGTGTGTGCCGGTGTGTAGCGGTGTGTAGCGTGGTTGTCCAGGTGATGATCAGTCGGCGCGGGCTGGCTGCGGCTGCGGTGTTTTCCCATCTGGATACCTGCCCTATCCGACGCTCAAAGGGAAATTGTGCCAGCGTTCTGGGGCCTCGCGGTCAGAGCAGCTACGCGGCAGGGACACTCACGGCGTGTGCTCAAGCGCGAACTGGTGGACGTTGAGATATCCGGACCGGAAACCCGCCTCCGAGTAGGCGAGGTAAAACGTCCACATCCTGCGGAAGACTTCGTCGAATCCGAGCGCGTCGATCTCGCTTGCGTGCAGGCAGAACCGCTCGCGCCACAATCGCAGCGTCCTGGCGTAATGGGCGCCGAGAGCGCGCTGGGCGGTAACCCGGAGCGAGGCCGTACCCGCCGCTTGCTCGACGGCGTGCACCGACGGTATGACGCCGCCGGGAAAGATGTGCTTGTGGATCCACGTATAGCTGGCGCGGGTCGCGAGCATGCGGTCGTGCGGCATGGTGATCGCCTGCAGGCCAATGCGGCCGCCGGGCGCGAGCAGCCGGGTGAGCGCAGCGAAGAACACTGGCCAGTACCTGTCCCCGACCGCCTCGATCATCTCAACGCTGACGATCGCGTCGTAGCTCCCGGTGGCGTCCCTGTAGTCCCGCAGGCTGATCTCGACCCGATCCGCGACACCGGCCCGCGAGGCCCGGTCGAGCGCAAGCTCACGCTGCCGCTGTGACAGCGTGATCGAGTCGACGAGGGCGCCGCGGTGGGCCGCCCTGATCGCCAGTTCGCCCCAGCCGGTTCCGATCTCGAGGACCCGGCTGCCACGGCCGACAGCTGCGAGATCGAGAATCCGGTCGATCTTCCGCCGCTGAGCCTCGGCGAGCGACCCGCTGAGCGATCCGCCCGTGTCGCCGAACTCGGCGGCCGAGTAGGTCATGGTGTCGTCAAGGAACAGCGCGAACAGCTCATTGGACAGGTCGTAGTGGCGGTGGACGTTCCTGCGCGCGCCGTCCGGGGTGGCGTCCTCCGCGGGTGGCATCCGCGGTACATACCAGCGGCGAAGCCATTGCAGGCGCGGCGGCACGAGCGTCGCCACCTGCGACGCGAACACGGTCAGCAGGCCGGGAAGATCGCCGCTGTCCCAGTCGCCCGCCATGTACGACTCACCGAGGCCGATCAGCCCGGAGGTGCCGAGACGTCGGTAGAAGTCGCTGGGGCGGTGCAGCAGCAGCCGCGGGGCACCGTCGCCGCCACCGCCTGTCGGTGCGCCGTCCGCCGTCACCACCTGTACCTGCAGCCGGGCGGCAACGCGGTTGAACAGCGCTCGCGCCACGGCGGCACGCGCACGGCCGTCAGGAATCGTCGCGACGTCGGGCCAGCGCGCCGCGTCAATATGACCGGCGCCATGACGGGCGCCAGCGCCGGTGAGATGACCGGTGCCAGCACCGGTGCCAGGACCGGTGCCAGAACCGGTGTCAGGACCGGTGCCAGACCCGGCCCAATGATGGGTCGCCTGACCTGCGCCGCGATGGGTGATCTGTGTCAAGACACTCCCTCCCGTACGCCGCGGGACGGCCGGGACGCCCAGGACGGCCAGAACGGCCAGAACGGCCGACACGAACAGGACGGCCGGGCAGGCCGGGACAGTGTGGCCGGCCGGACAGTGTGGCCGGCCGGGACAATGTGGCCGGCCGGGGCAGGGTGGTCGGCCGGGGCACCACGGGCAACCCGCGCACGTACAGCCCGATGCCCTGGCGGCGGATGCGCGCGGCGACGGCGACGGTGGACCAGGGGCGCACGCGGCGGCCACGGACCGCGCGGCCACGCATGGTCGCGACGAACGGCCGCTCACCCGCGCGATGAAGCACAACCGTCAGGTTCAGCCGCTGGCCGGGCACGGGCAGGCTCATCCGGTAGGTGCCGTCGACCGGGTAGAACGGGGAAACGTAGAACTCCTTGGCCACCCGTGCCTGCGCGCGTTCGTCGGTACGTAGCAGATAGCAGTGCCGTTCGCCGTGCGTGTTGCACACCTCGGCGATCACTGCGGCGAGCGCGCCGTCTGCGCTGTGGCACCAGTAGACGGTCAGCGGGTTGAAGACGTAGCCGAGGGTCCGGGGCTGTGTGAGCATGAGCACCTGCCCGCCGGCCAGGTCGACGCCGCGCGCGGCGAGGAAGCCGTCGACGTTGGCGCGGATG
>CAVQKF010000015.1:0-175895 GCA_963712955.1 uncultured Actinomycetota bacterium | reverse complement strand
CAGTGATCACCTCGGCGGGTGGGCAAAGGCCGGCTGGCTCATATTCATTCTCGTGCTGCCCTTCCTCGGTGTCTTCGTGTACCTGATCGCGCGTGGCAGCAGCATGCATGAACGGCAGGCCAACCAGACCCGGGCCCAGGACGAGGCATTCCGCTCGTACGTCAAAGACGCGGCAGGAAGCAGCAGCGCGGACGAACTTGCCAAGCTCGCCGACCTCCGTGAGCGTGGCGTCATCAGCGAGGCCGAGTTCCAGGCCGGGAAGGCCAAGGTTCTCAGCTGACCCAACCCGGCAGCACCCGCACTGTCCACCGGGCCAAAGGGATCGCGTTACAGGCCGTTCGGCCCTGCTGCATGAGGCGGAACCGTGCTCTGGTGAAGGTGACTCGTAGGGAGGGCCGAGGATGGCGACGTTAGGCACAACCGCGCCGGCCAAGCGTGGCCGCGATCATGGCAACAGGTTCGCCGTCCGCGCGGCAATCACGGCTCCGTCGCTTGTACAACACCCAGCCGTGGTATCTCATCAGCAGGGACGACGCGATCAGCCTCTACGCGGACTTCTCGCGTAATCTGCCACGGACCGATCCTGGCGGACGTGAGCTCGTGATCAGCTGTGGGGCCGCACTGTTCAACCTGCATCTGGCAATGCGGCACCTTGGTTTCGCGGCCGACGTCCGAATGCTGCCCGATCCACACCGGCCTGGCCTGCTGGCCGAAGTTCACTGGGAAGCTACCGCGGCCCGGCTCGGTCCGAGGAACCGCTTTTCCACGCCATGACGCGGCGGCACACCCATGTCGGGGCCTTCACCGGCAGGTCCCTGCCGCCCATGCTGGTGGCGGAGCTTCATGCCGCCGTCCACGCGGAACGCGCGGAACTTGTGGTCATTGGTGACGGCGCCAAGCGCGACCTGCTCACCGAACTGATCCGCGGCGCCGAGAACGCCCTGTGCGCCGACCCCGCCGCCGCCGACGAAATCGCCTACTGGGCCACAACGGCCCGCAGCGGGCGGCGCGACGGTGTGCCCGCCTCCGGCCGCCACTGTGACGCGGTCGCCTTCGCCGAGCGTGGGCATCTGCGCACAGGCGGGAAGATGCGCACGGCCGATACGGCCCCCCAGGCAAAGGCCCATTTCTTCGGCACAGCCGTGCTGCTGACCACCTGCGGCGACAAGCGGCTCGACTGGCTGCTCGCAGGGCGCGCGCTCCAGCGGCTGCTTCTCCATGCGGCGGCCCGCGACGTCAGTGCCGCGTTTCACACCCAGCCGCTCGAGCTGCCCGGGCCGCGCAGCAGGATCAAGGCTGAGATCGCGGCTGGCGCTTATCCTCAGGCGCTTCTTCGCATTGGCTACGCCGACCACGCGCGGGTCACGCCGCGCCGCCCGGTCACCGACGTGCTCGTCGCGCGTGAGCCCCAGGCCCTCGTGCCACCGCCAGGTCAGGTCGCGTAGCTGCGGAAGCGGCACCCCAGGCGGGGGCGTGCCGCCCTCGCGGTTCCGCCCGCCTGTTACGTGACGATCTGGAGCTAGCCAGCCACGCGACCCACCGCCGTAGGCGGCGCACCGCGGCACCGTCGTAGAGCGTGCTCGATGACGCCTGACTGTCCGGGCTGCTTGCGCGTCCCGGTAAACGGTGTAAACTTGTGAATGGTGTTTACGCAACATACGGCGTTAACTATCAGGCGGGACTGGTTGGCGAGCGGCAGGCATGAGGGTGGCGGAGGCTGGCGCGAGCCCCTCGCCACCCGCGCCCGGCGCATCGGCGTGGCGCGCCGAGGCCACGGGGAACCTGGCGTCCCGCCGGGGAGAGAGTGAGCCCAATGGTCGATATCCAGGCACTGAACACCCTGCTTGCGAGCATTTCGGTCATCTTGGCGGTGGTCGTCGGTGCCGCCATGAGCGCGATCGCGGCGGTGTGGGCCGCCGGGCGGAGACGCCAGGCGCAGCAGGCGGCAGGCGGAGTCCGTGCCCTCGAGGAGCACCTTGCCGAGGCGGCGGCCTGGGACCAGGCCGCCCACTAGCGAGGCCCTGCGCTGGCCCGGGGAGGCGACCCCCGGAACCCCCCGGGCACGCGCCACTGCCCACGATCGGCGCGCTACGCGGGAGCCGTTACGTATCTATGGCATAGCAGCTCTATGGCATAGCAGCCCGCCGCGCCCGGGATCGCAGCCAGGCAGCCTTTGATTGGTCCGGTGATTGGGCCGGCTTCGCCGATGTTCAGCCGCCGATCCGAGACGGTCTTGATATTGCAGAACTCCCTGATTCCGTGCGCGGAAAGCTCCCGCCCGTAGCCGGAGTTCTTGATGCCACCGAAGGGAAGCTCGGAGTACGACGTGGTCATGCCGTTGATGAACACGGCGCCTGCCGACAAATCGCGGACGAACCGCTCCCTTTCGGCTTGATCAGTGGTCCACGCGTTGGAGCCAAGCCCGAACGTGGTGGCGTTGGCCACCTCTATGGCAGCGTCGATGTCCGGGACCCGGTACAGGCTCGCCACCGGGCCGAACACCTCCTCCGCGTACATCCGCATCTGCGGCGTGACGCCCGCGATGACGGTCGGAGGGTAGAACCAGCCTGGACCGTCCAGGCTGTTTCCTCCGCACAGCGCCTTGGCGCCCTTGCTGACCGCGTCGTCCACAAGCTCGGTGACATCGTCGCGGCCCTGCTTTGTGGCGAGCGGCCCGACGTCGGTCGCCGGATCCATCGGATCACCGACGGCCAGCCGCCGCATCCGCGTGACGAACCGTTCGGCGAACGCATCGTAGACGCGTTCGTGGATGATGAAGCGCTTCGCTGCGATGCATGACTGCCCGTTGTTCTGCACCCGCGCCGTGACCGCGACCTCCGCGGCCCGATCCAGATCGGCTGAGGGCATGACGACGTAGGGATCGCTTCCCCCGAGCTCGAGCACGGTTTTCTTGACTTCGCTGCCCGCGATCCGCGCCACCGACCGGCCGGCCGCTCGCTCCCCGTCAACGTCGCCGCGGCGACGCGGGGATCCTCAGCACCGCTTCGACGCCACCCGACCCGATCAGCAAGGTCTGGAAGCACCCCTCGGGGAAGCCGCCACGCCGCAGCACATCCTCGAGATACAGGGCGGTCTGCGGCACGTTCGATGCGTGCTTGAGCAGGCCGACGTTCCCTGCCATCAAGGCCGGGGCGGCGAACCGCACCACCTGCCAGAGCGGGAAGTTCCACGGCATCACCGCGAGCACGACGCCTAGCGGCTGGTAGCGGGCGTACGCGCGGCTTGCGCCCACGGCCTGCGCATCGGCCGGCTCGTCGGCGAGGAACAACTCCGAGCGCTCGGCGCAGAACCGCATCGCCTTTGCGCACTTGGCGGCCTCCGCCATGGCCTGTACCAGTGGCTTGCCCATCTCGATGGTCATCAGCTTGCTCACGTCGTCAAGCTCGGCGTCGAGCAGGTCCGCACTCTCCCGCAGCCAGCGTGCCCTGTCGGCGAACGAGGTCAGCCGATAGTTGAGGAATGTCTCGCTGGCGAGCGCGATCCGGGCGTCGACCTCGGCGTGGTCGAGTTCCTTGAACTCCTGCAACGTCTCACCAGTGACTGGACTGACGGTCGCGATCGGCATGCCAGACCTCCATTCTGCGGCGGACCATCCCCTGCCCAGGTCTTGCCCGGACGATCCGCACGTCATCTACCCATTTCACCAAGGCCGCCACGGCCGATCCCGGCCGGGTCCGGGTGTGGCCAGCCGTAACCAGCGTCCTCGGATTCCTCAGGACGTCATGCCCGCGCGGCCATGGCGCATGCACCCAGGTCCAAAAGCAACGGACCCGGCGAGCGGCCAGCTTGCTTGCTCGCTTGCTCGCTCGCTTGCTTGCTCGCTCGCTGGCTTGCTTGCTTGCTTGCTCGCTCGCTCGCTGGCTGGCTGGCTCGCTGGCTGGCCACATAACGGCGGTGCGGGTGAGTCACCAGCCAGGCTGGGCATTTCATGCCGCGGCCGGCCAGGATCCCGCGTACGGACAGGGCGGACGATGAGCGAGCTTTTCAGCGGTGTCGCAGTGGCGCTCGGCTGGCGTGCCACGGGCGCCATCCGACGGTGATCCCGGGGATGCTCCGTGAGGGTCCTGACAGGGTCCACGGCCGGCGGGTAGCGTCGCTGGGATGACGGTCAAACTCGCGATCCTATACGCCCACCCCGACGATTCTGACGCCTTCGATCATCACTATCTCGGCACCCACATTCCGCTCACCAACAAGATGCCTGGTCTGCAGCGCCTCGAGACCGGCCGCTTCGTCGCCGCCGCCGACGGCGGCGAGCAGACCTTCTACAGGGTCACTGAGCTGTACTTCGCCGATCAAACGGCGCTCAAGGCAGCAGTCGGCTCGGACGAAGGGATTGCGACCGCAGCCGACTACCAGCAGATCGCACCTCGAGGGTCGAGGATGTTCGTCGCGGCACTCGACGACTGACGATGTCCCTGAACCCCCCGCTGCGCCGCGAGCGGCGCGCCACGCGGGAGCCGGTAGTGCCAGCCCGGGGGGGACCCCGGAACCCCCCGTGTGCCCGCGGGGGGCTGCACCCGTGTGCCCGCGGGGGGCCGCACCCGTGTGCCCGCGGGGGGCCGCACCCCCCGCGGGGCCTCGGCGCGAGTTACTTGATCTTGTAGATGTACGGGATGGCGGCCAGCTCGTCACCGCTGATCTGGCCGTACGGCGGCACGTTGCTAAGGAAATCGTCGGCGTACAGATTGCCGCTGACCACCGTGCCCGACGCGCCTGATGGCGTGATGGTCACGTTGATGACGGCGGTCTGGCCCGGGTTGATGACGATCGGCGAGAACGTGGCCGCAGGGTTGGTCGAGGCCAGCCACCCGTCGCTCGTATCGGAGGTCACCGCGGGGTCGAACGCCTTTGTCGTCACGGTCATCGCCATGTCCGCGGTGCCCGCAGGCGCGGGGCCGGGGTACGGACCGCACTCGCTCGGCGTCGCGAACCACACCCCCGCGGTGGCGGTGCCGCCAGGCGGTTTGTAGGAGGCTGACGTGGAGATCGTGCAGAGCGGCGCCGCGCCAGGGTTCCCGCTGGCCAGGTCCGGGTCACCCTGGTTCGGCCCGAAATCGAACATGACCGGCAGGCTGGCGCTCGCCGCGACCGAGAGGCTGGACGTCTGGGTCGGCACCAGCCAGAACGGCGGGTTGCCCACCAAAGGCAGCACGAGTCCCGTGTCGGTGGTCCCGAACTGCGCTGGCAGCGTGAGGTTCGTCGTAGCGTTGAGCCGTGGGTCGATGAAGAAGGCCTCCGGCGCAGCGCCGTTGTTGGTGATGGCCACCTTGGCCGTCGCAGGGACGCCCGCCGGCAGCGTCGTCGCCGCGCTGTCCGGCACCCCGGAAGCCTTGACGCTCACGTCGTCGAACTTGATGTCGCCGGTGAATGGCTGGGAGATCTCGTCACCGACAACCGGCTCGGCGAAGTCCACGATGAGCGTCCAGTCGCCTGGCACCGGGTTGAGGGTGTAGGCGGTGAGCGCGGTCCCCTGAGTGCCGTTCAGCGAGTTCTGCCCGAAACCGAGCGCCGCACCGTCGGGGCCGACCAGGTAGGCGCCCACCGGGTTGCCCGCATCGTTGGTGAGCGACACGTTCGCGGTGACGTTCCTTGTCCCCTGGCCGACGTGGAACTCGTAGTAGTTGACCTGGCCCTGACCGGGCGGCCGGCCGTTGCCGCCGGTCAGCACGCCGCTGAATGCGCCGCCGCGGCGGACGTCGACGAGGCTGCGCAGCGTCACAGGGATCGACGTGCTGCCGGCGGACCCGGCGTTCAGCACGATCGACCCGGCGGAGTCACCGGGCTTGGCAGGGGTGGTGGCCGAGACGCTGACGGTCCTGCTTCCGCCCGGGTGCAGCAGGATCGCGGCGGGGCTGACCGACCCGAACGGCACCAACTGCTGCGTCGCGACCTGCCACGGGACGTTACCGTTTGTGCCGCCTGCCGACTTCACGATGCCGAATATGACGCCCTTCCACGTGCCAGGCGAAGGGAACCTGACGTCCACGTTGCCGAAGTTGCCTACCCCCTGCGGCAGGGAGTGCGCGGCGAACCTGCCGAGCGGGTCAACCAGGATCAGCCGCACCCTGGCGTTGTTGTTGGAGCCTGGTGGCGCCGGATAGGCGATCGAGGCATCAAGCCGGTCCTGACCCGGCGCGACCTTGAAGGTGAAGGTGCCGTAGTTGTTCTGCAGGCCCTGGAAGTTGACGAATTGCGGGCTCGTGGCGTCGTTCAGCGTGACGCTACCGGTCTGGACGCCGCGGTCCGGGCCGAAGGTCTGGCCATGCAGGCCCACGACCTGGGTGTGGGCGCCAGTGTTGGTGACCGTCACCGGCCAGCTCTTCGTGGTGCCAGGAGAACCGGCCGCGTTGAGCTGGTTGGTCGAGGTCAGCAACGTGTCGCCGACAGCCTTCTGCGAGCCGGAACTGGTGTGGACGGACTCGGCGAGCTGAACCGCCTTGTAGGTATTCAGCAGGCCGGCGCCCTGCTCGGTGGCCGGAGTGCCCAGGTTGGCGGCCGTGCTGTCCAGGATCTGCTTGACCAGTGCCGGCGTCGGCGTCACGCCTCCGTGGGTGTTCCTGTACGCCTCGATGACCAGTGCCGCGGCGCCCGCGGTCAGCGGCGAGGACTGGCTCGTGCCGCCAGACTCCTCGATCGGGGACGGCTTGCCGAGGAAGTTGGTGCATTGCGTGTAGATCGCCACGTCCGTGCTGCACGAGGCGAAGCTCAGGTCGCCCGGCGCGACCAGGTCGACGGTGCGACCTGTCTCGTCGAACCCGCCGGAACTCAGTGAGCTGATGTTGTTGTTGAGCCAGCCGGTGGTCGCGAAGTAGCGCGCCGCAGCGTAGTTGGTCTGCGCGTAGAAGCGGAAATCCGTCGATCCGCCGACGGAGACGACGTGCGGGTCGGTCGCTGGCGAGCCGATGGTGTTGGTGCTGCCCGCGTCTCCAGTCGAGACGGTGACCGTGACGCCCGCCGCGACGGCGGCGTCGTCGAACTGCTTGGTGGCGTCAAGGGCGGTGATGTCGGGGAACGGGTTGGACCCGAAAGACTCGTTGAGCACGTTGACGTGGTCGGTCTCGACCGCGTAGTTGATGGCCTGCAGGAAGTTGGACTCGGTCGAATCCTCGAACGAGCCGAACACGTTGAGGCCGACGAGGCTCGCACCTGGTGCCACGCCCTCGATGCGGATGTTGCACGCGGCCGGGTCCGCCTGGGCGCTGAAGCCGTTCGCATCGTAGACGTGGATGCCCTGGCCGGCGATCGAGTTGGCGTCAAGGAACGCCTCGTCGCCGCCCGTGATCTGGCCAGGTCCGTCGCCGGTGAAGTCCTGGTAGTCACCGCCGGTGGCGTGGTCGAAGACCGACGTGTTGTCGGGCCGGATGAAGTTCACGTTGTTGGGATCGAGGCCGTCCGCGATCCAGGCGACCTTCACGCCCTTACCCGTGATGCCGAGCGAGCGGGCGGTCTTGGCCTGCGGGTTGTCCGAGTCGGTGTTCGTCACCTGCAGCGCCTCGGGCTCAAGCAGCACTTTGCCGTTCTTGCCGCAGGCATTGGGGATCACATTGGGCGTCAGCGAGGGCGAGGCCGCCGGTGCGGCGCCCGCCGCGGTCTTCGCGCTCGTCGATGCGGTGGGGGTTACCTGCCCGGGCTGGGCGCCGTGGATGGTGACGTCAGGGATGACCTCACTGACCGTCGGGTCTGCCTTCAGCCGCGACTCCTCACCCGCCGAGACCGTGGCCGCCAGCGAGTTGATCAGCTGGTAGGCCTTGACACGCGTCGCATGCACCTGGCGGAGTTCGCTCATCACCGGTGCCTGGTTGGTTGCGATCATCTCCGAACGCGCCGTTGCCGCCTGGCTGCCCACGTGCGCGGCGGCGAGCTGGCTCTTCATGATCACGATCACGTGCCGGTTCACGTTCTTTGACAGCTGCGCGGCAAGTGCGGCGGTCATCGGCTGCTGCGGCAGCCTCACTGCAGCCGACACTGGCGGCGCGGCAGGAGCTGCCGCGGCCACGACCGACTGCCCCGCCACAAGGGCGGGCACGGACGCGGCGGCTATTAATGCGGAAATGGTCCTGAACTTTGCGCGCGCCAATGGCGCGGCGCCTGCGCTGCGTACTTGCACGCTCGCCTCATCCTCGAAGGCGGCCTGGCAGGGGTGGGCCGCGCGGTGAATTGGGCCGCTGCGTACCTCCACGGTAAACCGGGCACGCAGCCATTCGACGCTATACAGACGGGACGTTAGCAGAATTCGCGGATTCGATAATTTGACGTCATGTAACACTTGGATAACAAGATTCTTCGGCGTGCGACTCAGCCAGCAGCTAACGGGTTAACCGCGGGTTAGCCCCGGGCCTCGTGGGCGGTTTCCACGATGAGGCGGAGCTTGGCGAGTCGTTGAGGTAGGCCAGGGAAGTGTCGTCGAACTGCAGGTAGGTGCGGCCAAGTTCGGCAGGCCGCCGCACCTGCTCGGCGAAGGCACCGGCCAGGCCGCTCCAGAACTCCTCCACGTCGGAGTAGACGGCCGGGTCGATCGCCGCAGGGCCGCCACGCTCATGCACCATGCTGGGCGACGGAATCGTGAGCCTGGGCGTCGCGGCGGTGACCAGCCCCTGCAGGAGCCGGACGTCGTCACCTACGATGATGTGCTCCAGCCGGACCTTGCCGTGCACAAGCCCGGACCTTGTCGTGCACAAGCCCGCACCTTGTCGTGCACAAGCAGCGCCGCGGCCTCGAAGTCCAGGTCACCTGAGGCGTTGCGGAAGTCCACTTCGATGTGTTCGTTCGCCGGGCTGATCCCGCCGGCCCTGGTGGGCTCCCCCAGCCGGCCCGGGACCTGGACAACCTCCAGGCCAGATACCAGAATTTCATTGCCCATACCGAACGGCTGCCGGGCGGACCCCGCGGAAAGCGCAGCTCGCGTGCCGGGCGACGTACCACAGTTCCGAGCTGCAGCCTGCGCCGGCCTGGACAGCCCGCAAGCGGAGGCTGCGGCACTGGCGGTTGCACAGGTTGCAGGGCCCGCCTGACGCCGGGGAACTCCCAGGGCCGCGCGGTTGCGGGGAGGTCCCCGGCCCGCCCAACCCCTTAGGAGAGCCAATGAAGACCAACGCCGCGATTCTCCGCGACGCGGGCACCGATTGGGAAATCACCGAGCTCGACCTCGACCCGCCGAAGGCCGGGGAGGTCCTGCTGCGCATGGTCGCCGCGGGCCTTTGCCACTCCGACGAGCACTTGCGGGCGGGCGACCTCCCGCCTCGCCTCCCGATGGTGGGAGGTCACGAGGGCGCCGGAATTGTCGAGGAGGTCGGAGCGGGCGTCACCAGGCTCAAGCCCGGTGATCACGTCGTCTGCTCGTTCCTGCCGGTCTGCGGGCACTGCCGCTGGTGCGCCCGCGGCATGAGCAACCTCTGCGATCTCGGCATTTACCTCATCGTGGGCTGCATGGCGGACGAGACGTTCAGGTTCCACTCAGGCGGCGAGGACGTCGGCGGGATGTGCATGCTCGGCACTTTCTCCCAGTGGTCGACGATCTCCGAGCACTCCTGCGTCAAGGTGGACGACGATCTGCCGCTTGAAACCGTCGTGCTCATCGGGTGCGGCGTGCCGACCGGCTGGGGCACAGCCGTCAATGCGGGCGGAGTGCGGCCTGGAGATACGGTCGCCGTCTACGGCATCGGGGGCGTGGGCATCAACGCCGTCCAGGGTGCCGCTTTCGCCGGCGCCCGCAACGTGGTCGCGATCGACCCGCTGCCCAGCAAGCTCGAGATGGCCAAGCGGCTCGGCGCAACGCACACGACGACAGACCCGGAGGAGGCACAGCAGCTCATCATCGATCTCACCCGCGGCGTCGGGGCCGACGAGGCGCTCGTCACCGTCGGTGTCGTGACGGCGGAGGTGGTCGACGCAGCATTCCACGCGATCCGCAAGGGCGGTCAGGTTGTGGTGACCGGGCTTGCCGACCCGGCCAAAAAGACAATCCAGCTCTCGGGCGGCGAGCTCACGCTGTTCGAGAAGCGGATCCGCGGAGCGCTGTTCGGCGGCGGTAACCCCTTCGAGGAGATCCCGCACATGATCGAGATGTACCGCTCCGGCCATCTCAAGCTGGATGAGCTCATCACCAACAGGTACCGGCTCGACCAGGTGAACGAGGGCTACCAGGACCTGCTTGACGGCAAGAACATCCGCGGCGTACTCGTGCACGAGCACTGATCTGGCTGCCGGCCTGCCGAAGCTGGCTGTTTGCGGAGGCGCAGGGCGGCGATGGGCCGCGACGCTCGTCGAGGCCGGCGGTGAGCTATGTGCCCGGCCGCGGACCGCCCGGCTCGGTCGCACCGGACCACCACCACAGCAGCGGGCGCAGTGGCCGGGCGGTCCGGTGGTCCAGGCAGCCCTGCCACACGCCGATGCTGTACCCCACGTCGTCGAGCAATCGTCCGGCCAGGTAGCGGACCGGGTCCATCGGAGGTCGGCGCTCACGCCAGTCGAGCACGGGCGGCGCGAGCACGAGGGCGGCGAACGGAAGGCGCAGCCGCGGGACGGCCAGCGCCGCGGGCAACGCCACCGGCCACCACGTGCGCGTGATCGCGCTGCCGAGTAGCCGTCCCGCCGCGATGGTCCCGGCCGCGGAAAGCCTGCTCGCCAGCGGCCAGGCGTCGTCGGCGTATGGGGCGAGCCGCCGGGCGAGCAGCCCTGTGGTCGCGCCGACGATCGCCGCGCCTGCCAACGGGTGGCCGGCCACGGCGGCGAGCCAGGCCGCCGCGCTCCATCCCGACATCGTGACCGCGGGCACCGTGCCTGGATGGCGCAACTCCAGCGGCGCGGCGGAGGTGCCGTAATCCCTGCGCCTGCTGAACCACTCACGAAGGCGCACCCGGTGCCGATGTCCCACGGTCGCGCCTGGCTCGTAACGCACGTGCCAGCCCGCCGCGGCAAGCCGCCAGACGAGGTCGACGTCCTCGCCCACCGGCATGTCCTCTGCGAAACCCGCGCCCGCGGCCGCCTTACGGACGACGAGCGCCGCGCCGGGCACGTAGGGCACCCGCGCACCCGGCCGTACGATACTCTCGCCCGGTCCCATGTCGAGCGCCGAGCGCGTCCCCTCATACCTCGCCAGCCAGCCCTGCCCGCGTTCATGGGACACGATGCGCGGAGCGACCGCGGCGACCGCGGGATCGCAGAAATGCGGAAGCAGCCGGGCCAGCCAGCCGGGCTGAGGAACACAGTCGGAATCGAGGAAAGCGACCAGCGGCGTGCCCGCCGCCGCAAGGCCGGTGTTGCGCGCAGCCGCGGGGCCGCCGTTCGCCGTCCGGCGCAGGTAACGCGCACCGGCCGCGCCGGCCGCCGCCGCGAGGGCGCCGGAGTTCGCCGAGCAGTCGTCCACTACGATCACCGGAACGTCGCGGACGCCCGCTAGGCACCTGGTCAGCTCGACCACCCGGTCGCGAACCGGTATCACCACGGTGGCGTCGCTCAGGACCGGGCCTCCAGCGGGGATGGGATGTGCCATGCCGACGTCGAGGAGGCGACGTGCGAGTACCCGCGCCGCCCGCCTGCCGGGCACCGGCGCGCCGTCCCACCACTCGCCGACCATGGCAGCAGCCGCCGGACTGATCAGCAGCAGCCGGTAGGGAGCACCGCCAAGGAGAACGGTGCCGCCCCGCGACGAGCTCAGCCCCGGGTCGGGGCGCAGCCGCAGCCCAGCCGGCGCGGGCGGCTGCGGCTGCCGTGGCTGTCGCCGCGGCGACGGCCCGGCCTGGCTCACGCGTCGCCCCCAGCCTGGCTCACGCGTCGCCCGGCCTGGCTCACGCGTCGCCCGGGCTGGCTCACGCGTCCCCGGCCTGGCTCACGCGTCCCCCCCGGGCTGGCTCACACTGCTCCTCCGAACATGCGCACGCATCCCCCGCGCAGGCATGCCCGTGCGCACACTCACGTATTCCGCCCCGGGCACGCATCTCCCCGCACGCTCACCGATCTCTCCCTGGCGGGCCGCACATATGTCCCAGCTCCCCCGGGGTGGTCGAGGTCCGCGTGGCCGCTGTGCCAGCTCCCCCCGGGCGGGTCGAGGTCGGGGTGGCCGCTGTCCCAGCTCCCCCCGGCCGGGTCGTGGTCGGCGTGGCCACGAGGCCGGAGGCCAGGACATCAAGTGCGGCGTCGACGATCTCGGCCAGATCGTCACCCGCTCCGGTCTCACGCCACGTGTCGAAGGCCGCCCACATCACCGCGACGACAGCCTTCGCGCAGGCCCGGGAATAGACCCCGTTGTGAACGCCAGTACGCGCGACCACGGCAGCCCGCACTGTGTCCTCCCAGGCCCGGTACCGCAGCGCCGCATGTGCCTGCAGGGACGGCACGGTCGCGATCAACTGGATACGCACGGCGAGAGAGGCACGCTCGTAAGGCTCATAGCTGCTCGTGACGTGGAAGGCCCGCCGCATCATGTCGAACAGTGGCACGCCGCCAGCACAGCCGGTATCGAGCTCAGCTGCCAGGACACGCAGCCGCTCATCCAGCGCGCCGAACACGATGTCGTTCTTGGAGGCGAAGTACCTGAAGATGGTCCGCCGCCCGACGCCCGACGCCGCCGCCAGATCGTCCAACGTGGTCTGCTCGAAGCCCTGCTCGGCGAACAGCCGGAGCGACGCGTCCTCCAGCCGCTTGCGCGTCTGCTGCTTGCGCCGCGGCCAGCCGGCGGGTGGCGCGGGCGCCTCCGGCATTCCCATCTGGTCGCCACCTCGATCGTCGGAGCCGTGGACACGTCGCGTGTCATCCTCATGCGGCGGCGCATCCGGTTCGTGTGCACTGCCGCCTGCGTTCCAGCCGGTCTCGCGATCCGGTCCGAAGGCCGCAAGGAAGGATGGCACTCAGTGCCACAATATGTAACCATAATTCTCACCGCGCTGGCGCCCGGCAGATCCGCGATGGCGCCGTGAACCCCTGAGGAGGCGGTCGATGGTGAGCAGCGACACCAGCCAGGTCAGGTCTCGTGCCGGGGACAGGGCCGTGGAGGCGGAGAAGACCGTGGCCGCGGAGAAGACCGTGGGCGCGGGGAAGACCGTGGGCGCGGAAAAGACCGAGGCCGCGGAGAAGACCGAGGGCACGGTGGAAATTGGGTGCATCGGGGAAATTGGGTGCACCGAGGAGCTCCTCATCGAGGAGATATCGATCGACGGCATGTGCGGCGTCTACTGACAATGGGATTCGATCCACGCCAGGCCTACGAGAAGCACCCGAAGGTAGCGATCAGGCGCGAGGAGTTCGGGGGCATGGCCTACCACTATGGCAACCGCCGCCTGGTGTTCCTGAAGGCGCCGGCACTTGTCGATCTTGTCGAGAGCCTCGCGGACTTCGCCAGCGCTGGCGATGCGCTGACCGCATACGTACCCGCAGGCAGCAGAGAGTCCTACGAGAGGGCCCTGTCTGGTCTGCTGACCTCCGAGGTGATCCGTGTCCGCTGACCTCGCCGCCTGCGCAGGCGCATCCGCCGCTCGCCGACCCGCCCTGACCGACCGCCTCTCCCATGGCCTGGCCGCGCCGATCTGCCTGACATGGGAGCTCACCTACGGCTGCAACCTCGCGTGCGTCCACTGCCTCAGCTCGTCAGGCCGTCGCGACCCGCGAGAGCTCACGACCGACGAGGCGCGCCGCGTCATCGACGAGCTGCACGACCTCCACGTGTTCTACGTCAACATCGGCGGTGGTGAGCCGATGATCCGCCCCGACTTCTTCGAGCTGATCGGCTACGCCGTGCGGCGCGGCGTGGGCGTGAAGTTCTCAACCAACGGCACGATGCTGACGCCGGCCGCCGCCGCGCGGCTGGCGGCAATGGATTACCTCGATGTTCAGGTCAGCATCGACGGCGCCGACCCTGCGACCAACGACGCGATCCGCGGCGAGGGCTCCTACGCGGCGGCGCGGCGCGCGCTTGACAACCTTGCCGCGGCAGGAATGGGCCCATTCAAGATCTCCACAGTGGTCACGCGGCACAACATCGGCCAGCTCGACGCGTTTGAGCGGCTGGCACATTCGTATGGCGCACAGTTGCGGCTGACCAGGCTGCGGCCGGCCGGGCGCGGCGCCGACACCTGGGCGGAGCTTCATCCCACCCAGCAACAGCAGCGAGATCTGCATGCGTGGCTGCTCGACCGGCCGAACGTGCTCACCGGCGACTCGTTCTTCCATCTATCGGCTCTTGGCGCGCCGCTGCCAGGGCTCAACCTGTGCGGGGCTGGACGGGTCGTCTGCCTGATCGACCCGATCGGTGACGTGTACGCGTGCCCGTTCGTCCTGCACGCACAGTTCCGCGCGGGAACGGTGCGCGCGGATGGCGGCTTTACCAGCGTCTGGCGCGAATCGGAGTTGTTCACCAGCCTCCGTGAGCCAGGCTCAGTGGGCGCCTGCTCCTCCTGCGGCAGCTACGACGCCTGCCGCGGCGGCTGCATGGCGAGCAAGTTCTTCACCGGCCTGCCCCTGGACGGCCCCGATCCCGAATGCGTGTACGGGCACGGCGAAGTGGCCCTGCAGGCGCTGCGGCTCCAACCTGTGGTGGTGCCGCACCCCGGGCCAGGTCACTCGAAGAGGAGACAGGCCCACGCGGCGAGCACGGAGGCGGTATTCGTCACCCTCGGACGGCGCGGGTGAGGTTGCTGCGGCCCGTGCCGCTCGGACCGGTGACGGCGCCGAACCGGCTGATGTTCGGGCCGCACGTGACCAACCTCGGCTGGGGCCGGGCGCTGTCGGAGCGGCATGTCGCGTATTACGCGCGGCGCGCCGCCGGCGGTGCCGGAGTCATCGTCACGGAGACGGCGTCGGTGCACGAGTCCGACTGGCCATATGAGCGCGCACCCCTTGCCGCGCACTGCCGAACCGGCTGGGCCGGTATTGCGGCCGCATGCGCGCGCCACGGGTCGATCGTACTCGCCTCTGTCGGCCATTTCGGCGGGCAGGGCAGCTCCGCCTACAGCCAGCGGGAGCTTTGGGCGCCCTCGGGCGTCCCTGAGGTGAACACCCGCGAGATGCCCAAGGTCATGGAGGCGGAAGACATCGCGGCGGTGATCGAAGGCTTCGCAGGGGCCGCGCGCCTCGCCGTGACCGCAGGGCTCGCGGGAGTCGAGGTCAACGCCGGCCAGCACAGCCTGGTCCGGCAGTTCCTCTCCGGCCTGACGAACACGCGAACAGACAGCTACGGCTCCGACAGGCTCCGCTTCGCCCGCGAGGTCCTCACCGCCGTCAGGCGGGCGCTCGGCGGCGCGGATGCGATCCTGGGATTGCGCCTGTCCTGCGACGAAATCGCCCCGTGGGCGGGTATCACGCCGGAGCAGGCCGCTCCGATCGCGGCCGGTCTCACGCCCCTGATCGACTACCTGGTGGTCGTACGCGGCTCGATTTACTCGGCCGCCGCGACCCGGCCCGACTCGCACACGCAGCCCGGGTTCAACCTGGCGCTGTCCCGCGGCATCCGCACCGCGGTCGGCGGCGCCATCCCCGTCTTCGCGCAGGGATCGATCGTCGACCCCACCATGGCCGAGCAGGCCATCGCCGACGGCAGTTGCGACGGCGTCGAAATGACCAGGGCACAGATCGCGGACGCGGAACTTGGCCGCAAGATAGCCGCGGGTGCGCCGCCGCGCCCGTGCATCCTGTGCAATCAGGCCTGCCAGGTGCTCGACAGCCGCAATCCAATCGTGAGCTGCGTAGCCGACCCGAGGTCCGGCCACGAGACGCAGGACGAGGCGGTGGAAGATATGGACGTGGGAGCAGATACGGAGGGCGGAGCGGGCACGGACTGCGGAGCAGGCGCCGACGGCGGAGCGTCGACCCCGGCCGACCTGCTCGTCATAGGCGCCGGCCCCGCCGGGCTCGAAGCGGCCCGCGTCGCCGCCGCGCGAGGCCGCCGCGTCCGGCTCGCGGAGGCATCGGAACGTACCGGCGGTGTGGTCGCCGCCGCGGCAGCGGCGCCGGGTAGGGCTAGCTTGGCCGCGCTCACCGCGTGGCTTGAAGGCGAATGCCGTCGCCTCGGCGTCGAGATAGATCTCGGGCACCGCGTCACTTCCGAGGAGGCGGCCGCCCATCCAGGACCCGTCGTTGTCGCCATCGGCGGCCGCGACGGTGAACCGGGCTACGAGATGGCCCCAGGCGGCCGGGTGGTGTCTGCGCGGGCGTTCCTCGCTGGCATCGCGGCTGGCGGGGCGCTGATGGAGGGGCCGGTCCTCGTGTGGGACCCGATTGGCGGCCCGATCGGCGTGCCGATCGCCGAGCTGCTCGCCCCGCGAGGGCCCACCGTGCTCGCGTTTCCCGACCAGATCCCTGGGCAGCAACTCGCACTGTCCGGTGATCTCGTCGCGGCCAATACGCGGCTTCAGTCGGCGGGCGTAACGCTGGTGCGCCGCAGCGTCCTGCGCCGGGTCAGCGAGGGAAGCGCCGAAGTCGAGGATGTGTTCTGCGGGGACCTGCGGGTCATTCCCGCCACTCTCGTAGTCGACGCCGGGCCGCGCCTGCCCGCGGCGACCGGCGACCGCGAAACACCCGCAGGCGCGGTCATCGCCGGCAATGCGGTCATCGCCGGTGAAGCAGTGGTCGGTGACGCGGTGGCCCCCCGAACGATCTACCAGGCGGTCCTCGAGGGCCGCCGGGCCGCGCTCCGTCTCGGCCAGGCGAACCGCGCTCCCATGGCCAGCGCAGCGCGATGACCCGGTCCCGCTACGAGTACCTGATGCGGCCGCTGCGGCTCGGCCCGGTCGTCGTGCGCAACCGCATCGTGTTCTGCGCACACCTCACCAACTACGCGTGCGGTGGCAAGCCCAGCCCGCAGCACGCTGCCTACTACGCGGCCCGCGCGAAAGGCGGAGCCGGGCTGATCATTACCGAGGAGCAGTCGACCCATCCGACGGACTGGCCGTACGAGAAGCTGATCCACGGGTTCGATCCCGGTGTCGTTCCCGGCTATCGGCGCATCACCGACGCTGTCCACAGGTACGGTACGCCGATCTTCGCCCAGCTCAACCACAACGGCGGGCAGGCAAGCGGCATGTACTCGCGGCTGCCCGTCTGGGCGCCCTCACCGGTGCCCGACCCGCTGTTCCGCGAGGTGCCCAAGCCCGTCACGATCGCCGACATCCGTGAGATCATCGACGGCTACGCGACCGTCGCCCGCCACTGCCGCCAGGGCGGCTTCGACGGCGTGGAGCTCCAGTGCTCCCACTCCTCGATCGTCCGTGGCTTCTTGTCGGCGGCGACGAATCACCGTGGCGACTCCTATGGCGGGTCCCTCGCGAACCGGGCCCGTTTCCTTCTGGAGGTCCTCGCCGCGGTGCGGGCGCAGATCGGCCTGGGCATGGCGCTGGGGGTACGGCTGTGCGGCGACGAGCTCATGGCCAATGGCATCACCCTGGACCAGGCGACCCAGGTCGCGAAGATGGTCGAGGAGAGCGGGCACGCCGACTACATCAACACGTCGATCGGGGTTGCCACCTCCAGCCTCTACATGATCGAGGCGTCGATGGCGGTCCCACCCGGCTATGCCCTGTTCATCCCGTCGGCAATACGGAAAACCGTGCGGCTGCCTGTTGTCGGGGTGGGGCGGTTCAAGGACCCCATCCAGGCCGACCGCGCGCTGGCGGAGGGGCACGCCGACCTGATCGGCGTCGTCCGCGGGCAGATCGCCGATCCCGATTTCGCCGCCAAGGCGCGCGCTGGGCATGCCGGGGACATCCGGCTGTGCCTTTCCTGCAACCAGGAATGCGTGGGGCGCATGGGCCTGGGCCGCTGGGTCGGCTGTATCGAGAACCCACGCGCGGGGCGCGAGGCCGCCGCGCCGCCCCCCCAACCGGCGCGCAGGCCGCGCCGGGTAATGATCGCTGGTGGCGGGCCTGGCGGACTGCAGGCGGCCATCAGCGCGGCGCGGCGCGGCCATGACGTCACCGTGTACGAACGCGACGACGACCTCGGCGGGCAAGTCCGGATCGCCGCCAGGGCGCCGGGGCGGGCCGAGTTCGGGGATCTTGTCCGCAACCAGGTCACGGAGTGCAGGCGGGCCGGTGTGGCGATCAAGACTGGCGTCACCGTCGACGTCGATCTGGTGCGCGCCGAGCGGCCAGATGTGGTCGTCGTGGCGACCGGCGCGCGGCCGGACCGGCCTTACTGGGTGCCGCCTGCGGACGGGCCCCCCACGGACGGGGCTCCCGCGATCTGCGACGTACGGGATGTGCTTGACGGCTCCGCGCATCCGCAGGGCCGCGTCCTTGTCGTCGATGAGCTGGGGTTCCACCAGGCCACGGGCGTCGCCGAGGTGCTCGCCGACCGCGGCTGCGAGGTCGAGCTCACGACCAGCGGCATGGTGGCCGCACAGGACCTCGGGATCACCCTCGACATGGAGACCTGGTGGCTGCGGGCCACAAGCAAAGGGATCGTCCAGACGACGGACACAATGATCACTGGCGTCGTACCCGGCGGGGTGACCACACAGCACCTCGCCACGGGTGCGTCAGGGCAACGGCTCGTGGACTGGGTGGTGCTCGCGGTGCAGCAGGCACCGGCTGACGACCTGTATGTCGACCTGAAGGAACTCCGGCGGTCCGGTCACGGCCCTGAGGTGCGCCGGGTCGGCGACTGCCTGGCGCCGCGCCGCGCACACGCCGCGGTCATCGACGGAGACAGGCTGGGAGGGCTGGTGTGAACGCCACCGTGAGCGCGCCGCGGGGCCAGCACACGGACCGCACGGGCCCGCGCTCCCTTCATGGTGGCAGGCATCATCGCAACCCGTATCAGGGTGGAGCGCATCGAGGCAGCCAGGTACGGCGGCGGGCGGAACGCGTGCCGTGATCGCGCTGATCCCTGTGCGCGGGGGGATGCTGCCCTTGGGCGCCGACGAGGCGGCGGCCGAGTGCGGCGGTGACGTGCTGCTCATCGGCTCGGGCACCTCCGGCGCGGCCGCGCACTTGCGGGCGACGGCGACGCGGGTGCGCAGCGCCGAGGTAGGGAATTACGCGCCAGGCGCCTGGGCGTTGGCGCTGGCCCCGGTGCTGCGCGACGACGATGTCGTGGTGCTGCCTGGATCCGCCGACGGCCGCGACCTCGCGCCGCGTCTGGCCGCCGCGATGCGGCGCCCGCTGTGGGCGGGCGCCGTCGCCGTGGCACCGGGCCGGGTCGCCGTGGCCAGGTATGGCGGGCATGTCCTCGTCGAAGCCGACATCGACCGCCCGGTGGTCGCCACGCTGCTGCCAGGCGTGGCGGGCGTCGACACCATGCGGGCGGGAAGCGAGCGGTGCGCACCGCTCGAGCTCGAGCTGACCCTTCTTCGCCGGCACGACGCCGAGGTGGTCGAACTTGTCGCGCCGACCGCAGAGACCATCGACCTGACCGAAGCACCCCGGGTATTCGCCGGCGGTGCCGGGCTCCGGCGCGGTGCCGAGTTCGAGCTGCTCACCAGCGTGGCGGCGCGGGCGGGCGCGTCCCTCGGTGCGACCAGAGTAGCTGTCGACGCCGGGTGGGCACCCTCCAGCCGCCAGATAGGCACTACGGGGGTCACGGTAAGCCCAGAGCTTTACGTCGCATTCGGCATCTCAGGCGCTGTGCAGCACATCGCGGGGATCGGCGCCCCGGATCACGTGATCTCGGTGAATACCGATCCGGCCTGCCCGATGATGGAGATCGCCGACCTCGCCATCGTCGGGGATGCCCCCGCTGTGCTCCGTGAGCTTGCTGTATTGCTTGGCGTTCCTGTCGGGGACGGAGAAGCTGCCTATGCCTGAACGCTTCGATGTCGTGGTCGTCGGAGCGGGACCGGCGGGCGCCGCCGCCGCCCTCGTCCTCGCCCGCTCAGGCAAGTCGGTGTGCCTGCTCGAACGGGGCCCATTTCCCGGATCGAAGAACATGTACGGCGGGGTGATCTACGGCCGGATCCTCGACACGCTGATCCCTGACTGGTGGGAACAGGTACCGGTGCAGCGCTGGGTCACCAGGCGCGAGACGCGGATCATGACACCGACCCAGTCACTCACCGTCGGCTATTCCACCCAGGCCTGGGGCGAGCCGCCGTACAACGGCATGACCGCGCTGCGCCCCGACTTCGATCGCTGGTTCGCCGACCAGGCCGCCGCCGCGGGCGCGGTCCTGGTCACGTCGACGGTGGCGACCGGCCTGATGCGAGCGGGCGGGCCGGGGGGTGGGGTGACCGGCGTGCGGACCGACCGCCCCGCCGGGGACCTCGCCGCCGGGGTGGTCATCGCATGCGACGGCGTGAATTCTTTCCTCGCCAAGGAGGCCGGACTCTACCCGCGCGCCGACCCTGGCCGTTTCACCCTCGGCGTCAAGGAGGTGCTCGCCCTGCCGGTAACGGAGATCGAGCGGCGGTTCAACATCTCTGGCGATGAGGGCGTCGATATCGAGGTGCTCGGCGTCACGGGCGGCATACCTGGTGGCGGCTTCGTCTACACGAACCGCGAGACCCTCGCCATCGGTGTCGTTGTCCAGCTCACCGGCCTCGCCGAAGCCAAGGTCCGGCCGGAGGAACTGATCGCCGGGTTCAAGCGGCATCCGGCGATCGCACCGCTCGTGGCCGGCGCCGAACTTAAGGAGTATTCCGCCCACGTGATCCCTGAAGGCGGCTACCGTGCGATGCCGCGGCTCGCCAGCGCCGGCATGCTCGTCGCGGGGGACGCCGCGGGAATGACACTGGCAACCGGCCTGTGGCTGGAAGGCGTCAACTTCGCCATCGGCAGCGGGGCCGCCGCCGGCGCTGCCGCCGCCGAGGCGCTGGACCGCGGCGATGTGTCGGCGGCCAGGCCTGGCCGGTTACCGGCGCAGGCTCGAACGGACCTTCGTGCTCAAGAACCACAAGAAGCTTCGCCGGGTACCAGGCCTGCTGCTGAGCGACCGCGTGCAGCGCCGATACGCCCCGATGCTCTGCGAGGTCGCCGAGGCAGTGTTCACGGTGACCGATCCTGCTGCCAAACCCGGCCTGAGCAGGCTCGTCCGTGCAGCGGCGAAGCGCAACGGCATTCGGCTCGCCGACCTGGCCAGGGATGGCTGGGCCACGCTGCGGAGCATCGGGTGAGCGACACGGAAGGCTGGCCGGAGGTGGGTTTCGAAGAGCGCATGGCAACTGTCGAGTTCGACGTGGCGGAAAGACCACACATCGTGGTCGATAGTGACGTCTGCCGCAGTTGCACCACGCGCGCGTGCGTCACGGCGTGCCCAGCCAACCTGTTCGTGCCCACGGCGGACGGCGGGATCCTGTTCAGCTACGAGCAGTGCTTCGAGTGCGGCACCTGCTACCTGGTGTGTGACAGAGCAGGCGCGATTTGCTGGAGCTATCCAGAAGGCGGGCACGGGGTCGTCTTGAGGTACTCATGAACGGGCAGGGGGCCCGGGGCATCGCGCCCCAGGGACGGCACGGCGGGCGGGTGGTCCGGGGGGGCGCGCCCCCGCCATGGCTCAGCGGGCCCGCGATCGGCGTCGCCCTCAAACTCGCGCCCCGCCGCGTCGACGTCGACCCGCTCAACGGCGAGGTCACGCCCGACCGGGCTCCCGCAGGTCCGTCACCTGCGGGCCTCGCGGCCCTGGAGATCGCCTTGCGGCTTCGCGACGCGTGGCAGGCGCGGGTGACCGTCGCGGCGGTGGGCACTGCCGCCGCAGAGCCAATGTTGCGCGACGCACTCGCCCGCGGCGCCGACAGCGCCATCCGGATCCAGGCACCACGCGGACCCGGTGCGGCCGCGCCAGGAATGCCGCCCGCGCTCGCTGCCACGGCAGGCGCCCTCGCCGCCGCCCTCGCCGGCTGCCCGGTTGTCCTGTGCGGCGACGGCGGCCACGACGGTGGTACCGGTGCCGTCCCTGCGCTGCTCGCGGCGCACGGCGGCCGGGCGCAGGCACTCGGGCTTGTCAGTGTCGAGCCAGCGCACGAGCCCGGCGCCGTGCGGGCCGAGCGGCGGCTCGACCGCGGATGGCGAGAAAGGTTGGCCGTACGGACGCCGATGCTGCTGTCCGTCGAAAGCGGCATCGCGCAGCCTCGGCGCGCCCCGCTGGAGGCGGTCCTGGCCGCGAGAAGCGCCACGATCACCGTTGCACCCTGGCCCGGAGCTGACGGCCACGAGGGTGGCGGCCACCAGGGTGGCGGCGGCGGGGGTACCGGCCACCAGGGTGAGGGCCGCGGGGGTGCCGACCACGAGGGTGGCGGCCGTGGGGGTGCCGACCACGAGGGTGGCGGCCGTGGGGGTGGCGGCCACAGGGGGGCCGGCCACGACGGTGGCGACCGCGCTGAGGGCGCGACGACCGTGATGGCGTACCGGCCCCGGGCGCGGGTGCTCCAGGCACCGCAGGGGGAATCGCCGCTCGCGCGCGTGCTGAGCCTGCTTGGCGCCGACGGCCGGCGGGAGCCGCCCGAGCGCGTCGACGCCGAGCCAGCGGCGGCCGCACAGCAGATCCTCGACAAGCTCCGCAGCTGGGGTTACCTTTGACGGCCAGCCACTGGTTCGTTGCCTCATCCGTGTGCCGACCTGGCCAACCTGAGAGCAGGGCTGGCGGGCAGACCGCGGCGGGTCTGCCCGCGGGGGTACCGGCCCTGGCGGACATGCGCTGGACTGATGTCGATGAGGCACCGCGCCGGGTGCTCGCCGTGCCCGTTGGATCGCTGGAACAGCACGGCCCGCATCTGCCGCTCGACACGGATACGCGGATCGCCGTGGAGGTGACACGACGCGGATGCGCGGGTCACGCCGGCGTCGCGATCGCCCCAGCGCTCGCCATCGGCGCGAGCGGTGAGCACGCCGGTTTCCCCGGCACCCTGTCGATCGGCGGCAACGCGCTCGCCACCTGTTTGATCGAACTCGGCCGGCACGCCAGCATGCACTGGCCCGCGATGCTGCTCGTGAACGGGCACGGCGGGAACGCCGCCGCGATCGGCGCAGCCGCTGCAAAGCTGCGGCAGGAGGGGCGTATCTGCCGGGTATGGCACGCTGGGCTGCCGGACGGCGACGCCCACGCGGGCCGCTTCGAGACGTCCATCATGCTCGCCCTCGCCCCGGAAGCGGTGCGCATGGACGACGCGGTGCCTGGCGTCCGCAGGCGCCTTGACGACCTCATGCCCATCCTGCGCGAACGTGGGGTACGCGCGGTGAGCCCGAGCGGCGTTCTCGGCGACCCGTCCGGTGCGTCGGCCACTGAAGGCGAGTGTCTGCTCGCGCGGCTCACGTCAGGGCTGAGCGAGACACTTGATGTGCTGCTCGGCGGCATGGCGGAGCGGAGGGACACGTGACGGAACGCGTGGCGGTCGTGACGGGAGCGGCACGCGGGATCGGGGCGGCGGTGGCGCGGCGGCTCGCCCGCGACGGCTGGGCACTCGTGCTTGTCGACGCGTGCGCCCCGCAGCCTCCGGTGGACTATCCGATGCCCGCGCCGGCCGCCCTCACCGCTGTGGCGCGGGACTGCACTGAGGCCGGGGCGCCTGAGGCCCTCCCGGTCATCGCCGACGTCGGTGACGGGGCAGTCCGCGGCGCTCTGCGCGACGCCCTCCGCAGGCGCATCCCATCAGTCGCCGTCGCCGCGGCGGGGGTGCTCCAGGGTCATCCGGCCTGGGCCATCCCAGACGACGCCTTCGAGGTGCTGCTGCGGGTCAACCTGTTCGGCGTGCGGCACCTGGCCGACGTCTGTGTGCCCGCGATGATCGAGGACGGAAGCGGGCGATTCGTCGCCGTCGCGTCCGCGGCCGCATCGCGGGCGATGCCCAGGCTCGCCGCGTACTCGGCCGCCAAGGCCGCTGTGGTCGGTTACGTGCGCGCCCTGGCGGCGGACCTCGCGGGAACGGGCGTGACCGCGAACGCGGTCTGCCCGGGCTCGACGCGCGGTGCGATGCTCGCCGCGAGCGCCACCGTCTACGACCTGCCGGATCAGGAAAGCTTCGCGGCACAGGCGCTCCTGCGGCGGCTGTTGTCCCCCGAAGAAGTGGCCGCAGCCGTGGCCTGGCTCTGCGGCCCGGACGCGAGCCCCCTGACCGGCGCCGTCGTACCGATCGACGGCGGCCTCACCGCCTAGCCACGGCGCCTGCGGGCCAGCAACACAACTCTCCCCCGAAAACGTCACGAGGAACGGACATTCCGCCTGCCGGGACGACGTTGTCGGGGGGGTAGTCGCAGCGAACCAGCCTGCACGCCCCAGTTCATGGTCGGCGCGCAGCCCACATCGGCGCGTGCGCCATGTTCACAAGCGCGGCCGGGTCGCCCTGCACCGCCAGACCCACGATGGCCTTCGATGGCACGTTTGGTGAATTTCTGGAACGACCAGCCCGTTGCGGCCGGCTTCGGCATACCGAGGTGGGCGACCGAGTCGATCACCGCGTTACTGTCCGGTCACCAGGTGCCTGTGGCCATGCGGCGCGAACGCGTGCGCCGCGCCGGCCAGCTCATGTTGCAGTGCGTGCTCGTCCTCAAGATCCTCGTCGGCCCACAGCAGCCGCAACGCCAGCCGCACCTGGGACACGTCGCGCGACGCCCTGGCCGTCTCGAAGGCGCTGAGCAACTGGCCGCGCAGCCGACCGTGATCGTCGTCGATCGCTGGCACCTGAGCGCGGTCGCCCGCGAGCACGTCGGCGAAGCCGAGGTACCAGGCCTGGGCCCGGCGGCAGGCCTGGCGAAGCTCTTCCGCCGCGGCCGTCATGGCGGCCGCGGCGGGCCGCTCGGCGTGGATCGAGGGCAGTGGCAGCGTTGCCAGCGAGTGGGCCGCCAGGCGGAGCCTGACCGCGCCTGTGACCAGGCTGGTGGCCGTACCCAGCGACATGATCTTCTCGCCGCGCTCGGAGATGAACTGCCTGTACGCGTCGTCCATGCGTTGATACGCGGCGGCGGCCCGGTCGCCGGCGGGCCGGGTGGCTGCCGCCGCGCCGGGTGAGGCCAGTCGTTCCACGGCTGCGAGCAGATAGTCGGAGCTTGTCGCATAGGCATCGCAAAGCGCGCGCCCGAATGCGGCCGCGGCGCCGCGGGGCCACATCAGGAAGCCGACGACAACGCTGACCGTGCAGCCGATCGCCACATCCTCGAGGCGGACAAGCCCGACCGTCCATCCCGCAGGGACAAGGATGTTGAGCAGGATCACCACGGCCACCGTGAACCCGGCCTGGCCCGCGGTGAACGAGATGACTGACGGCGCGAGAGCCGCCACGAACACGGCCACGGGCAGCGCCAGCCACAAGGCGACGGCATGCGAGCCGAGGCCCACCATGATCGCGGTGCCGATGACGAATCCCACCACCGTCCCTGCCAGCGCACGCACCGCTGTCCTTCCCGTCCCTGCGGCGTTCGACCGAAGCACCGACAGGGCGCCGAGCACCACCCAGAATCCGTGCGAGACGTCCGTGGCCTTGGCCACCGCCACGGCCGCGGCAAGGCCCACGGCGCCCCGTAGAGTTGCGCATCCAGACCGAGCGCGGAGTCAGGTGGGCTCGCACTATCTGCGCGACGGCGCTGCGCCTGGTCATCGGGGCCACGGCACCGGGTTCCCCCCCGACAGCCGGCGGATCGATCCTGCCAGCCTCGAGGGCGAGCACGCCGAGCATCTCCGTGGCGAAACCAAGCGCGCGGGCATGAAACGACGGGTCGACGAACGCGAGCACCCGCAGATCACCGCCGGCTTGCGGCGGCCCGATCCCGGCCGGTTCCTCATGTCCAGAGCCCGTGGCCAGGGCCACGAAGCGGTCCACGGCAGAGCCGAGTGAGACCTCGCGGACCTCGTGCACGGTGCGCAGCGAACGGTTGAGTTCCGCGACGCCCGCGCGTTCGAGCCTGTGGCCGCGGGCCGGCTTGTGGCCGCGGGCCGGCTTGTGGCCGCTGCTGACCAGGACGGCGATCGCGCGAAGAGCGTCCGCGACGGCGCCGTGCACGATCCGTACGTGCTCCAGGCCGAGCGTGCCAGCCGCCTCGTCCCGTTTGACCACCGACAGCGCTGCCACCCACTCGACGCGGCTGACCATGTTGGCCAGCGCCATCTCGCCAGGGCCCGTCCCTGTCGGCCGGTAGGGCGTGGCGTCGAAGCTGCCGCGCAGGCGGCGCACCGCGTCCTGCGCCGCGGCGAAGGCTTCGGTGTCGCGGCGGCCTTCCGCGTGCGCCTGGGCCAGATCGGCGAGGCGCCGCGCCGCCTCCGCCAGCGCGCTGCGGCGATCGTCGTACCACGGGCGTGGCCAGATCAGCAGGATGCTCGGCATGGCCATCGCCGCACCGATGAGCCAGCCGCCAAGCCGGGGCAGGATCTCGCTTGGCGGGACCGCCACGCTGACGGGCAGCACGAACGCCACAAGCAGGTAGATGCTGCCGAGGGCCGCCAGCGGCGTGAGCACGCCGGCGAACAGCACACAGAACCCGGTCACGGCCATGGCCGCGACGGCGAGGACGGCGCGGCTCGAGCAGAGCGTGCCGAGGACGATGAGCGGCACCGCCGCGGCGACGAGCATCGTGTAGCCGCGGAACCGGTCGGGCCTGGTGCCCTCGAGATCGACAAACAGGAACAGGGACAGCGCGCCGAAGGACGCGAAGAGACCGACAGAGATGTCGTCTGTGACCGTGGTGCCAAGGGCGAAGACGGCGGGCATCACTATCGCCGCCCGCGCCGATCGTTTGACGGCGATCAGGCCAGGGTCTCTCGCGCGCACGAAGCGCGCGACGCGCCGGGTCCTGGTGCCCGTCACGTCCGTTCCGCCATGGTCGCCATCATGCCCGCGCAGGCGGCCGGCAGGCGCTGACCTTGGCCGCACCACGCCGGGATGGCTGGCGTCCGGCCCGGCAGCCGTTATGGCTGCGCCGCCCCGGGGGGGCGACCCCCCGGGATCCCCCCGCAACCGTTGCCGCGTCCGCGGCAGCCGTTATGGCTGCGCCGCCCCGGGGGGCGACCCCCCGGGATCCCCCCGCAACAACCGTTGCCGCATCCGCGGCAGCCGTTATGGATAATTCTTGATTCCTTCCTCGGGTCAAGACGCGGGCCCTGTTCCTTTGTGCCGGACGATAACGGCCTCCCACGGCCCGAGGGAGATGCCGCCAGGCGCGTCCTGCGCGGCCCCGGGTGTGGACAACGTGGACAGCAGGACCAGGCCGCCCGGGTCAAACGCCTCCGTGGTCTCGCCGGAGAAATTGGCTGCCACGGTCAGCGAGCCGACGCGGTAGACCCAAACGTCATGCGGCGAGGGAAGCTGCTGGTAGCTTGAGATCTGGCCGTGGAATTCGCCGCGCCGGAGCGCGAGCAGGCGGCGGCAGAACCAGAGCGTCGACGACTCGTCCTCGCGCTGACCGGCGACGTTACGGGCCGCGTTGTCGCCGAGTGGGAGCCACGGCTTGACGCTGCCGTGGGTGAATCCAGCCGATGGTGAGGCATCCCATTGCATGGGGGTCCTTGCCCGGTCTCTGTTGCCCCGGCCGGCAGTATTGTGCGTCATCCGGTCCCTTTGCAGGTCAGGGGGGACGTCGACGTCGATCATGGCGATCTCATCGCCGTAGTACAGAACCGTCGTGCCCGGCAGGGTAGCGAGCACGAGCAGGGCGAGCCGGATCTTGCGTTCGTCGCCGCCGCACCACCGCGCGGGGAAACGGCCCACGTCGTGGTTGGATGCCATCCACACCGGGCACTCACCGGCCGGCAGGTGCGCGAGAGTCGCCGCCACAACGCCGGCCAGTTCCTGGGCAGTGAACGGGGCGAAGACGAACGGGAAGTTGAAGGTGAGCTGAAGCTCGTCGCCCCGCCCATGGTAGGCCGCGAGAGTCGCGAGATCTCCGACCCATGTCTCGCCGAGCAGCAGGCGCGGCGATGGATAGCTTTCCGCGATACGGCGCCAGTCCCTGTAAACGCCGTGGGTCTCTGGTCTGTTGGCGTTATAGACAGGTTTCAGGCCAAAGCGCCCGCGGAGCGGATCATTCTTGGCGAGCGGCGGGTTGTCGCGCAATTCGGCGTCCTTGTAGACGCCATGGGCAACATCGATGCGGAAACCGGCAACCCCCCTTTCAAACCAGAACCTGAGAATTTCGCGGAACTCGTCGTGGACCGCCGGCTCCCACCAGTTCAGGTCCGGCTGGGTGTCAAGAAAATTATGCAGGTAGTACTGCCCACACGGCTTTTCCAGAGTCCAGGCGGGCGCTCCTGTGGCGTCAAGCCAGTTGTTCGGCGGTCCGCCGTCCGGGCCAGGGTCGGCCCAGACATAGAAGCCGCGATGCGCGGAGGCCGGGCCGCTTGACGCGTCAATGAACCAGGGATGGGCGGAGCTTGTGTGGTTGGGCACCAGATCAAGCAGCACCCGCATGCCTCGCTTACCTGCCTCGGCGATGAGGCGGTCGAGGTCGTCCATCGTCCCGAGCTCCGGGTGGACGCTCCGATAGTCGGAGACGTCGTAGCCCCAGTCGTCGTCGGGTGAGGGCATCGTCGGCGAGAGCCAGATGCCATCGACGCCCAGCCACGACAGGTGGTCAAGCCCGGCTATGACGCCGCGCAGGTCACCGTAGCCATCCTGGTCGGCGTCGAGCCACGACCTGACGTACAACTGGTAGAGCACTGCGCCGTGCCACCAGCGGTGCCCGGTGGCACTCCTGGGGCTCCTGTCCACTACATCTCCCATCGGGTAGCGGCGAAATCTTCCGTGTGTGTGACGGCCTTATCGGCCCGACCATTTGCCTTCGCTTGCCTTAACGCCTGTGGGGGCCGACAATCCACTACATGGGCCCGGCGCTCGAGCTTGTGGCGGCGATCCTGTTTCCGGTCGCGGCGGGATACGCGGTGCTCGGCGGTATCCGTGCGTTCCGCTGGTTCACCGAACGCCGCCGCGCCCGCGTTGTCACCACCGAGCCAATCGAGCGGCTCCGCGCGACCCTTCGGCGGCTGCGCGCGGAGCTTGAAGCGGTGGAGAACCAGATGGGCACGCCTGCCAAGGGCCTGCGCCTGCGGGCGCTGCGGGCGGCGTACATCGACGCCCTGTGTACGGCCTGCCAGCGGCTCGAGGTCAGCCCGCCCCCGACGGCCCAGGCTCGGCTGGCCGAGATCTACCAGGTGGAGTCGGCGCTGCGGCAGCGTGGGCTTGACGTCAGGCAGGCGGTGCCGCGCTGAACGCGGCGGCGCCCCGCGGCGGGCCGGGCGTACCATCGGCGCCCCACGGCGGGCCGCGCGTACGATCGGTGTGTGGTCCGCGTCCTCGCCGTAGCCGATGAGGTGGATGACGCGCTGTACACCGACGTGAGCCAGGTCGGCGGCACCGACCTGATTCTCGCCTGCGGGGACCTCCCGTTCGACTACCTCGGTTACCTGCTGAACGCGCTGGACGTGCCGCTTGTGTTCGTGCCGGGCAACCACGACCCAGATCTGTCTGGTTACCGGATCTCCCGCGCCGGGCTCACGCTGCGGTCCGGGCTTCCTGTGCGAGCGCCGTGGCCCGACGGGGCGATCAACGCCGAGGGCCGGATCGTCGATGTGGCCGGCCTGCGTGTCGCTGGTCTCGGTGGCTGCCGCCGCTACAGTGGCGGGCCCAACCAGTACGGGGACCGCCAGCAGTCGCGGCGTGCCCGTGCCCTGAACCGCAGGGCCCGCTGGCGCGCGGCGCGGGACGGCCGCCACGTCGACATTCTCCTCACCCACGCGCCGCCGCGGGGCGTCGGCGACGGCGACGATCCTGTGCACCAGGGATTCACCGCGCTGAACGGTCTCGTGGCGCGGCTGAAGCCCGCACTGTTGCTGCACGGCCACGTGTCCCCCTGTGAGGTGGCCAACCAGGATCGGCGGCTTGGGCGCACGGCGGTACGCAACGTCTTCGGGCGGCATCTGATCGACATCGAACCGGGCGCGGCGGCCGCACTGCAGGCGGGGCGCCACTTTGCGCGCTGAGACAGGTTTCCCGCGGGCGGACGTCGAGAACGACTTCCTGCGTGCCCGCAGGCGCCAGATACTTGCCAGGCTCGCCCACCGGCTTCGCCGCGAGCCGGACGACGTCAACCTCATCCTCCCGTTCGACGAAGTCGTCGCCGCCCTCGGCAGAAAGGGCGAGCGGTCCCTCGGTTTGCAGACCATCCGGTTGGAAACGGTCGTCGGCACCGTCGATTCCCGGCGCGACTTCGACCGTCGCTTCCGGCCCACATCGAGCCGGGTCCGTGAGCGCTGGGAGCGGCTTGCCCTGGCGCAGCGGCGCGGCGAGTCCGTCCCGCCCATTGACGTGTACCGCGTCGGTGACCTGCACTTCGTCCAGGACGGTCACCACCGGGTTTCGATAGCGCTCGCGACCGGCCAGACCACGATCGACGCCTACGTGACCGAGATCGTGACCGCCGTTCCCGCCAAGGGCATCCGCCACAGGGGTGACCTGCTCCTCAAGAGCTACGAGCGCATTTTCCGGTCCCGGGTGCCGCTGCCGCCGCAGGTTTACGCCAAGCTCACGGTCACCGACCCATGGTCGTATGCGCAGCTCGGGGAGGCCGTCGAGGCGTGGGGGTTCCGGTGCATGCAGGCCAAGAACCGGTTCCTCGACCGCGGCGAGGTCGCCCGGCACTGGCTCACCGAGGAATTCACGCCCGTCGTGCGCATGCTCCGCGCGGCCGACCTGATCGGCTCGTGCACCGACGCCGAGGCGTACATGCGAGTGGCACGCGAGCGTTACAGGCTGATGCGCACCCACGAGTGGAACGACGACGTCATCGAGCGGCTGCGCGCGAAGCTCCAGTAGCCGCTCCCGCAGCGGGGACGCCTGCCGCATCGTCAGTTGGCGGGGGCGCCGGCCGGAGCGCCGGTGCCCCCGGTGCCGCCGCTGCCCCTTGTGCCGCCGCCCCCCGGACCGCCACCGCCGCCCCGGAGCGCGATGTTCTCACCGCTTGCCGGGTCGAACACGTGTATCTGCTGGACGTCAACCCACAGCTCGGCGTCCTCTCCCTCGCGCACCTGGGTGGCGGCGTCGAGCCTCGCGGTCACGGTGTCAGCGCTTGAACCGGTGTCAGCGCGGCCCGAGTCCCTGGCGAGCTCCTCGAGCTCGGCGACCTGCGTCCCCTGGTCGCGCTCGTGGGTGAAGTAGACGAACACATCGGAGCCCATCGACTCAAGGACGTCGATGTTCGCGCGGAACGTGATCCCGTGCGGACGGCTGTCGGCGGAGACGAGCGACAGGTCCTCGAAGCTTTCCGGACGTATGCCGACGATCACCTCGCGGCGGGCCGCGCTCTTCTCGAGCGCTCGCCGTAGCTCGTCGCTCAGCGGGAGGTCTCCCAGCCAGGTGCGCAATTTGCCGTTCTCGAGGGTGGCCGCCATGAAGTTCATGGCGGGCGAACCAATGAAGCCGGCGACGAACAGGTTCTTCGGCCGATCGTAGAGCTCCTTCGGGGTTCCCACCTGCTGAAGGAGGCCGCTGCGCATCACGGCGACGCGGTCGCCGAGCGTCATCGCCTCGGTCTGGTCGTGTGTCACGTAGACCATGGTGGTACCGAGCCGCCGCTGTAGCCGCGAGACCTCGGTGCGCATCTGCACGCGCAGCTTCGCGTCGAGGTTGGACAGCGGCTCGTCCATCAGGAAGGCGGCAGGGTCGCGGACGATCGCACGTCCCATCGCGACCCGCTGCCGCTGGCCCCCGGACAGGTTCGCCGGCCGACGATCAAGGTGCTGCGTCAGGTCGAGGATCCGGGCCGCCTCGCCCACCTTCTCGTCGATGACCTTCTTCGGGGTCTTGGCGAGCTTCAGCGCGAAACCCATGTTCTCCCGCACCGTCATGTGCGGGTAGAGCGCATAGCTCTGGAACACCATCGCGATGTCCCTGTCCTTTGGCGCCTTGTTGTTGACGACTTGCCCCCCGATGCGCAGCTCACCTTCGGTGATGTCCTCGAGGCCGGCGATCATGTTGAGGGTCGTCGACTTTCCGCAGCCTGAGGGCCCGACCAGGATGACAAGCTCTGCGTCTGCTATGTCGAGGCTCACCTTGTCGACCGCGAGCGCCCCGTCGGGGAAGCGCTTGGTCACGTTGTCGAGAGAGATATCGGCCACTGTGTGCTCCTTATGCCCTGTCTAGCCTTTGACCGCGCCTGACGTAAGCCCGGCAACGATCCGGCGCTGGAAGAACAGCACGAAAACGATGATCGGAATGGTGATGACCACCGCCGCGGCCGAGATGGACCCGGTCGGTGCGGTGAATTGCGAACTTCCAGTGAAGAAGCCCATCGCGGCCGGCGCCGTGCGCGCGGCGATCGTCGACGTGAGGGAGATCGCCAGCAGGAACTCGTTCCAGCAGGCGAGGAACACCAGAATCGCGGTCGTGACCATTCCTGGCGCGGCGAGTGGCGCGATGACCCTGGTGAACGCCTGAAACGGGGTCGCGCCGTCCATTTTCGCCGCCTTCTCAAGCTCCCACGGGATCTCGCGGAAGAACGCCGAGAGAATGTAGATGCCGAGCGGCAGGCCGAAGGCAATGTACGGGATGATCAGCCCGGGCCAGGTGTTGAAGAGACCGAGCGCCCGCTCGATGCTGAACAGCGGGGTCACCAGGGAGATGATCGGGAAGATCGCGATGAGCAGCGACATCCCGATGAGCACGTTCTTGCCTGGGAAGGCCAGGCGGGCCACCGCGTAGGCGGCAAGCGACGCGAGCGTCACGGCGATGAACGTGGCGATGATCCCGATTCCGATCGAGTTGATCAGCGGGCGGATGAACGTCGAGGTGGTGAGGATCCCGCTGTAGTTCGCCCAGGTCCACTTCGTCGGCCAGAACGTCGCGTCAGTGATCGTCGAGGGATCCTTGAACGACAGGGAGACGATCCACAGCACCGGGATCAGGGCCAGGATCACGGCGATCGTGTTGGCGGATCCCCAGCCGACCTTTTGCCTTGTGGTCGTGGCGGCCATCAGTGCCTCACTTTCCCGGTGCCGTGCTGCCAGGGACAGCTGCGCCGAATCCCTTGATAAACAGGAACGCGATGATCGCTACGCAGATGAAGATCAGCACGGAGATCGCCGATCCGATGCCGAGATTCAGCCCGATGAAGAGGTTGTCGTAACCCAGGATCGAGACCGAGTAGGTGCCGTTGCCGCCCTGCGTCAGGATGAAGATGTTGTCGAATATCCGGAAGGCGTCGAGGCTACGGAACAGCAAGGCGACCAGGATCGCCGGCTTCATCAGCGGCAGGGTGATCCTGGTGAAGCGCTGCCAGGAGGTGGCCCCGTCGACCTTCGCCGCCTTCTGCAGGTCCTCAGGCACCAGCGAGAGGCCCGCCATGAGCAGCAGCGCCATGAACGGCGTCGTCTTCCAGACCTCCGCCAGGATGATGACCGCGAGGGCCGTGCCGGTCTTCGTCAGCGGCGCGCTGTTGTTGAACAACGCCGACAGGTAGCCCTCACTTGGCGTCCATGCGTACTGCCAGCTGAACGCGGCGGCGACGGTCACGATGCCGTAGGGGATGAGGATGGCGGTGCGGATCGTGCCGCGGCCGAAGAGCGTCCGGAACATGAGCAGCGCAAGCAGCATGCCGAGGACCAGTTCGACGGCGACGGAGACCACGGTGATGATCAGCGTAATCTCAAGCGCGTGCCACCAGTAATATGAGCTGAGCACCGCCGCGTAGTTGCTCAAGCCGATGAAATGGGCCAGGTTGGGGAAGCGCAGGTCGTAGCGCTGCAGCGACAGATAGACAGCGTAGATGATCGGGTATCCCGCCACCGCGATCATCACGATCACCGCCGGGGCGATGAGCAGCAAGCCGAGCCTGCGCTCGGCTCGCGCACCCTCCGACAGCTGTTTCCTGCCGCCCTGGGCAGGACTGGCGCTTGTCTCGGCGGCTGCGACCGCCTGGGTGTTGCTGGTGGTCATCGGCCCCAATCCCTTCTTGAAGCTGTGCCCGGGCCGTGCTGCTGCCGGGCCGTCGGGGCGGTCACGGAATCAGGCCCTTCGACTGAAGGGCATTGTTGATCTGGCTGGCCATCGACTTCTCCGTGCTCGCGGGACTGATCGAGGCCGGAGGCGACACGAGGTGGGAGATGACGATGGAAATGTTCTGGTAGGCGGGCGTCTTCGGCCGCACGCTCGCGGTCTGCAGGGCCTGCAGGATGTCGGCGTGGAACGGGTAGTCAGCGAACAGCGCCGGATCGTTGTAGAGGCTGGCGAGCGTCGGCGGTAGGCCGCCCTTGGTCGCGGCGATCAGCTGGTTGGGCTGGTCTCGCAGGCAGAGCGCGGCCTGGAAGGCGAGATCGGGATGCTGGGTATACCTGCTGACCGCGAGGTCGATCCCACCGACCGTCACGTGGGAAGGTTCGTTCGCGTTTACTCTCGGGTACAGCGTCCACTTGAAGTTCTTGAACAGCGCCGGCTGGTCCTTCTTCATCGACGGATAGACGAACGGGTAGTTCAGCTCGAACGCCGCGGTGCCCGCCTCCATGGCGAGCCGGTTCGCGTCCTCCATCTGCACCGGTAGCGACGGGTCCGCGGCCACCGACGTGGCGAGCCGCTTCATGATCGTCAGCGACCTCACCGCGGGCGGCCCCAGCGACGCGTGCAGCGCGTCCGGCGTGAGGATGCTCCCGCCCGCGCTGGCGAGCAGGCTGTTGAACCAGACCACGGTACCCTCGTACTGAGCCCCCTGGATCTCGATCAGGTGTGGCTTGCCGGCCTTCGCCAGCTGGACCGAATCGTTGATCATCTGGTCCCACGTCGTGGGCGGGTTCGGCACCAGGTCGGAGCGGTACCACAGCAGCTGGGTGTTGCTGGTGTCGGGCGCCGCGTAAAGCTTGCCGTGCCAGATTGCAGTGTTCAGGGGCACCTTGAGCGTACCGGCGGATGCCTGCTGTGCGTAGGTGCCGGTCCACGGCAGGATCCAGCCCGCCTCGGCGAACTCGGCCTCCCACGTCACGTCCAGGGCGAGGATGTCCATCGATGGGTCAGCTGCGGCGAGCCGCTGGACCATCTGCTCGCGCTGCCCGTCCGCGGCGGCGGGAAGCTTGTTGTACGAGATGACGTACTTGCCGCCGCTCTGGGCACTGCAGGTGGTGGCCGCCTGCTGGATGGCGCCCGAGGGGTCATTGGGGTAGTAGAAGTTCAGCGTGACTGGACCGCTGCTCGCGCTGCTGCTGCCGCAGGCGGCAAGCGCCGACGACGCGAGCACCGCGCCGGCGAACAGGGCCAGACCACGCAGACGCGGACCGTGCCATCTGAAGCGGGAACCGGATCGGCGGACCGCTCGCACGCGGCCGCGATGCGGCGAAGTGACCTCGTGACCGCCGGCACCCATCATCTTCCCTCCAGCGCAATATCGACCGGCCGGTGGCGCCTGCTCATCCGGCCAGATGTTGTCGGGTGGTCATGGAGAACATGCCGCCGAGCCGCGTCTGCCCGGATCCCGGCCGGGTATACGGACACCCGGCAGGAGGCTTGTGTGGCCGATGTGACAGTCGGCTCGCGCCGCCTCGCCGAACTCGAGCGCCGCACGACCTCCACCGCTAGCTCCTGCCGCATCGGCCGCACGGGCTCACCGCGCAGCAGGGCACACAGCCGGCGTGCGCCCTCGGCGCCGCTGCGCTCCAGGGGCTGGCGGACGGTGCTCAGGCCAAGCAGCGCGGCGGCCTCGATGTCGTCGAAGCCAATCACAGAAAGCCGATCCGGCACCGAGAAACCTGACCGGCCTGCGGCGGTGAGCACACCGACCGCCTGTGTGTCGGACGCCGCGAAGATCGCCGACGGCGGACTGGGCAATGTGATCAGCGCAGAGGCGAGTTCCGCCGCCACCGCCGCGTCGTGCGGGCCGCACTTCACCATGGCAGGGTCGTACCCGATTCCGGCCGTGCGCAGCGCGCGCCTATATCCGTTCAGCCGCCGTCTCGACGAGACAAAGGCCAGATCCCGCTCCGTGGTGCGGGCAATTGTGTCGCCGACGAAACCGATACGCGTGTGCCCCAGGGACAGCAGGTGCTCGGTCGCCAGCCGTCCCCCAAGAACGTCGTCGGTGACTGTCCGTGGCACACCCGGCGCCTCGGCGTCGACCATGACCAGCGGCACCCCGGCCTGCTCGAAGGAGATCAGGTGCTGCCTGGTCAGGGCAAGCGATACCACGACCACCCCGTCAGCGCGATGCCTCTCCACAAGCGCACGCAGGCGCCGGTCCCGCTGCTGTGGTGTCTCCACGTTGCACACGAGCGCGTCGTAGCCTTGCTCGTCGAATACCGACAACGCGCCCGCCAGCCGGGCCACCGCCGACGGCCGGGTCAGGTACGGCACGACGATGGCGACCGTACGCGGCGTCCCACGGGACAGCGCGGCCGCCAGATGGCTCGGCCGGTACCCCAGACGTTCCATGACTTCGAGCACGTTCCTGCGTGTCGCCTCCCGCACGTTCGCTCCCCCGTTGAGGACTCGGGAAACTGTGCCGACGCCCACGCCGGCCTCCGCGGCCACCTCGGCGATGGTGGTTCGACGCGAAGCTCCCATACGAGCACCTCTTGAGCGGGAATCTGGTGGTTGGAACCGATTCCACCTCGGGACCGGCTCATTCTCACTCCGTGTCGCGATCTCGTCAAGAGCCACGCCACCGGACCCAGGCCCCGCCCGCGATTCCCTCAGGCGCGCGGCCGACCAGCCCTTTCACCACCGGGGGCGCGAGTTCACCACCGGGGGCGTGAGGTCCCGTCGCCCCCTGCCGCGCTCGCGGTTCTGATCCCACATGGCGGGACGGCTGTTGGCATCGCGCGCGGGCACAGCCGGGCCAGCCGGGCCACTCACGCCCCGCGGCGCGTGAGTGAAAGGCGTGAGTGAAAGACTGCCGCGACCCGGCGCGCTGGCTCGCGGACCTGCCCCGCGCCGCCAGATGATCCCGAACGCCTGGCAGAAAAGGCACGTGGGACAATGCTCGTGGACGCTTCACGGTACGGCGGCCACGTGCGACTACTGGGATCCGCGCCGAAGGGGGACCTCCGCATGACCGCTGCTGATGTGCTTGCCGACGCGTTCGGCAGAATCCGTGCGGTCGTCCACGATGCAGTCGACCTCCGCAAGCCCGGCGAGCTGTCGTACCGCCCGGACGGCAGGGCTAATTCGATCGCCTGGCTGGTCTGGCATCTGACCCGAATCCAGGACGATCATGTCGCGGGCGTCGCGGGAACAGAACAGGTCTGGACGTCTAAGGGCTGGGTCGAGCGGTTCGGATTGACGTTCGACCCGTCCGACACCGGATACGGGCACTCAAGCGAGGAGGTCGCCGCGGTCCAGGTGAAGTCTCCCGAGTTGCTGACGGGCTATCACGACGCGGTCTACCAGGAGACCATCCGGTACGTGAAAGGCCTGGCCGACGCCGATCTCGCCCGCATTGTGGACACTTCGTGGGACCCGCCGGTGACGCTCGGTGCGCGGCTGGTCAGTGTGGTCTCCGACGGCCTCCAGCACGCCGGCCAGGCGGCCTACGTCCGTGGTCTAGCGGAACGCGCCTAGGGCGGCCCGCCGCGCGGCGGGCCGCATGTGGCCGGCATGCGGCCGGCATGCGGGCCGGCTCAGTCCGGCACGGCCACGATCACATCCGACGCCTTGATCACCGCCACCACCTGGCGGCCCTCGGCAAGCCCAAGCTCGCGCGCGGCCTCCACTGTGATCGACGCCACCAGGCGCACGCCCGCGTCAATCTCCACGTTGGCGATGGCCTCGCCGACCGTAATCGCAGTGACTGTGCCCGTGATCTTGTTCCGTGCGCTGAGCTGCATGAGCATTCCCTCCGTCCATGGATCGCACCGTGTCGCGGTAGGCGGAGCGTACCGAGTCCCTCCCCCGGCCGGGTAACGCCACGCCGCGCGAGCGAGCTCGATGATCTAGCCCGAACGGCTGTGCCATGTGGCACAGTCCTGCCATGTGGCACAGTCCTGCCAGGTGGCGCAGTCGTGCCAGGTGGCGCAGTCGTGGCAGGTGACGCAGTCGTGTCAGGTGGCGTGGTCGTGTCAGGTGGCGTGGTCGTGTCAGGTGGCACAGTTCTGCCAGGTCGCGCAGTCGTGTCAGGTGGCGTGGTCGTGTCAGGTGGCGTGGTCGTGTCAGGTGGCGTGGTCGTGTCAGCACGCGCGGCCGTTCGGGATGATCGTGGAGGATGGGGGCATGCCCATGGTGCTGGCCCTGCCGGTCCGTGCCGGCCGGATCGGCCCTGTGGTCCCTGCTGTCTACGCAATCGGGCGGGAGCGTGCGGAGGTTGTGTGAGCGCTGAGACGCAGAAGGTACGAGTCGAGGTCGAGGGCCGCGCACTCACGCTGACGAACCTGGACAAGGTGCTCTACCCGGAGACAGGTTTCACCAAGGGCCAGGTGATCGACTACTACCGGCGCATCGCCCCGGTCCTCCTGCCGCATATCGCCGGACGGCCGCTGACGCTCAAGCGCTATCCCGACGGCGTGCACAGCGCTTACTTCTACGAGAAGAACGCCCCGAGCCACCGCCCGCCCTGGTTGCCGACCGCGCGGATCGCCTCGCCGGGCTCGACCAGGACGCGAGACACGGTGCGGTACGTCGTGGCCGGGGATCTGCCGACCCTGATCTGGGCGGCCAACCTCGCCGACCTGGAGATCCACACGCCGATGTGGCGGCTGCCGCACATTGGCGAGCCCGACCTGCTTGTCTTCGACCTCGACCCCGGCGCGCCCGCGAACCTGGCCGACTGCTGCCGCGTGGCGCTCCTGCTGCAGCCATTGCTCGAGCAGGTCGGGCTGCGCCCGCTGGCCAAGACCTCCGGCGGCAAAGGCCTCCAGCTGTACGCCGCGCTGTCCGGGATGACCTCCGACAACGCAAGCGAGCTTGCCCGCGCCCTCGCCGAGCACCTCGAGCACGCCCAGCCCCGCCTGGTCGTGTCACGGATGACCAAGTCGCTGCGCCCAGGCAAGGTATTCATCGACTGGAGCCAGAACAACGCGGCCAAGACCACCGTCGCACCATATTCGCTTCGTGCCATGACCCGGCCCACCGTGTCCACCCCGGTCACCTGGGACGAAGTCGCTTCCTGCCAGCGCCCGGACGACTTGATGTTCACCAGCGACGCCGTCCTTCACCGGGTGGCCCGCCACGGCGACCTGCTCGCACCATTGATCACGCCGGCCGCAGGCCCGGCCTGAAGCGCCCCCCGCCCGCACCGCGGCCCGACCGCTGACCGGTGCGAAGGCCGGTGACCCCGGGCCTATTGCGGATGCGATCACGCGTCCGGGCAGCGATCTTTACGCGGCTGGCCTTTCCAGCTACCCTCTCGGTGGCGGGCGCTGCCCGTAAGCCTTCCGTGACTCCTCGACCTTCGCCCGGGCCCGCGCGAGGCGGCGCTGCGCTTCGGCGGCCAATCGGGCAGCGGCGTCGCGGCTCCGCTCGGCGTCCCGCAGGACGCGGGCCGCCTCAGCCTCCTGCGCCTGGGCGTTTTCGAGCTGCTGCTCAAGCTCCTCGATCCGCCGCTTGGCTGCCTCCCGCACGTGCCTCACCTCGGTGACCCGCCGGGCAGCGTCGTCCAGGCCATCGGCGGCATCCCGGGCCACCGCCTGTGCCTCGCGCATGTCCCGCGCCCTGGTTTCTGCCTCCTGGCGCTCCCGCGCCTTGGCCTCGGCCTCCCGCTCACCTGCCCCGGCTCCGTCCTTGCGGCGCTCGCCGGCCCCCGCTCCGCTCTCCCGCACGCCGCGGGCCGCGGGCACCTGCTGCTCCCCCGTGGGCGCCGCATGATGCCGCGACACGTCGGCGCCCGGCAGCCGCGCCCGCTCCGGCGGTGCGGCAACGGCCGCAGTATCGGGAATGGCCACGGCATCGGCGACGTCCACGCCCCCAAAACCGGCGTACCCGAGGGCGGTGGTCAGCCGCCCGGAACGTACAGCGCCTGCGGCAGCGGGATCGGCGAGCGCGGCTTCCAGCGTGGCCTCGACCTCACGCTCGACCTGGTCGCTAACCGCCCGCCCGGACTGAGCCGCCAGCCGCTTCGCCTCCTGAGCGAGCGCATGGATCACCGGGCGGCGCTGCGCGGAGAGGCTTCGCAGCTGATCCCCTGCCAGGCTCTGCTGTGCCTCACGCAGCGACTGGCCCAGGTCGAGCAGACCATCAACCTGGTCAGCCGCCTCGCGGACCAGCCGGTTCACCAGCGAAGCACTCACGGTCGGCCGGCGCAGTTTCTTGATCGCATCGACGAGGTCCTTCTCGCCCTCGGCTCGCGCCTGGCGGGCGCGCTCGTCCCTGGCCGCCGTGAAGTCAGCGGGATCGAGCCCGTACAGATCGTCTGCCACCTGCGCAAGGTCCACCCCACCGTTGTACACGGCCGCGCGAGCCACGGACACACTGTTCTGCGGCAATCACGGCACGTGGCGGCATGACGAACCTGCCGGTCGTGCGCCCTGTCATTGCCACGATCCACCGCGGTTAGGGATCTTGGGTGGGCACGCCTACAGCGGCTCGGCGACCCATCGCCAGCCGCGATGCTCGTCGCGTACCGGCCGCACCATGAAGGCACCCGCCGCGTCGGACAGTTCGGCGACAACCCGGATCAGCTGGCGGTGAAAATCATCCGGCGTCGGCGGCTCGTGGTGCGGGCTGTGCGTGACAAGGGTCACGATCGCTGCTTCGCTGTCGGTCAGCCGGGCCGTGACGTTGCCGTTGTAGTCGATGCCGACTCCGGCAATCTCCCTGGCCCGGATGATGTCGGTCCCGTCATCCTTGGCCACCCACACATCGGACTCGTCCATGAGCGTTGCCTCCCTGATAAATATCGCACCGTCGCGCCGGGATCACACGTGGTGCGCCCGTGCCGTCGGGGCGGTTCATGACGAGCTGTTCCATCTGGCAGCGGTTTCCTACGAGCTGAGCACATCGGTGCCTGTGGTCGCGTCCAGAAGCACCGGAGATGCCGGGCCCACGGTTGAGCGGCCATGGGTGAGCGTCAACGCCCGTCGCGCCTGGCCTGCTCTCTCATGATGGCTCCTACGACCTCCACGACGTGGCGCTCACACACCGGATCCCTGGAGCGGCGCCCGCTGAACCACTTCGTCTCGACGATGAAGTCCGCCTGATCACCGCACAGGCACTTGCCGGGGACCGCGGGGTCCACCGGCACGACGTCTGGACGGTTAGAGGACATTCTGTGAGCGCACGCCGGTCACGTCACTTCGGCGGGGCGCGTCGCCGCACCGACCGCCTCCAGATGACCCAGTACATCGGCGAAGGAGCCGAAGATCCCTTTCTCACAGTAACGCAGGCCGTGCTGCTCGCAGAAGGCCCGCACCAGCGCCTGTGACCGGGGCAGGCTCGGGGACGGCATGCTGGGGAACAGGTGGTGTTCTATCTGGTAGTTGAGCCCGCCAAGCAAGTTCTCCATGAACCAGCCGCCGCGCACATTACGCGAGGTCAGGACCTGACGCCGAAGGAAGTCGAGTTTGTCGGCCTCCTCGAGCACCGGCATGCCCTTGTGGTTGGGGGCGAACGCACACCCCAGGTACAGGCCGAACATGGCCTGCTGGACGATGATGAACGCCACGGCCCGCAGCGGCGAAAGAACGACGAACACGACGGTGAGGTAAGCCGCGGCGTGGGTGAGGAGAAGGACCGCCTCCAGTCGCCGGCGGGGGGCGGGGTTGCGGAGCAGGGCCTTGCCGCTTGCGACATGCAGGTTCACCGCCTCAAGCAGCAGCATAGGGAAGAAGAGATACGCCTGATAGCGCACGAGCAGTCGTGCCGGGCCCCGTCTGGTGCGCGCTTGATCAGGTGCGAACGCGATCGCCCCGATCTGGATGTCGGGGTCTTTGCCCAGGTGGTTGGGATTGGCGTGGTGACGGTTATGCTTGCTGGTCCACCAGCCGAAGCCCAGCCCGATCAGCAGGTTGCCGAGCGTCAGGCCGCAGAGGTCGTTTGCGCGCCTGGAGCGGAAGATCTGCCTGTGACCGGCCTCATGCCCGAGGAAACCGATCTGGGTGAACAGCACGGCGAGGAACACAGCGACGAACAATTGGTACCAGGAGTTGCCAAGCAGGATGAATGCGGCCCATCCCGCAACGAACAGGGCGCCGATCACGCCGATTCTGACCGCGTAATAAAGCGGCCGCGGTTCCAAAAGCCCTGCCTGCCGGATCCGGCGGGACAACTCGGCGTAATCGCTGCCGCGCGCCGTCGCCCCTGAATCCGACCGGGCTACGGCGGGCCCAGAAGCGGTCTCCGTCTCAGGTCCCGTCGTCGTCGCAGGTCCCGTCGCCGTCGCAGGTCCCTCTCGTCGCAGGTCCCGTCGCCGTCGCAGGTCCCGTCGCCGTCGCAGGTCCCGCCGCCGTCCGCGCGGATCGTTCCTGACTCGCCATGTCACCCAATCCCAATCGTGAAGAGCCTGGGTAACAGGCCACCAAAAGCGGGGCCCATCAGCACCGCCGATGATTGCCGTCAGGCGGTGACGCCAAGGCGGTAAATCCGATGCGGAATCGCCACATCCGTGTTCACACAGATGTGGCACAAGGCCTGGGGTAACCCTGATAGGGCCCCCGCACCCTCTAGCAGGGCTCACGTGGCCCGGCGCGTCTTGGCGCCGGGCCACGTGGCCCCGGTTGGTCAGAGCGGCTGAACCTGTTCGGCCTGCGGGCCCTTGGGACCCTGGCCTGCGGTGAACTCGACCCGCTGGTTCTCCTGCAGGCTGCGGAAGCCGTTGGTCTGGATGGCGGAGTGGTGAACGAAGACGTCGGCTGTGCCGTCGTCCGGGGCGATGAAACCATAGCCCTTGTCAGCGTTGAACCACTTCACGGTGCCTTGAGGCATTTACCTTCTCCTACTTTGACGATCTTCGGGATCCACGGTGTGTGTCACCCGGGTTGCCGCGACCGTCTGCCTTTCGGAGGCTTACACCTCCGCAAGTGGGTGGAACGCATACGAGACGCGCGCTGTCCGAACTTCGCAGGCGCTGTGACACGTACACGAACTTCGACTACAACCACCTCTATCTAACACCATCGCGCCTGCGTGTGTTCCGTTTCCCCGTATTGCACTGTGCCCGCCATGATCCTGAACACTGTTCCGGCCGCCCGCCGCGAACCAGTGACCGCGGCCGCAGCGGCCGCACCGTCGCGGCGCTGGAGCCATCTACTACCTGTTTGCTGGTCCTCCATGGACGTCCGTAGCGTTCAGCGCGTGAGCTCCGCGTACAGCGCCGCCGTCTGCGCGGCCACGGCGGGCCAGCCGAAGTCGGCGACCGCCCTCTTGCGCCCCTTGCGGCCCATCTCTGCCGCGAGATCCGGGTCGCGCCCGAGCGTGTTGAGGGCGCCGGCAAGTCCGGCCGGATCGTCCGGTGGCACGAGCAGCCCGGTCTCGCCGTGGACGACGACCTCGGGTATGCCGCCCACGCGCGACGCGACGACGGCCGTGCCGCACGACATCGCCTCCAGGTTCACGATGCCGAGCGGTTCGTAGAGCGACGGGCATGCGAACACCGTCGCATGGGTCAGCAGCTGAATCACCTCCCAATTGGGGATCCTCCCGGACAGCCAGATCACACCGGAACGCGTCGCCTGCAGGTCAACGACGAGTTCTTCCACCTCGGCGGCAAGATCGTCGGTGTCTGGCTGGCCGGCGCAGAGCACGAGCTGCGCAGCCGGGTCGAGGCGCGCGGCCGCCCTGAGCAACACCGGCAGCCCCTTCTGCCTGGTGATCCGGCCCACGAAGATCACCGTCGGCCTGCGCGGATCAACGCCATATCGTTCGAGCACGTCGGTGCGCAGGTCCGGGGCATAGTCATCCGTGTCGACCCCGTTGCGTATCACCCGTACCCTGTCGGCGGGGACGGCCGGGTAAGTAGCAAGCACGTCGGCTCGCATGCCGTCGGAGACCGCAACCACCGCGGCCGCAGATTCCACCGCCACCCGCTCACACCAGGAGGACAGAGCGTAACCGCCGCCAAGCTGCTCCGCCTTCCACGGTCGCAGGGGCTCGAGCGAGTGCATGGTGACGACGTGTGGCACGCCGTACAGGAGGGCCGCGATGTGCCCCGCGAGGTTCGCGTACCAGGTGTGGGAGTGCACCAGTTCGGCGGAACCGACCATGGAGGCCATCGACAGGTCGGTGGACATCGTCCGCAGTGCCTGGTTCGCGCCGGCGAGATGGTCCCACGGGCGGTGGGCCACGGCGTCCGGCCTTTCCGCGCCCTGGCAGTGCACCGTCAGGTCGACGAGGCCGCGAAGCTCGCGCGCGAGGTACTGGACGTGCACTCCCGCGCCGCCGTATACCTCTGGCGGGTACTCACGGGTCAGCAGCGCCACCCGCAGCCGTCGCTGTCCCCGTCGGTGCGGGTCGTCGGTTGTCACGCCGTCACCACCTGCCTCTTGCCCACGACGGTGATCCCCCCGGCGGATACGGCGAAGCCGCGGGCCCTATCGTGCTCCTTGTCGACGCCGACCGCAACGCCCTCGGGAACCGTGACGTTCTTGTCAAGGATGGCGTTCCTGACCACCGCACGGCGGCCGATGACCGTGTTGTCGAGCACGATGGACCGCTCCACCGTCGCCCAGCTGTTGACACGGACGCCCGGGGACAGGACGGACTCGCGCACGAGGCCGCCGGAGACGATGACGCCGTTGCTGACCAGGCTGTCGAGCGCGCGCCCTACCCGGTCGCCCGAGTCGTGCACGAACTTCGCCGGCGGCTGGGACGGCGCGTTGGTGAAGATGGGCCACCGCTCGTTGTACAGGTTGAACACCGGGAGCGCCGCACACAGGTCCATGTGCGCCTCGAAATAGGAGTCGAGAGTCCCGACGTCCCGCCAGTAGCCGACATCGCTTGAGCTCGCCCCTGGCACCGTGTTCGTCATGAAGTCGTAGACCTGGGCGCTGCGTTCCGCCACCAGCATGGGCACAATATTCCCGCCCATGTCGTGCCGGCTTGCCTGGTCGGCCGCATCCTTCCGCAGCGCCTCGACGAGCACCTCGGTCGAGAACACGTAGTTGCCCATCGACGCGAAGGTCTCATCGGGAGCGCCGGGAAGCGCGGGAGGATCGGGCGGCTTCTCCAGGAACGCGTCGATCGTGCGCCCGTCGTGAGCGGCCTGGATCACGCCGAACGCTGTGGCCTCGCCTCTCGGCACCCGAATGGCCGCGACCGTCACCCCTGCGCCGTGCTCGACATGCTGATCGATTATTTGCCTGGGGTCCATCCGGTAGACGTGGTCGGCTCCAAAGACGAGCACCAGGTCGGGCCGCTCGTCGTAGACCAGGTTCAGCGACTGGTAGATGGCGTCTGCCGACCCGGTGTACCAGCGCGGGCCAAGCCGCTGCTGCGCGGGCACGGGCGTCACGTAATTGCCGAGCAGGGGGCTCATCCGCCAGGTGGTGGTGATATGCCTGTCGAGGCTGTGGCTCTTGTACTGGGTGAGCACGCAGATGCGCAGGCAGCCGGCGTTGACCAGGTTGGAAAGGGCGAAGTCGACCAGCCGGTACACACCGCCGAACGGCACGGCAGGTTTGGCCCTGTCCGCGGTGAGCGGTGCGAGCCGTTTGCCCTCGCCGCCGGCGAGCACGATTCCCAACACTCGCGGATGCGCCATCTCACACCTCCTTGAGCACCGTGTCGAGGATCTGCTGCGCCTCTTCCTGGATGCGAGCGAGGTGAGCTGCGCCCAGGAACGATTCTGCGTAGAGCTTGTACACCTCCTCCGTTCCCGACGGTCTGGCCGCGAACCAGCCCGACCGGGCGATGACCTTCAGGCCGCCGAGCGGCTCGCCGTTGCCCGGCGCGGTGGTGAGCCTGGCGAGCACTGGCTCACCACCCAGCTCCCGAACGCTGACCCGGTCGGGGGACAGCCGCGCGAGCACAGCCTTCTGCTCACGGCTTGCGGGGGCGTCGATGCGCGCGTACGCCGGATCGCCCAGCTGGACGGTGAGCGCGCGGTAGTGCTCACCCGGCGTGCGGCCGGTGATCGCCGTGATCTCGGAGGCGAGAAGCGCCAGGATGATGCCGTCCTTGTCGGTCGTCCAGACCCGGCCATCGCGGCGCAGGAAGGAGGCCCCGGCGCTTTCCTCGCCGCCGAAGGCCAGGGTGCCATCAAGCAGGCCAGGCACGAACCACTTGAACCCGACGGGCACCTCGGTCAGCCGGCGGCCGGCCGCCGCGGCCACCCGGTCGATGATCGAGGAGCTGACCATCGTCTTGCCGACAGCGGCATCGGCGGGCCAGCCCTCGCGATGCCGGTACAGGTAGTCGATCGCGACGGCGAGGTAATGGTTGGGGTCGATCAGGCCCGCGTCCGGCGTCACGATGCCGTGCCTGTCGGAGTCGGTGTCGTTGCCTGTCGCGATGGTGAAATCCGTCCTTCGGGCGATCAGCGACGCCATCGCGTACGGCGACGAGCAGTCCATGCGGATCCGGCCGTCCCAGTCAAGGGTCATGAACCGGAACGTCGCGTCGACCACCGGGTTGACCACGGTCAGGTTGAGCCCGAACCGGTCCGCGATCTCTCCCCAGTAGGCGACGCTCGCCCCGCCGAGCGGGTCGGCACCGATCCGCACCCGCGCGGCCCGCACCGCATCCAGGTCCACTACGGCAGGCAGCTCGGCCACGTACTCGCCGAGAAAGTCGTATGTGCCCGTCGTGGCCGCGCTCCTTGCGCGCGCGTATGGGATCCTGTGGACGTCTGCAAGCCCGGTGCGGAGCAGTTCGTTGGCCCTGTCCTGTATCGCCGAGGTGATCCGCGCGCCAGCCGGGCCGCCGTCTGGCGGGTTGTACTTGAAGCCCCCGTCTTCCGGCGGGTTGTGCGACGGCGTAACCACGATCCCGTCCGCGAGACCGTCCGGCCGGCCTGCGTTGTAAGCAAGGATGGCACGCGACACGGCGGGCGTCGGTGTGTAGCCGTCCCTGTAATCCACGAGCACCCGCACGTCATTGGCGGCGAGCACCTCGAGCGCCGTCACGAACGCCGGCTCGGAGAGCGCATGGGTGTCGCGCCCCAAATACAGCGGGCCACCGATACCAACCTGCGCGCGATACTCGCTGATCGCCTGAGCCGTGGCCGCGATGTGGTCATCGTTGAAGGTAAGCCGGAGCGCCGAGCCACGGTGCCCTGATGTGCCGAACGCGACAAGCTGCTCGGGCGCGGACGGGTCCGGGTGCTGCGAGTAGTAGGCCGTGACCAGCCTGGCCACATCGACGAGGTCGGATTGCGCGGCCAGCCGACCTGCCCGCTCGTGCACTCCCACCGGCCAGCTCCCTTACCGTGTGTGGGCCGAGCATCACGATCGGTCGGTCAGCCCGGGCCTCGCTGCCCCTCGCATCCCAGTTTTACCTCAAACCGGCTGGTCCGCCACGGGTAGGGGCGCCTTCACCGCGATGGACCGATATCAGGGTGGGCGGCGATCGCGGCCGGTGATCGTTCGATGCGACCGCCGGCTCGACGTACCGGCACACCGATCGAGGGTCGAAGGGGCTGACCTGCCAGACGCTCTCGACCGAGACCGGGTCGCACATTTTCCGCTTGAATACACATATTCCGCTTGAATGCACATATGGATGCGTCGGTGCGCGGACCGGTCGTAGACGCGCCGCGGGAGATAACGGCGAGGTGCGGGTCACGGATTGGGGCCAGCGGCCCGCGGTGCAGGAGATAGCCGCGCGGCCGGGCGTGGACACGATCGCCGCCGCAAGCCCGTTCACTGACGGTGAGCTCGCGGGCCCGTTCACTGACGGTGAGCTCGCCGGCGGCCATCGCCTGTGGCTGGAGGCTGCCGACCCCGACGTCGTGGTCGCGTGACCGGCCCCGAACCCCGGCTTCGCCGCGGCCGCGCGGCGATCGCCGTGTATTTCATCCTGCTCGGCATCGCCATCGCCACCTGGAGTTCCCGGATCCCGGCCATCAAGCACGATCTCCATCTGAGCGACAGCGCACTCGGGCTGGCGCTGTTCGCGATCCCCTTCGGATCGGTCCTTACCTTCCCTGTGACCGGACGGCTCGCGGACCGGTTCGGCGGTGCCGTACTGCTCCGGATAACCGGTCCGCTGGTCGCGGTGATGCTTGTCGGCCCCGGACTTGCCCGTGACCTGCCGTGGCTGGTAGTGGCGCTGTTCGGCTTCGGAGCGTCGGCCGGGCTCCTTGACGTGACAATGAACGCCGCAGGCGCCCGGCTGGAACCCGCATACGGCCGCCCGATCATGTCCTCCCTGCACGCCTGTTACAGCATGGCCGGACTGCTCGGCGCTGGGCTTGGCGGGCTCTTCGCCTCGGCGGGGATCGGCCCGCTCCCGACGTTCCTGGCCGCGGCGGTCCCGCTCGCCGCTCTTGGCGCCGTGGCATCCCGGTGGGTGGTCACGCCCGACGCGCCGTCGCCCCGTCCGGACGGGGCGCGGACCGCGGCGGCACCGTCGGCGGCGCCGTCCGTTACAAACGTGGCGCTGCTCATCTGGGTGTTCGGCCTGCTGGCGTTGTGCGGGCAGGTCGGTGAAGGGTCGGCGGGTGACTGGAGCGCCGTCTACCTGCACGACAATCTCCGCACCCCCGCCGGTTTCGCGGCCACAGGCCTGATCGCCTTCTCGATCGCGATGACCGTCGGCCGGCTAGCCGGCGATGCCCTCGCCGCCCGATTCGGCCCGGTGGCGCTTGTCCGGTGCAGTGGCCTTGTGGCCGCCGCCGGGCTTGGCACGGGTGTGCTTTCCCACAACCCAGTGGGCGGAGTGGCCGGGTTCGCGCTGCTCGGACTCGGGCTTGCGGCTGTCTTCCCCCAGATCGTCGCGGCGGCTGGCCGCTCGATCCCGCGCATGCCGGGCGGAGCTTCGCCCGGATCGCCGGCATCGGCTACACCGGGCTGCTCGGCGGACCTGTCGTCATCGGGTTCGTGGCCGGCGCAGTGGGGCTGCCGGTCGCGCTGCTCATCCCTGCCGCACTCGCGCTCGTCGTGGCGGCGTTCGCTCGAGCGCTTCGCGTCGGCGCCTCCTCGGGAAGAACCGCGAATCGGCACCCGGTGGCGGGCGACCTCACAGGCCGCCAGGAACCGTGAACCCCGATGAGCCAGGCCAGGCTTCGCCGCGCGCCGCGCCGCACTGTCCCTTTGCCTTTGCCCGGCCTTGCCGCGGCGATCGCGAAGCGACCGGGTACCGCCCTGCGCCCGCTCGCCGGAATCGCCACCCGGGCCGGGCGCCGCCGCCGCAGCGCCGGATCATGGCGGGGCGGGCACAGGCTGGCGGGACGGGCGCGCCGCCCGGTGGGTCCGGGACAGCGCGAAGGCGGCCGCGTAGCAGGCGGTGGCGACGGCGGTGATGGCGAAGCTGGGAGGCATCGCAGGCGCGGCATACGCGAGGGCCAGGCCGGCCCACATGTCGGCGATGGCCAGACCGGTGGCGATGGCCATGCCACGGTACGGGCGGCTGGTGAGCAGCAGCGCGGTACCGGCAGGCGCGGCGAGGAGCCCGAGCAGCAGCAGCGCACCGACGGCTTGGGTGGCTTCCGCGGCGGTGGCGCCGACGATCGCCAGGAACACGAGGCCGAGGGGCCGGACCGGGATCCCGCGCGCGGCGGCGACGGTCTCGTCGATGCTTGCGAACAGCAGCGGCCTGCCGATGACCAGGAGGGCGACGACGATCGCGGCGCCGATCCACGCGGCCACCTCGGCCTGACCGGCCGACAGGCCGAAGATGGACCCAAACAGGACATTGACCCCGGCCGTGCCGTTGCCGCTGCTTCGGGAGGTGGTGAAGAGGGTCAGGAAGAACACGCCAAGGCCGAGGATCCAGGCGAAGACGTTGCCGATCACGACATCGTCGGCGCGGCCCTTCTTGCCGAGCGCGCCCATCGCGACCGCGACGCCCATGGTCGCGGCGAACAGGCCAGCCCGTTCGCCGACGCCGAACGCGAGCGCGGCAAGCGCCCCGGTGAACGCGACGTGGCTGAGCGCGTCGCCGGTGAAGACCTGGGCTCGCAGCACCAGGAAGTAGCCGGCGAGGCCACAGGCCGCCGCGATGGCCGTTCCGGCCAGGAAGGCGTACTGCATGAAGGGGTGGGCGAATATGCTCATGCCGGCCTCACGGCGAACACCCTCTTGCGGGGCTCCGGGTGGATACGCTCATGCCGGCCTCACGGCGACACCCTCTTGCGGGGCTCCGGGTGAAGACGCTCATGCCGGCCTGCCCGCCAGCCGCTTCCGTGCGAACCACGCGCGAAGCAGTGGCAGCCGTCCGCCGGCCACCTGCGCGGCGACGTAGCAGGCGAAGGCGAAGCTGGTGACGTAGAACCCGATCGGATACGGCGAGTAGTAGGCGGCCGTCAGCGCGGCCCACGTCACCACCCAGCCGATCGCCACCGTGAGGACCAGGCTCTGCAGGGGCCGGGCGGTCAGCCGCTGCGCGGTGGCGGCGGGCATCACGAGCAGCGCGAATACCAGCAGCGCACCGGTGATCTGGGCCGCCTCGGCGACTGCCGCGCCCAGCAGCACCAGGAACGCGATCGAAAGCCCGCGGACCGGGACACCGCGCGCGAGAGCGACGTCGGGATCGATGGACGCGAACAGCAGCGGGCGCCCGATCACCGCAAGCACCGCGAGAGCCAACAGCGCCACGGCGGCGAGGACAGCGACCTGGCTCCCTGTGATGCCGAGGAAGCTGCCGAAAAGCAGGGCGGTGGTGCCGTTGAGGAACCCCTGGTAGAGAGCGACGAACAGCAGCCCGCAGGCGAGCGCGAAGGCCTGCACCGTGCCGGTCAGGGCGGATTCTGCGGCCAGGCCGCTTGTATGCCTGCCGCGAGTCGCGGTGGCGATGACGGCCGCCGCGGCGAGGCAGAAGGCGAAGTATCCGTAGGCGGCGCTGACCCCGAGCAGGGTGGCCCCGGCCGCGCCGGGGAAGGCCACCACCGAGAGAGTGTGCCCGGCGAAGGTCTGGCGGCGCAGGACCATGAACCAGCCGATCAGCCCTGCCATCACCGCGACGATGATTCCGGCGCGGAAGGCGTTGACCATGAATGGGAACGACCACATGTAATGCAGGTCGGCCACCAGATTCCAGGAGAACCCCGGGGTCCCCGCATCCGTCAGGCTCGCGACCGCTGTCATCGCGCGCCGCCGGTGCGCCGGCCGGTGCGCATGTCGGTGCGCCTGTCGCTGTGCGGGTCGGTGTGCCTGCAGTTGTGCGGTGCCTCTGGCTGACCGACCACGACAAGCCGCCCGTCGGAGGTGGTCAGCACCTCGACCGGTGTGCCATACAGACGGCTGAGGGTTTGCCCGCTGATGACCTCGGCCGGCGTGCCGGAGGCGGCACCGCCGGCCGCGATGTAGACGACGCGGCTTAGGTGGCCAAGGATCGGGTTCACGTCGTGGGCGACGATCACCACGGTGACGCCGTGGCGGCGGCAGATCCTGCTGATCAGCGCCGCGACCGCCGCCTGGTTGGGCAGGTCGAGGCTGTCCAGAGGCTCATCGAGCAGCAGCAACTCCGGGCGACGTACCAGCGCCTGGGCGATGAGCAGCCGCTGCTGCTCTCCACCGGAGCATTCCCCGACGGGCCGGTCCGCATATCCGCCCGCACCGACCAGGTCGATCGCATCCCGAACGGCTGCCGCGGCGCGGCGCCGCCTAGCGCTGCGCCCAAGCGGCACGGGGACACCCCAGCGGTCCCCGTCCAGGCCGAGCCGCACCATATCGACGCCGCGGACCCGCATCGAGGCGTCGAAACTGCGCCGCTGCCGCAGGTACCCGATCCGGTGGCTGGCATGGCCGGGGCGCTCCCCGAGCACCCGGACCGCGCCGGCCGCGATCGGCTGCAGGCCGAGCAGGACTTTGAGGAGCGTGGACTTGCCGACCCCGTTGGGGCCCAGAACGGCGACAAACTCACCCCCGCCGACCGTCAGGTCCAGGCCGCTCCACAGCGCGGCGCCGCCGATCCGCGCGGCGGCACCTCGTAAGTCAAGCACCATGCCGCGCCCGGTCGCGGCCGCATCGGGCGTGCGGGCGTCTGGTGCAGCCGCAACGGGTGCGGCGGGAGTGGCGGCGGCGCTTGCGGCGGCCGCGCGTGCGGGGGCACCGGGGGTGGCGGCGGCGCATGCGGCGGCGTGGGGCGCCGCACCCGGCGACCGCGAGGAAGCCGGGCAACGAACGGCCGGTGCGAGCGGATTCGCCGGTGCGAGCGGTTTCACTGGCGCCCCGCTCACATGCCCGTGGCCTTGGCCAGAGCCGCCTTGATGCCCTGCAGTTCCCTGCCCTGCCAGGCCTGGAAGGTGGCACTGGCAGGTGCGAGGGTCTCTGTCACCGTCGTCACCGGGATACCAGCCTCCTCCGCCTCCTTTACCTGGGCTGCGACGTCCGGCGTGGCGTTCTGGCTGTTGTAGATGTACACCTTGATCTGCCTGGTCTTGATCTGCTGGTCGATGGTGGCCTTGTCTGCCGCGGACGGCTCGGTGCCCTCGCTGATGGCCTTCAGGAAGGAATACGGGGTCACCATCTTCAGATCGAGCGCAGCCGCCAGCGGTGACACGATCGATTCGGAGGCACCGACCGGCGTGCCGGCGTACTTCGCCTTGATGGCGGAAATGAGCTGGTTGTACGTCGCCAGGGTTCTGGTCTCGAAGGTGTTCTTCCGCGCTTCGAAGTAGGCGGCGTCGGCCGGGTCGATCAGCTTGTAGTCGGCGGTGATCTTCTCGATCACCGCGCGCACGTCGGGCGGAGAGTACCAGCGGTGCGGGTTGTCGCCCGCCTTCAGCCCGAGCAGGTCGCCGACTGTCAGCGTGCGGCGTCCGTGTACCGGGTTCGCCGCGAGCAGCTCTGGCGCCCACGGGTCATATCCGATCCCGTTGACGATCACGTACTGAGCCGAGGCGATGGCACGGGCATCGGCGGCGGTCGACTCGTAGGCATGCGGGTCGGTGTTGGGGTTGGTGATGATGGCAGTCTCGGCGGCGTGAGTACCGCCAAGCTGGCTGGCGATGCTTCCCCAGAAGTTCTCCGCCGCCACCACCACGATCTTCTTAACTGAGCCGGTGGACCCCGCCGGCGCCGACGAGGTAGCGCACCCTGCCACGGCCGCCAGACCCGCGCAGGCCAGCGCCACCGCCACTGCGGCGGCCAGCGCGTGCGGCGCTCCACGGCGTGATAGGGAGGATCCGGATCTCACGGGGGTACCTCCTGATCATGACCGCGCCGACCGCACCAACGGCACCCGGTATGCCCGCCGCTGCCACGCGCGGCCCAGCGGGCAGAGGTGAAACTGAACACCGTTTTCACATCTCTTGGTGCGAGTGTAATGAAAACCGTTTCCATTGTGCAAGGCTGCCGAGCGCCGACCCTCCCGTGCTGTGCACGGTCCACGCGGCTGCCACAGGCACGAACCGCGCCGCAGGCACCAGGGTCGCCTGGCGCAGCCACCTGCGCCCTGGCGCAGCCACCTGGGCCCTGGCGCAGCCACGATCCCGCCGCAGGCGGCGCGCCTCACCGGGCGGGCCGACGAACGCTGCTGCCGCGTACCAGGCGGGCTCCAGGACCGGGCGTCCTCAAGGGGACGGGCTGACCGGGGGCCGCGTCCTCAAGGGACCGGGCTGACCGGGGGCCGCGTCCTCAAGGGAACGGGCTGACCGGGGGCCGCGTCCTCAAGGGAACGGGCTGACCGGGGGCCGCGTCCTCAAGGGACCGGGCTGACCGGGGGCCGCGTCGCGGACAACCTAAAGCGACCGCGCCGCCGCGCCTGGATCGTTGACCCGAAAATCTGAGCAGCCCACCGGCCCGGCGCCTGCAGGCCAGCAACACAACTTCCCCCCCGAAAACGTCACGGAAAACGGACATTTCGCCCGCAGGGACGACGTTTCGGGGGGGAAGACGCAGGAACCTGCCCGCACGCCACCAGTTCACGGTCAGGGCCACGCACGCCCGGATCACGGGCCGGGTTTCCGGTCAACGATCTACTGGATTTCGGCCACGGCCAGAACACGCCCGGATGCGACGGCATCGACGAGCTGCCGGTGATCCCGCTCGTTCTGATCGGCGTAGGCGATTGCGAACTCCGCGATCGCGTGGTCGAAGACATTGCTGGTGCCCAGGTATCCGGCGATCATCGACGCCCGGCCGGTGCGGGCGTGCGCACGGGCGAGCGCCCAGCCGCACAGCCGTGCGTAGTAGGTGAGCTGCGGCGCATCCATCGCCACGACGTTCATGCTGCCCTTCATGTCGCGCAGTTGGCGCACGTAGTAGTCCCTGCTTGCCTCTCCATCAGCGGCCAGGCCGCTCGTCCAGCCAAGAAACGGGTCCGCTGCGGCCTGCGTGAGCTGCTGGCCCCGGACCACGCGCTCCCCCTGGTGCCGGTACTCGCTCGGGCAGGCGAACGGGGCAAGCACCGACTCTTGCGCCTCCTTGAGCTGCAGGAACAGTGGCTCGTCCGGCCGCTCGCCCATGAGCAGCAAAACGAAGGCCTCCATGCCGACGGAGCCCACGCCAACGACTTTGCGTGCGAAGTCGCCGAAGTAGTAACGCTGCAGCACCTCACGCCGGTCATGCGGCAGCGTCTCCTCGTAAAGCGCGACGGCGGTGCGCAGCTCGTCAAGGATGCCGGGGTTGAGCTCCGGGGGAAAGCGGACGATCACAGGATAGGAGGGACGGATGCGGTATCCGCCTTCGACCTGATCGCAGAGCTTCGTGAGTGCCTCGAGGCTCGTGCGGCGGCGTGCCTTCTCGATATCCCTGCGGCGGCGGCGCACGGCATGCTTCGGCTGGACCGCGTCGAACAGCTTGGCCACCTCGTCGACGTCGATTGTCGAGTACCAGACGTTGAGGAACCGCATCGAGGCGAAGCTCGCGATCTCGCTCCTGTAGCTGTGGACGCAGTGGCGCGCCACCTCTCGGGCGGCGCTGCCGGCGAAGCCGTTGTCGCGGGCCGCAACGGCCAGGCTGGCCGCCAGACGCTTGACGTCCCATTCGAACGGGCCAGGCAGCGTCTCGTCAAAGTCGTTGACGTCGAAGACCAGGCGCCTGTCTGGCGCGGCGAACATGCCGAAGTTCAGCAGATGCGCGTCACCGCAGCACTGCACGCGGATCTCAGTGGTTGGCACGTGCGCGAGATCCCAGGCCATTGGCGCGGCCGCGCCGCGGAAGTACGCGAACGGCGACGCGAGCATGCGCCCGTTCCGGATCGGAACCAGGTCCGGCACCCGCGTCCTGGCCTGCTCCTCGAGAACAACGACCGGGTCGGGCCTGTCCGGCGGCGGGTTCCACTCTGCGTGGCTTGACCGTGGCACCTGCTCGCGCCGCTCACGGCCGCGGCGGCGCCACTCGTCGGGCGTCAGTACCTCGTGCGGCGGGGCTAGCACACCCGGTGACAGACGGCTCATGCGATCATCCCCCCCGGGACCGCGGCCTCGTGGCAGATCCGCGGAGTGCATAGCCCCCGGCAGGCGCGACGAGCCGACTTGAATGTCATTCTGCCTGGTAGCTGGCCCCTAAGTGTACGACCAGGGCGCTTGCTCGTGCGCCGCCGCCGGCCGCGGCTCCCGCTCCTGGCCAGCAGCCCGCACGGCCCCCGTCCGCCGACGGCCGCTCCGGCGAGGAAGGCCGACCGGGATGCCGCTGATCATGGTCCCGGGCATGACAACGATGCCGACGATCTCGGCTCATCACTGGGCCGGTGACGAAAGCGCCGCGACCTGGCGGCTAGGGTGAGGCCTTCCGGGGCCACTTGCTACGTCTGCGCGTGCAGGCTCATGGTGTAGATCTCGGTGGCGTCTTCGTAGAGTGTGACCTGGTCAGCACCCCCATCAAGCAGCTGCTTCCACACCGCGCCGACCCACGACTCGGCATCGGCCTGAGTGGAGAACTCCTCCGGCTCGACGGCCGACGGCGTCTCGGTGCCATCAGACTTCTCGAACCGCCACGTCCAAGCCACGATAGTCCTTCCAGGTTCGATCGGTGACCAGGCCGTGGCCGACGGCGCTCGGAGGCACGCTCGATGGGCTCTCAGTCCTGGTGCTCGAGGATGTAGTCGGCGGCGTCGCCGACGGTCTTGAGGTTCCTGACGTCCTCGTCGGGGATCTTCACGTCGAAGCGCTCCTCGGCCGCGACGACGACCTCGACCATGGAGAGGGCGTCGATGTCCAGATCGTCGGTGAAGGACTTGCCGGGCTGGACGTCTTCGGTGGGGATACCGGCGATCTCGTTGACGATCTCAGCGAGTCCCTCGAGGATCTGTTCCTGCGTAGCGGCCACGGTGTGCCCTCTCCTCAGCGTGCCGTCCGGTCACGGCGGGGCGGCATGCCCGCCGTCGCCCAATCGTCGGCCAGCTCAATGGCCGGTGACAAGGCAGCCGTGTCACGGTCGATCTGGGCGACGCCACGATCCTGGCACAGCTCGCGACCTCCGACGCCACGGCGCTGCCCGCGGGAAGCCGCGTGACCTTGGCAATCCGCCCTGACCCTGTGCTCGTGTCCCTCGGCTCGTCGGCGGCGAGCGGGCTAGACCCGGCTCGTCGGGCTCGATGACGCGGGCGGGTACCTGTCCATCGGCTGCACCATGGTCGACCATGACACCCGCTCGCCACGCGGTCGCTTGATGCCATTCACCACGCACAGCCGGTCAGGCGACCGGCTTGGCGCAGAGCGCGGTGTCGTTTGTCGCGGTGTCGTTTGTACTGTGAAAGCCGGGTATTTATCGGCTTAATTGAAAAGGCCGCGCTCCTGCGCGGCCTGCCAAGATCGGTGGCCCAGCGGTCGCGACCACTGACGGTTGGGTCGCCTTCGGACGTTGGGATAGGCACATGAGTGTGACGAACGTGAACCCCGGAGGGCGACTGCAGGCGGCTGGCGGCGCGCCGCCGCTCGCGATCGCCCTCAGGGGCGTGCACAAGTCCTTCGGTCCCGTGCACGCCGTCAAGGGCGTCGACCTGGACATCGCGTCAGGCGAAATTGTCGCGTTCCTCGGGCCGAACGGCGCGGGCAAGACCTCGACCATCGACATGATCCTGGGCCTTTCCCAGCCGAACCGCGGTGAGGTGTCGGTGTTCGGGATGCAGCCGCGTCAGGCCATCGCGCGGGGCCTGGTCGCCGCGGTCATGCAAACCGGCGGGCTGCTCAAGGATTTTACGGTCGAGGAGACCGCCAGGTATGTCGCGAGCCTGTTCGCGCACAGCAGGCCGGTGGAGGGGGTCCTGGAGCGCGCGGGTATCCGCGCCATAGCGGACCGCAAGGTAGGCAAGTGCTCAGGCGGCGAGCAGCAGCGCCTGCGCTTCGCCATGGCCCTGCTGTCCGATCCCGAACTCCTCGTCCTCGACGAGCCCACAACCGGCATGGACGTCGAGGGACGGCGCAGCTTCTGGGGAACGATCCGGCACGACACCGATCTTGGGCGGACGGTGCTCTTCGCGACGCATTACCTCGAGGAGGCCGACGCGTACGCCGACCGGATCATCCTGATCCGTGAGGGCGAGATCGTCGCCGACGGCACCTCGGCGGAGGTCAAGTCGCTCGCGGCCGGACGGACCGTGCGCGCGTTCCTGCCAGCCGCCGACGAGGCGGCGCTGCGCGCCGTACCAGGCGCCGACAACGTCGAGATACGCGGCGACACCGTGCTGATCCATTCCGGTGACAGCGACGCTGTGGCAAGGTACCTGCTCACCAGCACCCCAGCCAAGGATCTCGAGATCAACACTCGCGGTCTCGAGGACGCCTTCATCGCCCTGACCAGCGACGACGCAAACAGCAACGGGAACAACCGAGGAGCCTCACGATGAGCGCCAGGTCCATCACCGCACCCGATTTGAGCACCAGGCGGGCCCCGGGGCTGGGCGGTTTCAACCTCACCGTCCTGGGGCTGGAGGTGCGCCGTCTGCTGCGCAACCGGCGGACCATCATCTTCACGATGGTGTCGCCGGTCATATTCTTCCTGGCCTTCGGCCTGAACAGCGCATACGCCAATGAAACGGCCGGCCACGGCAACGTGTCGGCCTTCATCATGATCAGCTTGGCGCTTTACGGCGCGATCCTCGCGACCACCAGCGGCGGCGCCATGGTTTCCATCGAGCGCGCCGCGGGCTGGAGCCGACAGCTGCGGCTCACCCCGCTGTCGCCAGTGGCCTACATCGCCATCAAGATGCTCACCGCGCTGGTGCTCGGGCTCGCCTCCGTGACCGCGGTCTATGTCGTGGGCGGCATCGTCGGCAAGCCCTCGATGCCGGTCTACCTGTGGGTCGTCACCGCGCTCTGCGTCTGGATCGGCTCGCTGCTGTTCGCGGCGTTCGGGCTGTGGATGGGTTACCTGCTGGCCACAGAGAATGTCATGCAGATCCTGTCCTTCGCCCTGGTCCTTTTCGCCTTCGGCGGTGGCCTGTTCATCCCGCTGAGCCAGTTCCCGCACGCGATCGGGGTTATTGCCGAGTTCACGCCGCTTTATGGCCTCAACCAGCTCGTGCACGCGCCGCTCACCGGTGACAGCGTCCACCTGGCGTGGGTCGCCAACCTGCTGATCTGGCTGGCGATCTTCGCCGGCGGCGCGATGTGGCAGTTCCGCAAGGACACCGCGCGGGTCTGACGCGGCACGGCAGCTCGGGTATACGCCTGACATACGCCATGAGGGAGGTACATCATGGCCCGTTATCCGTCCAGGGACCGCGTGGCGCTCGTGGCTGCCGTGGTCGCGCCGCTCGCCGTCTGCGCCGTGCTCGTTCCATTCCGCACGACCTTCTCGAACACGAACGTGGCTCTCGTCCTGGTCGTGGTGATCACCGCCGTGGCCGCCAACGGACACCGCTTCGCCGGTGCGCTTACCGCGCTGTTCGGGGCCCTTTGGTTCGACTTCTTCTTCACCAAGCCTTACGAGCATTTCACCATTGCCCGGTCGGCAGACATCCAGACCGCAGTCCTGCTGCTGCTTGTCGGCCTGGCGGTCTCGCAGCTGGCCGCCCGCGCCCGGCGCCTGAAAGTGGTCACCATCACCGACGCCGGGTATCTGGCGCGAATCCATGACACCGCTGTCATGGCGCAGTCCGCCACATCGCCCCACGCTGTGGTCGACTACGTGCGGGAGCAGCTCACCGACCTGCTGAACCTGCGCGGATGCCGCTTCGAATACGGGAAGTTGCTTGGCTACCCTCCGCGCCTGGAGCAGGACGGCACCCTGATCTGGGCCCGGATGCGCTGGGACGTCGACCGGCTAGGGCTGCCGCAGGACGACATCGAGCTGCGCGCCATGGGCAACGGCCATTACTACGGCCGGTTCATGCTCCAGCCCACACCAGGGCACGTACCGCCGCTGGAGGCACGCCTCGTCGCGGTGACCCTCGCCGACCAGGCCGGCGCCGCCCTCGACACCGCGGGATCCGCACAGAACAGCGGCTAGCGTCACGCTGCGCACAAATGAGCTGTGTAACCTAACCGTCGGACGTATCCTCGAGGTCGCTGTCCTCGCGGTAGTCGCTCGCGATGTCGACCGCCACGCTCTGCGGGCGGAAGGCCGGGTCCAGCCGCACCAGGTCCCACTCGTTGATCCAGGCACGCACGTACTGGCGCATCCTGGTCGCGCCGAGCCGCTCCAAACCGGCCACATCTGGCGGGATCCAGCCGAACGCGTCGGCGTGCAGCCTCTTGAGCTTCGCGTAGGCGCGATCGAGCTCATCATCGTCGGGTGGCTCGAGGAGGAGCATCTCATGCTCGATGTGGCGCATCCCGGCTTCGGCAAGCTCCGCGGTCTCATCCCACTCCGGTGACTGCTTCGCGCGTAGTCGCGCGGGGATCTGCGTGCGATCGTCCTTGCCGGTCAAGACCGCGGCCTCGAAATCATCGGTCATCGCGAAGACGGTGACCAGCGGCAGGCCAGGGTCGCCGTCCCGGATGCCAAGCCATCTGGCCAGCTCGGCGTAGGAACGGCCGCGCTGGAGCAGCGAATAGCGGCCGATCAGCTCGACCTCATCCAGCAGGATCACCCAGCCGGCATGTCCCGCCGCTCGCAGCAGCCGTGCGGCGAAACGGAACCGCTGGCGCGCAAGCTCCCGGGCCGTGACCGGGGTAAAGGTGTAGAGCCCAGCCGCGCCGACCGACCGTAGCGCGCGACGCAGGTCGGCCATGCGCAGCGGCTCGCCGCCCCAGAACCGCACCAGCGCGTCGGCGGTCTCGTCGCTTCCGGGCACCTCGCCTCCGCGAAGCCGCTCATGGCAGAGCAAGGTCGCCGCGAAGCGCTCGTCCAGGCCACTCGCGGGCGAATTGACCCAGCGGCTGAGCTCCGCGTAGCGCGGCGTGTCAGGGTCGAGAGCGGCAGCGGAGTCAACAAGCACTCCATGGGCACGTCCGGGATCCAGGGCAGCCTGAATGGCTGCCCGGAATGTCTTCACCGGGTCATGCAGTGGCGTCTCCTTGCTGATCACGACCGTACTCACGGCAAAGCCTGACGACATCGCGAGATGACCCAGATGGGTGAGCAGGTGACTCTTTCCCGCGCCGAACCCGCCGCCGAGCAGCAGCCCGGATGGCTGGACCGCAGGGCTCCTCGGCCCACCAACCCGCTCGAGCAGCGCGGTGAACCGGTCCTCCGCCTCCGGCTGACCCGAGCCAAGCACGGCGACGGCGTCGCCGCACGGCACGCCCGAGCGCAGCGCTTCCACCGCCCGGCGCCCGGGGACCAGCTCCTGGCTCATCGTGGGGGGTGTCATTCCACTGCCTCCAGCCGGACCTCGAGACGGACCAGCGCCGCAAACGGATTGGCGCGGCGCCGGTCACGGACCTCGTCGGCCACCCGAAGCTGCAGCGCCGCGTAGGCGGGCAGGCCTCGCGCCTCATCGGTCATGAGCTGCGGCGGCACGACCGCGATCACAAGGACGCCGCGCAGTTCGTCTGTGGCATCGATGAACTGGCGGAGCACCTCGTAGGCGTCCAGAACCGCGGCCTTCGAGTAGTAGAAGCCCGACCTGACCTCCGCAGGCGGCCGGCGAGTCTCGGCGAGCCTGCCGTAGTCGAGGTGCACGACCAGGCCGCCCTCACCAGCGGCCAGCAGCAGCGCGGCAGTCGAGATGAGCATCGCCCGCGCGTTATGCCTTCCGATCCGGGTGTAGATCAGCGCCGACCGCAGCGCCGTGATGGACCGTAGCTCACCGCGCAGCCAGCCGAGCACCGCCTCGTGCTCAGCCGCATCGACATCCCCGGCGCCAAGCTGGCCCGAAGCCAGACGCAACATCGCGCGGCCCATCTCCGTCGTGATCACCGGATTGCCCAGCAGGCTGCGCTCGAGTAGCCGGCGGACGCTGCGGTAGAGCTCGCGGCCGTCGACGTCGTGAAAGCGGGCAACCTCTGCCACCGTGAGGCCGACTGCATCCGGAACGGGGAACGCTGCGCCTTGATAGGCGGCTCGCACCTGGGCCGCCGCCAGCCCCTCCCAGTCGACGGCGCGGGAGACTGCGAAGAAGATCTGGTCGACCATGTGCACCCGGGTCAGATCCGCGGAAATGCCGACGTGCAGGGCGCCGTGCTCGGCCGCGGCCGCCACCAGCGCCGATTCCATGCGGTCCGCCGCGCCACCATCTCCCACCACGGCGACCTTGACCGCGGCCCCGCCGGCCGGAAGATACTGCGCCAGGTACTCGCGGGCGAGAAAGGCCGCATAGTCGTCTACCTTCAGGACCCCCCCACCAAGCACACCGCTCGGCGGGACAGGCTGGCCGCCGCCGTTCATCGCGGCACCAGGGCAGTGAACGACACGCCCCAGTAGCGTTGCTGTTGCCCGGTACGCGCCACCGTCGTCAGCACCCCGGCTGTCCGGGTGCCGCTACTGGCGTGCCAGCGCAACATTCCCCCATCCCTGTTCTGCCGGACGCCGCTCTGGTCAAGCAGGTACAGGTCACGGGCGAACTCGGGGCGCGTGTACTCCTTCACCTGGCCGGGCAGCAAGGTCAGCACGGACCAGATGTCCGTCAAGCGCACGACCGCGTCCGGTTTCTTGCCCTCACGGGCGACCACCAGCTCATAGCCGCTGGCCAGGCTTTCAAGGAACTGCTCGGCACGAAACCGGGGCGGTCGCTGCTGGGCCGCGGCCAGAAGCGCTATCAGAACCGACGGCCGTAGCCGCCGCTCCCGCCGCCGATCGATCTCGATCACAGAGTCACCCGGCACAACCCGCACGATTGACGGATAGCAGAGCAGCCGCTCGTCCTCCTCGAACATCGCCACCCCCCGCTCGGCCGCCATGGCCAGCAGCTCCTTCGCATAGTCGCCCGATGCCGCGTACGCGGTCTCGTCGATGTCAAAGGATGCCTGCACGTCCTTCACCGTCGCAGAAAGCTCGTCAGCAAGTCCGGCGGCCGCGTCAAGCGCGCGGCGAAGCTCACGCACCCGGCCGCTCGCCGCAGCCGCCTTCGCCTTGCGCAACTCCCTGGCCAGACCGCCCGCGGACCTGAGCGCAGCTTCCGCGCCACCCTGCGTCGCGCTCAGCGCAGACTCAAAACTGGTCACCGATTCCACCGTCACCCCTCCAGATGCCTACAGCAGCGAACGCTAGCGCGGGGTACCGACAATGCCGGCCCGCAGCCAAAGCCGGCCCCGCAGCCAAAGCCGGCCCCGCAGCCAATGCCAGGCCCCGCGGCCAATGCCGGCCCCCGCGGCCAAAGCGCACAGCAGCAAAGTACAGCCCAGGACGACCTGGCTCCACGCATTCGGATGCAGCCGTGGCGCGGCCTTCGCCGCCCTGTGGCACGGCTGCGGCTCAGCGCGTGGGGTGCCGGCCATGGCATGCGCGTCTGACCATCAAGATGTCTGACCACCAAGATGGTGTCAGGTGAGGTGAATGTCGGCCACCTCGATGTCGATGTGGCCGAGGGTGAGGCCCAGCTGGCGGCGCGCGGCGGCGTGCACCGCGCCGCGCACGGCCCTGGCGGCAGCATGGGCCCGCACGCCGTAGCGGAGGCTGATGGTCAGCTGGAGGCCGGCGGAGGTGTTCCTGTCGTGGGCGGCGGGGACGAGGCGGCAGCTTCGTGCGCGTACACCATAGACGGTGTCGCCCGCCGCGCGCAGGACCACGGCGGCGGCACGCTCGCTGATGTCCAGCCGCATACCTGCGGGGCCTGGCAGCGGGATGCGGGCAGCGGGGTGAACCCGTGCGCGGATCACGGCCATGACCCGGCCGGACAGGTCATCTGGAGGGGACACCGGTTCTGCGGCCAGCTCGCCCGTGGCTGTGAGCAGCGGGCGGATCTCGGTGAGTGCGGCCTGGCAGTGCGCGCACGCGCGGACGTGCTCGTCGGGAGCGCCTCGGGCAAGGTCGTTCCACAGCTGGTCGATGTGGCGGCCGCAGGGGAGGCGGTCGCTGGCCGGATTCACCGCCATGCTTTCAGTTCCTCTGCCAGCTGGGGGCGGGCCCGGTGCAGCAGCCCGCGGACCGCGCCAGGGGTCGTATGCAGGATGGTGGCCACCTCCTCATATGACATGCCCTCCATTTCCCTGAGTATCCAGCAGGCCCGCTGCGCGGGTGTCAGATGGTTCAGTGCGCATCTCAGCGCGGCCCTCAGGCCGCCGGCCAGCGCGTGCTCCTCGGGTCCTGGGGACCGATCCGGGCCTGCGGCCGTCTCGCCGAGAGGCACCTGCGGCCGGCGGGTGCGAGCGGCGCTCAGCGCGCGCGTGACGGCGATGCGGTACAGCCAGGCGGCGAAGGCCTGCTCGGCCTTGATGTCATGCAGGCGCCGCCAGGCGGTGATGAACGCCTCCTGGGCCGCGTCCGCGGCGCCGGCGGGTTCGGTGAGGATGCGCACCGCGATCCGGTATACGGGGACCCGGTAGCGCCGGACGAGCGTCTCGAATGCGGTGATGTCCCCTTCGCGAGCCCGGACGACGAGGGTGGCGTCATCGAGGGTGGCGCATGCCGGCCAGGAGGGATCCCCTCCACCTTCCGCATCCCTCCGCCACGCCCCCATGCCGGGCTCCAACTCTGGGTGAGCCGCTGACCTGCATCGCCAGCGCATCGCGCGGTTGATATGCCCCAGCCACAACAGATAAACCCGCCAGCATGTGATGCAGGTCACATCCGCGGGCCCGTGACGTTCTGCGCCGGCGCCGCGTCTTGCCAGCAAGCCCTGCCGCAGGACGCCGCGCCAGGCAAGGACGGCGCCCGTCGCTGGCGGCAGGGCAGGGACTCCAAGCAGACACGTGAGGGAGACGACACGGTGAGCACACCGGCAACTGAGAAGACCACCACGAAGACCGCGACGAGTGCTGTGCGGGAGGGGCCACCGGGCAGGACCGCCGAACTGGTGAGCGAACACGGGCGTACGACCATCGCCGATTCAGTCGTGGCGAAGATCGTAGCGATGGCGACCCGCGAGGTCGACGGCGTATATGCGATGGGCGCGGGGGCGGCCCGCATGGTCGGGGCCGTGCGGCAGCGCGTCCCGGGCGCCCGGGCCAGTGATACCCAGGGTGTTTCGGTCGAGGTCGGCGAGCGGCAGGCCGCCGCCGACATCGACCTGGTGATCGAATACGGCGTGGCCATCCCGGATCTGGCCGCGGCGGTTCGCCGCAACGTGATCAACGCGGTGGAACGGATATGCGGACTGGAGGTCGCCGAAGTGAACATCAGCGTCGACGACATCCACCTGCCCGGCGACGAGGAGCCTGAGGCGCAGGAGCCGCGCGTCCAATGACCGGACAGGACGACCCGGCACCGGCGGAGGTGGCTGAGCTCGCGGACTTGATCGTGGGAGCCGTGACCAGGTGCGCCGCCGTGGCCGGGCTGGCCGAAGCCCCCGGCGGCCCGGTGGCCACTTACTTGCCGGGCCGGACCGTGTCCGGCGTGGCGGTTCGGCCCGGGGAGGTCGAGGTCTGTGTGGTTGCCAGGTACGGTCTGCCGCTGCCTGAGGTCGCCGCGCGGATCCGGCAGGCCGTGGCGCCGCTGGTGCCGAACCGGGTAGTGCATGTCGTCATCGGCGACATCACCGTGGCCGAAGCGGAAGACGAGAGAGCCGGCCGGCCGTGACCATCCAGGGTCATCCGACCGGCAAGCACGCGTTCCGGGCGTGGGTCCGGGCGCATCATCCCGACCTCGGTGGAGACCCCGAGGCATTTGCCGAAGGGCTGCAGCAATGGCGGGCACGGATCACCGGGCTGCCGTCCGCGCCGGGACCGCCGGTAGTAGTCACCGTCTACCGGCGGCGCAGGGGAGCCGCGGGCTGGGTGGCGCACTGGTGGAGACGGCGCAGACGCGTCAGGTCGCTTCGGCTGCGCTGAGCTGGCACGGCGTGGCCGGGCCAGCGGAGTAAGAGAGAGAGAGGAACCTGCCAATGGATGAGGTTCGCATCATGCCGATCCTCGGCTTGGTGTTCGGAGTCGCCTTGGGTTTCGCCGGCGCGTTCGGCGGCGTGGCGGCGTTTGTGATCGTGCTCGTGCTCGGCCTGGTCGGTTACCTGGCCGGGCGGGCACTGGCTGGCGAACTTGACCTGACCGGGCTGTTCGTCAGCCGGGACCGGCGGCCACGATGAGCGCCCCCGATGTGACGGCGGCTACGCTGCCGACGCCGGAACAGCGGGGCCAGACCGCCATCGCCGACAGGGTGGTTGCCCGCGTGGCCGCCCGGGCGGTCGCCGAGGTCGAACAGACCGGCGGGGCCGCCCGGCAGGTGATCGGGGTCGCGATCGGCCGCGAAACCGGCGAGGGGATGGCGCGTGTCTCCGCACGTGTCGACGGCCATCTGGCCATGATCGAGATGCGCCTGTCCCTCACCTACCCAGCCCCCGTCCGCACGCTCACCCGCGAGGTACGCAGGCACGTAACTGAGCGGGTCACCGGTCTGACCGGCCTTGAGGTGCGTCACGTGGACATCGAGGTGGCCCGCCTGCTGCGCGGGAGGAAACGGTGAACGACATCGCCAGCCGCCCGGGCGACACCCAGGTGCTGCCCCTTGGCGGGCCGCCGCACCCGGCCCGGGCCGAAGCCTGGTCGCACCGGGGCCCACGTCGCCAAGCCCGCCGGGTATTTCGGCCGCGGCGATCCGTCCCTGGGGTGCTCGTCGCGGCGGTGCTGGCTGCGGCGGGAATTCTGGGCGTCGTGCAAGCGGTATCCGCCGCGCTTGGCCGCCCGGTGTGGAAGCTGCCGCACCGCTATTTCGCCGGACCGCTGCAGGACACGCACTGGAACGGCACGGCCACGATTGCCGTTGCCGCGGCGGTCGCGTTCATCGGCCTCGTGCTGGTGCTGGCGGGACTGATTCCCGGCCGGCCGCGGGCCATCCCGCTCGCCTCAGGGGACGACTCGGTCGTGATAGGCGTGCCGCGGCGCAGCCTGCGCCGCTCACTTGCCCGACTCGCCGAGGACGTCGACGGCATCGACCGCGCGAAAGTAAGAGCCCGGGGCCGCTCCATCGTCGTGCGCGCCACCACCCGGCTGCGCGACACTGCCGGCCTGCGCGAGAGCGGCCACACTGCCGTTCAGTACCGTCTCGCCGCGCTCGACCCGCTCTGGCCGCCGCGGGTCAAGGTCAGGCTGCGCCGCAAAGCAGGCGGATAGCGATGACACGTCACACCGCTCGCGTCAGCCGCACCGGACTCATCCTCACCGGGCTCATCCTCCTCGCCGGCGGGGGTACCGCACTGGCCCGGAGCCTGGGCGCATTCCCCGCCGTCCTCGGCCGCGCCAACGTGCCCGTGCTCAGCCACGCACAGATCCGGTACCCAACCGAGCACGCGTGGATGTGGCCGGCCGCCGCCGTGGCCGCAGCCGTCATCGCCCTGCTTGCGCTCTACTGGATGGCTGCCCAGACGCGCAGCAGTACCGTGCGCCGCCTGTCACTCGAACCCGACCGCACCCACGGAGTAACTGTTCTGCCCGCCGACGCAGCCATCGGCGCGATCATTGACGAACTCGAAAGCTACCCTGGCATCCACCGCGCCAGCGCTGCCCTGCAGGGATCTCCGGCGGCGCCCCGGCTGCAACTGTCCGTCACCGCGGAAGACCGCGCCGACTACGCCATCCTGCGCACGCGCATCGAAACCGAGGCCCTCGCCCACCTGCGCACCGCCCTCGAGCTTGACACGATCCCCACCGTGCTGCGCATCCGGTTCGTCGCCGCGCAGGACAGGCACCTCGCCTGACCTGATGGCCCCTAGCTGCGGGTGCGTGGCGACGTCCGCCGGCGGCGCAGGTGGAGTCGGCATGCTCATTCGAGTGCCTGGCGATCGTAAGGGCTACGCTGCGCCGGGGACCTTTGGCTCTATCCCGCCTGAGTCGGGTCGGCTGACGCTCAATACGAAGAGGACATTTCGGGCAAGGGTGTGGGCGGTCCGACCGCAGGCCCGTCCGCACCCGGGGCGCCGTATTCATCCGAGCCGCCGGCGCCCGGCTGCCGGCTGCCCAGTTCGGTGTGCAGCACCCCAGGACAACCTCCAGGGCCGGCGATCCGCTGTGGTCAGCCCGTTCAGGGCTGCCGCTTCGCCGGACAAGCAGCGATGACCGCTGTACGGGACCTCGCTGGCCGGGCCGCGGAGCGCGCGCGTGCGTTAGTGAAGGCGAGGCGTCCGTTGAGCAACGTCGATGGGCCAGGCAGGTCAGCCGGGACGTCGCTAGACGCTGCCGCAGTATCTATGGCGCAGGGCACGTCCGGCGTGTGGCTGCGGGCGGTGTGCCGGCTTGGCCTGGTCTGCCGCGGCACAGTCTACCTCCTCGTCGGCTACCTTGCCTTCCGTCTCGCGCTCGCCGCCCACGGGCGGGCGGGCGCGCCCGCGAGCAGCGCCGGGGCCGTGCAGGAAGCCGCCCCTCATTCATGGGGACGTGTCTCGCTGGTCTTGCTCGTCGCTGGCCTCGGCGCGTACGCGTTCACCCAGCTCCTGGAGGCCGTGTTCCGGCCGCCACACGCGAGAAGCACGACGGGCAGGTGGCGTCAGCGTTTGGTCTCGTCGTGGGGATGTCTGCTTTACTCGGCCTTCTGCCTGACCACCGCCTGGCTGCTGGTTGACACTCCCGCGAAGCAGACGGCGCGGTCGGAGCAGCGGCAGGACACGGACGTCACCGCGGACCTGCTGCGAACGGGATGGGGCCGGCTGCTCCTGGTCCTGGTTGCGCTCATTGTCGTGGCGGCCGGCGTGGAGGTGGGCCGCCGGTCGGTCCGGCTCGACTTCCGGGAGCGGTTCACCGCCGAACACATGTCCCGCGCGCTGGCCATGATCACGAGGGCGCTTGGCGTGTTCGGCTGCGTCGCGCGGGCCGTCGTGTTCGTTCTGGTCGGCGTCTTCATTCTCAAGGCCGCGGTGATGTCCGAGGCGAAGCAGGTGAAGGGGCTGGACGCGATCTTCCGTTCGGTGGTCAGCTCCGCCTACGGCTCGTGGCTGCTGGCCCTGCTCGCGTCCGGCCTGCTCTGCTACGGCCTTTACTGCCTGCTCGAGGCTCGCTACCGCGACCTGACACCGGGACGGTGAGGCGCCCGGCCCAGGGTCGCCGGGTCAGCTGACATCGGGACGGTGAGGCGCCCGGCCCAGGGTCGGCCGGGTCAGCTGACACCGGGACGGTGAGGCGCCCGGCTCAGGGTCGGCCGGGTCAGCTGGCCGGTCGCGGCACGCCAACAGCTCACCAGCACCAGCAGCTGCCATCTCCGACGGTGTGAATGGCACCAGATAAGGTTGATTAGTGTCGCTGAGCAGGAACGCCACTGATGAGCCGGGTCCGCCGTCGGGCTGGAGCGCCGCCGCGGCGGAGGATGCGGATCCGCACGCTGCCGTCGGCGGCTACGGCTTCGTGGTGGTCGCCAGCCGGTTGCCTGTGGACCGGGTGGAGGGTCCCGGGGGCGAGGCGGGGTGGCAGCCCAGCCCCGGCGGGCTGGTCACTGCCCTGGAGCCGGTGATGCGTGACGCGGACGGCGCATGGATCGGATGGCCAGGAGCCGCGGGAGCGCCGCCGGAGCCGTTCGACGTGGACGGCATGCACCTGGTAGGCGTGGGTCTTTCCGCGGAGGAGGTCCGGGATTTTTACGAGGGATTCTGCAACGCCACCCTGTGGCCGCTGTATCACGATGTCATCGCGCCGCCGCAGTTCCATCGCCTATGGTGGGAGGCCTACGTCGCGGTCAACCGGCGTTTCGCGCGCGCGGCGGCCGAGCAGGCAGCTGCCGGCGGCACTGTGTGGGTGCACGACTACCAGCTCCAGCTGGTTCCTGAAATGCTGCGCGAGCAGCGCGGCGACGTGCGCATCGGTTTCTTCAACCACATCCCCTTCCCCGGCTATGAGATCTTCGCCCAGCTTCCCTGGCGCCGGCAGATCGTCGAAGGACTGCTCGGCGCGGACTTGGTGGGATTTCAGCGCCACGGCGATGCCGCGAACTTCCTGCGGGCATGCCGGCGGACCTCCGGGCTTGCGACAAGAGGGGCGCTCGTCCGGGTCCCGGACTCGGCGCCCGCCAGCGCAGGTGCCGCCGCGCCTGGTCGCCGGGCGGTGGACGCCTCTGGCAAGGGCCGGGAGGTCCGGGCAGCGGCATTCCCCGTCTCGATCGACTCGGCGGCGTTCGGCGAGATTGCCAGGCGCGACGACGTCCGGGCACGGGCGCAGGAGATCCGGGAAGCGCTGGGCCAGCCCGACATCGTCCTGCTCGGCGTCGACCGGCTTGACTACACCAAGGGCATTCTGCATCGCCTCAACGCCTACGCCGAGTTGCTCAGCGAGGGCCGCCTCGGCCCGCCGAAGGCGGTGCTCGTCCTGGTGGCCAGCCCCAGCCGCGAACGCGTCGAGCACTACCGCGTCCTGCGGGACGAGGTCGAGGTGGCGGTCGGCCGGATCAACGGAGAGCACGGGGAGCTCGGCAATCCCGCCGGTGCACTACCTCCACCAGTCCTACCCGCGGGAAGAGATGGCCGCCCTGTACCTGGCCGCCGACGTGATGCTTGTGACCTCCCTGCGGGACGGGATGAACCTCGTGGCCAAGGAGTACGTCGCCTGCCGCCATGATGAGAGCGGCGCGCTGGTGCTGAGCGAGTTCACCGGCGCCGCGGACGAGCTTGGCAGCGCCTTCCTCGTTAACCCGCACGATATTGAGGGACTGAAGGACGTCATCGTCCGCGCAGCCACGATCACCCCCCGAGAGGCAAGGCGCCGGATGCGCTCGATGCGCAGGCGCGTACGCGAGCACGACGTGGCCCACTGGGCAGCGACCTTCCTCGATGCCCTGAAACAGACGCCAGGGCAAGGCCACCTGCCCAGCGGATCCGCTTCCTGACCGCTACAGCTGGCGCGTGGCCAGGCCCGTCACATCTTCGGCACCCCGCATCCAGCCCATTCCCGCCGTCTGCGGGAGCAGCAGGGTCCGCCCGCAGGCCGGAAGTCCCCGCCCGCAGGGACCAAGGACCCCCGTGCGCTCGCGGCTGTGACGCCTATGTTCAGGGCATGGCCCGGGAGGCGGCGATGAACTCGGACGACAGCGGGATTACGGGGCGATCCGGCGGCGGGCAGGTCCCTGCGCCTGCCGGCGACGGCAGCACCCAGGCGCGCTCCAGCGACGGCCCTGCGGGCGTCGTTCCTGCCACGGAGCGGATGCACGGCACGCAGATCCTCGAAGAGCCGACGCTGAACAGGGGCGCGGCGTTCACCCGCGCGGAGCGGGGGGAATTGGGCCTGCGGGGGCTGCTGCCCTGGCGAATCCTCACGATCGAACAGCAGGTGGAACTCGAACTTGAGCACGTCCGGCGCAAGCCTGACAACCTGGAAAAATACATCGGCCTCGCCGCGCTGCACTCGCGCAACGAAACCCTCTTCCACCGGCTGCTCGTCGACCACATCGAGGAACTCGCCCCGATCGTCTACACCCCGACGGTCGGCGACGCGTGCCGCACCTTCAGCCACATACAGCGCCGTCTGCGGGGCCTGTGGATCACGCCGGACGACATTGGCCGCATCCCCGAGTTGCTGCGTAACATCAGCCGGCCGGACGTCCGGTTGATTGTCGCGACCGACAACGAGCGGATCCTTGGGCTCGGCGACCAGGGCGCCGGTGGCATCAACATCCCGGTAGGGAAACTCGCGCTCTACTCCGCGTGCGCCGGTGTGCACCCGGAACTGACGCTGCCGGTCTCGCTCGACTGCGGTACAGACAACGAAGACCTGCTAAGCGACCCGCTCTACCTGGGCTACCCGGAGCCGCGCCTGCGCGGCGCCGCCTACGACACCTTCATCGAGGCCTTCGTCAACGCCATTCTCGAGGTCTTCCCGTCCGCCGTGCTGCAGTGGGAGGACTTCAAGCAGCACAACGCGATCAGGCTGCTCGGCCGCTACCGCCACCGCATCACGAGCTTCAACGACGACATACAGGGAACCGCAGCGGTGGTCCTCGCCGGCCTGCTTGCCGCGCTGCGGGTGCGCGGGGAGCCGCTGGCCACCCAGCGGCTGGTCTTCCTCGGCGCGGGCGCGGCCGGCACCGGTATCGCCCGCCTCGCCGAGACGGTCATCCACGACCAGGACCCCGGCGCCAACCTTCGCCGCGCGATCGTGATGCTCGACTCGCGCGGCCTCGTCTTCGACGGGCGCGACCACCTGGACGACGACAAGCGCCCGTTCGCTCTGCCGGCGGCCGAGCTCACCAGCCTCGGCTTCACGCCCGCCAGCCACTACGACCTCGAAACCGTCGTGAGGCAACTCGCCCCGACCATCCTGGTCGGCACGTCAGCGACTCCGGGCGCCTTCACCGAGCCGGTGATCCGCGAGATGGCCGCCCGTACCCCGGCGCCGATCGTGATGCCGCTGTCCAACCCGACCGTGAAGTCCGAAGCCACCCCGGCCGATGTGCTCGCGTGGAGCGAGGGGCGCGCGCTGGTGGCGACCGGCAGTGCCTTCGACCCGGTGCGGTTCGGCGGCCGCGACCGTGTGATCGGGCAGGCGAACAACGTGTTCATCTTCCCCGGAGTGGGGCTCGGCGCGATCGTGTCACGCGCAAGGGAGGTAACCGACAGGATGTTCCTCGTGGCAGCGACCACTCTCGCCAACCAGGTCACCACGCGGCGGCTCGATGATGGGGCGCTTTATCCCCGCATCGCGGAACTGCGGCCGATCTCCCGCGCCATCGCGATCGCCGTCGCGCGCGAGGCCTGTGCCAGCGGAGTGGCCCCGATGATGAGCGATGACGACGTGGCGGCCGCGGTGGATGCCTCGATCTGGGTACCCCACTACAGTGCCCTTCCTGCACCCGCCGGCGAGCCTGGCGCCGGCAGCGGTGCTTGACCGGGGGTTAATCTCAGTTGACGGTGCGCAGGCTGGATCGGCATTCTGTCCGCGTGGCCGCTTGGCTTGTGCGGGAGCTGCCGCCGCAGCACAGCCCGTGGCTGCCGCGCCGAAGCGTCCGCCGCACGGCCCCGCCCACTGCGACCCCGCTGACGCGAGGGTCGGCACGGCGTCCGCAACCACGGTTCCTGACCGGCCCGCCTAGCCGCCAGGCGAAGCTCCACGACCCAGGTCCCAGGATGCATGGACCTTCGGCCCTGGCCCGGCCGCGGGAATCCGGGCGACATTTGGTCATATTCAATCCAAGGAGACGGCGATGACCAGCTCAGAAATCGTCGATGGCCGATCACAGACAAGCCACGAGGAGCTAGCCGACTGGGTGCGCGATATCTCGGAGCTGACCAGGCCCGAGGAGGTTGTCTGGTGTGACGGCTCGGATAGCGAGTGGGAACGGCTGACCAGTCTCCTGGTCGAGAACGGAACATTCACGCGGCTCAACCCGAAGATCCGCCCGAACAGCTTCCGCTGCGCCTCCGACCCGAGCGACGTGGCACGCGTCGAGGACCGCACCTTCATCTGCTCAGAGAAGGAGGACGACGCAGGCCCGACCAACAACTGGATCGCTCCCGATGAGATGCGCAAAACCTTCGCGGGAATCTTCGATGGCTGTATGCGTGGCCGTACAATGTACGTCGTCCCGTTCTGCATGGGCCCGCTGGGTGGCAACATTTCCCAGCTCGGTGTTGAGATTACCGACTCGCCGTACGTGGTGGTGTCGATGCGGATCATGGCGAGGATGGGGGCACCCGCACTGCGGTGGATCGAGGAGCGCGGTTCGTTCGTCCGCGCCGTCCACTCGGTCGGTGCCCCACTGGAGCCTGGCCAGGCAGACGTGCCCTGGCCGTGCAGCGCGACGAAGTACATTTCGCACTTCCCTGAGACGCGGGAGATATGGTCCTACGGCTCCGGGTACGGCGGCAACGCTCTGCTCGGCAAGAAGTGCTACGCCCTCCGCATCGCCTCGGCTACTGGCGCGGGACGAAGGATGGCTCGCCGAGCACATGCTCATCCTCAAGAGTCACCCCGCCCGAGGGTGACCCCGACGTACATGGCGGCGGCCTTCCCCAGCGCGTGCGGCAAGACCAACCTCGCCATGCTCCAGCCCGACCGCTTCCCTGGCTGGAAAGTCGAGACCGTGGGCGACGACATCGCCTGGATGCGTGTCGGCGAGGACGGGCGCCTCTATGCGATCAACCCTGAGGCCGGCTTCTTCGGCGTCGCGCCGGGAACCGAGGTTAACACCAACCCCAATGCGATCGACGACACTGTCGCGCAACAGCATCTTCACCAACGTCGGCCTCACCGACGACGGCGACGTGTGGTGGGAGGGCCTCACCGACCAGCCACCCGCCCATCTGACCGACTGGAAGGGCCGGGACTGGACGCCAGATTCGGCAGAGCCAGGCCGCGCACCCCAACTCGCGCTTCACCACCCCGGCCGCCCAGTGCCCGATCATCGCATCGGAATGGGACGACCCCAAGGGCGTGCCGATCTCGGCGCATCCTGTTCGGTGGCCGGCGCGCGACCGCCGTACCGCTCGTCACTGAAGCCTTCGACTGGGCCCATGGCGTGTTCCTCGGCGCGACGTCTCCTCGGAGAAGACCGCGGCCGCCGATGGGCAAGGTCGGTGAGTCTGCGTTATGACCCATTCGCGATGCTGCCGTTCTGCGGTTACCACATGGGCGACTACTTCGCGCACTGGCTGGAGATCGGCCGCTCGACGGACGCAAGCAAGCTGCCACGTATCTACTTCGTCAACTGGTTCCGCAAGGACAAGACCGGCAAGTTCCTGTGGCCGGGTTTCGGCGATAACAGCCGCGTCCTGAAGTGGATCGTGGACGGCTTTCCGGCGAGGCCGGGGGAGCCGAGAGCCCGATCGGCTACCTGCCGACGCCGGAAGCGCTTGACACCGACGGCTTGAACATCAGCGAAAGCGACCTGGACGTCCTGCTCTCCGTCGACACCGACGCCTGGAAACGAGAAGCCGCGCTCATCCCCGAACATTTCCGCACATTCGGCGGGCGCTTGCCCAGCCAGCTCTGGGACATGTACCACAAGCTCGTCGACCGCCTCGGCTGAGCTGAGGCACCTTCGTTCAAATCTGGCCAGGTCTGGCGGTGCCGCTGAGGCAGCCGCCGGATCTGCTCGGCCGGTCCGGTCACCACATGTCCTGGCATAGCCCGGCGCTAACGTCTCACGGCCGAATCAATAGCGGCAGTGGGCAGCCTCGTCGCGATCAAGGTCACTCGGGCGGCCGGTCCACTCGTCGAGGTCACGGTCCCTGAAGCAGCGGGCCGCGGCTGCGGCAACGGCCCGTTCGACGCGGTTGGCCTTGACGTTCTCGCTGGTGCCACCGACCGCGCGGGACGCGCTCAGAGCGCGCCCGACAGAGCCGTCGGCTGCGAAAGCGGGCGTCCCTATCATCATGACCGTCGCGGAGACCGCGGCGAGGACGCTGGCCGCATTGTTCTTTCTCATATGTTACGCCTTTCCAGTCACATCCTATTCGGCCCGTCCGCTCCGAATAGACCGAAAACATCTCATCTGTTCCAGGGATACTCGGGGATATCGGTCTGCAAATTAACCTAGCAGGGATGCGAGGGCACGCTTCAAGCCCTGTTTGGCCAGTTCAGCAGAAATATCAACTGCGCCATAAAGCTGCGTCAAATGACAGGCTTGCGGGGAGCCCCCATTGCCAGCACCCGTCGCGGGCGCCACGCCCGACGGGGCGCCCCGGATCCCGCCGGGGCGCCCCGGATCCCGACGGGTCGCCCTGTTCCCGACGGGTGCGCTCCGGATCCGCCGCCGCGCCGGAACCGCCGGGCGACGTCCGGCCGGGTGACGCCTGAGCCGGAAACCGGGTAGGAGCCGCCGTCAGTCTCGTAGACCGCAGTGCCACAGAATGCGTACATTGAGCTAGTACCGCCGCGTCAAGCGCAGACCAAGACCGAGTGGGTGGTCGTCATGCGTAGGTACCTTGTCGTCGCGAACCAGACCCTGCAGGGTGCGGAGCTACGTGAAGAGCTTCGCAAGCGGATCGAGGCGGGATCGAGTTCCTTCTACGTGCTCGTCCCGAACACCGGAGCCGCGCACTATCAGGACGTGCCCGCCGCCGGTGACGTCCTCCAGCCCAGGATGACATGGTGGATGACGGACTACCGTGCCCCAGCCACCGACGAGGAGGCGAGCGCGCAGGCCCGGGAACGGCTCGACCAGATGCTGGCCGACCTCGCTGCGCTTGGCGTCCCCGTCGAGGGCGATCTCGGGAGTTCCCACCCGCTCGAGGCCATCGAGAAGGTGTCCAGCGATCATCAGTTCGACGAGATCATCGTGGCCACGCTGCCCCGGCACGTCTCGCGCTGGCTCCGGGCCGACCTGCCCCATCAGGCCGAGCGCCGGTTCAGGCTGCCGGTCACGACCATCATCACGAAACGCTGACCCCGCAAGCCGGTGGTCAGCAGACCCCGGAGGTCACCCATCCGAAGCGATGGGCGATGTGGTGGACTGACGCAGGCCGCGGACGCTGTGCGCGGCCTGCGGCCGTAATCCGCGCCCGGATCGACAAGACCCCGCCCCCGCAACGGCACCTGCGGATCATGCGCCGAGGAACACCTGGGTGGTGAGTGGGCTCGCGCTCGGCGGCAGTTTGGAAGGTTTGACCAGACAGGTTCACGTATTTACGCTGAGGGCGGTCAGGGGGGCGTTCCTCCCGGCACTGGTTCCGGGTAGGCCGGGGAGACAGCTATTCAGGAAGGCGGGGAGACATCCCGATGAGCGTACAGACGCATCAGGAGAACTTCAGGTTTCAGGCCGAGGTAGTCCAGATCCTGGACCTGATGGTCCACTCGCTCTACAGCAACAAGGAGATCTTCCTGCGCGAGCTGATCTCGAACGCCTCCGATGCGATCGACCGGCTGCGCTTCGAGTTGCTCTCCCGCTCCGAGCTGCCCGAGGACGAAGGCCCGCTGCAGATCCGGGTCAGCTACGACAAGGACGCGGGCACGATCACCATCGCCGACAACGGCATCGGCATGAGCCGGGCAGGAAGTGATCGAGCACATCGGCACCATCGCCAAGTCCGGCACCCGCGAGTTCCTCCAGGCCCTGACCGGCGACCAGCGCAAGGACGCGACCCTCATCGGCCAGTTCGGCGTCGGCTTCTACTCCTCGTTCATCGTGGCCGAGCGGGTGACCCTGACCACCCGCCGGGCCGGCCTGCCCGCCGGCGAGGGTGTCCGCTGGGAGTCCGACGGCAGGGGCGAGTACACGCTGGAGACGGTCGAGCGCCCGACCCGCGGCACCACGATCGTGCTCCACCTGCGCGAGGGCGAGGACGACCTGCTGAACGGCTACCGGCTGCGCTCGATCATCCAGAAGTACTCCGACCACATCAGCCTGCCGATCCTGATGCCGGAGAGAAGACCGGCGGCGGGCCGGACTAGACCGGCACGCCGAGGAGACGGCCGTCAACCAGGCGATCGGCGCTGTGGGCCCGGCCCAAGAGCGAGATCAGCGACCAGGACTACAACGACTTCTACCGGCACATCGCCAACGACTTCAGCGACCCGCTCGGCCTACGTGCACAGCAAGATGGAGGGGACGTACGAGTACACGCTGCTGCTGTTCATCCCGGCCCGCGCCCCATACGACCTGTGGATGCCGGAGTCACGCCACGGCGTCAAGCTGCACGTCCGGCGTGTCTTCATCATGGAGGACACCGGGCAGCTGATGCCGAACTACCTGCGGTTCATCCGCGGGGTGATCGACTCCAGCGACCTGCCGCTGAACATCTCCCGGGAGATGCTGCAAGGCAGCCGGGTGGTCGACAACATCCGCTCCAGCGCGGTCAAGAAGGTACTGAAGCTGCTCAAGGAGCATGGCCGACGACGAGCCGGAGAAGTACGCCACCTTCTGGACGGAGTTCGGCGCCGTCCTCAAGGAGGGCATAGCCGACGACTACGCCAACCGGGACGAGATCGCCCAGCTGCTGCGCTTCAACTCGACCCGGTCCAGCACGCAGGAGCCAGATGTCTCGCTCAGCGAGCTACGTGGCGCGGATGAAGGAGGGCCAGGAGAAGATCTACTACCTGCTCGCCCCGACACTGGCCGCCGCCACAAGCAGCCCGCACCTGGAGGCCTTCCGCGAGAAGGGCATCGAGGTGCTGCTCCTGGGACAGCCGGTGGACAACTGGGTGGTGACCAGCCTGCGCGAGTTCGGGGCAAGCCGCTGCAGTCTGTCACTCAAGGCGTGCCCGATTTCGGCGCGCTGGAGGACGAAGCCGAGCAGGACGCGAAGGAGAAGGCCAGCACCGAGTTCGCCGCCCTGCTCGGCCAGCTGAAGGCAATCCTGGCCGGCAAGGCCTGGGACGTACGGGTGACCAGCCGCCTTACCACCTCCCCGGCCTGCATCGTGGCGAACGAGCCGGAAATCGACATCAACCTGGCACGCCGGCTGAGAGGCTCAGGACTGCCAAGCCAGCCGGTGCTGGAGATCAACCCCAAGCACCCGCTGGTGGAAAGGCTCAACCGCCAGCAGGACGATCCGCGCCTCGCCGACTGGGCACACGTCCTCTACAACCAGGCAGTCCTCACCCTCGGTGCACGAATCGAAGAGCCCGCCGCTTTCGTCAGCCGACTGAACGACCTGCTCGTGGCCCTGGCAGAGGGGACGCATGACTGAGGTGACCACCTCTGTCCAAGCCCCAGCACTTACCCAACCGCAGGCCTGCGTGCTCGCGTCAGGTGTGCGTCAGGTGCGGCAGCCGTTCGGGATATAGATCGCGACCACCTTACGCGGCGTGAGCACGACGAGCGCCCGGAGTGCACATCACCCATGCCGGGTGATGTGCACTCCGTCACGGCCCCGCAGGATACGGCCCATCAGGAGCGCTGGAGCAGGCAGTGGGCATGTCTCAGCGTGCTGGCCGTCCCGGCTTGGCCTCGGACGGGGGGACGCTCGCGGCGTGACGCCCGGGCCGGAATCAAGATCCGCACGGGAGAGCGGGACCTGATCGGCTGCAGCGGGATGTTTCGGTCACGAGGCTACGGAAGGGACGTCCGAGTGCCACTCATCGAGTACGAGCCAGGCGCTGCATTCCCCGGCGTGATCGGGCGAACCGCCGACGAGTCGACACCGGCGTGGCCGGCACCGGTGCGGGCACGCGAGGGCGCGCCCAATGTGCTTTTCATCGTGCTGGACGACACAGGGTTCGGCCAGCTGGGCTGCTACGGCAGCCCGATCGAGACGCCCAGCTTCGACGCGCTCGCGGCCAGCGGCCTGCGCTACAACAACATGCACACGACAGCGCTGTGTTCGCCAAGCCGGTCGTGCATCCTCACGGGCCGAAACCACCACAGCAACGCGATGGCCGCCATCACCGAACTGGCGAGCGGCTATCCCGGTTACAACGGCGTCGTCCCGTTCGAGAACGGCTTCCTCTCCGAGATGCTGGTCGAGCACGGCTACAGCACCTTCATGGTCGGGAAGTACCACTTGACGCCGAGCAACCAGGAGACGGCCGCGGGCCCGTACGACCGGTGGCCGCTCGGGCGCGGCTTCCAGCGCTTCTACGGCTTCCTCGGCGGCGACACCAGCCAGTGGTATCCGGATCTGGTGTACGACAACCACCAGGTGGAGCCGCCTCGTACGCCCGAACAGGGTTACCATCTCAGTGAGGACCTTGTCGACAAGGCGATCGACTTCATCGGCGACAGCAAGCAGGTCGACCCCGGCAAGCCCTTCTACCTGCATCTGTGCTTCGGCGCCACGCACGCCCCGCACCACGTGCCGAAGGAATGGGCGGACCGTTACGCGGGCGCGTTCGACGATGGCTGGGACGCGTACCGGGAGAAGGTGTTCGGACGGCAGCAGGAACTCGGCATCGTTCCCGCGGGCGCCGAGCTCTCGCGTCACGATCCGGACGTGCCCGACTGGGCGTCGCTGCCCCCGGCGGCGCGCCGCCTCTTCAGCCGGATGATGGAGGTCTTCGCCGGTTTCCTCACGCACACCGATCACCAGGTCGGGCGGCTGATCGAGTTCCTGCGGCGGCTCGGGGAGCTCGACAACACGCTGATCATGGTCATCTCCGACAACGGCGCCAGTGCCGAGGGCGGACCGACCGGGACCACGAACGAGGCGCAGTTCTTCAACAACGCCCAGGAGCCGGTCGAGGAGAGCATCAAGCTGATCGACGAGATCGGCGGCCCCAAGCACTTCAACCACTACCCGTGGGGCTGGACGTGGGCCGGGAACACGCCGTTCCGCCGGTGGAAGCGCGAGACCTACCGGGGTGGCACCAGCGATCCGTTCATTGTCTGCTGGCCGCAGGCGATCAAGGCCAGGGGCCAGATTCGCACCCAGTACGCGCACATCATCGACATGGTGCCCACGGTTCTGGACCTGCTGGGCATCGAGCCGCCCAAGACGATCCGGGGCGTCACCCAGTCACCCCTGCACGGAGTCAGCCTCGCCCACACGCTGGAGGTCGCCGCTGCCGAGAGCAACCGCCACACGCAGTACTTCGAGATGCTGGGTCACCGTGCGATCTACCATGAGGGCTGGCGGGCCGTCTGTCCCTGGCCCGGCCCATCCTTCACGGAGGCGGGCATGGGTTTCGGGCAGCCGATCTCGTCCGAGACGCTGTCCAGGCTGGACGCCACGGGCTGGGAGCTCTTTCACGTGGCGGAGGACTTCGCCGAGAACCATAACGTGGCCGCGGATCATCGCGACCGGCTGATCGCGATGATCGGGACGTGGTACGTCGAGGCCGGCACGTACAACGTGATGCCGGTCGACGGGAGCGGCCTCGCCCGCATGATCGCCGAGAAGCCGCTCGTGGCGGTTCCCCGCGACAGCTATACCTACCGGCCCGGCACGCAATCGATCCCGTTCTTCGCCGGACCCAAGGTGCTCAACCGTCCGCACAGCATCACCGCGGACGTCGAGATCCCCGCAGACGGGGCCGAGGGGGTGCTGCTGTGCCAGGGCACGGCCGCCGGCGGATACTCCTTCTTCGTCAAGGACCGCAAGCTCCGCTACGTTCACAACTACGTGGGCCGAGCGCTATACGGAGTGGAATCCGGCGAGGTCCTTCAGGCGGGCAAGCGCGTGCTCAGGTTCGAGTTCGAACCGACTGGTCAGCCTGATATCCAGCACGGCAGGGGCGCGCCCGGGAGGCTTCAACTCTACGTTGACGGCACCCTCGTCGGGAACGCCGAGGCCCCCGTCACCACACCGTTGGTGCTCAATCCGGGTGCCCTCACCTGTGGCGCCAACCCAGGCTCTGCGGTCACGGACGACTACGTGAGCCCCTTCAAATTCACCGGCACGATCCACAGCGTGACGGTTGACGTCAGCGGAGAGCTGATCCAGGACGCCGAAGCCGAACTGCGCGCTTCCATGGCTCGCCAGTAGTGACGCGACCGCGCCGGGAACCATACGTCAGCTTGCCTCGAAGTGCCGGTTGAGTTCGTTCGCGTACCTGCGGCCGAGGCTGGATGCGTTGTCGGCGAGCCAGGCCGACAGTTTGGTGGTGCCGGTAGCGGGACCGTCCGTGTCGGCCAGCCCGGCAGCCATTGCCCGGTACTCGTCGCGGGTGAGCAGAACGTCGTGAAGAGCCAGGCCCAGAACTCGCGCCACCACGGGCACGATCGGTCCCGGCACGCTTAGGATGCGCGAGCGGCTCCTGACAGCATCTCGAATGCCGGTGACCAGTTCGAGGAAGGTGGGGCGCTCGGGCCCGACGGCGTCGAGCACCGTGTCGGACCGCTCGCTGCCGTGTGCGACACACAGGCGAGCAAGGTCGTCAACGTGAATGCCACGGATCCGGTAGCCGCCGCGACCGCCGACAGCGAAGACCGGCAGCCGCCGCAGCAGCCAGGCGATGTTGTTGATGAGCACGCCGTCGCCGCCGAAAAGGATCGCGGGCCGGAGAATGGCGTGGGAAAGCCCGCTCTCGGCGAGGTGCTGCTCGACCAGGGCCTTGCCGCGGAAGTACGGCAAGGGGGAGTCGGCGCTCGGATGCGTAATGCTGACGTGAACGACTCGCTGGATCCCGGCGAGCCGGGCCGCCTCGAATAGTGTCCGTGAGTTGGCGACCGCAAGATTGTGATCTGTTGCGTGGTGAGCGAAACGTACCCAGTACGTGTTGTAGAGGGTCGTCGCGCCTGACAGGGCCGCCGCGAGGGCGCCGGGGTCGCCGAAGGTGAGCGCCCGGGTATCGATCGGCGAGTCTTGTGGCGCCCGCTCAACGTGGCCTGTGAGGGTGCGGACGTGACGGCCGGCGGAGATCAGCTCGCTGGCGATCGCGCGGCCGGAGTAACTGAATGCCCCTGTCACTACGTCGATGCCGGTGTCAGGCATGGCGGCCTCGACTGCCCGATCGTTGGCGATCCCTGGTGTCGTCTTCACGGTGACGCCTCCTTGCGTCCGGAGAGGATGCCAAGCGCCTCCGTCAGGGCGGCGAGCTGCTTGGCACGACTGAACAGGGCAAGTGCCCTGGCGCGGTCTCCATCGAGGTGGCTGAGCATCTCCAAGCCGAGATAGAGCGCGACGAGCCCATAGGCGACATCTGCGGAAGGCACGAACGAGGCAAGCATCGAGGGGCCAGCAGCCTTCTCGACCGCCGCCTGCGCAAAGTCTGTCCAGGACCGGAGCCGGGCTGCCACCTCGGCACCAAAGCCAGGGATGGACGCCGCACCGGACACCAGCTCCGCCAGCACGGTCGCATGGCCTTCGTCAAGGTCCTCCCGGAAGATCACCTCTGCGACCTCGGCGAGCCGCGTCAAAGAGCTGGCCTGCGCCGCCGTCGCGCCATAGCGCTCGAGGCGGTCAGCGCTGACCTCGTCGAGGGCGGCAAGCAGCAGATTCGCGACGGATCCGAAGTGATAGAAGACGAGGCCCTGGTTGCATCCGGCGCGGCGGGCGATCGTCCGCGCGCTGGTACGGGCGAAGCCGTCCGCCTTGAGCGTCTCGATAGCGGCCCGCACGAGGGCCTGACGGGTCTGAGCAGAGCCTTCCGACGTGCGCGGCCCAGGCTTGCTGGGCCTTCCGGATCGTGCCATGTCAGGCCTCGTTCTTTGAGCTGATGCTCAATACATCCGCTCAGACGGTACAGCCACCAATTCCCGGCCGTCAACAGCCACATCTCGTTGATCACAGCTCCGGCCTGCCGCCCCAGGGCGCGGGCCATCACGATTGCCGCCACCATCCGCCGCCGGGACCGCCTCGCCGGTCGCCGGGCCGCCGGGCCGCCGGGCCCGGGCAGAGACCACAGGTCCAGGGGCGAGGTCGAGGGCTAGCTGCGGGCTAGCTGGCAGGGTGCGGATCGAAGGGATTGAGCAGGAGGACGCAACTGCGGGCCAGATCGGCTGTGTTGCGGGTGACGAGCGTCCATCCCCGGGTCTTGGCCGATCCGGGCCGATACGGCGAGCAAGCAGGCCAGCAACACACCCCCCCCTCGAAAACGTCGCGAGAAACGGATATTCCGCCCGCCGGGACGACGTTATCGGGGGGGTAGTCGCAGGGAACCAGCCTGCACGCCCCAGTTCACGGTCGGCGCGCAGTGCGCCCGGATCACCGGCCGGAACTCCGGTCAACGATCTATGTGTGTCGTCACAGAAACACCAATCCGTTGATCATCTGTGTGACTTCATTGATCTCCCTTCAGCCTCAGCTTGGCTGCCGTCCCCGCCACAGGCCACGATCTGCCAGAATTTCCGCTCGCCAATGTACAAATACAAAACGGCGAGGAGAAAGTCCCCTTTGGAGCCGTGCACATCCGCTGCAACCTGGACTCCGCTGTAGCCAAGATTGGGAAGACCTTGCGCGATCGCATTCATAACCTCGCCGATGTCCTCGTTGGCTGGGCTGAGCGTGTATTGACTCCATCTCCACCAGAGAGCTCCCATCGCTCCCGCGGCTGGCCCGCGGACGGGAGACGGCGCGCGCCACACAGCGGGAAGCAGTGGTGCCGTCGCGGCCAGCCCGCCCCCGGAAATCAGCACCTGCCGCCTTGAGACGCCGGATCGCTCCCTCATCCTGTCCTCCGTGTTTTCTCATGGCGAGGCCGTCTGGCCAGGGCCACAGGCGCGGCGCCCCCAGCTTTCACAGGCACTGCTGCCAGTCACGTGTTTGGCGGCTACTAATTGTAGTCATACAAGTACGTTGCGTGTCAGTCGGCGGCACCGGGTCGGCTGGCTGCCTGCCTGGCCGCTTACTCTTCGGCCCGTCCGCCGAGATGGCGGGCCAGGAAGCGCTCGGCTGCGGCGTAGAACCGCAGCCGGTTCTCCGGCTTGGCCAGGCCGTGGCCCTCGTCGGGGAACAGCAGGTACTCGTGCTCGATCCCGGCGTCTTTCAGGGCCGCCACGATCTGCTCTGACTCGGTCTGCTTCACCCGCGGGTCGTTGGCGCCCTGGGCGATGAGCAGCGGAATCCGGATGTCGCTCACCCGCGACAGCGGCGACCGGGACCACAGGAACTCGGCGTCCTTCGCCGGGTCTCCAACCCGGCGGTGGAAGCGCGCGATCATCGGGGCCCAGTACGGCGGGAGAGTCTCGATCATGGTCTTCAGGTTGGACGGGCCGCAGATGTCCACGGCACAGCAGAACACCTCCGGGGTGAACGCCGCGCCGACGAGCGCCGCGTAGCCGCCGTAGGAGCCGCCGTAGATGGCCACCCGCGCCGGGTCGGCCCAGCCCTGCCCGGCGGCGAAGGCGACGGCGTCGACCAGGTCGTCGTGCATCTTGCCGCCCCACTCCCGGTCCCCCGCGTTGACGAACGCCTTCCCATAGCCGGTCGAGCCGCGGTAGTTGACCTGGATGCACAGGTAGCCGCGGTTGGCCAGCCACTGCGCCCGCGGATCGAATCCCCAGGTGTCGCGTGTCCCTGGACCGCCATGCACGATGAGCACGGCCGGCAGGCCGCGCCGGTCCGCTCCGGGCGGGAACGTCAGGTAGCCGTGGATCTCCAGGCCGTCCCGCGTGGTGAAGCGGAACGGCTCCATCGAGGCGAGCTGGTAGCGCGACAGCTCCGGCCGGTGCTCGAACAGGAAGCGGCCGGTCTTACTGGCCCGGTCATAGGCGAAATAGGAGATCGGGCCGGCGTTGTTCGTGAACGCGACCAGCCAGGTGGCGTCCGCATCGTCGGCGTCGGCGAATACCGGGTCTCCGGGATGCAGCGCGCGGATCGCCTCCAGGTCGGCGGCGACTGCGGGATCCAGGACGAGGTACTCCGCCCGGTCCTTGCGCAGCATCGCGATCTGCGGCTGCCGTGTGTCCCGTCGGATACGGACGCCGCTGACATCAGCTTCGAGGTCCTCGGCGAGCACCTGCGTAGCACCCGTAGCCACGTCGACGCGGACCAGTCTGCCGGTTTCGGCGCCCACAGATGTCGTCGCGAGCAGCGAGCCGCCGTCCTCGCTGAACGCGATCAGTTGGGTGCCCGGCGCGTCATCGCCCGGGATGGTGCGCAGCGACCGCCAGTCCGCGTCGCCGCCGTCCCTGACGTGCAGCACGAAGCCCCCGTCAGGCCGCGGCTTGGCCGCCGCCCTGACCACCAGCTGAGCGTCGGCGACCCATTGGACAAAGCCCGGGTTCCTCATGTGGAGCGCCAGCTCGCCCGTGACCAGGTCGAGCCGGTAGACGTCGTGGAGTTTGGCATTGTCGCGGTTGAGCGCGATCAGGATCTCGGTGGGGAACTTCCGGTCCCCGGCGACGATCTGGGCCTGCACCCCGTCGAACGGGGTGAGGTCGCGCCGCCGCATCGTCTCCAGGTCGACATCGTGCAACCGCCAGTTCTCGTCGCCGCCGGTGTCCTGCAGATAGAGCAGGTGCCGGCCATCATGCGCCCAGGCGACTATCCGGATGCCCCGGTCGGTGTCGTCGGTGACCACGCGCGCCGCCGCCCAGTCGATCCCGTCCGCCGCGGTCGCGGGCGCGACCCAGACATTCAGGACGTCCTGGTGCGGCGCGATCCAGGCCAGCCGGGTCCCGTCCGGAGACAGGCACGGCCCGACGCGCTCGGGGTTGCCGAACAGTACCTGCCGGGGAATGAGCTCGACCACGTCCCCCATCTATGTGCCCTCCTTGCTCTTGCCGCCGCCCGCGATCGCGGGCGGCTCTTGCCGCCGCCCGCGATCGCGGGCGGCGCACCTGGGGCCCTGCAGGCTATGCGCCTATCCGTCGCGCCAGGCGCTGCCTGCGCAGTACGTTAGGGACGCGGACCCTCACCCGCTGTGGGTGATCCGTGCTGCTCCGAAGCGGTGGGCAGCGCAACCGCATTCCGGGTCAGCGCAGCCGCATTCCGGGTCAGCAGTGGCCGGTCAATCTTGCCCACAGGCAGCAGTGGCAAGCTGCCGACGATGTGGAACTGCTTAGGCACCTTGTAGTTGGCAAGCCGCCGCCGGCACCAGGCGGCGAGCTCCTCAGGGGTGATCGCAGCCCCGGGTTCCGGCTCGATGAAGGCGACACCCACCTGGTGATATTCGGCGTCAGGTCTGGAGACGACGGCGGACAGGGCGACGGCGGGGTGGCTGTCCAGGGCCAGTTCGATCTCGCGCGGGTAGATGTTGTAACCGCCTGACTTGAACACTTCCTGGCAGCGGGCGACGAGCCGCAGGTTGCCGTCCGGCCGTATCAGCCCGCGGTCGCCGGTCCGCAGCCAGCCATCCGCGGTGAACGCGGCGGCGGTCGCCTCCGGGAGATTGTGGTAGCCGGCCATCACTGACGGGTGCCGAACGCAGACCTCACCCTCTTCCCCGGCCCCGCCCCAGCGGCCGTCGCCGGTGAGCAGCCGCACCTGGAGTTCGGGATCGGGCCGACCCACGGTATGGACCAGGACCTCCTCGTCTGCGTCCGGGTCGGTGTAGGTCACCGAGCTGGTCACCTCCGTGGAGCCATAGGTAGTGATGAGCGCGACGCCGAGCTGGCGGTAGCGACGAATGACCTCCAGCGGCAGCGGCCCACCTCCCCAGCCAACTGCCTGCAGGGAACTCAGGTCGGCGGTGTCGAATCCAGGGAGCGCGGCGATTCGTTGCAGCTGTGTCGGAATCTGGAAGAGGGCGGTCAACCGGTGGTCGGTGATCGCTTCGAGGGTCCGCTGCGCATCGAACCGCTCCTGAAAGACGATCGAGCCGCCGGCCACCAATGGCACGCAGCACAGGTCACCGACGCCGCCGATGTGATCGATCGGGAGATTGCAGATCAGCCGCAGCCGGGGAACAGCCCATTGGGTCGACTCAACCCGGCCCAGGCGCACCAGGCCGGCGTGCCGGATCAGAGCGCCCTTGGGGGGACCTGTGGTGCCGGAGGTGTAGACGATGAGAGCCGGCTGCTCAGCGTTCACGCCCGCGACTGCGGCAGCCGCCGCTGCTCCATCCGCCTCCGCGGCCCGGTCCAGGAACGGGTCGCGATCTCGCAGACCCGCGAGCTCCACGACCTCGGCACGGCTCCCGGCGACGTGTGCCGCTTGCCCAATCTCCAGCGTGTAGTCGCGTCCCCCGGACGATGGCATGGCTAACACCAGCCGCGGCATCGCATCTCCGAGCACGTGGGCGAACTCGCGAACCGTATGAGCCGGGTTGAGCCCCAGCCAGATCCCGCCGAGGCGGACGGTCGCCAGGCACGCGACGAAAAACTCGGGGCGCGGCGTCGAGAGCACCGCCACCCGGTCCCCGGCCCGCACGCCGGAGGCGTACAGCGCGTGGGCGAACCAGTCGACTCGCTCAGCCAGGCCGCCGTAGCTCAGCACATCCTGTTCGAAAAGCAGGGCCGGGCGGCCGGAATCGACGTCGGCATAGTGAAACGGGTAGTCGCTGATCCGCCCGAGCGCCGGAGGAACCTGCCGCCCAGTCATTACCCGGCCCCACCGTCGACGTAGAGCATCAGCCACCGCGCCATCATCGCCGGAACCGGCGAGTCCTCGACTTCCATCGCGTGGTCCACGGTGACCAGCACGCGGCTCGCCGACTTCCGCCGCACCCCCACGACCGCCCGGCGCACTCGGACTGCCTGGCCGGCGAACACCGGGCAGGTGAAGCGGACCCGGTCCAACCCGTAGTTGTAGGCGTAGCCACCCTCGGTGTGCACCAGCGGCACGGCAAACCCGAAGTGCACGAGCAGCGACAGGAGCAGGAATCCGTCGACGAGGTCCGGCCCGAGCGCGTGGTTCCGGCTCGGCGTCAGGTCGACGTACGCGGGATCGAGGTACGTGGCGTGCGCGAACTCGCGGAGATGTGCTCTGTCGACGGTCATCCAGCTGGACACATCCGCGTGTCCCAGCAACTGCTCAACCCGATCGAACGTCACTGGGACCGGGCGGCCGCCGGGCTCCGGGACGGAGCGGGCGAGCGCTTCCTGGCGCTGTGTCGAACTCATCAGGACCGCCTCCTGTGAAGGGCCCGGGTCCTCGCCGAACCGTGCAGAAAGACCACTGCAGCCCACCGCTGCGCCGGTACCTGTCGGGCCCTGAAGCAGAACGGCCGACGGTTCCGTCGAAGTAGGGCATACCCTCACCAAGGATGTCTCTAAATCCGAATCGCTTTACCAGCGAATGCGCGCTCAAGTGGCGGAGTCAAGAGCAAAGTTGACAAAATCGATCGATTTACTCAGGATTGGGGCGGAGGAGGACAGCCAACGCTCATCACGTCGATCTGGCCAATTTCGAGCGTCGGCAGATGGTCGGCGCGGACGGTGTCGGATCCGGGCTGGCCGTGGCCAACCTCGGGACCGGGGAAGTCCCGGTGGGACGAGACGGCCCGGTTCACTGGGCATCAACCTAGCCGTGCCCATCGACCCAACAGGGAGCGAGTTCTGCCCATGTCCGCACCATCCTCGGCAGTGCACCTCGCCGTCGCGCTTGACGGCGCCGGCTGGCACCCCGCTGCGTGGCGCGAGCCGCAGGCGCGCCCGAGCGAGCTGTTCACTGCGCGCTACTGGGTCGGCCTGATTCAGCTGGCTGAGCGTGGCCTGCTCGACTTCGTGACGATCGAGGACGGGCTCGGCTTGCAGTCCTCCCACTACACGGAGCTGGACGGGCGCACAGACCAGGTGCGCGGACGTCTCGACGCGGTGCTCATCGCAGCCCGGGTCGCGCCGCTCACCAGCCACATCGGACTGGTTCCGACCGTGGTCGTCACGCACACCGAACCGTTCCACATCTCCAAGGCGATCGCGACACTCGACTACGTCAGTACCGGACGGGCCGGTGTGCGGGTGCAGGTCTCGGCGCGCCAGCACGAGGCCGCGCACTTCGGCCGCCGCACGTTCCCGCGGTTCCGCTTCGAGGAACGCGCGGACCCCAGGGTGCGGCAGCTGATCACCGAGCTGTTCGATGAGGCCGCCGACTACGTCGAGGTCGTCCGCCGTCTGTGGGACAGCTGGGAGGACGACGCCGAGATCCGCGACGTCGCCACCGGCCGCTTCGTCGACCGCGACAAGCTCCACTACATCGACTTCGCCGGTGACCACTTCAGCGTCAAGGGGCCTTCGATCACCCCGCGGCCGCCGCAGGGGCAGCCGATCGTGAGCGCGCTGGCGCACCAAAGCGTGCCCTATCGGCTGGTCGCTCGCTCGGCCGACATCGGATACGTAACGCCGCGCGACGGCGAGCACGCTCGCGCGATCGTCGCCAAGATCCGCAGCGAGCAGCAGGCCGCCGGCCGCGCGGAGGAGACAGTGCACGTTTTCGGCGACCTCGTGGTGTTCCTCGGCGACGACGCCGCTGCCGCCGCCGACCGCAAGGCCAAGCTCGACGAGCTGGCGGGTTATGAGTGCACCAGCGACGCGACCGTCTTCACCGGGACGCCGTCACAGCTGGCCGACCTGCTGCAGGACTGGCAGGCGAGCGGCTTGTCCGGCTTCCGCCTGCGCCCCGGCGCCATCGGCCGCGACCTCGAGGCGATCACCGGGGGCCTGGTGCCGGAACTGCAGCGCCGCGGCGCGTTCCGCGAGGTCTACGAGGAAGGCACCCTGCGCGGGCTGCTCGGCCTCACCCGCCCGGCGAGCCGTTACGCCACCACCTGACCGCCGGAAGGATCCGACCATGAGCGAGCCACGCAAGCAGATCCACCTCGCCGCCCACTTCCCTGGCGTGAACAACACCACGGTGTGGAGCGACCCGCGCTCGGGCAGCCACATCGACTTCAGCTCCTTCGCCCACCTGGCCCGCACCGCGGAACGGGCCAAGTTCGACTTCCTGTTTCTTGCCGAGGGGCTGCGCCTGCGCGAGCAGAACGGCCTGATCTACGACCTCGACGTCGTGGGGCGTCCGGACACCTTTACCGTCCTCGCCGCGCTCGCGGCGGTGACAGACCGGCTCGGCCTGGCCGGCACCATCAATTCGACATTCAATGAGCCGTACGAGGTGGCACGGCAGTTCGCGAGCCTGGATCACCTGTCCGGCGGGCGGGCCGCGTGGAACGTCGTCACGTCGTGGGACGCGTTCACCGGCGAGAACTTCCGGCGCGGCGGCTTCCTGCCGCAGGACGCCCGCTACGAGCGGGCACGAACCTTCCTGCGGACGACCTGGGAGCTCTTCGACTCCTGGCGCGGTGACGAGATTATCGCCGACAAGGAGTCCGGCGTGTTCCTCGCCGGCTGCGACGCCGGCCGGTTCGCCCATCGGGACGCGCACTTCGACATCAACGGCTGGTTCAACGTGCCCCGGAGCCCGCAGGGACGGCCGGTCATCCTCCAGGCCGGCGACTCCCACGAGGGCCGCGAGTTCGCCGCGGCCAGCGCGGACGCGATCTTCACCCGGCACAGCACGCTCGACGATGGCAAGGCCTTCTATGCCGACGTGAAGGGACGCCTGTCCCGCCACGGCCGCACCCGCGACCAGCTGCTGATCTTGCCGGCGGCGACCTTCGTGCTTGGCGACACCGACGCCGACGCCCAGGAGCTCGCCCGGGAAGTGCGCCTCAAGCAAGTGAGCGGACAGACGGCGATCAAGTTCCTTGAGCAGCTCTGGAACCGGGACCTGTCCTCCTACGACCCGGACGGCCCGCTGCCCAGCATCGACCCGGACCCGGGCGAGAACACCATCGCCCGCGGGCGGGCGAGCGTGCGGATGCACCGCGACCCGCTGGCCACCGCGGCGCAGTGGCGTGCGAAGGCGGCGGCGCAGAACCTGTCGATCCGCGAACTGATCATCGAGGTGACGGGCCGGCAGTCGTTCGTCGGCACGCCGGCCACCGTCGCGGGGACGATCAACAGCTTCGTCCAGGCCGGCGCCAGCGACGGGTTCATCCTCGTCCCACACATCACGCCGGCCGGGCTCGACGAGTTCGCGGACACGGTCGTGCCGCTGCTGCAGGAGCGCGGTGTCTTCCGGGCCGACTACGAGGGCAGCACGCTGCGCGAGCACCTCGGCCTCGCTCCGCTCACGCCGGTTCCCCCGTCGCACGGCCCGCGTTATGAAGTTCCTCGCGATCACCCTGATCGTGCACGCCCAGACCTGATCACCCGCGTGCGGAAACCGTAAAGGACCTGCCATGGCCACCACACCACTCGCCGTGCTCGACCTGGTACCCATCACCTCCGGCTCCACTGCGGCCGAGGCGCTGCGGGGCAGCATCGACCTCGCCCAGCAGGCCGAACGCTTCGGCTACGCCCGCTACTGGTTCGCCGAGCACCACCTCAACCCCGGCGTCGCCGGAACTTCCCCCGCTGTCGTCCTCGCGCTCACCGCAGCCGCGACCTCGACGATCCGGATCGGATCCGGCGCGGTCCAGCTCGGCCACCGCACCGCACTGTCAGTGGTCGAGGAGTTCGGTCTCATCGACGCCCTGCACCCCGGCCGCCTCGACCTCGGCCTCGGCCGGTCGGGCGGGCGGGCGAGGGGGCGCAACCGTGAGCCGACGGTGGTCGGCGTGACGCAAGTGGTGGAAGGCCGGGCGCCGAACGGACTGCGCATCCCCCCGCGGTTCTCCCTCGAGCAGCTGCTCGGCTCGCCGCACTTTGAGTTGCAGAAGACACTGCTGCGGCAGCCGGGCGCCCGGGCCCAGGACTACGCCGAACAGGTCGACGACATCCTCGCCCTGCTGCGCGGCACCTACCGCTCGGCCGACGGTGTCGAGGCGCACGCCATCCCCGGTGAGGGCGCGGACGTGCAGGTGTGGATCCTCGGCAGCAGCGGCGGGCAGAGCGCCCAGGTCGCCGGTTCGAACGGCCTGCGATTTGCCGCGAACTATCACCTCAGCCCGGCCACCGTGCTCGAGGCCGCGGAGGGATACCGGGCCGCATTCCGGCCCTCCGCCGAGCTCGACCGGCCCTACGCCAGCGTCTCCGCCGACGTGGTCGTGGCCGAGGATGAGGCGAGTGCCCGGGAGCTGGCCACCTCGTACGGCCTGTGGGTACGTAGCATCCGCTCCGGTGAGGGCGCGATCGCGTTCCCGACCCCGGAGCAGGCCCGGGCGCACTGCTGGACCGACGCCGACCGGGCGCTGGTCGCCGACCGGGTGGAAACGCAGTTCGTCGGCTCCCCGCAGCAGGTCGCCGGCCAGCTCGAACAACTGCAGGAGGCGACCGGTGCCGACGAGCTGATCATCACCACCATCACCCACGACCACGCCGACCGGGTCCGCTCCTACCAGCTGCTGGCGCAGGAGTGGCAGTGCCGATGAGCGTCGCGATCGTCGTCGGCAACCCAAAGCCCCGTTCCCGCACGTGGCAGGCCGCTCACCTGGTCGCCGAAAAACTCACCGGCAGACCGGCCGACCTGAGCGTGGACCTGGTCGATCTCGGTGGCGCCCTGCTCGACTGGGCGGACCAGCAGGTGGCCGGGACCATCGCGGCCGTGCGGGCCAGCGATCTGCTGATCGTCGCCAGCCCCACCTACAAGGCCACCTACACCGGGCTGCTGAAGCTGTTCCTCGACCGGATCACAGGCGGCGGGCTCGCGGGGGTGACCGCGGTGCCGCTCATGCTCGGTGGCGACTGGCGCCACTCCCTGGCTGCGGACCTCCTGCTCAAGCCCGTGCTCGTCGAGCTCGGCGCCACCTGCCCGACGCGAGGACTGTTCCTGGTCGACACGGACTACGGCGAGTCCGGGGTACTCGACACATGGCTGGAGTTGTCCCGAGGGCAGATCAAGGCGAGCCTCGCATAACTGTCTGCACGCTGGAGCACCCCGCTCGCGCAGATGGCCTGGCACACCTCGGGCTTCTTGTTCCTGAGCTGCTCCTTGCGCTCGACCTGCTCGCTCTCACCGCTCAAGAGGAGCTTCAGGACGTTCTCGTCATCCATGCTCTAAGCCTGCCATGCCCGCAGCGGACCGTTCGGCGCCCTGGACGCCCTGACCCGGACCCGCATGCACGCCCTTCTGCGGGATCTGTGCTCGCGCCACCGCCCAACCGTTCTGCTCGTTACCCACGACGTCGACGAGGCGATCCTGCTCGCCGACCGGGCGCTGGTCCTCCTCGACGGGAGGGTCACGCTCGACGTGCGTATCCAGCTCGGCCGGCCGCCTCCGCGGCGGGCACGGAGAGCTGAATTAGGGACAGGAATCCGAATTCCCATGCCGAACGGCTGGCGCAGGTGTCGCGCGCAATTGCGTGCCTCAGGCCTCGTGCGCCGCAGGGGTGAAATCGTCGTGTACGTCGCGATAGAGCCGTGCGAGCTCCTCGCCCGCGCGGAAGTCGCCGCAGCCGACAGACTCTATGGCGAGGTCGACAACGCGCTTGGCGCTCTCGACGGCGACCCGCCTGGCGGCAAAGAGCTCGATGATCGATCGCGCGGCGTGGTCCACTCCGGCCGGCCAGTCGCGCGTCACCTTGCCGAGCTGAAACGAGATCGCCCCGACTTCGAGGAGCGCGTCCGCGATCGTCCACTCGGCGTAGGGGCGATGAGATGAGCCGTGCGCGCTAAGGTCCTGCTGCGTCCGCCGTCTCGCGCTGTCGATTGCGAGGTCGAATGCGCGCTCCGCGACGGCGTAGTGGATGGTGCCGAGAAGGGGAAGCGCCCAGCAGAAGATGGCGAAGATGAACGGGTCGGCTGGTGGCCCGGCCGGTATCACACGGGCGACGTGCTGCGCTTCCGCCCGCACGCCGTCGAGCACGGTGTCGCCGCTTTTGCCCGGGCGCGTGCCGAGGGTGCCCGAGGTCTCAATGACCTGACATCCGGGCGCGTCACGCCTGATGAAGGCGTAGACCCCCTTGGGATTGCCGGGACTTGAGTCGTCGAGAGCATGCAGGCCCAGCCACGTCCAGTCAGGCGCCACCGGCGTCAAGGTCTTCCGGCCGTGGAAGCGGTAACCGCCGTCCGGCTCAGGCTCGGCACGAACGTTCGAATGCGCGAGCGCGAGATCGTGACCCGCAGCGAAAATGGCCCCGCCCGCGGCCTCCCGCAGCAGCCACTCGGCCGACGTGTCCCCCAACCGGTGCGCGTCCGCCGCGGCACCGGTCACGTACAGGTGTGTATTCACCGCCTTTGCCGTGGCAGGAGAGCGGTAGGCGAGGCGCCGCTGCTCGCCGGCCACCTCGTGGAGGGTGAGGCCGGCGCCGCCGAACTCGCCAGGCACGGCGAGCGTGAGGTAGCCGATGTCGCGCAGCTCCCCGAGATCTTCGGTGCAGCACGTGCCTGGCCCTGTCGTACTCGGCGACCCGGGTGGCGAAACGGTCGAGCAGCTCATCAGTTAGCAGCGCTGGCGGGGCCACACCCTGAGCGGAACACATCCCCGGCGTATTGTCAACTTTTAAAGTCGGAATTATTGAAATATTCGGCCGGGCACTGTTGGCACGCTGTGGGCATGACGTCCTACGGCGGCTTGGAGCGCCGCTGGATCGTTGACCGGAAATCGGAGCGGCCCGCCGGCCCGGCGCCTGCAGGCCAGCACCGCAACCTCCCCCCGAAACGTCACGGAAAACGCCCGCGCCGGGCCGGGCCATGTGGATCGGGCCCGAATACCAGAGGATGGGCGCGCTCGCCCTGCGGGTCTTAAGCCCGGGCCCGTCCCTGCAGCACCACCGGAGCGGTCTGGGCGGGACTGCCGTTCGCCTGCTCGCGGGTGATCTTCATGATCGGGAATCTTCGTGGGTCGGCCCAGCTCCACATGCTCACCCGGGCCGACCCGTCCGGCGTAACCTCGAAGGTGCCGGCGCTGATCCGGTCGGGATGGCCGGTGCTGTCGTCGCGGCCCGTGTACCAGCATTCATAGAAGCCCTGCTCACCGAGGTCTTTCAGGCCGCGGACCGACAGCTGGACGGACCACCCGTTTGCGGTCTCGTGCGCGGTCGCCTGCCCGGCGGCCTGCCGCCGAGTCCCGTAGCAGCCAGGGTTGTGCGGACCGATGCGCCGGGCTGCGGCCAGAACTGCACGGCGGCAAGAACAACCAACAAGATCACGCCGGCTGCGGCGGCCGCCAGCCGGCTGGCCCGCCGCCGCCGCTGACGAGTCGCGGCGGCCCGTCGCACGGCCACCAGAATGCGGGCCTGCAGGCCCGCAGGCGGGTCAACTGCGGGCGCGGCGGTGTCGAGCAGCCGGCGAACCGGCTCGAGCCGTTCCAGCTCGGCCGCGCATCCGGCGCACTCCCGCAGATGGCCCGGGAACTCTGCGGACTCATACGGACCGAGCGCGCCGAGCACCCAGCCGGCCACCTCCGGATGCGCCTTCGCGGCGACGGAATCCTCAGACATCGAAGCCTCGCTCCGCCAGCGCGGCGCGCAAAGCCCGTAAACCGTGGAACATACGGGTTTTCACCGTGCCCAGCGGGATCGCCAGCCGCTCGGCGATCTCCGTTTGGGTAAGCCCATGCTCATGCGCAAGTGAGATCACCTCCCGGTGTGCCGGGCTGAGTGACTCCAGCGCGTCGTCGATCGACAGCCGCTGGGTGATCTGGTCTTCGAGGTCATGGGACGCCGGCTCCGTGCCGTCGAGCGGCCCTCCCAGCGGCCGGTTCGCCGAACGCCTCCGCACATCGACCGCCACGCTGCGCGCGATCACGAACAGGTAGGTACCCACACTGGAGCGGGTGAAATCGAACCGGCCCGCCGTCCGCCACAATCGGACGAAGCATTCCTGCACCACCTCCTCGGCCAGATACTCGTCCCCGAGCAAGTGCAGCCCGAATCCGTACAGCCGGGCCGCGTACCGCCGGTACAGCTCGCCCAGCGGCGCGCCCACGTCACCCGCGGCCACCAAGGCGAGCAATCCCGCCTCCTCAAGGGCCAGCCGCTCCTGATCGTCGTTCCTGGCCACCGGACGGAGCTGTGTCAGCTGGTATACAGTGCAGCCCCGGCACCCGGTTCAGCGGCGCCGAGACCGTCATGCCGCTCGCCGCCATTCACGCCCGCGTCCGCCTGCCGGCCAGCACCTGCCATGGGTGACCCCCATTCAGCCACACTGCGGCAGAAACCACATTGGCGATCTATCGACACGATAAGCATAGAGGCCACCGACAGCCCCGTACGGCAATATGTGCAGTCTGAGGAGAAGGACCTGCACCTCACGCACTTCAAGCGCGGTGGCCCAGGAAGAGCCGTGCGGCGGAGGAAGCCGGGAGGTCAGCAGGTCGTTGAGGACGGCCATCCCGGAGGGGTAGCCAGGATGGCCGTCAGCGGGCACCGCGGGCAGGGCAGTGCCGGAGCGGTGCCTGCGGCGCAGAGGCGTCGTCCTCGTATCCCTGCGCGCCGGACCTAACCTGTCGCAGGGTGGTCCGTGTCCCCTGCGGCAGGGGCATCAGCGAACACCCGGATAACCAGCCTGAGAGAACGATCAGAGATCATGGTCTTGCCGCTTTCCCACCGGTAGCACAAACGGGCTACCGATAAATGATCACGCGGTGGCTCCGCTCCGGTCTCGTCAGCGACGCGCACGATCTCTTTCGCGAACGCCGGAACGTTCCAGCCGCGGGCGAGACGTTCGGCGCGTATCCATTCGCTCAGGGGAACGTCGTCGTCAGGCATGGGACATCGCTTCGAGCGTCGCGATCTGCGCGCAGACCTGGCCGGCCAGAAATGCGTGAACCGTCGTGCCGGCGCCCGATGCCAGGACTGTCGTTGCGTAGATCATCCCGGATGAGCTTGTCCAGACACTCCAATCCGGGAAGTGATCTTTCACGGTGCTGAGATCACCCGTCGTATCGACCAGCGCGATCCCACGGACCGCCAGCGAGGCAGCGACCCCCGGCCAGTGAAGCTCGCAGAAATCGACAGGATCCGCGGTACGGTGCGCCAGCAACCGCACCACGGCAAGCAAGCATTCACGTCCCCTGCACCCTGCGTGTTGCGTTATTCCTGAGTTACTGTGTGTGACAGGTTTCGGGCGGGGTTCAGGCGCCTGCGGGGACGGGTGGTATCCAGGGGTTCCCGGCGAGCGCGTCGCGGATGGCGGTGAAAACCTGGTGCCCGTGCTTGGCGGCGGTGGATGCGTAGCCGCGGACGGCGTACCGGTGCTGGGTGGTGGTCTCCGAGCGGAGCCGGCCGCTGATCTTCTGCTGGGTTTTGGCTGGTCGTGCGTCGCGTTCGGCCTGGTTGTTCGTCGGCGGGATCGCGGTGTCGGACAGGAACCGCAGCACGTCGGCCTCGCGGTGCTTGAGGCATTCCAGCAGCAACCGGCCCGGGGGCTGCTTCTTGTTCGCGCCGGGGATGCGGCGGACCTCGGACAGCCCGGCGTTGACGCCGTGCCGGAACAGCCTGAGGTCTTTGGCGGTGCGGTCTGCGGGGACGGCGTCCAGGCCCTGGTCGCGGGCCAGGTTCGCCTGGTGGATGAGGGCGCGCAGGGCGTCTGCGGCCTGGCCGGGCCAGATCGCATCCGGGTAGGCCTGGGCGGCGTCTTCGAGATCCCTGAGTATGTGGGCTGTGCAGAGCTGGTGCTGCACGCCGTGGAACTTGTCGTAGTTCTGGTACCGGTCGTGCACGATGACCGTGCCGTGCAGGTCGCTGTAGACGAAGGCCTTGAAGGAGGGCAGGTCCCGGTCGCCGAGGAAGTAATAGGTGAGCAGGTTCGTGCACGCGACGTGCAGGTATTTCTTCTTCGCCTTGGGGCCGGGGCCGGACCGCAGCGGGGTCTCGTCGCCGCAGATGACGCGGGCCAGGATGAGCAGCGCCCGGATCGTCTTGTTCGCCGCGGCCACGGCCCGGGCGGCGCGGCCCAGCAGGGCGTGCACCCACCCGTCGGACGGCCGGGTCCCGGTCATCGACTCCAGGATGTCCGCGCAGCGTTCGACCGGGACATGGTGCATCACCATCAGGAACACGCACCAGGCCTGGAAGTTCAGCCCGTAGGTGACGGTTCCCGGCGCCCCGGCCGCCTCCGGCGGGGCGTCGGCGACGTGCCGCCGGCCGCAGGGGCATTCCACCTCGTGCCGGTCGTACTGGGTGGTCTCCGCCCGGGCTTCGGGCAGGTCGGTGACCTGGTGGGAGTACGCCACCCCGAGGTCCCGCGCCCGGCGAGGCCGCGGCTGCACTCGCACCGGCCCTCCGGGAACACGTCCTCGGTCTTGTCCGGGCGGGAGTTCCACGCCAGGTATGCCCCCGGCGCGCCCGGCTGCTTGCCCGGCTTCCGCTTGTTCCCGGCGCCGCCGCGGGCCTTGCGCTCCGGGGGCTTCTTCCCGGGCAGGTCATCCGACGAGGGAGGCATCGAGGAGTTCCCGCTGTTGCGGGACAGCGCACGTTCCAGCCGCGTCACCTGCTCCCGCAGCGCCGCGATCTGGTCAGCCTGCGCGCCCATCGCGTCGCGCAGCTCCCCGATCAGCTCCTCCTGCGCCGCGATCCGCTCATCACGGGCTGCGCAGGCGGCGCAATCCGGGGCAGGAGACGGCAGAGCGGACACAGGCAATGATCATCAAGAGCCGGGCGGCAGTAAGCAAGCCGACACGCCGTGCCGACCGATAGGACCCAGTCAAACCCACCTCAAGCACGGCCAGTCACCTAAATATTAGAACGTCGGCAGGGGGACCTGAATGTTTACCACGGCAACGCTCCCGCAGTATTCGGATGCGCACTTTGCACCGTCCGGTGGCACGCTCGCATGATGTGACAGCATGATCACTCTCGCCTGTCCGGCTGCTTTGTGTTGCCCCATCGTGACGCGACCGGCCCGCCATTGGACACACCACAGCTCACACGTTTAGCGTGTGCCGGAGACAGAGCGCCGTGTGCTGTATTCCGGAGGGCTGTGGTGATCATGGATGAACCCCCTAACCCGCTACGCACATTCGGAGCGGAGTTACGTGCACACCGCTGTAAAGCGGGCTGGTCACAAGCGGAACTAGCGCCACGGCTGTTCATCTCGCCATCGCTGGCGAGCGCTTTAGAGAACGGCACGCGCGTGCCTAAACGTGACCTAGCCGATCTGTGCGACCAGATTTTCCAGACCACAGGCACATTCAGCAGGCTATGGAGGCTCACCGTTCAGCAGGCGTGGCCGTCGTGGTTCTCGCAGTACGCCCAGCTAGAGGAACAGGCGACGCGGATACATAAATGGGAACTGCGATGCATCCCAGGGCTCCTGCAGACACGCGACTACGCTCGTGCAATCATGAGCGCGGGCAGGCCGAGAGAAGCTAGCGACGTTATCGAAGAGGACGTCCGCGCGAGAATCGACCGGCAGGAAATACTCACCAGAACCAGCCCGCCTTTAGCGTGGTTCGTCATGGACGAGAGCGTTCTATACCGCGCCTACGGCGGCCCAAACGTCATGCACTACCAGCTAAAGCGGCTTGCCGAATTCGCTGAGCTGCCAAGCACCGTAATCCAGATTATGCCATTCGCCATAACCGATCATCCCGGCGCCGAAGGGCCCCTTACAGTTCTCGAATTCGACGGCGCGCCATCGGTTGGGTACGCGGAAGGAAGAGGATCGGGAAGGCTGATCGAAGCCCCTGCCGACGTCGCGCGGGTGATGGAATGCTATGATCTTGTCCGGGCCGCCGCCCTGCCCCGGAGCAAGACACTGGAAATGATCAAGAGGGTTGAGCGCAATGAATGAGCAATGGGTAAAGTCCTCGTATTCGGCATCCCAGGGCCACTGCGTCGAGACTGCCATCACACCAGACGGGCGCGCAGTCCGCGACTCCAAAAACCCTGAAGGCCCGGTCCTGAGGTTCAGCCGGGACGCGTGGCGTGAATTCATCGGACGGGTCAAGCGCGGCACGATCGGCTAACGCTGGATTGTGCCCCGTTCAGCTAACGCTGGATTGTGCCCCGCCGCCCTGCACGCTTGAGCCTCGCCCGGTAGGCGGACGGCCCGGTCGTGCAGCGCGCCCCGGGATCGCATGGACACTATGTGCGTTGCCGTTGACCCGTAGTTCGGCTTGCGCCACGTCGCTGCGGTGCAGCCGTATCCGCACTACCCGGATGCCGTCCTGCCAGTCCAGATAGGCAGGCGTATATACGTGGCCAAGGCCGATCTCGGTACGATTCCAGGCTGCCAACAAGGCCTGCCAGCACGCTCCAGGCGGGTCGCCAGTAGCGCCAGTAGCGCCAGTAGCTGGAGCGGCGGGTCGTGAGCGCCGCCCCCTGGGCGGCAGCCGAGATGGCTGTCCGCGCCGGAGGACGGGGCCCACTGCTGTCTGACGTTACGGTGTCCTGATGTCCAGATAGACGCGGCCGGTCAATACGTGCACGGTGTACGGCTCATGCTTCGCCAGGCCGATCCCATAGGAAACGTAGCCTTCGAAGTCACCAGCCTTCTTCGCTTGCTTGATCTCCGGCAGGCCGAACGTGATCGACGTCGGGGAGGTCGGCTGGCCCTTGCTGTTGTGGGCGGCCGCCGGGGTGAATGCGATCCGCAGGATCGCCTTGCCCTTTATCGGGATCACCTTCCCTGACGGGTCGGCGATCAGCTTGGCGACGTAGGCCGCTTTACGGCTCGTCGGACGGCCGCCGGTGAAGTCGAACACGATCCGGTCATATCCGGTGTGATGGGCCGCGCGGACGCCGGTCAGGATGGGCACCGAGGGCGCCGCGGCGGGTGATGCCGCGGCGCTCGCGACGCCAGCGCCGGTGAGCGCCAGCGCGCCGACGGCCAGTCCCGCTGCAGCGGTTGCGATCCGGTGTTGAATCCTCATGGTGATCATCCTCCTTGCCGCGGCACCGGGTGTGGCGCCGCCGCGGTCCGTAGTTGGCCGAGCAAGAACTCGCCGCTCGACTCCGCGGTCCCGCTGTTCACGGTCGAGATCAATGCACCACGACGCATCGGTACCCAGGGCCCATAGCACTCTGCCAGGTCGCCGCCGAGCCGGCTGCCAGCCGGGATCGCCGTCGGCCCGGTCATGGGATCGCGGTGTGTTCCGCCATCTCGAAGCCAGCGCGCAGCACCGAGCGGCACAGGGCCGACGATGAAGATGGCCTGCGGCGATGCACGACGCCAGGGGACAGTGCCACCGGCCGGGTTCGGTAACAGGCGGCAGAACGGCTGCCACGGACGGCACGGGCTTTGCCCGCGGCGCTGGGACTGCTTGCGGGACGCCCACCACAGGCCCCGTCCCACCGAGCACAGCGGGAGCCGTGACCTGCGCCTGCGGCCCTCCGGTCCGTACGCTTCCGCTGCCTCGATCCGCACCCCCGGCTCGGCGTCGATCAGGCCATCCGCCGGCCAGCGCGCCAACTGTTCAGGCAGCCCCGTAGCAGACGCAGTTCTGATCATAACGGCCACCTCCCCGCGCGGCCATTCTCAGAATGCGCCGCGCCCGCGAGCGCCGGTAGCGGCGAAGGTCCCTTCATTTCGGTAATGGCGCCGCGCAAGATTGCAGCGTGAGCACTGGACGATTGCGGACACCGCGGCACCTATCTGGACGCGCCGCTGAGCGCAAATCAGCAGGTTAGCCTGCGGCCTGTTTCAGTCGCCGAGTTCGGCCCGGCGGCGGATGACGAACTCCTCAAGCTCGGCGCGCACCGCGTCGTCCAGCGGCGGCTGCTCGTACTCGTCGAGTTTCTTCTGGTAGATCTCGGTGGCACGGGCAGTCGTGTCCTTGCCGCCGAGGCGAAGCCAGCGCTCGAAGTTGGCCGTCGACGAAAGCATCGGTCGGTAGAAGCATTCGCGGAAGCGCTCCATCGTGTGCTGCGCGCCGAGGAAGTGCCCGCCGTGACCGACCTCAGCGTGGGCGTCGAAGGCGAGCGCGGCCTCGTCGATTTCGAGCGGGGTGAACTGCGCGCGCAGCATCCGCAGCAGTTCCACGTCAACGATGAACTTCTCGTAACAGCTCACCAGGCCGCCCTCGAGCCAGCCGGCCGCGTGCATCACCCAGTTGGTACCCGCAAGGAACGTCGGCAGCAGCGTCATCAGGGCCTCGTAGGCGGCCTGAGCATCCGTCGTCTGGCTGGAGGTCATGCCACCACCCGTGCGGAACGGCAGCCCGAAGTGCCTGGCGAGCTGGCCGGTGCAGAGCAGCCCGATGGCGGACTCCGGGGTGCCGAAGCTGGGCGAGCCCGACTGCATGTCGATGTTCGAAAGGAACGAGCCGAAAATGACCGGGCAGCCGGGGCGGATCAGCTGGGCGAGCGCAATGCCCGATAGCGCCTCCGCGAGCTGCTGGACCAGCGCGGCCGGGACCGTCACCGGTGACATCGCGCCCATCAGCAGGAACGGTGTCAGCACCACCGGCTGGTTCGCGCGGTCGTACTCGAACTGTGCATCGAGCATCCGGTCGTCCCAGCGCAGCGGTGAATTGCAGTTTATCAGCGAGATCGTGGCTGGCGTTTCCTCGATATTCTTGCGGCCGCCGAACAGAATCTCGGTCATCCGGATCGTGTCGGCGGCATTCGGGCCCGATACGACATTGCCCATGTAGATCTTGTCGGTCAACGTCTGAAGCGCGTAGATCATGTCGAGATGCCGCGAGTCGAGCGGCGCGTCGTTCGGCTCGCAGATCACTCCCCCGGCCGAATCAAGCTCCGGGAAGCTCTGGGCCAGCATGGCCAGGCGCCGGAAGTCGGTCAGGGTCGCGTCCCTGCGGACGTCGCCCGCCCGCACGAACGGCGAGCCGTAGACGCAGCCGAAGGCCATCTCGTCGCCGCCGATATGCACATTGTTCGCCGGATTACGGGCCTGGACGTCGAACTCCCCGGGCGCCTTCGCGACCTGCTCGAGCACGAACCCGGGATCGAGGCGGACAACGTCGCCTTCGACCGTCTGCCCGGCCTGGCGGAACAGTTCCACCGCTTCCGGCTTGGCGAACTGCACGCCGATTTCTGAAACGATACGGCGCCATCCCTTGTCAAGGACATTCACGGCGTCCGGGGAAAGGATCTCGTAGCGGGGCATGGTGTTGCGGAACATCGCCACCTCGTTCCAGCGCGGCGGGCGATCGCTTGACCGTTCCCGTCGCTTGACCGTGCGATCCGCCCGAACGTAGGATCACATCGTAGAATAAAGTTCCGTAACATGGAATTCGGGCACCGAGGCGGGCAAGCAAGCCGAACGTGCACCAGAGGTCGGCGAGAAAGCCCACGTAGGTCGGCGAGAAAGCCCACGTAGGTCGGCGAGAAAGCCCACGTAGAAGGCCCGGCAGAAGAAGGCGCGGTGCGGGAGTGACGAGTCCCACCGGCACGCAAGCCGTCGACCGGGCGGCGCGGCTGCTCACGGAGGTCGTGCGTGCACCCGGCTCGGTGACCTTCACCGAGCTTGCGGCGGCCACCGGCCTGGCCAAGAGCACCACGTCGCGGCTGCTGCTCGCTCTCGAGCGCAACGGGCTCGTGCGGCGCGACGGCGACGGCCGTTTCCGGCCAGGTGAGGTGTTCGTCAGATACGCCTGGCGCGGCGGCGCCGAGGCGGGCCTGGTGGACGTCGCCCAGCCCTTCATGGACCGGCTCGGCGCGGCCACCGGTGAGACCGTGAACCTGGGCGTCGCAAGCCAGGGCATGGTCGAGCAGATCGCCCAGGTGGACACCCAATACGTGATCGGCGCGACCAACTGGCTCGGCCGCCCGGTGCCGCTGCACTGCACGGCCCTGGGCAAGGTGCTGCTCGCGCACGGCGCCGCCGAGCTTCCTTCCGGCCGCCTCGAACAACGCACCGCCAAGACCATCACCAGCCGCGCCGCGCTTGACGCCGAACTGTCGGAGGTGCGGGGGCGCGGCTACGCCGTCACCGACGAGGAACTTGAGCCGGGTCTGGTGGCGTTGGCGGCACCGGTGTACCGGGACGGCGCGGCCGTCGTCGCCGCGCTGTCGGTATCGGCCCCAGCGACGCGTCTGCCCAGCGCCCGGTTCGCCGAGGTCGCAGCCCAGTGCGCCGCCGAGGCGGGCGCCCTGTCCGCCGTCCTCGGGCACCGGCCAGAACACGCCGGACACTGGCGACGGAAATAGGGACACCGGCGACAGAAAGAAGGTGCCGCGTGACACAGGAGGAGCTGCTCCGCCAGCTTTACGACTTCACCCTCGTCGGCAACGCGCCTGCCGTGCTCGAATTGACGAACACGGGTCTCGAGATGGGGCTGGGGCCGGAGACGCTGCTCTACGACGCCCTCATCCCCTCGCTCGAAGAGGTAGGCGCGAGGTTCGAACGCGGCGACTTCTTCGTTCCCGAGATGCTCATCGCGGGCAAAGCGATGGCTGGCGCGCTTGAGGTGCTCCGGCCGCTGCTCGCGGAAACCGGCGCCGAGCCCATCGGCACCATCGTCATGGGCACCGTCAAGGGAGACGTCCACGACATCGGGAAGAACCTCGTCAACATCATGTTCGAGGGCGCGGGCTTCCACGTAATCGACCTTGGCGTACAGGTCGCACCGGAGAAGTTCATCGAGGCGGTGCGCGAGCATCACCCCGACATCCTCGGCTTCTCCGCCTTCCTCACCACGACGATGCCCATGTTCAAGGCGAATATCAACGCCCTGGCCAAAAGCGGGCTGCGTGACCAGGTCATCATCATGGTCGGAGGCGCCCCCGTGACGCAGGAGTACGCGGACGTGGTCGGTGCGGACGGCTATGCGGCAGACGCCTCCGCGGCCGTCAGCCGCGCCAGGGAACTGCTGCAGCGGCGCCGCACCGTCGCACCAGCGTAGGCGGGGTGTGACAGCGTATGCCCACGATCATGCACACGGTCCTGCGCTCAGCGGCCAGGGAGGTAGTGATCGGCCCCGATCAGCCGTTCTGCGTCATTGGTGAGCGGATCAACCCGACCGGCCGCAAGACACTCCAGGAGGAGCTACGCCGCGGCGACCTTTCCCGCGTCTGCAGCGACGTCGCCGAGCAGGTGGCCGGCGGCGCGATGGTCCTCGACGTGAACATGGGCGCTCCCCTCGTGGACGAGGCCGCGATGATGGTGCGGGCGGTCAAGCTCGTCCAGGGCCTCACCGACCTGCCCCTGTGCCTCGACTCGTCCATCATCGAGGTGCTCGAAGCGGGCCTCGCCAGCTACGCGGGCAAGGCGCTCGTCAACTCGGTCACCGCAGAGGAGGAGCGGCTTGACGCGATCCTCCCGCTCGTCAGGAAGTACGGCGCCGCCGTCATCATCCTGCCCAACGACGAGGAGGGGATCCCCGAGGCGCCGCAGCGCCGTGTCGAGCTTGCCCGCAAGGCCATCGACGTGGCGACGCAGCGGTTCGGCATCCCGATCGAGGACATCGTGATCGATCCGCTCGCCATGCCGGTCGGCGCGGACACGACCCTGGTACTCCGCACCCTCGAAACCATCGCCCGCTGCCGTGACGAGCTCGGCGTGAACATGACGCTCGGCGCGTCCAACGTGTCGTTCGGCATGCCCGACCGTCACACGATCGGTGCCGCGTTCCTGCCGATGGCGATCCAGAACGGCCTGACCAGCGCCATCATGGACGCCAGGTCGCCGCAGCTGGTCCGTGCCGTCAAGGCCGCGGACCTGCTGCAGGACCGCGATCCGTGGGGTGCGTCGTGGATCGCCGCCCACCGGGCGCGGCAGGTGACGGCGAAATGACCGGACGCCCCGGCGGCCCGGCGGACCGCGCAGGCCCGAGGGACCGCGCAGGCCCGGCGGACCGCGCAGGCCCGGCGGACCGCGCAGGCCCGAGGGACCGCGCAGGCCCGGCGGACCGCGCAGGCCCGGCGGACCGCGCAGGCCCGGCGGACCGCGCAGGCCCGGCGGACCGCGCAGGCCCGGCGGACCGCGCAGGCCCGGCGGACCGCGCAGGCCCCGCAGGCCGGGCGGGCCGCGGCCGCAGCGACCCGCTGAGGACCGGGCCAGCCGGGGGCAGCGCGGCGCCGGGGCGCACCGCAGACGCCGGCGCTGGCCCCGCCAGGGTGGTGCTCGCGTTCGAGCCGGCCGACCGTCGGGTGCGCGTACCGCCCGGGGTCACCGTGTTCGACGCGGCGAGCTGGAACGGCATCGCGATCGACTCCACCTGCGGTGGCCACGGCACCTGCGCGAAGTGCAAGATCAAGGTGCTCGACGGGGCCGTGCCCGTCTCCGTGCTCGACACTCGCGCCTTCACGCCGGAGCAACTCGACAGCGGCTGGCGGCTCGCGTGCCGCGCGGCGGCTACGTCCGACGTGTGGGTGGAGGTCCCACCGCTGGTGACAAGGCCCAAGGCGGCCACGGTCGGGGTAGGCCGGCAGGTGATCCTGCGCCCGGCAGCGAAAAAACGCTACGTGGAGCTGAGCGAACCGCACCTCGGCGACCAGACGACCGACCTCGAACGCCTGCTCGCCCAGCTTGACGACCTGCAGCTGCGAGTGGACCTGCACGTGCTCAGGTCGATCGGCCGGGTCCTGCGCGCCGCGGACTACAAGGTCACAGCGGTGGTGGTGGACGACGCGCTGATCGATGTGGAGGCCGGCGACACCACCGATCGCATCTTCGGCATCGCCTTCGACCTCGGCACCACGACCGTCGTCGCCACGCTGCTCGACCTTTGCACCGGAACGCCACTGGCCGTGGAGTCGATGCTCAACCGGCAGCAGCCGTTCGGCGCCGACGTGATCACCAGGATCAGCTCGATCATGATGGACAGCGAGGCCCTCGACCGGCTCACCGGACTCGCTCACGAGACGCTCGGCGAACTGACGCGAGCCGTGTGCAAACAGGCCGGCGTGAAACCACAAAACGTCTACGAGGTGGCGATGGCCGGCAACGCGACGATGACGCACATCGCGCTCGGTATCGACCCGGAACCGCTCGGCGTCGCACCGTTCATCATGTCGGCCAGGATGTTCCCCGAGATGCTCGCGGCCGAGATCGGACTCGGCGTCCACCCGCGCGCCCGCGCCGTCGTCTTCCCTTCCTTCGGCGCCTACGTGGGCGGCGACATCACCGCGGGCCTGCTGGCGGCTGGCATGGACCGCGACTCACGCACACGGCTGTTCGTGGACATCGGCACGAACTGTGAAATCGTGCTCGGCAACAGCGAATGGCTGCTCGCGACCGCGGCGCCGGCCTGCCCGGCGTTCGAAGGAGCCGCGATCCGCTGCGGCATGCGGGCCGCCGACGGGGCGATCGAGGTCGTGTCCATGACGCCCGGTGAGGTGCGGCTCGAGGTGATCGGCGACGCGCGGCCGGCGGGGCTTTGCGGCTCAGGCCTGGTGGACGCGGTCACCGGGCTGCTCAAGCTCGGGCTGCTCGACGAGTCCGGCCGGCTGATCCCCGACGAGCGGGCGAAGGCGCTCGCTCCCGGCCTGGCGCCACGGCTGACCAGGATCGGCGAGGAGCGCGTCTTCGTGCTGCACTGGCTCGGCGAGCCTGGCGACGCGCAGAACTCCATCTACCTGTCGCAACGTGACGTTCGCGAGCTCCAGTTCGCCAAGGCCGCGATCGCCACCGGCTGGCGCATCCTCATGGAGGAGGCCGGGCTGGAGCCAGGCGCCATCCAGCAGGTCCTGCTTGCGGGCTCGTTCGGCAGCTATTTGCCGCCAGCCAACGCGATCCGGATCGGCCTGGTGCCGAAGCTGCCCGTGACGCGCGTGGTGAGCGCGGGCAACGTCGCGGGTGAGGGCGCGAAGATGGCCCTGATGAGCGTGCGCGAACGGGCCGGCGCGGAAGCTCTGCTCGGGGAGGTGAAGTATGTCGAGCTCTCCGACCGCGGCGACTTCAACGACCGGTTCGTCGAGCAGCTACCATTCCCTGCCTGACGCTGCAGGCAGGCCCGATGCGCCGGTGGCGGACCAGGCAACGGTACCGGTGACACTGATTGCCTGCGGTGCGCTCGGCGCCCACCTGCGCGAGATCGTCGCGCGCCGGGGCTGGGCGGTGGAGGTGGCTTGCCTCCCCTCGCTGCTGCACAACCGGCCAGAGCGGATAGAAGCTGATGCGCAGCGGCTCGCGCGGAGTGCTCAAGCGCGGGGACGGCGCGTCGCGCTCGGCTACGCGGACTGCGGAACCTACGGCGCACTCGACGACTTGTGCGACCGTCTCGGCATGCGCAGGCTCCGCGGGCTGCACTGCTACGACGTGTTCGCTGGCCCGCAGCGGATACGCGAGCTCTTCGACGCGGAACCGGGCACCTACGTGCTCACCGATTTCCTGGTCCGCAGCTTCCGCCGGTCGGTACTCGCCGAGCTTGGCCTTGACCGGCGGCCCGAGCTTTGGCCAGACTACTTCGGCCACTACCGTCGCGTCGCCTGGCTGGCACAGCAGCGCAGCCCCGGCCTCGAAGCCGAGGCGCGGGCCGTGGCGGCGATGTTCGGCCTGCCACTTACCGTGATCGATGTCGGCGTCGCAGTCCTCGAGCGCGAGCTTGAGCGGATGCTGCGCGAGGTGGCGCCCGAACCTGAAGGGCAGGCGCGCCCGAACCTGAAGGGCAGGCGCGCCCGAACCTGAAGGGCAGGCGCGCCCGAACCTGAAGGGCAGGCGCCCGAACCTGAAGGGCAACTGACACACCGCGAAGCGCGCCCGGTGATCGGCGCATCGCCGTCGGTGTTGATCACGACGATGTACCTGGCGCCAAGGCACTCTGACCCGGGCGCGCAGATACCGCCGTTGATCCGGATCATTGACCGGAAAATCTGAGCAGCCCACCGGCCCGGCCCCTGCAGGCCAGCAACACAACTTCCCCCCCGAAAACGTCACGGGAAACGGACATTTCGCCCGCAGGGACGACGTTTTCGGGGGGGAAGACGCAGGAACCTGCCCGCACGCCACCAATTCACGGTCAGCGCCACGCACGCCCGGATCACGGGCCGGGTTTCCGGTCAACGATCTGGGACGTGCCGTCAGCACCGGGCGGGCCATCAGGTCCCGCTCTGCGGGCGGGTGCATCGGCGCCCGGCGGGCCTGCCTTGTGGTGTCGGTAGAACTCAAGCGGCTCGGGCGGCAGAGGTGTGTTCCCCAGGATAAGGTCGGCTGCCTTCTCCGCCAGCATCATCACTGGCGCGTAGATGTTGCCGTTGGTGACATAGGGCATCGCCGACGCGTCCACGACGCGCAGGCCCCCGAGCCCGTGCACCCTCATGCTCCCCGGGTCGACCACCGACCCATCGGTGGTGCCCATCCTGCACGTGCACGAGGGGTGCAGCGCGGTCTCTGCGTCCTTGGCGACCCACTCCAGGATCTGCTCGTCGGTCTCGACGCCCGATCCGGGTGACAGCTCGCCGTCGTTGTACTTGTCGAATGCCGGCTGGTTCAGGATGTTCCGGGCGATGCGGATCGCCTCAACCCATTCTCTGCGGTCCTTCGCGGTGGACAGGTAGTTGAACCTAAGCGCCGGATGGACCCGCGGGTCGGTGGACGCGATTTTCACCGAGCCGCGGGCGTCGGAATACATGGGGCCGATGTGGACCTGGTAGCCATGGCCGCCTGCTGGGACCGAGCCGTCGTAGCGGATCGCAATCGGCAGGAAGTGGAACATCAGGTTGGGGTAGGCGACGTCCTCGTTGCTGCGCGCGAAGCCACCCCCCTCGAAGTGGTTGGTCGCGCCAGGGCCCTTGCGGAACAACAGCCAGCCGGCCCCGATCCATGGACGGTTCCGCCACTTCAGCGCCGGTGCCACCGAAACCGGAAGCTTGCACCCGTACTGGATATACACCTCGATGTGATCCTGCAGGTTCTCGCCCACGCCGGGCAGGTCCTGCACAACGCCGACACCATGGCTCCTGAGCTCGTCCGCGTTACCGACCCCGGAGAGCTGGAGAAGCTGTGGCGAGTTGATGGCACCGCCACACAAGATCACTTCCCCCGCGGACACGCGCTGGACCTGCCCCGTGGGGCGCCTGTACTCCAGGCCGGCCGCGCGACCGCCCTCGAAGAGGATCTTGGTTGCGAACGCCCAGCATTCCACCCGTAAGTTCGGCCGGCCCATGACCGGATGCAGGTAGGCTCTGGCGGCGCTCAAGCGCCTGCCGCGGTGAACGTTGCGATCGAACGGGGCGAAGCCTTCCTGCCGGTAGCCGTTGACATCGTCGGTGAGTTCGTACCCGGCCTGCTGCACCGCCTCGAAGAAGGCCGTGAAAAGCGGGCTCGTGGCGGGCCCGCGTTCCAGCACGAGCGGCCCTTCGTGGCCGCGCCATTTCCCCCCGCCGGCCAGGCACCTCTCCATTTTCTTGAAGTACGGCAAGCAGTGCGCGTAGTCCCACGTCTCCATGCCCGGGTCAGCCGCCCAGCGCTCGTAATCCATCGGGTTACCGCGCTGGAAGATCATCCCGTTGATGCTGCTCGAACCGCCAAGCACTTTCCCCCGCGCGTGACAAACCCGCCGCCCATGCATGAACGGCTCCGGTTCAGACTCGTATCTCCAGTCGTAGAACTTGCTCCCGATGGGATGCGTCAGGGCTGCGGGCATGTGGATGAAAACGTCCCACGGATAGTCGGAGCGCCCAGCCTCGAGCACCAGCACCCGGTTTTCCGGGTCGGCACTGAGCCGGTTCGCGAGCGCGCTGCCCGCGGAGCCGCCACCGACAATGACGAAGTCGTACTGCGATGCGCTCATGGGAGCTTCCCCTCATCCCGGCCACCTGGATCGCGGTCCGTCCATAGCGGCGTCCCTGTGGTCGCCTCAGTCCGGGCCATCGTGCTGAGCGGCGAGTGCCTGCGGCGCGGGGCGGACCGTCCGGGCGTGCCGTAGGCGCTCATTAGCCCGGCGACCAGGAAGGCGCCGAAGTAGCCGAATGTATGAGACACGCCAATGTCGAAGGTGTCGAAGACGATGGCCGGCCCGCGGGTGATGTGAATGGTCAGCAGGATGATCAGCAGGCAGACGCCAACCAGTTCGGTGGCGACGCCGAAGTTGTTGATCCGCGCCATGGTCCGCACGCCGATCATGTTGATCATCGTCGTGAACACGACCAGCCCGGCTGCCAATAGCAGCGCGTTCTTCGCGCCGGCGGCGTCGCAACCTGGCCGATGTCGGCCGGGCCGCCGATGATCTCGAACCTCGATGAGATCTGCGGCAGGACGACCTGATAGGCGATCGCCACGGCCACGAGCGTGACGATCGATCCGACGGTGAGGACCCAGCCACCGATCCACGACGTGAAGGACCGCGCGTTCCGCTTGGACCACTGGTCGACCGACCCGCGAGCGGGTACGGCCCGGCCAGCTCAGCGAAGCAGAGCGCGACCAGCAGCTGTCCCGCGAGCACAGCCGGCCAGAGATGGCACCTCAACCACCGTCGGCGTCATCCGTCACCGTGACGCGGGACATCCCCTCAGGTCCGACGATGTCCGTCATGGCACACCGCGGTCGCCCGCCACAGCTTCTCCTTCGCGCTCAGGTCAGGATCTTGGCCTTCTCCCGGTCGAACTCCTCGGCTGTGATGACTCCGCGGTCGCGAAGGTCAGCGAGCTTGGCCAGTTGGTCCGCGGAGCTGCTCCCTGCGGTCTCCTGGACATAGCTGCGGAACGCCGCGTCCTGGGCCTGAGCCTGCCGCGCGGCTCGCTCGTGCATCTTCCCGCCGCGGGCGATCAGGTAGACCAGGACGCCTACCAGCGGGATGAACAACACGAAGATGAACCACAGGGCCTTGGCCCAGCCAGACAGATCATGACTGCGGAAGATATCGACGAACACCGCGATCAGGATCCAGATCCAGACCACCCACAGGAAGATGATGAAGATCGTCCAGAACACGGACAGAAGAGGATAGGAATAGGAATTGGAAGCGAGGAGTTCCATGGACATCTCCTTGGCAAGAAGTAATGCCGTCAAGTCCCGGGGTGTGCGAGCATCACGGGCGAGACGAGGCGGTACGATCATACTGAGACCAGCGGTACACGTCACTACCTAGAAGCCGCAGAAAGGTTCCCATAGGCGCGGGGGCCACATCGGCACAGGGGCCACATCGGCACAGGGGCCACATCGGCACAGGGGCCACATCGGCACAGGGGCCACATCGGCACAGGGGCCACATCGGCACAGGGGCCACATCGGCACAGGGGCCACATCGGCACAGGGGCCACATCGGCACAGGGGCCACATCGGCACAGGGCTACACGGGTGCTTGGTTGCCTGGGTGTCCAGGTTGCTGTGTTACAGCGGCGTCGGCCGCCGCGGTTGCTCACGCCGTGGAACGAGGCGCCGCGAACTCCTCCTCGAAGCCGCCCGCCACATCCGAGCGGGCGAGCCCGCCGAACTCGGTGGACGGCTATCCGCTGGCCATCGAGTCGATGCACACCGTGATCGAGAGGATGAGCGCATCATCTTCTCCCGGTGCGATCTCGACGCCGTAGGTGTCACGGACCCGGAACCAGCTCTTCGAGATAGTTGCAACCGTGTCGCCGTCACGCTCGATCTCGTACTCGTGGTCGACGACGTTGCCGTGGGCGCTCATGTCGGGCCCGCCATCTACGTCGATCTTGTAGCGGTCGCGGATCCCGACGACGGCCTTGTGGACAGTAGCGCTGCGGTCGCCCATCTCGATCTTCATCTTGTCGCGCACGCTCAGCTTGCGTTCCTGTATCTTCGCGACCTCGCTACCTGACGCGTCCTTGAGCACGAACGTGTCGCGGACCCGTACGGCTTTGCCGTCGACCTTGAAGACCCGCTGGCCGGACTCGTCTTCAATCCAGTAGTCGTCACCGATCGATAGCAGCTTCTCCTGCATCTGGTAGCGCCGGCCGGCATGGCCGCCGTCGCCTCGTCGCCGATCTCTCAGGCTCATGTTCACCCTCCCGTTGTTGTCAGCGGGTCCCGCGTCGAGGTCTTCCCCGCACCGGTCACGCGCTGTCGATCCCTGCGCCTTGACTGCGCGCAAAAACGCGCCTGTCACCCGCCAGGTTGCGGCCATGAGTCGCCATCCGTGCCGCGGCAACCGGCCCAATCAACCCGGCTCAGCCTCACCCAGGACCCTACCGCTCCCGACAAACCCACAGGCTCATCACGTCCCGGCGCGCTGACCAGGCGAAATCTACCGCAGCACCGGCTTTGGCTTCCAGTCAGAGCGGTATCACAAACCGCTCCCCTGAACACGCTCGAACGCCCGGTCGCAAAGGCTGACCTGGGGTTTTGTGGTGGCAGGTGTTGGGCCCGGACCAACGTAGGCTGAGCCGACGGTTTCACAGACCCCTGCCTATACCTGCCTATACCTGCCTATACCGCGTACGCGATCGCCCGAGCGCTCCGGCATCACAGAGACCGAAGCAGCATCGTGATGCTGGTTGCAGGACATCACTGATGCTACGTTGATTGCATGCGTACGACGATCAGGCTCGATGACGATGTGGCCGCGGCAGCTGAAAAGCTCCGGCGCGAATGCCACATCGGGCTGAGCGAAGCGGTGAACAGTCTCGCGCGCGCGGGACTGCGCGCACATCATCCGGCCCAGCGGACGTTTCGGCAGCGCACAAGCAAGCTGGGTCTGCGGGTGGATGTGTCCAACGTCGCGGAGGCTCTCGAACTTCTTGACGGCACGGGACACGCCTGAGTGATCATCGACGCGAATGTCTTGCTGTACGCGGTGGACGCCGATAGTTCCTTTCATGAGGCCGCCCGGGATTGGCTGGAGGAAACGCTTAACGGGCCCGCCCGGGTCGGACTGCCGTGGGCATCCCTGCTCGCCTTTCAGCGGATCTCGACCCACCCGCGCGCCTCGGCCAACCCGCTGAGCCCGGGGCAGGCGTGGTCGTGCATCGCCGACTGGCTCGACACCGATGCGACGTGGGTGCCGGCGCCGGGAGAAAGGCACGCGGAGATACTGAACCGGCTTATCGTCGACGGCGATCTACGTGGCAACTTGGTCACCGACGCCCACCTGGCTGCCCTGGCTATCGAGCACGGCGTCGGCGTCTGCTCAACGGACTCTGACTTCGCTCGATTCCCCGGGCTCACCTGGGTCAACCCGGTGGCATCCCGATGATGCCGGCCAGCATCCGAGATGCTGGCCCCACCTCAGACGGCCTGCCGCAGGATCGAAGCCGAGCAGCTCCTGCACAGCTCGGCGAGTGCGGCCAGCACGGTCAGCCCGACCCGAAGGACATCTCTGGGCCTCTGGGCGCCACCGCCTCGGCGGCGAGGAGATTCTCGAGCGCGTCGCCAGCGCCCGAGGGCCCGAGGCGCTCCAGCACATCGGCATCGCCCGGCAGCTCGCACCGGTAATGCGCAGCAAAGGCCCCAACAAGCGCCACAGGTCGATTGCCGCCAAACTCTACAGATTCGGGAAATGAGAGTGACCGGACCGAAGCGGCGTGCCGGCGCAGAAGTCTGATCGCCGATGATTTCACGAGCCTCGGACCAGGCACCTTCAGTCCCGGCGCCACGCCCGCGCGGCCGTTCGGGAGGAATGATTGGCGAACGGCTCATGCGCCGCGGCATTGTCCTGCCGCGCTACCACCCCCGCCGGGGCTGCCGGGGATCGTGCGCAGGCGCTCCGGCCCGGTCCCCTGACCGGCAGCCCCCATGCGTTCCCACGGCATGCGGGCCGGCGACCGTCAGCCAATCCGCCGCAGCAGGGCCGATCCAGCCCGCGACCCGACGACCAGGACCATGCCCGAACCGGCGAGTGTCGGGAGCTGATCCCACGAGGTCACCCGTACATTTCCGGAAAATGCGGGAAACGCATCGCTGATATACTAGATATACCAGATACGCCGGTTCTGCCAGCTCGGCATTGGACCCATCGTGGATCTGGCCCGGTCCTTTCCCGATTCTTTGGCGGAAATGGGTGTTACGCGCGCCGGATAGGCGGCGTAGAGTCAATGGTGGAAAGTCCGGTATTAGCCGTTGGGTCGAGACCCGCCCGGCCGCTTGATCAGCAGGGGGTATGCCCATGTTTAACGTGACTTTAAACACGCGTGAATTCAACGGCTACTGGGTCGTGGCATTGCGTGGAGAGCTTGATCTCGCCGATGCGCCGGGTGTCGCCGCGCATCTGCCCGCCGCGGTGGCGGCGTATGGCCCGCGGGTCATCGTGGACCTGGCGGGCCTGGAGTACATCGACTCCACCGGCCTGGGCGTGCTGGCGCGTGTCGTGACGTGTGCCCGGGGAAGCTGTGATCAGCGCCGATGCCGCCGGACACGCACCCGATCTGGGCCGGCCAACCCACCTCCGGCTGGCCCGCCGCGCTGGCGTGATCTGACCCCGCCGGCCCGCACAACCGTACGGGTTGCCTTCCGCCCGGACCCGCACGACGAGATGGGCGTACGACCGGCTCAGGCGACATCGGCGTCGGTGCCTTCCGTGTCCGGCCGTGACGGAGCGGCCGTGCTGACTGCCCGACCCAAGCGGCGCGCCTTCCCCGGACGCGCGGACCAGATCGCCAAGGCACGCGACTTCACCCGGCGCGTCCTTACCTCATGCCCGGTCCTCGACGAAGCAGTGCTCCTGGTCAGCGAACTGGCCACCAACGCCCTGGAACACACCGCGTCCGGCTGCGGCGGCCACTTCGACGTCATCATCTACAGCGACGAAACCTTACTGATCATCGCCGTCAGGGACGAGGGCTCGGACAAGACCCCTGCCACCCGTCGACTCGACGCGCTGGCAGAAGACGGACGGGGGCTCGGCCTGGTCGAGCTGATGGCCGACCGATGGGGCTGCTGCGGTGACGGGCGCGGTCGCACCATCTGGCTCGAACTGCGCGGGAAAGGCTGCTGAGCCAACGATCGTGCCGACCGACGCGGGCGTGGTCGGGATCACCGACCTCCGCCCGCGCTGGCTGTGGCGGCATAGCTGCCACAGATCCCGGCCGGCCGACGCCCGCGGCGGTCTAGTAACTGCCCACCGCCTCCTCGTGGGCCCATGCGTTGCAGGCCCCGCCGTAGGTCGCGTCCACGTAAGAGACCATCCAGCGGATCTGGGTTACCGGGTTGGTCTGCCAGTCCGCGCCAGCACTGGCCATCTTTGTCCCCGGCAGGGCTTGCGGGATGCCGTACGCGCCGCTCGGGTTGGCGGCGTCCACGCGCCCACCAGACTCCCGTTCGATGATGTTGTCGAGGCATCCGGCGCTGCCACCGGCGAGAGCTGCGGTGATCTGCTGCCACGACCCGCTGACCGCGGGCGCGGCGGGGGCGATCACCGCCCGGGGCTGGTACCGGACCTGCGTCACCTGCCGCCTCGCGCGCTCGGCCGCCGCTCGGCGAGCACGGGCCATCCGGCGTCTAGCCGAAGCCCGTCGCGCCGCCACACGGGCACGCGCCGCCGCGATCTGATCCCGGATGTGCTGCCACCGGGCCTGCAATGCGTCGGCGGTGGCGGTGTGCAGCGCCAGCATTTCGGGAAGCTCGGCGGGCACAACCTCGGGCTCGGCGACAAGCAGCCCCGGCCTGGTGACCCGAAGTTGCGCATCCACGTCGGTGACCGTCATGGCCTGCACCGCTGCCGCCGATGCCACAAGGTGCTGACGTGCACCCGTGGGAGCGTTCGCAAATGAGAAAGCCGCGACGGGCACGAGGGCCGCGGCCGCGGCGGCATTCCAGAGAGAACGTTTACTCACATTCGTCCTAGCCCCGTAGTTGCGTCACCGCCCGCGGTGGCCCTGTGAGGGGTCACGGGGGACGTTGACGCCTGATAGTCACGGGAACATAACAGAACGTGGCGGCAACGTCGCGTGGATCGGGAAACCGCAGCACACCGGTGCAGTGATCGTCCAGGTGGCTGCGGGAGCGCGACCCGGGCCGGCAGACGCGGGTGGCATCGGCATGAGTCACGCGGAGAACCAGGCGCCGCGCCGACGAGCCGCGGGCACCTTCAGTCCCGGTGCCACGCCCGCGCTGCCGTTCGGGATAATGATTCCGGACAGCTCACGCGTCGCGACACTGCCTGCGGCGCTACCGCCTCGGCCGGGGCTCGCGGAAAGGCCCGGCTTACAGGCGGGGGGCGCCGCCGGAACCAGGGGCCTCGGCCCTCTGGTGAGACGCTCCGAAGGCCTCGGGGGCCCGGGCGGTGGCCCACGCCGGTGGTGGACTAACCTCTTAGCTAAGGAGGTCACATGTCCAGCGACACTGCCGCGCAATTCAACATCCATGACGCGAAGACGAACTTGTCCCGGATCATCGAGCGGGTGGAGCGTGGCGAGGAGATCATCATCAGCCGCGCAGGACATCCGGTGGCGAAGGTGATCCCGCTGACCCGCAAGGTCGATCGCGTCGGGCGCGGATCGTTGCGCGGCACGCTCGTCATCGCCGAGGATTGGGACAGCGATGAGGTCAACGAGGCCATTGCTCAAGATTTCGGCGGGACAGGGTGAGCCTGCTGCTGGACACTCACGTGGTGCTCTGGTGGCTGACGGACGATCCCACGCTGTCAGACGACATCAAGACCAAGCTCGACCATGAGCCGGATGTCCGAATCAGCGCCGCCACCATCTGGGAAGTCACAATCAAGCAGGCGATCGGGAAGCTGGTGAAGCCCGCCGACCTTCCGGAACGAATCCGCGACTGCGGATTCGTGGAGCTGCCCATTACGTTCGAGCATGCCATCGCCGCCGGTCGGCTTCCGCTGATCCATCGGGATCCTTTCGACCGGATGCTAGTGGCGCAGGCGCGGTGCGAAGATCTCACCCTGGTGACAGGGGATGCCCATTTCCAGAAGTACGAGGTCTCCGTCCTCACGGCTTGACGGCGCATTGACGGCGCCCAGCCAAGAAGTAGATAGGCCGCCTGAAGCACGGCACGCATGCCCGGTGAACATCCGGGAGAAGGACACCGATCCCGGGTCACGGTCGGCGACGCCGACCCCGGCTGAGCAGCTAAGGAACCAGGCGTGCCGGTGGTTCCGGGATCACCACCGCGGACTCGATTGTCAGGTCGGGACGGACGTGCACGAGCTCACCTGACGCCAGCATTCGCCAGCCGTTTTCCCCGTCCAGCGGCTCAGACGCGACAACGACCGATGCGGTCGAATGCAGCGCAGGTGCGTGCACCGAGGACGTCGTGCTGCGGACATGCAGGCCAGCTGAATCGGTGCCGGGACTCGCGGCCGCCGCGGCGCCCGGGGCGCTCGCACCGGCCGGCCGCTCGATGATATGCAGGGTATCCAGGCTCGGATAGCGCAGCGCCCACAACTCGCCCGGCGTGACGACGATGGCGTTCAGCGACGCGACCGGCAGGTTGGCGCCAATCCAGCGGGCCGCAGCCGCGATGCCCGCTCCGACATCACCCTCGTGAGAGTCGATCTGCTGGGTCATCAGCGCGAAATACCGCTCCGAGTCGGTGTCACCGAGCACCATGCGCCCGTAGGGACCCAGTTGCTCGTCCAGGCGCGCGACCTCACCGAACCCACCGTTGTGCGCCATGATGCGACCCTGCATGGCGAACGGGTGGGTGTTCTGCGCCGTCCGCCCGCCCGCGGTCGCAAAGCGCACGTGGGCGACAAACGTCACGGACTCTGCCTGCTTGGCCTCGTGGATGAACGTCTCGTCGCTGTACGCTGGCTCTGGTTGCTTATCGAGAACGGGTGCGCCAGACGGAGCGAAGACCCCGATTCCGCTGCCGTCGGCGTTGCGACGGCTCTGTTCCTCCAGCGAGTCAGGCGCGTCGAGTAGCCAGAACGTCGCCGTGACCCGCGCGGCCCCAGCGCTCAACCCGAACAGCCGACACATCGTGTCCCTCCGCTCCCTGGTGTCCGCAGGATATCGGGGCATGGCCAAGACGCGCCAGAATGGGCAAACCAACATCCGCCGCCGACGCCCCGGTGCGCCGGTGCCGCGGTGCCCCTGCGGGAGCGCCGCCAGCACCTTGGAGCGCCGTCATTCGTCGCCGGAACTCCCCCGCAGTCCTCCCCTGCCCTGACCCGGTCGCCAGGCACTGACGACCTTGGCCACAGCCGTGACCAGGAACAACTGACCGATCAGCATCTCGAGCACCGCGGCGGTCTGGCCCGGGTTACCGGCGGGGACAAGGTTGCCGTACCCGGTCGTGGTAAGCGTGGTGAACGAGAAGAACAGGTCCTGCGAGAGCGTGCCCTTGCCCTCGGACCCGAAGAACGGCCGCGCCTGATCAAGCCCGACCGCGTGGTAGAGGAATGCGAAGAACATCCCGGCCATCAGGTATGCGGCGATCGCCCCCAGCACCGTCTCGCTATCCACCGTTCGCCTGCGCACGAGGTGGCGAACGATCGAAAGTGGCGCAATTAGGTACAGCAGGCAGCTGAACCACGGAGCAATCCTGCCGCCGTGGATCTGATCATGGAAGAAGAGGTTCCCGACCGCCGCCAAGGCTGCCACGACCAGAGCGACACTGGCGACCACCCGAACCGATCGGCGCGCGCGGGACGCCCGCAGCGTCACCCACACCGTGGCGATCTGCACGGCCAGCACCAAGGAGGCCGCCCATGACGCCGTCAGCGCGGCCGACAGAGCATAGGTCACGACAATGAGAAGGAGCACAAGGCCGTAGCTGTCCGGTGAGGAGAAGGCCTGGATGAGCCGCCGGGGACCACGTCCTCGTCCCGGCTCCTGCAGCTGTTCGCCGGAGAGGTCCGGCATCACGCGCGCCCCCGTGCGGCCAGCCACTCGCAGCACCCCGGCGCATACGGCACCCGCGGTCCCGTCAGCCAAACACCAGACGGTTCAGTCATGGTTGCCCCTTTCTCGCCCAGACCGACGGCCCATTTCTCGCCCGGACCCACGGCCCAGCCTTCCGGACGCGATCAGCTCTGTACCATCGCCGCCCTGCCGGCGCTGCGCGACCAGGTCATCGCCCCGATCCTGGCCGGCATCCGCAGCCCACGCCAGGGGCGCAAACCCGCCACCTGGACCGGCATCGACCGCTGCCGCGAACCCTCCGCAACGGCCCGCAGGCCTCTTCCACGATCTCGGCATCGCCGCCGACAACGCCGCCACCCGGCCCGCGGGGGACCGCCACAACCGCAAACTCACGCTGGCCGTCATTCACGTTTGCCAGGCACCCGATCAGCGGCTGCGACACCTCCGCGGTGAAAGCCCGCTCAGCGAACCCGTCACGCCCCACTAATCTGCGGCATGGCGGGAATAGCCGATGCCCGCTGACACAATCCACAGGGCTGAGTCGGTATCAAGGGTCCAGGGCTGGTGGAGAAGCGTCCGGCGGAGCGTAGCGCGATCTTGTACTGCGGCCGGTTCAGGACGCAACCGTGCCGGAACTGTCCGTCAGGTCCCCAGTGTGAGTCGCCGGGGTCGTCGAGTGCACGAAGGAACCGGCCAACCAGGCCAGGCCAGGCAGGATGGCCCCACCAGTGCTGGCAGGCCAGGCCGCCATGCGCCGCGGCGCGGCGGAAAGCGAACCCGATCCCGCGGTCTTCACGCTGGTACACAAAGGCGCTCAGCGCCTGGTCGGCGTCGTTCTTCAGGTCGGCCAGGTCTGCCTGCGCCACATCGCGCAGGATGGCACCAGTGGGTAGACGCCGACGCGGGTTAACTACCCACTGATAGATCCGGCCTCCGAGCCAGCGAAAGTCCTCAGAGCGCGTTTGATGTAGGGATGTTCTAGTTTCTGTTGCGCCACGTCGTTGCTTGGCTGCGCACGTCCCACAGTTCGGTGTTTTCTCGCGGTATAGACGCTGGTCATGACCGATCGCAAGCCATATGCCACTGACCTGTCCGATGACCGCTGGGCCCTGATCGCGCCGCTGCTTGAAGACTGGCGCGCCCAGCGCGCCGCGGCCACGCCGCCCGGCTGCGCCGCGCCGTCCCATGACCTGCGAGAGATCGTCAACGCGATCTTGTATGTCAACCGGGCCGGGTGCGCCTGGCACCTGCTCCCGCACGACTTCCCGCCCTACCAGAGCGTGTATTACTACTACGCCGCGTGGGAAAAGGACGGCACCACCGAGCAGATCCATGGCCTGCTGCGCGGCAAGGTCCGCACGCGGGCCGGCCGCGTGCCCGAGCCGTCCACGGCGATCTACGACGCGCAGTCGGTCAAGACGTCCACCAACGTCCCTGCGGCCAGCCAGGGCGTGGATAACGCGAAGAAGATCGTGGGCGCAAGAGACATATCGCCACCGATACCCTCGGGCTGATCCTGGTGGTGCTGGTCACTGCCGCCAGCGTGCAGGACAACGCCGGCGGTATCGCCTTGACGCAGCACGTTGCCGCGCGCTACCCGTCGGTGGCGCGGGCCTGGGTGGATCAGGGGTACAAGAAGGCCGTGGCCGAGGACGCCGCCAGGCACGGCATCGATGTTCGGGTCTACGCCAAAGACCCTGCGGTCAAGGGGTTCGCGGCCACACCGCGCTGGCCGGTCGAGCGCACCTACGGCTGGCTCATGCTGCACCGCCGGCTCGACCGCGACTTCGAGACGCTGCCGGGCCGGTCAGTCACCCAGATTCACTGGGCCATGATCGACAACATGGGCAGAAGACTCACCAAAGAAACAACACCGACATGGCGGGCACCAGCCTGCACAACGGATCTACCGGCAGCGGCCTAGATGAAACTCCCTCTCAGAGTCGATTTCGTCTAAAGACTCGGCCACCGCGCCCGGCGCGAGTCCCATCTGAGCGCGCCAGCGCGAGAGGATCTGGCGAACGCGCCAGCTTGCATGGGAATTGATGCGCAGCATGTCGCCGTCGTGAAGGCGGCCCTCAGCATGCCAGTGGCCCAGTAGCAGTTCAACAGTGGCCTCCTCGGTCATCGCCGCAAGCTCAGCCTTGCTCACCACAGTCACTGGGCGAGGGTATTCGCACACACCGAGACGGGACCCCCATTCTCGCCAGGACGAGCAAGGTGGCAGTCCCTCGAACGACGCCGCCCACCTCGATGCGCCAAGCACTAACCGGGCGGAACAGCCTGCCTGCACGTTGGGCACATCCGCCAGATCATGATCGCCTGAATTGCTCTGGCCTTCAGCGCTTAGGAGGTGGCCATCAACACGACCTCCGGGTCTATGCGATCCGGGGCAGCCAGAACAAGCGGCACCCGTTCGAGGTCGGCTGGCAGGTCGCGGGCCATGGGAGGTCGAAGTCGTTCATCACCAGGGGGCTCAGCTCAGTGGTCTTGACCGCACAGCCCTCGGCCATGGCCACCCGGCAGGAACGCCCCGGCGTGGCCGATATTGATCTTGTCCATCGAGTAGCTCCGCGGGTAAAGTCGGTTTGGTGGTAGTTGGGACCTATCGAGATATGTTCGCGGCCCTGGCTACCTGTTCGGCTGGGCTTACGGGCCTGTTGTTCGTCGCCATGTCCGTTGCGCCGCGCCATAGCTCGATCTCCAGCCCGACCGTGATCCAGCAGGTCCGGGCTGCCGCCTCGCTGCTGGCGTTCACTAATACGCTGGCGGTCTCGCTCTTCGGCCTCGTACCCGGAAACGTGCTCGGGTATCCGGCTACCGTGATGGGTGTCATCGGCATCTCCTTCACCGCCGCCGGGATGCGTACCATCCTGTCCAGCCCTTCGGCGCTGCACCATATACGGCGGCAACTCGGATTGATCATCCTCCTGCTGCTGACTTTCGGCTTCGAGTTCGCCGCTGGCATTGATCTCATCCTGGACCCTCGCGCGATCGGCGCTGTGAACCTGATTAGCAACATCCTGGTCGCATCGTTGCTCATCGGAATCGCGCGGGCATGGGAACTCGTCGGCGATCGGGACACGGGCATCATTGCCTCGATTGCAGTGCTCACCGGCCATACACCCCCTTTCGGCATCCCTTCTCCCGAGTCCATCGATACCGGCTCTCCCGAGTCCATCGATACCGATGAAGCTGGCGACGCCTCTCGACGAGAACCTGATACTCACCGATAAGGCGATCGCGTCAAGAGGACTTGAAGACGACCACGCGGCATCATTGTCCAGCAGCTCATCATCTCGAATCGTTATCGCGTACGGAGGCCCTCTGACATTCCTGCTGCTTGACCGGTCACGGCGGCCGTCCCTGAGGGCTGTGCAGCGGGCTACCGCAAGTCGCACCAGTCGTCGATCGGCTCGGCGGCTGTGCTTCGGACGCTGTTCGGGTCCTGCCGGACGGCCGGGGTGACCCCCTGCGTGCAAAATCAGTTCACAGTGCCCGACATGGTCTCTGGCCTTGGGATGTCTTGCGGATCGCGTCCAACGAGATGTGGCGAAGTCGCCCGGCGTTGGTGTCAACTGCGGGTGTTATCTGCGGGTGTTATCTGTGCCATGCGTGCTGCATGCTTCTGGCGCCAACGGTCTCCCCATCCGCCGAGGTGCTCGACAGAGCGCTGCAGGCACTCCGGGTCATGCCGGCTAAGTCCCGCAGCATGTCTAGTCCGGCAGCGCAGCATGTCTAGTCCGGCAGCACTGCCAGCCGCAGCCGTCGCAGCCGGTCGGGATCGGCTATTACCTCGATGGCGGTGATCCGGCGCGCGGAACTGACCGTCAGGGCCAGTACGACCTGCAGCCGACCGGCGGGCGCGAATACGATGCCCACGGACCCGTCCACGAGGGCCAGCCGGGAATGCCCGGCCCGGCCAGAGGACGCGAGCGCGCCCCTGGCGACCATGTCCGCGCCCCGGAGCAGCACCGGCTTGCCGGACGGGACGGCGGCGGCATCGGCCGTCAGCGTGACATCGGAGTCCAGCAGCGCGACGAGGGCCGAGAGGTCGCCGCCGCGGGATGCGGCGAGGAACGCGGTGGCCACCTCCCGCTGGCGGGCAAGGTCGGCGGCGCGATCTGGGCTGGGCGCACCGCGTACCCGGCGCCGGGCCCGGCTGGCGAGCTGCCGCGTCGCCTCCGTCGAGCGCCCGAGCACGGCCGCCACCTCGGTGAACGGCATGGCGAACATGTCGTGCAGCACGAACGCGAGCCGCTCGGCCGGCGTGAGCGTGTCGAGCACGACCAGCAGGGCGAGGCCGACCGAGTCCGCGAGCACAGCCTCGTCCTCCGGATCACCGGCCCGGCCGGCCGTGCCAGCCCCGCCGGGCCCGGCCACCGCGCCGGCCCTGGCCGCCACCTCCGCGGCACCCGGCCAGGAATTACCGACCAGTTCCTCGTGCCGGTACCGGCGCGACCGGAGCATGTTGAGGGACATCCGCGCGACGACTGTCGTCAGCCAGCCGCCGAGATTCTCCACCTCGCTGGTATCCGCGCCAGTCAGCCGCAGCCAGGTGTCCTGGACCGCGTCGTCGGCGTCGGTCATCGAGCCGAGCAGCCGGTAGGCAACCGCCCGCAGGTGATCGCGGTGCTCCTCGAAGGCGGCTGCCAGCCAATCACTGTCGGCCATCTTTCACATTCTCTCGTTGCCGGGTTTCACCACACTGACACCCGGCACCCCGCGGACGTGACATGCGGGGCGCATGGCATGCACGAAGCGAGGAAAGTGAGCAATGGCACGCATTGCGCCGATTACAGCCCACCAGGGCTGGCTCCGGGTGAAGCGCGAGCCGGAGCGTGGCGTGACCGGTGATCTGCTCAAGGACAAGGGCATCCAGGCCGCGGTGGAACGATGCCAGGATCATCGTGCACTGCTGCCAGCTAGCCCGCGGGCAGCAGCAAGGGCGACGACGAGGCGACCCGGAACCTGGTGCGGGCCGCGTCGCGGGCCGAGGCGCCGCACCTGGTGTAGGCGGCGATAGTCGTCCTGAATTCAGGCGGGCAACACCTGCGGCGGTACGGGCAGTCGGCCGTCGGCATGAACCGGGTCGCGACTGTGCTGCGAAGGCTGCTGGCCCCGCCTTCCGCGCATCGATTTGTGTGCGGCGTGCCGACCCTGGGGTATGCCCGTGGCGCGGGCGGTTCGGGGTACCGCTTCCACGGGCAGGTGAAGCGGTGCTGGCTGCGTGAGCTTCACCCGGGCGGGCTGGCCGCGCTGGCCGCGCCGGCGCCATCGGCCTGACCGGCGACGCTCTCGCCAGGATCGTTCACGACGCGCGCATCCTGGTCCCCAGTGCCGGGGCCGCAAGGCCCGTCTAGACGACGGGTAGGCGGTGTTGTCGGCGTGGACCCGCACAGGACACCGAACACCGGGTCGGGCAAACAGGCCGCTGGATACGCTCCGAGTCGGCGTTCGTTCGGTGCGGGCGTTCGCTTCCCGCGCGGCCGGTTCGCCACGATGCGGCATCGCCTGGACCGGTCGGCGGTCAATGCTGGCCAGGGAGTCGGCCTGCTCGCGCCTAGCAGCTCAGATCTGAGCGAGGTATCCGAGGGATACTTGGGTACATCAAAGGTCGGCGAAAGGTCGATGCTCGGCCGAAATGTCGCGGCCAGGCTGCGCCCGGCTGAAGCTCCCGCCCCGGGTAGGCACGCGTGACCCGCGCCGCGTGACCGCGGCCAGACTGTGGGGATTGCAGGAGGAGAACGGCGATGACAGCGGCCAGCATTCTGGAGGAGATCCGGCGGTTCTGGGACGACGACGCGGCCACCTATGACCGGTCGCCGTCCCATTACCCGCGCCGGCCACACGAGCAGGCGGCCTGGGCTGGGGCGCTGCGGCGCCTGCTGCCCAGCCCTCCGGCCAGGGTGCTCGACATGGCGCCGGCACCGGGTTTGTGTCCCTGCTGCTCGCCGGCCAGGGTTACCAGGTGACGGCAGTGGACCTGTCACCCGGGATGCTGGAGAGCCTGCGGGCTAAGGCGGGGCGCCTCGGACTGGAGGTGCGGACCGTGAACGCCGACGCGGCCAGCCCGCCCGGCGAGGCCTTCGACGCAGTGGTGGAGCGTCACCTGATCTGGACCCTGCCCGACCCGGGCGCTGCCCTGGCAGCGTGGCGGACGGCCGCTCCGGCCGGCGCCTGGTGCTGCTCGAGGGAACCTGGGGTAAGGCCGCAGGGACGGACGGCCTGCGGGCATTTGCCCGCGCCCTGGCCGGGCGGATCCGCCGCGCAGCACCCGACCACCACGGCCACTACAGCGACTGCGTCGTGCAGGCCCTGCCCCACGCACGGGGCCTGTCACCGGCCGAGGCGGTCGCCCTGGTCCAGGCCAGCCCATGGGGACCAGCCCGGGTCGAGCGGCTGCGCGACGTGGAGTGGGCAGTGCTTGAGGGACGCGGCCTCGTCGATCAGATCCTCGGCACCCACGCCCGGTGGGCCGTCATCGCCGGCTCGTGACGCAGCGGGCCGCCCGGGCCAGGCCCAAGCACGTCACCGCGGCGGTCCCCGGACGGGCCGGCGGCCGCCGCGAGACCGGATGATTGGGACGCAATCGAGGCCCTGCCTGACCTGCCCTACGACTACGCCGCGCTGGAACCCGCGATCAGCGGCAGATCCTCGAATATTGTGATCAGCTGGGCTGCATCGGCGAGGATGAGCGCCGCGCGCAGCCGCGGCCAGCTCGGCGGAGCCGACGCGCCCGGCGACGGCGTGTTCCGATGGGGTGCTGCTGGTGGCGAGTGAGATGCCTACGGATGCATTTCTGGATGCTCATTGCACCTCGGCTTTCGCAATCCCGGGGACCTATGCGGCTGCTGCGGCGCAGGCTGAGGTGACACCCCGGATTCCTTCAGCTGCTGGCTGACCTGGTCGTGCCGGAGAAAATCGGGTGGCGATCGGAGTGCGGCAGCTTGATCAGCATGTCCTCGAACGCGGCACCGAATACACTCAACCCGCCTCACGGTTGCAAGAAGCCCAGGTCACCAGCCGAATGCGATTATCGGCTAGGACAGGGATTATCGTTGAGGCGGGTCCTGGCCTTCTCTCGACTCAGCATCAGGGAGCCATTCATTTCTGACCTGATCACCTGCCCCGGCTGCGGAGCGGAGGTCCCTGGCGAGAACGGGCCTACGCATCGGTACCTGCTGGCCGCCCCGGCCTGCTGGCGGATGTATGGCGAGGTGCTGGCGCGCCCGGCTTGCCCGCGAGGGCCGCGCCGCCTGACCGGTACCCCGTCGATGCCTATGCCGTCCAGCATCCCGGAGTGCCCGGCCCGCAGTCCAGCCAGTCGGTGCTCACGCACCTGGTCTCCCTGGGCCTGATGTTCGAGCAGGGCGCCTCGCAGGAGGCGGCTACCAGGGCCATGGGGGCGCTCATCGCCGTGCGGAAAGGGCAGTTCGGCTGGCTGGAACCGCCCGCCAGCATGGGCGGCCTCACTGTCGTCAACGTGGTCGAGGCCGGCAATGACGCCGACCTGGACCGGCTGGCCGGAGAATGGGCGAAATCGGCCTGGGCGGCATGGAGCAGCTACCACCCGGTCGTCCGCAAGTTCTATCCCGAGCGCTGGTGACCCGGTGCGGTCACCCGGGGGCTCCGTCAGCTGACGGCGCGCAAGGCCAGGTACCTGGTGAAGCACTGGGCGTTCAGGAACTGCAGCAAAGCCGGCCCGGCGGATATCGCAGGTCCATCGCAGGTCAATGCCGTCTGGCTCCATGGGTCGGGCAACATCCGCGATCCCCACGGCAAGGAGCCGCCCATGCACCGCCACGACATCCCACCCCCGTCACCCCCGCAATTCTATGAACCGCTTGATTCGGCCGGATTCCGTTCGCCACATGTCCGTAACCACTGCTATGCAGCGGCTCACGGTGGCACATCATGACACACGGTGCGACAGCAGCAAGGCGGCCCGCGAGACCGGGGTATACCCCGGTCTCGGGCCGTTTCCGCTGGTGGTGGCAGGTGCTGGGTTCGAACCAACGTAGGCTGAGCCGACGGTTTCACAGGGCGTCGACACTCAAGATCACAAGTAGGCCCTGACCTGCGGTATCGCACGATAAAACTGTGTTCGGCCAGCCGCTCAACCACCACTCAGCCGAACGGATCAGGCCAATCCGCCCGGAGCCATCCGGCCGAGCCGGTATCGTGCGGTGCTGTGCTGGATGGCGAAGCAGTCTTCGTCCCGAACGTGATCCCTCGGCGTGGTGTATTCGCGTTCTGGGGCACTGGCTCGGGGCCGGGCAAGGTGGAACTTGTCTTCGCTGGCGGCAGGTATGGGATCCGCAAGCGGCTGGTTTCGGCGCGACTTGTTCCGGTGGCTGATGCTCTGCCCATGCTGCTGGCTGTTGATCCGGAGGCGGCCAGCCCGGCCGGATACGCCGGCGCGGCGGTCCGTCAGCGTGTGGTCGGCGGCCGCGGTCGCCGGGGTCGGCATAGTCGCCCGCGGACGGCTGCTGCCCACCGTCACCGCGGACGGCGCGGACGCCTGGCGGGCCGGGCCGCTGGACCCGGCCGATCTTGCCTGGCTGGCCGAGCTTGCTGCCTCGTTCCCGGCGGCGGCGCATGCTCTCGCGGTCCCGGGTTCGCGCCCGATGCGGCTGCGCTCGCCGGAGTCGCTGATCCGCGCGTTCTGGGATGCGATCGCGGACACGCTGGTCCGCAGCGCGGCGGCACCTCGCACGGTCCGGTCACCGGCGTTCGCCGGCGGTTGAGCCGACTCCGGTCGCAGATCTGGCGGAGTGGCTGGCCGATACCACCGATGGCCTGTCCGCAGGCGCACGGTTGGGCCTCCGGGTCGAGGCCGTCCCGCCATCACCGCAGCCGCCCGGCCAGTGGGAAGACGAGGATGCCGAGGACGCTGGAAGTTCTGGCACCGGCACCGCAGGGCCCGGCGTGGGCGAGCCTGATGAGGTGGTACCGGCCTTCCGGCATGGTTCTGCAGTTGCGCAGCGCCGCGGACCCGAGCCTGATCGTGGACGCCGCCGCGCTGTGGGATCAGCCGGAGCGCGTGCTGGCGCGGTTCGGCGCGCAGGCGGACACCGACCTGCTGCTGGCGCTGCGGCGTGGCGCCGCGGTGTGGCCGCCGCTGGCCGTGTTGCTGGAGCAGGCCGGCCCGGCAGTGCTGGAACTGGACGACGACGCGGTGGCGAGCCTGCTCGGCCCTGCGGCCGAGGAACTGGCCGGGACCGGCATCGAGGTGCTGTGGCCCGCCAGCCTCGGCGACGGGCTCAAGCTGCAGGCAGTCCCCACGCCGGCCCCGGAGCGCCTGACTGAGGCCGGGTTCAGCCTGGACGCGCTGCTGGAGTTCCGCTGGCAGCTCACCCTCGGCGGGGAAGCGCTGGATGCGGACGAGATCGCGGAACTGGCTGAGGCGAAACGGCCGCTGATCCGGCTGCGCGGCCGGTGGGTGACGCTTGACCCGGTGCTGCTGGCGAAACTGCGGCAGCCGCCGCGCACCCGGATGCGTGCGATGGAGGCGCTCGGCGTTGTGCTGGCAGGTAGTGCCGAGATCGATGGCGAGACGGTCACCGTCGTCGCTGATGGCCCGCTCGCCGATTTCGCCGACCGGGTGGCGCGGATCGCGGCGGCACCGCCTGAGCTGCCGCCGCCGCCGGGCCTGGAGGCCGCGCTCCGCCCGTACCAGCAGCGAGGGGTGGCCTGGCTGGCGGCCATGTGTGACGCGGGGCTCGGTGGCTGCCTCGCCGACGACATGGGACTCGGCAAAACGATCCAGGTGATCGCCCTGCACCTGCACCGGCGGGCGGTGAAGGCCGGGCCGACTCTGGTGGTCTGCCCGGCCTCGCTGCTGGGCACCTGGGAGCGGGAGGTGCGCCGGTTCGCGCCGGACGTCCCGGTCCGCCGTTACCACGGTGGCGGGCGGCACCTGCGCGACGTGGCCGCCGATGAGATCGTCCTGGTGACCTACGGCGTGGTGCTGCGGGACTCGGCAGAACTGGCCGGGATCGGCTGGGGCCTGGTGGCCGCCGACGAAGCCCAGCACGCCAAGAACCCGCTGTCGCGCACCGCGCGGGAACTACGCGCGCTGCCCGCGCCAGGCCCGGATCGCGCTGACCGGCACGCCGGTGGAGAACCGGCTGTCGGAGCTGTGGTCGATCCTGGACTGGAGCACACCCGGGCTGCTCGGCCAACTGGAGTCCTTCACCCGCCGGGTAGCGGTCCCGGTCGAACGGTACCGGGACGCCGAGGCAACCGACCGGTTCGCCGCGCTGGTACGGCCGTTCCTGTTGCGGCGCAAGAAATCCGACCCGGGGATCGCGCCGGAACTGCCGCCCAAGACGGAGACGGACCGGATCGTGCCGCTAACCGCCGAGCAGGTCACCCTGTATGAGGCGGTGGTCCGGGAGACCATGGAAGCGATCGAGAACACCGAGGGGATCGAGCGCGCCGGGCTGGTGTTCAAGCTGCTGACCGCGCTGAAGCAGATCTGCAATCATCCGGCGCAGTATCTGAAGCAGCCCGGGCCGCTGGCGGGCCGCTCCGGCAAGCTTGCCGCGTTCGACGAGCTGGCCGACGTCATCCTGGCCGGCGGCGAGTCGATGCTGGTGTTCACCCAGTACACGCAGATGGCGACGCTGCTGCAGCAGCATCTGGACGGCCGCGGCATCGGCTCACTGTTCCTGCACGGCCGGCGTCCCGGTGCGCCGCCGCGAGGAGATGGTGCAGCAGTTCCAGGCAGGTCACGCGCCGGTGTTCCTGCTGTCGCTGAAGGCGGGCGGCACCGGCCTCACCCTCACCCGCGCGACCCATGTGCTGCACTATGACCGCTGGTGGAACCCGGCTGTGGAGGACCAGGCGACCGACCGCGCCTACCGGATCGGGCAGGACCGCCCAGTCCAGGTGCACCGGCTGATCGCCGAGGGAACGCTTGAGGACCGCATCGCATCCCTTCTGGAGACAAAACGCGAGCTGGCGGATGCTGTCGTCGGCTCCGGTGAGGGCTGGATCGCGGAACTGTCCGATGGCGAGCTCGCCGAGCTGGTGTCGCTGCGGGCCGCGTCATGACCGGCGCGGAGAGCATGCCGCCGGGACACGGCCACACCTGGTGGGGCCGGGCATGGCTCGACGCGCTGGAGCAGCGTGCCCGGCTAGACCCCAACCGGCTGCCCCGCGGCCGGGACTACGCTCGAGAGGGAGCGGTCGGCGAGCTTGTTCTTGCGCCCGGGTGAGGCGCGGGCCCAAGTCAGGGGTCGGCGGATGAGTCCCTACGACGTCCGCGATCCGGGTCCGGCGGTTCACCGACGATGAGTGGGACCAAGTGCTGGACGCGATCTCCGCCCAGCTTGGCCACACCGCAGCGATGCTGGACGGTGACCTGCCGCCTGAGGTTGCTGGGGATGTCGCGGCGGCTGGCCTGGACCTGCTTCCCGGCGCGGGCGAGGTCGGGCCCCGCTGTACCTGCCCCGACGACGCCGACCCGTGCAAGCACTCGGCGGCGGTCTGCTACCTGGTCGCCGACGCGCTCGACGCGGATCCGTTCGCCGTTCTGCTGCTGCGCGGCCGGACCCGGGGCGAAGTGCTGGCCGGGCTGCGGGGCCGCCGTCGTGGCCGGGCCGCAGGGCCGCGGCGGCACCTTGAGCCGGGCGCGGCTGACTAGGCGGCGCAGCAGGTGACGCCACGAACGCGGCCGCCGCGGCAGCCCCCGACGCAGGCGTGGATGCGCGAGCGCGCTCGCCAGCGCGGCCACGCCAGGCACGATCCCGGTCCCGCCGCTGCCGCCGCCCGGCCGGGGCATCCGGCGGCGCTGCCGGTCGACCCGCCCTGCCTGGCGCGCCGGGCTTCGTGATGACCTGCTGGCGCTGGCCGCCGACACGGCGAGGCGGGCCTGGGAACTGGCCGTCGGCCTAGACCTCCGACGCTGGGCTGTCCCTCGGCGCGGACGCGACCTCGCCCGCCGGGCCGAGCATGCGCTAGGCACACCAGCCTTCGCCAGCGCTCGCCACCGCAGCGGCATCAGCGAGCAGCGAACTGGCCCGCCGGGCACTGGCCTGGCGCTACGGCGGCGCGTCCGGACTCGAGCTACTGCACGACGAGTGGGATCCCGGCACCGAAGCGGCCGGGGCCGGGGAACTGCTGAAGGCAGCAGGCCGGCGCTTGCGTGACGCCGCCGCGGCACCCGCCCGGGTCACCCGCAACCGGGTCACCGCGGGACGGCTGCAGTTTCGGCTCGGAAGCGACCTCCTCTGGTACCCCTACGTGCGGTCCGCCGACGCGTGGGAGCCGGCCGGGCCGCCGCAGCCCGAGCCCGCCCGCGCCACCGAGACCCTATGACGCCGCACGGCTCCAGGAGAACTCAAGGAATTCTCAGCTGCCCACAGGCTTCCCCGTCGCTACGGTCGGCGAGCGGGTATCTCGTAGCGCATGAGCGTTACGTTGCGGTACAACGTTTCTCGGGAAGCACGAAGGAGGTCATCGTGGCTCGGCCCGGATGATCGCGGCCAAGCCCGTCCGCCGTGACAGCCTCGTATGAGCTTTCTCCGGGGTCGCCATCCTGTTGCACGACGGTTCACAGGAGGATCCGCAGGTCAGAAGGTAGCAGTTCAGGCAACGGGCATTCTGCCGGCGGTGGTGAGTGGCAGCGGTCGTGGTGGTTACGCAGCGTTGGCTCCGGTGTGGGGCATGAGGGCGGCCGGGGAGTGTCCAAGCATGCGCAGGCGTGGCGGCCGCAGCTGTGGCTGGGGGTGAATAACCGGGGCCCGATGACCGCGAACGGGATCTACCAGATGATCGCGCGCCGCGGCCAGCAGTGCGGCGTGGATGCCTGGACGCACCGGTTCCGGCACCACTTCAGCCACACCTGGCTGGATCGCGGCGGCGCCGAGGGGGACCTGATGGAGCTCAATGGCTGGTGGCGGGATGTGCCCAGATCCGGCAATGACCGGGTGCCAGCTGGCCAGAGCGGGGTCAAGCAGCACGACGTCGTCCGGACAGTGTCCGGACAGGATATGCTTGGAACATGAACGATCAGGTCACGGCCCCGCGCAAGCGCCACCGCATTGAGGTCAGGGTGAACCCGCAGCAGGATGCACTCATCCGCCAAGCCGCCGACTTGGAGAACACCACGGTGACGGCGTTCGTGCTGGACAGCGTCACCGCGAGGGCAGAACAGGTGGTCAGGCGCCACCGGGACCTGGTGCTGGCAAACGAGGACTTCGACCAGTTCATCGCCGAACTCGACAAACCGGCCGCTTCCGTGCCCGAGCTAGCCGCGCTGTTCGAGCGCCACCCCAAGTTGCCCGAGGCGTGAATCCTCCTGGCCTGCGGCTGGAGCGCCTTGGCGCCCACCATGACGTGACGGGATTCGCGTCGGGGAAGGATGAACTCGACTCCTGGCTGCGCCGCCACGCCCTCGCCGCCCAGCAGATGGACTCCGCCAGGACCTTCCTGCTCGTCCGTGGCAGCGAGGGCGCCGAGCACCGCGTTGCCGGGTACTTCAGCTTGACGATGGGCTCGGTGCTGCGGGCAGAAGCACCGCCGAGGCTTGTCCGTGGCCTTCCCGCCTACACGGTCGGCATGGTCCTCCTGGCCAGGCTCGCCGTCGACCGCAGAGAGCAGGGAAAGGGGCTTGGCGCGCTGATGCTGGCCGAAGCGCTCCGCAAGGCTGTTGCCGCCGGCGAGGCCGCCGCTGCCCGGCTCGTCGTGGTGGACGCCATCGATGATGAGGCGGCGAAGTTTTACTCCCATCACGGGTTCATCGCCGCCCCCGGCCACCCGCTGCGGCTCTACCGGCGGATGAAGGACATACGCGCCAGCCTCCGCTGACTCCGGCACAGGCACAGAACGCGTTTAAACGCCGACGTCTCGCTGCAGTCCCCGATGGCGCTGCTCGGCCATGTCTCGCCGAGATGAGCCTGCGTTATGGCGCCTGTTCGACACCACCGTGTGTGCTGAGTACGAGCGCAGGCTCACCCTGGCCAAGCAGCAGATCGGGCCGCTGCCCACCACGCCCGGCGGGCGGACCGCGCTGCCGCTGATCGACGGCGACTGGCGGCAGGTCCCCGCAATCAAGGCCCGGCTGGCCGGCGGCTACTGCCTGCGCGCCGAGGCACAGGGCGCCAGCCCGTATGCCAACATCTGCGAGCATTGTCCCGGCTTCCGCGCCGACCCCAGGCACCTGGCCGTCCTCGCCGCCCAGCGCGTCGAGGCCCGGGCCCGGCCGCCGACGCTCGCGGCTGGAGCACCGAAGCGGACCGGCACCGCCGGCTCGCCGAGCGACTCGACGCTCTCATCGCCCAGGCCCAGGCAGGATGACCCGCACGGCCGACAGGTATGACGGCCCCGAAACCAGAACGCCGCTTGCCGGGCTGCTGGCGCTGCTGGCCGAGTTCGGCGCGGTAGTCGGCGACCGGGGCAAGCCGCTGATCACCCCGCTGGGCTGCTGGGCGGCCGGGCATCTGGCGGCTGGCCTGTCATGGCCACCCTCGGCGACCTGCACGACGTCATCCAGGTGCTGTTCGGCTGGGATGCGCGGGAACCCGTGGCTGCGGCTGCTCCGCCGCGAGGTCGAGGATCTCGCCAGGAACCTGCATGGCGAGCCCTAGCTGCGGGAACAGCATGCGCGGACCGAGCTGGCGCGGATCAACCGCGAGCTGAAACAGCTGTGTGCTCAGCTCGCCGCAGACCTCGGTGACTGCCAGCGACGGGACGACCAGGCGAGACCAGTTCTCCCGCAGGAACCCGGCGCAGCGGCCGTGGTCGCGGTCGGCGGCGTTGCATGCGGCGACCAGCGGCCCCGTATCGCACAAGATCACGCTGACGCGGCCCCGCCGGCCTCCTCACGATCGGCGTAGGTCAGGTATTTATCGTGATTGCGGCCCAGGTCCGCCGGGCCCCGCAGGGAACCGATCAGCGCGGACAGGTGCCTTGGCAAGGCGGGACGTTTCTCGGGCTCAGCCGTTTCGTCACCCGGGTGCATGTCCTTGGTCATGCCCGCAGTGTGGAGCCCGTACCGCCGCGCTGTAGAGCACGGCCGCAGCCGGGACCCGTGTCGCAGCGGTCGCTCGCCCCTGTTCCGTGCCGCATGGCCGATGGAGAGCGGCCTTACGGCCTGGCCGCGCCGTCGGCGAAGCGAGTGATCGCAGTGGCCCGTCCTGGTCGCCATGCTCCGCCACCACTGCCGCTGCTACAGCACCCCACCTGACGGCCTGACGGCCCGCTGTTCCGCGGAACCCGCGGCGGCCCACTCAGCGAAAGCGGGACTGGTACGGCAAGACAGTCTGCAGCTACGGCCGCATCTGGCACACCGCCCGCACACTGGCCCTCGGGCCCGCGGCTGTCGCCTCCACTCTCGCCCGCCGCCCCTACGACCTGCGGCATGCCGCCCTGTCCCTGTGGCTGAACGCCGACGCCGCCCCCGCCCAGATCGCGCGGCGGGCCGGGCACAGCATCACCGCCCTGCTCGCCGTCTACTCCCACTGCATCGACGGCCAGGACGACATCACCGACCGGCAGATCGAACGAGCCCTCCACACTGGAGGCCAGGCACATCACCAGGGAGCAAGCGGTTCGGCGAACGGCCGGTACCGCCCCGATCCTGTCCGCCATATGTCCGTGCATGGCCCACACTCGCGCGCCCGGGCGGCCGCCTGCCAGCCGCGCGGACCCGCGGCCAGAACTCCTCGCCACGATTACCGATAACCGTTTCCCGCAGCTCAGAGCACATCCAGGGCCAGCAGCGGGTGTCACGAGCGTGACCCCCGGACCGGCCGGATCTGGCCCACGTATGGCCCACAACACCAGCAAGCGCCGACCTGCCGCAGCCGATGGCCGCACTTCCCCGGCCGGACAGGGCCGGATACTGTCACACCTTAGAAATCCCATCTGCACGGCCATCTTTCACACCCCCGCCAAAGATTCCCGGGCGAGCCCGAGACGAGCACGGCAGGACCAATCCTCACGGTCCCACCACGTTCCCCGCCTTCCACTCCGCGCCGCCCCGGGAGCTTGAGCCGCAGCAACACGGTCCCGCCACTGTCCGCTGGCAGGCCCGATTCTCGCGGAGAGGGAAGCGGCGCGAGGACACCGCAGGCAGCTGGCGCGCATTACGTGCCGAGCCATCCGGCAGCGATCTGCCAGCCAGGGGCTACTGACCGCGATCGACCTGTGATGTACCCCGGAGGTACCTGCCATCGACCTCCCGTAGACATGCGCCGCCACCGGGCGCAGGCCAGCCCCCCAGCGACCGCGCCGGCGCATCCGATTTGTTTGTTGATCGGATGGGTTTCCTGAAGCAACCCCCGGGGCTAGGCGTTGGATGTCGGCTGGTCCCGAGACCCTGGCGCAGTACGCGGCGGCCACGGCGGATCGAGGTCGCACAGGCCGACCCGACCCGGCGAGCCCTGCGCGCCATGCCCTGTCGCGGGCCGTTGTGGCTGGCCTCGGTCATCTGACGGGTGGGCCGGCCCGGGAATCGAGCGTCTGGCCGCCTTCGCTGGCGATTGCCCGCTGGCCGTTCCGCCAGGGCTGGGTGCGGATCAGCCAGTAACCGCCGCCCGCGAGCGCCACGGCGCAAAGCGTCCAGCCCAGCACGGTGGTACCAACTCCGACATACTTCAGGCCGGATGCGAAGATGACGAAGGTGATGATCGGCCTGATGTAACGGTCTGGCGCCCTCGATGACAGGAACGAGCCGATCAGCACCGCCGGCACGCTGCCAAGCACGAGAGATGCGGTCACCCCGAACTCGACATGGCCGAAGACCAGTGCTCCCAGAGCCGCCGCCGCGGTGAGCGGCACCGCCTGTGTCAGGTCGGTCCCGACCAGCTGGCCGGCGCTGATCAGCGGGTACAGGAATAGCAGCAGCACGATCATCAGCGAGCCAGAGCCCACTGAGGTCATGCCCACGATCAGCCCGCCGATAAGGCCGATCAGGACAGTCGGCAGCGGGCGGACCGCTACGCGCGCGATGGCGCCAATCCTCTGCTGGCCGGACCTCCGGTCCAGGGCGTAGCGGAGAACCATGGCGGCGGCACCTGTCAGCAGCGCCGCGCCAAGCGCGGTCTCGACATTCTGCTCCGCAGCGGAACCGTTGCCGAACCGGCGCAGCAGGTACGCGCCGACGAACGCCATCGGCACCGAGCCGAGCACCATCCAGCCGACCAGGCGGAGGTTGACGGTGCCCTTGCGCAGGTGCACCGCAGCGCCGACCGGGCGCATCAAGACGGCGGCGACCAGGTCGCTGGAGATGGCGGCGGACGGCTTCACACCGAACAGCAAGATCAGCATGGGGGTCATCAGGGCGCCCCCGCCAGCTCCGGTGAGCCCAACAAGCAGTCCCACGACCGCGCTGCCGAGGACGATGTAGGGGTTCAGGTCCATTGCTGGGTCTTCTTTCTCGCTGCAGGCGCGCCGACCATCATTCCCTAGTATTCCGACAGGTGAAATACATACTTTTGCCGCAGCTTCCCGGCAATGGGCGCGTGACCTGCGGGACCGCTGCGTCAGCATGCGGATTCCGCTGTTCTTCAAACAGATCGGCGGGCTCACGCCTAAGGCAGGCGGGCGCCTGCTGGACGGCCGCACCTGGGACCAGTATCCGGCATGAACGAGGCGAAGACTCGTTGAGGACGAATCGGCCGCCCTCATTGGTGATCGCCGGCGTGGGCCGACCCCCACGCAGTCGGCTGCCCAGGCGAACGGTCACAGGCGGTGGCCGCCTGCTCCTCGATCCCGCTGATGGGACCTCTGGTAGGGCACCGAGCGACCGGCCTAACCACTGTGCTCGCCGATCCTCCCCGTCACGCGAACGGCCGGACAGAACGCCGATTCGGCGCTGCCTTCAGGATGGCGAGATCGCCGCGGTCAGCCGCGCACAATTGCCAGTGCTGGCCATCCTCCGATGGGGGTTGCTCGCGGGTCATCGCCGCGTTGATGACCATCTGCAGGTAACGACCGCGGGAGACGTTGCCCCGCGCCTGGTCGATCTCTTCGATTAGCGCGAGCGGTAGCTCGGCGCTGACGCGGGCAGTGGGACGGAGGTTCCGGTAGCAATCGCGCGGATCGTGGTGAGATCGCGTTCGCGCTTATGGCGAATTGCAGGTGCGGTCTCGGGACCGGGCGCGGGCCCTGCTCTTATGTCAGTACGAGCATCCGGCGATAGTCTGCTGGTGTGGACGACGACGGGCTCCCAGCCGAGACCGAACCCCCGATCCCTGAGGATCTTCAGCAACGCGGGATCGACTTCCTGCAGGGACTCTTGGCCAGTGGCAAGGTGGATCTCGACCGCTTTCAAAAAGCCCTCGATGCACTGCTTGGGGTCCATACCCAGGCTGACTTCGCCTCGGTGGTACGCAGCCTACCGCCCCCCGTCGAATTCACTCCGCCCGCGCGGCGGCGTCAAGAGCCGCTCGAGATCTCTACCTCGATGGGCGAGGTTCGCCTCGAGGGCCGCTGGCAGGTGAGCCGTCTCACCAAGATCCACACAGGTATGGGCCAGGTGACGATTGATTTGAGCCAAGCCCATTTCGATGACTGGGACGTCGAGATTGTCGTCCATACCCACATGGGGGCAATCACCGTCATCGTTCCCCGCGGCCTCGAGGTCCGGCCGGTGGGCAGGAGTGGGGTAGTCAATACCGCCCTTGAGCCGCCAATTCCGGGCTTTCCCGTCGTGCGGCTCAGCGCCACCTGCGACATGGGCACAATCCGCGTGATGCATCCGACCGAGAAAAGGCAGCGCCGCCGGAAATGGCGTCGGCGACGCGGCAAAACGACACCCCGGCCATGAACCGACGGCGGCGAGCTCGGCGACGCACGGCCAGGGACGTTCGTCGTGGTGCCGCTGACCACGAACCGCTCCTCGAAGATTGCTGCGCCCGCACGACGCGAATCAGATCCTCGCACACACCCGGCCGTCTCGAAACCAAACAGCGGCAGAGAACCTGTAGCCCCCAGCACCTAGACGTACACCCGACCCCGGTCGCCTGCTCAATCAGCACCGCGAGCGGCAGCTGCTCGTCCACGAGCTCGGGCGTCATCGATCGTGGGACCCAAGACTTCGGAACGGGCGAGCCCCGGCAGCGCGTGCAGTCAGACCGCCGGTAGCACGGCCGCGCCAGGAAGTCATGCATCGACGCCTTGCAGTAGCCAGCCTGAATAGATGATCAGGGCGGCAATGTCGTTTTCATCGCGATTTCCGACGCGATGCCGGATCGGATGCGGCTCGGGTGCGTCGAGCGCATCGGACGCTCGTAGCGGACTGTGAGAGCCGTTTGAGTCGTCTCCGAGGCGATCGGCGGCGCGGAGCGCCGCTATCAAGGAGGCCGGGCTTCATCGCCTTGGCCTTGCCCAGCATGATGGTGGGGTGGACTACGGAGCCGGTTGGGATGATCCCGCTGAGTTGCGGGTGATGCTCGATGTCGCTTTGCAGCAGATCGCTGAGCTGGAAACGGAGAACGAGCGGCTTCGCGTACGACTGTCCAGTCCTCCAGGGCCGACCACGCTACCTGCTTCGGTCACAGATCTCGGAATACGGCCGGACAAGCCTGACTCGGCGTCGGAGGGGTTGCCGTATGCGGACGGCCGTTCGTCTCCGGCGGAGCGGATCGCGCTGTTTCGGGCGTTGTTCGTCGGCCGGACGGATGTGTATGCCAGGCGGTGGGTGAGCAAGAACGGCCGGGTCGGGTGGAGCCCAGCCGAGGAAAGCCCGTGGGAGAAGAACAAGCTGGAGCACGAGCGGGTGTTCTTCCCGCTCACCGACGATGTCATCGGCAGGCATCTGCGGCGCCCGGTCTCCGAGCGGGACGAACTACACGCCGGGCTGTATCCGCTGCTGCCCGATGACACCACGCAGTTGCTGGTCTGCGACTTCGACGGAAAATCGGGGAGTAAGGACTGGAGGGGCGACGCGGATGCCTACCTACGAGCCTGCGCCGACGTCGGGACACCAGCGCTGCTGGAGATCTCCCGGTCCGGTGAAGGCGCGCATGTCTGGGTGTTCTTCACCGAACCCGTCGAGGCCGTCGCGGCCCGGACTTTGGGCATGGGGCTGATCAGGCAGGCGATCGACGCCCGCGATGGCATGTCGCTTTCCAGCTACGACCGGCTGATCCCCTCCCAGGATTTCGTTCCTACCCACTCCAAGAAAGGCGCTCGGTTCGGGAACCTGATCGCGCTGCCGCTCAGCGGAGCCGCCCACGCCTCCGGCACGACGCTGTTTTGCGATCCGGCCACCTGGACGCCTTACCGGGACCAGTTCGCCCACCTGTCGGGTACCGGACGGCTTTCTCCGCAGCGGCTGAAACAGATCCTGGACGAACTCGGCCCGCTCAAAGCCGGGCCGAGCCCGACCAGCCCGGCCCTGCCAGCGCGGCCAAGGCGGGGCGGGCTTGGCCAGGCCCCCGCGACGGTGAAGGCTGTCGCGGGTCCGATGCTGCACATCGCCACCGCAGGCCTGCCGCCACAGTTGGTCGCTGCGTTGAAGCACGCCGCCTCGTTCCACAACCCAGAGTTCTACCGGCGGCAGAACCAGCGGTTCACCACCTTCTTCACCCCGCGGCTGGTTTGCTGCTTCGACGACACCGACCCCGACTGGCTCGCGATGCCACGCGGCCTGCGGGATGAGGCCGCCGCGCTGGTGGCCGCCGCCAGCGGAACACTCAAGATCCGGCCAGCACGGCGGCGCCGGCCCCGATCATCGCCCGCTTCACCGGCGAGCTCACCGAAATCCAGCACACCGCGGTCCAGGCTATGCGGCCACACCAGACGGGGGTACTGGTCGCGCCCCCCGGGACGGGCAAGACGGTGATGGCCTGTGCACTGATCGCCCATCATCGACTACCCACGGCCATCATCGTCAACCGGGCCGACCTGCTGGCCCAGTGGCGCGAACGGCTTGCGTTCTTCCTCGACCTCGCCGACGCCACGGTGGGATCGCTCGGAGCGGGCAAGGACCGGCGCACAGGCATCGTCGACCTGGTCATGCTGCAGTCCATCAGCCACCGCGAAGCACCGGCAGGTCTCCTAGACGACTACGGGCTCGTCGTGGTCGACGAATGCCACGTCGTGGGCGCTCCGGCCGCCGAGGCCGCACTGCGGAAAGTCCCCGCCGAACGATGGATCGGCCTATCAGCCACACCTTACCGGGCCGATCAGATGGACCCGGTGATCACGATGCAGTGCGGGCCGATCCGCCACGAGATCGCCGACCAGACCACCTTCGCCAGGCACCTGATCGTCCACCGCACCACCTTCACCACCCACGAACCCGGCAACGACGGCGCCTCCATCCAAGCGATCTACGGCGAACTCGCCGCCGACCAGCCCCGCAACCAGCAGCTCGCTGCAGACATCACCGACGCCTACCAGCGAGGCCGCAGCATCCTGGTCCTGACCAACCGGATCGAGCACATCAGCCAGCTCACCGGCGCGCTCACCCAACGGGGCATCGCACCACTGCTCCTGCACGGCGCACTCCCCACCGCCGAACGAGACCAGGTCCGTCAGCAACTCTCAGCCGCCACGAGCGGACCGCTCGTCGTCGTCGCGATCGACAAGGTCGCCGGAGAAGGATTCGACGCGCCCGTCCTGGACACGCTCTTCCTGGCCAGCCCCATCTCGTTCAAAGGACGAGTGATCCAGCAAGTCGGCCGCATCATGCGCGACACCCAGGCCCGTAAACGCGACGTGGAAGTCCACGACTACCTCGACCTTGAGGTCCCCAATGCTGGAACGAATGCACCACAAACGCCGCAGAATCCTCCACAGGCGAAGCTTCACCACCACAGCGGCAGCACCAAATACCGACACTCCGGCACTTGCCCACCTGACCGGGCCACCAGCGCCTCCGCGACACCACACACCCACTGGCCCCACCTCACCACCAGCCCCACCCACCGCGGCCGAGGTCCGCGCCTGGGCCAAGCAACAAGGCATCAACATCCCCCAGCGCGGAAAGCTCAGCACAGCCGTCTGGGACCAGTACTACGCAGCCCACCCGTCACCCAGCTGACCCACACCTGACCAACCCGCCGCCTCTTGGGGTGCCGCACCCATCCTCAAAGGTCGTGCCAGTGCGGCGGGGTAGCTGTGGCTGGCGGTCGATGGCTGCGGCGAGGTTGCCGGCGTAGGCGCTGAGGATCTTCCTGAGGGCGGCATAGTGCGGTTTGGGCGGGCTGGCGTTGTAGAAGTGCCACATGTTGTCGCGGCGGCGGCGCCAGGTGGGGTCCCCTGCTGACAGGTGGTTCTCGATGATCCGTGGCGCCAGGAGGTGCTGGCCTTGAGTGACGTGTGCCCCAGATGGCCTCGGATGCGAACTGCCGCTTGCAGTCGCTGAGTTCCGGCTGAACGGTCCTTTTGTCGGGGGAAGCTGGCTGATGATGTCCTGCCATGCCGCGGGGTCGATGCACCAGTTGCGGAGGGCGTCCCTGCGGTGCTTGTAGTTGATCAGGTCCGGGGTGGCGCTGAGCTGGCGGGCGAGCGCGTGCACCGCGAGGCGGAACTCTGCCGGGCCGGCGGCGAACGCTGCTGAGCCGGGGGGGCCGTGGTGCGCGGGAACGTGCATGCCCGGTCGTACACGCCACCTGCCACCGGAGCAAACTCGACGTACCTGCGGCCATAGCTCTTCGCCACTCCGCCGGGTTGCCGGTCCGGAGTCATCTTTTGCCGACGCCGCGACTTTCCAGATCGTCCTGTCCGGGATTGGTACGACGCCGGAGTGGCCGCCCCGCAACGCCTTCGCGGCCGGCTTCAGTGGCGTGGCGCTGGCTCGGCGCCGACGCCGCGCGCCGATGACGCCGTGGATGACGCCGTGGATGAGAGATCTCGTGTCAGCGCCTCACGGTATGCGTCTGTGCACATGGCTGCGATCGCCGGGCGGCTCAGCGCAGTTCCTGGATGCGGATCAGGTTGCCCGCGGGATCGCGGAAGGCGCAGTCGCGAATGCCGTACGGCTGCTCGGTCGGCTCCTGGACGACCTCGGCGGCGTCGCTGGCCTGCAGCCGCTCGAAGGTGCCGTCGAGGTCCGTGGTGGCCAGGAGGATCCAGCCGTAGGTGCCCTTGGCCATCATCTCGGTGATGGTGCGGCGCTCGTCGTCGGTGATGCCGGGGTCGGTGGCCGGCGGCGCCAGGAGGATGGACGTGCCGGGCTGGCCGGGGGGGCCGACGGTGATCCAGCGCATCTTGCCGGATCCGACGTCGGTGCGGACCTCGAAGCCGAGGGTGTCGCGATAGAAGGCCAGGGCGGCGTCCGGGTCGTCGTGCGGGAGGAAGCTTGCGTGAATGGTGATGTCCATGGCGGTCACGCTAGCTGCGGCTCGGTGAGCGGCGCTTCTCGATTCCTGATCGGTCTGGTCACCTGTTTCGCCACGCACGGCGGCATCCCCGCCGTCGCGCGCGCCGCGTGGCGCCGGTAGGTGCTGGGCGGCACGCCGACCAGTTCGGTGAAACGAGTGCTGAAGGTGCCCAGCGACGAGCAGCCGACCGCGAAACAGACCTCGGTGACGCTGAGGTCGCCCCGGCGCAGCAGCGCCATCGCGCGCTCGATCCGCCGCGTCATCAGGTAGCTGTACGGCGACTCGCCGTAGGCGAGCCGGAACTGGCGGCTGAGGTGCCCGGCCGACATGTGCGCGCCGCGGGCGAGCGCCTCGACGTCCAGCGGCTGCGCGTACTCCCGGTCGATCCGGTCGCGGACCCGGCGCAGCAGTCGCGAGGTCGCGCAGCCGCTGAGTCTCGGCGGGTCTGCTGGTCACACGCAAGATCGTACGTCGCGCCGCAATCGATGCCGAGCCCCATGTCGTGGCCGGGCCGGCGGACTTCGCCCGCGCCCTGGACGCCGGCCCGGTCGCCCGCACCGCACGACCGCCTGTCCTGCAGCCGCAAGCGGGAGCACGTGCTCGCGATCGAGAACGCGCGGGCCGCGACGCGCGTACGGCGGATGGAGAAGGCCCCGGCAATGCTGCGGTACCAGGAGCCGGCCAGGGGCCGTGCGGCCCGCGCCAAGCCTTGAGTAACGGCGCCGACCCGCTGGCGAGTCATGACCCGCATGGTCCGGCACGGTGGCGGGACTGCGGCGATCCCAGGTGATGGCTGTGGTGCGGTTGTGCCGCGCCACACGGCTCACAGCCGTGCGGCCTCCCACGCGAACCCGTCCGGGTCGGTGAAGGGCCCGGCATCGCTGCCAATCATGAGCCGGTGCGATCCCGTACCCGCCGGGAGCGACGCCGGCGTCCTTGGCGAGGGCGCGGCGCCCGTAAAGCGCCAGCTTGACGGGACCCGGCGCAGTGGCGAACTCGACGTACTTGCGGCCAAAGCTCTTCGCCACCGCGAGGCCGCGGTGGCGAAGAACCGCTTGCTCGCGGCCACGTCCGCCGGGTCAGGCAACGTCGAGGAACTGGCGCAGGGCCACCCGGATGATCTCGCTCGTCGTGGTGTGCTCGGCTTCCGCGCGGGCCTCCACTGCCTGCCTAAGGCCGGGGTCGAGCCGGACCGGGACCACCTCCGAGGGAGCGCTGCCCAGCATCGGCCGTCCCCGGCGGCGCGGCCTGAGTTCCTCCACGTCGTAGCCGCGCTCAGCCTCCTCAGCCATCCGCTCGATGTCGGCATCGGTGAGGATCTTGCCGGTCTCGGTGGTGTAACTCTTTGGCTTGTCAGTCATCACGGTGTCCAGACAGCAGGCCGCGGTACTTGCGGCGAAGGGGCATGGCGTGGATCACCAGCAGCCTGTCGCGGGCCAGCGTGAGCACGACCACCTCCAGCAGGTTCCCGGCCCGGTCCGGGCCGATGGCCAGCACCTTGGGCGGGTCGGCGTGGGGATCGACGTCGGCCACCACCACCGGATGCTCGATCGCGTGGCGGATGTCCTGGTCACCAATGCCGTGGCGGCGGGCCGAGCGGTGAACTCCACACGGCAATAATGTATTACATTATTGAGCTGGCTGGCAACCTGTGCGGCGGGGCGCCCGAAGATGTCACCGGATCAGTCTGCCTCCTGCTGTGATCAACCAACGCAAGAGTGCCCCGCTCAATCCTGAACCCGAATCGGCTAGGTGCCGGACAGCGGACCTTGCCGGGGAAAGCCCCTGGGACGTATCGGGCGCAGCCTGGTCCGGTGAGCCGGGGCGGGGCGTGCCGCTGAGCAGAGTGGAGCTCTGGCGTCGCCGGGCCGCCTGGCCCCTTATTGCTAGTCCGGAGCGGGAGGGGGGCGGCCCCGCCCTGATCGCGCACGCTCTGGCCGGTGCTGGCGGATGTAGCGCGCCGAGTTCGCGTTAGTGACCACGATGGTGGCATGGTTGTAGCATATTCGTATGAGTGCGAAGGAGCGGTTGTCGGCGTCGGTGGACGCAGACCTGGTGGCGGTGGCCCAGGAGGCGGTCGCCCAGGGGCGGGCGGAGAGCGTCAGCGCGTGGGTGAATGAGGCGCTACGCCTGAAGGTGGCGCATGACCGGCGGCTGCGCGCGGTGGATGAGTTCGTGGCCGCGTTCGAGGCCGAGCACGGCGAGATCACCGAGGCGGAGGTGAGGGAGGCCGCCCGCCGTGCGCGCGGCCGCGCGGTGGTCGTGCGGGGCGAGCCTGCTCCGGGCCACAAGGGCGGGCCGGGGGAGCGCGGGGCCGCCTGAGGTGCTGGTGCTGGATACCGGGGCGTTCGTGGCGGTCGAGCGCGGTGACCGGGACGTGGTGGCCCTGATCAAGCGGGAACGCCGGGCGGGCCGGGTGCCGGTGAGCCACGGCGGCGTGGTCGCCCAGGTGTGGCGCGGGGGGACAGGCCGTCAGGTGCCGGTGGCCCGGCTGCTGGCGGGGGTGGACGTCGCTGCGCTGGATGATGGCCTGGGGCGGCGGGCGGGCATGCTGCTGGCCCGCAGCGGTCTGGCCGATGCGATCGACGCCGCGGTCGTGTGCCTGGCCGGAGACGGCGATGACATCCTCACCTCCGACCCCGGCGACTTGCGGGCACTAACCCAGGCTGCGGGCGTCCACGTCGAACTCATCCCGGTGTAGCGCGGCACGGTGGCACCGCCTGATCCGCTCCCGTCAGCTTGCCGGGCCGAACAAGACCGAGTCCGCCTTCGAGCGTTCTCCGGCGGATCCGGTCCGGATCGGGTCAGCGGTGGGTGCGCCGTTTTCCGGTCGAACAGGGGCACGAGGCAGTCCACCGAGTTGAGCAGTTCGTTGCCGGGAATCCGTCGCGCCAGCGGGGTGCGCATCATCCGGCCGAGCAACTGGGTGATGTGAGTGCGGTCGTTCGCAGGACGGAACGACACCAGCACCTCCGCACGCGGGCAATCCCAGCCCGTGGAGATCGCGCTCTTGGCCAGCAGGACCCGGACGATCTTGGCGTCCTGGACCCGCTGCGGCTCGATGTAGGGAACGATCTGCTGGCCCACGTTCAGGTCCTGGTGTTCCCCGAAGACGTTGGCCACGGCGTCGTGCGCTAGGCCCGGCCACGCCTCGTAGACGGTGTCGAGCGTCCGCACGAGGGTCTCCTGCGATGGCTTGTCACCCACCTGTACGACCAGGAGCGGAACCACAACCTCCGTCTCGCCCTGCTCCTGCCCGTACTGCTCCCAGCTCCTGCGCGTACTGCTCCCACGCGGCGCTCGATGCCCGGACCTTCTTGACGGCCTCGGTCAGCAGCACCGTGTCGAACGCGCCGTCCTCGGTGGGGATCGACAGAGCGATGTCGTCCTTCAACAACCCTGATGCCTGCACCAGGGCCGAATCCACGAGCACGGACGGCAGCCGTGCGGCCCTTGGCATCCTTCATGGCCTTCTCGAAGCGCTCCACCGTGGCCGAGATGCCGAACACGACTGGCATCGGCGGGACTGAGCCCTCCTCCTTTTGGATGGTGTTCGTGATCGTGTCGTAGGTCGGGTCCAGGAGGCAACTACCCGCGCTTCGACATCAGCCTTAAGGCCTGTCTTATCTAGCTGGCGGGAGGCTCTGCAGGTCGCGGTGTGGCCTCAGCGCTGGTTGACTTCCAGCGCGGCGCGGACCGCGCTTTCCAGTGCTCCTTCTACCCACGCGGGTTTCAGGCTAGTGTGCTCGCCGGCGAAATGGAGGCGTCCTTCAACGGTCGTCGTCGCGGTATGGTATTCGTGAAGCTGGCCGGGGGTGAAGATCGCGGCCTCACCCAGGGCGTACCGGTTACGGGCCCAGGATTCGGTGGCGCCGACACCGGTGAACTGCTGGTATACCTGCGATCCGAACATGGCAGCCATGTTGTGCAGGGCGAACGCGTACCGCTCATCATCGGTGAGCGAGTCCCAGCGCATGGCCTCGTCGGACCAGACGTAGGAGGCGAGCACCACGCCGCCGGGCGATCCCGGCACGTGAGAGGGGAAGTAGGTGAACCGGTTGGGGCTGTCGGACACGCAGCTTCCGCCGGTGAATCCTCCCGGGCCACGTTCCCAGAAACGGGTCTTGAACTCCAGAAGCACCTTAGTCGCCTCGTCGTAGTGCATCGCCATGATCGCCCGCCGTTTCGGGTAGGACAGCGCCGGGTCGAAGGTGCAGAAGCGCTGGGCGGTGAGCGGGATCGCGATGATCGCGTAGTCGCCCGCGAACGTCTCTGCCGGTCCTTCCGGTGCGCCGTTGCACCCGTCCTCGGTGCCGGATTCCGCGGTGGTGTCGATCCGGACGCCCTGCGATGTCTGGGTCAGGGCGGTCATCCTGCGGTTCTGCCGGATGACGTCGGCCAGCTCGGCGGTCAGCGCGTCGGTAAGCGCCGCGGTTCCCTCGGTCAGCTCCCAGTAGCGGGAGGACGGGTTGATGATCGCGTGGTCGATCAGCGTGGTGAACAGCGAGTAGTGCAGCCGCGAGGTCAGGTTCTCCAGCGTCCCGGCGGCCTCAAGGTCGCCAAGGCTCCAGCCGGCGGATTCGGTCAGGTAGCGGTGCGTGGAGTAGCCGTCGTAACCGTCGATGAGCTTGGCCCACGCCTGGATCTGATCGTCGATCGGGGCGGTCGCCGACACGGTGACGGGGGCGAGGGCGGTGTTTACCGCGGAGGTGGTGGTAGTGGTGAACGAGGAAGTGAACGACCGGTTCACCGGCACCGGGGCGGCAGCGTACCGGGTGCGGGTGAGCAGCAGCCCGTTGACCTGAATCAGGGAGCGCCCGGCGGGTGCGGGCGCTGTGAAGGTGACCGGCGGGCCGTTGGTCCAGGTCTGGCCGGTAAACGACTGATAGACCACCGGCGGGGTCGGCCTGGATGGTTCTGCGCCGGGGGCGACATCGACGTTGTAGAACAGCCGGCGGCTGAGGCCTAGCTTGTCCGCCAGCGCCAGCACCAGCGGATGGGCGTCTGGTAGCCGCATGGCGCCGGCTTCGGCATGCAGGGACTTGTCGGAGAACACGCCGCGGAATGTCTTGATCCGCCCGCCGGTGCGGTTGGCGTTTGCCTCCACGATTGTGACCGCATGCCCGGCATCACGCAGCAGCCGCCCCGCGGCCAGGCCGGCGATGCCTGCGCCGACAATGAGGACCTGTTTCGGGGCAGTGGTTTTCGGCAAGCCCTGATCGATCAGGATACGCAGGTACTCAAGCTTCAGGTCCTGGTGATCATCGCCGACCAGAAGCAGCTGGCGGGCCAGGTCCTGGCTGGTGGCCGCGTCAAGAGCGGAGGCAGAAGGGTCAGCAGCGGTCGCGGCAGCGGCGCCAGCAGCAGGAATGGCCGCCGCGCCTGCGGCTGCCGCCGCCACCGCGAGAAAACCGCGCCGCCCCAACACAATTCGACTATTTTGCACAACGACAACAAACACCAGCCGCTGCCCAGCGGGCAATACTTCCCGAGGCCATAAGAATATGACCTCGGCGTTAGACGGTACCACATTCCCGTGGATCACCCCGGCAACGGTCCCCCGCCCGATGCGGTGATATTCATGTCCCGTCCGGCCGCCGCCGAACGATCGACCGCCCTGAACGACGCGTTGAGTCCCAGCTGAAGCCCGACGCATCGTCGGGGCTGTCATGCCTCCAGTCGCGAGGCAACCGGAGTAAGCCGGGTAGGGGCAGGAAAGCCTGCGTACGCCTGAATACGCGCGCAAACCTGCCGTGACTGGCAGGTTTGCGCAGGTCAAGGCGTTACGGGTGTCGGTCTGTAAAACCGTCGGCTCGACCGACCCAGGTTTGGATCCTGGACCTGCCGACGACTCCTCAGATCCCTAACTTAGGTCACGAGTTCAGGTGCGAAGTAGTCACGCAACAGGACGATCTTCCCGCTGCGAATGCGGAAGATCTGCACCAGCGAGATGGTCCTGATCCCAGCAGGCCCGTTGAGGACGCCGTCGATCTCGGCGATAAACACGCCGGGGTCGGCGGTCGTGTGCAGCACATACCGGGATTTGCCGGTGTCCACCGTATCCGCGTTGGCCGCCAGCCGCTGGTAGTATCCGGCCATCCCGGTGCGAATCTGTTCGCGTCCTTCCAAACATCGCGGGAAGTCGTGGCCGACTGGGACCAGCGGCGCTTCATAGACGCCATCGGTGGTGAACATCTCGGCCAAGGCATCCGCGTTGCGGGTAAAGGCACCGGCCCAGACATAGCGCTCATAGATCTCCTGCGGCGTCGCTGTCATACCGAACTCCTTCCCGCTGGAGGCCAAGCCGACCACAGCTGCAAGAAGGTCTTCGCGATGTCGTTCGTGCCGACATCCTTCCCTGAACCCGGGGCTCCGCCCCGGACCCCGGTGCCCGAAGGGGTTCCACCCCGATTCAGCAGGCTCGGCCCCTCCACCTACGCGACGGCCGCGCCATCGCTTCGACGCTAACCCCGCGCAGGGAACCCGCAGCCCGACTTCTTCAAGGAAGGGGTCTGAGCAGGACAAGCACACCGTCCGCGAGCTGGGACAGATCCGGTAGCGGGGACGATTGCCAGGGCGCCGAGGTGCCAGCCATCGTATGCGCGGCCAGAGACAACGAGACGCCCCCGATGGCGCGCATGGTTGCAGTTTGGGTTGCAGTTCACTGCGGTGCGGCGTCGTACATGAAGGACCGGCCAGGCGCGTCGGTCCAGTCTGAACCGATCCGGACAACTGCGCCCGAGCTGCTGCTAATGCGGCACACAATACAGCACGGAAGTACAGCAACGTCCCCTGACAGCCGCCAGCCAGCACGACCGCCAGCACACTGAGCTAGCCCGGTAATTCGCACATGGACATAGGTCAACTCCGGTGGCCGGGATCCGTGTCAGGGCGGGCGGATCGGGTCCACGCTGAGAAGTTCCAGCAGCCGGGCCTGGACGGGGTTCGGGCGGATGATCTGCGCGGGGGCCGTGGCGGTGGCCGGGATCAGCTGCAGGCTGGCCAGTGCAGTGAGGATGAGCCGGCCGGTCGGCCGGGCGGGCTGCCGGTTGTACAGGCCGTCGATCCTGGTTTGCGGGGCGAGGCTGCGGCGGGCTTCCCGTTCGATCAGGCAGAAGATCAGCAGGGCGAGGCTGATCACGGTGATCAGGGCGGCGATGCGCCGGTTGTTCTTCAAGAACATCGGCGCGACCGCGAGCGGTCCCTTCAGGTTGCCGTAGCGGCGTTCCACGGCTTCCTGGCCTTTGTAGCGCAGCAGCACCTCGGTGGCGGTGATGCTGGCGTCCAGGTTGGTGAGCAGCGCGTACCAGCCGTCGGTGGCGGCTTCGGCGTCGATGGCGTCCTGATCGAGCCACCAGGTGAGGGCGGGTTTCCCGGGTCCGCCGCTGTCGGTGCCCTGCCAGCGGTGCCGGCCGGCGATGCCGGCCCCTTGGCGGTGCCGGCCCCTCGGCGGTGCCTGGCCGCCGGGGTGGTGTCCGGGGCGGTGCTGACGGTGTAGCGCAGGTAGGGGCCGACCTTACGCGCCGCCGCGATCTGCTGGAGCCGGCTGGTGACGGCTTTCTGGTCGGGGTAGAAGCGGCCGCCGAGGCCCCGGACCAGGCGGTCCAGGTCGTCGCGAGCGCGGGCGAGCTTCTTGGCCCGGCTGGTCGCGGCGGCGGCGGCGCGGGCGCTGGAGTGCACGAAGATGCGGCGCAGCGTGATGGGCGGGTCGCTTTTCCGCTTGGGGTTGCGGATCTGGAAGGGCCGGCTGTCTTGGAGCACGTGCCAGCGGCCCCGCCGCCCGGGGTCCTTGCGCTCGTCCCGCTGGGCGGTGTAGGCGACCTCGGTGGCCTGCGCCAGGTCGCAGGCGGCCAGCTCGGCGGCCTTGACGTAGGTCTTGGAGGCCGGGGCCAGGAACGTGCACCCCTGGCCGGTGACCGCGGCGACGTTGCCGTAGCTGACCAGCTTGGAGTCCCCGATCAGCAGGAACGTCTTCGTGCCCGCGATCTTCTTCAGTTCGGTCATCGCCTCGCTGACCTGGGACACCTCGGCGGCGCCGCCGTCGTAGGCGCGATGGTAGACCGGGATGCCGCCGTCGCCGGCGGCCGCGATCCCGGCCTGGATCTGCAGCAGGTCCGGGCGGCGGTCCTTGGGGTGGCCGTAGCGGGGCTCCGGGTAGTCCTCGTCGGTGTCGTCGTAGGCGCCGTGCAGGGAGAAGCTGGTCATGTCCCAGTGCAGCCGGGAGATGTCGATGCCGAAGGTGGTGATGGCGCGGACGGCGATCGCGGACGTGATCTGCTCCAGGTAGGGGGCGATCGCATCCAGGGTGCGGCCGAGCTTGTCGTCATTCAGGCTCTCGGGGGCGATGCCGAGGATCTCCGGCGCCGCCCAGGTCCGGGCCCAGTCCTGGACGTGGACCAGCGGGGCCGGGGAGGTGAGCCGGTTGCAGATCATCGCCCCGGCCGCCCGCCCGGCGGTGACGGCGGCGACCTCGCGGATCGGCACCAGATCATCGATGATGGCGGCGATGCTCAGCCGCTGGCAGAACGAGAAGATGACAGGGAGGGAGCCGAGCATCTTGATCTGCCGCTCCGCCGGGTCGGCGTAGGTCAGCTCTGGCCGTGCGGGCCTGCCCGCCATCACCGAGCCGCTCCGCCCGCCGACGTGCTGCCGGGTGCCCGGGCGTTCAGGCGGGCGGCAAGGCGCCGGGCCTGCCGGGCGTCCAGGGCGCCGGCGGCGGCCTGCCCGGCCAGCCAGCAGGTGAGGGCACCGGGGAGCGCGCCCGCTGGCAGGGCGCGCAGGAAACGGCGGAAACTCGACTCCGACGGCGGAACGTAGCAGCCGCGCCGCTGCGACCAGCAGGCACCGAACAGCCGCAGCGCGTCCTGGCCGAACCCGCCCGCATAGCCGGCCATCGCCGCCGGGGCGGCGTGCCCGGCCAGCAATGCCGCCGCGGCGATCGCCGCGGCCGTCGCGTGGTCGTGGCGGATCCCCCGGGCATGGCGGGGATCGGCCAGCACGCCACCCAGGTGAGCGCGCAGCGAGACGACCTGGCCGCGGTTCAGGTCCAGCCACATACCCGGCGGGGGCGGGGTGAACAGCACCGAGGGGGCCACCGCCCCCAAGGCGGCCAGGCCGCCGGGCGCCACCTCGCGCAGCCAGCAGCGTTTCACCTGCCCGTGGAAGGCGTAGCCGCGCCCGCCGGCACCCCGGGCATACCCGCGGGTGGACCCGGCACAAGTGAACCCGGCGGCGGCATAGCACGCCCCGGTGTGCCGGGCGACCTCGGTGAACGTCTCCACCGCCAGCACGATCTGGTTATGCAACAGCAGGTAGTCCCCGGGCAGCCGGGCCAGCGAGCGGGCCAGCACCGCCGAGGCCAGATGCGGGCGCCGCGGGCCCGCCAGCACGCAGAACCGCTGATTGCCGGCCAGCATCGGCAGCCGGTCGACCCGGTCGGCATCCGGCCAGCCGATCACCTGGTCCCGGGCGGTGCACCGCAGCACCGCCGACCCGTACCCCAACAGCGCCACCCAGGCGCCGTCCAGGACGGCGACATGCCGGACCACCGACCCGAACAAGCGCGGCCCGAGCCAGTGATGAGCCGCCAGCAGCTCCCGGAACCGGAGGATCTCCCCGGGCGGCACGGGGCGCACCGTCAGCTCGCGGGTCCAGGAGGCCACAAGCCGAGTCCTATCGGTTACCGGCCGGTATGTCCAGCTGATCTTGCCGGCGCCTGCGGCACGCCGCATCCGGTGACTTTGGCGGCACTGAGCCCGCGGCTCAGCCAGCCCGAGGGCCGGTCAGCCGGTGATCGCAGAGTCACAAAGTTGATCTCTGTGCATGTGCGGAAGACCCGGCTAGCTGGGACGACGACCAAACGCCCAGCGCTGCCGCTAGTTCGGGACGAAGAGGCCGCAGGTTCATGCAAGGCCACCCCGACCAGTTCAGAAGGCATATGACTCGCCCAAGACCGGCCTATGACCGGTGCTGAGTAACCAACTGAGTAACTAAGCATCCGGACCGGCAGTGCGCGGCAGGTGCCGGGCAGGCCGGTGCCGGGGTCATGGCGGATGGGCCGGGCGTCGGTTTGGGGTCCGAACCCGCAGCGTCCACGCCGGGAGACCGGGCGGGGGGACGGCGGTGGTGGCGGCAGTGGCGGCGGCCTGGGCGATGGCATCGCACAGCAGGTCGGCGGTGAAGAACGGGTCGGGAGGTCTAAGGCGGTTGTTACCGGCGTATTCATCTGGCCGCGGATCGATGATCAACGGCAACGATCATTCGTGACGGGCTACCGGGACCGGCCGCCCGGCTTCAGAGCACGAAGCCAGCCGAGGCCCGTATGCGAGCAGACCGCGGCTAGTGTCTGCCCGGCGGTGGCCAGAAGCCGCTTCCGTGGCGGCTCATCACGGAGAGTGATCAGCTCCATTGGCCCGGCGAGCGCCGAGTTCGAGCAGATCGGCGAGTCTGCGCCCGGCGGCGATCGCTCTTGATACGCCGCGCACCGCGCGCAGAACACCCCAGTTCTGGCTCCTACCCTAGGAGGCTGCTGAATAACACCCTTTGCGGTCACTCCGCAAGGCTCTGACCTGCGAACTTATAAACGCAATCGGTCGAATTTGGGCCTTGTTCAGCAGGCTCCTAGACAACGGCACCGGCAAAGGCCCTCACCGCGGCCCGGAGCCGCGGGAATCGTTCGATGTCCGCTTCTGGAAGATCCGTCCCTACAAGGGCAAGCGCGGCCAGACCTACGCCGTCCGCTGGACAGTCGCAGGCAAAGAACATCACCAGACCTACAAGACAAGGGCTTTGGCTGGCAGCCGCCTCGCGGAACTGCGTACCTACGCACGGGAGGGCGTGCCTTTCGACGTTTGCGACCGGGCTCCCTGTCCCGGACGTCCGGAAAGCGCAGGCGGAAGCGGCTACAGCGGGCCAGCTCAGCTGGTGTCAGCACACACTGAACTACATCGCCCGCAGGCGGGAAGGGCTCTCCGGGAACTCGCTTCGCTCGATCGCGGAGACACTCACGACGGTGACGCCGGTTCTCCTGGTGCCGGGCAACGGACGGCCTGACGACGCGTTGCTGCGCGAGGCCCTGTACGGCTGGGCATACCGGGGCCGCACCCATCCCCCGGGCCAGGTCGCCGCTGGCCTGAAGTGGGTAGCGGAGCACTCTCGTCCACTGTCGGATCTAGTGGACACCGACCTGATGCTGGATGTGCTGGACGCGCTCGCGCGCAAGCTCGACGGCAAGCGGGCTGCTGCGAACACGATCGCCCGCAAGCGTGCTGTTCTCAGCAACGTCCTGGACTACGGCGTCGGCCGGGGCCTGGACGCCAACCCGCTGCACCTGGCAGCAAAGATGTGGACTCAGCCCAAGACGACCGACGGTGTCGTGGACCCCAGGGTCGTGGTGAACCACCGCCAGGCCGAGAGGCTGCTGATCGCGGTCAGCTATCAGGGACGGATAGGGCCCGGCCTCGTCGCTTTTTTCGCTTGCCTCTACTACGCCGGCGGCCGGGGGAGGCTGTCGAGTTGCGCGAAGACGTGATGGACGTGAATCTCGATCTGCCCGCGGATGACGGATGGGGCACCCTCTACCTGTATGGATCGGCTCCCACAGTCGGCTCCGGCTGGCCACGCTCGGGTCGGCGCCGTGACCCCCGGGAGCTGAAACACCGGGCCGAAGGGACAGTCCGTCCCGTCCCATGCCACCCGGGGCTGACGCGTCATCTGCGCCGACACATTGCCGAGTTCGGCACGGCACCGGATGGCAGGCTATTCTGTGGACACCGCGGTGGTGATCTGTCCGAGAGCGTCTACGGGCGGGTGTGGCAGGGAGCGCGACGGCTGGCCTTCCCCCCGGCTGTGGCGGCCTCGCCCCTTGCTGAGCGCCCGTACGACCTTCGCCACGCCTGCCTGTCCACCTGGCTCAACGCAGGAGTGGACCCCACCCAGGTCGCCGAGTGGGCGGGTAACAGCGTCGAGGTGCTGCTGCGCGTCTACGCCAAGTGCGTCACCGGACGGGACGAACTCAACCGGCGTCGGATCGAAGAAGCCCTCCGCGACGACGACGGGGAAGAGGGGCAGTGAACTTCTCCGCGTATTCTCCGGGGCGGACCGTAGACGGCCGGTCTGGGCCGGACACAGCCGGGCATGAAAGACGACGGCCCCTGACCTAGTTCTCCAAGGTCACGGGCCGTTTCCGCAGGTAGTGGCAGGTGTTGGGTTCGAACCAACGTAGGCTGAGCCGACGGTTTTACAGACCGCTTGTCCTGATAGGGCCATATAGCCCCTGACCTGCCGTTATGTGGTTAATAACGATCTTCACGGTAGGCGCTGTCCGTCATACGTCCGTGCGCGCGGGGGCTAGGGTCCGTGAAATCACGGACAACCACGGACAGCGTCCGTACGGCCCCCCTACCAGCATGTTTTCCTTCTTAGCCTTTGTTGAGACTCTGGTCTTCGGGCGGCGCGGGCGGTTGGTCAGGTGCGCCAGGTTGTGATGGTGGCCGCCGTGAAGATGGCTGCGGGCCGGTGGATGAGGTAGTCGCGTGCGAGGCGGGCTTGCAGGGTGTTGTGTGAGTCGACCTCGTGGTCCGGGATCGAGCGGGTTCCGTTGGGCGGGCCGACGATTATGAGGAGCCGGGGGTGAGGGGCATGAGGATCTCGTCGGCCTGGTCGATGGTGACCCCGGCGGGCCGACGGCGCCCGTTGCGCGGTCGACGGTGATGGCGGGGAGGTCGCCGAGGAGGAACTCCTTGGATGTGCTGGCGGGGGTCAGGATCTGGATGCCCCTGGTGTCGAACCGGTCGCAGACCTTCTCGAAGAGCCGCTGGACGCTGAGGCGGAACAGGCCGCCCTCCTCGTGCAGCTTGATGAGGCGGTCCGTGGACGGCCTCGGCGCCGAGGCGCAGGGCTTCCGGCCCGGCGGGCTCCAGCCCGTACTTCTGCCGGAACGCCTCGGCAGCGAGTGACGTGTTGGCCAGCGCGTCGATGCCGTTCTGCAGGGCGTCGGCGAAGGACTGGTTGTGGATGGTGAGCGTCTGTGGGTTACGGACGAAGTGCAGGGCGACGGCGTGCCTGAGCGTGGTGACGTGCGCCGGGCTGTCGAGTGTTGTGCCGTTGAGTGCGGCGGTGATGGCCTGGCGCAGCCGGGTCTCGACCGTGTGCCACAGGTCTTCGGTTGCCTGGCTGTCGACGGGGACGAAGTTCTCGATGTAGCCGACATCCTTTGCCTTGGCGAGTGTGTCCTGCCCGGCGGCGAAGTCGAAGCGCGCCAGTTGTCTGCCGCCCGATGGGACGCTCCCGGCGAACCGGCGCAGGACGACCTCGGAGATTACGTGCTGGCGCTCCACCGTCGGCTGTGACGTGGATACGGCTTCCTCCGCTTTGCGGATGAGTTCGCGCAGGCCGGGGACACCGGGGCTGAAGGTACCGAGGGCGGCGTCGAGGGCGGTGACGTGTTGCCGGACGTAGTCGGGGCCTGCGCCCTGGATGGCGAGGAGCGAGTCCGCGCGCGCCTGCCCTTGGTCTGAGGCGAGGACGTCCCGGAGCAACTGGATGGCCGGCGGGAGGTTCGTCACCGCAGGCGAGGGTACCGGTTGCCTTTGGGTTGTTGGGACTTTCCGCTGTCCACTGGGATGCCCTGCCCGGTAGTTCTGTCAGAGCCCTCGAGGGCTGATCACGACGATCGTGGTGAGCCCGCCGTCCTGGCCAGAGAGATCCTGCTCGATCGCGGTCGGGTTGGTCAGGAGGTGACCTGGGTCGTAGACGAAGCAGATGAGCGTGGTGTAGCCGGGGTGTCCCTGGTACAGGGCCTTGTCCTGGATCAGCTGGTGCACCAGTTCGCGCTGGCTGAGGCTTTTCCGGGTCATCTTGGTCTCGATGACGATGCGCTCGGGTTTCAGGAACAGATCTGACCGGGACTGGACAGCGCCGTGGCTGGGGTTCCCCTCTTCTGGCCGGATGTCGTCGAAGTGAAGGCTCAGGATCCCGCGGAGCAGGTCCTGCACATCGTATTCGTCGGTGATGGCAAGGGCCTGCCGGTGGTTGTGCCGTTTTTGCATCGCGGCAACCAGCAGCGGGAACCGCCGGCACACGGTGACGACGAACTCGGTGGTGCGCAGCCCTCCTAGCCTCAGATCGCCGACGGCCTCAGCGACAGCCCGCTGGAGCGCAACGCAGAGGATGCCGCGCTCGCCGAGGCCCTGCGGTCGCAAGAGCGTGCTGCTGGCGCATTCGAGGAGCTGCCGTGACAGAGCCTCTCTGGTGACCGATGTCGCAGTGGCGGCCATGCCGTCATCGATCAGGTGCAGCCACAGGAGGACAGCGGCGTCGATAGCGTCCAGCGGCTCCAGGTGAACGTTCATGGCCCGGTGCGCTCCGGCATGCCAGACTGCGAGCACTTCGAGTGCTGCGGCCCATGTGCCAGACCGTGGAAGGTCGTCGCGGCGGGATTCGAGAAGGTCACGCAGCCAGCGCAGCGGGGTCTTGTCCTTGCCGGCCAGTGCGCTGGCGCCGACCGCGAGCCCGAGTAGCTCAACGGGTCGGAAGAAGAACGAGTTGCGGTCAGCGGGCACGGGGTCGCGGGTCATCAGGCGGCGCATGCCAGTCCAGCCACAGGCCCGCAGCGTCGTCTGGCGTTGCGGGGAGCGGCAGGTCGGAATCCTACGGCGCGAGGATCGGGGCCTCGGCCCGCCGCCGTGCGGGGATCGTCGCGACGGCAAGGGGCTCGGCGCCGGTGTCGAGCCGTGTGCCGCTCCGGAAAGCGGCCCATTCGACGAGGCCGGCCTCGGGCGCCTCCGCGTGCCACGACTCCCGGATGCCCTGGCGGAGGTCGGCTAGCTGCGCGGCGAAGCTCCGCGCGAGCGCGGTGCTGTTCACAGGAACCATTTACTTGTCCGCAGCCGCGTGTCCAGCAGGGCAGGTGACCAGTCAGGGACGGCTCGCAGGCGGGCCAGCTGCCCGGCGATCAGCTCGGAGTAGATAGATCGTCACGGGGTCTGCGGCAGGATGAGTCGATCGCCAGGACAGCCCGGTGAACTTGAGGATCTGCTCGGCCAGGTAGTGCAGGTCGGTAAGGTGGAATGGCGGTGCAGGTGCACCTGAAGCGGCCGGGGCAAGGGCAGCCCGGCGCGCTTCACCAGGCTCGGGCCGGTCGTGGTGATCAGGCGTGAGTACTTGCCCGTCTGGACGATCAGCCCGCGATCGGGAGCGCACGCTCCCTTGGGTCCCCGCGCGGTCTTCCGCCCGGGCTCAGACGGGGCGATCAGGGCGAACGGATGCTCGTGCGAAACGGTGACGAACGCGAACTCGATATGCTGCTCCGCTGCCGAGCCGCGTGCACGGCGTCGCGCATCAAGAGCGCGAAGTCGGCATTGCGGGGAGGCCGGGCCGCGTGCAGGACGATTCGGACCGTGTCCCCGTCCTGCCAGCCGTTACGCCTTTTGATCTCGTCGATGATGTCGCGGGTCGAGTCACGCAGCACCTGCGGGTAGTCCGCGTAGGTGGCCTCGCGCGAGAGCTGGCCCAGCAGGTAGTTCCCGTCGCCGCGGAAGACCGTGGTGATGCCGACGAACCGCTGCCGTTCCTGCAGCCGGGAATCGGAGAGCTCAGCGGTCCCGATCCCGATCACCAGCTCATCGGCGATGGTGAGGTCGTGATCGACGGTCCAGGGGACGCCTTTCATCTTGGCGTAGAGGGCGATGGAGATGTTCTGCAGGATGTAAGGCGGCTGCGCAGGCTGGCCGTGATTTTGCTGAGCCGCGCGTGCTGCGCCGCGACCCCGGCCATCAGGAGCATGGCCTTGCTGTGCAGGTAGGGGTTGTGCCCGTCGGGCAGGTCGCCGTCCCGGTCGGTCACGATCACGATCGCGGCGTCGGGCAGCTCGCTCTGGCGAGCGCGCCGTGAGGGCCGCCCGGTAACCCTGGGCGGGGGCCTGTGCCGATCGGGGGACGGCAACCAGGTCGAAGCGCGGGTTGACGAGCCCGAAGGTCTTGGCGAAACCGGCCTGGAAGCCCTGCTGCCCGGGTACGCCATCGCGGAGGTAGCGGACGAATTTCTCGGCCGCGCCCTGCGCGGCCTGGGGGAAGACACAAGGATGCGCGGGGTGGGCCGCGCGAACGTGTCGCGGCTGAACGGGCCATAGGTTTCCAGGCCCGGCCAGGCGTACTTATCACGCTTGCTGCGGGCAGGGTCGAAGCAGTAGTCGAGCTGACGGGCCGTGACCACGCTCTGGTAGTCAGGTGAGTTCCTGATAACCATAGGGTGCCCCACCGAGCACGTCAGGCCGCTCGCCAGTTCCAGAGGGCGCTTCCGCAGGACCTGCCCGACTCGCGTCACCTCGTCCCTCTGCCACGGCGTGCTGGAACACTTCACCGACGGCTTGCGGGACGCCGGGCACACCGGCGGGGTGATCGATCTCTACGCGATCAGGTTCGATCCGGTGTTCCGGGACCGCGGCTGGCCAGCTACACCGTCGGCGACATCCCTGGTGACGTGCTGGAGCTGATGGACCTGCGGGCGCGGGTGATGAACTCCTGCCGCGGGCCGCTGCAGCGCTGGCTGGCGGCCCGGGCGCTGCGCGGCAAGCCGCCGCGCGAGTCCTGCTGGGCACGGCGCTGATCACCGCCATCGGCCTGCTGGCCGCCGCCGCGATCGGCAACCATTACCGGTCAGCCGGGCGCGCCTCGGCCGTCCTGCTGCTGGCCGCGAGCTTGGCTGTAGCCACCTGGATCTGGGCGTTAGCGGGTCGTGCTCAGCACCGCTGAAGCGCGTCCAGGGCGGAGGGGACGAGCGCGTAGTAGGCCCAGACGCCGCGCTTGTCGCGGGTGAAGATCCCCGCCTCGACGAGGATCTTGAGGTGGTGGGAGATCGTCGGCTGGGTCAGCCCCAGCGGCTCGGTGAGGTCACAGACGCAGGCCTCGTCGCCTTCATGCGCGGCGACCATGGACACCAGCCGCAGCCGTGTGGGATCGGCCAGCGCCTTGAGCTTGTGCGCCAGGTCGGCGGCCTGGCTGGCAGTGAGCGGCTCGCGTAGCAATGGCGTGCAGCAAGCCTGCTCGGCCACCGGGAGTGGGGGCCGGTGCTGGATGCTGACGGCAGAGGTGTTCACATGACTAGTATGCAGCAGGTATTGACAATTGTCTATCTCTGAAGCAGACTTGAGATAGACAGATATCTATGCCTAGGGGTGATCGTGATGGGCGACCAGTCGAGCACCGGCCTGCGTGAGGAAGTCCGGTCCCGGTACGCCGCGGCCGCCCGCGCGGTCCTGGAGCCGAAGGCTGGCGTCCTGCCTCATGCTGCGGCAGCTCGGCCACGGACCCGTGCTGCGGCGCGGGGTCTGCGGCCCGGCGGTCGGCGGCTTCAGCGCGCATCTGTATCGCGAGGGCGAGACCGACGGGCTGCCCGAAGAGGCGGTCCTGGCCAGCCTGGGCTGCGGCAACCCGCTGGCGGTCGCCGACCTGCACGAAGGAGAGCGGGTCCTGGACCTGGGCTCGGGCGGCGGCATCGACGTGCTGCTCCTCGGCCCGGCGGGTTGGCCCGTCCGGATTCGCCTACGGCGTTGACATGACCGACGAGATGATGACCCTCGCCCGCGCCAACGCCGCCAAGGCCGGAGCGGCCAACGCCGATTCCGCAAGGGCGAGATCGAAACCTGCCGCTGCCGGACGCGTCCGTGGATGTGGTCATCTCCAACTGCGTCATCAACCTATCCACCGACAAGCCCGCGGTGCTCGCCGAGACGTTCCGCGTCCTGGTCCCCGGCGGCCGGATCGGCATCACCGACGTAGTCGCCGGGGACCACCTGTCGCCCGCTCAGCGGGCGGCTGCGGGCTCTTACGTCGGCTGCATCGCTGGCGCCCTGTCCCGCACCGAGTACCTCGCGGGCTGGCCGCGGCCGGGTTCACCGACGCGTCAGTGACCTTTACCAACGAGGCAGCCCGGGGATGCACTCGGCGATCATCCGCGCCGTCAAGCCCGCCGCCCTTGACCGCCGCTGCCGCCAGCGCCTCCCGGCTAGGCTGGCCAGGGCCGCCCGAACCGGTCGGGGTGGCTGGCCCCGGTTGATCTTAGGTGCCTCCGAGCGCTTCGCAGACCGCGGCGAGGCGCTCGGGGACGATCCGCCACCACGTCCACTTGCCACGCGTTGTCTCCCCTCATGAGCCCGGCCTCGGCCAGGACCCGGGTGCGGTGGGAGACGGTGGGCTGGCTCTTGCCAAGGGGCTCCTGGAGGTGCCAGCTGCACACCTCGCCCTGGGCGGCAAGGATCGATATCAGCCGCAGCCGGACCGGGTCAGCCAGCGCGCCCAGCACCGCGGCCAGGGCCACCGAGTCGCTCTCCGATAGCGGTACCTCGGTCAGCGGCGGCCCGCACAGCGCCTCCTCGATGAGCGAAAGGGTGACCGTGGCTCGCATGACCGTCGACGCCATCAGCGACCTCAACCTGTCCTGCACCCCGCCGCTGGGCAGCCCGTGGGAAGCGGTCCAGATGGGCGCCCAGGCCTGGGTCCCCGGCACCCGGCGGCACTAACCCCTTCCGACTGGGCTGACGGTTAGCCACTGCGGGCGCTGGCATCGCGCCGGGCGGACAGCCGCCCTTCACCCAGCAAACCTGTGACCGGCAGCGCGCAGAACCCTACGCCACGGACCACGAACGCCAGAATTGGCAGCTCTGCGCGCGGCCACACACGGCGATGCCGTTCTCAACAGCGCGGAATCGGCAGGGAGTATGCGTTCTCCCAGGCGGCACAGTGCCGCGACTGGTCACCCTCGGTGACGGTCGGTCCCTCTTCATGAGGGCAGCAGACCAGTGGCTGCCCAGACGGCATGGCGTAGAGATTACCGACGGCAGATTGAAGAGGCACTCCGCGGCGACGTGGGGGTGCGGCTCTTTTGAAGATAGGATGATTCGGGCAGGCCGGTGTGAGGCCGCCGGGTTGATAGCTTCTGGTGATCATGCGGCGGGGGGGTCGGGATTGCGGTAGCAGCTGTCGTGGTTGCGCCGTTTTTCCTGTCTGAGGTGGAATGCGAAGTAGTCGTCGAAGTCGCCGTTGCCGACCAGCGCGCGAAGCCTGAGGACGGCTTCGGCGCCGTCCAGGCCCCACCTGGCTCCGGTCACTTCCATGCGGTCCTTGATCAGCCAGCGCGCGGCGCCTTCGATCAGCCCGCTGGCGACCGGCCAGCCGGCGGACAGGTAGGCCGGGTAGTCCAGGTAGTCCTTCTTGTTCTGCAGGTAATCGGCGCAGGCGTCGGCGCCCTCGCGTTCTTTCGTGCTGTAGCCGTAGGAGGTGGCGCGGCGCCGGATCCCGGCTTGCACGTCCCGGGCCTTGCCGTCGAGGATCTTGGCGGCCTGGGCCTTGACCCAGGCCCGGGCTTCGGGGTCGCCGGGGTAGAAGAAAGAGCCCGCAGCCTTCCACAAATATTGCACGACATGAATCAGGTCAATCAGGATCGGCACGCTCACCTGGTACTGGGCGGCGTAGCCGTGGATCGCGTCGATCTGGGTGTTGTTGCCGTCCACGACGGCGAACCAGGGCCGCAGGTGGCCGGGGTCGCGGCGGTGAGCCTCGGCGAAGGCCTCGCCCACGACGGCCGGGATCGGTTTGCGGGCCGAGGCGAGCACCGTCTTGCCCTCTGCCTTCGGGCCGTGACGGGCGCGCGGGGCATCGCCGTCATTGCTGCGGCGGCCGGTGTTGCGGGGCGTCCCGAACAGGGCGGTGATGATGTCGGCGGGCGTGCGGGGGGCGGGCGGGATGTCGGCGACGCACACCAGCTCGGCTGAGCGTTTCCTGCTTTTGCGCAGGTCGGCTGGGTCATCGGGCCAGCCGCTGGCCGCGGCCGCGCGCTGCCGGGCCCGGGCGGCTTTGGCGGTCGCGGGCCGCAGCGCCCCGGGCCGCACGCTGAACGCGGACCCGTCCGCGCTGATCAGCAGCCCGGTGCCAGCCGGGCATGGCTGTGGCCGCCGCGCGGCGTAGAACGCCTCGAAGTCAACCGCGGCCCCGATGGCCAGCTGCTCTGCCTGGCGCTTGCCGACCGTGATCGCGCCCGCCTCGCTGACTTGGGCCGCGGCCTGCGCGAACGGCACTATCCCGGACGCCTTCGCCACCCGCCGTTCCACCCCGGCGGAATACGAATGCGCGCTCGCCCAGTTCAGGTCCGCGTCCTGGGGATACAGGTTCGGCCTGCGGTGCCGCTTGTAAGCGATCCGCGAGGTGCGGACCGGCCCGTACACCATCATCCGCGTGTGCTCCTGGCCGTCCTCGGTGCTCACGCGCAGGTCCCCGGCGGCGTCGGCGACGTCGGTGCGCCGCTGTTCCCGCGCCGTCCGCAGCCCCATGTGGGCCTCGGTGAAGATCCGCATCACCTCGAACCCCTCGGTGAGCGTCCGCGACTCGAACTGGTCATGCTCTAAGGCGAGCGCCTCGTCGCTCTTCGCCCAGCTGATCATCGATTCCAGCTGCTGGCGCAGCCCGCCGAACAGCGCGTCCTCCAGGTCCGCCGCCGGAACCTGCCCGGCTATCCCGTCCCCGTACTGCACTTGTGCCATGCTGGCGTCCACGGCCACCGTCTCCGTTCGCTGTGTGTCCTGACGCCACAAAGAATCGGGCGGTGGCCTTTCCATTGCACGCACCCCGGCAGCCAGATCACGCCGCCACGAGCACCGCGATCTTCGGAAGGTCGGCTGCCTGCGCAGATGACGCACCGCAACCAGCGATACGTCGTGTATGTCCCGGCGCTCCCAAAATGCCAGTCTGAATCATATTTCCGCCAGAACCAATTATCTCACTGAGAGCCGCACCCGTGCTGGATTCGGCCGATCGGGTCGTCGGTGTGGTGTCCGACGCAGACCTGCTGCTCAAGGAGATTGGGCCGGAGTTAACGCTTAACCGCGGGGAACGCATGAAGGCGGCCGGTGTGACCGCAGCGTCACCGGATCACCTACCCGCCGCCAGAGGACCTGGCCAACATCGTCGCGATCTGGTGACGTCACGGCACGCGTCCGACTACGACCAAACCTGTGGACCAGGCCCGCACCTAGCCAGAGGCGGGTAAGGTCGCCCTCCCCTAGTCAACGTGACGAAGGACTCTTACCTCAGCTCCGCCCGCACATAGCGTTGTAAATCACCGACAAACGGACGACCCATCGAAAGACTACTGTCCTCCGGCGCGCCGTCTCCGATCGCACCGCCTAGCTAGGGGATGAGATCCATGGATTACAGCGCCAAGGCCGGACACCCAGAGCTCCGTCGCCGGCAAGAGCGCAGCGACTCCTGGCGTGGCCTGCTCGGACAGCCATATGTACCGGCGCAAGATGATCTCGACTTGCTGCAGAACCACACGGCAGGGCACCGCTGGCATCGCCTGACGAGTGTTGAGGGCTACTTCGCCGCCTGCTCCTGCGGCTGGGCAGTGTCGAAACAAACCACTTGGGCCCGATGCTAGGCCAGGTGAAAGATCACCTTGACACTGCCAGGCAAGTACCCAGGACGCGTCCGCCAACCTCCACACCACCGGCACCGGCTCCCGGCCAGCCCTAGCGCGGCGCCGACCAGCCTAAGGCGATTGCGAACGAGCTGGGGCACGAGGCCTCCGGTGTGAGATGCGGCCAAACGAGCGCGAACGAGAACCTGGGACCTTAGCCGGGAGCCAGCAAAAGCGCCTGTTCAGCGATCGAGCGCTCGAACGATCTGCTGCCCGCCAGCGGGGAATGCCGCGAAGTCGCGCTCAGGCGTCCGCAGATCAGAGCGTCCGCGCAAAGCGCAGAGGGCCTGCAACGCCAGCTCGAACACGCGAAAAAGCTGCGCAACCGAATCGCCGTCGCTGCGGCAGCTCTCGCCATGATAGAAGAAGAAGTCGGCTGGGTGGCCTGGGCTCATTATCCCAGCGGCTCCGCTGACGAATACTCGCGCATCGTAGACGAAGCCAGCAAATCGGCAGGCCAGGCCCGCGAAGCCGAGCGCACGTTCAGCGACTGATCCTGGCGCGTACACCACATACCCCGACCCCGACGGGCCTACCTAGGGGTAAGCTGCGCCGCCCCCGGCCGACCTGGCGCAGTTGGGATGCTTCGCTCAGGTCTAGCCGAAGGTGAACGCGTAGGCCTGGGCGCCGGGGTCGAGGAAGGTGATCTCAAAGGTGTGGTCGGTGATGGGGCCGGGCTGCCGGATGAGCTGGTAGAGCCGCGGCTGGGTGACCGTGCCGTTGCCTTGCCGTCCATGTCTGATTCCGTGGGCGGCGCCCGGCGGTTGCCCGTCGAGGAGCACGCGGAACCGTAGGGAAGTTCCTGGTGCGGCTGGGCCCATGACGAGGTGGAGGTCGCGGGCGTGGAACCGGCAGGCGATGCGCCCGTTGGCCGTGTTCAGCGTGGCGGCCTGTTCCTCCATCGTCCAGTCCCCGGACAGGGCCCAGTGGTTGAGCCTCAGCTCCGCCGGGGCGGCATAGACGTGGGGCTTGCCCGGTACCGCGCCGCCGGGGGATGCGAGGTTCTCGGTGCGCTCATAGCCGGTGTAGTTTTCCGGTGATCTGAGGGTGTCCCAGTCGGCCGGGGCTTCCACGCCGCGCGCGTCGACCGAGACCAGGTCATCACCTGCCCCGGCGGATCCAGCCTCGGCCAGGAGTTGCTGGATGATCATTTCCGACTGCTGGTATTCGCCTTCGCCGTAGTGGTGATGCCGGATACGCCCCTGCGCGTCGGCGAAGTAGAGGGCGGGCCAGTAGTGGTTGTCGAAGGCACGCCACACCGCATAGTTGTTATCGGTTGCGACCGGGTAATCGATCCTCATCTCCTGGACGGCCTGCCGGACGTTATCGGCATTGTGCTCGAACGGGAACTCGGGTGTGTGGACGCCGATCACCACCAGGCCCTGGCCGGAGTATTTCCCGGCCCAGGCGCGGACGTAGGGAAGCTGGCGTAGCCAGTTGATGCAGGTATAGGTCCAGAAGCCGACCAGGACGACTTTCCCGCGCAGGCCCGCTGGTGTCAGCGGCGGCGAGTTGAGCCAGCCTGTCGCGCCGCCCAAAGAAGGCAGCTCGCCTTCGACGGGCAGCCGGAGCGAGGCCGTGTGCAGCCCAGCGGGCACGGGCCAGTGTGCTGTCATGACAATGCTCTCCCTGTGGCTGGATGTCCCGGCCAAGGCCCCGGCCGGTGCCGTCGCCGTACGGGCGGGCGGCGCGCCGGTGGTGCGCGCCGCCCCCGTCGGTGTCTGGTTAGCGCAGTGTCCGGAACGCCGCGCGGACCTCGGCGGCGAACAGCGTCGGCTCCTGCCAGGCGGCGAAGTGGCCGCCCCGGTCGACCTCGTTGAAGTAGATGAGCTTGGGGTAGGCCCGCTCGGCCCAGCTGCGCGGGGCCTGGTAGAGCTCCTTGGGGAAGACCGTGACGGCGGCCGGGATGGAGACGTTCTTGGCGCCGAAGAAGTCGAACGTGTTCTCCCAGTACAGCCGGCCGGAGGAAACCCCTGTGTTCGTCAGCCAGTAGAACGTGATGTTGTCGAGGACTTCGTCCCGGGTCAGGTTGCCGACGGGGTGCCCCGCGAAGGCGTCCGCGATGTCCTGGTAGCTGGCCGCGTCGTGGTTGATCATCCAGGCGGCCAGGCCGACGGGTGAGTCCGCCACCCCGTAGAGCGTTTGCGGCTGCGTCCCCATTTCTATCCCGTAGCCGATGCCCTTCGTGTAGAAGAAGTTCAGCTGCTCGTACGCGCGGCTTTCGTCAGCGGACAGACCGGATGGCGGCGGGCCGCCGGCCCCTAGTACGTTGCGCGCTAGCGCCGTTGAGACATCGGGTGGAAAAACGCCGGGCATGTTGGTGTGCATGCCGAGCAGTTCCGGGGGTGCCTGGGCGGCCATCACGTCGGTCACGATCGCGCCCCAGTCGCCGCCTTGCGCCACGAACCGGGTGTAGCCCAGGCGCTTCATCAGCTCCACCCAGGCCCGGGCCATGCGGTCCGGGCCCCAGCCGGTCTCCCGCGGCTTGCCGGAATACCCGTAGCCCGGCATCGACGGGATTACCACGTCGAAGGCGTCCGACGCGCTCGCGCCGTGTGCGGTGGGATTGGTGAGCGGGTCGATGATCGCCAGCAGCTCGATGACCGAGCCGGGCCACCCGTGCGTGATGATGACCGGCAGCGCGTTCTCATGCTCCGAGCGGACGTGGATGAAGTGGATGTCCAGCCCGTCGATCTCGGTCATGAAGTGCGGCAGGGCGTTCAGTTCCGCCTCGCACTTGCGCCAGTCGTATTCCGTCGCCCAGTAGCGGGCGAGTTCGGTGATCACCGCCAGTTGCACGCCCTGCGAATGATCCCCGACGACTTCCTGGTCGGGCCAGCGGGTGGCCCTGACGCGCGCGCGCAGCGCCTCGATTTCCGTCTCGGGGGGACCGGGATCGTGAACGGCCGGATCGCTGTGACGCCTGCTGGGTTCTCGGTCGCGCCAGACATGCGGGTCTCCTTGGTTTGGTTTGGTGGTCGATGTAGAGCCGGCCGTTTTAGACGGAGCCGGGGCCGTCTGGGGTGGGCAGACAGGTGGAAGATCAGCTCATGAGGATTTCCTTTCACAGGACTTGACGGACTTTCGTGCAGGAAGCTGGAGTGGCCGCCGTCGGCCAGCCCGGCGGTCCCATCAGGTGGTCGCGGTGACGGGCGGCTCAGTGCGGCGGCGATCGTCTCTAACCGACGTAGCGGCGCAGGTTCTTGATGAACCGGTCGAACAGTGCGGCAAAATGCAGCGCATCCCGCGCCCCCCACGTGTAGTCTAGCTGGCCAGGAGCCCACAGGCCAAGGCTTCATCATAGGGAGGAGCACGTTCCAGTCAACACTGGGCCGCCGCTTACGCACCCGCGGAGGCCAGATTCAGCACCGCAGAATCCAGCTCAGCAAAGCATTTAACATGTTCTTGAAGAGACGGCAAGGACTAACCGGCCGGTAACCTATTCTTCGTATCTAATTACTGAGCGGATCGTATGCCAGGAATGAACGGCGTCGGCGGTATCCGGAGCCGTAACACTGCCCGATGAGTGGCCAACCGAGCGGCTTATGGCTACTCGTGATCAGTCAGATACGGCCGATCACGCTCGCATGTCAGGCCTGTGCTGCACGTCCGCTTCCGCCCAAGGTGGATCATAACTCTTAGTGGTGGCAGTAGCCCTCTTCGGAATCACTGTCGCGGTTGCTACCGGCAGCAAGAATACAACGACAGCGCCAACCACGCGGCAGCAGCGTTTCCTCAGCGAGGTACGGACCAACGGCTTTGGCACCGCCGACTTTGCCGCTGTGTCGAACGCGGCCCTACTGAAACTCGGGAATGACGCCTGCAAATTGGTAGGCTGTCACGAGCGCCAATCATGCTGAAGTCCATGGCATTGCGGCCGACGTCACGCATACGGGCGTCAACGAACGAGCATGGCCGGAGTATGGCCCGACCACGTAACCGCCTGCGCTGCGGACGTCGGCCAACGGCGGGTGCTTTCTATTCCGGAGCTCGCGGCCCCGGATAGCGTACAAAGTAGCGACGCACATCACCGCGAGGTGTGCGCACCGTGAACATCGGCGGGTGCCGGTCAAGGCCATGGGCTGCGGCAGAGCCGGGCGAACCGCCGCGCTCATCTCGCTTGCCTCGCTTGCCGTCGCAGGCGCCAGTAAGCGCCTCATCGCCTTCGCGACCGCCATGTCGCGGTCTCGTGTCGAGTGTTGCCAGATCAGCGTGGCCTGCGCGGGCCGGAGTGACCTTGCGCTCCATGAGCCTTTGGGTTCGCGACCCCGAGCCGACGACGCCGATGAATCGTTATGCGTCCGGGCACGTAAAGCGTCCCACATCGGAGTGTTCCGGTGAAGAAGTGACCTGCTAGGTTGAAGCTGGCACTGGCGACGGATCCCCAGACTTGCGGCAGTGGATACGCCCGGTCCACGTCAGGCGGCCTTGTCACGTCCGGTGCCTGCGAACCGGCAGCAGTCCAACAGGAGAGCCAATGTCGGTACCAGCCCAGCCTGATCCGGATGACGAAGAACTGGGCCCGATCGACTTCCTCGCGATCGAGTTTCCCAGCGCGCGCATCACCTCACCGGGCTTCGAACAGTTGCTCTCTCTCGCCGACCAGGGCATCATCGGCATCCTGGATCTGGAATTCATCACCAAAGATTCCGCTGGCAACACCCGCAAGGTCGACGTCCGCGAGCTCGACACCTCAGACGCCGTCGACCTGAGCGCCTGGGCAGGCGCTTCGTCAGGCCTGCTCGATGACAGCGATGTCGGCGAAATCGCCGCAGCGATCCAGCCGGGCAGCGCTGCCGCCGTCATCGTATATGAGAACCGGTGGGTTCTTGGCCTGGTGGACGCCTGGCGGCGCGAAGGCGCACGCCTGATCGCAGATGGCGGGATATCAGCCAGCGACATGGTCGCTGCCCTCGATGCGACCGAGCCTTCCTGAGAGCGACGAGGAGATCACGATGGGCATATTGAGAACCGCCGCCACAGCTGCCGTTGCCAGCTCCGTGCACGGGCGGGTACAGCGCAGGCAGCAAGCCCGGTGGGCGGCGCGGGACGAGGGCAGCACAGCAGCAGTGCCCGCACCGCCATCGCAAGCACCCGTAGTGCCGACACCACCTGCACCTGCTGCACCACCTGCACCTGCTGCCCCTGCACAGTCGGCCGATATGGGCGAGCGGCTCGCCCAACTAACGCAGCTCGGCGAGCTGATGAAGGCTGGCATCCTGACCGAGGCCGAGTTCCAGCAGCAGAAGGCCCGGGTCCTGAACGGGTGACAGCGAGGCGGCGGCGCCATCAGGCCATGGTGACGCCTTACTGGGTGCGAAAGCTTCAGTGAGTGCAGGGCCTACCAGTAATTGATCAAGCAAGAAGCCCGCACATGCTCACCGAACTTGGTCGTCGAGGCGGCTCACCACTCTGCCGGAGAAGCTGTAGCCTGTGGCCTCGCGTGGGTGGTGGGCACCGTCCAGGGTCACCCTCGCTGCTAGCGGCCACCTGAACACCCGCAAGAGGTGGTCACTCCCGACCATGGGTGGGAAGATGTGGTTGTGAGCGGCGACGGGGACAACCCGGTACGGCAGTTCGTCGCCGCCTGGGAGGCTGCCGCGGCTGTGGTGGCCGAGTGGGCGGACCGGACGGCGGCAGTGACTACCGAGGCGTTGCATAAGCTCGCCAGCGACCCGGCTGTCCGCGCGGTGCTGGCGGGCTGGCGCATCGCGTCTGTCTGGGCCCAGCGTGACTGTGGCTGCTCCTGTGCCAGGTCACACCCGGCCGACATGGGGGTATGTGATAGACACGCGGTGATCACGCGTCGGCTCACTACGAACCAGGACGGTGATGTGGACGTAGCGCTGTGCGCGCCATGCGCGGTGGCGCAAGGTGTCGCGGAGTTGCCCCCGTAGCCCTGCTTTCCCGGGTGATCGCTGGGACGGTCTGTAGTCCGCCTGGCGCACGCCGGGCCAAATACCAGCGACGCGGCGTCCGGTGAAGCGGGCGGCGTACGTGACGAAATGGACAAGGTTGAAGAACCTGAATCTGAAATCGTCGCACAACTCTTCAGCCTGGTGACCGGGCTGATTCCCAAGCTGCCGTTTCGGAATAGCGCCGCATGCCACGGACGAGAGGCTGCCGCGGGTCATCGGCGGTGATCATGAACTCCGGCTCGGGTGATCCGGGCTCGCTGGGCGCGAAGCGCTCGGCGTGTCAGCACCACGGGAAGGACGCCGCCGAGTAGAACAGGAGCAGGCCAGGCCCTGGTTACGTCACCAGCGCCGCTGCTCAACGGGGTGACGGCCAACATCGGCAAGGTTCGTCCGCACGAGGTGCCCTGGACGGAGCAGCAACGGTCCGCACAGCCACCACCACGGGGGACGGCATGCTGGAGCAGATCACCAACTGGGTCGTGCTGATGTTCGAGAACCGCTCGTTCGATTCGCTCCTCGGGCATCTGCCTCACATCGAGGCGGCGGACGGCATCCGGGACCGCGAGATCGTGCTGCCGTACCCGAAGGGCAAGGTGCGGGTGCGCCCGACCACAGCCTTCTGCGACCCGCTGCCTGACCCCGGCGAGGGCTACGGCAACGTCAACGTGCAGCTGTGGGGTGAGTACCTTCCACCGTCGAACGCCGGGAAGTCGTCGTACCCGCTGTTCCCCGACTCCATGGAAGCGCCGTTCAACGTCCCTCCAGTGCCCGGCCCGCCGGTCATGGACGGATTCGCCACCGACTACTACTCCAATTTCCTCTGGCAGAAAGGGCGCGAGCCGACCAGCGATGAGATGCAGTCCATCGGAGGTGTCTTCACCCCCGAGACGGCACCGGTCATCAACCGCCTGGCGGCCGAGTTCGCCGTGTTCACCAGGTGGTTCTGCGAAGCGCCCACCTGTACGTTTCCGAACCGGTCCTTCTACCACGGCGGCACGAGCCTCGGGAAGCTCGACAACGAGAACATCATCTCCTACTCGTGGGACCAGGAGATGGCGAACTTGTTCGACCTTTGCACGGCGAAGGGCCTCGACTGGCGCGTCTACTACGACAAGCACCAGATCGTGCCGGACTGCGCCATCAACCTGGCCGGCCTGCGGCACATCACCATGTGGCGGAGCCACTCGGCGACACGGACGCAATTTTTCGAGGATGCGGCAGCAGGAAAATTGCCGGCCTACTCCTGGCTCGAGCCCAACATGTTCTTCCCTCCGCTCGACGACTACCATCCGCCGACCGACATCCGAGCCGGGGAGCAGTTCCTGGCTAGGGCGTACCAGGCGGTCCGCAGCTCACCCCAGTGGCCATCGGCGGCCCTCATCGTGCTCTTCGATGAGCACGGCGGCTGCTACGACCACGTACCCCCGCCGGTGGCGCCGGTCCCCGACGACCGACCCACTGAGCAGGGTTTCGCCTTCGACCGTTTCGGCGTGCGGGTTCCGGCTATCGTGATCTCGCCGTACACCGAACGGGGAACGGTCGTTGATGATCTGTTCCACACCTGCTCGGTGCTTCGCACCATGCGCGAGCGGTTCGACCTCGGCCCGGCGCTTACCCGGCGGGACGCCGCCGCACCGCTCCTCGAGCCGGCCTTCAACCGATCCGTGCCCCGGGACGATCACGTCGAGCTGACAGTGCCCGAGTACCGCTATGTGAGACCAACGAAGGCGGAGCGTGCCGTGGCGCTCGGCGACACTCCCGATGCGATGCTCTTGCTCTCGAAATGGGGCCGGGTCGGCGGCCAGCAGCTGACGTCGCTGGCCGAGGCGACCCTCCGCAACGCGGCTCGGCTGGTGGGTGAGGAGCCCGACCGTCTGCCGGGCACGGCAGCCGAAGCCCAGCGGTGGCTGGCGGAGCGGTTTCTTACCGTCGGAGGGTTGAAGGAACACCTGAGCAGGCGTTAGCCCTGGCTGATGTGCCGCGGGCGGTCGGCGGCCTCGGGCCACTCGCCGTCGGATTCCTCCCCGGGCGGTTCGGACTGGCCCGCGTCCTTGCCGGGCTGATGCTCGTCCCGATGGCCACTCTCGTTACGCTGAAACGCCGCGACCTGCTTCCGGCCGCAGGCTGATCCAGTGCCAGGGAGCGGGCGCCGCATCGTCAGGGAGAAAGCTGCAAATCAGGCATGGCTGCCCAGCCCGGGCCGGGCGACGTTCTGGCCACACCGCCGCGGCGCATCGTGGTCGCGGGTGACTGGCACGGCGACCAGGACTGGGCGCTGCACGTCATCGGCCACGTCCCTGGACTACTCGGCGGCGAGAACAACCTGCTGATCCTCCACCTCGGGGACTTCGGGATCTGGCCGGATACCACCGGAAAGGATTACCTGACGGGCCTGAGCGGAGCACTACGGCGGGTCGGCGCGCAGTTGTGGTTCGTTGACGGGAATCACGAGGACTTCTCGCAGCTAACCAGGATGGCCGATGACACCATGCCGGATGGACGCGTGATTGTGCGGCCGAACATCTTCCACCTACCCCGCGGTCACCGCTGGAATTGGCACGGTCGCGAATGGCTCGCCTGCGGCGGTGGGGTAAGCCTGGACAGGGCGGCACGCACGGAGGGCCGGGACTGGTGGCCGCAGGAAGAGATCAGCGACGAGCAGGCAGGCGCCGTTGGCGCGGGCGGTCACGCGGACGTAATGGTCTGCCATGACTGCCCTTCCGGCGTCGTCCACACCTTCCCCCGCCCGCCGTCCTGGTGGGCGCCCGCAGACCTCGAGCGCAACAACAGGCACAGGGAACGGCTTCGGCGCATCGTCGATGCTGTGCAGCCATCGCATCTGATGCACGGCCACCTCCACCGTGGGTACCAGCGCACCTGTGATTTCGGCTATGGGCCCGTGCAGGTGACCGGGCTCAGCCCCAACGGCAGAAGGCGGAACTTCGCCGCGCTCGACCTGGAGCCCATGACCTGGTCGCTGCGCGGCCCCGGCCTCCTGGATCTCGGCAGCCCCCAGTAGGCGCGGCGGCCCCGCGCGGACCAGATCATGATCCAGGTAACATTTTGGCGAATAGCGCGAAAATTACCGGGATCATGAAACTTGGCCGCGTCGATGATCACGTCGCGACGGCAAGCGCGAATGGGAGCACCGCTGGCGCGCCCGCCTCCCGCAGCAGTTTCGCGGCAACCGTCATTGTCCAACCGGTCTCGATCCGGTCGTCCACCGCGAGCAGGGGACCGCTAACCTCCGCGACTGACGCCTGCAGCGGTCCCGGGACCGTAATCGCTTGCCACAACGCGCGCAGCCGCTGTGCGCTGTTATGCTGGCGGCCGACCGGGGTGTCGCTCGCATAGCCGAGCCCGCCCAGGTAAGGGAGCCGGCCGGTCCGCGCGATCCGCTCGCCGAGCCCAGTGATGAGCTCGGGACGGGTATGCGAAGGCAGGGTCACCACCCCCGCCGGGCGCCGGGGCCAGTCCCAGGCCGCGAGCACCTTCACGACCGCGTCGAACACCTCGTCGGGCAAGGGCGCGTCGGGCGCGCTGTCGGCGAGCATCCGCCGCAAGCGGCTGCCCCAGCCGATGTCGGTCAGGCGGCCGACGGCCCGGCCGGGTTCGGCGGCGACCTCCGCCGGGATACGCCCAGCAAGCATGACGCCAAGCGGCTTCATCCCGGCCGGCCACATGCGGCGCGGCGTGACCTCGACCCCCGGGCGCCGCAGCCGGGCAGCTGCCGCGGTGGCCGCCGCCGCGCTGATCTCGGTCGGCCGGGACCGCCCGGTGCAGTTGTCGCAGCGGCCGCACGGTGCCGCCTGCGGGTCGTCGAGTTCGCGGCGCAGGTACTCCATCCGGCAGCCTGCGGTCGCCGCGTACCCGAGCATCGCTTCCTGCTCACGTGCGCGTTCGGCGGCAACGCGGGCGTACCGCTCGGCGTCGTAGGCGAAGGGGCGTCCGGTCGCCTCCCAGCCACCCCGCACGCGCCGTACCGCGCCGTCCACGTCGAGCACCTTCAACATCATTTCCAAACGGCTGCGCGTGAGATCCACCCTCGTCTCAAGCGCCGCCACCGATTGCGGGGCATCCACGCTGGCCAGCGTAGCGAGCGTCGCGCGGACTACACGTTCTGGCGGGAAGGCGAGGCTGGCGAAATAGGCCCAGATATCCCGGTCCTCCGCGCCAGGGAGCAGGATGACGTCGGCGCGCGTCACAGCGCGTCCGGCCCGGCCGATCTGCTGGTAGTACGCGACCGGTGACTGCGGCGCGCCCAGGTGGACGATGAATCCGAGGTCGGGCTTGTCGAACCCCATGCCGAGCGCGCTTGTCGCCACGACCGTTTTGAGCCTGCCGCCGAAGAGGTCATTTTCCACGCGCACCCGCTGCGCTTCGTCGGTCTGGCCACTGTAAGACGCCGCGTCGTGTCCCTGCGCGCGCAGGAAACCTGCGACGTCGTGCGCTGCGGCTACGGTGAGCGTATAGACGATCCCGGAGCCCGGCAGGTCACCGAGGTGGTCGGCGAGCCAGGCCAGCCGCTGCGCGGGAACCGGCAGGCTGACGACGGCCAGGCGCAGGCTGTCACGGTCCAGCGGCCCGCGCAGCACCAACGTGTCCGGTGGCTCGCCTGGTCCGCGCCAGCCGGAGCTGAGCTGCTCGGCGATGTCGCGGCTGACGCGGGCGTTCGCGGTGGCGGTGGTGGCGAGCACCGGTACGCCGGGCGGCAGGTCGGCGATGAAGGTGCGCAGGCGCCGGTAGTCGGGCCGGAAGTCGTGGCCCCAGTCTGAGATGCAGTGTGCCTCGTCGATGACGAGCAGCCCGGCGGATGTGGTGAGCTTCGGCAGCACCAGGTCGCGGAAGTCCGGGTTGCCCAGCCGCTCCGGGCTCACGAGCAGAACGTCGGCCGCACCGGACGCCACCTCAGTGTAGATCTGCTCCCATTCGCCGGGATTGGCCGAGTTGATCGTGCGAGCGTGGATGCCGCCGCTGCGCGGCGGCGACCTGGTTACGCATCAGCGCGAGCAGCGGCGACACGATGACGGTGGGACCGGCGCCGCGCCTTCTCAGCAACGAGGTCGAGACGAAATAGACGGCCGACTTGCCCCATCCCGTGCGCTGCACGACGAGTGCGCGGCGGCGCTCGAGGGCCAGCGCCCGGATGGCGGTCCACTGGTCATCGCGGAGCCGCGCCTGCGCACCGGCGAGGGCGCGAAGGCACCGCTCCGCCTGGTCCCGTAGGGCTTCGTCGACCGCGTCCGCTGTCATGCCGTCATTCGTACCACCCGTTCCGCGTGCTCCCGTTCCGGTGCGCCCGTTTCCGGTGGGCCCGTTTCCCGGTGCGCCGCGGCGGGAGCGGGATACGGCCGGCCCGCTGACGTTGGCGAAGGCCTTGCGCATGCGCCGCGCGGAAGGGGAGAGGCGTGGCTCGATCCCATAACAGGTGGTGAGTCTTTATTGGCGCGGGGTAGCAGGATGGGTTGTCCCTTCGGCTCAGGTCCGTTTTGATTGCCTTTAGTCCCCTGGGAATCCTCAGGAAGGTCGCGTGAATGGGACGTCCGAGGAGCTATCTGAGCCGCTGGTCGGCCCGCTGGCTGAGTTCGCCGTGAGCCTGCAAGGGTTACGGCTGGCCGCAGGCAATCCCTCGTTCGACGAGCTGGGCCGCCGGTCGGAGCTGCCCTCCACCGATCTTGCGGCAGCGGTGAGCGGGCGGATCGTGCCGTGATCGCCGTCACCCTGGCCTTCGTCCGCGCGTGCCACGGCGATGAGGACGACGGGCGTTGCGATGGCACGCATGCAAGAGCGGCTCGGCGCGGAGGCCGAACGCGCTGCGGCGCAGCAGGTCGCGGGGCAGGAAGGCGACTGGCACAACGTGCCGCCCGCCGATGAGTGGCTGGCCATGGCGAGTTCGTTGCCGTCCGGCGAGCCCCGCCGCCGGATCAGCCGCTGATACGTGGCGAACTGCCGCCCCCGGCCCAGTGGCGCCCGCCCGGTGAGTCGGCGCAGCCCGTCGGGCGGCAGCGTGCACCGGATGACCCGGCGATGCTGGTGTGGCCCTATCGGCAGCCTGATCTGGGCGAATCCGCGGCCGGGCCCGACGCGCGGCGTTTCATGGAGCCTGGTGCCCAGCCCATCATTGAGCTAGCCGCCGAACCTACCGGTGACGCTGCGGCGGAGTCCGTGGCCGAGCCGGTTGCACCGCCCGCTGGAAGGTTCCCGGCCGGGCCCGACCCTGTGCCCATGGTGGAGCGAGCCTCGGAGCCGCCTGTGGTGGCGGGAGGCTGGGGCCGCCTGTGGTGGCGGGAGGCGCACGGGGCCGCCCCAGCGGCCTGCCCCGCCGACGCCTGAGTTGTGGAAGCCAACTGCGGGGGAATGGCCTGGCCGGCCCGCTCCACCCGGCGAGGCCGTCATGGGGCCTGCTACGGAGCCCTTCGCGGAGCCGGTGACAGGACTCTTCGTGGAGCCGGGCGGGC